>JAMLIK010000001.1 GCA_023954195.1 Xanthobacteraceae bacterium
TTTCAACCTGACCGGCGCACGCGACACTTTCGCGCTCCTCAAACGTGCCTGTAAGTCAAGGAAGCTGTAGCGTGATAGTAAGGTCATCGCCCATGCTGTGGTGGTGAGCGTCAACAAGTCAACACGCCAAAAAATGCTCTAGCAGTCCCGAGCTAATTAGGAGTCCTTGGCAGTCATGACACTCGGTAATTCTTTAGACATCTGCTTCCTCTTTTCCGGCCCAGATCGCGCGGACGTGCTCGCCTTGGAAGTCACCTCAATAATACGCTCGGCGCTGTGTTTAAATCTGCCGCGGGGATCACTCGGCGCGTCGATCTGCTCAGTGCAATTCCTGCCACGGACGAATTGTTGCTGGACCAGACGCGCGACCTGGTAGTTCGCGCGCCGCGCAAAGCCGCGCGGTAGGATCAGTACCATGATGGGGGAAGGCGAGTGGACTTGCGCCACTTACACTATATCGTCGCCAGTGCTCGCAACGGTAGCTTTAGCGCCGCAGCGCACGAATTCAATGTCCGGCAGCCGATCATCAGCAAGCGTATTAAAGAGGTCGAGGACGAGCTTAAGGTCAAGTTGTTCATTCGATCGACGGCAGGCGCACGTCTCACGCCGGCCGGCGAGGCGTTCGTGGTTGATGCGCGACGCATCATCGAGGATTTCGACCGTCTTGCCGAGCGTGCGAGAGCGAGTGGCGCCGGCATGCTGGGGCGGATCATTGTCGGTTTGTACAAGTCGCTCTCGCAAGGCGCGCTGCGCACATTCATCGACGACTTTCGCGAACGCTATCCAGACATCGATCTTGAACTGCTCGAAGCGCCATTCGCCGAGATCATCGCCGGTCTTCATTCCGGACGGGTCGATGCCGCGATCATCCTGGGCGACACCGGCAAGTGTGAGGTTCTCGATTCTCTCGCCCTTTGGTCGGAGCATCTCATGGTGGCATTGCCTCAAGGCCATCGCCTTGCGGACAAACCCGTTGTCTATTGGCCGGAGCTGAAAGGCGAACGATTTCTCATCAGCCATCACGATCCCGGTCCCGATATCCGTAACATCCTGCTCCGCCATCTCGCGGCGCCGTCGGATCATCCAGAGATCGACACCCTCCGTCTCAACCGCGATAATATCCTGAGCGAAGTCGGCAGCGGCAAGGGCATCAGCCTGCAATGCGAATCCGCATCGGGCCTGACCGGGCTCGGCGTCGTCTTCCGGCCCCTGCATGACGGTAACGGCGCCACGCGGCTCGGCTATATCGTGTGCTGGAAGCCGGACAACATCAATCCGGTGCTGAATACGCTGCGCAATGCTCTCAAAGAGGCCATGTTGATTCGGCCGTGATCTGTTCTCAGGCAGCATCCGACGCCGTGCGCGGCTCCGAATATTTCAAGTATTTTTTCGATGGCCTACGATGAGCTACGACGCACTACGAGCTTTCAAATAAATCCTGTTGCCCACACGTCATTCCTGCCTTTCTTGATTGTCCCCGTCGCCATCCGACCGTCTCGCGGATGGTTGGAATGGGGGCAGTATGTCGGCGCATCGTCACGGCAATGAAGGTTTATCGCGCGGCGCGCGGATGCTGCGCACGGCGCTCGGCCCGGCGATCGCCCGCTACCTCGAAGACCCTGCCATCGTCGAAGTGATGTTGAATCCCGATGGCCGGCTGTGGGTCGATCGGCTGCGTGAGGGTCTTGTCGCGACCGACGACGTGCTGATCCCGGCCGATGGCGAGCGCATCGTGCGCCTGGTCGCTCATCATGTCGGCGCCGAGGTGCATCCCGGCTCGCCGCGCGTCTCGGCCGAGCTGCCCGAGACCGGCGAGCGTTTCGAGGGGTTGCTTCCTCCGGTGGTGACGGCGCCCACCTTTGCCATCCGCAAGCCGGCCGTAGCCGTGTTCACTTTGTCCGATTACGTTGCCGCCGGCATCATGACCGCGGCGCAGGCCGACGTGCTCAGGCTCGCGGTCGAGCGGCGCAAGAACATCCTCGTCGCGGGCGGGACTTCGACCGGCAAGACGACGTTGACGAATGCCTTGTTGGCGGAGGTGGCGAAGACCTCCGATCGCGTGGTGCTGATCGAGGATACCCGCGAGTTGCAGTGTCCTGCGCCGAACCTTGTCGCCCTGCGCACGAAAGACGGCATCGCCTCGCTCTCTGATCTCGTGAAGTCGTCGCTGCGCCTGCGTCCCGATCGTATTCCGGTCGGCGAGGTACGCGGCAGCGAAGCGCTCGACCTGCTCAAAGCCTGGGGGACCGGACACCCCGGCGGGGTCGGCACCATCCACGCCAACACCGCGCTCGGCGCGCTGCGCCGGCTGGAGCAGCTCGTGCAGGAGGCCGTCGTCACCGTGCCCCGTGCCTTGATTGCCGAGACAATCGACATCGTCGCCGTCCTGTCCGGCCGCGGGGCCGAACGCCGCCTCGCCGAGATCGCCCATGTCGACGGGCTCGATCCGGCCACCGGCGACTACCGCACGATTAACGCGCTGCTCTCATCCCAACACCCCTCGCAAGGAGACTGTGAATGACCCGACTTGCCTTGTCTCGTATTCGCCGCCGCGCCGCGGAAGCGACGGCGTTTGCCACGATCACGCTGCTGATGGTGGCGCCGGCCCATGCCTCAGGTTCCTCCATGCCCTGGGAGGAGCCACTTCAGAAGATCCTCACCTCCATTGAGGGTCCGGTCGCCAAGATCGTGGCGGTCATCATCATCATCACCACGGGCCTGACGCTGGCTTTCGGTGACACGGGCGGCGGCTTCCGCAAGTTGATCCAGATCGTCTTCGGCCTGTCGATCGCTTTCGCGGCCAGCTCCTTCTTCCTCTCCTTTTTCTCCTTCGGCGGCGGAGCGCTGGTCTGATGGAGGAAGACGTTCGCGGTTTCTTCGCGCCGGTTCATCGCGCGCTCACCGAACCGATCCTGCTCGGTGGCGCGCCCCGCACGGTCGCCATCGCCAACGGCACGCTCGCCGGCGCGGTCGGTCTCGGCCTGCGCCTGTGGATCGCGGGCCTCGTCATCTGGGCGATCGGGCATTTCGCGGCCGTGTGGGCCGCCAAGCGGGACGCGCAATTCGTCGACGTCGGCCGGCGGCACCTGCGCTATCCCGCGCATATGGACGTGTGAGGTCAAGTCATGCTGAACCTCGCCGAATATCGGAAAAAGAACGCGCAGCTCGCGGACTTCCTGCCCTGGGCCGCCTTGGTCGCGCCGGGCGTCGTTCTCAACAAGGACGGATCGTTCCAACGAACGGCGCGGTTTCGCGGTCCCGATCTCGATAGCGCCACGCCGGCCGAGCTGGTCGGCACGACCGCGCGCCTCAACAATGCGCTGCGCCGTCTCGGCTCCGGCTGGGCGATCTTCGTCGAGGCGCAGCGCCATCCCGCCACCGACTATCCGGAAAGCCTGTTTCCGGACTCGGCGTCGGCGCTTCTCGACATCGAACGACGCGAGCAGTTCGAGGATTCGGGCGTCCTGTTCGAGTCGAGCTACTTCCTCACCTTCGTCTGGCTGCCGCCGGCCGAGGAAGCCTCGCGCCTGGAAGCCTGGCTCTACGAGGGCCGCGAACATAGCGGCGTCGATCCGTGGGAGCTGCTGAAAAGTTTCGTCGACCGCACCGACCGGGTGCTCAACCTGGTCGAAGGCTTCGTGCCGGAAGCCGACTGGCTCGATGACGGCGAAACGCTGACCTACCTGCATTCGACCATTTCGACCAAGCGGCATCGGGTACGATTGCCAGAGACGCCGATGCACCTCGACGCGCTGCTTGCCGATCAGCCGCTCGCCGGCGGGCTGGAGCCGCGGCTTGGCGATTTCCACGTCCGCACGCTCACCGTCATCGGATTCCCGACCACGACGTTCCCCGGAATTCTCGACGACCTCAACCGCTTGGCGTTTGTGTACCGCTGGTCGACGCGCGCGATCATGCTCGACAAGACCGACGCGACGCGCCTCGTCACGAAAATCCGCCGACAGTGGTTTGCAAAGCGCAAATCAGTCGCGGCGATCCTGAAAGAGGTGATGACCAACGAGGCGTCGGTGTTGCTGGACACCGACGCCGCCAACAAGGCCGCCGACGCCGACGCGGCGTTGCAGGACCTCGGCTCCGATCAGGTCGGCGAAGTCTATGTCACCGCCACGGTGACGGTCTGGGGTGCTGACCGGGCGATCGCCGACGAGCGGCTGCGCCTGGTCGAGAAGGTCATTCAGTCGCGTGACTTCACCTGCATCGTCGAAGGCGTCAACGCCATCGAAGCCTGGCTTGGCTCGATCCCAGGACAGACCTACGCCAATGTCCGCCAGCCGCCGATCTCGACGCTCAACCTGGCGCACATGATGCCGCTGTCGGCGGTCTGGGCCGGGCCGACGAAGGATGAGCACCTCGGCGCTCCGCCGCTATTCTATGCCAAGACCGAAGGCGCGACCCCGTTCCGCTTCGCGCTTCATGTCGGCGACGTCGGCCACACCATGATCGTGGGGCCGACCGGCGCAGGCAAGTCGGTTCTGCTGGCGCTGATGGCGCTCCAGTTCCGCCGCTATCGCAAGAGCCAGGTCTTCGTCTTCGACTTCGGTGGCAGCATCCGCGCTGCAACGCTGGCGATGGGCGGAGATTGGCAGGACCTTGGCGGCGCGCTCACCGACGATGCGCAATCCACCTCCGTCTCGCTCCAGCCTCTGGCGCTGATCCATCACGTTCCCGAACGGGCCTGGGCCGCCGACTGGCTGGTCGACATTCTCCTGCGCGAAGGCGTCACCATCACGCCGGACGTCAAGGAATACATCTGGGCCGCGCTGACCTCGCTCGCGTCCGCTCCGGTCGAGGAACGCACCATCACCGGCCTGACCGTGCTGTTGCAGTCCTCGGCGCTGAAGCAGGCGCTGCGGCCGTATTGCGTCGGCGGCGCGCATGGCCGGCTGCTCGATGCCGAGCACGAGCATCTCGGCAGCGCGACCGTCCAAGCCTTCGAGACCGAAGGGCTTGTCGGCACCAAGGCCGCGCCGGCCGTCCTCTCATATCTGTTTCACCGCATCGAAGCGCGCTTCGACGGACGGCCGAGCCTGCTCATCATCGACGAGGGCTGGCGCGCGCTCGATGACGGCGGCTTCGCCGACAAGATCAAGGAATGGCTCAAGACGCTGCGGAAAAAGAACGTGAGCGTCATCTTCTCCTCGCAGTCGCTCGCCGACATCGAGGCGTCGCCGATCGCGCCGGTCCTGGTCGAGAGCTGCCCGACGCGCATCTTCCTCGCCAACGAGCGCGCGATCGAACCGCAGATCACCGCCGTCTATGAGCGCTTCGGCCTCAACGCCCGGCAGATCGAGATCATCGCGCGGGCAACCCCGAAGCGCGACTACTACTGCCAATCGCGCCGCGGCAACCGGCTGTTCGAGCTTGGTCTTGGCTCCGTCGCGCTGGCGCTTTGCGCATCGTCGGACAAGGCCGCGCACGCGCTGATCGACGAGCTGCTGCGCGACGGCGCGCGGCCGTATTTCCTCGAAGCCTGGCTCTACGCCAAGGACCTCGCCTGGGCGACTGACCTCGTTCCCAACCTCGCCAACGTCATCGACCTGTCCGCAACGGCGGACCAGCCCGTTCCCATCGAACCGTCAGAACAGGAGACGCCCTCATGAAAGCATTGTCCCGATCCGTTTGTCTGCGCTGCGCGCTCGCCGCCGGCGCACTCTCCATCGGCATCACACTGGCTGCCGTGCCGGCTTCGGCTCAGATCGTGTTCGATCCGTCGAATTACGCGCAGAACGTCCTGACGGCCGCGCGCGCCCTGCAACAGATCAACAACCAAATCACCTCGCTCGCCAATCAGGCGCAGATGCTCATCAACCAGGCGAAGCAGCTCGCCAACCTGCCGACCTCGGTTCTGTCGCAGATCGAGGGCAACTTCGCCGAGATGAAGCGACTGATGGGCGAGGCGGAGCGGCTCGCCTACAACGTCAGCAACATCGAGTCACAGTTCTCGTCGACCTTCCAGAACTTCGCGGTTGGCAAGTCCGATGCGCAGCTTATCGCCTCGGCACGCGATCGGTGGCAGCAATCGCTTTCGGCTTATGAGCACTCGCTGAAGGCCGGCGCTACCGCCGTCCAGAACCTCGACAGCACGCGCTCACAAACCAGCACGCTGGTCAGCTCCAGCCAAGCGGCCGTCGGCGTGCTCCAGGCAACGCAGGCCGGCAACCAGCTTCTCGGCGTCCAGACAAGCCAGCTCGCGGACCTCACCTCCATGCTGGCTGCGCAGGGCCGGGCCAACGCTCTCGAAAAGTCGCGTCAGGCCGCGGCGCAGGAGCAGGCGCGCGAGCAGTTCAGCCGCTTCCTGGCGGGAAGCAGCTACAGCCCCACCACCGTCCGCATGTTCCACGACTGAGGTGGCGACATGAATTGGAAACTCGCCGCCAGAGTCATCGCCGTCCTTGCCGTCGCTGTCCTTATGGTGGCGTGCGCCATCGCGCTGCGACCGGATGCCACCGAGGAAGCACCCGCGGCAACCGTTCAGCCGCAGAGCGTCGAACCATCATCGAGCGAATTGCTCCGCTGCCGGGAGATCGGCGCGGCCGCGCTCGACGACGCCGGTTGCAAGAAGGCATGGGCGGACAGCCGCCGTCATTTCCTTGAAGGTAATACGAGGCGATCGCTGCCATGAACACCGGCGTCATCGATCGCTTTTTGGAAACCTTCACCCGCTACATCGACTCAGGCTTCGGTCTGCTCAGCGGCGAGATCGGATTCCTCACCTCCACGCTGATCGTGCTCGACATCACGCTCGCGGGCCTGTTCTGGGCCTGGGGCGCCGATGAAGACGTGTTGCAGCGTCTCATCAAGAAGACGCTCTATATCGGCTTCTTCGCCTTCATCATCGGCAACTTCAACCGGCTCGCCGGCATCGTCTTCCAGTCCTTCAGCGGCCTCGGTCTCAAAGCCGGCGGATCGTCGATGACGGCCGACACGCTGCTTCAACCGGGTCGTGTCGCGCAGGTCGGCATCGACGCCGGCAATCCCATCCTCAAGGCCGCCGGCGACCTGATGGGTTACATCTCCTTTTTTGAGAACTTCGTGCAGATCATGGTGCTGATGATCGCCTGGGCGATCGTGCTCATCGCCTTCTTCATTCTCGCGGTCCAGATCTTCATCACGCTGATCGAGTTCAAACTGACCACGCTCGCGGGATTCGTGTTGATTCCGTTCGCGCTGTTCAACAAGACCGCCTTCCTTGCCGAAAAGGTGCTCGGCAACATCGTCGCCTCCGGTATCAAGATTCTCGTCCTCGCGGTGATCGTCGGCATCGGCTCCGGCCTGTTCAGCGAGTTTACAACCGGATTCTCCGGCACACCGACCATCACCGACGCCCTGGCGCTCGTGCTTGGTGCGCTCTCGCTGATGGGCCTGTCGATCTTCGGTCCCGGCATCGCCACCGGACTTGTCTCCGGGGCGCCGCAACTCGGCGCGGGAGCCGCCGTCGGCACCGGCCTTGCTGCCGCCGGCATCGGTGCGGCTGGCGTCATGGGAGCGACAGCGGGCATTTCCGGTGCCGCGAGTGCGATCGGTAGCGGCGGACGCATGACCGCGGCCGCCGCGCGGGGTGGCGCCTATCTCGCCGGCAGCACGTCGGGCGCGTATGGCGTCGGCGCATCCGGCCAGAGCGGCATGGGTGCTGTGGCCGGCGGTTTCGGCGGTATTGCGAAGGCTGGCGCATCCGCCGCTGTGCGTCCCGTGCGGGAGGCCGCATCGCGCGCCGCGGCATCCATCAAATCGAGTTACGCCGCCGGCCGCGCTGCCACGACGGGCGAGCAGTCCGCGGGTGAAGCATCCGCGGGCGCTGCGGCCGCCTCATCTGCGGGTGCGTCCGGCGCCCCGCCGGCCTGGGCCACGCGCATGAAACGCAGCCAGACCATGAGCCACGGCGCGACTGCTGCCGCCCATGCCGTGCGCTCCGGCGACCACGGCGGCGGCTCCATGTCCGTTTCTCTCGATCAGGATGACCGCAAATGAATCTGTTCCGCCGACCCTCCGTGCGCTACGCGCGCACGCCCGAACCCGAAACCCCGTATCTCAAAGCCGCGCAGGTCTGGGACGAGCGCATTGGTAGTGCGCGCGTTCAGGCGAAGAACTGGCGGCTGATGGCCTTCGGCTCGCTGGCGCTTGCCGGCGGCTTCGCGGCCGCATTGGTCTGGCAATCGACACAGGGCACCGTGGTCCCGTGGGTGGTTCAGGTCGACAAGTTCGGCGAGGCGCAGGCGATCGCGTCCGCCATTGCGGACTACAAGCCCACCGATCCGCAGATCGCGTGGCACCTCGCGCGCTTCATCGAACAGGTCCGTTCGATTTCGTCCGATCCCGTCATCCTGCGGCAAAACTGGCTGCGTGCCTACGACTACACCACCGATCGCGGCGCGATCGCGCTCAACGATTATGCGCGTGGCAACGACCCCTTCACCAAGGTCGGCAAGCAGCAGATCTCCGTGGAGATTTCCAGCGTCATTCGAGCCTCGCCCGAGAGCTTCCGCATCGCCTGGCTGGAACGCCACTACGAGAACGGCCAGCTATCCGGCACCGAACGCTGGACCGCCATCCTGAGCGTCGTGATCCAGCAGCCGCGCACCGCCGACAAGCTGCGCGCCAATCCGCTCGGTGTGTTCGTCAACGCAATCAACTGGTCGAAGGAGATGGGGTAATGGGGGACAAAAGAAAGAACGTCGCGCCGGCCTTGGTCGCCGTGATGCTGGCAACGACGGCGCTCGCCGGTTGCGCCAACAAATTCATTCCGCCGGACATCGACTACGACGATGCCGCGCCCGCCGTGCTCAGCGCCGACCCGGTTGGGCCGGTGAAAGTGGTCGAGCTGCCGAAGCCGCTTCCGTTGCCCGGCCAGTTGAAACCCGTCAACGCGGCGAAGACGAGTCCCGAAGCGGCCGATCCCAGGAAGCGCGTCGCGCAGGCCAATGAAGCGGCGCGGATGCAGCCTGTGCGCAACGGCTTCATCAATGCCGTGCAGGTCTATCCGTTCGTCCTCGGCGCGCTCTATCAGGTCTATGCCGCGCCCGGACAAGTGACCGACATCGCGCTCCAGCCGGGCGAACAGCTTGTCGGAGCCGGACCCGTCGCTGCCGGCGACACCGTGCGCTGGATCGTTGGCGATACACTCAGCGGCTCCGGCCAGACCGCCCAGGTCCACATCCTCGTCAAGCCGACGCGGCCGGACCTTCAGACAAACCTCGTTATCAACACCAACCTGCGCACCTATCACATGGAGCTGCGCTCGACCGAGAAGACCTATATGGCGTCGGTGTCGTGGCAGTATCCGCAGGATCAGTTGATCGCCCTGCGCCGGCAGAACCAACAGGCTGCGTTGACGCAGCCGGTCGCCAGCGGCGTCGACATCTCGAAGTTGAACTTCCGCTATCAGATCGAGGGTGACGGTGCGCCGTGGCGGCCGCTGCGCGCCTTCGACGATGGCGCCAAGGTTTATATCGAGTTCCCTTCAGGTATCGGCCAGGGCGAGATGCCGCCCTTGTTCGTCATCGGACCGTCCGGCAACTCCGAGCTGGTCAACTATCGTGCCCGCCAGAATTACTACGTCGTCGATCGTCTGTTTGCCGCCGCAGAACTGCGCCTGGGTGACAAGGACAGCGAGAAGCGCGTGCGCATCGTGCGCACCGACGGCCGGCCAGGACGTAGCCCGAGGTTGTTCTGATGACCGACGCACAAACTCCGCCTCCCGCCGATATCCGCGCCGAACTGCGTTTGCGGCCCGAGCAACCCCGCGTCACGCGCCTGTCCCGCAAGGTGCTCGTCACGCTCGGCGGCGTCAGCGCCGTCGCGATCATGGCCGCGCTGTTCTGGGCGCTCGACGCCAACCGGCGCGCCAGCCAATCGCCGGCCGAACTCTACAACACAGAGAACCGCACGCCGGCGGATGGACTCGCCGGCTTGCCGAAGGACTACGCCGGCATTCCCAAGCTCGGCCCCGCGCTGCCGGGCGACCTTGGGAGGCCGATCCTGCGCGCGCAGGAAGAGGGGCGTCCTGTCGTGCCGCCGGACGTCCGGACGCCACGCGCAGATCCGGAGGAACAACGTCGCCTTGCTGAGATCGAAGCCGCGCGCGTGGCGAAAGTCTTCACCGATAGCCGCGGCGTGCAGGCGACGGTCGCACCCGCCGCAGCGCCCGCCGTTGGCCGGGTCGATCCGGCGACGGGCCTCGCGCTGCCGACCGAGACGCCGCCGCTCGATCCGGGCGCAGCGCAAAACATGCAGGATCGCAAGCTCGCCTTCGTCAACGCCGCCGTCGATCGGCGCACCGTCTCGCCCGACCGCGTGCAGGAAAAGGCGTCGCCCTATGTCGTGCAGGCCGGCACCGTCATTCCGGCGGCGCTGATTACCGGCATCAAATCCGATCTGCCCGGAACGATCACCGCGCAGGTGACGGAACAGGTTTACGACACGCCGACCGGCAAGCAGCTCCTCATCCCGCAAGGCGCGCGGCTGATCGGCCAGTATGACAGCCAGGTCGCGTTCGGACAGTCGCGCGTGCTGCTGGTGTGGAATCGCATCATCATGCCCGACGGCACGTCGATCGTGCTGGAGCGGCAACCGGGCGCCGACGCCGAGGGCTATTCCGGGCTCGAGGACGACGTCGATTACCATTGGGGCCAACTCTTCAGGGCGGCGATCCTCTCCACCTTGCTCGGCGTCGGCACCGAGATCGGCGCCAGCAACAACGAGAACGAGATCGCCCGCGCGATCCGCCAGAGCAGCCAGGACACCGCCTCCGATGTCGGCCGCCAGCTCATCCGCCGCCAGCTCAACATTCAGCCGACGCTCACCATCCGGCCGGGCTTTCCCGTCCGCGTGATCGTCAATCGCGACTTGATATTGCAGCCCTACGGGGTGGCGAAGGAGCCGTCATGACCAAGCTCAAGCTGGACACGATCGAGGACGACAAGCCCGTCAACCGCATGGTCAAGTTCCCCGGCGCGGTTTACCGGGACCTGACCGCCTATGCCGAGGTACTGGCGAAAGACAGCGGCAAGACCACAGCGCCAGATCCCATCAAGCTCGTTGTCCCTATGCTCCAACGCTTCATGGCGACAGATAAGGCGTTCCGTAAGGCAAGAGGGCAATTTGGGCAGACCCGGTCCTAAGACAATGCCCAGATGCCCTCGATGTGTCACTCCGCGCTGATAGCCATTTGGAGACCAGACCAGCCAGCGTATTTGTCACCCGTCTCTCGAATGTGGGTGTAACGCTTGAGGCTCACCCATGATCGGTGTCCGCTGACCGCCGCGACGTGAGGAATATTCAAGCCCATCTCAAACAGGCGCGAAATGCCCTCGTGGCGGAGATCGTGAAAATGCAAATCCTCGATGCCAAGCAGCTTGCAAGCCCGCGTGAAGTTGGCCGTAATGGCATCGGTGGAGTAGGGAAATATCTCCGGCTTCTTCTTGGACATGCTGTCGATGACCTGAATCGCCTCCGCAGGGAGGTCGACCCAGGTATCGTTGCCGAGCTTCTCGCCGGGATGCTTCATGTCGCGCACCAGCACGCGCTTGTGCTCTTTCTCAAAATCCTCCCAAGCAATGCGCGTGATTTCCTCTTGCCGGCGAGTTGAAAAGAGCGCGAACACGACGACCTTGTGCATCGGCATGGCTTGGGGAGCACGCTTGCGCCGCTCAATGAAGTGCCCAAGCAACTTATCCAGCTCCTCAAGCGTCGGCCTACGATCACGCTGAATGGAGCGAGAGATAATGCCCAAGCGCCGCGCGACTGTAATTGCGTCCTTCATTTCCCGATCGTCGAGCTGATAGTCCCACATGGGTCGCGCGATAGCGAAAATCGCAGCCAGATGGCTGGCGTAGTTGCCAACGGTCTGTGGCTGACTGGTCAGCGATTGCAGAAACTCGATAATATCTTTCGACTTGATCGTCGAACATGCCATGTCGGCGATCGCAAACTTTTTGATCGCTTTCAGCACCTGGGCCTTGGTGCGGCCGATCTCCTTGATCGACTCCTCGGTGTAACGGTCGATCGCTTTGGCCAAAGTCGGATCGGCGGACTTGACGCGGTCGATCACGCCGGGTTTCGCAAGCTCCCGCTCGCGCTGTTTCAGCCAAGCCGTTGCGGTAGGCCGCCTGTCAAAGGTCTCCGTCTCGTGGTACGTTTGTCCATCCCGCATTACCCGTACACGCGCCCGATAGCCGACGCTGCCGTCTTTCCGCTTGCGTGCCGTGATGGTGCCCATGTCCCGCTTCCCGACTTGGTCCACGGGGATTATACTTGGTCCACGGGACCAAATCTAGTGACGAAACTGCCGTTTTTGGTCCAAAACTAGCGCGAACGAGTCGTAAATCTGATGATACAAGATGTTGATAAAAAAGAAAAAATGAGCTATTTCAAAGCTCCGGTCTTTGCCGTTGCGCCGATGATGGATTGGACCGACCGCCATTGCCGGGTGTTCCATCGGATGCTGACGCGCCGGGCGCGGCTTTATACCGAGATGGTGACAACGGGCGCTGTGATTCATGGTGACCGCGCGCGGCTGCTCGGCTTCGATGCAAGCGAGCATCCGGTGGCGCTGCAACTCGGCGGGTCCGACCCCGACGACCTCGCGGCCGCCGCCAAGATTGGCGAGGATTTCGGTTACGACGAGATCAATCTCAATGTCGGCTGCCCGTCCGATCGGGTGAAGGACGGCCGCTTCGGTGCCTGCCTGATGGCGGAGCCGGATCTGGTCGCGGATTGCGTCAGTGCGATGAAGCGCGCGGTCGCGGTGCCGGTCACGGTGAAATGCCGCATCGGCATCGACGATCAAGATCCCGAAGCGGCGCTGGATCGTCTCGCCCGCGCGGTGGTGGCGGCCGGCGCCGACGCGCTCGTCGTCCACGCCCGCAAGGCGTGGCTGAACGGGTTGTCGCCCAAGGAGAACCGCGACATTCCGCCGCTCGACTACGACCGCGTCTATCGCCTCAAGGCCGCGATGCCGAACGTGCGCATCATTATCAACGGCGGCATCGGCGGCATCGACGAGGCGCGGCGGCATCTCGCTCACGTCGACGGCGTGATGCTCGGCCGCGCCGCCTATCAGGAGCCGTGGCGGTTGCTCGCGGTCGATGGCGATATTTTTGGCGCGACCGCGCCGCATGACGACATGATCGCGGCGCTGGAGGCCATGGTGCCCTACATCGCCGGGCAATTGGCGCGCGGCGTCAGGCTTCACGCCATCACGCGGCATTTCGTCGGCGCGTTCCACGGCGTGCCGGGGGCGCGCGCGTTCCGCCGGCACCTGTCGGTGCATGGCGTCAAGCCCGATGCCGGGATCGAGGTGCTGCGCGACGCGCTGGCATTGGTGCGAACGCGGGCGACGGTTTTGGTGGCGTAGCGCGGGGATGCGCTACGGATAGCCGCGCAGCATCAGCCGGTCGGCGCGGACCTCCCAGCTCTCCAGCCGGTCGAGAAAGCTCATGCCGAGCAGGTTGGTCTTCATCTGGCCGCGCGGCACCACCAGCGCCGGGATCGAGCGTTCGACGAGGCGGCCGACCGCGAGGCGGTCGAGGGTGAGCCGCGCCGCCCTTGTGTTGCCGCCGACGGTTTCCAGCGGCACGTTGTAGTCCAGCAGTTCGAGCGGCAGCCCGGCCGCCTTGGCGGTCTCGTAGGTCAGAACCACCGATGTCGCCCCGGTGTCGATCACCATCGGGGCCTTGACGCCGTTGATGGTGGCGTCGAGCCGGAATTCTCCGCCATTGCCGCGCGGAATTTGCTGGATGCGGGAATTCGCCGCCGTGCGGTGTTGCAGCATCGCGATCACCGAGCCGCGCGCGGTGGTGATTTTCGCCGGATCGCCATAGGCGAACACCGCGCAGGCGGTGGCGACGAACAGGACGAGCAGCACGCGGATCATGATCCACCCGCCGTCATCGGGTTTCGGGGCCGTCGCTCGCGCGGGGGACGGGCGGCGGCAGCCCGGCCTGGGCCATCCGTGCCGGAAGCGTCGCGATCAGCGCACGCCGCTCGCCGGAGGTCATCTGGCCCCAGCGCGCGATTTCCGCCAGCGTGCGACCGCAGCCGCGACACAGGCGGCTTTCGGGGTCGATTATGCAGACGGCGATACACGGGCTCTCGTTGCTCATCTTCGGTCGTGAGGCGCGTTCGCCTGCTTGCGCACGCGCATGGCCTACAATCCAGTCCCTGCATTCATGATCGGCGAGCGGCGCCGGGCCGTCGTCGACCGCTTGCCGCCGGGAATCTCCGGCTGCAACGACGGCGCTTCCTCGGTCATCGGGCCCAGCGCCGCCATCACCCGTTCCGGTGGCAGCGTGATGATGACCTCGGTGCCGATCCGCAGCTTGGATTTCAGCGTGAAGGTGCCGCCGTGCATGTCGATCAGGCTTTTCGCGATCGGCAGGCCGAGGCCGGCGCCTTGTTCGGCGGACTTGATCGAGTTGGAGCCCTGGCCGAACGAGGCGAGCACGATCGGGATTTCGTCCTCGGCGATGCCGGATCCGGTGTCCTTGACGCTGAGATATTGACCGCCGGAGGCGGTCCAGCCGGCCTTCAGCCAGATCTCGCCGCCTTGCGGGGTGAACTTGATGGCGTTGGACAGCAGGTTCAGCACCACCTGGCGGATCGCGCGCTCGTCGCCCCAGATCCGCGGCATGCCCTGTTCGAAAATCTCGTGGATGGTGATGCCGCGGCTGGAAGCGCGCAGCTTCAGCAAATGATGGCAGTCGGCCACGACATGGACCAGCGAGACGGCTTCCTCGTTGAGTTCGTAACGGCCGGCCTCGATCCGCGACAGGTCGAGGATTTCATTGATGAGGTTGAGCAGGTGAACGCCGGAATTGTGGATGTCGTTCGAATAGTCCTTGTAGGCCGGCACGGTGTGGGCGCCGAAGATTTCGCTTTTCATCACCTCGGAGAAGCCGAGGATGGCGTTGAGCGGCGTCCGCAGCTCGTGGCTCATCTGCGCGAGAAACCGCGACTTGGCGACGTTGGCGGATTCGGCGCGGTGGCGCGCCTCGTCGGAGATCGCCTTGGCCTGTTCGAGTTCGCCGATCAGCGCGTCCTTTTCGGCGCGGGCTTCCAGCGTCGCCAGCGTCGTCGAATGCAGCCGGTGCGCCAGCAGCGCGAAATAGGCTTCGGCGGCGATGGCGAGCAGCGCCAGGATGTAAGCGTCGAGCGTGCCCCGCGCGATGAAGTTGACCGCGATGGCCGCGGTGACCGGCGCGGTGGCGGCGAACGCCGCGATCGGCAGGCTGGAGGCAAGCATGCTCGACACCGCCACGATCAGCAGCATCATGAACATGACGAATGTATTGGAGAGCAGGTCGTACCCCGACGGGTAGGCCAGGATCGCCGCCCAGCACAGACCATGGATCAGATCGAGCAGGATGAAGCGGATCCGCCATTTGCGGATCGCGGTCGTGGAGGCCGGCTCCTTGAGATACCGCGTGCAGGCATGCACCATCACGGCGTTGAGCACCAGCATGCCGATCATCCAGATGGCGGCGAACGCCGGCTGCACCATGATGCCGAACAACAGGCCGGTCGCCACCACCAGCAGCATCACCACATAGGAGGCCGACTGCCGGGTCTGGGCGTATTGCCGCAGCAGTTCGTGGTCGAAGGCGGGGCGGGTGCCGCTGGTCGAGGTGAGGCGGTCGCGCGCCTCGCGCACGCGCTGCGCCGCGATGCGGCGGTTGCGCGCGTGGGGCACAACCGGTTCCTCAGCGGGAAGCTGGACAACCTCGGGCTGTTCGACGGGCGAATTCATTACGCAATACAAATCCTGCGCGCCTGAGCGCGGCGCCTTTTCTTCTTCTTAATTTCTGACGCCAAATCATTAAGAGCAGCCTTAAACGCCTCGATAATCTTGTTAACGAAACCTTAAAATGGGGCCGGACGGGCCGAAGGGCGATCGCAGCGTCATTGCGAGCGCAGCGAAGCAATCCAGAGGCCGCGAGCGACAACTGGATTGCTTCGTCGCTTTGCTCCTCTCGCAATGACGGGAGAACCGCTCAGCGCTCCAGCAGCGCCAGCAGGCTGGAGGTGTCCCAGCGCCGCCCGCCGATTTTCTCGACTTGCGAGTAGAACTGGTCGACCAGCGCGGTCGCCGGCAGGCTGGCGCCGTTGCGGCGGGCCTCGCCGAGGCAGATCGACAGATCCTTGCGCATCCATTCGACCGCGAAGCCGTGGTCGTATTTGCCCTCGTTCATGGTTTTATAGCGGTTTTCCATCTGCCACGACTGCGCCGCGCCCTTGGAGATGGTGGCGATCACCGCCTCGACGTCCAGCCCGGCCTTCTTGGCGAAATGGATGCCCTCGGAAAGCCCCTGCACCAGCCCGGCGATGCAGATCTGGTTGACCATCTTGGTGAGTTGCCCGGAGCCGGCGGGGCCGAGCCGCTTGCACATCCGCGCATAGGCCGCGATCACCGGCTCGGCGCGGGCATAGGCTTGCTCGCTGCCGCCGCACATGACGGTGAGAACGCCGTTCTCGGCGCCGGCCTGGCCGCCCGACACCGGAGCATCGACGAAATGGAAGCCGCTGGCACGCGCCGCCTGGTCGAGTTCGCGCGCCACTTCGGCGGAAGCGGTGGTGTGATCGACGAACACCGCATCCTTCCGCATGCCGGCGAACGCGCCGTCCGCTCCGGTGGTGACCGCGCGCAGGTCGTTGTCGTTGCCGACGCAGGCCATCACGAAGTCCTGGCCTTCGGCGGCGGCGCGCGGGGTGGGGACGGCGCGTCCGCCGAACTTGTCGGTCCAGGCCTTGGCGGTCGCGGCGGTGCGGTTGTAGACCGTCACCTCGTGCTGGCCCTTCTTGACGAGATGTCCCGCCATGGGAAAGCCCATGACGCCGAGACCGATGAAAGCGACTTTAGCCATGATGAGAACCTCGGGTGTTGACCGGCATTGACGGCGCCGTGTTGTTTCGTGAAGGCCACAGCATAGTCCGTCGGGTCGCAAGGGCAACGCCCGGTCCGAAAATGGCCTGCCGTGGCGGCGCGCGGGATCGTGACCGGGCTCCGTGCGCGACCAAGGAACCATTGCGTCCGGTCATGGCTGTTGCTCTAAAGAACGCGGAAAAGGGACGCGCCGATGGTCGAACCATCTGTTTGACGGGGCGCAAGGACGGGCGCGCCACTCCCGATTATCAGCGGCCGCGAGGAGAAAAAAATTGAGTGTCACCGAACGGCAAATTCGCGATGTCCTGTCCCACGTCACCGCGCCGGACGGCGGTCCGCTGACCAAGGCCGGTGTGCTGTCGGAAATCGCCATCAGCGACGGCAAGGTGTATTTTTCCATTAATGTCGACGCCGCCAGCGCGCCCGCCTGGAGCGAGACGCGCGCGCGCGCCGAGGCGGCGGTGCGCGGCATGGCCGGCGTCGTCAGCGCGATGGTGGTGCTGACCGCCGAGCGCAAGCCGATGGCCGCGCCGCGCGCCGCGGGGGCGGGGCGGGGCGTGCCGCCGGCGGCCGCGCACCGGCCGGCGCCGCATGGCGGGGCGGGTTCGCCGATGGCCCGGCAGGCGCCGATTCCCGGCGTCGCCGCCATCATCGCGGTGGCATCCGGCAAGGGCGGCGTCGGCAAGTCGACCACCTCGCTCAACCTGGCGCTGGGGCTGCGCGATCTCGGCCTGCGGGTCGGCCTGATGGACGCCGACATCTACGGCCCCTCGGTGCCGCGGCTCACCGCCATTCGCGACAAGCCGGTGGTGAACGAAAACAAGAAGATGATTCCGATCGAGCGCTTCGGCCTGTCGATCATGTCGATCGGATTCCTGGTCGACGAGGAAATCCCGATGATCTGGCGCGGCCCGATGGTGATGTCGGCCATCACCCAGATGCTGCGCGACGTGGCGTGGGGCGAGCTGGACATTCTCGTCGTCGACATGCCGCCGGGGACGGGCGACGCGCAATTGACGCTGGCGCAGACCGTGCCGCTCAAGGGCGCGGTGATCGTGTCGACGCCGCAGGATCTGGCGCTGATCGATGCGCGGCGCGGGCTCGCGATGTTCAAGAAGGTCAACGTGCCGGTGCTCGGCATCGTCGAGAACATGAGCTATTTCCAGTGCCCGGAATGCGGCACGCGGTCGGATATTTTCGGCCATGGCGGCGCGCGGCACGAGGCGGAGCGGCTCGGCGTGCCGTTCCTCGGCGAGGTGCCGCTGCACATGGCGATTCGCGCCACGTCCGACGCCGGCACGCCGGTGGTGGCGAGCGAGCCGAACGGGCCGCACGCGGCGATTTACCGCGCCATCGCCACGCAGGTGCGCGATCAGCTCAAGGACGCGAGAGTGGGCTGACCTATTCGCGGCCGATGCCGCCACGGGCGTATGCGACTTTCGTTGAATTTCCCGGCCAAACCCGTGGGATGCGTTTCTGCCGGGGATGTTCCGTGTTAGAGAGCACTGAGAGCGTCCCCTTAGGTCGCCTTCCAATCACCGTCGCGGGCGTCCCGGCGGCACCAGAAACGTAAGCGAAACGCAAGCAAGGAGAAGCTGCATGAAGCGTCGTGATTTTCTCAAGATATCGGCCACTGGCGCGGCGGTCGCCGCGGTGGCTTCGCCGGCCATCGCCCAATCGTCGCCGGAAATCAAATGGCGCATGACGTCGAGCTTTCCGAAGTCGCTGGATACCGTGTACGGCGGCGGCGAGCAGTTCGTGAAGCAAGTCGCGGAGATGACCGACAACAAATTCCAGATCCAGTTGTTTCAGGCCGGCGAGATCGTCCCCGGTCTGCAAGCGCTCGACGCCACCTCCAATGGCACCGTGGAAATGTGCCATACGGCGTCATATTACTATGTCGGCAAGGACCCGACTTTCGCGATTTTCTCGGCGGTGCCGTTCGGCCTCAACACGCGGATGCAGAATTCGTGGCTCTATCAGGGCGGCGGTAACGAACTGGCCGACGAATTCTACAAGCCCTACAAGGTCGTTTCTTTCCCCTGCGGCAACACCGGCACCCAGATGGGCGGCTGGTTCCGCAAGGAGATCAAGACGGTGGCCGATCTTCAGGGCCTGAAGATGCGCATTGCCGGCATTGCCGGCCAGGTCATGCAAAAGGTCGGCGTGGTGCCGCAGCAGCTTGCCGGCGGCGACATCTATCCGTCGCTCGAAAAGGGCACCATCGACGCCGCCGAATGGGTCGGCCCCTATGACGACGAGAAGCTCGGCTTCCAGAAGGTCGCCAAGTTCTACTACTATCCCGGCTGGTGGGAAGGCGGTCCGACGATCCATGCCTTCTGCAACGAGGAGAAGTGGAATACGCTGCCGAAGCACTATCAGGCCGTGATCCGCAACGCCGCCGCCAACTCCACGCTGTGGATGCCGGCGCGCTACGACATGCAGAACCCGGCGGCGCTGAAGCGACTGGTCGCCGGCGGCACGCAACTCCGCCCGTTCTCGACGGAAATCATGGAGTCCTGCCTCAAGGCCACCAACGAGTTGTGGACGGAAATCTCCGCCAAGAACCCGACCTTTAAGAAGGTGATCGACTCGATGCAAGCCTTCCGCGGCGATGCCTATCTGTGGTGGCAGGTCGCTGAATACACCAACGACAGCTTCATGATTCGCTCGCGCACCCGCCACTGAGCGGCCGCGATCGGTCATCGACGCCTGAACAGGAAACCCGGCCTCGCGAGGCCGGGTTTTTTGTTTGGCGCGAGCCGCCATGTCTGGCAGCGGTGCCAACGCCGCCACCCGTGCTCCCGAAGACGGTGGCGGGCGGGGCCTGCCTCAGAACTTCGGCGGGCCGAGGTCCATCGGCGGCATGTCCATCTGCGGCACTTCGATCTTGATGTTTTTGAGGTCGACGTTGGCGGCCACGCCCTTGTAGTGCATCACCATCGACGGGAACAGGATCACCAGCACCACCATCACCACCTGGATCAGGACGAACGGCACCGCGCCCCAATAGATCTGGCCGGTGGTGACCGGCTCCATGCGCTTGCGGGTGACGCGATCGACGTAGCTCTCCTTCGGCGCGACCGAGCGCAGGTAGAACAGCGCGAAGCCGAACGGCGGATGCATGAACGAGGTCTGCATGTTGACGCCGAGAATGACGCCGAACCAGATCAGGTCGATGCCGAGCTTTTCCGCCGCGGGCCCCAGCAGCGGGATAATGATGAAGGCGAGCTCGAAGAAATCGAGGAAGAACGCCAGGAAAAACACGAAGATGTTTACGAACAGCAGGAAGCCGAACTGCCCGCCCGGCAGCGAGGTCAGCAGGTGCTCGACCCAGACGTGGCCGTTGACGCCGTAAAACGTCAGCGAGAACACCCGCGCGCCGACCAGGATGAAGATCACGAAGGCCGACAGCTTGGCGGTGGACTGCACCGCCTGACGGATCAGGTCCCACGACAGGCGCTTCTTGGCGGCGCCGAGCAGCAGCGCGCCGGTCGCCCCCATCGCGCCGCCTTCGGTCGGCGTCGCCACGCCGATGAAGATGGTGCCGAGCACCAGGAAGATCAGGAACAGCGGCGGCACCATCACGAAGGTGGTCTGCTGCGCGATCCGCGACAGGAAGCGAACGCCGAACAGGCGGTGGATCACCCAGTTCAGCACCGCCACCGCGAAGGCGAAAATGATGCCGTACATCATGCTGATGACGACGAAGTCGGCGCCCTTGGTTTCGGAATGCCGCATCATGAACCAGGCGAACGCGACGCTGACGGCGGTCAGGATGCCGAGCGAGGTCAGGCCTCGGCTGCCGTTGTCCTCGCGAAAGCCGACGGCCTCGGGCGGCAGGCCCGGCGTCGCCTTGGGAAACAGCAGCGAGACGACCAGGATGTAGAGCGCGTAGAGCCCGGTCAGCACCAGCCCCGGAATGAACGCGCCCTCATACATGTCGCCGACCGAGCGGCCGAGCTGGTCGGCCATCACGATCAGCACCAGCGAGGGGGGAATGATCTGCGCCAGGGTGCCGGAGGCGGCGATGACGCCGGTGGCGACGCGGCGGTCATAGCCGTAGCGCAGCATGATCGGCAGCGAGATCAACCCCATCGAGATCACCGAGGCGGCGACCACGCCGGTGGTGGCGGCCAGCAGCGCGCCGACGAAGATCACGGCATAGGCAAGGCCGCCGCGGACGGTGCCGAACAGTTGCCCGACGGTGTCGAGCAGGTCCTCGGCCATGCCGGACCGCTCCAGCACCAGCCCCATGAAGGTGAAGAACGGGATCGCCAGCAGCGTGTCGTTGTTCATCACGCCGTAGACGCGTTCCGGCAAGGCTTGCAGGAAGTTGGGATGAAACTCGCCCAGCTCGATGCCGATAAAGGCGAACAGCAGGCCGACGGCGCCGAGTGAAAACGCCACCGGGTAGCCCAGCAGCAGAAACACCACCAGCGCCACGAACATGATCGGCGCCATGTTCTCGATCAGAAAAGCAATCATGAAGTCCCCGAGCCGTTTCCGGCCCCCCTCAATCTTTCTTGATGGCCTCGACCAGATGCTCGACTTCGGCCTCCAGGCTCGACGGCTGCGCCTCATAGGGATCGCGGATCAGCCCCCGCATCACCGCGATGCGCTTAATCAGCTCGGAAATGCCTTGAAGCAGCAGCAGCGAGAAGGCGATCATCAACAGCGACTTGGCCGGCCATTGCGGCAGTCCGCCGGCATTGGCCGATTGCTCGTTGATTTCCCAGGAGCGCAGGAAGAACGGCACGCTGGTCAGGATCATCACGACGCATAGCGGAATTAGAAAAAAAGCGTGGCCGATGATGTCGATGGTATCGCGGACCTTTTTCGGCCAGAAGCTGTTGACGATGTCGATCCGGATATGCTCGTTGTTGAGCAGCGTCCATGGCGCGCAGAGCAGGAAGACGATCCCGAACAGCACCCATTGCAGCTCCAGCCAGGCGTTCGACGATTCGTCGAACAGCTTGCGGATGGTGGCGTTGGCGCTTGAGATCAGGACGGCGAGAAGGATCAGCCACGACAGGGATCTGCCGATCCATGAGTTGATCGCGTCGATCCCCTGACTGAGTTTCAGGAGCGGTTGCACGGACGTTTCCCCCGGTTTCAGCTTTTCCGCCGTCCCGTCGGCATCTTGCGGCCGGGCGCTTTTTTTCGAGCGGCTTGAAGCGGATGCACCATTTCAGCGCGGCGCGCCCCCGTCAATTGGAAGTTTGACGATGGGGCCGGAGCACGGGGGAGGGCGGCCGGGCCGAGCGGTGCGGCGGGGTTATCCCCCCGTCACGCTCATGTGGCGGCTGACGCTGGGGCGGTTGTGCCGGCGGTCGATGACGAAGTCGTGGCCCTTGGGCTTGAGGCCGATGGCGCGGTCGATGGCCTGGCTCAGCAGGTCGTTGTCGGGCGAGGCCCGCAGCGGGCGGCGCAGGTCGGAGGCATCCTCGTGGCCGAGGCAGGTGTGGATGGTGCCGGTGCAGGTGACGCGGACGCGATTGCAGGATTCGCAGAAGTTGTGCGTCATCGGCGTGATGAAACCGAGCTTGCCGCCGGTCTCGCCGACCCGGACGTAGCGCGCGGGGCCGCCGGTGGACTCGTCGAGGTCGGTCAGGGTGTAGCGCGCCGTCAGCCGGCCGCGCACCAGCGACAGCGGCAGGTACTGGTCGATACGCCCGGCCCCGACGTCGCCCATCGGCATCACCTCGATCAGCGTCAGCGCCATGCCCTTGCCGTGCGCCCATTCCATCAGCGCCGGAATCTCGTCCTCGTTGACGTTGCGCAGCGCCACCGCGTTGATCTTGACGGCGAGGCCGGCGGCGCGCGCCGCCTCGATGCCGGCCAGCACCTTGTCGATGTCGCCCCAGCGGGTGATGGCCTTGAAGCGGGCCGGGTCGAGGGTGTCCAGCGAGACGTTGACGCGGCGGACGCCGCAGTCGCGCAGTTCGTTGGCGAAGCGGGCGAGCTGGGAGCCGTTGGTGGTCAGCGTCAGTTCATCGAGCGCGCCCGAGCGGATGTGGCGCGACAGCGAGCGCACCAGCGACATCAGGTTGCGGCGGACCAGCGGCTCGCCGCCGGTCAGCCGCAGCTTGCGCACGCCCTTTTCGATGAAGACCGAGCACAGCCGGTCGAGTTCCTCAAGCGTCAGGAGGTCGGCCTTCGGCAGGAAGGTCATGTCCTCCGACATGCAGTAGAAGCAGCGCAGGTCGCAGCGGTCGGTCACCGAGACGCGGAGGTAGGTGATGGCCCGTCCGAACGGGTCGATCATGCCGCGGTCCGATATGGTCCGGCCCGGCGTGGCTGGTTGGGGGCTGCTTAGAGGCCCAGACATCTCAAAGGCCCAGACATTGTGTTTCACCCGGTTCGGGGACGGCCTCCCGCGAACCATACGTGTTCTCTCTGGAAATCTAGGCACGAATGCACGGCGCTGCAATCATCCCATTGTCGCGGGTGTCAGCGCGCCGGCGGCGCCGTGACCTGGGGGGCAGGGAACGCCGAATCGGCGGCCGGCGCCGCCGGCCTCGGCTTGCGCGCCGGCTTCTTGTGGCGCGCCGGCCGCCGCGGCGGCGGCGTCGCCTGAAGCTCGGCCGTCACCGGGCTGGGATCGAACGTCACCGAGGGTTTTGAGGTGACGTAGTCGCCGGGATGATGCGTGACCTGCACCGGAACCGTCAGCGGTTGGTGGTTCGCCAGCGCGAAGGCGACGCTGAGGTTCTCGGCGGTGTCGGGCACCGACAGCGTGCAGGGCGTCTTGCAGCTTCCACCGAGCGAACTGGTGGCGTCGGCGCCGGGCGGCGTCGATTCGACCTGGAGCGATAACATTTTCGGAGCCGGCTTGAAGGCATCCATCGACATGGACGAGCAACCCGCCAAGCCTAAGCCGGCGATCGCGATAACGATCACACTGCGCATCATGCACCCGTTTTCTGACGGCGCCCCAGCCATCGACCCGGCGCGCACAATAAGAGGGAGCAAAGCGCCGCGCAATATATCCGTGGATGGCTGTGCGCGCGATCGAAGAATTTTAAAATATTACTCTTATTGCAATATATTGTTTGATATATTTAATATTTTACGTGAGCTTCGATCAGGCTGTTGACGGCATCCGGGAGCTGGTTCATGCGGTCGATCAGGCGATCCGGCTCCAGCTCCGCGATCGGAATTTCGGTATAGCCGAACGACACGCCGATCACCGGGACGCCGGCGCGCCGCGCCACGCCGACATCGGTTCCGGCGTCGCCGACCATGATGGTGGAGGTCATGGCGCCGCCGGCTTTCGCCACCGTCTGGCGCAGGATGATCGGGTCCGGTTTGGAGACGCCGAAAGTGTCCGCGCCGCAGATGGCGGCGAAACGCGGCGTCAGACCGAGCCGGTCCAACAGCCGCCGCGACAGCCATTCCAGCTTGTTGGTGCAGACCGCCAGCAGGAAGCCGCGCGCGGCGAGTTGGTCGAGGGCTGCGTCCAACCCCTCGAAGGGGCGGGATTCGTCGGCGATATGATCGGCGTAATAGGCGATGAAGTCGTCGGTCAGCCGCGCCATGTCCTCGGGGCCGGGCTGCCGGTTCTCGGCCTCGAAGCCGCGTTCGAGCAGCCGCCGGGCGCCCGCGCCGATCAGATTGCGCGCCGATTCGAGGGGAAGCGGCGACAGCTTCTCGCGAACCAGGATGTGGTTGAGGGCGCCGATCAGGTCCGGCGCGGTATCGACCAGGGTGCCGTCGAGATCGAAGGCGATCAGGGGAGAGTTGCTCATGGCCGATCGCTAACCGGCCGGGCTTGCGGTTGCAAGGGCGCCGGTTGGATGACGGGCGAGGATGGGCCTGTTCAGGACCGGCGGCCAAGGCTAGATAGGGGCGCGATTTCGCTGGGCGCATCTCCGGGGTGGTGTGGACAATGGATCTGGACGGCCGGAAACGACAGGCGGCGGCGCGCGCGCTGGACGAGGTCCGCGACGGCATGAAACTGGGGCTCGGCACCGGTTCCACCGCGAAACATTTCGTCGACCTGCTGGGCGAGCGGGTGCGGCGCGGCCTCACGGTGGTCGGCGTGCCGACCTCGGAGGCGACCCGCGCCCAGGCCGCGCAATGCGGCATCGCGCTGACTACGCTGGACGAGATCGACCGTCTGGACCTCACGGTGGACGGCGCCGACGAGGCCGATCATGCGCTCGACCTGATAAAGGGCGGCGGCGGCGCGCTGCTGCGGGAAAAGATCGTGGCGGCGGCCTCCGACCGCATGATCGTGATCGCCGACGACAGCAAATGGGTCGAGCGGCTCGGCCGCTTTCCCTTGCCGGTGGAGGTCGTCCCGTTTGGCCTCGCGGCCACCCGGCGCGCCGTCGAGGCCGCGATGGCCGGGTGCGGCGTGGCGGGCGAACTGCGGCTCCGGCGGACCGCCGCCGGTCATGCTTTCGTCACCGATGGCGGCCACTGGATTATCGATGCCCATCTCGGCGCCATACCGGATGCACCGCGCCTCAGTGCCGCGCTGGCGGCGATCCCCGGTGTTGTCGAGCACGGGTTGTTTATCGGTCTTGCCAGCACCGTGGTGCTGGCCGGCGCCGACGGCATTCGCGTTATCGAGCGGCCATGAGCGCCACGAGCCACCTGTTTATGAAGATATTCCGCATCCAAGAAGGAACCCGCATGAAAAATCTCAGCCAGTTGATGTTCGCCGGCAGCCTTGCCGTGGGTCTTGCCCTGTCCGGGAGCGTCGCGCAGGCGCAGGCCCCGGCTCCGGCCGCGCAGGCGCAGGCCGCGCCGGCAACGCCCGCGGCCATCGCCGCCGCCAGGGAACTGCTGTTACTGAAAGGCGCCCAGGCGATGTATGCCAGCGCCATTCCCAACATCGTTCAGCGCACCAAGGCCAGCCTGTTGCAGAATAACCTCAACTATCAGAAGGATATGGACGAGGTCGCGCTGGTCATCGCCAAGGAGTTCGCCGGCCGCGAGTCCGAGGTCAGCGACGCGATGGCGAAAATCTACGCCAGCACGTTCACCGAGCAGGAGCTGAAGGATCTGGTGACCTTCTACAAGACGCCGCTGGGGCACAAGCTTTTGACGGCGGAGCCGCACGCCATCGCGTCGAGCATGGGTTACATGAACCAGTGGGCGCAGCAGACCACCGAGAAGGTCGCCGACCAGTTCCGGGCGGAGATGAAGAAGCGCAACAAGCCGATCATGTAAGTCCGGACCGGACGGGGGGCGCCATGGCTAGCTCGGATAGGGCCGATTTCGACACCGATCTGTTCGTCATCGGCGGCGGCTCCGGCGGCGTGCGCGCCGCGCGGATCGCCGCCGGCCACGGCGCCCGCGTCATCCTCGCCGAGGAATACCGCATGGGCGGCACCTGCGTGATTCGCGGCTGCGTGCCGAAGAAGCTGTTCGCCTATGCCGCGCATTTCCGCCAAGACTTCGCCGACGCCGCCGGCTTCGGCTGGAGCGTCCCGCCCGCCAGCTTCGACTGGGCCACGCTGATCGCCAACAAGGACAAGGAGATCGCGCGGCTGGAGGCGGCCTACACCGCCAATGCCGAGACGTCCGGGGTGCAGGTCATCAAGTCGCGCGCGGTGTTCGAGGACGCCCGCACGCTGCGGCTCGATGACGGCAGGACGGTACGCGCGAAATACATCCTGATCGCCACCGGCGGCGCGCCGAACCACGGCAAGGCGATCCCCGGTATCGAGCATGTGATCTCCTCGAACGAGGCGTTCCATCTGCCCGAGTTGCCGAGACGCATCCTGATCCAGGGCGGCGGCTATATCGCGCTGGAATTCGCCTGCATCTTCGCCGGGCTCGGCTCCGAAGTGACGGTGGTCTATCGCGGCGACAATGTTTTGCGCGGCTTTGACGAGGATGTGCGCCCCCATGTCCGCGCCGAATTGGAGGCGGAGGGCATCACCATCCTGACCGGCTGCACGGTGGACGGCATCGAGCGGCACGGCGCGGGGTTCACCTCGCGCCTGTCGGACGGCTCCAGCATCGCCTCCGACCAGGTGATGTTCGCCATCGGCCGCCATCCCAATGTCGCCAATCTCGGGCTGGAAAAAGCCGGCGTCGCCATCAACCCGAACAATGGCGGCATCGCGGTCAACGAATTCTCGCAAAGCTCGGTGTCGCACATCTATGCGGTGGGCGACGTCACCCATCGCTTCAACCTGACGCCGGTGGCGATCCGCGAGGGCCACGCCTTCGCCGACACCGTGTTCGGCGGGCGCGAGGTCAAGGTCGATCACGCCGATATTCCGACCGCGGTGTTCACCCAGCCGCAGGTCGGCACCGTCGGCCTGACGGAAGCGCAGGCGCGACAGCGCTTCGCCGTGGTCGATGTCTACAAGACCTCGTTCCGCCCGCTGAAGGCGACGCTGTCGGGCAGCCGTTCGCGGGTGCTGATGAAACTGGTGGTGGACGGCGCCAGCGACCGCGTGCTCGGCTGCCACATCGTCGGGCCGGAGGCGGCCGAACTGGTTCAGGTCATCGCCATCGCGGTCAGGATGAAGGCGACCAAGGCCGACTTCGACGCCACCATGGCGCTGCACCCGACCTCCGCCGAGGAACTGGTGACGATGCGCACCCGCGCCGCGCGCCACGTCCGCGAGGCGGCGGAGTAGGGGCGCGTCGCATGGCGACGTCATCCGCGGCGTTTAACCGGAAACGAGGCGTCATCGTCCGCGAAGGCGGACGATCCAGTAATCCGTGACGAATGAGATAAAACCTCGATCCATCAGGGCGTACTGGATGCTCCGCCTTCGCGGAGCATGACGGCTTTCGTATTGTTTATTCATCAAAAAGCGAATTCCCGGTCAGGCACTCAGACCGCCGCCGCGTCTTGTAACCTGCCTCACTCGATCACGCCGAGCCAGTCGGCGGCGTCGCGCCATAGCGTGCCGCGATGCTCGCGCCGGAAGAAGCCGATGTGACCGATCTTTTTCACCCCGGCCTCGATGGGCGTGACCGACACGATCTCCGGCGCGGTCGCGGTGAAGGCCGAGCATAAAAGTTCCACGGCCGACCGTGGCGCCCACGAATCGTCGGTGAAGGTCAGCGCCCGCAGCGGCGCCTTGTAGTTGGCGAAGTTGGCGCGTGCTTCGAGCGCCGGATCGCCGAGCAGATAGCGCTCGTTCCTCACCCAGCGCGTCCATTCGAGGAAGACGCCTTTCGGCAGGTCCTCGCCCCCCATCAGCCGTCCCGGCAGATAGCCGACGGCGCGCGCCACCGGCGCGCCGACATAATTCATGAACAGGTAGACGCGGTAGCGCTCCGGCGGTGGCATCAGTTTCCAGGAGGCCGCCTGCGCCGAGATCAGCAGCGCGCGCGTCACCTCGGTATTGTTCGGCAGCAGCCCCAGCGCCTGCCCGCCGAACGAATGGCCGACATAGACCAGCGGCAGCGCGCGATAGCGCTCGCGCATCCAGCCGACCGCGCCGGTGATGTCACGGGCCGCCCAGTCGCTCATCGAGGCATCGAAACCGCGCAGCGAGGGCGCCTTGTGGCCCGCGGCGCCTTTCGGCCGCGAACCGCCGATGCCGCGATAGTCGTAGGTCAGAACCGCGCAGCCCTGCCGTGCGAGATAGCGCGCGAAGCCGTCGTAATAGCCGCGCGGCACCGCCGTGGCGGCGTTGATCAGGACCGCACGATGCTTCTTCCCGCGCGGCAGGTATAGCGTCGCGGCCAGGGCGTAACCATCCATGGCTTGAATCGAGATGTCGTCGGAATAGACGTCGTCTAGAACAGTGTCGGTCACGGTCGCATCTCGGTTCTTCGACGGGTTTTCGCGCGCAGACACGGCCCCGCGCCGGCCATCCTATAGCAAACCCTTGTACCGCCACGACGATTTCAAACTGGCGGGGAGCCTCCCGGCTGTGTATAACCCGCCGGTCCGCCATCCGTGGAGGAGGGCGGCTTTTTCTTCAGGAGCAGACCATGTCCGAGCGGTGGACACCCGACAGTTGGCGCAACAAGCCGGTGGTGCAGATGCCGGCCTATCCCGATGCGAAGGCTTTGGCCGACGTCGAGGCGCAGCTTGCGACGTTTCCGCCGCTGGTTTTTGCCGGTGAGGCGCGCAACCTGAAAAAGGCGCTGGCCCGAGTCGCAAAGGGCGAGGCGTTCCTGTTGCAGGGCGGCGACTGCGCCGAAAGCTTCGCCGAGCACGGCGCCAACAACATTCGCGACTTCTTCCGCGTGCTGCTGCAAATGGCGGTGGTGATGACCTATGCCGGCGCGTTGCCGGTGGTGAAGGTCGGCCGCATCGCCGGCCAGTTCGCCAAGCCGCGCTCCTCGCCGGTCGAGAAAATCGATGGCGTCGAGCTGCCGAGCTATCGCGGCGACATCGTCAACGACATCGCCTTCACCGCCGAGGCGCGCACCCCGGACCCGCGCCGGCAGGTGATGGCCTACCGGCAGTCGGCGGCGACGCTGAACCTGCTGCGCGCCTTCGCCACCGGCGGCTACGCCAACCTCGCCAGCGTCCACGAATGGATGCTCGGCTTCGTCACCGGATCGCAGCAATCGCGGCGCTATCAGGAACTGGCCGACCGCATCTCCGACGCGCTGAACTTCATGCGCGCCTGCGGGCTCAACCTGGAAAGCCATCCGGAACTGCGGGCGACCGACATCTATACCAGCCACGAGGCGCTATTGCTCGGCTACGAGCAGGCGTTCACCCGGATCGATTCCACCACCGGCGACTGGTACGCGACCTCCGGCCACATGATCTGGATCGGCGACCGCACCCGGCAGCTCGATCATGCCCACGTCGAGTACTTCCGCGGCATCAAGAATCCGATCGGCCTCAAATGCGGCCCGTCGCTGAAGCCGGACGAGTTGCTGAAGCTGATCGACGTGCTCAACCCCGACAACGAGCCGGGCCGGCTGACGCTGATCTCGCGCTTCGGGGCCGACAAGGTGACGGACGGCCTGCCGCCGCTGGTGCGCGCGGTGCAGCGGGAAGGGCGTGTCGTGGTGTGGTCGTGCGATCCGATGCACGGTAACACCATCACCTCGACCACCGGCTACAAGACCCGGCCGTTCGACCGCATCCTCTCCGAGGTGAAGGGCTTCTTCAACGTCCACGCGGCGGAGGGCACCTACGCCGGCGGCGTGCATCTGGAGATGACCGGGCAGGATGTCACCGAATGCCTCGGCGGCGCCCGCGCCATCACCGACGAGCACCTCAACGACCGGTATCACACCGCCTGCGATCCGCGGCTCAACGCCGAGCAGTCGATCGACATGGCGTTCCTGATCGCCGAACTCCTCAAGCAGGAACGAGCCGCCAAGGCGCAGCCGTTGCCGGCGGCGTCGGGAATGTGATGTGTGGCGGTTATGGCGGGCGAGCGTCAATTCGTGGCACGGATTGGCCTTCGCCGCCCGCTCCGAACGGGCCGTTCGCGAGGAACTGGCGGCGCTGATTCTCTCGGTGCCGCTGGCGTGGCTGATCGGGACCACGCCGGCGCGCCGGGCCGAAATGGTGGCGGCGATCCTGCTGCTGCTCGCCGTCGAACTGCTCAACACCGCGATCGAGAAACTGGCCGACCGGCTGACCACCGATCACGATCCGCAAATCGGCCGCGTCAAGGACCTCGCCTCGGCCGCGGTCGGCGTCGCGCTGCTGATCGCGGCGCTGGTCTGGCTGTTGGCGCTGGCGGAATGGCTGGGGTGGGCTTGAGTGTCTGATCCGAAATTTGTTTGGTGGACCGACTTCCAAAGCGAAAGGCGTCGTCCCCGCGCAGGCGGGGACCCATACGCCGCAGCGTTTCAGCTCTGTCACCAAAGCGAAGTTACCTTATGATAACTGACGCCAGGGGTTATGGGTCCCCGCCTGCGCGGGGACGACGCGATGGTTGGCGATACGGTTTGCGACGAATTGCGCGAGACAGGTTTATCGATGACGACCGAATTCAAGATCACGCTGGCGCAACTCAATCCCACGGTTGGCGATATCGCCGGCAACGCCGCCAAGGCGCGCGCGGCGCGGGCGCGGGCCAAGGCTGACGGCGCGGACCTTGTCGTGCTGCCGGAATTGTTCGTCGCCGGCTATCCGCCGGAGGACCTGGTGCTGAAGCCGGCGTTCCAGGCGGCGTGCCGCTCGGCAATCGAGGAACTGGCCCGCGAAAGCGCGGGCGCGCCGGCAATGCTGATCGGCTCGCCCTGGGTCGAGGACGGCCGCCTCTACAACGCCTGCGCGCTGCTCGCGGACGGCCGCATCGCGGCGCTGCGCTACAAGGTCAATCTGCCGAATTACGGCGTGTTCGATGAAAAGCGGGTTTTTGCACGCGGTCCCGTGGCGGGGCCGGTGACGGTGGGCGGCGTCCGTATTGGCGTGCCGATCTGCGAGGACACCTGGCTGGAGGAATCGGCCGATTACGAGAACGTCGTCGAATGCCTCGCTGAAACCGGGGCGGAAATCCTGGTGGTGCCGAACGGCTCGCCCTACGCCAAGGGCAAGGCTGACATGCGGCTGTCGATCTCGGTGGCGCGAGTCACCGAAAGCGAACTGCCGCTGGTCTATCTCAATCAGGTCGGCGGACAGGATGAACTGGTGTTCGACGGCGCATCGTTCGTGCTCAACGCCGACCGCTCGCTGGCGGCGCAACTGCCGGCCTTCGTGGACAACATCACGACGCTGACCTTTCGCAAGGACGCGGAGGGTTGGCGCTGCGACGGGCCGGTGGCGGCGCTGCCCGGCGAGGACGAGGCGGACTACGCCGCCTGCGTTCTCGGCCTGCGCGACTATGTCGGCAAGAACGGCTTTCCCGGCGTGCTGATGGGCGTCTCCGGCGGCATCGATTCCGCGCTGTGCGCGGCCATCGCCGTTGATGCGCTGGGCGCAGGACGCGTGCGCGGCGTGATGCTGCCGTTTAAATATACCGCGCAGGTGTCGCTCGACGACGCGGCGAAGCTGGCGCAGGCCCTGGGTCTTCAATACGAGGTGCTGCCGATCGCCGATGCCGTCAACGGCTTCGAGGTGATTCTCGCCGCGCCGTTCAAGGGCCTGCCGCGCGACATCACCGAGGAGAATTTGCAGGCGCGCACGCGCGGCACGCTGCTGATGGCGCTCTCCAACAAGACCGGCGCCATGGTGGTCACCACCGGCAACAAGTCGGAAATGTCGGTCGGCTACGCCACGCTGTACGGCGACATGAACGGCGGCTTCAATCCGATCAAGGACATCTACAAGACCGAGGTGTTCCGACTGTCGCGGCTGCGCAATACGTGGAAGCCGGACGGCGCGCTGGGGCCCTCGGGCGAGGTCATCCCGGAAAACATCATCGTGCGGCCGCCGACCGCCGAACTGCGCGACAACCAGCTCGACCAGGATTCGCTGCCGCCTTACGACGTGCTCGACGCCATCCTCGAACGGCTGGTGGAGCGCGAGCAGCCCCTGGCTTCGATCGTCGCGGACGGTTTCGATCGCGACGTCGTGGCGCGGATCGACCGGCTTCTGAATATCGCCGAATACAAGCGGCGGCAGGCCGCGCCGGGCGTCAAGGTCACACGCAAGAATTTCGGCCGCGACCGCCGCTATCCGATCACCAACCGCTTCCGCGATTCCGGCGCGCCGCTGCCGCCCGCCGACGCGACGCTATTGCCGCGCACGGCTCGGGCATCGACCGAGGTGTTCGAAGGGTGAAGGTGCCCTCGCAATGACGCGCGCGTCTCGCCTTACCGCGCGGGCAGGAACGTCGGTCCCACAGTGCGGATCCCGGTCTTGCCGGCGTCGGTTTTCGCGGCGGGCGCGGGGGCCGGCGTCGCGGCGGCGGTCGCTCCCTGCGGCGCTGCGGCCGCGCCCTTCTTCGGCGGCGCGGCCTTCGGCTGCGACATTTTCTTGGCGCTGTCCTCGGTGACGACGATGTCGCCGCGTTGCAGCGACGCCTTGTCGTCGAGATGCTTCAGCGCCTGCGACCAGGTTTCGCCGTTGGCCTTGCAGGTGCAGTTCGGATCGAACGCCTTGCGGTAGCTGAACGCATTCGGCAGCGAGGTATAGGGCTGGCCCGAGATCGACACCGCCTGGTTGATGTCCTCGCCGGGATTGCGGTAGGTGAAGAGATTGGCTTCCGTCGCAGGGCACTGGTTCTTGCAGGTCCGCTCGTCGTCGGCGAAGCGGCTCTGCACCGTCGCGAACGAGATCGGGAAATAATAGCCATCGCAGCTTCGCACGCAGACGGTGCGATAGGTGCCGGACGGCGCGCCGGGCGGCGGCGCGAGATTGGGGTCGGGCGCCTCGCTCTGATGGATGCCGCCGCCGAACAGGTTTTCGAGGAAGTTGCCCGGCCCGCGCGCCGCGTTGGCGTATTGCGGGCCGCAATTGTTCTGCGCCAGCGCGGCCAGCAGCGAATGGCGCTGGCCGTCGCGCTCCCTGCCGCCGCCGCCGCGCAGCCGTTCGAGGCTGCTCAGCATCTGGTCGAGGTTGGCGCGCATTTGCTGGATCTGGTTGTTGACCGGGCCGCACTGCGCCGATTGGCCGTTGAACAGCGAGAAGAACCCGGAACTGTCGCAACCCATGCGCTTGGCCTGGGCAGTGACCCGATCCAGCTCGTGCTGCTGCCGGTTCGCGGCGTCCTGATAGCGCCGGATTTGCTCGGCGCGGGCAGGGTCACCGCCGCCGCGATCGATGCTGGCGAGCTGGGCTTCGAGACGGGCGCACATCGGATTGGCCGCGCCCGGCTGGGGATAGCCTTGCGCCAGCGCGCCGGGGCCCAGCATGACGGTGGCGAGCAGCGCGCCGGCCAGCATCCGGCCAACGGCGGAAACAGTCAGGGATTCGAACATCATCCGGTCAATTGAGCCATTTCGGTCGCGATCAGGGTCGGCCGCATGCGAATCGCAAAGTCCTTGCTCGCCAAGACCCCTTATACCACCGCAAGGCGAGGCTCAGGGCGTTCCGTGCCGCCGGTCGCCGTGGCGGCGATCATCCTGCCACTGTCACGCCGTTCCAAGGCGTCAATGTGGCGGCCGCGCACCCGGTCGCGAATCGAAGGCTCAACGGTGACAGGTGATGGCGATGTATTCGCCGCAACCGGCGCCCCGGCAGCGGTGGCTGCCGGCTTTCGCGACCGATTCGGTGATGTCCTCGGGATCGACGCGGCGGTAGGCGGTCGCCTCGGTGAAATCGCGCGACTGGCAATAGGCGCGGGCGGCGTGAACGCCGCAGGGCTGGCTGTTGGCGAGGCATTCATCGATGCCGTAGCCGTCCGATTGATTGGCGATAATAAAGACCCGGTTGTCGGCTGACGCCGGCGCGGCAAGGGAGAGAGGCGCGACAGCCGCCAGCAATGCAACCAGGGCGGCCGGACATCGAATCGATTTCATGAGGACACCGGAATGACTGCGTCGCGACATCGCTATGCCAAAACGGTTAAAAATGATTCACCTTGCCGGGGACGGCCGTGGCCGCGAGAGGCCCGCGAATACGGGGACTTGACGCCGTCCCCCGGTCTGGCCCATGGTGATGGGATGAACAGCCTCCTGACCGATCGTGGCATTTGCTTCGGGATTATTAGCTAGCGGTTCTGCTGGCTGAGGCTGTCTATTCTCATCGATCGGTCTATTTTCATTGATTCATGAGCGGACGCCCGGCCCGAGGGACGGCATGTCCTTTTGCTTCCCGCGTGGGAAGGCTTTCGTTGCTGGATTGATGACCGATGGACCTTCGCCTCTACAACACCCTGACGAAAGAGAAGCAGCCGCTGCGGCCGCTCGATCCGTCCCGCGTGCGGATGTATGTCTGCGGGCCGACCGTCTATGACTTCGCCCATATCGGCAACGCCCGCCCGGTGATCGTGTTCGACGTGCTGTTCCGGCTGCTGCGCCACGTCTACGGCGCCGACCATGTCGCCTACGTCCGCAACATCACCGACGTCGACGACAAGATCAACGCGCGCGCGGCGCGGGATTTTCCCGATCTGCCGCTCAACGCGGCGATCCGCAAGGTCACCGAGGAGACGGAGGCGCAGTTCCACGCCGACGTCGACGCGCTGGGCTGCCTGCGTCCGAGCGTGGAGCCACGCGCGACCGAGCACATCCCGGAAATGCGCGCCATCGTCGAGAAGCTGATTAAACGCCGTCATGCCTATGTCGAGCGGGACCACGTGCTGTTCGCCGTCGCCTCGATGAAGACCTACGGGCGGCTGGCGCGGCGCTCGCTCGACGAGATGCTGGCGGGCGCGCGCATCGACGTCGCGCCCTACAAGCGCGACGCGATGGACTTCGTGCTGTGGAAACCGTCGAAGCCGGGCGAGCCGTCATGGCCGTCGCCGGCCGGCATCGCGGTGGAAGGGCGGCCGGGCTGGCATCTCGAATGCTCGGCGATGGCGTGGAAGCATCTCGGCGAGCAGTTCGACATTCACGGCGGCGGCATCGACCTGGTATTCCCGCATCACGAGAACGAACTGGCGCAGTCGTGCTGCGCCTTCCATCACGACCGCATGGCCAATGTCTGGATGCACAACGGCTTCCTGCAAGTCGAAGGCGAGAAGATGTCGAAGTCGCTCGGCAACTTCGTCACCATTCGCGAGTTGCGCGAGGGCTGGGCCGGCTACGCATGGCCCGGCGACGCGTTGCGCTTCGCCATGCTCGGCACCCATTATCGCCAACCTATCGACTGGACCGCGAAGTCGCTCGACGAGGCGCACAAGACGCTGTGGCGCTGGTACGGCGACCTCGACGGCGTCGCGCCCGCGCCGGTGATGCCCGACGAGGTACTGGCGATGCTCGCCGACGATCTCAACACGTCGGGCGCGATCGCCGTGCTCCACGCTCTGCACAAAGGCGGCCGGCTGGCGGAGTTGCGGGCGGCGCTGTCGTTCCTCGGCTTCGGTTGCGAGCAGCGGCGGTTGCAGCGGCGGCCTGCGGCTGTGGCCACGGTCGAGATCGAGATGACCGACGCGCCGATCAAGGTGATCGTGCAACCGTTGTCGGAGGCCGATGTCGCGCAACGGATCGCCGAGCGCGCCGCCGCGCGCGCGGCGCGGAATTTCGCGGAGTCCGATCGCATCCGCGACGAACTCGCGGCGATGGGAATCGTGCTCAAGGACGGCAAGGACGCCGACGGCAAGCCGGTCACGACCTGGGAGGTGGCGCGATGAGCAAATCCGATACGCCGTTCGCCAAACACCGCGCCTATTACATCGCCCTGAAATGGGCGGTGATCGCCGGTGCGGTCGCGATCGCGCTGAAACTGTTCGGAGTCTGGTGATGGGGCAGGCAATGGCCAAACCCGCGCTGCGGCCGCTTCTGCCCGCCGACCTGCCGGTGCTGGCCGCGATCTTCAAGGCCAGCATCGAGCAACTGGCCGAAGACGACTACAGCGAGGCGCAACGCGCCGCCTGGGCCGGCCGCGCCGACGATGAGGACGCATTCGGCAAAAAGCTCGCCGGGCAGTTGACGCTGGTCGCCACCATCAACGGCTCGGCCATCGGCTTCGCCTCGCTCAAGGGCGCCGATCACGTCGACATGCTGTTCGTGCACCCGAGCGCGGCGCGGCAAGGCGTGGCCGCGATGCTGTGCGACGCGCTGGAGAAGCTCGCCCGCGCGCGCGGCGCGACGATTCTCAGCGTCGATGCCAGCGACACCGCCGAGCCGCTATTCGCCCGGCGCGGCTATGTCGCGCAGCGCCGCAACAGCATTTCGATCGACGGCGAATGGCTGGCCAACACCACGATGCACAAAACCCTGGCGGCCGATGCCGCGAAAAATACCGGATCGACCTCATGAGCCGCGAACGCCTGTATCTGTTCGACACCACGCTGCGCGACGGCGCGCAAACCAACGGCGTCGATTTCTCGCTGCATGACAAGCAATTGATCGCGGGGCTGCTCGATGAACTCGGCGTCGATTACGTCGAGGGCGGCTATCCCGGCGCCAATCCGACCGACACGGAATTTTTCGCCGAGAAGCCGAAATTGGGACACGCGCGCTTCACCGCGTTCGGCATGACGCGGCGGGCGGGGCGATCCGTCTCCAACGATCCGGGTGTCGCGGCGCTGCTGGACGCGAAGGCGGACGTGATCTGCTTCGTCGCAAAATCGTCGGCCTATCAGGTGCGGGTGGCGCTGGAGACGACCAAGGAGGAAAATCTCGCCTCGATTCGCGACAGCGTCGCGGCCGCGAAAAGCGCCGGCCGCGAGGTGATGCTCGATTGTGAGCATTTCTTCGACGGCTACACCGAGGATTCGGATTTCGCGCTGGCATGCGCGAAAGCGGCCTACGAGGCCGGCGCGCGCTGGGTGGTGTTGTGCGACACCAACGGCGGCACCATGCCGGACCGCGTCGAGGCGGTGGTGCGCGAGGTCGCCAGGCATATTCCCGGCGATCATCTCGGCATCCACGCCCACAACGACACCGAGCAGGCGGTGGCGAATTCGCTGGCCGCGGTGCGCGGCGGCGCGCGGCAGATTCAGGGCACGCTGAACGGCCTGGGCGAACGCTGCGGCAACGCCAATCTCTGCTCGATCATTCCGACATTGAAGCTGAAGCCGCAGTTCGCGGCAGCGTTCGAGATCGGCGTCACCGACGACAAGCTCGCGACGCTGACGCGGGTATCGCGCGCGCTCGACGACATCCTCAACCGCGTGCCGGACCGCCACGCGCCCTATGTCGGCGCCAGCGCCTTCGTCACCAAGACCGGCATTCATGCCTCCGCGATTTTGAAAGATCCCGCGACCTACGAGCATGTCGCGCCGGAGAGTGTGGGCAATCATCGCCAGGTGCTGGTGTCGGATCAGGCCGGGCGCTCCAACGTGATCGCCGAACTGGAAAAGGCCGGCATTGCTTTCGACAAGAACGATCCGAAGCTCAATCGCCTGATCGAGGAGATGAAGTCGCGCGAGGCGGTGGGCTACGCCTATGAGTCCGCCAATGCATCGTTCGAGTTGCTGGCGCGGCGGACGCTCGGCAAGGTGCCGGAATATTTCCGGGTCGAGCAGTTCGACGTCAATGTCGAGCAGCGTTACAACGCCATGGGCCGCCGCATCACGGTGGCGATGGCGGTGGTCAAGGTCGATGTCGGCGGCGAGACCACGATCTCGGCGGCGGAAGGCAACGGCCCCGTCAACGCGCTCGACGTGGCGCTGCGCAAGGATATCGGCAAGTACCAGAAGTACATCGAGGGGCTGAAGCTGGTCGATTACCGGGTGCGCATCCTCAACGGCGGCACCGAGGCGATCACGCGGGTGCTGATCGAGAGCGAGGACGAGCAGGGCGAGCGCTGGACCACCATCGGCGTCTCCGCCAACGTCATCGACGCCTCGTTCCAGGCGCTGATGGATTCGGTGGTCTACAAGCTGGTGAAGTCGAACGCGCCGGTTTGATCGCGCGACCGCGATGACAAGAGGGGGCGAGACGATGATCGATCACATTTCCCTCGCGGTCAGCGATCTCGAACGGGCGGTTGCGTTCTATGAGCGCGTATTGGCGCCGCTCGGTCTGGCAAAACTCGTGACCCGCGAAAGAATGGTCGGGTTCGGCAAGACCTATCCGGAAATCTGGATCAATCCGCGCCCCGGCATGACGCGATTGCCGGACGGCAACGGCGCGCACCTTGCGTTGCGCGCCGGCACCATGGCCGCGGTCGATGCTTTTCATGCGGCGGCGGTCGCGGCCGGCGCGGTTTCGGAAAGCGCGCCGGCGCTGCGCCCGCACGACCGCGTGCGCTACTACGCGGCGTTCGTGGCCGATGCCGACGGCAACCGCATCGAGGCGGTGACGTTTCCGCAAGACTGAACGCGGGCGATCGCTACCGCGTCGCCGCTTCCTTCACTTCCTTTTCGAGCGCGCAGTCCGGGGTCGGATTGTTCGCCAGCGCCGCCTGCACTTCCTTTTGCGCCGCGCCGAACTGCGCCTTGAAGTCGGCGTTGGTGTGAAGTTGCGCCACCACCGCGGCGGCGACCACGCGGCCGGCATTGACGTCGCTCTGCCAGTGCATGCCGCAGACGATGCGGTTCTGGCCGAACTGATAGCCGCGCTGAATGATGGCGTCGGCCTTGTCGGGCACCATTTCCGTGAGGATCAGCGCCCATGCCCAGCCATAGGCCGAATGCCCGGACGGATAGGAGCCGTCCTTGCGCAGTTTTTCCTGGTCCTTCGGGTAGCAGGTGTCGTTGTCGTGGGCGGCGACGAAGGGGCGGGTCCGGTTGTAATGGGTTTTCGCCTTGTAGGTGGCGAGTCCGGCATCGACCAGCGTACGCCGGAGCAGCATGTTGAGATGCGGCGTGGCGGTGGGCGAGATGGTGATGCCGAGCGTGCAGGCGAAGACGTCGACCGATTCCGGCGAGGTGTAATCGGCGTCGCGCGCGGCGAGTTTCCAGCGCGGTGACTTGCGGAGCGGGAGCACGGCGCGCCGGGCGGCGTCGTCGCTGGCTTGCGCTTCGGATCCCGCTTCGGGCGGCGGCGGCAGCAACGCCAGGCTGTCGATCACCTTGTCGCGGGGAATATAGCCGGCCGGCACGCCGGGCCGCAGTTGCGGCACTTCATCCGGATTGGTGGGCGGCAGCGATTGGGCGCTCGCCGCCGAAGCGAAGGCGATCGCCGCGCCGAGCACGAGGCCGAATTTGAGGTGTGTGGTGAGGCGGCGTGGCATCGTCGATCCTCCGGAATGTCGCGCTGTTATCACTTGGCCGCGCGGCCGTCCCGATTGGACAGGCCCGCGCGGCCATTGCCGCTCATGATGAGACAAGAGCGTCGCGCGATGCAACAGGAAAGGCTGGCCTGATTTCACCCCGCCCGCGTCGGGCGGGAGGCGACGGTTGGCGCCGGCTACAGCCGCCGCGCGACGGCGGGCGTCAACTGCTTGTCGGCTTCGGGCACCTTCGCGGCGGCGGCGCGCAGTTTCGGCAGGATGTCCTCGACCCGTTCGGCCTTGAGGATGTCCACGGTCAGCGTCGGGCGGATGAAGGCCGTGGCGCGCATGTGATCGATCAACGCCACCAGCGGCTCCCAGAAGCCGTCGACGTTGGCGAGCAGGATCGGCTTTGAGTGGCGGCCGAGCTGTTGCCAGGTCAGTTGCTCCACCAGTTCCTCCAGCGTGCCGATGCCGCCGGGCAGGGCGACGAACGCGTCGGAGCGCTCGAACATCAGCCGCTTGCGCTCGTGCATGTCGCGGGTGACGATCATCTCCTGGGCGCCGGTCAGGGCATGTTCCCGCTTCACCAGAAAATCCGGAATGATGCCGGTGACGCGGCCGCCGTGCGCCAGCACAGCCGTCGCGACCGCGCCCATCAGGCCGATCGAGCCGCCGCCGTAGACCAGGCCGATACGGTGTTCCGCGAGCGTCTTGCCGAACGCGGTGGCCGCCTCGATGAATTGGGGATTGGCGCCGGGGCCGGAGCCGCAATAGACGCAAACGGTTTTGATGTCGGACATGCCACTGATGTGGCATCGGCCGGTGACAGGGTCAAGACAGGGGAAAATCGCGCGCGGGGGCCGCGTCAGGCGATTTTGGCCATAAAAGAAATCGTCCGGCGAGGGTGCGGCAGGCCCGCAAACGCTCTATATGACACCCCGATCGCGAACTCTTGTGACAAGCGGCGGCGGCATCGGGCTGCCGCCGTTTGCGTCAGGCGGATGAATGGTTTCCACCCGTAATCACCACTCCGGGGCCGAGCCGGCGGCGGCGGACGCGCTCGCGCAGGCCTCGCTGACGCGGACCCTCATCAACCTCTGGCCGCATATCTGGCCGGGGGACCGGATCGATCTGAAATGGCGCGTGGCGGGATCGCTGGTGCTGCTGGTGCTGGCCAAGCTCGCCACGCTGTCGGTGCCGTTCACCTTCAAATGGGCGATCGACGCGCTGACCGGGGCCGACACCGCGCCGGTTGCGCCCTCGAACTGGCTGTTGTGGCTGGTCGCCTCGCCGCTGTTGATGACCGCGGCCTACGGCGCCGGGCGCGTGCTGATGGCGCTGCTGACCCAATGGCGCGACGGCATCTTCGCCAAGGTGGCGATGCACGCGGTGCGGCGGCTGGCTTACCTGACCTTCGTGCACATGCACGAATTGTCGCTGCGCTTTCATCTCGAACGCCGCACCGGCGGGCTGACGCGGGTGCTGGAGCGCGGCCGCCTCGGCATCGAGGTCATCGTCCGCATGGTGATCCTGCAACTGGTGCCGACGCTGGTCGAGGTGGCGCTGTTGACCGCGGTGCTGCTGTGGCAGTTCGACTGGCGCTATGTCGCGGTCACGCTGCTCACCGTGCTGATCTACATGTGGTTCACCTATGTCGCGACCGAGTGGCGCATCGACATTCGCCGCCGCATGAACGACTCCGACACCGAGGCCAATACCAAGGCCATCGATTCCCTGCTCAACTACGAGACGGTGAAGTATTTCGGCGCCGAGGCGCGCGAGGCCGCGCGCTACGACCGCTCGATGGAGCGCTACGAGCGCGCCAGCGTCAAGACCTATACGTCGCTGGCGCTGCTCAATATCGGGCAGGCCGTCATTTTCACCGCCGGCCTGACGGCGACGATGCTGATGTGCGCCACAGGCGTGCGCAACGGCACCAACACCGTCGGCGATTTCGTCATGGTCAACGCCATGATGATCCAGCTCTATCAGCCGCTGAACTTCATGGGCATGGTCTATCGCGAGATCAAGCAGGCGGTGATCGACATCGAGAAGATGTTCGGCATGCTGGCGCGCGATCCCGAAGTGAAGGACCTGCCGGGCGCGAAGGCGCTTGTGGTTCCGGCCGGCGGCGTCCGCTTCGACGACGTGCATTTCGCCTATGATCCGGAGCGTCCGATCCTGCAAGGGCTGAGCTTCGAGGTGCCGGCCGGCAAGACCGTGGCGATCGTCGGCCCGTCCGGTGCGGGCAAGTCGACGCTATCGCGGCTGCTGTTCCGGCTCTACGAGGTCTCCGGCGGCCGCATCCTGATCGACGGGCAGGACATCCGCGCGGTGACGCAAGCCTCGCTGCGCGGAGCCATCGGCATGGTGCCGCAGGACACCGTGCTGTTCAACGACACCATCCGCTACAACATCCGCTACGGCCGCTGGGAGGCGACCGACGCCGAGGTCGAGGAGGCGGCGAAGCTGGCGCAGATCGATGCGTTCATCCGCCGCTCGCCGCAGGGCTACGACACCGAGGTCGGCGAGCGTGGCCTCAAACTCTCCGGTGGCGAGAAGCAGCGCGTGGCGATCGCCCGCACCATTCTGAAGGCGCCGCCGATCCTGGTGCTGGACGAGGCCACCTCGGCGCTCGACAGTCACACCGAGCAGGAAATCCAGGACGCGCTGGAGCGGGTGTCGCGGGGCCGCACCTCGCTGGTGATCGCGCACCGCCTCTCCACCATCGTCGGCGCCGACGAGATCATCGTGCTGGATCGCGGCCGCATCGTCGAGCGGGGCAGGCACGCCGAGTTGCTGGGAACGGGCGGGCTCTACGCCAGCATGTGGAACCGGCAGCGCGAGGCGGACGCCGCGCGCGAGCGGCTGGCGCAGGTCGCCGACGCCGATGGCGACGCGCCGAACCGCCGGCCGCCAGCCTCGGCCGATGCCGATGACGACGACGAGGGCGACGATGTGGTCACGGCGGCTGCGGAATGACCGCGCCGCGTGATATGGTCCCTTTAAGCGAAACGGATTCGAGAAAGCCCGAGAAAAGCTGATGTCGATTGCCCATTCCATCCGCGCGCAGATCCCGCCGATCCATCCGGAAGGCTATCCCTTCATCGGCGGCTTCGCGCTCGCGAGCCTGATCCTGTTCTGGATCTGGACGCCGCTCGGCTGGCTCGGAACCCTGCTGACGATCTGGTGCGCGCTGTTCTTCCGCGATCCGGTGCGGGTGACGCCGGTGCGGGAAGGGCTGGTGGTGTCGCCGGCCGACGGCCGGGTCTCGATGGTCGCCCCCGCGGTGCCGCCCGCCGAACTCGGGCTCGGCAACCTGCCGCTGTTGCGGGTGTCGATCTTCATGAGCGTTTTCAACTGCCATGTGAACCGCGCGCCGGTGGCCGGGCGGGTCGATCGCATCGCCTATCGGCCGGGCAAGTTCATCAACGCCGAACTCGACAAGGCCAGCGAGGACAACGAGCGCAACGGGCTGGTGATCTCGACGCCGTCCGGCCGCATCGGCGTGGTGCAGATCGCCGGGCTGGTGGCGCGGCGGATCGTGTCGTTCGTCCGCGAGGGCCAGCTGCTGGGCGCCGGCGAGCGGTTCGGCCTGATCCGCTTCGGTTCGCGGCTCGACGTCTACCTGCCGGACGGCGCCCGCGTGCTGGTCGCGGTGGGGCAGACGGCGGTGGCCGGCGAAACCGTGCTGGCCGACCTGCTGCCGAACACCGGCGAGGCGACCTTCCGTAGCCACTGAGAGGGCGTGACGCGACAGGCGCATGGCGGAAGCCGCGCGCGGTTGCTATATTGGGGCCATGCGGACGCCGAACGATCATGACTATCCCGAACTGCGGCGCCGGCGTTTCCGGCCGGTCCCGGTGCGGATGCTGGTGCCCAACGTCATCACCCTGCTGGCGATCTGCGCCGGCCTCACCGCCATCCGGCTCGCCACCGAGGGGCGGATGGAACTGGCGGTGGCCGCCATCGTCTTCGCCGCCGTGCTGGACGGCGTCGACGGCCGCGTCGCCCGCCTGATTAAGGGGCAGTCGCGGTTCGGCGCCGAACTCGACAGCCTTGCCGACTTCGTCAATTTCGGCGTCGCGCCGGGCCTGATCCTGTATTTCTGGCAATTGCACGACATCCACAATGTCGGCTGGATCGCCGCGATGATTTTCGCCATCAGCGGCGGCCTGCGGCTGGCGCGCTTCAACGCGGCGATCGACGAGCCCGCCAAATATCCGTTCGCCGGCAATTTCTTCACCGGCGTGCCGGCGCCCGCCGGCGCGCTGACGGTGCTGCTGCCGGTCTATCTCGGCTTTCTCGACGTGCCTCAGCCGCCAGCGACCCTGACGGCGTTCTATACGGTGTCGGTCGCATTCCTGATGGTATCGCGGCTTCCGGTGTTTTCCGGCAAGTCGATGCGATGGCGCGTGCCGCCTGAGATGGTGCTGCCGGCCTTCGTCGCGGCGGTGTTGTTCGTGGCGCTCTTGATCGCCTATCCGTGGCAGATCCTGTCGGTCGGGTCGGTGGTCTACCTGTTCAGCCTGCCGCTGGGCTGGAAGTCCTATCGCGATCAGGAACGCGCCTTCGTCAACCGCGTCGGGACCGCGAACGAAGCAAAGGCCGCCCCGGCGGTCGAAGGATTTTCGCCGCCGGATATCCATACGAGTGAAAACGATCGGCCGACGCACTTGAACTGAGATCGCGCGACGGTCATGGGAACAGGACGGAGAAGACGACGTGACCGATCATGCCCATCAGCCGCTGCCCGCGGAGATTCTCTCGGCGCTGGCGGCCTACGACACCCCCACCATCTGCAACGCGATGGAAGTCGTCGCGCCGGGGCGGCGGCTGATCGGTTTCACCACGCGGCCGCTGGTGTGCCCGTTCCCGGACTTGCCGCCGATCGTCGGCTATGCCCGCACCGCGACCATCCGCGCCATGGCGGCGTCCGGTCAATCGGCGGCCGAACAGCAGGCGCAACGGCTCGCCTATTACGACTATGTCGGGCAGGGTGAGGGGCCGCGCATCAGCGTCATTCAGGACATCGACGGCGCGGAAGCGGGTTTTGGCGCATTCTGGGGCGAGGTCAACAGCGCCGTGCACAAGGCGCTGGGCTGTCTCGGCGTCGTCACCGACGGCTCGATCCGCGACATCCCGCAATGGGCGCCCGGCTTCCAGGCGCTGGCCGGCTCGATCGGCCCGTCCCACGCCCATGTCCACGTCACCGGTTTCGGCGCGGAGGTCCGCGTCGCCGGCATGACGGTGCGTTCGGGCGATCTGATCCATGCCGACCGCCACGGCGCGGTGGTGATCCCGCGCGAGGTGGCGGCGCGGCTGCCGGACGCCGCCGAACTGTGCGGCCGGCGCGAGGAGCCGATCCTGGCGATCGCGCGCGACGCCGGCTTCACGCTGGACAAGCTGCGCGAGGCGCTCAATCGCTCATCGGAAATCCATTAGCAGCTTACCGACGGAATCATCCGCCGTCATGCGCGGACTTGATCCGCGCATCCATCTTCTAAAAAATGATGTTCTAAAAAATGATGGATTGCCGGGTCGAGCCCGGCAATGACGTCTCGTAATGACGTCTCGTAGTGGGTCCGTGGAAACACGAAACTTCGTAGTGTTTTGAACTGGAATGCCGCGCGGTCGCGACATGGTTACCACCGCGTTAACGACGCACGGGCTTGTTTGACCGGCGTTTTTCGCACGCCGTTCGAACCGGTGCGCCCCGGCGGCGGTGCCGTCCCGCCGCGAGCGGTTACAAATGGACTTAACCTTTACGGGTCTTTAAGCGCGCGCCCGCTAGGGTCGGCGTCGGCTCGGAAGATGAGCGCCGCCTTGCGAGCGGCGGGGTGCGTGCGTCGGAGTTCTCCATGGATATCACCACTGGCGTTGGCCTGGTTTTCGGCTCCATCGTCATCCTGCTGATGGTCTTCATGGGCGGCGATCTGCACATGTTCGTCAGCGAACACGCCATGATTATTATCTTCGGCGGCTCGATCGCGGCGACCCTGATCCGCTTCCCGCTCAGCGCCATTCTTCACGGCCTGCCGCTCGGGGCGAAATTCGCCTTCACCATGAGCCGGCTGTCGGCCCGCGATCTGGTCGACCAACTGGCGGAGATCGCGGAAGTCGCCCGCAAGCAGGGGCCGGTGGGGCTGGAAAAGATCGAGGCGGCCGATCCGTTCCTGGCCAAGGGCATCCGTTACGTCGCCGACGGCTACGACCTCGAATTCATCCGTGACAATCTGGAACGCGATCGCGACAATTTCCTGATGCACCTCGACGAAGGCGGCAAAATCTATCGCGCCATCGGCGACTGCGCGCCGGCCTTCGGCATGATCGGCACGCTGATCGGCATGGTGCAGATGTTCGCCAACATGACCGACCCCTCCAAGCTCGGACCGTTCATGGCGACGGCGCTCCTGGCGACGCTGTACGGCGCGCTGGTCGCCAACCTGTTCTGCCTGCCGATCGCCGACAAGCTGCACGGCAAGCTGTTGGACGAGGAGACCAACCGCACCCTGATTATCGACGGCATCCTGATGATCCGCGATTCCAAGAGCCCGACATTGGTGCGCGAAATGCTGCTCGCTTACCTGCCGGAAAAGCATCGTCATGAGGACGGCGAGCCCGTGCCGGCCTGACGCCAACCGGAAGCCGAGCGAACGTCATGGCCAAGAAGAAGCGCGGCGATGCTCACGGCGGAGGTCACGGCTGGTTCGTGACCTTCGCTGATCTGATGGGCCTGATGATGAGCTTCTTCGTGATGCTGGTCGCGTTCTCCAACCAGGACCAGCAGAAGCTCAAGATCGTCGCCGGCTCGATGCGCGATGCCTTCGGCGTGCAGACCCAGGCGCGGTTCTCCGGCATGATCGAATCGGACGGCTTGCCGACGCGCCCGAAACTCAAGAACGTCGATCACATCTCGCCGGAGGAAGCCTCCAACACGCCGACGCCGAACGAGCACGACCGCGAACGCTCGCAGGGCGCGCGCCTTTCCAGCGATCGCGAGTTCGCGCTGGCCTCCGCCTCGTTGCGCCAGGCGTTGCAGGACATGCCGGAACTGACGGAAATCTCCCGGCACGTGATCTTCGAGGAAACCAAGCGGGGCCTGAATCTCGAAATCGTCGATCAGGACGGCCGCTCGATGTTCGCGGCGAATTCGAAGGTTCCTTACGAGCGGACCCGGCTGTTGCTGCAACGGCTCGCCGCGCCGCTGAAGGCGACGCCGCTGCGCCTGTCCATTGTCGGCCACACCGCGTCGGGCGATGTGTCGGCGCGCGGCGATTATGACGCCTTCGATCTGTCGGCCGATCGCGCCAACGCGGTCCGGCAAATTCTCGAACGCGAGGGCTTGCCGGCGGGGCATATCTTCGCGGTGTCGGGCAAGGCCGACGGCGAGCCGCTGTTCCCGGACGATCCCTCGCTCGCCGCCAACCGCCGCGTGACGATCACGCTGATGCGCGAGGATCCGCCGCTGCCGCCCGGCCTCAAACCCTGAGGTCCGACCCCGGCCGAGCGGCTGTCAACTCCTTTTTTAGCGCACGCCTTTGAGATAATCTCGCGCCGCGGTCGAAACCGAGCCGATGACCGCCGGTGACTTGACGCCGCCCGCCGCGTGCTGCATTTGCCCGGACCTCCGCAACCGATCGAGCGTTTTCCTAATCATGACTGCGAGCGAAACATCGCCCGAGGCCGCTGGCGAGCCCCCGGTCAAGACCGGCTTCTGGGCGCTGACGCTGGGCAGCATCGGCGTGGTTTTCGGCGACATCGGCACCTCGCCGCTGTATGCGTTCCGCGAGGCGGTCAGCCACGCCGCGCAGAACGGCGTCGTCACGCCGGCCATCGTGCTCGGCGTGCTGTCGCTGATCCTGTGGTCGCTGTTCATCGTCGTCACCGTCAAATACGTGCTGCTGCTGTTGCGGGCCGACAACCACGGCGAGGGCGGAACCCTGTCGCTGATGGCGCTGGGCCAGCGCGCGCTGGGGCGGCGAAGCTGGTTTCTGCTGGCGCTGGGGGTGGTCGGCGCATCGATGTTCATCGGCGATTCGATGATTACGCCGGCGATTTCGGTGTTGTCCGCCGTCGAGGGCCTCAAGCTCGCGGCGCCGGCGCTCGACCATTATGTCGTGCCGCTGACGCTGCTGATCCTGGTGCTTTTGTTCTCGGTGCAGAGCCACGGCACGGCGCGCGTCGCCTCGGCGTTCGGCCCGGTCATGGCGCTGTGGTTCGTCACCATCGCGGTCCTCGGCGTGTTGCACATCCACGAGGATCCGACGGTGCTGCTGGCGGTGAATCCGTGGTACGCCATTCACTTCCTGCTCAATCACGGCGTGATCGGGCTCGTCATCATGGGCCTGGTGTTCCTGTCGGTGACCGGCGGCGAGGCGCTCTATGCCGATCTCGGCCATTTCGGCCGGCAGCCGATCCAGGCCGCGTGGTTCTATCTGGTGCTGCCGGCCCTGCTTCTGAACTATTTCGGGCAGGGGGCGCTGATCCTGGCGCATCCGGAGGCGATCGAGAATACGTTCTATCGGCTGGCGCCGGAGCCGCTGATCCTGCCGCTGGTGCTGCTGGCGACCGCCGCGACGGTGATCGCGAGCCAGGCGGTGATTACCGGGGCGTACTCGCTCATCAGTCAGGCAGTGCAACTCGGCCTGCTGCCGCGCTTCGAGGTGCGTTACACATCCGAGACCCACGCCGGCCAAATCTACCTGCCGCGCGTCAATCTGCTGCTGCTGGTCGGCGTGCTGCTGCTGGTCGGGCTGTTCCGGACGTCGAGCGGACTGGCCTCGGCCTACGGCATCGCCGTCTCCACCACCATGGTCGCCGACGGCATCATGGGCTTCGTCGTGGTGTGGAAATTGTGGAACTGGCGCGCGGCGGCGGCGGCGGCGCTGGTGTTTCCGCTGGTGGTGGTGGACGTCGCCTTCTTCAGCGCCAATCTGCTCAAATTGTTCGACGGCGCGTGGGTGCCGATGCTGTTCGGTATTCTGATGGTGGTGGTGATCTGGACCTGGCGGCGCGGCTCGGCGCTGCTGGTCGAGAAAACCCGCCGCACCGAGGTGCCGCTGCTGGATCTCATCAAGAATCTCGAAAAGCGGCCGCCTCACGTGGTGAAGGGCACGGCGGTGTTCCTGACCAGCGACCCCAATTTCGTGCCGACCGCGCTTCTGCACAATTTCAAGCATAACAAGGTGCTGCACGAGCACAACGTCATCCTCACCATCGAGACGGCGCACACGCCGCGGGTCGATCCGCTGGAGCGGGTCCACATGGAGAGCATCAGCGAGAAGTTCGCCACCGTGCGGCTGCGCTTCGGCTTCATGGAGTCGCCGAACGTGCCGCGCGCGCTCGGCATCGCCCGCAAGCTGGGCTGGCAGTTCGACATCATGTCGACATCGTTCTTCGTGTCGCGGCGCTCGCTCAAGCCGGCGGCGAAATCGGAAATGCCGCGCTGGCAGGACCGCCTGTTCATCATGCTCAGCCTCTCGGCCAACGACGCCACCGACTATTTCCAGATCCCCACCGGCCGCGTCGTCGAGGTCGGCACCCAGGTGACGATCTGAGCGGGCGGCGATCCGGCCTCCGGCGCGGCCGCTTGATTTTCGGGGCGCGAGGCGCGAGGTTGGCCGGGCCGGGGAAGCATCCGGTGGCGAAAGCGTGAGGAGAGTTCGAGTGTTTGGTCGGAAAAGCACGGTGCGCGATTTGACGCCGGTCGAGGTGGCGAAGGGCATCGAGCAGGGGCGTTATCTGCTGGTCGACGTCCGCGAGCCCAATGAGGTGGCGGCGGAAGCCTATCCGGACGCCGTGGTGCTGCCGCTGTCGCGTTTCGACCCCGCCGACATTCCCGACTTGCAGGGCCGCGAACTGGTGTTCGCCTGCCGCTCCGGCAACCGCTCGGCGAAGATTTCGCAGGCGGTCCAGGAGGCGGGCCTTCCCCACGACAAGCATTTGGCGGGCGGGATGATCGCCTGGAAGGCCGCCGGGCTGCCGGTGCGCAAGGGTGGTTGATTCCATGCGGCTGATATCGTGATGAACCAGGTTTTCGCCGGCCTGCCGGTCACCGTCTTCGAGGCCATGTCGCAATTGGCCCGCGACAACAACGCCATCAATCTTGGTCAGGGATTTCCCGACGCGCCGGGGCCGGAGGACATCCGCCGCGCCGCCGCCGACGCGGTGGTGAACGGCTACAACCAATACCCGTCGATGATGGGGATCCCAGAGCTGCGGGCCGCCATCGCCACCCATTACGCGCATTGGCACGGCCTCGACCTCGATCCGATGACCGAGGTGATGGTGACCTCCGGCGGCACCGAGGCGCTGACCAGTTCGTTGCTCGCGGTGATCGAGCCGGGCGACGAGGTGGTGCTGTTTCAGCCGATGTACGATTCCTATCTGCCGATCATCCGGCAGGCCGGCGGCATTCCGCGGCTGGTGCGGTTGCAGCCCCCAAGCTGGCGGCTCGACGAGGAGATGCTGCGCGCGGTCTTCAATCCCAAGACCCGCGCGGTGGTGTTCAACAATCCGCTTAATCCGGCGGCGGTGGTGTATCCGCGCGAGGACCTCGAACTGCTGGCGCGCTTTTGTCAGGAGTTTGACACGATCGCCATTTGTGACGAGGTCTGGGAGCACGTCGTGTTCGACGGCCGCGAGCATATTCCGCTGATCGCGATACCGGGGATGCGCGAGCGCACGCTGAAGATCGGTTCGGCGGGGAAGATTTTCGGGCTGACCGGCTGGAAGATCGGCTTCGTCTGCGCCGCGCCGCCGCTGCTGCGCGTCGCCGCCAAGGTGCACCAGTTCCTCACCTTCACCACGGCGCCGAACCTTCAGGTCGCGGTGGCTTATGGTCTCGGCAAGCCGGATGCGTTCTTCCACGCCATGCGCGCGGAACTGGCGCGCAGCCGCGATCGCCTCAGCGCCGGCCTGGCCGGCCTCGGCTTTCCGGTGCTGCCCTCGCAAGGCACCTATTTTCTCACCGTCGATCTCGCGGCCCTCGGCCTCAACGAAACCGATGAGGCGTTCTGTCGCCGCATCGTGACCGAACACAAGGTTGCGGCGATCCCGGTGTCGGCCTTCTATGAGGCCAACCCGGTGACCTCGGTGGTGCGCTTCTGCTTCTCCAAGAACGACGCCACGCTGGACGCCGCGCTGGAACGACTGTCGGATGCGATACATCGATAAGGAGGTGTGATTGGCGGCGCGAAATCGGATGCGATGGCTTGCGGGCCTGGTAGTCGTGGTGATCGGCGCGACGGCGGCGCAGGCGCAACAGCGGACCGTCAATTTCTACAACTGGTCGAACTACGTCGCGCCCAGCGTGCTGGAGGATTTCACCAAGGAGACCGGCATCAAGGTCGTCTACGACACTTTCGACGCCAACGAGACGCTGGAGACGCGATTGCTGGCGGGCAAGTCCGGTTACGATCTGGTGGCGCCCAGCGCCTATTTCCTCCAGCGCCAGATCGGCGCCCATATTTTCCAGAAGCTCGACAAATCCAAATTGCCGAACCTCGCCAACCTGTGGCCGGAGGTGACGCGACGACTTGCGGTCTATGATCCGGACAACGCCTATGCCGTGAACTACATGTGGGGCACCACCGGCATCGGCTACAACGTCAAGGCGATGGAGCGCGTTCTCGGCCCCGGCGCGCAAATCACCTCGTGGGCGACGGTGTTCGATCCGGCGCAGCTTGCGAAGTTCAAGGACTGCGGCGTGCAGATGCTTGACAGCGCCGACGACATCCTGCCGGCGGCGCTGAATTATCTCGGCCTCGATCCCAACTCCACCGAGAAAGCCGACCTTGAGAAGGCGGCCGCGCTGATCGGGCAGGTGCGGTCCTCGGTGCGCAAGTTTCATTCGTCGGAATATCTCAACGCGCTGGCGACCGGCGAGATCTGCCTGGTGGTCGGCTGGTCCGGCGACATCAAGCAGGCGCAGAAGCGCGCGGCGGAAGCGGGCAACGGCGTCGAGATCGGCTATGCGATCCCCAAGGAGGGGGCGCAGATGTTCTTCGACAATCTGGCGATCCCGGCGGACGCCAAGAACGTGGCGGAAGCCTACGCGCTGATCGACTATCTGCTGCGGCCCGAGGTGGCGGCGAGGAACTCCAGCTTCCTGTCCTATGCCAACGGCAATCTCGCCAGCCAGAAGCTGATCGATCCGAAGGTCTTGAGCGACAAGACGGTGTATCCGGACGAGGCGACCATGAGCCATCTCTACATCATCACCGCGCGCGACCCCGCCACCCAGCGCGTCATCAACCGGTTGTGGACGCGGGTGAAGACCGGGCGGTGAGGCTGGCTGCTCGGGTCGGCGTCTGACCGGAAAACGAGGCGTCATCGTCCGCGAAGGCGGACGAGTGCCGTATTCCGCGCGCGTCGGTGAAAGTTCGATCCAACACGGAATACTGGATGCTCCGCCTTCGCTGAGCATGACGGCGTTCGTATCGCACATTTTTCTGCCGGACTTCAGGGCGGCGGCATGGCCTACCGCCACCGCCGATGCAGCCACAGCCACTGCTCGGGATGTTCGCGGATCCAGCCCTCGATCACCGTGGTGATCGCCTGCATGGTGCCCTGAACGTCGATATCGCCATTGGCGTTCCGCGCCGGCGGGATTTCCTCGGTCAACTCCGCGCGAAAACGATGGTCGGGCAGGCGGATGATGCGGACGCCGTGGATCGGGCAATCGATCTGCCGCCGCAGCCGCGCCAGCAGCGGATTGGCCTTGGTGGTGCGCCCGAAGAACGTCACGTCGACGCCGTTGGTGAAATATTGATCGACCAGCATCGCCGCGTGCTGGCCGTTTTCCAGCGCCTGCGCCAGCTTGAACGGGGCGTCGCGGCCGGCGGGGATCAGCGTGCCCATGTTGACCGAGCGCATTTGCTCGATGGCGCGGTCGGCGGAGGCGATGTTGGGACGGCGGAACAGCACCGCGGCGTCGAGCCCGTGCGCCACCGCCGCCAGCGCCGGAAGTTCCCAGTTGCCGATATGGCTGGCGAAGATCAGCGCCGGCTTGTTGTCGAGCCGCAGTTGATGGAACAGTTCATGGGTGCGCGGCGGGATCTCGATGCGGCTGTTCTCCGGATGATCGAGATCGTGATCCCAGACATGATCGATATGGGCGAATTCCGCCGCGACCCGCCCGAGATTGTCCCAGACACCGTCGAGGATGGCGTCGATCTCCTGCGGCGATTTCTCCGGAAAGGCGGCGGTGAGATTGGCGCGGCCGATCTTGTGCTCGCGAAACAGCGGGCCGATCCGCCGCGTGATGCGGCCGAACAGGTTCGCGGTCTTGATCGGGTCGAAATAGCGCGTGGTGCGCAACAGCCCGACCGTCAGCCCGCCAACGGCGGCCTCGCCGAGCGGTTTCAGCGCATCGCGAATTCGGGCCCTGGTGCGGAGCAGGAGACGTTGCATCGGATAACGGCGCGGCGGCTCAGGCCGGCTCGCCGGTGATGATGAGCGCGGCGTTCTGCCCGCCGAAGCCGAACGAGTTCGACATCACCGTGGTGACGCGGGCGTCGCGCGCGGTGTTCGGCACCACGTCGAACGGGATCGCCGGATCGGGGACGTCGTAGTTGATGGTCGGCGGGATCCGCTGGTGTTCGAGCGTCAGCAGCGAGAACACGGCTTCGACCGCGCCGGCGGCGGACAGCGTGTGCCCGACCATCGATTTGTTCGACGACACCGGCACCTTGCCGGCGCGCTCGCCGAACACGGTAGAGATGCCGAGATATTCCATCTTGTCGTTTTCCGGGGTGCCGGTGCCGTGGGCATTGATGTAGTCGATCTGCTCGGGGTCGAGCCCGGCGTCGGCCAGCGCGTTGCGCACGCAGCCGATGATCGGCTTGCCGTCGGGGCTGGAGCGGGTGCGGTGGAACGAATCCGCCAGTTCCCCGCAGCCGGCCAGCACGCCGAGGATGCGCGCGCCGCGCGCGGTGGCGGCCTCCAGGCTTTCCAGCACCAGGGCGCCGGCGCCTTCCGCCATCACGAACCCGTCGCGGTTCTTGGCGAACGGTTTCGCAGCCGCCTGCGGCGGATCGTTCTGCGTCGACAGCGCCGATAGTAGCGAGAAGCGGATCAGGGCTTCCGGATTGACCGAGCCGTCGGTGGCGACGCACAGCGCGGCGTCGGCCTCGCCGCGCCGGATCGCCTCAACGCCGAGCTGGATCGCGGTGGCGCCGGAGGCGCAAGCGGTCGACAGCGAGATCGGCGATCCCTTGGTGCCGAAGGTTTCGGCGAGGTGATCGGCCACCGAGCCGAACAGGAATCGCCGATGGAAGTCGGTGAACCGGCCGCCGCCGGCGACCCGCAGCATCTGATCGTAGTCGATCGGCGTGCCGCTGCCGATGACGCGGCCGAGCGCCTGACGCTGCGGCCACTCCAACTCGACCGGCGCCACCGCCAGGAACAGCGGGCCGGGGAAGTCGCCCTTGGCGCCGATTCCGGCCTGCGTCACCGCTTCCTCGGTGGCGAGGTCGGCGAGCCGCTCCGACAGGTCGGTGGAGGAGAAGGGATCGACCGGGACGAAATCGATCGATCCCGCCATCGTCGTCTTCAGACCGTCGGTCGGAAACCGCGTGATGGTGCGGATGCCGGATTCGCCGGCGGTGAGCTTGGCCCAGTTGTCGGCCTTGCCGGCGCCCAGCGAGGTGACCACGCCCATTCCGGTGACGACGACGATCGGCCTGCCAAATCTATCGCGCGGTGCTGCCATGTGTTCTCCGTCGGTCGCTTGCGCGGCTCCATCCTCGTGGCGGCGAGCGGTCGCCCGCCGATTGGCTATGACATGGATCGCCCACGTCGATCGATCGTTGCGTTCCTTCGCCGCGGCGCGGGTCGCGCCTCAGCGCACGGCCTCCACCAGCGCCATGCCTTCGCCGCGCCAGTGCCCGGTTCCGATCACCACAATCTGGGAGGGGGCGGCGGTCGTTTCAATCTCGACGCCGGCGGAATCGTTCGGCGGAAACAGCTTGCCCTTGGCGATCGACAGCGCCGCCAGCGCCAGCCCCAGCGGAAACTGGGTTTCCATGGTGTGGCCGAAGCTGGTGCCGGTGGCGCGCACCGCGAAACCCGGATGCGAGGTCAGGAAGGCGCGCTCCTCCGAGGTCGCGGGCTCGGCTCCGGTCGCGCCGGTGACGATGGCGCCGCTATCGTTGACGCCGTCGAGCTGCGACCACAATCCGGCGAGGCTCTTGGTGACGTCGCCGGGGTGCTTCCGCGAGGTGCGGTCGGCGACCACCTGAGTCAGCCGGGCGAAGGGTTTTGCGCCGCGCGCTTCCGCGTGCTGGCGCGATTCGATCACCAGAAACGCGCCGCCGGAGCCGAGCGCGAAACCGGGATGCGCGTTGCGCGCCCAGATCGGCGCAAAACTGCTTTTCAAGTTAAAGTCGCCGAATTCGTAGAGCACCAGCAGGTCCTTGCGCTCGCCGTTGTGGGCGGCGCCGACCAGCGCGATGTCGCTCTGGCCGGAAGCGATCCGCGCCAGCGCGATCCGCGCCGCGTCGACGCCGGCGGCTTCCTCGCCCATGAAGGTGCGGGACGAGCCGGTCACGCCGTGCACGATGGCGATGTTGCCGGCGAGCAGGTTGGACAACTGCGCCAGGAACAGGGTCGGCCGCAGGTCGCTCATCAGGCGTTCGTTGAGGAAGCCGGGCGCGGAATTGCCCTGCGCCTCGGCGTTGAGAATGGCGGAATCGACCGCGAGGTCGCGCTCGCCGCCGCCGGCGGCGACGATCATGTCGGTCCGCGCCAGGATGTCCTTGTTGCCCTTGATGCCGGCCGAGTCCAGCGCCAGTCCCGCGGCGTAGGTGCCGATGCGCTGCCAGGCTTCCATCTGGCGCTGATCGCCCTTCTTCGGGATCTGCGCGTCGAAGGAGACCGGCGCCAGCGGATGCACCAGATGCGGCGCAAAACCTTTGTCGTCGACATTGACGCGCTGCGTGGCGAGCGCGTTCCAGTTCGCTTCCAGCCCTTCGCCCAATGATGTCGCCAGACCTATGCCGGTGATCCAGGCTTCGCTGGCGTCAGCCTTCGATGTGCGCGTATCAGTCATGAGGCATCGCCTGCTGCGGATAGCCGATGCGCTTGGCCATGGTTTCCATGTGGCCGCGCAGTTCGGGATTCGGGAAAGGCACGTGGCCGAAGGTGATCGTGGCGTTGCATCGCGGCTTGCCGCCGACGCTGATCCTGGCTTGCGTGATGGCGAAGCCGGAGCCCTCGTGAAGAATGCTGGCCTCGACCCTCAAGAGTTCGCCCGGCGTGACGAACACGCGCATCTTGGCCTCCTTGACGGCGCCGAGGAACGGCATGCGCTCGAACTTCATCAGGGCGATCAGGAGCCAGCCGGAGGTCTGGGCCATCGCCTCGATCAGCAGCACGCCCGGCATCAGCGGATAGCCGGGAAAGTGTCCCTCGAAGATCGTCGAGTGCTGCGGCACCTGCGCCTCGACGACGATGGTTTTGGCGTCGAGGTCGAGGTCGATGATGCGATCGATCAGATGGAAATAGGCCAGATCCATGGGCTGTGATTAAGCGCCCTTGGCGGCGACGAGTTCGTCGATTCGCGCGCTCAGGTTCTTCAGCACGAAGTATTGTTCGGTGGTCGCCTTGCCGTCGTTGACCTCCTGGGTCCACTTCTCAAGCGGAAGCTTGATGCCGAAGGCCTTGTCGATCGCGAAGGCGATGTCGAGGAAGTCGAGGCTGTCAATGCCCAGGTCATCGATGGCGTGGCTTTCGGGCGTGATGGTGTCGCGCGGGATGTCGCAGGTCTCCGCAATGATGGTGGCAACCTGGTCGAATGTGGAGGACATCATTAAGCCTTTGATGGATTGAAGACAAATCGGAAAACGGCGGCGTGGGGGCAACCAGCCCCGATGAGGGCGCGCCGCCTCGCAGGGTTGCTTGCCCGTATATCGGACCCATGCCCGGAGTTCAATGGCGGCGGGGGCTGCCGGGTTTGCCTCGACGGCCGCGACCGGAGGCGGCCCGGAGGTCATGCCGGTCCGCCGCGCGAGGGGACAATGGGCGCGCAATTGCGGTGTCCGGCCAGGACGCAATCCTGGGTCCGGCGCAACTCCGCGATCGAGATCGCCAGCCAGATTCCCGCGGCGGTCAGTGCGGCGGTGAAGACCAGCGCGGCGAGGTTGGTCAGCATCCGGTGCCTGAACTCGTCGCCATCGCCGGCGAGGTGAGCGGGCGTGGCCGGGGACCGGCCGGGGGAGGCGTCCGAAGGCTTGTCGCCGCCGCCGCTGCGTGGGGACGGCGCGGTCGAAAGCCTGCGCGGGGTGAACTTAATCACGCGCGCGCCATGGTCGGATCGGGCTGGCAGTCGGGCTTTCATCCTGTCCCTGTCGGTCGGCCGCTCGATTCAGTCTAGCACGGTGAGGCGACCTCGACTCAAGCAACAGCGTGTGACCGCGCCGGATGGGCAACGAGGCGTTTTATTCGCCCGGCTGGCGCGGGCCTGGGGCCGGCTGACTTCCGGGGGGCGCGGGTCCGGGGGCGGGGGGCGCGGCGTCGCCGTTGTGCTTGCCATGGGAGGCGCGATGAAATAGGCGCTCGACCGGCCTGCCGAGGAGCAGCACCAGCGCCGTCAGCGCGCCCGCGACCAGCACGATCCGCCATTGTCCCGCGCCGCAGACGATGCCGATGCAGGCGGTGAGCCAGACGCAGGCCGCGCTGGTCAGGCCATGGATGCGCTTGCCATGTTCGCGATGGACGATGACGCCGGCGCCGAGAAAGCCGATGCCGGTGAGAATGCCCTGGACGACGCGGCTGGTGGCATCCGACATCACCGCATGGATGACGCCGCCATCCGCCAGCAGCACCACGGTCGCCGCCGACAGCCCGACCAGTCCGAGGGTGCGGACCCCGATCGGCTTGCCATGCAGATCGCGGTTGAGACCGACCGCGCCGGCGGCCGCGGTCGCCACGCCGAGCCGCAGGACAACTTCGCTGAGCCCGAGGTCCATGGTCGCTTCAGCCCTTCGGCAGGCGGCCCATCAGGTAGAATTCGTCGTTGGGACGCATGTTGGTGAGGTTGGCGATTCGGTTCGACAGCCCGAAGAACCCCGAGATCGCGCCGATGTCCCAGATGTCGTCGTTGCTGAAGCCGTGGCGGGCCAGTTTGGTGAAGTCGTCCTCGGAAACCTTGTAGGCTTCCGCGCTCACCTTCATGGCGAAATCGAGCATCGCTTTCTGGCGCGGCGTGATGTCGGCTTTGCGATAGTTGACGGCGATCTGGTCGGCGATCTGCGGGTTCTTGGCGCGGATGCGCAGGATCGCGCCATGGGCGACCACGCAATACTGGCATTGATTGGCGTTGCTGGTGGCGACCACGATCATCTCGCGCTCCGCCTTGGTGAGGCCGCTGTCCTTTTCCATCAGCGCGTCGTGAAGAGCGAAGAAGGCGCGGAATTCGTCGGGGCGGTAGGCAAGGGCCAGGAACACGTTCGGCACGAAGCCGGATTTTTCCTGCACCGCCTCGATCCGCGCGCGGATATCGTCCGGCATCTCCTTGAGCGAAGGGACCGGAAAGCGGCTGATGGTCGATGAGGTCATGGTGTGATCCTGCGTGAGCGGCGTGAAAGACGCCGCGATCATAGTCGAGCGTTCCTCAAACCAAAAGCCGCTTGGAGACAAGCCGCTTGGAGACAGGCGGCTTGGGGACGATGCGGCGCGATGCGTCAGCGCAGCGGCTTTTTCAGGAGCGCGAAGCGGTCCGGATCGAGGCCGAGCGAGGGTTGCAGCATCGGCGTCTCGACGTCGCGGGGCGCCGTCCGGAAGGTCTGACCTTCGATCGGCATGTCGCGATAGGAGGTCGCGCCGCGCCAGCGCTCCAGCACGGTGGTAAGCAGATGGTCGTCGTGCTCGCTGTCGCTGACCGGCGTGCTGGCGATGGTGGCCTCGCTGCGCGGCAATTGATGCGCCGGGACGTCCTTGAAGCGCAGCCGGGTGGGCAGCGCGACGCCCTCGCCGAAAGCCAGCACCTCGCGGGTGCCGAGCGCGGGCACGAACGCCAGCAAATTCGCGGCGGCATCCGAGACGGCGGAGCGCAGCAGGCCCTGGTCGCGCTCGTTGGCGAGGCGCATCGTGAACAGCGTGTTGCACTGGGAGATGATGGTGGCGTCGAGTTCGGCCGGACGCTGCGTCACCAGCCCGAGATAGACGCCGTATTTGCGGCCTTCCTTGGCGATCCGCGACAGCGCCTTGCGGGTCGGGCCGAAGCCGATGCTGCGATCGGCGGAGGCGTAGCGGTGCGCCTCCTCGCAGACGAACAACAGCGGCGAGACGCCGTCGCTCCACAGCCCGAAATCGAACGCCATGCGGCAGAGCACGGACACCACCGAATCGACCACCTCGGCGGGGAAGCCGGCGAGCTGCATGATGGTCATCGGGCGGCCGTTGGCCGGCAGCCGGAACAGGTGGCTGATGACCTCCGCCATGGTGTCGCCGCCGACATTGGCGTTGTCGAACATGAAGGCGTAGCGCGGGTCGTTGCGCACCGTCTCGATGCGCGAGATCAGCTTGTGATAGACGATGCGGGAGGAGCGGTTTTCAAGCTTTCCCATGCGCTCGTCGATCAGCGCGATCATATCGACCAGGCGGTAGGGCACCGGCGTGTTGACGGTATAATTGCTGCTCCTCGCCTCGTGGCGCCGCAATCCCATCCGGTCTGTGTTGTTGTAGCGGTTGTAGAGACCCTTGGCGAGCGGGATGATCTCGGTGAGGATCTCCAGTTCTTCGGGAACGCCCGGCCGGCCGCCGAACAGAACGTCGACGATTTCCTCGAAGTTGAACAGCCAGAACGGCAGCTTCAGGTTGCGCGGGTTGAGGACCAGGGCGTGCTCGCCGAAGCAGCGGCCGTATTCGTTGTGGACATCGAGCAGAAACAGCCGGAGCTTGGGCCGCGCCTTGAGGATCTCGTTGAGCAACATCGAGACCCCGGTGGACTTGCCGACGCCGGTGGAGCCGAACACCGCGAAATGCTTGTTGAGCATCTCCTCGACATCGACATAGGCCACCACCGACGGATCCTGTTGCAGGGTGCCGATGTTGATCTGGTCGTGCCCCTTCGGCGCGTAGATCGCGCGCAGTTCCTGCGTTGAGATCAGGCTGACGGGGTCGTCGATCGTCGGATAGGTGGTGACGCCGCGCCGGAAACGCGGCTGTTGCGGATCGCCGTAGAACTCGCCGAGCAGATCGATCGAGGCGAAGGCATAGTAGGCGCCGTCCTCCTGAACGTGCTCGCTGGTGACCCCGGTGATGATTGCGACGATCACGGCGCCGGCGCAACCGATGCTGACGAAACGCCCCACCGTGGCTCGCGCGCCCTCGGGGGTGGTGTTCGAGCCGGCATAGAGTCCGGCGCGCGCCTGCGAGCCGCCAACCGAAATGATCCGACCGAACGAGGCCACAGGCGGGGAAAAAGACATGTCGTGATCTGGTCCGGATTCGTCATTGACCACTATCCGGGGTGTTGTTTCACAAAGCGTTAACCTGCCTCGCGCGCGCCGGAATAACGTCGCTTCGCGAGGTCCGGGGCGAGCCGAATGACGAGCCAAATGACGAGCCAAGTGTTGACAATGTAGTGCGCGCTCTTAAAAGGACCGGATCAAGAAGGAGACTCCTTCGCCGCCGATATCCGTTTCGGTGGCTGGTCGTCGCGTCTTGGGGAATGGTGTAACGGTAGCACAACAGACTCTGACTCTGTTTGTCTTGGTTCGAATCCAGGTTCCCCAGCCACACTCGCAAATCTTCAATAACATATTGATTTGAAACGATTTTCAAGTCATGTCCGGGTATCCTTCGCCGTGGGGCGTCGGGCCGTTCGCCGGTCGGAGGTCGTCCGTCGGTCGGGGCCGGGGTCGCTCCAATTGCGTTGCTCGGACCCGTCATCCATCGTTTCCGCGGGCATGGTCGTGTCCGGCCCCCGCGCGGCGCTGGCTGGTTTCCGCCCTCGGATCGAGTCCGGGATTGCATCGGGGGATTTCGCCGTGGGTCGGTTCGGTTCTGTGACATTGCGGGCATTGCGATTCGGCGCGCTCGCCCAGGCCGTGCCGGCTTCGGGGCCGGCCCCGGCGCAGGACAACGCCAATCTTCCGGGCGGGGCGACCTCGCCGCGGGAAACGCATGGCGACTGGATCGTCGCCTGCGGATTGTGGAACGCCGGCGGCAAAAGCAGCAAGATTTGCGCGCGCTGAGCGAGGAGTTGACCGATACCAAATCGCCACGCTCGCTGGCGTGGGGACAATCTTAAGTTGCGCCGGCCGGCGAAACTACCGCCAGCGGGAATTCGGCGCGGCAGTTGCCCGTTCGTCATGCCGCCTACCGTGGCGCGGCTACCCGGCGGCCGGCAGATTCGGCGCGAGCCGCCGCATCACCTCAATACGTCGCGCGGCCGCCCGAGATGTCGAATACCGCGCCGGTCGAGAAGGCGCAGTCCTCGGAGGCGAGCCATGCCACCATCGCGGCGAGTTCTTCCACCAGCACGAAGCGGCCCTTCGGAATCTTCGACAGCATGAAGTCGATATGCGCCTGCGTCATCTGGTCGAAGATCGCGGTTCTTGCCGCCGCCGGCGTCACCGCGTTGACCGCGATCTCGTGGGCGGCGAGTTCCTTGCCGAGCGATTTGGTCAGCGCGATCAGCCCGGCTTTCGAGGCGGAATAATGCGCGGCGTTGGGATTGCCTTCCTTGCCGGCGATCGAGGCGATGTTGACGATGCGGCCGTAGTTCTGCGCGATCATTGTCGGCACGACCGCCTTGCAGCAGATGAAAGGCCCGTCGAGGTTGATGCGCAGCACCTTGCGCCATTCGTCGAGATCGGTGTCCCAAACGCTCTTGTTGACGCCAGCGATGCCGGCGTTGTTGACGAGAATATCGATCCTGCCGAGCGCGGCCAGCGTTGTGTCGCGCGCCGTCTCGACGGCGGCGAGGTCCGACACGTCGACTTGCACGGCGGTCACCGCCGCGCCGATGTCGCGCGCGGTTTTCTCGGCCAGCGCGATGTCGTGATCCCAGATCGCCACTTTTGCGCCGGACGCCACGAAGCGTTCGGTGATGGCGCGGCCAAAGCCTTGCGCGCCGCCGGTGACCACCGCGCATCGGCCGTTGAGATCGATTGTGTTCATGGTTCAATTCCTCTGGAGTGAGTGGTGAGGATGCCGTGTCCGGACGCGGTGCAGCGCCTCTTGCGCTGCTCCGCAGAGCCGGGACCGTCGCGAACGCGGTGCGTCGTTACGGCCCCGGCTCAGCGCGGCAACACTGCGTGTTGCGGCGCGTCCGGGGCGCGGAAGTCATAGCGTCCAGCCGCCGTCGATGACGTGGGCGACGCCGGTGGTGAAGGCGCTTTCATCGCTGGCGAGGTAGACCGCGAGCAAGGCGATTTCCTCCGCGGTGCCGAGCCGGCCCATCGGCTGGCGGCTGACGAACATCTCGCGGCCGCCGGCGCCCAGCGCCGCGGCGCGGCCGAGCATCGACGGCGTCTCGATGGTGCCGGGGCAGATGCAATTGCAGCGGATGCCCCTGGTGATGAAATCGGCGGCGACCGCGCGGGTCAGTCCGGCCACCGCGGCCTTGGTCGCGCCGTAGACGTAGCGGTTCGGCGCGGCCTTGATGACGCCGGCGGCGGAGGCGATGTTGATGATCGAGCCGTGCCCGGCGGCCAGCATGCCCGGCAGGAACGCCCGCAAGGTGCGGTGCATCGACTTGACGTTGAGGTCGAACGAAAAATCCCAATCGTCGTCGCCGCAATCCAGCACGGTGCCGTGGTGGACGAAACCGGCGGCGTTGAGCAGCACATCGACGGTGCCGACACGCTTCGCCATCGCTTCCACGGCGGCGCTGTCGCGCACGTCGAGGCGGGCGGTCTCCGCCACGCCCTCGGCGGTCAACGCCGCGAGCGCCTTGTCGTCGATGTCGGTCGCGACCACGCTCGCGCCCTCGCGCGCGAAGGCGATGGCGCAGGCGCGGCCGATGCCGGCCGCCGCCGCGGTGATGAATGCGCGTTTGCCTTGCAGCCGGCCTGACATGCTGGTTCTCCTGTTTTGTTGGCCGTCATTGCGAGGAGCGTGAACTCCGAAGCAATCCGGTTCTTGCTTGCGGTCGCCTGGATTGCTTCGCTTCGCTCGCAATGACGAGGATATTCTCAGTGATTGTCGCGGGCGACGCCGACGCGGCCGGCGATGTCCTGATAGCGCGTCGCGAATTCCATGCAGGCGCCAGTGGCGTGCTGGCCGACGGTGTTGCGATACATCTCCTGCCACGGCGTCTGGTTGGCCGGGTAGGGGAAGCCGCCCTTGGCCTTCAGTTCGGCGCGGCGGCTTGCCACCTCGGCGTCCGGGATCATGATGTCGGCGCTGCCCTTGTTGAGGTCGATGCGCACCCGATCGCCGGTTTTCAGGATGGCGAGGCCACCGTCGGCGGCGGCTTCCGGCGTGGCGTTGAGGATCGAGGGCGAGCCCGAGGTGCCGGACTGGCGGCCGTCGCCGATGCAGGGCAGCGAGAGGATGCCGCGCTTGATTAGCGCCGCCGGCGGCTGCATGTTGACCACTTCCGCGCCGCCCGGATAGCCGATCGGGCCGACGCCGCGCACGAACAGCATGCAGCGCTCGTCGATGTTCAGCAGTGGGTCGTCGATCCGCGCGTGATAATCCTCCGGTCCCTCGAACACGATGGCGCGGCCCTCGAAGGCGTTGGGGTCGTTCGGGTTGGAGAGATAGCGGTCGCGAAATTCCTTGGAGATCACGCTGGTCTTCATGATCGCGGAATCGAACAGGTTGCCGCGCAAGACGAGGAAACCGGCGTCCGCGACCAGCGGCTTGTCGTAGCTCCAGATCACGTCGCCGTCAGGCTTTTGCGCATCGCGGCAGTTGTCGCCCATGGTGCGGCCGTTGACGGTCATCGCGTTCTCGTGGATGCGCTTGTGCCGCATCAGCTCGCCGACCACGGCGGGCACGCCGCCGGCGCGGTGATATTCCTCGCCGAGATAGAACCCGGCCGGCTGCATGTTGACCAGCAACGGCACGTCATGGCCGACGCTCTGCCAATCGTCGATCGACAGCTCGACGCCGATATGCCGGGCCAGCGCGTTGATATGGATCGGCGCGTTGGTGGAGCCGCCGATCGCGGAGTTGACGACGATGCAGTTCTCGAACGCCTCGCGGGTCAGGATGTCCGAGGGCTTGAGGTCCTCCCGCACCATCTCGACGGCGCGCACCCCGGTCTCGTAGGCGATCTGGCCGCGCTCGCGGTAGGGCGCGGGAATCGCCGCGCAGCCGGGCAGCGACATGCCGAGCGCTTCCGCCAGCGAGTTCATGGTCGAGGCGGTGCCCATGGTGTTGCAGTGGCCGACGGAAGGCGCGGAGGAAGCCACGATGCGGATGAATTCCTCGTAGTCGATCTCGCCGGCGGCGAGCCGTTCGCGCGATGTCCAGACCGCGGTGCCGGAGCCCGAGCGCACGCCGTTGAACCAGCCGTTGAGCATCGGCCCGCCGGACAGCACGATCGACGGAATGTTGACGGTCGCCGCCGCCATCAGGCAGGCCGGCGTGGTCTTGTCGCAGCCGGTGGTCAGCACCACGCCGTCGAGCGGATAGCTGAACAGCACCTCGACCAGGCCCATATAGGCGAGGTTGCGGTCGAGGGCCGCGGTCGGCCGCTTGCCGGTTTCCTGGATCGGATGCACGGGAAACTCCATCGCGATGCCGCCGGCGGTGCGGATGCCTTCGCGGACGCGGCTCGCGAGGTCGAGATGATGCCGGTTGCAGGGCGACAGATCGCTGCCGGTCTGGGCGATGCCGATGATCGGCTTGCCCGACTGCAATTCCTCCCGCGTCAGGCCGAAATTGAGATAGCGCTCCAGATAGAGCGCGGTCATCGCCGGGTTGTGCGGGTTGTTGAACCATTCGGCGGAGCGGAGCTTGCGGGCGGGGCCGGTCGTGGATGGGGTCTGGTCGGCTGTCTTGTTCAATGTGTCCTCCCGCGTCGCTGTTCGCAGGGTTCGTCGGATTGTTGTTGCCATGACATCGGAGCGGGTCGCGGGCGCGGCGCTCGACGCGACATTGTTCCAGAGACACCGCCGCGAGTCACGTCAAAAAGACAGCGCTACCAAATTTTGTAACGGGGCGGAAATGGTCCGCCCATGACCGCCGGTCAGGCGCGGCGGGCAGCGGAACTGCGTCGGAGCATCAATTCGAATCCGAGATCGATCACCGGCGCCGGCGCCGGCCTGCCCTCGATCGCGTCCATCAGCATGGTGATGGCGATCCTGCCCATGTCGTAGCGGTTGGTGCGGACGCTGGAGAGCGGCGGCACCGCCGAGGCGACATATTCGAGATCGTTGAAGCCGACGATGGCGATGTCCTCGGGCACCTGGATGCGCCGGCGCTGGCATTCGAACAGCGTGCCCAGGGCGAGGTCGTCGTTGACGCAGAACACCGCGTCGAGGTCCGGTGCTTTCATCAGCAGATCCGCGAACAGCGTTCCGCCCATCGTCACCGAGGTCGAAACCGGGGTCGTGATGATTAGTCGCGGATCGTACAGCGCGGCCCGCCGCATCGCGTCGGTGTAGCCTTCGAGGCGGCGCTGCACGCGCGGGTCCATGCGCGCGCCGAGAAAGCCGATGCGCTTGAAATTCAATTCGATCAGGTGGGAAATCACCGCGAATGCCGCGGCATTATGCGAAAATCCGACCATCATGTCGATCGGATCGGGACCCAGTTCCATGATCTGGACGACGGGGCAGTTCATCGATTCCAGGATCGCGCGCGACTCCGCGGTCTGGTTGATGCCGGTCACCACCAGCCCCGCCGGCCGCTGCGCCTTGAACAGCCGCAACAGCTTTTCTTCCTGAAGGATGCTGTAGTCGGTGTTGACGAGCTGGATCGAGTAGCGGCTCTCGCCCGACCCGTCATAGATTCCGCGCAGCACGTCGGAGAACACATTGTTGGTGAAGGAGGGAATCAACACGCCGACCACTTCGGTGCGCCGTGAGGCCAGCGCGCGCGCGGCGAGATCGGGCACGTAGCCGAGTTGCCGCGCGGCGTTGTCGACCCGCTCGCGCTTGGCCGGCGACAACGCCTCCGGATTGCGAAAGAAACGCGACGCGGTGATCGGACTCACGCCCGCGAGTTTCGCGACTTCGGTGAGCCTGACCTTCCCGGAACTGGTCCGCGCGCGCGCCATGTGGCGCTGATAGCACAGCCGGCCCCACGATGAAATGATTATTGACAGCGCTACCACCGCATTGATAATGGCGCCTCACTCAGGGAGAATGCCCCGCGCGGCTTTCGTCGCGAAAGCCAGAGAACCAGAGCCGCGACGGTTCGCGCCGTACAACGCCGGAACATGAGGGACCGAAACGATGGCGTCGGTACAGATCAGCGACGTGCGGAAATCCTTTGGCGGATTCGAGGTTCTGCACGGCGTCAGCATTCCGATCGAGGACGGCGCCTTCGTTGTTCTGGTGGGACCTTCGGGTTGCGGCAAGTCCACATTGCTGCGGATGCTGGCCGGGCTGGAGAACATCACCTCCGGCACCATCGCGATCGGCGACCGCGTGGTCAACAACGTGCAGCCGAAAGAGCGCGACATCGCCATGGTGTTCCAGAACTATGCGCTCTATCCGCACATGACGGTGGCGCAGAACATGGGGTTCTCGCTCAAGCTGCGGAAGGCCGAGCAGGCGGACATCTCCACCCGCGTCAAGAAGGCCGCCGAGATTCTCGATCTGACGCCGCTCCTGGATCGCTATCCGCGCCAGTTGTCCGGCGGGCAGCGGCAGCGCGTCGCGATGGGGCGCGCCATCGTCCGCGATCCGCAGGTGTTTTTGTTCGACGAGCCGCTGTCGAATCTCGACGCCAAGCTGCGGGTGGCGATGCGCACCGAGATCAAGGAACTGCACCAGCGGCTCAAGACCACCACGGTTTACGTCACCCACGACCAGATCGAGGCCATGACCATGGCCGACAAGATCGTGGTGATGCATGACGGCATCGTCGAGCAGATCGGCTCGCCGCTCGAATTGTACGATCATCCCGAAAATCAGTTCGTCGCCGGCTTCATCGGCTCGCCGGCGATGAATTTCCTCAACGGTCACCTCAAGGTGAACGGCGGCCAGCCCTATGTCGAAACCGAGAACGGCAGCCGGCTGCCGGTCGCCTCGGCGCCGGCAGGCTTGGACGGCCGTCCGGTGGTCTACGGCGTGCGCCCCGAGCATCTCGACCTCGCCTCCGACGGCATCGAGGCCGAGGTCGCGGTGGTGGAGCCGACCGGATCGGAGACCCAGATCGTGGCGCGGATCGGCGCGCAGGAACTGATCGCGGTGTTTCGCGATCGCCATCCGGTGGCGCCGGGCGACAAGATTCACCTGCGCCCGCGCGCGGAGGTGGCGCATCTGTTCGACAAGGATAGCGGCCGGCGCCTGTGATCCGGCCGCGTCACTGTTGGCAACACAAGCGACAAACAGGACACGACAACAGAGGCAAAAACCACCACGAAACGGCAAACGCGAACCAACAAACGCAAACTGAAGGCAGGGAGAAAACCATGAACGATTTTACCACCGACCGGCGTTCGTTGCTCAAGGGCGGCGCGACGCTTCTGGCGGCCGCGGCGACGATGTCGAGCGAGCAACTGCTGGGCTACGCCAAGGCATGGGCGCAAACCTCGCCGTGGAAGCCGGAGCCCGGCGCCAAGATCAACCTGCTGCGCTGGAAGCGGTTCGTCGAGGCCGAGGACGTCGCCTTCATGAAGATCGTCGATACCTTCCAGAAGGCCAACAACATCACCATCAACGTCTCCAACGAAGCCTATGACGACATCCAGCCGAAGGCGTCGGTGGCGGCCAACACCGGGCAGGGCCTCGACATGGTGTGGGGCCTGTATTCGCTGCCGTTCCTGTTCCCCTCCAAATGCGTCGACGTCACCGACGTCGCCGACCATCTCGCCAAGGTCGGCGGCGGCTGGTCCGATTCCGGCAAGGCCTACGGCATGCTGAACGGCAAGTGGATCGGCATTCCGGTGGCGGCCACCGGCGGGCTCGTCAACTACCGCATCAAGGCCGCCGAGAAGGCCGGCCACAAGGAATTCCCCAAGGACCTCGGCGGCTTCCTCGACCTGGTCAAGGGCATGCACAAGAACGGCACGCCGGCCGGCATGGCGCTCGGCCACGCCTCGGGCGACGCCAACGGCTGGCTGCACTGGGCGCTGTGGGCGCATGGCGGCAAGCTGATCGACAAGGACAACAAGGTCGTCGTCAATTCGCCGGAAACCGCCAAGGCGCTGGAATACGTCAAGCAACTCTACGAGAACTTCGTGCCCGGCACGGCGTCGTGGAACGACAGCAACAACAACAAGGCGTTCCTGGCCGGCCAACTTCATCTCACCGTCAACGGCATCTCGATCTATGTCGCGGCGAAGAAGGAGAACCCGGCGATCGCCGAGGATATGAACCACGCGCATTTGCCGCCGGGCCTCGACGGCAAGACGCGGGAACTGCATCTCGGATTCCCGATCCTGATCTACACCTTCAGCAAGTACCCGCAGGCGTGCAAGGCGTTCACCGCCTTCATGCTCGATCCGGCCCAGTTCAACCCGTGGGTCGAGGCGGCGCAAGGCTATCTGTCGCCGTTCCTGCTCGGCTTCGAGAAGAACCCGATCTGGACCGCCGATCCGAAGAACACCCCGTTCCGCGACGTGGCGCGGACCGCGAACACGCCGGCCGGCGTCGCCACCATGAGCGAGGCGGCCGCCGCCGCGATCGCGGATTTCGTGGTGGTCGACATGTTCGCGAACTACGCCACCGGCCGCGAGGACGTCAAGACGGCGATGGCCTCGGCGGAACGCAACGCCAAGCGCATCTTCCGCGGTGGTTGAGCGGCGCGGACGCCGGCGCGACGACTTCGCGCCGGCGTCCCGCCGGCCACCGGGATCGGACCGCGATCGGGGCGAGGCCGCATCAGCGCGGACGCGCTGGTTTGATTTTCGCCGCTGCGGAGCTGGAACCGAATGACAACGATGCAGACATCAACGGCGCGACCGGCCACAATGCAGACGCCGGCGCGCGCCGTCTACAAGGACACAAGGTCGCTCTGGGAACGGCTGCGCACCAACCGCAACTGGCTGGCGCTGTGGTTCATGCTGCCGACGGCGGCGTTCCTGATCCTGTTCCTGGCCTATCCGCTCGGGCTCGGCGTCTGGATGAGCTTCACCGACGAGCGCATTGGCCGCACCGGTGTCTTCATCGGGCTGGAGAACTACGAGTGGCTGTGGAACGACAGCATCTTCTGGCTCTCGGTGTTCAATACGCTGCTCTATACGATCATCGCCAGCATCATCAAATTCGCGGTCGGGTTGTATCTGGCGCTGCTCTTGAACCGGCACATGCCGTTCAAGGCGATCATCCGCGCCATCGTGCTGATTCCCTTCATCGTGCCCACGGTGCTGTCGGCCATCGCCTTCTGGTGGATCTACGATCCCCAGTTCTCGATCGTGTCGTGGTCATTGATTAAACTCGGCCTCATCAGCAACAACATCAATTTTCTCGGCGATCCCAACATGGCGCGCGCCAGCGTGATCTTCGCCAATATCTGGCGCGGCGTGCCGTTCGTGGCGATCACCCTGCTGGCCGGTTTGCAGACGGTGTCGCCGTCGCTGTATGAAGCCGCGACGCTGGACGGCGCCACCGACTGGCAACGCTTCCGCTACATCACCTATCCGCTGCTGACCCCGATCATCGCGGTGGTGATGACGTTCTCGGTGCTGTTCACCTTCACCGATTTCCAGCTGGTGTGGGCCCTGACCCGCGGCGGCCCGGTGAACGCGACGCACCTGATGGCGACCTTGAGCTACCAGCGCGGCATTCTCTCGGGACGCCTTGGCGAGGGCGCGGCGATCGCCACCGCGATGATCCCGTTCCTGCTGGCGGCCATCGCGATCTCGTGGTTCGGCATGCAGCGCCGCAAGTGGCAGCAAGGATCGGACAATGACTGAGACCGCAGCACAGGCCAAAACCGCGGTCCAGGCCGCCGCCGCGCTCGCCAGGAGCGACGACAGCGAAGGCATGAGCTATCTCGAAAGCCTGCCGCGCCGGCTGGTGACGCTCTATCTGCCGCTGTTCATCATCCTCGTCGTGCTGCTGTTCCCGTTCTACTGGATGGCGCTGACCTCGATCAAACCCGACGAGCAACTGATCGACATGCAGACCTACAACCCGTTCTGGGTGGTCCATCCGACGCTCAAGCACATCACCAAGCTCCTGTTCGAGACCGAATATCCGCGCTGGCTGTGGAACACGATGTATGTCGCGGCCTGCGCCACTACGCTGTCGATCATCGCCAGCGTGCTCTCGGCCTACGCCATCGTGCGGCTACGCTTCAAGGGCGGCGACGCGGTCGGCGTGCTGATCTTCTTCGCCTATCTGGTGCCGCCGTCGATCCTGTTCATCCCGCTGGCGTCGGTGATCCAGGCTTACGGCCTGTTCGACTCGCCGCTGTCACTGATCCTGGTCTATCCGACGCTGCTGATCCCGTTCTCGACCTGGCTGCTGATGGGCTATTTCAAGACGATCCCGTATGAACTGGAGGAATGCGCGCTGATCGACGGCGCGTCGCGCTGGCAGATTTTGGTCAAGATCGTCCTTCCGCTGGCGGTCCCCGGTCTGATCTCGGCGTTCATTTTCTCGTTCACGCTGTGCTGGAACGAATTCATCTACGCCCTGACGTTCCTGCAATCGACGCCGAACAAGACGGTGCCGGTGGCGATCGTCAACGAGTTCGTCGACGGCGACATCTACAAGTGGGGCTCGCTGATGGCGGGCGCGCTGGTCGGCTCGCTGCCGCTGGTCATCCTTTACGCCTTCTTCGTCGAGCACTACGTCTCGGCCATGACCGGCGCGGTGAAGGAGTAGGATTCGATTTTTCGAAAACGTCATTGCGAGGAGCGCAAGCGACGAAGCAATCCAGGTCTTGCTTCGCGGCTTTTCTTGCTTCGCGGCTTTCTGGGTTGCTTCGCGGAGCCTGTGCTCGGACGGCGCGAAGCGCCGATCCGGGTGCTCGCAATGACGACCGATGAATGACGATCAACAAAGGAAATCATCAAAGTGCATATACTCGTTCTCGGCGCCGCCGGCATGGTCGGCCGCAAATTGACCGAACGGCTGGCGCGCGACGGGCGGCTAGGCCACCGCGATATCACGCGGCTGACGTTGCAGGACGTCGTCGCGCCGCAGAGCCCGGCCGGCAACACCATCCCGACCCGGCTGGTCACCAGCGACTTCTCCGATCCCGGCGCCGCCGCGCCGCTGGTCGCGGAGCGCCCCGACGTGATCTTTCATCTCGCCGCCATCGTCTCCGGCGAGGCCGAGGTGGAGTTCGACAAGGGCTATCGCATCAATCTCGACGGCACCCGCTATCTGATCGAGGCGATCCGCGCGCTCAGTGGCGGCTACAAGCCGCGGCTGGTGTTCACCTCGTCGGTGGCGGTGTTCGGCGCGCCGTTCCCGGACAAGATCGGCGACGAGTTTTTCCTGACGCCGCTGACCAGCTACGGCACCCAGAAGGCGATCTGCGAGTTGCTGATCGCCGACTACACCCGGAAAGGCTTCCTCGACGGCATCGGCATTCGCCTGCCGACCATCTGCGTGCGCCCCGGCAAGCCCAACAAGGCGGCGTCGGGCTTCTTCTCCAACATCATCCGCGAGCCGCTCGCGGGCGAGGGCGCGGTGCTGCCGGTTTCCGAGGAGGTGCGGCACTGGCACGCCTCGCCGCGCTCGGCGGTCGGCTTCCTGCTTCACGCCGGCGCCATGGACACCGCCGCGATGGGCGCCCGCCGCAGCCTGAGCATGCCGGGGCTCGCCGCCACCGTCGGCGAGCAGATCGCGGCGCTGGAGCGGGTCGCCGGCAAGAACGTCGCCGCCCGCATCCGCCGCGAGCCGGATCCGGCGATCATTAGCATCGTCGACGGCTGGCCGCGCCAGTTCGACACCGCGCGCGCCGAGAAGCTGGGCTTCACCACCGCGGAAAAGACTTTTGACGACATCATCCGCATCCATATCGAGGATGAACTGGGCGGCAAGTTCGTGGCGTGACACCGGCCGAATAGCGGAATTGTTCAAACCGCTGTGGTCCGGCGGAGCCGATGCGCTATAGTCGGTCCGAACCGGGCCGGCGGCATCGCGCGGCCGGCGGACGATGGAAATTCGACAGGGACAGGAAGATCATCATGACAGCCAGCATCGTGGGATGGGCGCATACGCCGTTCGGGAAGTTCGACGCGGAGACCGTGGAGAGCCTGGTGGTCCGCGCCGCCAACGAGGCGCTGGCCGACGCCGGCATTTCCGCCGCCGACGTCGACGAGATCGTGCTCGGCCACTTCAATGCGGGCTTCTCGCCGCAGGATTTCACCGCGGCGCTGGTGTTGCAGGCCGACCCCAAGTTGCGCTTCAAGCCGGCGACCCGCGTCGAGAACGCCTGCGCCACCGGCTCGGCGGCGGTGCATCAGGGCATCCGCGCCATCGCCGCGGGCGCCGCGCGCATCGTGCTGGTGGTCGGGGTCGAGCAGATGACGCGGACGCCGGGCCCCGAGATCGGCAAGAACCTGCTGCGCGCCTCCTATCTGCCGGAGGACGGCGACACCCCCGCCGGTTTCGCCGGCGTGTTCGGCAAGATCGCGCAAGCCTATTTCCAGAAATACGGCGACCAGTCCGACGCCCTGGCGCTGATCGCCGCCAAGAACCACAAGAACGGCGTCGCCAACCCTTACGCGCAGATGCGCAAGGATTTCGGCTTCGAGTTCTGCCGCGCCGAGAGCGACAAGAACCCGTTCGTCGCCGGTCCCCTGAAGCGCACCGACTGCTCGCTGGTGTCGGACGGCGCTGCCGCCCTGGTGCTAGCCGACGGCGAGACCGCCAAGGCCATGGGCAAGGCCGTCAACATCCGCGCCACCGCGCATGCGCAGGATTTCCTGCCGATGTCGAAGCGCGACATTCTCGATTTCGAGGGCTGCACCGTGGCGTGGCAGCGCGCGTTGCAATCCGCCGGCGTCACGCTGTCGGACCTGTCCTTCGTCGAGACCCATGACTGCTTCACCATCGCCGAACTGATCGAGTATGAAGCGATGGGCCTGACGCCGCGCGGGCAGGGCGCGCGCGCCATCAAGGAAGGCTGGACCCAGAAGGACGGCAAGCTGCCGATCAACCCGTCCGGCGGCCTCAAGGCCAAGGGTCATCCGATCGGCGCCACCGGCGTCTCGATGCATGTGCTCACCGCCATGCAACTGTTGGGACAGGCTCCGGAAGGCATGCAGATCAAGGACGCCAAGCTCGGCGGCGTGTTCAACATGGGCGGCGCCGCGGTCGCCAACTACGTCTCGTTGCTGGAGCCGGCGAAATAGGCCGGCTGGCGCGGCGGGAGGTCGATCATGAACATGGCCGAATGGCTTTCGGCGAGCGCGCATCTGCGCCCCGATGCGCCGGCGCTCTTGACCGGCACCCGCGTCGACGCCGACTATCGCACCTTCGCCGCGCGCGCGGCGGCGGTGGGCGCGTGTCTGGCGAGCCGGCATGGCGTCGCGCCGGGCGACCGCGTCGCGCTGTTCATGACCAACCGCACCGCCTATTTCGAATGCCTTTACGGCATCTGGTGGATCGGCGCGGCGGCGGTGCCGATCAACGCCAAGCTGCACGGCCGCGAGGCCGGGTGGATCTGCAAGAATGCCGGCGCGAAGCTGCTGTTCATCTCCGACGACACGGCGGAACACTGGGCGGAAGCGGACGTGCCGTTGCCGACATGGTCGGTCGATGGCGACGATTATCTTCGCGCGCGCGAGGGTGAGGGGGCGGCCGCGCCGCTGCCGCGCGAAACCGACGATCTCGCCTGGCTGTTCTACACCTCCGGCACCACCGGACGGCCCAAGGGCGTGATGCTGAGCCACGGCAATCTGCTGGCGATGTCGATGTGCTACTTCGCCGATGTCGATCAACCTGCGTCGCGGGACGCCGTGCTGTACGCCGCGCCGATCTCGCACGGCGCGGGGCTCTACAACTTTCCCAACGTGCGCGTCGGCGCGCGCCACGTGGTGCCGGATTCCGGCGGCTTCGACGCCGACGAGGTGCTGACGCTCGGCAAGCAACTGCGCGATGTCTCGATGTTCGCTGCGCCGACCATGGTGCGCCGTCTGGTGGATGCCGCCAAGATGCGCGGCGAGAATGGCGACGGCATCAAGACCATCGTTTACGGCGGCGGCCCGATGTATCTCGCCGATATCCGCGACGCCATGGCGACCATGGGCCAGCGCTTCGTGCAGATCTACGGCCAGGGCGAATCGCCGATGACCATCACCGCGCTCGGCCGCGAATGGCACGGCCGCGCCGACGATCAGCGCTATCTTGAACGGCTGGCCTCGGTCGGCACGGCGCAAAGCGTGATGTCGGTGCGGATCACCGGCGCCGACGGCAAGCCGCTGCCCGCCGGCGAGACCGGCGAGATCGAGGCCAAGGGCACCGCGGTGATGCTGGGCTACTGGAACAATCCGGAAGCCAGCGCCGCCGCGCTCAAGGACGGCTGGCTGCGCACCGGCGATGTCGGCCGGCTCGACGCCGACGGTTTCCTGACGCTGTCGGACCGCTCCAAGGACGTCATCATCTCCGGCGGCACCAACATCTATCCGCGCGAGGTCGAGGAGGCGCTCCTGACCCATCCCGAGATTCGCGAGGTTTCGGCGATCGGCGTTCCCGATCCCGAGTGGGGCGAGATCGTCGTCGCCTGCATGGTGCTGGAAGACGGCGCCGAGGCCGACGACCGCAAATTCGACGCCCACTGCCTGGCGTCGATCGCGCGCTTCAAGCGCCCGAAGCGTTACGTCTATCTGCCGTCGCTGCCGAAGAACAATTACGGCAAGGTGCTGAAAACCGCGCTGCGCGAGATGATGGCCGGCAAATAGCCTGCCGCGCATTCCGCGCGACAGAATACCGATGTCGCGCCCTCCTGTTCGGCATGTCCCGCCAACATGGCCGCCCCCGGCGAACGCTCTTGATCTCGCGGTTTCGCTGCCGTTAGTACGACGGACGCGGCGCGAGGCGCTGTTCAAGGCGGGAGGAACCATGGGGCCGTTGCAGGGCATCAAGGTCGTCGACATGACGACGGTGCTGATGGGTCCCTCGGCGACCCAGTTGCTCGGCGACTACGGCGCCGACGTCATCAAGATCGAAACGCTCGACGGCGACGTTACCCGCCAGATCGGACCGAGCCGGCATCCCGGCATGGGGCCGGTGTTTCTCAACGCCAACCGCAGCAAGCGCAGCATCTGTCTCGACCTCAAGAAGGAGGCCGGCCGCGCCGTGGTGCTGCGGCTGGTCGCGGACGCCGATATCCTGGTCTACAACGTCCGCCCGCAAGCGATGCAGCGGCTGCGGCTCGGCTATGAGGATGTCGCCGCCGTCAATCCGCGCCTGATTTACGCCGGCGTGTTCGGCTTCGGCCAGGATGGTCCCTACGCGGCGAAGGCCGCCTATGACGACCTCATCCAGGGCGGCTCGGCGCTGGCGCACCTGATGGCGCGCGGCGGCGACGGCACCCCGCGCTACGTGCCCGCCGCGCTCGCCGATCGCGTCGTCGGGCTCAACGCGGTGGGCGCGATCCTCGCCAGCCTCGTGCATCGCGAGCGCACCGGCATCGGCCAGCGGGTCGATATTCCGATGTTCGAGACCATGACCGGCGTCGTCATGGGCGACCATCTCGGCGGCCTGACCTATGAGCCGCCGCTCGACCGGGGCGGCTATGCCCGCCATCTGTCGCCGGACCGCAGGCCGTACCAGACCTCCGACGGCTATCTCTGCGTCATCGTCTATAACGACAAGCAGTGGGACAACTTCCTCACCGCGACCGGGCGTGACGACCTGCGCGACGATCCGCGCTTTTCGACCTTCGCGGGGCGCGCCGCCAATATCGATCATGTCTACGCCGAACTGGCGCGCATCATCGCGCAGCGCTCGACCGCCGAATGGATCACGCTGTTGAACGCGGCCGACGTGCCGGCCTTGCCGATGCACGACCTCGTCAGCATCCTTGGCGACCCGCATCTGGCCGCCACCGGATTCTTTCCGATCGTGGAGCATCCGAGCGAGGGAAAAATCCGCAGCATGCGCACCGCCGCGACCTGGTCGGAGACGCCGGCCGAACCGGCGCGCCTCGCCCCGCGCCTCGGCGAGCAGAGCGCGGAGGTGCTGCGCGAGGCCGGCTATTCGCGGGACGAGATCGCGCGACTGATCGACGACGGCGTCACCAACCGGCCCGTCAACTAGTTACAGGCAAGGAGATCGCACGATGGATTTCGCACTCACCCCCGAACAGGAATCCATCCGCGACGCCATCGCGAAGATCTGCACCGGATTCGACGATGCCTATTGGCTGGCGAAGGACCGCGAGGGCGGTTTTCCGGCGGAGTTTCACAAGGCGATGGCGGATGCCGGCTGGCTCGGCATCTGCATTCCCGAGGCCTATGGCGGATCGGGCCTCGGCATCACCGAGGCCGCGATCATGATGCACACCATTTCGGAATCCGGCGCCGGCATGTCGGGCGCCTCCGCGGTGCATATGAACGTGTTTGGCCTCAATCCGGTGGTGGTGTTCGGCACCGAGGCGCAGTGCCGGCGCATGTTGCCGCCGATCGTCTCCGGCGCGGAGCGCGCTTGCTTCGCGGTGACCGAGCCGAACACCGGGCTCAACACCACGCAACTGAAAACCCGCGCGGTGCGCCACGGCGACAAATACGTCGTCAACGGCCAGAAAGTCTGGATCTCGACGGCGCAGGTGGCCGAGAAGATTCTCCTGCTGGCGCGCACCACGCCGCTGGAGGAGGTGAAATCGCCGACCCGCGGGTTGAGCCTGTTCTACACCGACTTCGACCGCTCGCGTATCGCGGTGCATGAAATCGAGAAGATGGGCCGCAAGGCGGTCGATTCCAACGAGCTGTTCTTCGCGGATTTCGAGATTCCGGTCGAGGACCGGATCGGCGAGGAGGGGCGCGGTTTCGAATACATCCTGCACGGCATGAATCCGGAGCGCATCCTGATCGCGGCGGAAGCGGTGGGGCTCGGCCGGCTGGCGCTGTCGCGCGCCGCCGCCTACGCCAAAAGCCGCATCGTGTTCAACCGGCCGATCGGCCAGAATCAGGCGATCCAGCACCCGCTGGCGAACAACTGGATGGAGTTGGAAGCGGCGTGGCTGATGGTGATGTCGGCGGGCTGGCAGTACGACAAGGGCCTGTCCTGCGGGCCGGCCGCCAACGCCGCGAAATATCTGGCGGCCGAAGCCGGATTCCACGCCTGCGAGCAAGCGGTGATGACCCATGGCGGCTTCGGCTACGCCAGGGAGTTTCATGTCGAGCGCTACCTGCGCGAAATCATGATCCCGCGCATCGCGCCGATCAGCCCGCAGCTCATCCTGTCCTTCATCGCCGAGAAGGTGCTGGGCCTGCCGAAATCCTACTGAGCGGATTGCATCTTGATGGAAACACCATCAAGCGTCATTGCCGGGCTCGACCCGGCAATCCATCATTTTTCAAGAAGATGGATGCCCGGATGAAGTCCGGGCATGACACAGACCGATTCAATCCGATCACAATATGCTCTGAAGGATCGGCCGCTCCGCACCGCATTCTGAAAGGACCATCCCATGAGCCGCCTCAAGGCCGCCCTCGATCCGCGTTCCGTTGCGATCATCGGAGCCTCGGAGAATTACAACAAGGTCGGCGGCCGGCCGGTCCATTATCTCGACAAGTTCGGCTTCAAGGGCAAGGTGTTTCCGATCAATCCGGCGCGCCCCGACGTGCAGGGCCACAAGTGCTACGCCAGCCTCGCCGATCTGCCCGAGGCGCCGGAGATGGCGATCGTCGCGGTCGCCGGCGACAACGCCATCGGCGCAGTGGAGGATTGCGCGGCGCGCGGCGTCAAGGTCGCGGTGGTGATGGCGTCCGGCTTCGGCGAGGTCGATGCGGTCGCCGGCAGGCCAAGGAGCGCCGCATGGTCGAGGCCGCCCACAAGGCCGGGATGCGCATCGTCGGGCCGAACTCGCAAGGGCTCGCCAATTTCGGCACCGGCGCCATCGCCAGCTTCTCCACCATGTTCATGGACATGGACCGCGCCGAGGGCCACGTCGCGATGCTGAGCCAGAGCGGGGCGCTGTCGACGGTGCCGGTCGGCTTCCTGCGCCAGAAGGGCATCGGCGTCCGCCACACCCATGCCACCGGCAATGATGCCGACATCACCGTCGGCGAACTGGCGGTGGCGGTGGCCGAGGATTCGGAGGTCCGGCTGCTGCTGCTCTATCTCGAAAGCATTCCCGAGACCAAATATCTGGAGGAACTGGCGGCGGTGGCGCGCGATCGCGACCTGCCGGTGATCGCGCTGAAGTCGGGCCGCACCGAGGCGGGGCGGCAGGCGGCGCAGTCGCACACCGGCGCGCTCGCCAACGAGGACCGCGTGGTCGATGCGTTCTTCGAGCATCACGGCATCTGGCGCGCGCCGGACATGCGCGGGCTGGTGGAGGCGACCGAGCTGTACCTGAAGGGCTGGAAGCCGAACGGCCGCCGGCTGGTGGCGATCAGCAATTCCGGCGCGGTCTGCGTGATGACGGCGGACGCCGCGACCGCGGCCGGTATGCCGATGGCGAAACTCGCGCCGGAGACCGACAAGAAGCTCAAGGCAATTTTGCCGAGCTTCGCCACCACCACCAATCCGATCGACATCACCGCGGCGCTGTTGTCCAACAGCCGGCTGTTCGGCGATATCCTGCCGGTGATCGCCGAGGATCCGGCGGCGGATGCATTCCTGATCGGCGTGCCGGTGGCGGGGCCGGGCTACGACGTGCCGGCCTTCGCGCGCGACACGGCGGCGTTCGGCAGGCAGACCGGCAAGCCGCTGGTGGTGGCGGCGACGCAAAAGAGCGTCGCCGACGAATTTTCCGCGCACGGCACCATCGTGTTTCCAACCGAGGTGGAGGGCGTCGCCGCGCTCAATCAATTCCTGTCGCATCGCGAATTGATGGCGCGCACGCGGGGGCGCCAGGCAAAGCGCGCAAAATCCGCGCCGGCTCCCGCCGGCGCAATGAAGATGCTGAACGAGGCGGATAGCCTCGCCTTGCTGGCGGCGCGCGGCATCCCGGTGGTGCCGCATCGGCTTTGCCACGCGCGCGAGGACGCGATCGCGGCGCTCGCGGCGATCGGCGGGCCGGTGGTGGTGAAAGGCTGCTCGGCCGATATCGCCCACAAGTCCGAGCTTGGGCTGGTGAGGCTCGGCGTCGCCACGCCGGAGGCGGTCGCCGGAATCTATGACGACATGGAGCGGATCATCCACGACCACGGCGCGCGGTTCGACGGCGTCATCGTCGCGGCGATGGCGAGGGGCCGCCGCGAGATCATGATCGGCGCGCATCGCGATCCGGTGTTCGGGCCGGTGGTGGCGATGGGCGACGGCGGCAAGTATGTCGAGATTTTTCGCGACACCGCCCTGCTGCTGCCGCCGTTCACGCAAGCCGACGCCGAGGCGGCGCTGCGGCGGCTGCGCGTCGCGCCGCTGTTCGCCGGCGTGCGCGGCGAGCCGCCGATGGATGTCGCGGCGCTGAGCGACGCCATCGTGCGGATCGGCGCGCTGATGGCCGATCCCGAGGCCAAGGTAATGAGCCTCGACCTCAACCCGGTGATGCTGGGTAGCGAAGGCAAGGGCTGCGTGGTGGTCGACGCGGTGGTGTTCCGGGCTTGAAGATTTTTCGCTTTTGACGGAATCGCCCCGGACGACACGTCACCTCTCCCCGGCGGGGAGAGGTCGGAGCCGAAGGCTCCGGGTGAGGGGGATCGATCGCCAGCGAGGCCGTAATCCCTCACCCCAACCCTCTCCCCACGGGAGAGGGAGCGCGCATCACTTCGTGGCGGGTGTTTCCTTCAAAACGAAAATGTCACAGGCGATCACCGGCCGCGCGCCGGAATCGCCGTCTGGCTGCGGCTGCAAAGCAGCCGCGCCACCAGAATCGTCGGAATCAGGATCGCCGCGCCGAGCGTGGTGACCTGAATTTGCGACAGCGGCATGATGCCGCCGCCCGGCGTCGCGACGACAATGCCGCCGAGGATCATCAGCACCCGGATCGGCCATTCCAGCGCCCCGGCGCGCCGCAGGTCGCCGACCCCGATCTGGTAGCCCTGAATGCCGCCGCAGATGAAGACGGTGCCGAACGCGATCAGCGCCATCAGGCCGACGCCCGCGAGATAATTGCCCTGCATCACCAAAGCGGGGTTGAGCACGAAGAAGAACGGGATGAAATAGATGATGGAGCCGACCCACATCGACTCCCACCCCGTCTTCATCGCGGGCGAGCCGGCGATGCCGGCGGCGGCGAACGAGGCGATCGCGACCGGTGGCGTGATCGACGACAACATGCCCCAGTAGAAGATGAACATGTGCACCGCCATCCGGTTCAAGCCGACTTTCTCAAGCGCCGGCGCAATCAGGATGGCGAGGAAGATGTAGCAGGCGGTGGTGGTGAGCCCGAGCCCGAGAACCAGGCTGGTGATCGCGCACATCGCCAGCAGCAGGAACGCATTGTCGCCGGCGATGCGCAGCAGGTCGTTGGCGAGGCTGGAGATCACCCCGGTCATCGAGAACGCGCCGATCAGCAGGCCGCAGCCGGCGAGAATGGCGGCGAGTTCGACGAAGGTCCGGCCGTTGACCTCGAAGAATTTTCCGATCGACGCCAGCGTCCAGCGCGTGTCCTTCGAGAACAGCTGGTTCAGCACCAGCAACAATGCGGTGGCGTAGAACGGCGCGTGGCTCTCGCGCTTGAAATACAGCAGCATCACGATCAGCAGCGCGATCACGAAGATGTAGTACCAGCCGTCCTTGACCGCCTGCCACGCGCTCGGCAGCTCCGAGCGCGGAATGCCGGCAAGGCCGTGCCGCGCGGCGTAGGCGTCCACCTGCAAGAACAGGCCGGTGTAGTACAGCGCCGCCGGAATGATGGCGGCGACGGCGACCTCGGCATAGCTGACATTGAGGAACTGGGCGATGACGAAGGCGGTTGCACCCATCACCGGCGGGGCCAGCACCGCGCCGGTGGAGGCGCAGGCTTCGATGGCGGCGGCATAGGAGGCGCGAAAACCGCTTTTCTTCATCACCGGAATGGTCATGGTGCCGGCGGTCAGCACGTTGGAGATGATCGAGCCCGACATCATGCCGAGCAAGCCGCTGGCGAAGATGCAGACCTTGGCGGCGCCGCCGCGGAACGTGCCGCACAGCGCGAAGGCGATGTTGATGAAGAATTTTCCGGCGCCGGTCATCATCAGCGCGACGCCGAACACCAGAAAGCCGATCACCGTGTCGGCGAAAGCCTGGATCGGAATGCCGAGCAGGCTTTCGCCGGACAGCATGTGATAGGCGGTGGCCTGTTCCAGCGTCGACTGGGTGCCGCGCAGCGGCCCGAGCCAGCTTGCGTCCGCGAACAGCGGATACAGCGTGAAGGGCAGGATGCAGAGCAGCAGGCTCCAGCCGCCGGTGCGGCGCAGCGCCTCCATCAGCATCGCCCACATCACCAGACCCGCGATAAAGACCGCCGTCGGCGCGCCGCCGAATTCCCAGCCGGCCTCGGCGGCCTTGCGGATATGGGCCATCAGCACCAGCGACACGACGAAGGTGATGACGGCCAGCGCGATGTCATACCACGGAACGCTGTCGAGGCTCGCGGTTTCCGATCCCGGAAAGATCAGGAACGTGAACGGCAGCATCAGCGCGATCAGCAGATAGAAATATTCGGTGTTGAGTTGGGTGTAGCCGACAAAGAAGCGCAGCGCGAACTGCTGGTTGATGCACAGGAAGATCGTCGCCGCCGTCGCCGCGATCAGTGCGTAGCGCCAGAACCCGCGCAAGGTGCGGACGCGGGTGGCCTCGGATTCCTGCATGGTCGCATGGGGATCCTCGAACACGACGCGCGTTGCCGCATCGTCCGCCGGGGTCATGGATGAGATGGCTGCGCCTGCATTGCCAGCGGAATCCGGATGCGACATCGGCTCTCCTTCTTGGGCATCGTCGTCGCCGGATCGGGCGACCGGGCGACGAGCGATATCAAGTCCCGGCGGAGGATGTCTCAATTGAAGGCGTCGGGCATATTGGCCTTGACGAGCGCCGCCTTGCGCGCGGCCGACCAGCCTTCGGCGAACTTGTCGTCGGCCGGGTTGGTCTTGAGGTAAGCATCCCATGCGGCGGCGAGGACGCCCTGACGCTTAATCAAGCCATCGTTATGGGCCTGATCTTGCGCGGTCCAGTGGCCGGCCTCCTTGAAGGCTTTCACGGTCCCCGGATGGAACGGGATCACCCACTGCATGGTCTGGCGCTTGAGTTCGAGGCCGACCGCGCCCGGCGCGCCGTCCTTGTATCCGTCATAGCCCTCGATCATCGCCCTGACGATCGGATAGATGGTGTCGACGGACTCGGTGCCATAGGCCACGAACAGCGGATAGGGATAGGTGCCCATCTCGATCGGCTTGTCCTTGGCGATGCCGGCGCCGCACGTCACGGTGTGCGGCTTGAAGAACGGGCCGATTCCCTGCACGCGCTGCCAGCCGGCCTTGTCGTCCTTGGCCATCGTCGGCCACATCAGGCCGCGCGGCGAGGTTTCGGCTTCACGGGCCTGTCCGGAAATGGTGGAGGCGAAGGCACCGTCGGCGTCGTTGTTGATGATGCCTTTCCACATCGCGCCGTAGCTTGCGAATTCGACGATCTTGACGTCGTCCTTGGTGAGGCCGGCGAAGGCGATGATCGCCAGCGCGTTCTGGTTGAGGGCGGGCGAGCCGACCACGAAGCCGAGCCGCTTGCCCTTGAAGTCCTTCAAGTCCTTGACGCCGATATCGTTGGCGATGCCGACCGAGAGGCCGTTGCAGTCGACGATCGACAGCAGCAGCTGGATCGGCTGCGGTCCCCATTCGCGGGCGCCGAACTCGAACACGCCTTCCTGCGCGAAATAGCTGCCGGTTCCCATCGCCGAGACCACGGCGCGTTTCGCCCGCAACGGCGCGAGGCGCGCGACGTCGTTGCCCGCCGGCAAAACGCGGACGCTGGATTTGTATCTCTCCTGCATCGTCTTGCCGACGGCGACGGCGATGTTGAAGCCGGACGAGCCGGTGTCGTAGGCCGTGAACGTCATCGACGACGGCAGCTTCACGTCGTCGGCGCGCGCGGTCGCAGAAAACAGCAGCGCGGCGCCGGCTGCGGCGATAGCGCCGCGTGCAACGATTGAACGAAACATGAGCCCCTCCCGTATCGCGTCCGCTTTGCGGATCACATTGTCGTGTGCGGATCATGTCATCGCCCATGGTCATTGGCAACGCTTAACCTCGCGCGCGCTGTCGCGGCGCCGCGCTTGCCAAATCACGCCTCGATGATCGCGACGATCTGGCCCTCCGCGACCACGTCGTCGATCTGGACGAGCACGGTTTTCACCGTTCCGCCGCCGGGGGCGGGGACCGGCAATTCCATCTTCATGGCCTCGACCAGGATGACGTCGTCGCCTTCATCGATCCGGTCGCCGGGATTGGCCGCCAGCGCGCAGACCCGCCCGGCCACTTCGGTAACGACCCTGGATTCTGCCATCGTTCTCTCCGTTTCGTCGTTTTGACCCAAGGCGCTTCATTCAAGGCGTTTCATTCAAGGCGCTTTGATCGAAGACGCCTTGATCCAGGGGCGGAAACCGGTTTTCGCCGCGCGGCCCTGCGGGTCGCGCAAACGCGGCGTGACAAACCGCGCCGCTGTTCCGTCATGGTGTGAGTGAAAGCCGCATGATGTTTGTCGTTGCAGATTGCCTATGGTGGTTTATTCTGCAAGTGGAATTTAATTCCGTATAATAGAATATGGTGGGGCGGGGTTGCGGCGCGTCCGTGGCCGCAGGGCTTTTGAGTGTTCGCACCCGCGACCGCCACGGGTTTTGCGACTCTGAGGGAGGGCGATCGATGGGACGACGATCGGAGCGGCTGACCAGGGCCGGGCCTCTCGCCGATCTGTCCGGCGGCAATGACGTGATTCAGGTGGTGTCGCGCGCCTTCGACGTGCTGCGCTGCTTCGAGGGCCACGAGACCCGCCTCGGCAATCTGGAAATCTCCAACCGCTGCGGCCTGCCGCGATCCACCGTCTCCCGCCTGACTCACACGCTGACCCGCATGGGCCAGTTGATCTATCTTCCGCACGATCAGAAATACCGCATCGGGCCGAGCGCGGTGGCGATGAGCACCTCGATGCTGCGCGGCTGGCAGGTGCGCGATTTCATCAAGGACCGGCTTGGCGATGTCGCCGACCGGATTCCCGGCACCGTTGGTTTCGTGATCCCGGATCGTTTCGAACTGGTCTACCTGGAATACGCTCGCTCGGCGGCGGCGCTCGGGCTGCACTCGGGGGTCGGAACGCGGATCGCGATGGGCCGCACCGCCGCCGGCCACGCCTATGTCGCGGCGCTCGACGATGCCTCCGCCGAGGCGCTGGTCGCGGAGATGGCGCGCGAGCATCCGCAGGACGCCGGCGCGCTGCGGCCGCGCATGGCGGCGAACCGCGGCCATTTTTTGGAAAAGGGCTATGTCGTGACCTGCGGGCTGTGGAGCCCGCACATCAACGGCATCGCCACGCCGATCTGGTCGCCGCAGTATCAGACCTATGCCGTCATCACCATCGGCGTGCTGTCGGCGATGTATGACGAGCGGCGGCTGCACGAGGAGGTTGCGGCGCCGCTGCGCGCGCTGGCGCGCGACATCGAGGGGGTGCTGTCGCGCCCCGACACCGACATTGTCCGCCGCGCGGCATCCGACGAAATAGCGATCAAACCGGAGAACACGAATGACATGGCAGCCGGAACTCGACGACCTCGCCCGCCGCGAGGATTTCGCGCGGCGGATGGGCGGCGTTGACAAGGTCAAGCGCCAGCGTGACCAGGGCCGGCTGAACGTCCGCGAGCGCATCGACCGGCTGGTCGACGGCGGCAGCTTTCACGAGATGGGCGCGGTCGCCGGAATCGGCGAATACGACGCGGCCGGCGAGCTGACAAAACTGACCCCGGCCAACTGCATTTTCGGCCGCGGCCGGATCGACGGCCGCCCGGTGGTGGTGGTCGGCGACGACTTCACCGTGCGCGGCGGCTCCGCCGACGCCTCGATCAGCGCCAAGCCGCTGATGGCCGAGGAGATGGCGCGCGATTTCCGGCTGCCGATCATCCGCGTCATCGAGGGCTCCGGCGGCGGCGGCTCGGTCAAGACCATCGAGACCAAGGGCGCGGCCAACCTGCCCGGCGGCATCGGCGGCACCCGCTGGTACGCGGCCACGACCGGGAACATGGCGCGGGTGCCGGTGGTCGGTCTCGGGCTCGGCTCGGTCGCGGGGCTGGGCGCGGCGCGGCTCGCCGCCAGCCATTATTCGGTAATGACCAGGGCCTCGGCGATGTTCGTGGCGGGGCCGCCGGTGGTGGCGCGGCTCGGCCAGCAACTCGACAAGCAGGAGCTGGGCGGCTGGGAGATTCAGACCAAGGCCGGCGCCATCGATCACGCGGTGGAGACCGAGGAGGAGGCGTTCGCCTGCGCCCGGCGCTTCCTGTCCTATCTGCCGTCGTCGGTGCATGAGCTGCCGCCGACGCTGCCGTGCGACGACGATCCGGAACGCGCCGACGAGAAGCTGATGAAGGCGGTGCCGCGCAGCAAGCGGCAGGTCTACAAGATGCGGCCGATCGTCGAGTCGGTGGTGGACAAGGGTTCGTTCTTCGAGATCGGGCAGAATTTCGGCCGTTCGATCATCGCGGGCCTGGCGCGGCTTGAGGGGCGCGCGGTACTGCTGCTCGCCAGCGATCCCTATCACTATGGCGGATCGTGGACCTCGGACGCCTGCGACAAGGTGATCCGCTTCGTCGATCTGGCCGAGACCTTCCACCTGCCGGTGGTCTATCTGATGGATTGCCCCGGCTTCATGATCGGGCTGGAGGCGGAAAAGGCCGCCACCATCCGCCATGGCGTGCGCGCCATGGCGGCCGTCAACCAGAGCACGGTGCCGTGGTGCACGATCATCGTGCGCAACGCCTTCGGCGTCGCCGGCGTGGTGCATCAGCCGGCGGACCGCTTCTCGATGCGTTATGCGTGGCCGTCGGCGTCGTGGGGCTCGCTGCCGCTGGAGGGCGGCATCGAGGCCGCCTATCGCGCCGACCTCGACGCCGCGCCCGACCGGCAGGCCAAGATGCGCGAAATCGAGGAGCGGCTGAACAAGCTGCGCTCGCCGTTTCGCTCGGCCGAGAAATTCTGGGTCGAGGAGATCATCGACCCGCGCCGGACGCGGTCGCTGCTGTGCGAATTCGCGCGCCTCGCCGAGCGCCTCGGCACGCCGGGGATCGCCGGCAACATGGCGATCCGGCCGTAAGCCAGGACGGCACGCCGCGCATTGAGAAAGACCGTCATTGCCGGGCTCGACCCGGCAATCCATCTTTTTCAAGGAGATGGATGCGCGGATCAAGCCCGCGCATGACGGCGGTTGATGGCGTCAAAATCTGAAAGGCTTTTGCAACGCCTTTTATTTCCCGCCGCGCTTGCGGCTGAGAAACTCGCCCATCAGCCGGTGCGGTTCGTCGGTGAGATACGAGCGGCCGAACGCCCCGACCGACACCGCGACCGATTCCTTCAACGGAAGCTCCTCCCACTGCCGCAGCAGCGCCTTCTGGTCGCGCAGCGCTTGCGGGCCGCATTCCAGCAACATGTCCACGAGCCGCGCGACGGCGGCGTCGAGCGGCTCGCCTTCGCCGGCGACGGCGTCGATCAGGCCCCAGTCGAGCGCCTTCGGCGCGTCGATGGTGGCGGCGGTCATCAAGAGCCAGCGCGCGCGGCCCCAGCCGATCAGGCGCGGCAACAGCGCGGCGTGGATCACCGAGGGGATGCCGACCCGCACCTCCGGCATCGCGAATTTGGCGTCCGCGGCCGCCACCCGGAAATCGCAGGCGGCGGCGACTTCCAGCCCGCCGCCGAGACACCAGCCCGGCATCCGCGCGATCGTCGGCGCGGGAAAATCGCGCACCGCCTCGCACAGATCGCGCAGGCCGGAGATGAAGCGCTCGGCGCCGGCCTGGTCGAGCGTCGCCATTTCCTTGATGTCGGCGCCGCCGATCATGCTCTTTTCGGTTCCGCCGGCGAGGATCAGCGCGCGAATCCCGCCATCCGCCGCCAGCGTCGTCAATCCCTCGGTGACGGCTCCGATCACCGGCGTGTTGAGGATGGTGAGGGGCCCGGCGTTGCTGATGGTGAGCCGGAGCACGCCGCGCGCCTCGTGCGTCACGCCGCAATGGGAATTAATCATCTGCATCGGGAATGTCTCGCTCGGGTCAGGAAGGAAGGCGAAGGGCGGGCGTCGATTGTAAATACCCCAGCCCGGATTACATTTCGACCTTATCCTTGCCGCGCTTTCATTATATGATCCGCAACATGCCATGGATGCGTTGATTGGGAGCCGTGATGCGCTACGCGAAGGATCACAAGCAGGAAACCCACGCCCGCATCGTCCGGAAAGCCTCGGTCAAGCTGCGCGAGCGCGGCGCGCACGGCATCGGCGTCGCCGGCCTGATGAAGGAAGCCGGCCTTACTCACGGCGGCTTTTACGCCCACTTCGACTCGCGCGAGGCGCTGGTGGTCGAGGCCTTCGGCGACGCGATGGATCGCTCGCTGGCGGTGTGGCGGCGCAAGATCGAGCCGCTGCCGCCGGCCGACCGCTTCCGGGCCATCGTGGAAACCTATCTCGGCCCCGCCCATCGCGACGATTCGGGCCATGGCTGCGCGCTGCCGGCGCTGGCCGCCGAGCTCGCGCGCGAGAGCGTGAAGACCCGCCGGGCGCTCGCCGCCAAGATCGAGGACATGGTGGGACTGCTGGCCGAACAGGTTCCGGACGCCTCAGGCGGCGCGGCCCGGAAGCAGGCGTTGGCGGCGCTCGCCACCATGGTCGGGGCGGTGGTGCTGGCGCGCGCCAGCGGACCGGGCGAACTGTCGGACGACATTCTCGCCGCCGGCCGTGACGCCGTGCTGGACAAGCCCGCGCCAGGCGGGACGCGCGCCAAGGGGCCCGCCAAGGCCGCCGGCAAGACCGCCGGCAAGGCCGCCATCAAGGCCGCCGCGAGCCGGGCCACCTGACGCGGCGACGGCGGCTGCGCTATTGGCGCGGCTGCACAAGCGATATCTGCATTTTCGCAACCGGGTTGCGCGGAGAATCCATTTTCAAAAGCCGGACGGAAGGGCCAAACTGTCCCCAGTAGGATTTTCTGGAGGAAAACATGCGCTCGATCGGACATTTCATCGGCGGCAAGGCCGTCAACGGCACATCCGGACGCTTCGCCGACGTCTACCAGCCGATGACCGGCGACGTGCAGGCGCAGGTCGCGCTGGCGACCAAGGCGGAGCTTCGCGCCGCCGTCGAGAACGCCAAGGCCGCGCAGCCGGCGTGGGCGGCCACCAACCCGCAGCGCCGCGCCCGCGTGCTGATGAAATTCCTCGAACTGGTGGCGCGCGACAACGACACCATGGCCGAATTGCTGGCGCGCGAGCACGGCAAGACCTTTCCCGACGCCAAGGGCGACATCCTGCGCGGCGTCGAGGTCGTGGAATTCGTGCTCGGGGTGCCGCACCTGATGAAGGGCGAGTACACCGAGGGCGCGGGGCCGGGGATCGACATCTACTCGATGCGCCAGCCGCTCGGCGTGGTCGCCGGCATCACCCCGTTCAACTTCCCGGCGATGATCCCGATGTGGCAGTTCGCCCCCGCCATCGCCGCCGGCAACGCCTTCATCCTCAAGCCCTCGGAGCGCGATCCCGGCGTGCCGATGCGTCTCGCCGAGCTGATGCTGGAGGCCGGCCTGCCGCCGGGCATCCTCAACGTCGTCAACGGCGACAAGGACGCCGTCGACGCCATCCTCGACGATCCGGACATCTCGGCGGTCGGCTTCGTCGGCTCCTCGGCCATCGCGCAATACATCTACGAGCGCGCGGCGCAGACCGGGAAGCGCGCGCAGTGCTTCGGCGGCGCCAAGAACCACATGATCGTGATGCCCGACGCCGACATGGATCAGGCGGTCGACGCGCTGGTCGGCGCCGGCTACGGCGCCGCCGGCGAGCGCTGCATGGCGGTGTCGGTCGCGGTGCCGGTCGGCAAGACCACCGGCGACCGGCTGATGGAAAAGCTGATCCCGCGGGTCGAGAACCTGAAGATCGGCCCGTCGCTCGATCCGACCGCCGACTTCGGTCCGCTGGTCACCAAGGCGGCGCTGGAGCGGGTGCGCAACTACGTCGATATCGGCGTCAAGGAAGGCGCGACGCTCGCGGTCGACGGCCGCGGCTTCAAGATGCAGGGCTATGAGAACGGCTTCTACATGGGCGGCTGCCTGTTCGACAACGTCACCCGCGACATGCGCATCTACAAGGAGGAGATTTTCGGGCCGGTGCTGTCGGTGGTGCGCGCGCACGATTTCGACGAGGCGCTGCGGCTGCCGTCCGAGCACGAATACGGCAACGGCGTCGCCATCTTCACCCGCGACGGGGACTCGGCGCGCGAATTCGCGGCCCGCGTCAATGTCGGCATGGTCGGCATCAACGTGCCGATTCCGGTGCCGGTGGCCTATTTCTCGTTCGGCGGCTGGAAGCGCTCCGGCTTCGGCGACCTCAACCAGTACGGCGCGGATTCGATCCGCTTCTATACCAAGACCAAGACGGTGACCGCGCGCTGGCCCTCCGGCGTCAAGGAAGGCGCCGACTTCGCGATGCCGACCAGCTAGGTCGCGGTCCGGACTGATATAATCACGAGACCGACGGGCCCCGCTCAACGCGGGGCCCGTCGGAATGCAGCGGAAAAGCACGCAGCGGGGAGAGATGCAGTTCGCGCTCAATGAAGACCAGATCGCGGTCCGCGACATGGCGCGGAATTTCGCGGCCGAGAAGATCGCGCCGTTCGCGCTGAAATGGGACGAGGAGAAGCACTTTCCCGTCGACGTGATGCGGGAGGCGGCGAGCCTCGGCATCGGCGGCATCTACATCCGCGACGACGTCGGCGGCTCGGCGCTGACCCGCTTCGACGCCGCGCTGATCTTCGAGGCCCTGGCGCAGGGCTGCCCGACGGTGTCGTCGTTCATCTCGATTCATAACATGGCGTCGTGGATGATCGACGCCTACGGTTCAGATGAACAGCGGCACAAGTGGCTGCCGAGACTCTGCACCATGGAGAGCCTTGCGAGCTATTGCCTGACCGAGCCCGGCGCGGGCTCGGACGCCTCCGCCTTGCGCACCCGCGCGACGCGCGACGGCGACCACTATGTGCTCAACGGCCAGAAGCAGTTCATCTCCGGCGCGGGCGGCACCGATCTCTTGGTGGCGATGGTGCGCACCGGCGACGCCGGCCCCGGCGGCATCTCGACGCTGGTGATCGACGCCACCACGCCGGGCGTCTCGTTCGGCGCCAACGAGCGCAAGATGGGCTGGAACGCGCAGCCGACGCGCGCCGTGATTTTCGAGAACGCCCGCGTGCCGGTCGCCAATCGCCTGGGCGACGAGGGCATCGGCTTCAAGATCGCGATGGCCGGGCTCGACGGCGGCCGGCTCAACATCGCCGCCTGTTCGCTCGGCGGCGCGCAGGCGGCGCTTGATAAAACGCTTGGCTACATGAAGGAGCGCAAGGCGTTCGGCAAGCGGCTCGACGAGTTTCAGGCGTTGCAGTTCCGCCTCGCCGACATGGCGACCGAGCTGGAGGCGGCCCGCACCTTTTTGTGGCGCGCGGCGGCGGCGCTCGACCGCAAGGACGCCGATGCCTCGATGCTGTGCGCGATGGCCAAGCGTTTCGGCACCGATGTCGGCTTCGACGTCGCCAATCAGGCTCTGCAACTGCATGGCGGCTACGGCTATCTGGCGGAATACGGCATCGAGAAGATCGTCCGCGACCTGCGCGTGCATCAGATTCTCGAAGGCACCAACGAGATCATGCGGCTGATCGTATCGCGAAAACTTATCGAGGGCGCGCGATGAGCCTTGAGGTGAGCGAGGGCGACCTGATCGTCCGCCGCGAGGGCGCGGCCGGCGTGATCCGGCTCAACCGCCCCAAGGCGATCAACGCGCTGACGCTGGAGATGACCCGCGACATGGATCGCGCGCTCGATGCGTTCGAGGCCGATCCCGCCGTGGCGCTGATCCTGCTCGAAGGCGGGGGCGAGCGCGGGCTGTGCGCCGGCGGCGACATTCGCGGGCTTTACGACAGCGCGCGGGAGAAGGGCGATCTCGGCCCGGTGTTCTGGCGCGAGGAATACATCCTCGACGACCGCATCGCGCGGTTCCCGAAGCCGTATGTCGCCTACATGGACGGGCTGGTGATGGGCGGCGGCACCGGGCTCGCGGCCCACGGCAGCCATCGCGTCGTCAACGACAGGACCAAGGTCGGGATGCCGGAGGTCGGCATCGGCTTCTTTCCCGACGTCGGCGGCACCTGGCTGTTGTCGCGCGCGCCGGGCGAGGTCGGCACTTATTTCGGCCTGACCGGGCAGACCATGACTGGGGCCGATGCGATCTATACCGGCTTCGCCGACTTCTACGTGCCCGCATCGAAGTGGCTGGACCTGCGCGCCGCGCTGATCGCCTTGCCGCAAGGGACGGATGCCGCGCGGGTCACCGATACTATTCGCGGTTTCGGCGAAACGCCGCAGCCGGGAATCGCCGAGCGGCACCGCGCGCAGATCGACAAACTGTTCGGCCACGACAGCATGGAGGCGATCGTCGCCGCCTTGCAGCCCGACGATTCAGAATTCGCGCGGGCGACCCTGAAGGCGCTGAACGAGAAGTCGCCCACCAGCCTCAAGGTGGCGCTGCGGCTGTTGCGCGCCGCGCGCGCCTCCAACTCGTTGCAGGAATGTCTCGCGCGCGAGTATCGCGCAGCGTTGCAGGTGTTCGACAGCGCCGAGTTCATCGAGGGCGTGCGCGCCGCGATCATCGACAAGGACCGCCAGCCGAAATGGAATCCGGCGCGGATCGAGGACGTGACGCCGGAGATCGTCGCGCGCTACTTCGCGCCGCGCCCCGGCGATCAGTTGGTTTTTCCGAGCTAGAGCGTGTTGCAATTTGATGGAGGCACCATGAGGCGTCATTGCCGGGCTTGACCCGGCAATCCATCTTTTTTGACAAGATGGATGCCCGGATCAAGTCCGGGCATGACACACGGTGATTTCATCCGAAGGCAACATGCTCTAAATCACCCAGGACAAGCAAAAGAGGAAACGTCATGGCGAATATCGCATTCATCGGCCTCGGCAACATGGGCGGCCCGATGGCCGCGAACCTGGTCAAGGCCGGGCACAAGGTCACCGGCTTCGACCTGGTGGATGCCTCGCGCGAGGCGGCGAAGGCGGCGGGCGCTGCGATCGCCGCGACCGCCGTCGAGGCGGTGAAGGGCGCCGACGTGATCGTCACCATGCTGCCGGCCGGCAAGCACGTTCTCGCGGTGTGGACCGAGATCCTGCCGTCCGTCGCCAAGGGCGCGCTGCTGATCGATTGTTCCACCATCGACGTCGAGAGCGCGGTGGCGGCTCACGGCCTCGCCGCCAAGGCCGGCGTCGCCTCGGTCGATGCGCCGGTGTCCGGCGGCGTCGGCGGCGCGCAGGGCGCGACGCTGACCTTCATGTGCGGCGGCGACGATGCGGCGTTCGCGGCGGCGAAGCCGGTCCTTGAGAAGATGGGCAAGAAGATCGTCCATTGCGGCAAGGCCGGCGCGGGGCAGGCGGCGAAAATCTGCAACAACATGATCCTCGGCATTTCGATGATCGGCGTCTGCGAGGCGTTCACGCTGGCGGAAAAGCTCGGCCTGTCGCATCAGGCGCTGTTCGACGTGGCCTCGACCTCGTCGGGCCAGTGCTGGTCGCTGACCACCTATTGTCCGGTGCCGGGCCCGGTGCCGACCTCGCCAGCCAACAACGACTACAAGCCGGGCTTCGCCGCCGCGCTGATGCTGAAGGATCTGCGGCTGTCGCAGGCCGCAGCCAAGGCCACCGGGGCGGCGACTCCGATGGGCGCGCACGCCGAGGAGATTTACGCGGCCTTCGAGCAGGCCGGCCATGGCGGCGTGGATTTCTCCGGCATCATCCGCCATCTGCGCGAGATCGCCGGAAAATAGCCGGGACCAGGCATTGCGGCCTGCCGCGAAAGGCGGATTGCCCTGGCCCGTCGCGCGGTGACATGCTGTCCCCGAAAACAGCCACGATCGAGGTTGCGACGATGACGACATTCCAAGAAGCCCGTCAATTCCTTCTCGACCATCGCACCGACTATGCGGGAGCGATGGCCGGCTTCAAATGGCCCGACCAGAGCGAATTCAACTGGGCGCTCGACTGGTTCGACGCGTTGGGTCGCGATCCGCGGAGCAAGGACAGTCCGGCGCTGTGGATCGTCGAAGCCGCCACCGACACCGAGACCAAGCTCACCTTCGCCGAGTTGTCGCGCCGCTCCAACCGCGTCGCCAACTTTTTGCGCGCGCAGGGGCTCAAGCGCGGCGATCACCTGTTGCTGCTGCTCGGCAACGTGGTGCCTTTGTGGGAGACGATGCTCGCCTGCATCAAGCTCGGCGTCGTCATCATTCCGGCGACCACGCTGCTGACGCCGGACGAATTGCAGGACCGGCTCGATCGCGGCCGCGCCAAGGCGGTGGTCGCCGCGCAGGATCAGGTGGCGAAATTCGCCGCGCTGAAAAGCGGCGATCTCACGCGCATCGTGGTCGGTCCGGCCAGGGATGGCTGGCTGTCGTTCGAAACGGCGGCGGAGTTTTCCGACGTCTTCACGCCGGACGGCGTCACCCGCGCCGACGATCCGATGCTGTTGTACTTCACTTCCGGCACCACGGCGAAGCCGAAACTGGTGCGCCATAGCCAGCGCAGCTATCCGGTCGGCCATCTCTCCACCATGTACTGGATCGGGCTGAAGCCCGGCGACATTCACCTGAACATCTCGTCGCCCGGCTGGGCCAAGCACGCCTGGAGCTGCTTCTTCGCGCCGTGGAACGCGGGCGCGGCGGTGTTCGTGGTCAACCAGCCGCGCTTCGACGCCAAGGGGCTGCTGGCGACCATCGCGCGCTGCAACGTCACCACGCTGTGCGCGCCGCCGACGGTGTGGCGGATGTTCATTCAGGAGAAGCTGTCGGACTTCAAGATGCGGCTGCGCGAGGTCTGCGGCGCCGGCGAGCCGCTCAATCCGGAGATCATCGATCAGGTGAGGGCGGCGTGGGATCTCACCATTCGCGACGGCTACGGCCAGACCGAGACCACGGCGATGGTCGGCAATTCGCCGGAACAGACGCTCAAGTCCGGATCGATGGGCCGGCCGATGCCGGGCTACCACATCCGTGTGGTCGATGCCGACGGCAACCCCGCCAAGGAGGGCGAGGTGGCGCTGATGCTCGGCGCCGAGCGCCCGGCCGGCCTGATGCAGGGCTACCAGACCGACGACGGCCGCGTCAGCGGCGCGGACGGGGCGATCTACCGCAGCGGCGACGTGGTGTTTGTCGACGACGACGGCTATCTCACCTTCGTCGGCCGCGCCGACGACGTGTTCAAGTCGTCGGACTATCGCATCAGCCCGTTCGAGCTGGAAAGCGTGCTGTTGGAGCACGACCTGGTGGCGGAAGCGGCGGTGATCCCGAGCCCGGATCCGATCCGGCTCGCGGTGCCGAAGGCTTACATCCTGCTGGTGGGCGACACCGCGCGCTCCTCTGACACCGCGCTGTCGATCTTCCGCTTCCTGCAAGAGCGGCTGGCGCCGTTCAAGCGCATCCGCCGCATCGAGCTGGTGACGGAGCTGCCGAAGACCATCTCCGGCAAGATCCGCCGCGTGCAGTTGCGCCGTCTCGAACACGACGGCGGCAGCGACGACAAGCTGCGCGGCGTCGAATTCCGCGAGGAGGATTTCCCCGAATTGGCCGCCGCGCGCGCGGCCGGCGCGTCGGGGGGATGAGAGCCTGACTCGAAATCTGGCTCGGAGGATCCTGCACCCATGGCGTCGTCCCCGCGCAGGCGGGGACCCATAACCCCTGGCTTTGGTTGTTATAAATGAAGCTTGCCTTGAATTATTGAGCCGAACCGCTGCGGCGTATGGGTTCCCGCCTGCGCGGGGACGACGCTGATCGAGTTGCCAATCCGCCCGCAAAACCAATTTCGGTCAGGCCCTGCCGGCGAACGCCGGATCGGCGGCAAGATGAAGCGGAACATTTCCGCATAAATCGCTTGGCCGTTGAACCATTCTGTGACAACTGCTGCCGAACCATATCGGCAGCGAGAACAGAATGACTTTGACGATCACACGCGACGCCTATTGCAACTTCGTCGGCAAGGAAATCGGCGTTTCCGCCTGGCACACCGTCGATCAGGGCCGGATCGACGCCTTCGCCGATGTCACCGAGGACCACCAGTTCATCCACATCGATCCGGAGCGGGCGGCGCGCGAGACGCCGTTCGGCGCGACGGTGGCGCATGGCTTTCTGACGCTGTCGCTGCTTAGCGTGTTCTCCTATGAGGCGTTGCCGAAGGTCGAGGGCGCCACCATGGGCGTCAACTACGGCTTCGACAAGCTGCGCTTCGTCGCGCCGGTGCGCGCCGGCTCGCGCGTGCGCGGGCGCTTCACGCTGACCGAGGCGACGATGCGCAAGCCGAGCGAATTGATGTCGCGCACCAGCGTCAGTGTCGAGATCGAGGGCGAAACCAAGCCGGCGCTGATCGCCGATTGGCTCGGCCTTTTGTATTTTGCTTAAAAACAGGAATCGAAACATGACAATCAGATTCGACGGACGCGTCGCCATCGTCACCGGCGCGGGCAACGGCCTCGGGCGCCAGCACGCGCTGGGGCTGGCGCGCTACGGCGCCAAGGTGGTGGTGAACGATTTCGGCGGCGCGCGCGACGGCACCGGCGGCTCGATGACCGCCGCCGAGGCCGTGGTCGAGGAGATCCGCCAGGCCGGCGGCGAGGCGATGGCCGACGGCGCCGACGTCTCCGATTTCGAGCAGGTCACCGCGATGGTCGCCAAAGCCACCGAGAAGTGGGGCAGCGTCGACATCATGTGCGCCAACGCCGGCATCCTGCGCGACAAATCCTTCGCCAAGATGGAGGTGGCGGATTTCGCCAAGGTGCTCAACGTGCATCTCACCGGCACGTTCTACTGCTGCAAGGCGGTGTGGGAGGGGATGCGCGCGCGCAACTACGGCCGCATCGTGCTCACCACCTCGTCGTCCGGCCTCTACGGCAATTTCGGCCAGGCCAATTACGGCGCGGCGAAAGCCGGCATGGTCGGGCTGATGAACGTACTGGCCGAGGAAGGCCGCAAGACCGACATCCGCGTCAACATCATCTCGCCGACCGCCGCCACCCGCATGACCGAGGAATTGCTGCCGAAGCAGGCGCTCGACCTGATGCGGCCGGAGGCGATCACGCCCGCCGTGCTGTTCCTGCTCGGCGAGAACGCGCCGACCCGCACCATTATGGGCGCGGGCGCGGGCTCGTTCGCGGTGGTGCGGATCATCGAATCCGAAGGCATCAACCTGCCGCGCGACCAGTGGACGCCGGACGCCATCGCCGCGCACTTCGACGCCATCGCCGACATGTCGAAGGCCAAGGCGCTCGAAGGCGCGTTCCAGCAAACGCAGAAATACGTCGCCCAGGCGGCTGAGGCTGCCGGCATCACGCTGGAGAAGTAAGCGGCGACGTTCGCACTGCCCTTGAGATCGTCATTGCGAGCACTCGGATACGCTTCACGTTGTCCGAGCACAGGCTCCGCGAAGCGATCCAGAAGGCCGCGAAGGAAGAACTGGATTGCTTCGTCGCTTGCGCTCCTCGCAATGACGATGAGTGATCGGCGCACGCGCAATCGCAACGAGTGACGATGATGACCGCTCCGAAACCAGACGTCGCGGTGATCGGGGCGGGGCCCGCCGGGCTGATGGCGGCCGAGGTGCTGGCGCGGGGCGGCGCGGCGGTTTTCGTTTATGAGGCCATGCCCTCCGCCGGGCGCAAGCTGCTGATGGCCGGGCGCGGCGGCCTCAATCTCACCCACAGCGAACCCCTTGCCGCATTCATGGCGCGCTACGGCGCGGCGGCGGTGCACCTCGCGCCGGCGATCGAGGCCTTTTCGCCCGATGCCTTGCGCGCGTGGAGCGAGGGCCTCGGGCAGCCGACCTTCATCGGCTCCAGCGGGCGCGTGTTCCCGCGAAGTTTCAAAGCGTCGCCGCTGTTGCGGGCGTGGCTGCGGCGGCTCGATACGAGCGGCGCGCGGCTGGGACGGCGACGGTCGCCTGTTGTTTTCGACGCCGCAAGGACCGCTCGCGGCAAAGCCCGCTGCCACCGTGCTGGCGCTCGGCGGCGCGAGCTGGCCGCGCCTTGGCTCCGACGGGCATTGGGTCGAGGCGCTGACGCAACGCGGCGTGAGGATCGCCCCGCTGCGGCCGGCCAATTGCGGCTTCACGGTGGCGTGGCCGGATACATTCAGCAAGCGTTTCGCCGGCCAGCCATTGAAGAATGTCGAACTGCGGTTCGGCGCCCACGCCGTGCGCGGCGAGGCGATGATCGACCGCGATGGCATCGAGGGTGGCGCGATCTACGCGCTGGCGTCGGTGTTGCGTGACGAGATCGCGCGGGCCGGGCAGGCGACCTTGCGCGTTGCGTTGCGTCCCGATCTGGATCGGCGACGGCTGATCGAACGCTTGTCGAAGCCGCGCGGAAAGCAGTCCTTCTCGACCTATTTGCGCAAGGCCGCCGGGCTCGCACCGGTGGCGATCGCCTTGCTTCGTGAATCCGCCCTTGGCGCGAAGATCGATCTGCCGCGCCTGCCGCCGGATGATCTCGCCGCGCGGATCAACGATGTCGCAATCGCATTGACCGGAACCGCGAGTCTCGACCGCGCGATCTCGACGGCGGGCGGCGTCGGCTTCGACGAACTCGATGACGCCTTCATGCTGCGCCGTCTGCCCGGCGTGTTCGCCTGCGGCGAAATGCTTGATTGGGAAGCGCCGACCGGCGGCTATCTGTTGCAGGCATCGCTGGCAACCGGCGCGGCGGCGGGGCGCGGCGCGCTGCGATGGCTGGCGCGGTAAGCGATCAGCCCTGCTCGATTTCCTCGCGCAGCATTTCCAGTTCGAGCCATTTGTTTTCCGCCTCCGATAATTTCTCGTGCGCGCTCGCGATCGCCTGCGACGCCTGATCGAATGTCTTGCGGTCGCGGCTGTAGAGGCTTGGATCGTCGAGCTGCTTTTGATGCTTCGCGATCTCGGCCTGCAAGGCTTCGATGGTCTTCGGCAGCGTTTCCAGCGCGTGCTTTTCGTTGAAGGAGAGGCGGCGCTTTTTCTGCGGCGGCGGCGCATCGGTCGTCGTGGCCGGTGCGGGCTTGCTGTCCGCTCTGAAGCTTGAGCGTTGCAAGTCGGCGCCGCGCTGCGCCAGCATGTCGGAATAGCCGCCGGCATATTCGATCCAGCGGCCATCGCCTTCCGGCGCGATCACCGAGGTGACGACGCGGTCGAGGAAGTCGCGGTCATGGCTGATGAGCATCACCGTGCCCTGATAATCGCCGAGCATTTCCTCCAGCACGTCGAGGGTTTCCAGATCGAGATCGTTGGTCGGCTCGTCCAGCACCAGCAGGTTAGACGGTTTCGCCAGCGCGCGCGCCAGCATCAGGCGGCCGCGCTCGCCCCCGGACAACACTTCCAGCGGCGTGCGCGCCTGCTCTTGCGTGAACAGGAAATCCTTCATGTAGCTGATGACGTGCCGCGACTTGTCGCCGACCATGACGTGATCGCCGCGGCCACCGGTCAGCGCGTCGGCCAGCGTCGATTTCGGGTCGAGGCTTTCGCGGTGCTGGTCCAGCGTCGCCATCTCGATATTGGCGCCGAAGCGGATTGCGCCGCCGTCGGGCGCGCTGGTCCCGGTCAGCAGGTTGATGAGCGTGGTCTTGCCGGCGCCGTTGGGGCCGACGATGCCGATGCGGTCGCCGCGCTGCACCCGGATCGAGAAGTCGTCGACGATGGCGCGGCCGTCATATGCCTTGCCGATGCCGCGCGCCTCGATCACCAGCTTGCCGGATTTGTCGGCCTCGGCGGCGGCGAGGCTGGCGCTGCCGGCCGCGCCGCGATAGTCGCGCCGCGCCGCGCGCAGCGCGTGCAGGTTGCCGAGCCGCTTGACGTTGCGCTTGCGCCGCCCCGACACGCCGTAGCGCAGCCAGTGCTCCTCGGCGACGATCTTGCGGTCGAGCTTGTGCTGGTCGCGTTCCTCCTCCGCCAGCACCTCGTCGCGCCATTCCTCGAAGGCGGAGAAGCCGCGCTCGATGCGGCGGATGCGGCCGCGATCGAGCCACGCCGTGCTGCGCGAGAGGTTGGCGAGGAAGCGGCGGTCGTGGCTGATGAGCACCAGCGCGCAGCGGCGCTGCCCGAGTTCGCCTTCGAGCCATTCGATGGTGGTGAGGTCGAGGTGGTTGGTCGGCTCGTCCAGCAGCAGGATGTCGGGCGAAGGCGCCAGCACGCGGGCCAGCGCCGCGCGGCGCGCCTCGCCGCCGGAGAGTTGCGCCGGGTTTTCGTCGCCGGTGAGGCCGAGCTGTTCCAGCAGGTAGCGCGCCGGATAGGGATCGTCGCCGGGGCCGAGCCCGGCCTCGACATAGGCCAGCGTGGTCGGAAAGCCGTCGAAGTCCGGCTCCTGCGGCAAATAGCGCACCGTCGCGCCGGGCTGCACGAAGCGCGTGCCGCTGTCGGGCTCGACCAGCCCGGCGGCGATCTTCAACAGCGTCGACTTGCCGGAACCGTTGCGCCCGATCAGGCAGACTCGCTCCTCCGCCGCGACCGACAGTTCGACCCCCGACAGCAGCGGCGTGCCGCCGAAGGTCAGGGCGATGTCTTTCAACTGGATCAGGGGCGGGGCCATGGTCGATTTGCGATGTGAGGGGTCCGGGTGCGCCCTCCTACGCGATCGCGCGGCGAAAGGCGAGGGCAGAGCATGATCCCGAAAAGTGGCATCCGGTTTTCGGACCAGATCATGCTCCAATATGTCTCGCTTGCCATCGCAGGCGGAGCGCGTAGCATCGCGGCGATCGCAGCCAAAACGGGAACGAAACATCGATGTCCAGCGTCCAGCCCTATCGCGTCGAGGCCTACAACACCGCCAAGCAATCCGAGAACAAGATCCATGACGACGCGGTGGCGCGGCAGTACGGCTTTTCCGGCGGGCTGGTTCCCGGCGTCGAGGTGCTGGCCTATATGATGCATCCGCCGATCGCGCGTTGGGGCCGCGCCTTTCTGGAGCGCGGGCGGATCGAGGGGCGGTTCGTCAAGCCAGTCTATGATGGCGAGATCGCCGAGGTTGTCGGCACGGACGGCCCGCAGGAGCTGGCGCTGCGGGTGGACAGCCGGGGTTCGCTTTGCGCCAGCGGCCGGACGTCGTTGCCGGAGCGCGGCGCGGCCGTTGCCCTCGGCGACTATCCGGAGACGCCGCCGGTCGCCGAGCGCCATCCGGTTGATGGTAATTCCTACCAGCTCGACACCTGGCTCGGCACCGCGCCGCGAAGCTGGGACGACGCCGCGTTGGCCGAATATCTCGTCGAGGTGCGCGCCACCGACCCGGTCTATCGCGCGGCCGGCGCGCTGCATCCCGGCATCTTCCAGCGCATCATGAATCAGGTGCTGGTGCAGAACGCCATTCTGGGCCCCTGGATACACGTCGGCAGCGCCATGCAACTGCTGGCGCTCGCCCATCCCGGCGATCAACTGGCGGCGCGGGCGCGGGTCACCGCGAACTACGAGAAGAAGGGCCACCGCTTCGTCGAACTCGACGCGCTGGTGGTCGCCAACGGCCGCACGCCGGTCGCGCACTGCCATCACATCGCGATCTACCAGCCGCGGGTGCAGGCGGCGGCGTAGATCGGTCGGCCGATGAATGAAAATCGTCGTCGCCGCGCAGGCAGGGACCCATAATCCCTGGCCGAGCTACTGAAAAAGCGTGCTGGCAAAAGGCGACGACCGGCTTCCGCATCACTGGCGACACGGCGTATGGGTCCTCGCCTGCGCGAGGACGACCCGAGAGGGTTTGTCAGGTCTGCGCCGCTCGCCTTGCGTCGCGGATCGCCCGCCACACCCGTTCCGGCGTCAGCGGCATTTCGATCTGGGTCACGCCGTCGCCGGCGAGCGCGTCGATCGCCGCGTTCACCAGCGTCGCCATGCTGCCGGCGCAACCGGCCTCGCCGCAGCCCTTGGCGCCGAGCGGATTGGTGGTGGCGGGCGAGGGCAGGTCACTGAGCGTCATCGCCGGCGCGTCGGCCGCGCGCGGCAGCGCGTAGTCCATCAGCGAGCCGGTGACCGGCTGGCCGCTGTCGTCATAGCTGACCGCCTCCATCAGCACCTGTCCGATGCCCTGCACGACGCCGCCGTGCAACTGGCCGGCGACGATCATCGGGTTGACGACGGTGCCGAAGTCGTTGACGGCGGTGTATTTCACGACGGTCGTGACGCCGGTGTCGGGATCGATCTCGACCTCGCTGACATGGCAGCCGTTGGGAAATGTCGAGGCCACGCTGGAGGAGACGTGATCGACGTCGAGCGGGTTGGGCTTGCCGTCGACCGCCAGCGCCTCGGCCAGTTCGATGAGGCCGATCGAGCGGTCGGTGCCGGCGATGGTGAAGCGCCCCTCGGCGAATTCGATGTCGCTCTCGGCGGCTTCCAGCTTGTCGGCGGCGGCCGCGCGGCCCTTGGCGATCACCAGGTCGCCGGCCTCGATGATGGCGGTGCCGGCGGTCATGATCGAGCGCGAGCCGCCGGTGCCGCCGCCGGCGTGGACGATGTCGCTGTCGCTCTGCATCAGGCGGATGCTGTCGAACGGGATGCCGAGTTTGTCGGCCAGCACCTGCGCGAACGGCGTGGCGTGGCCCTGTCCGAAATCCAGCGTGCCGCTGGTCAGCCGCACGCCGCCGTCCGGCTCGAAGTCGATCTTGCCGAGTTCGCTGAGGCCGGCGGTGACTTCGAGATAGCAGCCGACCGCGATGCCGCGCAGCTTGCCGCGCTTGCGGGCCTCGCGCTTGCGTTTGGCGAACCCGGCGTAGTCGGCGAGTTCCAGCGCCTTGTCGAGCACGGCGGGAAAGTCACCGGAATCGTAGGTCAGCCCGTTGGCGGCGGCGAAGGGAATTTGCCTCGGCCGGATCATGTTGCGGCGGCGCAGCGCCAGGCGGTCGATGTTCATGTCGGCGGCGGCGCGATCCATCAGCCGCTCCATGAAATAATTGGCCTCGGGGCGGCCCGCGCCGCGATAGGCGCCCATGAAGGTGGTGTTAGTCAGCACGCATTTGATGTCGACCTCGATCAGCGGCGTGCGGTAGACGCTGGCGATGTTCTTGGCGATGTTGAGCGACAGCGGCAGCGGCCCGACGCCGGCGACATAGGCGCCGAGGTTGCCGAATCCGGTGACGCGGACAGCGAGGATGACGCCGCGCTTGTCGAGCGCCAGTTCGCAGCGCACCTCCTGCGCGCGGCCGTGATTGTCGCTCAGGAAGCTCGTCGAGCGCTCGTCCAGCCACTTGACGGGACGGCCGAGCGCGCGCGCGGCGTGCAGCAGGCAGACATATTCGGGATAGCCCGCGTTCTTCATGCCAAACGAGCCGCCGACATTGTAGGTCAGCAGCCGGATTTTTTCGCGAGACACGTTCATCAGCTTCGCGAGCGCGGCGGCGTTGCCGGAGACGCCCTGCGTCGGCAAATGGGCGGTGAAGCGGCCGCTGGCCTGGTCATAGGCGGCAAGGCCGGCGCGCGGCTCCATCGGCACCACGGCGACGCGGGTGTTGACGATATCGAGCGAGGTGACATGCGCCGCGCGGGCGAAGGCCGCCGCGGTGGCGTCGCGGTCGCCGGAATAGTAGTCCAGCGCGATGTTGTTGGGGATGTGATCGTAGAGCAGCGGCGCGCCGGGCTTGACCGCATCCGCCGACGCCGTCACCGCCGGCAGCGGATCGATCTCGACCGTCACCGCTTCGGCGGCGTCGCGCGCCTGCGCCGCGGTTTCCGCGACGACGCAGGCGACCGGATCGCCGACGAAGCGCACCTTGTCGATCGCCAGCGCCATGCGGTCGGTTTGCAGCAGCGGCGTGCCGTCGGCGTTCTTCATCGGCAGGCCGCAGCGGATCGGGGCGTAGCCGGCCTCGACCAGATCGCCGCCGACATAGATGCCGAGCACGCCCGGCATTTTCCGCGCCGCGCTGGCGTCGATGCTCCGGATCACGCCATGGGCATGGGAACTGCGCACCATCCAGGCATGGGCCTGGCCGGACAGGTTGAAATCGTCGGTATAACGGCCCTGGCCGCGCACCAGGGTGTCGTCCTCCTTGCGCCGGACCGGCTGTCCGACCGCGTGCTTTTGCAGGGCGATGGCGTTGTCGCGAATGAGGCTGGCGGTCGGTCGCGGGGTCTTGTGATCCATGAAACCATCGATTCCCGAGCATTTCGCGCCATCGGCGCGATCGTTTCCCAATTGGAATAACGCAGGCCCGGAGGGCCGGCAACGCCGGATTGGGCATGGCGGCCGCGTGGCGTGGTTGCGTCATCCCGCGACGCTGCTAAACTTTACGCGACAGATTTTTTCAGCCGGCCGGCCCGGCCGCGAGAGACAGGATTGCATGACCAACGACGCCCGGCGCAGCGAGGGTCCGGAGCCGCTCCGACCGCCTGAGCGCGTGAACGGCCATGCCGCCGCGCCGCCGGCCGCCGGCGCGGGCGTATACGCCGCGCTCGATCTCGGCACCAACAATTGCCGCCTGCTGATCGCCTGCCCGGACGGCGAGGGGTTCCGCGTGATCGATTCGTTCTCGCGGATCATCCGCCTCGGCGAGGGCATCTCGCTCACCGGCCGCATCAGCGAGGCGGCGATCGGCCGCGCCATCTCGGCCTTGAGCGTCTGTCGCGACAAGATGCGCCACCGCAAGGCGCAACGGCTGCGCTTGATCGCGACCGAAGCCTGCCGCGCCGCGACCAACGCCGAAGCCTTCCGCGACCGCGTCGCCACACAGACCGGAATCGCGCTCGAAGTCATTAACCGGGAGACCGAGGCGTCGCTGGCGGCGGTCGGCTGCTCGCCGCTGGTCGACCCGAGGGGCAGCGGGGCGATCCTGTTCGATATCGGCGGCGGGTCGAGCGAACTGGTGCGGCTCGGCCGGGACGGCAATGGCGCGACCCGCGTCGAGGGCTGGATGTCGATTCCGCTCGGCGTCGTCACCCTGGCGGAACGGTTCGGCGGCAACGACGTCAGCGCCGATGTGTATGCGCGGATGGTGGCGGAAGTCGCCAAGCATGTCGCGCCGTTCGCGGCGCGGCACGGCGGCAACCTGGAGACGATGCACCTGTTGGGGACCTCGGGGACCGTGACCACGCTGGCCGGGGTTCATCTCGGGCTGCCGCGCTACGATCGCCGCCGCGTCGACGGGCTCTGGATGAGCGACGGCGAAATCACCGCCGCCATCGCCGCCTTGCTCGGCATGAGCTATCAGGAGCGCGCCAACAACAACTGCATCGGCATCGAGCGCGCCGATCTGGTGCTGGCGGGCTGCGCCATCCTCGACGCCATCCGCGATGCGTTCCCGCTGCAACGCCTGCGGGTCGCCGATCGCGGCTTGCGCGAGGGCATGCTGGTGGAAATGATGCGCGAGGACGGCGCCATCGGCGCGGCGTGAGCATGGCGAAGGACACAACCGGGCGGCTGCACGTCACCGTCAAGAGCGCCGGCAAACGCAAATTGTCGTCGAAGCTGTGGCTGGAGCGGCAGCTCAACGACCCTTACGTCGCGCAAGCCAAGCGCGACGGCTGGCGCTCGCGCGCCGCCTACAAATTGATCGAGATCGACGACAAGTACAAGCTGCTCAAGCCGGGACAGGTAGTGGTCGATCTCGGCGCCGCGCCCGGCGGCTGGAGCCAGGTCGCCGCGCGCCGGGTCGGCGCGCCGGCGGGCAAGGGCAGAGTGGTGGCGATCGACCTTCTGGAGATGCCGGAAATCCCCGGCGTCACCTTCGCGCAACTCGATTTCATGGACGCGCGCGCGCCACAGATTTTACGCGACATGATCGGCGGCGGCGCCGACGTGGTGATGTCGGACATGGCCGCCAACACCACCGGCCATCGCAAGACCGATCAGTTGCGCATCGTCGGGCTGGTGGAGGCCGCCGCCGCTTTCGCCGCCGAGGTGCTGAAGCCGGGCGGCACTTTCGTCGCGAAAGTGTTCCAGAGCGGCGCGGACGCGGAGCTGTTGGCGCAGGTGAAGCGCGATTTCGCCTCCGTCCGCCACGTCAAGCCGCAAGCGAGCCGTCAGGATTCGTCGGAGCGCTATCTGCTGGCGACGGGTTTTCGCGGCGGGGGGTAGAGCGGTTTCTCTTTTGCAGCACCACGAGGCGTCATTGCCGGGCTTGACCCGGCAATCCATCCGCTTGGAGCGACACTTCTTTTTGATGGATGCGCGGGTCAAGCCCGCGCATGACGATCCCGTCAAAACCAAATCCGCTCAGCCCAGCGTATTCTTGAAAATCCGGCCGTCCTTCATGATGACCCTGAAATTCGGCTCGGGATCGGCGATCAGCACCAGATTGTCCAGCGGATTGCCGTCGACCAGCAGCATGTCGGCGGCCGCGCCCGGCTCGATGACGCCGATCCGGGCGCGATAGGGATTGCGTTCGCCGGACAAGGCGAGAAGCTCGCCGTTCGCCGCCGTCGCCATCCGCAGCACGTCGGCGTTGTCGTACCATCGCGCCAGCTTGGTGAGTTGCTTGCCCTGGGTGGGGAGGCCCTTCGGGTTGAACAGGATGTCGGTGCCCCACGCCGTCTTCACCTTATGTTTTTTGGCGAGTTCGTAGGCGCGGACCGTTCCCCTGGCGATCTCCTCCTGCTGCTGCCGTTGCACCGGGTTCGACTTGGGGTTGGAATCCTCGTCGGCGAGGAACGGTTGCAGGCTCCACCAGGCGCCCTTGTCGGCCATCATCCTCACCGCGTCCTCGTCGGCGAGCTGGCCGTGCTCGATGCAGCGTACGCCGTTCTGCAACGCGCGCTTGATTCCTTCCGGCGTATAGACGTGCGAGCAGACATAGGTGCCCCAGTCGGAGGCGGCATTGACCGCGGCGCGGATTTCCTCGGCGGTGAACTGGTTGACCTCGATCGGATCGTAGGCGGAGGAAACGCCGCCGCCGGTCATGATCTTGATCTGGCTGGCGCCCAGCAGAAGCTGCTCGCGGACGCGGCGCAGCACCTCCGGCACGCCGTCGGCGATGGCGGAAATGCCGGCCGCTTCCGCGTGGCCGATGTCGTTGGCCGCGCCGCGCGGCACCTCGTAGCGCAGGCGGAAGTCGCCGTGGCCGGAGGTCTGCGAGATCATCGCGCCCGACGGGAAGATGCGCGGCCCCGCGACCAGTCCCTCGTCGATCGTGCGCTTCAGGGCGAAGGACGGGCCGCCGACGTCCCGGACGGTGGTAAAGCCGCGCATCAAAGTGCGCTCGGCCTCTTGCGCCGCGACGAGGTGGACATAGGGGATGTCGGCGGTCAGCGCGACGACCTCCGGGATGGCGCAGATCAGCGCGTGCCAGTGGGCGTCGATCAGGCCCGGCATCAGCGTGCGGCCGCCGCCGTCGATGACCTGCGCGCCATCGGGCGGGCGCTCTCCTGATGCCGCGACGGCCTTGATGCGGTTGCCCTCGACGATCAGGTTGCGTCCGGCGGTCAGGCTTGCGGACTTGCCGTCGAAAATCCGGACATTGGTGAAGACGACCGGCCCCGCCGGTGCGCGCGGCACGGCGGCCGCCGGGCTGTTCGGGGACAGCGCCAGCGCGCCGACCGCGCCGGCGCCGGCCAGGAAGGCGCGCCGCGACAATCGGCCTCCGATCGCCGCGTTCAGCCGCGCGAAGGCGGGGCTGTGACAAGCGCAGGCATAGCGGGCTTCCGCGTCGTCGGTCGCGGGTGTGCAAATCGGCATTCGGCCATCTCCCTGGATCCTGTCGGCGGGCCCAATACATCATGGGCCGGACAGGGCGCCAACCGCGCCGTGTTTCAACCCAGCTTCTGGTCGCGGGCGGTGGCGGTTTCGGTGGCGGCGGCTTCCTCCGCTTCCGCCTCGCGCGGCGGCGTGACAACGATCTGATGGCCGGAAACCTGGTGGCCGGCGTCCGCCGGCAAGCGGAAGAAGAACCAGCCGGACACCGCCGCGAAAAGGCCCACGATCACGAAGGCCGGCCCGAACTCCCTGGCGGTGAGTTCGGCGGCCCCGCTCAACGCCATGGTCGCCTCCACCGAGAACGCGCCGATGGCGACGCCCGCCGAGATCGCCAATTGCTGCGCGACGCTGACCAGCGTGGTGGCGCGGCTCATCTTCGCCGGCTCGACATCGGCGTAGGCCAGCGTGTTGAGGGCGGTGAACTGGAGCGAGCGGAAGAAGCCGCCGACGATCAGTATGATGACGATCAGCAACAGCGGCGTCGTCACCGTGAACAGCGCGCAGGCGGCGAGAAAAGCCGCGCTGACCAGCGCGTTCACCGACATGATGTTGCGGAAGCCGAAGGCGCGGATGATGCGCGCCGCCAGCGCTTTCATGCCCATCGAGCCGAGCGCCGAGGTGAAGGTCACGAGCCCCGACTTGAACGGCGACAGGCCGAAGCCGAGCTGCATCAACAGCGGCAGCAGGAACGGCAGCGCGCCGATGCCGAGCCGGAACAGGAAGCCGCCGACGATGCTGGCGTACATTGTCGGATGCCGCATCAGGGTGAAATCCAGCACCGGGCTGTCGGTTCGCCTGGCGTGGCGGACGTAGAGCACGGTGAACAGCGCGCCGCCGCCGATCAGCGCCCCCAGCGCCGGCCACGGTACCAGCCCGAGCCCGGCCACCGACAGGCCGAAGGCGAGGCCGCCGAGCCCCAGCCCGGACAGCACCATGCCGACGAGGTCGAAGCGGTCGGGACGGTCGCTGCGGATCGGATCGATGTAGCGCAGCGCCATGGCGATGCCGACGACGCCGATCGGAATGTTAATCAGGAAGATCCAGTGCCATGAGAAATAGGTGGTGATGAAGCCGCCGAGCGGCGGGCCGATCACCGGCCCGATCAGCGCCGGCACCGTCACCCAGGCCATCGCGTTGACCAGCGCGCTCTTGTCGATGGAGCGCAGCAACACCAGCCGTCCGACCGGCGTCATCATCGCGCCGCCCAGGCCCTGCACCACGCGCGCGATCACGAAATCGTTGATCGAGGAGGAGACGGCGCAGCCGATCGAGCCGATCATGAACACCGCGATGGCGGCGCTGAACACCTTGCGCGCGCCGAAGCGGTCGGCGGTCCAGCCCGAGGCCGGGATGAACACCGCCAGCGACAGCAGGTAGGAGGTGATGGCCAGCTTCAGCGTCAGCGGGCTGGTGCCGATATCGGCCGCGATCGCCGGCAACGAGGTGGCGATCACCGTCGAATCCATGTTCTCCATGAACAGGGCGGTCGCCACGATCAGCGGGATCACGCGGTCCTTGGTCATTGCGCCTTGGGAAAAAAATGGAGCGAGCGGGAACGGGCCGTTTAGCACCCAATGCGGGCGGCGGCCATTGTACAAAGCGGAATGGCTCCTAAATGCTGGTTGCGAAGGTCCACCGCATGGTGCGGGACTGGCCTGTCCGACGGAACCCGACGATGATTTACATCCTCGCCGCCTTTCTGCCGCCGCTCGGCCTGCTGTTCAACGGGCAGCCGTTGTCGGCGATCCTCAACGTCGTGCTGCTGGTCGCCTGCATCGTGTTCGGGCTGATTTTTCCGGTTCTGTTCTTCGTGCCTTCGGCGCACGCCATCCTCGCGGTCTACATGAAGCGGGAGGATCGTCGGCACCGCGAGATGATGGAGGCGATCCGTCAGCACGGCCCGCCGCCGGGTTACCCCCGCTAACGGGGGATCGGCAGCGCCGCGCCGGTGCGATAGGCAGTCCCTGTCGGCGGGCGCGGAGCGCGAAGCGTGATCTATGCACTGGCCATCCTGTTGCCGTCGGTGGCGTTGTGGATCGACGGACAGCGGATTTCGGCATGCCTCAACCTGATCGTCTGCGGGGTCAGCGCCTATTACGCGCTGACCCTGACAATGTTCGCGCCGCTGCTCGCGGGGCCGGTTCATGCGCTGGTCCTGATCCATCTGACCAGCGCCACCCGGTCTGGCCGCCGTCAGGCGTCGGCGGTGGCGGCGACGCCGGCGGTTCGCCGCAAGGGGCGCAAAGGCGCGGGATAAGCGGTCCTGCATTGCGGTAAAAGCCTTTGAAACGTCGGTCCGCCGTGCTATCGACCACCGCCAATCCCCCGTCATGGGTTCCCGATTCCACGGCGACGCGCCGCCTATGCGTCACCGAACGGACGCTCATTCCGGGTCAGCCGGCGGCTTGATGCCGCAAGAATCATATTTGAGGCGTTTTCTTCACGCGAACCGGTATCCACTTCGCTTGAAAACGCCCGTGGAGTTGGCGATGACGCGCTTGCAAGGGTCCGACAGGTTTCAGGAAGGCTATACCTTCGACGACGTGCTGCTGAAGCCCGGCCTGTCCGACATCCTGCCGTCCGAAGCCGACATCCGCTCCCGCGTCACCAGATCGATCTCGGTCAACATCCCGATCCTCGCCTCCGCGATGGACACCGTCACCGAGGCGAGGATGGCGATCGCCATGGCGCAGGCCGGCGGTATCGGCGTCATTCACCGCAACTTCGATCCGGAAGGGCAGGCGGCGCAGGTCCGGCAGGTCAAGAAATACGAGTCCGGCATGGTGGTGAACCCGCTCACCATCGGCCCCGACGCGCAACTGGCCGACGCGCTGCTGCTGATGAAGGATCACGGCTTCTCCGGCATTCCGGTGGTCACCGGCGGCGGCCACGGCAGGCCGGGCAAGCTGGTCGGCATCCTCACCAACCGCGACGTCCGCTTCGCCACCGACCCGCAGCAGAAGGTGTCGGAGCTGATGACCCACGAGAACCTGGTGACGGTTCGCGAGGGCGTCAGCCAGGAGGAGGCCAAGCGGATGCTGCACAAGCACCGCATCGAGAAGCTGCTGGTGGTGGACGAGCAGTACCGTTGCGTCGGCCTCATCACCGTCAAGGACATGGAAAAGGCGGTCACCCATCCGCTGGCCTGCAAGGACGCGCAAGGGCGGCTGCGGGTGGCGGCGGCGACCACGGTGGGCGAGGGCGGCCATGAGCGCACCGAGCGGCTGATCGACGCCGGCGTCGACGTGATCGTGGTCGACACCGCGCACGGTCATTCCTCGCGGGTGCTGGAAGCCGTCAATCGCATCAAGAAGCGCTCCAACGCGGTGCAGGTGATCGCCGGCAACATCGCCACCACCGAAGGCGCGCAGGCGCTGATCGACGCCGGCGCGGATTGCGTCAAGGTCGGCATCGGGCCGGGCTCGATCTGCACCACCCGCATCGTCGCCGGCGTCGGCGTGCCGCAGCTCACCGCCATCATGGACGCGGTCGAGGCGGCGCAAAAGGCCGATATCCCGGTGATCGCCGACGGCGGCATCAAGTTCTCCGGCGACCTCGCCAAGGCGATCGCGGCCGGCGCCGACGCGGTGATGGTCGGCTCGCTCTTGGCCGGCACCGACGAAACGCCGGGCGAGGTGTTTTTGTGGCAGGGCCGCTCCTACAAGGCGTATCGCGGCATGGGCTCGGTCGGCGCGATGGCGCGCGGCTCGGCCGACCGCTACTTCCAGCAGGACATCAAGGACACCCTGAAGCTGGTGCCGGAAGGCATCGAGGGGCAGGTGGCCTACAAGGGACCGGTCGCCAACGTCATGCACCAGATGGCCGGGGGCCTTCGCGCGGCGATGGGCTATGTGGGCGCGCGGGATATCGCCGAGTTCCATGACAAGGCGCGGTTCGTCCGCATCACCTCGGCTGGCCTGCGCGAGAGCCACGTCCACGACGTCACCATCACGCGAGAGAGCCCGAATTATCCGGGCGGGGCGTGACGGCAGTTGTCGCCACGCATGAGAATATCATTATAACGTGATGTTCTAGCTGAATTTTCCTTAATAATATTCGGGTTTCCCCTGTTCGCTGAAACGCGATAGGATCAAGGGGCGGAACGCCGATGTTCCGTGTCAGAACAATGGATTCGCGGTTGCCATGTACGAATGGACGGATGAACGGCTCGAAGCTCTCTCCACGCCCGAGTTGAAGAACCTGCTCGGCAATGCGGAGCGCAAGTCCGCCGACGATCTGGCCGCGCGATGCAAGGCGGTGCTGGAGGCGCGCAACGCGCTGAAGCCGAACCGCCTCGCCAAGCCGCGCACCGAACTCAAGGAATTCGAGCACACGGTCGCCGACCAGATCGCCGCTGTCGGCAAGGAGATGGCGGCCAAATACGACCTCTCCGAGGAGACCGCCAAGGCGCGCTCGGCCGACGTCAAGGGTTTTCGCGCCCACAAGCTGCTCGACTCGCGTGGCTCGGCCAAGCTCGGCGGCATGCAGCGCGACGGCTCGGTGGCGATCGAGCGCTACATCTCCTACCGGCGCGGCAACGACACGGTTTATCTTGGCGTGTTCCTGCCCAAGGACGCCCCGCTGGAGGATCACGCCTTTCATGTGCTGGCGCCGGCGGCGCTGTTGTCGGGCGCAAAACCCGTCGCCGAGATCCGCCCGACAGCCACCGAGAAGCAGAAGCAGCCGGCCGGCAGCGGGCTTGCTTTCGCGGATCTGGCTTCGGCCGCCGTCGCCTTCGACGCCGCGCTTGCCAAGATCACCGCTTGACGGCCAGACTGGCCGCTGCTCCCGCGCCAAGCTTCACCCGATACCTGCTACAGGAACCCGCGATGACCCAATCCGCCAAGCGCATCGTTCTTGCGTCCCGCCCGGTCGGCGAGCCGACCCCGGCCAATTTCCGCATCGAGGATTACGCCGTGCCGACGCCGGGCGACGGCGAGGTGCTGCTGCGCACCGTCTGGCTGTCGCTCGATCCCTATATGCGCGGACGGATGGACGACGGCCCGTCCTATTCCGCGCCGGTGCCGATTGGCGGCGTGATGGAGGGTGGCACGGTCTGCGAGGTCGTGGCCTCCAACAACGCGAAGTTCGCCAAGGGCGACATCGTGCTCGCCCATATCGGCTGGCAGCAATACGGGCTGTCGGACGGCAAGGGCCTGCGCAAGATCGATCCCGCCATCGCCCCGATCTCGACGGCGGTGGGCATCCTCGGCATGCCGGGCATGACCGCCTATACCGGGCTTCTCGCCATCGGCAATCCGCAGCCGGGCGAGACGGTGGTGGTCGCCGCCGCCTCCGGCGCGGTCGGCTCGGCGGTCGGCCAGATCGCCAAGATCAAGGGCGCGCGGGCGGTCGGCATCGCCGGCGGCAAGGACAAGTGCGCTTACGTCAAGAACAACCTCGGCTTCGACGAATGCCTCGACCATCGCGATCCCGACCTGCGGGCGCGGGTGAAGGAGGCTTGCCCGAACGGCATCGACGTCTATTTCGAGAACGTCGGCGGCAAGGTGTTCGACGCCGTGCTGCCGCGCTTTAACAATTTCGCGCGGATTCCGGTCTGTGGCCTGATCGCCGACTACAGCACCATCTTCAGCAAGGACACCCCGCCGCCGCCCTGGGCCAACACCATCATGCGCCAGATCCTGGTCAAGCGGCTCAATTTCCGCGGCTTCATCGTCCGCGACTTCGCCGCGATGTATCCGGACTTCATCCGCGACATGTCGCAATGGCTGCGCGAGGGCAAGATCAAGCATCGCGAATTCGTCACCGAGGGACTGGAGAGCGCGCCGGCGGCCTTCATGGGGCTGCTCAAGGGCGCCAACTTCGGCAAGCAACTGGTCCGCGTCGGGCCGGACCGGACCTAGCGGATCGAGGCAGCAGCGAAAGACCGTCATGACCCCCGGCGCACGGCTGGCCGCCGCCATCGAAGTCATTTCCGCCATCGACGCGCAGCGGGTCCCGGCGGCCAAGGCGCTGAAGGACTGGGGCACGGCGCATCGCTTCGCCGGCTCCGGCGATCGCGCCGCGATCTCCGGGCTGGTGTTCGACGTGCTGCGCCGCAAGGCATCCAGCGCATGGATCATGGACGCCGACACGCCACGCGCGCGGGTGTTCGGCATGATGAGGCTGGAGCGCGGCTTTTCCGCCGAGGCGCTGGCCGCGCTGTGCGACGGCTCGCGCTTCGCCCCCGATACGCTGACGCCGGCCGAGCGCCACGCCCTGACGGTGCGCACCGTCGAGGGCGCGCCGGCGCCGGTGGCCGGCGACTATCCGGAGTGGCTGGACGGCCACTTCACCGAGGCGTTTGGCGAGGCGCGCGTGGCGGAAACCGCCGCGATGGCGCGCCGCGCGCCGCTCGACCTGCGGGTCAACACCCTGAAATCCCGCCGCGAGAAGGCGCTGGCCTCGCTGACGCATCTCGGCGCGACGCCGACGCCGTGGTCGCCCTGGGGCCTGCGGATCAAGCTCGGTGCCGATGCCCGCAATCCCGGCATTCACGCCGAGGAGGAGTTTGTCAAAGGCGGCGTCGAGGTGCAGGACGAGGGGTCGCAGCTCGCGGCGCTGTTCTCGGCCGCGAAGGCTGGCGAGCAGGTGATCGACCTGTGCGCCGGCGCCGGCGGCAAGACCCTGGCGCTGGCGGCGATGATGCAGGGTCGGGGCCGCCTGATCGCCACCGACGACGACAAGCGCCAGCTCGCGCCGATCTTCGAGCGGCTGTCGCGCGCCGGCGTTCATAACGCCGAGGTGCGAGCGCCGAAGGGCGCCGCCGATCCGCTGGCCGACATCCGCGGCTCTGCTGACCTGGTGCTGATCGACGCGCCCTGCACCGGCACCGGGACCTGGCGGCGCAATCCCGACGCCAAGTGGCGCATCCGCCCCGGCGCGCTGGCGGTGCGGCTGAAGGCGCAGGCCGAGGTGCTGGACCGCGCCGTGGCGCTGGTGAAGCCGGGCGGCCGCATCGTCTACGTCACCTGCTCGGTGCTGCCGGCCGAGAACAACGCGCAGGTGCGGGCCTTTCTGAGCCGCCAGCCGGGGTTTTCGGCGGCGCCCTCGGCGCAGGTCGCGGGTCCGTTATGGGACAAGAGCGAAAATTTCCTCAAGGTCGTTCTGCAAAGCCCGGAGGGGCTTTTGATGACCCCGCGCCGCACCGGCACCGATGGCTTCTTCGTTGCGGTGCTGACCCGCAACTCGGGCTGAAAATCCCGCCGATAAGCCGGGTCGCGGCATTGCGGGCGCGCGGTCGCTCGCGTATCTCCAGCCCATGACAGCACAGAGCCAGACCAACCCGGCGGCCATGGACATCGCGGCCGCGCATGAAAAAATTCTCATTGTCGATTTCGGATCGCAGGTAACGCAACTGATCGCGCGGCGAGTGCGCGAGGAGGGCGTCTATTCCGAGATCGTGCCGTTCCAGAAGGCGGAGGCCGCCTTCCGCGAGATGAAGCCCAGGGGCGTGATCCTGTCCGGCGGCCCGGCCTCGGTGCTGGACGCCGACGCGCCCGCCGCGCCGATGACCATCCTCACCGCCGGCGTGCCGGTGCTCGGCATCTGCTACGGCGAGCAGACCATGGCCCAGCAACTCGGCGGCACCGTCGAGGCCGGCCACCATCGCGAGTTCGGCCGCGCCGCCATCGAGGTGATCGACGATTGCGCGCTGTTCGACGGCGTCTGGGAGAAGGGCGGCAGCTATGACGTCTGGATGAGCCACGGCGACCGCGTCACCCGATTGCCGCAAGGTTTTCGCGCGGTGGCGCGCGCGCAAGGCTCGCCGATCTCGGTGATCGCGGACGATACGCGAAAATTCTACGCGATGCAGTTTCACCCCGAAGTCGCGCACACGCCGGACGGCGCAAGACTGTTGCGCAACTTCGTGCGCAAGGTGGTCGGGCTCAAGGGCGACTGGACCATGCGCGCCTTCCGCGCGGAAGCGGTTGAGAAGATCCGCGCGCAGGTCGGCTCGGGCCGCGTGATCTGCGGGTTGTCCGGTGGCGTCGATTCATCGGTCGCGGCGATCCTGATCCACGAGGCGATCGGCGAGCAACTCACCTGCGTGTTCGTCGATCACGGCATGCTGCGGAAAGACGAGGCCAAAAGCGTCGTCGACCTGTTCCGCCATCACTACAACATCCCGCTGGTGCATGTGGATGCCTCGCAACAATTCCTCGGCGAACTCGATGGCGTCACCGATCCGGAAGCCAAGCGCAAGACCATCGGCCGGCTGTTCATCGACGTGTTCGAGGCGGAAGCAAAAAAGATCGCAGCCTTGGGAAAGGGATCGGCGGACTTCCTGGCGCAGGGCACACTCTATCCCGACGTAATCGAAAGCGTGTCGTTCACCGGCGGCCCCTCGGTGACCATCAAGTCGCATCATAATGTCGGCGGGCTGCCGGCGCGCATGAATATGCAACTGGTCGAGCCGCTGCGCGAATTGTTCAAGGACGAGGTGCGCGCGCTCGGGCGCGAACTCGGCCTGCCGGACGTCTTCGTCGGCCGCCATCCGTTTCCGGGGCCGGGGCTCGCGATCCGCTGCCCCGGCGTAATCACCCGCGAAAAACTCGACATTCTGCGCGAAGCGGACGCGATCTATATCGACCAGATCCGCAAGGCCGGGCTTTACGATGTGATCTGGCAAGCCTTCGCCGTGCTGCTGCCGGTGAAGACGGTCGGCGTGATGGGCGACAGCCGCACCTACGACTACGTCGTCGGCCTGCGCGCGGTGACCTCGACCGACGGCATGACCGCGGATTTCTACCCGTTCGACATGAAATTCCTCGGCCAAACCGCGACCCGCATCATCAACGAGGTGAGAGGCGTCAACCGTGTGGTCTATGACGTGACGTCGAAACCGCCGGGGACGATCGAGTGGGAATGAAAATACGTCATCAACGGGCTATCGGCCACTATCGATAATACTATCTAAGCCTTTGAAAGTTAAATAGATTTATCTCATTCGCTATCGCTCGCTATCGCCCCTAAGCGGCACCTTTTGACGGTAATTCTGACGGTATGCGTTTTCTCGCTCGGGCAAATTTATGACGATACCGTCAGCCTAAAATCCCCAAGTAACCCCTCAAAAATCGACCTATCTAATTGAATCATAACGGTTATTTTGTTGATTTGACGGTATCGCTTTTGACGGTAAAATTGACCTCGAAATTGCAGTTTATATCGTCAACGAGGCCGTATTATGCTGACCGATCTGGCTCTCAAAAGGCTGAAATCAAAGGATAAATCATACAAGATTGCCGATCGTGACGGTATGTATGCTTCTGTCGCGGAAACAGGGCAAATCACGTTCCGATATGATTATCGCCTCAACGGCCGGCGCGAGACCTTGACCATAGGCCGGTATGGCGAGGACGGCATTTCACTCGCAGAAGCTCGCGAACGCTGCATGGCGGCGCGCAAGCTCGTCGCAGACGGCATTTCACCGGCTCATGAAAAGAAGCGGGAGAAGCGCCGCAACGCGATCACGCGAAACTTTGGTGCTGTCGGCAATGTATGGCTCAAAGAGGCCCGCATGGCCGAAAGCACGCGGTCGATGCGCAAATCCATCCTCGACCGCGATATTCTCCCGGCCTGGAAGAACCGGCTCCTAACCGAGATTACCGCGGAGGATTTGCGCCAGCTCTGCGCAAAGGTGAAGGAGCGCGGAGCGCCGGCAACGGCTGTCCACGTTCGCGATATCGTCAAGCAGATTTTCGGCTTTGCCATTCTCAACGGCGAGAAGGTGCCCAATCCCGCCGACGAGGTGGGACCGGCCTCGATCGCGACGTTCCAACCTAAGGACCGGGCGCTATCACCTTCCGAAATCCGGATCATGCTCCAGCAGCTTGAGCATGTGCCCACTTTGCCGACCATCCGTCTTGGCCTTCGGTTGATCCTGCTGACGATGGTGCGCAAGAGTGAACTGACAGACGCGGTGTGGGACGAGGTTGATTTCGAGAGCGCTGTTTGGACCATTCCGAAAGAGCGCATGAAGCGATCCAAAGCGCACAACGTCTACCTGTCTCAGCAATCGCTCGACATCATGATCGCCCTGAAAACCTGCGCGGGAAATTCACGCTACCTTCTACCGTCGCGCTACGATGCGGATGCGCCAATGTCGCGGGCGACGTTCAACCGCATAACAACGGCCGTGGTCACGCGCGCCAAGAAAGAGGGGCAACCGCTCGACCCGTTCACGGTCCACGATCTACGGCGCACCGGCTCGACGCTTTTGAATGAGCTTGGTTTCAATCGCGACTGGATCGAAAAATGTCTGGCCCATGAGGACAGCCACTCGTCGCGCGGCGTCTACAACAAGGCCGAATATGAGCCTCAGCGCCGGCACATGCTTCAGGAGTGGGCGGATATGGTGGATGCCTGGGCGAACGGAAAGAAGCGGATTCCAACGCTGTTTCCGCCAGAGCTGCAATTCATGCCTGCGGAGATTTCGCCCTGACAGGCCGCGTCTTCCGTAGCCGCACGTCGGGACCGCAGGTCCGTTCGGCCGTGCTTCCCGCCGAGGCCAGGCGTCGGTCCTCAAGCCATTGCTCGACCTCGCCGAGATCCCATACAACGCAGCGCGGCGTAAGGAAAAACCGCTTCGGAAACTCGCCACGCTGCTCCATCTCGTAAATCGTCGTGTCGGCCAACGGGACGATCCGGTGCAGCTCCGGCCGTCTGATAGCCCTCTTTGACAATGATTCAGGCGGAGTAAATCGTACTAGGCTCCAAACCCGATCAGAGTATTGAGGTTATGTGTCAATCGGCATTGAACTTTGACCCCGTATCGGCGTCCAATTTTGACCCCTTTGCGCGGCGTGGTTTGAGGGTAGCGCTCGGCTCGTCGGAGCTGGCCGGGATTGCGGAGACGAGACGAGCGCGGGCGGCGTGATCGTCGTCGCGGCTTTTGAAGCGCCAGCTGTCGTTGCCGGTTTCAACGATGTCGCAGTGGAGGGTCAACCGGTCGAGCAGCGCGGTGGTCATCTTGGCGTCGCCGAACACGCTGGGCCATTCGCCGAAGGCGAGATTGGTGGTGACGATGACGGAAGCGCGCTCATAGAGCCGACTGACGAGGTGGAACAGAAGCTGGCGACCGGATTGGGCAAAGGGCAGATATCCGAGTTCGTCCAGCACGATGAAGTCCATCCGGGTCAGATGTTCGGCAAGCCGGCCCTGACGTCCGTTACGGGTCTCGACCTCAAGGCGATTGACGAGGTCGACCACGTTGTAGAAGCGGCCGCGGGCGCCGGATCGGATGCAGCTTCTGGCGATTGCGATGGCCAGGTGGGTTTTGCCTGTGCCGGTGCCGCCGACGAGCACGACGTTGCGCTGCTGGGCGATGAAGCCGCCGCCGGCGAGATCGTTGACGAGCGTCTGATTGATCGGCGTGCCTTCGAACTGGAAGTCGTCGAGATCCTTGGCCAACGGCAGCTTGGCGATGGTGAGCTGGTACTTGATCGACCGCGCCTGCTTCTCGTTGATCTCGGCGCTGAGCAGGTCTCCGACGATGTGCTGAGGTTCGTGCTGGCGCTTGACCGCCGTCGCCATGATCTCGTCGAAGGCAGCCCTCATGCCGTAAAGTTTGAGCTCACCCATGAGGTCGAAGATTTGGGTTCGTTCCATCAGATAATCCTCCGGAGGTTGTCGTAGCGGGCACAATCGGCGATCGGCGCATGGCGGAGCGTCAGTGCCGCCGGCGTCATGATGTTGGCCGGCGGGGCGGGCTCACGCTGGCGGGCCAGGATGTTGAGAATGACGTCAGCGGAATGGAGGCCGTGACCAAGCGCCTCCGTGCAGGCGGCTTCGACCGCCGACAAACCGTCCGTCAGCACCGCATTGAGGATGTCGACCATCTGCCGATTGCCGTCGTCGGTGCTGGCGAGCTTGCGCCGGATGCGCTCGATCGCGGCCGGCAACACCCAGTCCTTGAAGGGGTGCGCCGTTGCGCAACGCCCCGGGCTTGCGCGCGAGCACCGGCACGTAGTGCCAGGGATCGTAGGTCGTCTCGCCGCGTCCGAACGACCGCGGATGCTCCGCGACGATCCGTCCATCCTGACGGATGACGATACGGCCGGCATTGCATCATTACCGCCGCGGCGTTCGTCGGGGCGCAGGTCTGGATCGACGGGACCTTCAAGGCCGACCGTTGGCTCGATCGCGTCCGTGAGGCAGGGGCCACCGTGACGGTCAGTCACGGCCCCCTGCTTGAGATGATCCATGCGCAGGAGCCACGGCCCGACGACGCCGATAATCCGCTCACCCGCATCGGAACGGCGCCTTTTCCCAAGCATATCGCCGCCGCCTTCGAGCAACGGTTCGGCCTCAAGGGCAGGGAGTCGTGGGGCATGACCGAGGTCGGCATCCCATGCTCCCATCCTCTTGACGAGCCGCTGCGTCCGGGCTCCTGCGGCAAGGTGTTGAGCGATTGGTTCGAGGTCCGGGTGGTCGATCCCGACACCGACGAGGAGCGCAAGCCCGGCGAAGTCGGTGAGATCGTCGTGCGCTCGAAGCAGCCCTGGATGCTCATGCAGGGCTATTTCGGGCGGCCGGACGCGACCGTGGAGTCGTGGCGCAATCTCTGGTTCCATAGCGGCGACAGCGGTTATGTCGACGAGGAGGGCTGGTTCTATTTCGTCGATCGGATGAAGGACCGGATCCGCCGCCGTGCGGAAAACATTTCCTCCTATGACATCGAAGTCGCCGCGCAGCGGTTCGAAGGGGTGTTGGAATGCGCCGCTGTCGGAGTCCCTTCCGAGTTCGCAGGCGATCACGACGTGAAGCTCAGTCTGGTGACGGTTCCGGGCGCGCGCGTTCAGCCGGAGGCGCTGATCGCCTTCCTCGCCAAGGCGTTACCGCATCACATGGTGCCGCGCTACGTGGAAATCCTCGAAACCCTGCCGCGGACGCCAACCTTCAAGATCCAGAAGTCGGTCCTGCGGCAAACCGGGGTCACCCCGCAAACGTGGGACCGCAAGGCAGCGGGAATTGTTTTGCGAACACTCTCGTGACGCGGCGATGTCTTCCGCACGCGAGTCAACAAGTTAACCCATAGGACAAGGCCATGATCGATTTCTCCATTCCGGAAGAGCAGAAGCTGCTTCTCGAAAATCTTCGCCGCTTCATCGAAACCGAACTCGCTCCGCACGAGGCGGAAGTCGAGGAGAAGCAGTTTGTCCGGCCGGAACTTGCGGCCGAACTGCGCGCCAAGGCCAAGGCCCTCGGCTTCTTCGCGATGTATATGCCCGAGGACTGTGGCGGTGGCGGCGTCGGCGCCATCGATATGTGCCTGTGCGAGGAGCAATTCGGCTGGACCAAGGATGCGCTGGTGCGGCGAACCTTCGGCTCGATCCCCTTCGCGCTCCAGAACTGCGTCGGTGAGCAACGTGACAAGTATCTGTTTCCGGCGGTCCGCGGCGACATCAACATCGCGTTCGCGATGACCGAACCGAACGCGGGCTCCGACGCCGCGGGGATCCGCACCCATGCCAAGCGCGACGGTTCGGATTTCATCATCAACGGCTCGAAGCATTTTATCAGCGATGCCGATGTCGCGGATGGATTCATCGTGACCGCGGTCACGGACCCTGCCAAGGGCAAGCGCGGCATCAGCACCTTCCTCATCGATCGTGGCACGCCCGGATTCACCGTGGGCCGCACCCAGTACATGATGGGACTGAGGGGGACCAACAACTGCGAACTGATTTTCGAGAACGTGCGCCTGCCCGCCAGTCAGATGCTTGGCCAGGAAGGTGAGGGACTGTTTCAGGCGCTCTCGATCATCAACCTCGTGCGGCTCGGCCTGGTCGGCGGGCGCGCCGTCGGCATGGCCAGCAAGCTGATGAAGATGAGCATCGACTACGCCAACGAGCGTCGGCAATTCGGCAAGTCGATCGGCGAATTCCAGATGGTGCAGGCCATGCTGGCCGATATGGCGACCGAGATATTCGCCGCCCGCATGATGGTGCTGAACACCGCCTGGGAGATCGATCAGGGCCGCGACCCGCGCGAGAAGGTTTCGATGGTGAAGTATTTTGCTTCGGAGATGCTCGGCCACGTCGCCGACAAGGCGGTGCAGATCTTCGGCGGCATGGGCTACTGCAAGGAATTGCCGCTGGAGCAGTATTATCGGGACGCACGGGTCTACCGGATATTCGACGGCGCCTCCGAGGTTCACCGCGCCGTCGTTGCGCGCAGCCTGCTCAAGAGCGGAACCCATCCGCTCTGAGTGCTGGCGCGGAACCCCGCCGGCGCGACCGCCGTCCCACCGCCGATTGAACCGCCGTCCCACCGCCGATTGAGATGAAAGCCGGCGCGACCGATATTTGAGAAGCGCCGCCCGCCGTTGCCTGGAGCGGTCGTGCCGCCGGCGCATGGCGCGCGCCGTACGGTGCTCGACCGCGAGCGAATCGTCCGATTCCGGATCGCGCCACTCGCTGAAAATGCGCGCTCCGGCCGCTAAGATGCGAAATGGAATATTGTCTTTATCGAGTTCGACGGCCGAAAAGCCTGTGAAACTGCTGTCTATGGCGTAGCGTCATCATCGCCAGAATTGCGATCGTTCGGCTTTGGTCAGCTTCTCGTAGTGCCCGACGTCCGCGGAAATGCCATCGAGATATTTCCGCGCCAGTTCCCAAAACATGCTTTCGCCTTCCTGCCTGGTCATCAGTTCGCGGATCTTTGGGGCGTAAGAACCGAACATGTAAACCTGCGTGGATCGAGGCACCGCCTTGTTATTCGCGAGGATCGCGAGCCGCTCGATCTCCAACAGCATCAGATGAAATTGAGCCTCGGCGAGGGGGCATTCTGGTTGCCGCTGCATGGCTCCGGTTTCGATGGCGATCAAATTGTTCGTCAGGTAGCTGTGCGGGGCGAACAGCCTCTGGTGAACCTCGTTGAAGCGGGTGAGATTCTCTATTCTTCGATTGCGGGCTTGCGATCGGACGTTGACAATAAAAACAAGCAGCGCCACGAGTGCCGCAACGATGGTGGCGTAGTTTCGAAAATCTTCGAGCGTCATTTGGCGCGTCCTTTTTACCGCATTCGGCAAACCAGCCAGCATGGTACCGGATGTCCGATCCGAAATATCATGGAAATAGCGGATGGACCGCGCGCCATGAATTCGGCTGACGGAATGAGGGCGGCCCTCCGCCGTTCGACATGGCACTCATCGGTCGATGAGATCCGCATCGTCCGGCTCCCCGCGCCATTTCAGGTCGCGTCGCCGTCGCATCGCGCGGGCCCAGCCGCAGGTTTTCGGTGCGGCGACGCTTGACACCGCCGGAAGGCAAACGAAAGACTCGGAAACAATTTGGACGCGGCGCCGGACTCGGACAGGTTTTGCCGGCGGCTTGGCGATCGGGGCCTGCCGTTAACAAGTTCAGGAGGAGCATCGGTTGGCGCGGGTCGCGGCTATACTGTCAATACGGGGTCTCGGCATGAACGTGACGATCTACGGTATCAAGAACTGCGATACGATGAAAAAGGCCCGCGCCTGGCTGGACGCGCACGGCGTCGCCTATCGCTTCCATGACTACAGGCAGGACGGCATCGACAAGGCGCGGCTCGCCGGATGGTGCGCGAAGGTGGGGTGGGAAACCCTGCTCAATCGCGCCGGCACCACGTTTCGCAAGCTTGCCAAGGCCGACAAGGCCGACCTCGACGAGCGCCGAGCCATCGCGCTGATGCTGGCCCAGCCCGCGATGATTAAGCGGCCGGTGCTGGAGCACGCCGGCAAACTGCTGGTCGGCTTCAAGCCGGAGCTTTACCTCAAGGAGGTCGCGCCGAAACGGTGAGCCCGCGCCACGCCATTTTGCCTGTGGCCCGGAGGGGGGCGACGCCGGCGCGCCGGGATCCGACTAAGGGCTAATACTGGGCGTGGCGGGTCATACGCGCTTTGTGCCTTGCGCAATCGCCGACAAAAGCGGCATATTCCGACCCGACAGATCGGCCCGCGAGGGTTCCGGATAAATATTATGAATCGGTCTGTTGACATAATTCGGTCACGCGTGGGAGACAGCGCGCGAAGGCTGAGGGGGAAATTAATTGGCCGATGAGTTCATTCTTGAAACCCACGGACTGACCAAGGAGTTCGCGGGGTTCCTAGCGGTACGCGACGTCAACCTGAAGATCCGTCGCGGCAGCATTCATGCGTTGATCGGACCCAACGGGGCCGGCAAGACCACGTGCTTCAATCTGCTGACCAAGTTCCTGCAACCGACCGCCGGGCGGATCGTCTATAACGGCAAGGACATCACGTCGATGGCGCCGGCCGACGTGGCGCGGCTCGGCCTGGTGCGCTCGTTCCAGATTTCTGCGGTATTTCCGCACCTGACCGCGCTGGAGAACGTCCGCGTGGCGTTACAGCGCCAGCACGGCGATTCCTTCGATTTCTGGCGTTCCAAGTCGGTGCTCGACCGTTTCAACCCGCGCGCGCGGGAACTGCTCGACGACGTCGGCCTGAGCGAGTTCGCCGATACCCAGGCGGTCGAAATGCCCTACGGCCGCAAGCGGGCGCTGGAGATCGCCACCACGCTGGCGCTCGACCCCGAAATGATGCTGCTGGACGAGCCGATGGCCGGCATGGGCCACGAGGACATCGACAAGATCGCGGCGCTCATCAAGCGCATCTCGGCCAAGTACACCATTCTGATGGTCGAGCATAATCTGAACGTCGTCGCCAACCTGTCGGACGTCATCACGGTCTTGACGCGCGGCAAGGTGCTCGCGGAAGGCGTCTATGCCGACCTGACCAAGGACGAGCGGGTCAAGGAAGCCTATCTGGGGGCGGGTCATGGTTGATGTGAAGACGGCGCCCAACGCTTCGGCGGCATCCGGCACGGCCAAGGCGGCTCCCGGCGCCGCGCTGCTGGAAATCCGCGATCTCCAGGCCTGGTACGGCGAATCCCACGTCCTCCACGGCATCAATTTCGACGTCAGGACCGGCGAGGTGGTGACCCTGCTCGGCCGCAACGGCGCCGGCAAGACCTCGACCCTGAAGTCGATCATGGGCATGATCGCCAAGCGCACCGGCTCGGTCCGCTTCGACGGGCAGGAACTCATCAAGATGCATTCCGACAAGATCGCGCGCCTCGGCATCGCGATCTGTCCGGAGGAGCGCGGCATCTTCTCCAGCCTCAACGTGCATGAGAACCTGATGCTGCCGCCGACGGTGCGCAGCGGCGGGCTGTCGGTCGAGCAGATTTTCGATTTGTTTCCCAACCTGAAGGAACGGCTGTCGTCGAGCCAGGGCACCAAGCTGTCCGGCGGCGAGCAGCAGATGCTGGCGATCGCCCGCATCCTGCGCACCGGCGCGCGTTTCCTGATGCTGGACGAGCCGACCGAGGGCCTTGCCCCGGTCATCATCCAGCAGATCGGCCGCACCATCCAGCGGCTGAAATCCGAGGGCTTCACCATCCTGCTGGTCGAGCAGAACTTCCGCTTCGCATCCACCGTGGCGGATCGTTTCTTCATCGTCGAGCATGGCAAGGTGATCGACGGCTTCGCCAATTCCGAATTGCAAGCCAACATGGAGAAACTGCACACCTATCTGGGCGTGTAAGACACCGAAGTAGAGAACCGGGAGGAAGCATGAACAAGAAAATATCGGCTTTGATGCTGGGTACGGCGCTTGCGCTCGCAGTCGGCACCGGCGCGTTCGCGGGCGACAAGGTCGTCAAGATCGGCGTGCTCAACGACATGTCCGGCCTGTATGCCGACCTCGCCGGACCGGGATCGGTGATCGCCGCCCATATGGCCATCGAGGATTCCGGCCTGACCAAGAAGGGCTGGACGATCGACGTGGTATCCGCCGACCACCAGAACAAGCCGGACGTCGGCGTCAACATCGCGCGGCAATGGATCGATGTCGACAAGGTCGACGTGCTCGCCGACGTGCCGACCTCCTCGGTGGCGCTCGCGGTCTCGAACCTGGTCAAGGAAAAGAACAGCATCATGCTGAATTCCGGTGCCGGCAGCTCGGACCTCACCAACAAAAGCTGCACGCCCAACACCATTCACTGGACCTATGACACCTATACGCTGGCGCACGGCACCGGCACCGCGCTGACCAAGTCCGGCGGCAACACCTGGTTCTTTCTGACCGCGGACTACGCCTTCGGCGCGGCGCTCGAACGTGACACCACCGCCGCGGTCGAGGCCGCCGGCGGCAAGGTGGTCGGCGCGGTCAAGCATCCGCTGAACACCGCCGACTTCTCCTCGTTCCTGCTTCAGGCGCAGGCGTCGAAGGCCAAGGTCATCGGCCTCGCCAATGCCGGCGGCGACACCGTCAACGCCATCAAGCAGGCGGCCGAATTCGGCATCACCACCGGCGGCCAGAAGCTCGCCAGCCTCCTGATGTTCATTTCGGACGTTCACGCGCTCGGCCTCCAGACCGCCAAGGGCCTCAACCTGACCGAGACCTTCTATTGGGACCTCAATGACGGGACCCGCGCCTGGTCCAAGCGGTTCCAGGACCGCATGAAGAACCACGCCATGCCGACCATGGTGCAGGCCGGCGTCTACTCGTCGCTGCTGCATTACTTCAAGGCGCTCGACCAGCTCGGCGAGAACCCGCATGACGGCGCCAAGATGGTCGCCAAGATGAAGACCATGCCGACCGACGATCCGATCTTCGGCAAGGGCTCGATCGAGCCGAACGGCCGCGTCATCCATCCGGCCTATCTGTTCGAGGTGAAGTCTCCCGCCGAATCGAAGGGACCGTGGGACTACTACAAGCTGGTCGCGACCATTCCGGCGAACGAAGCGTTCACGCCGCTCGACAAGAGCACGTGCCCGCTGCTGAAGAAGTAAGTCAGCGGCCACGTCCGGCGGCATCGCCGCCGGACGTGGTTCATTCAGTGATATTGTTCAGAGACAATTGTTCAGAGACGGCGGCGCGAGAAGATTATGCAGGCTCTATACGCCCAACTCCTGGTCGGACTGATTAACGGCTCGTTCTACGCGCTGCTCAGTCTCGGCTTGGCCGTGATTTTCGGCATGCTCAACATCATCAACTTCGCGCACGGCGCGTTGTACATGATGGGGGCGTTCTGCGCCTACTTCCTGCTCAACATCTTCGGCCTGAACTACTGGTACGCGCTGATTATCGCGCCGATCGTGGTCGGCATTTTCGGCATGGTGCTGGAGCGCACGCTGCTGAAGCAGTTGGCCGGACTGGATCATCTTTACGGCCTGCTTCTGACCTTCGGCATCGCGCTGATCATCCAGGGCGTGTTCCAGAATTACTTCGGCTCGTCGGGGCTGCCCTATGCGATTCCGCCGCAGCTTCAGGGCGGCATGAATCTCGGCTTCATGTTCCTGCCGGTCTATCGCGGCTGGGTGGTGGTGTTCTCGCTCGTGGTTTGCATCGCCACCTGGTATCTGATCGAGCGCACCCGGCTCGGCGCCTACCTGCGCGCCGCGACCGAGAATCCGAATCTGGTCCGCGCCTTCGGCATTAACGTGCCGCGCATGATTACCTTGACCTACGGCCTCGGCATCGGCCTCGCGGCGCTGGCCGGCGTGCTGTCGGCGCCGATCAACCAGGTGCGGCCGCTGATGGGCGCCGACCTCATCATCGTGGTGTTCGCGGTGGTGGTGATCGGCGGCATGGGCTCGATCATGGGTTCGATCATCACCGGCTTCGCGCTCGGCGTCATCGAGGGATTGACCAAGTATTTTTACCCCGAGGCTTCCAACACCGTGGTCTTCGTTCTGATGGTGCTGGTGCTGCTGGTGAAGCCGACGGGTTTGACAGGACGGGCGACTTGATATGTCAGTAATCACCGACAATTCCGCATCGGCTTCCTCCGGGCGCGGGGTCCGCGACGAGATGGTGGCGTTCGTCATCATGGCGGCGCTGCTGGCGACGGTGCCGTTCACCGGCATCTATCCGTTCTTCGTCATGCAGGCGCTATGCTTTGCGCTGTTCGCCTGCGCCTTCAACCTGCTGATCGGCTATGGCGGCCTGCTGTCGTTCGGCCACGCCATGTTCCTCGGCACCGCCGGTTACTTCACCGCCCACGCGCTGAAGGTGTGGGGCGTGTCGCCGGAACTCGGCATCGTGATCGGCACCGCCGGCGCCTGCGCGCTGTCGGTGGTCACCGGCTGGATCTCGATCCGCCGCCAGGGCATTTATTTCGCGATGATTACGCTGGCGTTGTCGCAGCTGGTGTTCTTCGTCTACTTGCAGACGCCGTTCACCCACGGCGAAGACGGCATCCAGGGCATCCCGCAAGGCATGCTGTTCGGCCTGTTCGATCTCTCCAAGCCGACCATCCTGTATTATGTCATCCTCGTCGCCTTTCTGCTGGCGTTCCTGCTGATCTTCCGCACCATCAACTCGCCGTTCGGCGAGGTGCTGAAGGCGATCCGCGAGAACGAGCCGCGCGCCGTGTCGCTGGGCTACAAGGCCGACCAGTACAAACTGATGGCCTTCATCCTGTCGGGGACGCTGTCGGGGCTGGCCGGATCGCTGAAAGTGTTCGTGGCGCAGAACGCCTCGCTGACCGACGTGCACTGGACCATGTCGGGCGAAATCGTGCTGATGGCCCTGATCGGCGGTCTCGGCACGGTGTTCGGCCCGGTGGTCGGCGCCTTCATCATCGTCGCCATGCAGCAGTATCTCGCCGGCTTCGGCCAGTGGGTCACGGTGATCCAGGGCGCGATCTTCGTGATCTGCGTGCTGACTTTCCGCCGCGGCATCGTCGGCGAGATCGCAGCCCTTTTCAAACGCTCGCTGTAGCGCCTGCGGTCGTCATTGCCGGCGCAAGCGAAGCCATCCAGAAAGCCCAAGGCAAGGAGTGGATTGCTTCGTCGGCTTCGCCTTCTCGCAATGACGAAAAGGCGGGCCGCCTCGTCGTTCTGCCCAGCAGCGTGGCCGGGGGAGATCCGCGCCCGTTTCATTGATTTTGCGAAATTTTTGCGGGCAAGCCCGTGATTCCGGTCGCGGATGCAACTCGGTGCATATGTTGTGATCGGCGGTGGCCGGGACGATTGCGCGTGATGCCAAGAAGTGTTTTATGGCAGCGCGATGACGCGCCGCGCGTGGCGACGGTCCGTCGCGGCGGGACGAGGCGGTCCGGTCGGGGCCGGTTTCGATCTCGCCCGGTCAGCGGCGCGGTCTTGAGACGGGGCACGCCGGTCGCATGACGGCGTTGGCGCGTCAACGAGTTGCCGCCAACCGAAGTGACCGGGGAACGACGATGCTAGGCTGGTTCAGAGCTGTGCTGCCCAGGGAGGAGAAATTCTTCCCTCTGTTCGCGCGCCATGCCCAGGTCGCGGTGCAGGGCGCGCAGGCGCTGCAAGGGATGCTGCGCGGCGGCGAGGAAACGCTGATTTATTGTCAGCGCATCGATCAGTTCGAGAGCGACGCCGACGGCATCACCCGCGAGGTGCTGACTGCGGTGCGGCGCACCTTCATCACCCCGTTCGACCGCGTCGACATCAAGAACCTGATTACCGCGATGGACGACGCGGTCGACCAGATGCAACAGACCGCCAAGGCGGTGGTGCTGTTCGAGGTCCGGCAGTTCGAGCCGCCGATGCGCGAGATCGGCGCGCTGCTGGTCGAATGCGCCACGCTGGTCGGCCGCGCGGTGCCGCTGCTCCAGGCGATCGGCGACAACGTCACCTTGCTGACCTCGATCACCGAGGAACTCGGCAAGCTGGAGGGCCGCGTCGACGACCTCCACGACATCGGCCTCAAGGAGCTGTTCCTCAAGCACCGCCACGCCAACGCGATGGATTTCATCGTCGGCGCCGAGATCTACGATCATCTTGAGAAAGTGGCCGACCGCTTCGACGACGTCGCCAACGAGGTCAACAGCATCGTCATCGAGCAGGTCTAGAGGGCAGAGGGGTGGACGCCACGCTCGCCTTTCCGGTTCTGTTCGGCCTGATCGCGGTCGCGTTGCTGTTCGATTTCCTTAACGGGCTGCACGACGCCGCCAATTCCATCGCCACCATCGTTTCGACACGGGTGCTGCGGCCGCAATACGCGGTGCTGTGGGCGGCGTTCTTCAATTTCGTCGCGTTCCTGGTGTTCGGGCTGCATGTTGCCAACACCATCGGCACCGGCATCATCGACGCCGACGTCATCAGTCCGGCGGTGGTGTTCGCGGCGCTGGTCGGCGCCATCGTCTGGAATCTGGTGACCTGGGGCTTCGGCATTCCCTCCAGTTCCTCGCACGCGCTGATCGGCGGGCTGCTGGGGGCGGGCGTCGCCAAGGCCGGCATCGCCGCGGTGGTGTGGAGCGGGCTGTCGATGACCTTGCTCGCCATCGTGCTGTCGCCGGTGGTGGGCTTCCTGCTGGCGCTGGTGCTGGTGGCCATCGTCAGTTGGGCCTCGGCCCGCTCGACGCCGTTCGCGGTGGACCGCGCGTTCCGGATTTTCCAGTTCTTTTCCGCCTCGCTCTATTCGCTCGGCCACGGTGGCAACGACGCGCAGAAGACCATGGGCATCATCGCCGTGCTGCTGTACTCGCAGGGCTATCTCGGCACCGAGTTCAACGTGCCGTTCTGGGTGGTGCTGTCGTGCCAGTCGGCGATGGCGCTCGGCACCTTGCTCGGCGGCTGGCGCATCGTGCGCACCATGGGGCTGCGCATCACCCGCCTGACGCCGATGCAGGGGTTTTGCGCCGAGACGGGGGGCGCGGTGACGCTGTTCACGGCGACCTTCCTCGGCGTGCCGGTCTCGACCACCCACACCATCACCGGCGCCATCGTCGGCGTCGGCGCGGCGCGGCGGGTCTCGGCGGTGCGCTGGAACGTCGCCAGTTCCATCGTCTATGCCTGGGTGATTACCGTGCCGGCCGCGGCGACGGTGGCGGCGGTGACCTATTGGGCGGTGGCGCTGCTGACGCGGTAACGGCCGTGTCCCGGCGCGGCAGCGGGCTTCGCTCACGCCGCATCGCGTCCGGGACACCCATCGCCTCGCGCCTCACGTCACCAGCTTGAGCCCGATAATGCCGGCGACGATCAGGCCGATCGAGCCGAGCCGCGCGGCGGTGGCGGGATCGCCGAACAGCACGATGCCGAGAAGGGCGGTGCCGACCGCGCCGATTCCGGTCCACACCGCGTAAGCCGTGCCGACCGGCAGGGTTTTCAGGGCCAGCCCGAGCAGCGCCACGCTCAAGGCCATCGCCGCGAGCGTCAGCACCGAGGGCACCAGCCGGCTGAACCCCTCGGTATATTTCAGGCCGACGGCCCAGCCGATTTCCATCAAGCCGGCGACGAACAGGATGTACCAGGCCATGCGGCCCTCCCGATTTTCAGGCAGGGTCGTCCCCGCGATGATGTGTGATGGCCGGAGGGCCGTCCCTCCGCCGCCCCGATATGGCGCGGGCGGGGCCGCCTGGCAACCGGCGCCGAAACTCCTTGATCCCGCCGCCATTCTTTGTCACAGGCTCGCCCCATGACCGATACCGCCACCGATACCGCGCCGCCCTCGACCCTGGCCGCCGAGGTCGCGCGCCGCCGCACCTTCGCGATCATCTCGCATCCCGACGCCGGCAAGACCACGCTGACCGAGAAGCTTCTGCTGTTCGGCGGCGCGATCAATCTCGCCGGGCAGGTCAAGGCCAAGGGCGAGCGCCGCAACACCCGTTCCGACTGGATGAAGATCGAGCGCGACCGCGGCATCTCGGTGGTGACCTCGGTGATGACCTTCGAGTTCGACGGCCTGGTCTTCAACCTGCTCGACACGCCAGGCCACGAGGACTTTTCCGAGGACACCTATCGCACGCTGACCGCCGTCGACTCCGCCGTGATGGTGATCGACGCCGCCAAGGGCATCGAGGACCGCACCCGAAAGCTGTTCGAGGTCTGCCGGCTGCGCGACATCCCGATCGTCACCTTCATCAACAAGATGGACCGCGAGAGCCGCGACGTCTTTGAGTTGCTGGACGAGATCGAGAAGACCTTGGCGCTCGACACCACGCCGATGACCTGGCCGGTCGGGCGCGGCCGCGATTTCCTCGGGACCTACGACGTCTCGACCGGCGGCATCCGTCTGCTGGAGGGCGGCGGCGCCAAGACCGGCGCGGCCGAGCAGATCACCGTCGCCGACCTCGCCGCGCGCAACCCGAACCTCAATGTCGGCGAGGTCGAGGAGGAGCTGGCGCTGGCGACCGAGGCCTGTCCGCCGTTCGACCTCGCCGCGTTCCGCGAGGGGCATTTGACGCCGGTCTATTTCGGCTCGGCGCTGCGCAATTTCGGCGTCGGCGATCTGCTCGAAGGTCTGGGCAAGTTCGCGCCGCCGCCGCGCGCGCAGGAATCGAGCCAGCGCCTGGTGCAGGCGGACGAGCCGAAGATGACCGCCTTCGTGTTCAAGATCCAGGCCAACATGGATCCCAACCACCGCGACCGCATCGCCTTCGCGCGGCTATGCTCCGGCAAGCTCTCGCGCGGCATGAAGGCGAAGCTGGTGCGCACCGGCAAGCCGATGCCGCTGTCGTCGCCGCAGTTCTTCTTCGCGCAGGATCGCGCCATCGCCGACGAGGCCTATGCCGGCGACGTGGTCGGCATTCCCAACCACGGCACCCTGCGGATCGGCGACACGCTGACCGAGGGCGAGGAGGTGTCGTTCGTCGGCGTGCCCAGCTTCGCGCCGGAAATCGTCCGCCGGGTCCGACTCACCGACGCGATGAAGGCGAAGAAGCTGAAGGAAGCCTTGCAGCAGATGTCGGAGGAGGGCGTGGTGCAGGTATTCCGCCCGCGCGACGGCGCGCCGGCGCTGGTCGGCGTCGTCGGCATGTTGCAGCTCGACGTGCTGAAGGCGCGGCTGGAGGCCGAGTATTCGCTGCCGGTGGAATTCGAGATCAGCGAGTTTCAGCTGGCGCGCTGGATTTCGTCCGACGATCCGAAAAAACTCGACGCCTTCATCGCCGCCAACGGCTCCGGCGTCGCCGACGACGTCGACGGCGATCCGGTGTTTCTCGCCAGGAACGAGTTCTATCTCGGCTACGCCCGCGAGCGCGCCGACGGCATCGCGTTCTCCGACGTCAAGGACGTGAAGAAGACGTAGAGCGGCGGCGCGAACCGCCGGTTAAACTAAAAAAGCCCCGCCATTTCTGACGGGACTTTCACTGCGAATCCCCAGTACATCCGTGGGTGACTCGCGTCGCTCAAGCCGTGTTAGCTGACGAGCGACAGATTTTCCGCGCTGGTCTTGCCGCGCATCTTGTCGGTCTTGGCTTCGAACGACACCTTCTGTCCCTCACCGAGCCCGTCAAGGCCGGCGCGCTCCACCGCGCTGATATGCACGAACACATCACTGCCGCCGTTGTCGGGCTGGATGAAGCCAAAGCCCTTCTGGCCGTTGAACCATTTCACTGTACCTGTAGCCATAACGTCTTCTCCTGGCGCGCAAACGCGCAACATCCCGCGCGACCTCCGCGCGGGTTCATCCAATTCTGGCGATGTCCGAGGAAAAGAGCCCGAGGGCGCGCTTACAAGGCAACTGCAACAAATCGAATGGTGCCATTCTATAGCTATTGCACGCGATAGCAAGCGATCAATTGTGTTCATGTGGCGGCGCCGCGCGTGGCGTTTCGCCGGTTCGTACCTATCTATTCAGGATGAACACCAAGATATCGCCCACATCGGAAGAACGTCGTGAGCGTCGGCGCGTCGCCGCCGAGGATGGCGCGAAGGCCCTCGCTGAATACGAAGCCAAGGACGTTGCCGTGAGGAAGAACATGGCGAGGCTTCGCGCGCTGCGACTGGCGCGGGAGGCGAAGGACGCGACGGATGTTTCGCCGCGCCCGGCGCGCAAAACACGGACGAGGGCGCGGCCATAGGCATGCCTGCCGCTACGGCGGATCTGTCTTTTCCGCTTCGGCGCGACAGGCGCAAGTAACAGCGTCGGAAGTAACAGCGTCAGAACGCGACGCGTGGCGCGCGCGCCTCGACGTTGCGCTTGATGGCTTCGAGCGCGAGCCGCGCCTCCTGATCCATGCGTTCGATCACCTCAAGGCCCGGCGGCTTCGGCCGCGCCGGGTTGCGCAGGGTGCGGGTGAAGCGAGTGCCGCCTTCGACGCTCTCGCAGTCGTACTGCACCACCACCGGCCCCATGAATGCGGTCTGCGTCAGGCCGATCCACATCCGCGCCGGCGTGCAGGCGATCACCAGCCAGTCAAGCTCGACCTTGCCGGTGCGGGTGCTCCAGTATTCATGAAACGTATCGCCGAACCGCATCGGGCGGTCGTCGCAATCGATATGATGCGACGTCGGCAGCCATTCCGGCCATGACTTCGGATTGGTGACATAGTCGAACACGGCGGCCGGCTGCGCGGCGATAACGATCGAATGGTGGCGTTCGAACGGGTGCGTCATGGAGTTCTCCGCGGCGGGGCCGCGATCGTCGCCGCACCGGCGGCCGGGGTCAAGCGTCCGCCGCCGGTGTCGTTGGGTCAGGTCGTTGCGTCAAGTCTCGGAAAGGTGATAGGGCGGCTTCGGACCTCCACGGCATATCGACAGGACAGGCGCGATGGGACTTGCAATCATGATCGTCGGCCTCGCGCTGTTTTTCGGCACCCATCTGGTGACGACGCGTCGGGGCTTGCGGGCGCGGCTGATCGCCGACCGCGGCGAGGCGGCCTACAAGATCGGCTATTCGCTGTTATCCGCACTCGGCCTCGTGCTGATCGTCTGGGGTTTTTCGCGCTATCGCGCGGACGGCTGGATCGAGGTCTGGTCGCCGCCGGTGGCGATGCGCCACGTCGCGCTGGCGCTGATGCCGTTCGCGGTCATCCTGGTGGTGGCGTCCTATGTGCGCGGCCGCATCTACACGACGCTGAAGCATCCGATGCTCGCCGGCGTCAAGCTGTGGGCGTTGACGCATCTGCTTGCCAACGGCGATCTCGGCGGCATCGTGCTGTTCGGCTCGTTTCTCGCCTGGGCGGTTTATGACCGCATTTCGCTGAAGGGGCGCGGCGATGCCGGCGCGCCGCCGATCCCGGTCGGCGGCCTCGGCAACGATATCGTCGCCGTGGTGCTTGGCGTGGCGGTTTATCTGGCGCTCGCGCTGGCGTTCCACCCCTTCGTGATCGGCATTCCGGTGATCGGCGGTTAGCCGCCGCGACGCGCACCGGATCTGCCACGCCCCCTCGAATCAGGCGAGCGATCGGTCCGCGGTGAATATTCGTTCGCTGGACCGTCTCATCACTTTTGTGTAGAACGGGCCAATAATGAAAGTTGGGGACCAAATTTGGAAACTTTTCGGGGAAATCGATCCAAGCGGCAGCTATTTCAGGTAGAGCCGGGCTTGTATGTCGCTCGATACACGCGATCCGCGGTCGAGCAGGGCGCTCCCGTTGTCGAGCTTCAAATCGAGGAGCCGACGCCGCCGGGTTTCGCGGTTATTTCCACACCGGGCAAGCCCTTGAATTTGTTGGCCGAGGTCGGCGACTGCGCGGTGATACTCGCGCCCACGCGGGGCGAATTGTGCATCATTGCCTATTCCCGCACGCCGCACGGCGCGGTCGACGCGACCGTGACGCTGGAGCCGCTGGGAAAGACCACGCCGCGCCCGACGGCCGTCCAAAGCAACCGCCCGGTCAAGGAAGATTCCGGGGAATTCTCCGAGCAGCCGACGCAACCCAAGACCAAGACCAAGGCCATGGACATCGACGTTCTCGGGCACGTTGCCGGGCGCGGGGATGTCTGGGTCAAGGGCGGGGAGTGGATTGCCGGCCCGCAGGATCCGGCGCGAATCGAAGGATTCTCCATCGACATCGCGACACAGTCGAACGCGCCCGATCTGGTCTATGGCGTCGTCCCCGCGTCGCGGCAAAATGCAGCACTCCCCAGGCAAGTTGAGAAAATGGTGCCGGCAGGCTCGTTCGCGGGGTCGAGAGGACGCGCGACGCCGGCCGTCGGCCTTAAATTGCAGCTACGGGGACGATCGCGAACCACGCATGTGATCGTCGCCCAGGTGCTGTTTCTCGGCGCGCCTCCGGTGAAAAAGCAGGGCGCGGATCTAAATTTTTTGGGTCCGACGGGGCGTGAGCCAATAATTGGTCTTGCAATCTCGGTTAATGCGGTAGAGAGTGCAGCTTCCAAGGTTTCCAAGAATGACGGGCCTATCAAGGCTCGCAAGGCAACTGGCGGCCGAGTACGCGTATTCCGATCGGCTTGACACTCGAGTTTTTTTTATAAGAAGAATGCCTAACGACAGGGGCGTGCAATGGCGACGTATAATATTGACGAACAACAGTTCATTGATAATTTTAATCCGGACAATCCCGACGTCAAAGATGCGATGCTGAATGCATTGAATCAGTCGGGCGTGTTCACCGAGGGGACTCAAGAGGCAACGGTCTCGTCTGACGTCAACCCGGTGCCTTTTGGTACTGACATCGCCGTGTTTCATAGCGGTGGCACTTTCACCGATATTCCGGCCCGGACGACTGGTTTCATTTTCGATACTAACGATGACGTTAACGCGGACATCGGGGGTAGCGGGCCCAAGGTCGTGCAGAGCGGTGGCGGAAACGACACCATTTACACCAGCAGCGACGGCGGCACCAACGACATGGTCGATGGTGGTGCTGGTAATGACACTGTCGGCGCGGGTGCTGGCGACGACACTCTTTTCGGCGGCGACGGCGATGACCTGTTGGCGGGCGGCGCGGGCGATGATTCGCTGAGCGGCGACGCCGGCGACGATATGTTGTTCGGCGATGCCGGTAACGACACCCTCGACGGCGGCGACGGCGATGATGTGCTGTCCGGCGGCGCTGGTGACGATCTGCTGGACGGCGGCAACGGTGACGATCAACTCTGGAGCGACGCCGGTAACGACACCCTCAATGGCGGTGAGGGCGATGACATTCTCGCCTCCGGCGACGGCGATGACGAGCTGCACGGCGGAGTCGGCGACGACCTGGTTGCCGGTGGCACCGGAGACGATACGCTTCTCGGCGATGATGGCAACGACACCATCTTCGGCGACATCGGAAACGATCTCGTAGTCGGCGGCGTCGGTGATGACATCATGATGGGTGGCGCCGGCGACGACACCATCTTCGGCGATGACGGTAACGACACCCTCTTCGGCAGCGCTGGCAATGATTACCTTATGGGCGGCGCCGGTGACGATCAGATCGGCTGGAGCGCGGGTGACGGCAGCGACACCATTGATGGTGGCGATGGCAATGACTCGCTGTGGATCGGTGCGGCAAGCTCTGACGCCACGGTCACCACCGATGACTCGACCGGTGTGACAACCGTGACCTTCACTGACGGCACCGCGCTGTCCGTGTCTAACGTCGAGACCATCGGCTTCACGGATAACGAAATCCACCTGGGTGGCACGAACACCTAATCTGGATTACTGGAGTACATGGAGCCCTGCCGCTTTTAGCGGCAGGGCTCTATTTTTTTGAAGTATGATTTCCTGGAGCGTGATTTTCCGGGATTGACATAAGCGGCTTTCACTTCCGGACGCATTACGAAGATCTTCTTTGAAGATCGGTGGGCATCCCGGTTCCTGGGTTCGACCATGATGCGTTTCGGAGAAGACAAGCTGCTTGCCCACTTGCCTCGTGGCTTCGCCGCTCGCGCCTCCCGATAGCGCCATCGTTCCATTCGGGTGGATCGTGCCGAGGCGAACGGTTTGTATTTCAGAGTCCCTTCGCCGCGTGTAGCATGCGGATCTGTGCCCGACCGGGCCGTCAGTCAGCTATCCAAAACGGCTAAGATTGGTAGACCTTACTTCCGTGCATATCTCGAACGAGTCGGTAGAGCTCGAACTTGCCTGTCTGCAGGCTTTGCAGAACAACGACTATCTGACGGCGTTTCGCTTCGCGGATCGTCGCTGCCGCGTTCTGCCGCGCCCCCAGTCCCATCATCACGTTCTCCGGGCCGACGCCCTCTATCTGTTGGGTCATGCCGACCTTGCGATGGCGGCACTGAGGCGCGCCCTCGAACTTGATCCGGGCGATCAGCAGGCCAATCGAAGGGTGACGCGGTGGGCCTCCGAAGCCATGCAGGTCGAGGCCGCGGAGCGTCTTCTCGGTGGCCGGGCCGATTGGGTGGTCTATGCCGATGCCATCGCCTGCCTCAAGGCCGCCGGCCGCAGCGAGGTCGTGAAACTGGATGTCCTGTTCGACCGGATTCGCGGTTGGGTGGCATGGAGCGCCGACGACGCCGTCGAACTTGCGATCGAGGGTTGCGCAAAGCGAAACCTCGCATCGCAGCCGAATCATCCCCTGGCCCAAAAAGCCTTTCCCCATGTCGCTAATCTGGACATCCCCCGGCAGCCGGCGTCACGGGATCTGGAGTTGCGGTTGTCGGTCGGGGGGCGGTCATTCTACGAAAAGCGGTGGCGGGCCGAGCATGGAGATGAGGCGGCCGCGCCGGACGCCGCATTCGAGCCCGCCGGCGTGATTCCGAATCCCGTCCTGACGGTCATTGTTCCGGTCCATGGCGACGTCGATGCAACGCGCGCATGTCTTGCGAGTCTGAAAGCCGAACTGGAGACATCGCCGGGCTGCTGCGCGATTCTCGTCGACGATGCGTCTCCCGATCCGCGGATGCGGCGCCTGCTTGAGGAATTTGCCGGCGATCCGGCGATCAGGGTCCGGCGCAATGCCGTCAATCTCGGTTTCGCCCGCGCGGTCAATCGCGGACTGCTTCATGCCCCGAGCGGCGACGTTGTCGTGTTGAACGCGGATACGGTATTGCCGCCGCAATGCCTGCGGCGATTCATCGCATGCGCGCAATCGTCCCCGGACATCGCGACCATCACGCCGCTGTCGAACAATGGCGAGTTCACCAGTTTTCCGGTCGCCAATCGCTTCAATCCGTTTCCGGCTCCTGCGGAGTTTCTCCGTATCGACGCCGCGGCGCGGTCCTCCAACGCCGGCCTGACGGTGGACCTTCCCAGCGGCACCGGCTTTTGTCTCTATGTGACGCGCCGCTGCCTCGATGCGATCGGTCCGCTGTCCGAGCGCTACGGGCAGGGATATTACGAGGACGTCGACTATTGTCTTCGCGCCAGTGAACGGGGCCTGAGAAATGTTTGCGCGCCATCGATCTATGTCGGGCATCTCGGCTCGCGCTCGTTCGGCGCGACGAAGCGCGCGCTGGTCGTCAATAACCTGAAGCTGCTCAACCAGCGCTTTCCGGCGCATGAAAACGAATGCGCCGCGTTCGTTGTCGCCGATCCGCTGAAAGAGGCCCGTGCCCGCATCGAGCGCGCGCTCGTGGCCGGGGCATCGTTCGATCGCTGTCTGGTCGCGCCGGATTCCTGGCGCGAGGTGACGAGCGCGCGCGCGCGGTGGCTGACCGCGCGGGGACATTCGGTCCTGCTGGTCGAGGTGGCGCGGGGAGGGCGGGCGTCGCTGATCGACCTTTCGGGCGCCGCGCCGCAAAATCTGGAGATTTCTTTCGCCGCATCGTCCGGCGCCGAGGCGGCGTTCCCGGTTCTGCAAGCCATGACCTATCGCAGGCTGGAAGTGGTCGCGCCGTCAGGCTTGCCCGATCGGGCGATTTGTTTCATCGCGTCGCAGCCTGCTCCCGTGGATATGATTTTCGAGCAGAACGCGTCGATGCCGTCCGGCCCGGAGCAGCGACCGGACAAGCCGAAATCGTCGCGGGCGCGGCGCGCGGATTTGGCCCGGCTCGCCGCGCGGGTCGAGGACCGCATCGCGATTTGCCCGGAGTCCAACCGCTATGCGCAACTGGCGGCGCCGACGCGGCCGGTACGGTACGAACCGCTCTACCAGACCAGACGAAAACGCGGCAACGCCGGGCCGGCCGCCGTCGCCTGCGGCATCGTGTGCGATCGATCGACGATTGCCAATCATCGCCTCGTCCGCGCCTTGGCCCGCAAATTGGCGCCGGGCCGCAAGGCGGAGCTGATCTATTTCGGCGCGAGCCCGAACGATCCGGAACTGATGGCGACGGGGCGGGTGTTCTCGACCGGCGCCGTCGACGACGGCGACTTGCCGGACCTCGTCAAATGCCATGACGTCGGTCGTATCTTCGTGCTCGACCGTCAGTCGCCGTTCGGCTCGTATCGGCTGCATGTCGCCAAGGAAACCGGGTTGCCGCTGGCCTATTTCCGCTGGCCCCATTCCATGCGGCGGCGGAAGGGCGACCTCGCCCTCGATCCGCGGCTGACGGATGCGGCGGTGGTCGATGCGGTGACCGGATGGCTCGAACCGGAACGCGGATCATCGTGACAATTCCCCGGCCTCCCACAGAGCAGGACGGATCGCTGCGAAGCGCGCTTTATCACGTCGATAAGGGGCGCTACGCGGGCTATGTCGTCGATCTCAACGATCCGAGCCATCGTTACGTCGTCGATATTCTGATCGACGGACTTCCGTTGCACGTCTTGCGCGCCAACGAATTCGTCACCGCGCTGGCGCAGTCGGCGGTCGGCGACGGCTGTTATGGCTTTTCGCTGAACCTCGATCGGGATGTCCTCAATTCCGCCGCCACCATCGAAGCCCGGATTGCCAATACGGGCCAGCTTGTCGGGCTGCCGATCGCGCTTGCCGTTCCGGACCGCGCGAAAATTCCTCCTCCGGAGGAAGGCATCGAATGGCACGGCAGCCTGCAATTTTCCGGATGGAGCACCGCGCTGACGGAGCCGGGCGCACGCCTGCGCGTGATCGTCGATAATGTCGATGTGCTCGATATTGTCGCATCGGGGTGGAAGGCTTTCGGCCGATCGTTGGAAAATGCGTCCGCGATCCCGTCGTTCAATTTTCATCTGCCCGAGGGGTTCGCCGACGGAAAGCTCCGGTCGCTGCGGATCGAGGATAAGAGCGGGCGTCAGCTTGCCGGTTGTCCGGTTCAGTTCGTCGCCTATGGCGACCAGCTCGAAGACGCTATCGGCGGACTCACCGCATCCGAAAAGGATCTGTTCCGGGCCCGGACGATCCGTCTGCATTTCCCTCAATCATGGCCGCTATCGCGCTATGACGACTGGTTGAGCCGGGTCCGCGCGCGGCAACAGCCGGATCTCCGGCCGGCGCGCGAGATCGCCGTGATCGTCGCCGGCAATGACGGCATCGAGGAGACGCTGACCAGCCTGGAGAGAAGCGAAGGCAAGTGGATCGTCGCCAGCCTTCCGACCGATCCCGACGACGACAGGTTCGATGTCGCCGCGCTGCGCGAATTCCTCAGCGGCGAGGCCGGGCATTGCGCGACGGTGATCTTCTGTCGGGCGGGAATCGCGTTCGCGCCGGACGCGCCCGACCGAATCGACGATCTGTTTGATCGTGTCCCGGACGCGCGTGTCGCCTATGGCGATCTCAGCGTCCGGTCCGCCGACGGGCCGTGCTGGCCGATCGCGTTTCCGGCCTTCGATTACGAACGCCTTCTGGAGCAGGGCTATTTATGCCATCTCTTTGGCAGTCCGCGCGAGACGGTTTTGGCCCGACTTCCGGAAGACGGCGCGGCCGATCTGTTTCAGGTGGTTTTTTCGCTCATTTCCGGCCCGGAAGCCGGTTCGACGATCTTCCACCTGCCGGGGGAATGCGGAATTCTCCCGCCGGGGGAGGCGCTCGGATCGTCGTTGGCGCTGGCTGAGGCGGTCGAACGGCATCTGGCGGCGCGCGGAATCCCCGCCGCTGTCCGGCCGCGGGAGATCGCGATGTTTCCCACGGTCCGGGTGCGGCGCGCCGTTTCGGGCTGGTCGACCGAGATCCTGATCCCGACCCGCAATCGAACCGAACTGCTGCAAGACTGCATCGATTCGATCGAAGCCGGCGCGGCGAAGGCGCGTGCCAGGATCACCGTCATTGACAACGATTCGGATCACCCCGACGCCAAAGCCTATCTGGATGCGCTGAAAGCACGGAATATTCGGGTGCTGCGCGTTCCGGGCGAATTCAACTTCTCGAAGCTCAACAACACGGCCGTCGCGTACTCGGACGCCGATGTCGTGTGTTTGCTCAACAATGACGTCAAGGCGCTCGATGACGACTGGCTTGAGGAAATGTTGAGCCGGCTCGCGGAGCCCGATGTCGGCGCGGTCGGGGCGCTGCTTTGCACCCCGCGGGGGGTGGTGCAGCATGCCGGCGTGGTGTTGAGCCCGGTACTGGCGGCCGACCATGCCTTCACCGACCGCCTCTATGGCGATCCGGGCTATACCGATCTTCTCAAGGTCGCGCATCAATGCAGCGCGGTCACCGCCGCGTGCCTTGTGACGAGACGCGACGATTACCTGACTGTCGATGGACTGGACGAGATCCGGTTCCCGATCGACTTCAATGATGTCGATTACTGCCTGAAGTTGAGAAGCCGCGGCAAGCGCGTCGTCATGTCACCCCACGCCCGCCTGATTCACTTGGAATCCGCCAGTCGCGGAAATATGACGATGACGTCGAAAATCCTCCGCCGGGCGATTTCAGCTCTCCGCGGGAAGTGGCTTGGGGCTCTGGCGAGCGATCCGTTCTATAGCCCGATACTTGCGCTTGACGGCGTGCCGTATTCGGCGCTGGCCTGGCCGCCGAGGGACTTGTCTCCGCGAACCTCGGACGGCCTGGCGCCGGCTTCGATCCCGCCGGGCATGTAGAGCATGATCCCGAAAAGTGGAAGCCGGTTTCCGAAACGGATCATGCTCAAGCAAAAGATAAACGACGAGTCTGATTCAACGCAGTTGAATCAGACTCGTCGGGATTCGCGGATGGCTGATGTGGGTGGCATGACTCGATGACAAGGTTTCTCTTTGTCCATAACAATCTTCCCGCCCAGTTCGGTCGGCTGATGGAGCATTTGGCTTCCGATCGCCGCAACGTCGTCAAGGGTGTCGGGGCGCATACGGCCAAGAAGATGAAGGATATCGAGATCGTGCGATATCGCATCTCGACGACCGGTGTGTCGGCCGTTCATCCGTTCGCGCGGCGATTCGAAGTCGAGTGCCGGCGGGCGGAGCAGGTGCTCTACGCCATTGCCGGGCTGAAAGCGAGCGGGTTCGAGCCCGATATCGTCGTCGTCCATCCCGGATGGGGGGAGGCGATCCCGCTGCGCGAAATCTTTCCGGCCGCGAAGATTGTTTGCTACTGCGAATTCTACTACGGCGCCGACGAGAGCAAGTTCGACGATGAATTTCCCAAGGTCGGCGTCGATGGCCGGGTCGGCGTCTCGGTCAAGAATGCCGCGACGCTGCTGGCGCTGACGCAAGCCGACCGGGGGGTTGCGCCGACGAACTGGCAGAAATCGGTCTTTCCCGAGATTTTTCGATCGAGGATCGAGGTCGTGCATGACGGGATCATGACCGACGAGGTAATCCCGAATCCGAATGCGTCGATTGATATCGGCGGGCTGACGATCGGCGCGGGCAGCGAAACGATCACCTATGTCGCGCGGAACCTGGAGCCGTACCGGGGCTTTCACATCTTCATGAGATCGATTGTCCGCGTGCTGAAGGCGCGTCCGGCGGCGCAAGTGGTGATCGTCGGCGGCGATGGCGTCTCGTATGGTCGGGCGCCGATCGACGCGGTCAGCTGGAAGGCCAGGATGTTGCGCGAGCTGAAGGACGAACTGCCGCTCGACCGCGTGCATTTTCTAGGCCGGGTGCCGTACCGAACCTATCTCGCGATTCTTCAGGTTTCCGCCGTGCACATCTACCTCACCTATCCGTTCGTGTTGTCGTGGTCTCTGCTGGAAGCGATGTCGGCGGGCTGCCTGGTGATCGGCTCCGATACCGCGCCCGTTCAGGAAGTCATCACCCACAAGGCCAACGGATTGCTGGTTCCTTTGTTCGACATCGGCGCGATCGCCGAGCAGACGATCGAATGTCTTGAGCATCCCGAACGCTTCGCGGCGTTGCGAGTCAAGGCGCGGGAAACCGCCGTCGGGCGATACGATTTCACCAAGCGATGCCTGCCGCAGCATCTGAAGATTTTCGATGAATTGATGGCATCTGGCGAAAGCCCCGGTGAAGCCGGGGCCGTCGCCGACGATGTCATCCCGCCGTTTCTGAAAAGCCGGCGCACCGTCAAACGCAAAAGAACCCGATAGGGGGCGGCGCCGCTTCAGGCCGGCCGCGCCGCGTTCGTGGAGGGCCGGCTGCGCCCACGGTCCCGTGCTTGAATGTCAGAGCATGATCCCGAAAAGTGGACACCGGTTTTCGGAAAAGATCATGCTCAAACAAAAGATAAGCGACGAGCATGATTCAACGCAGTTGAAACGTGCTTTAGCGGTCGCCGAAAGTCACGCCCGTGCTGTTCGACATCACGGGCTTGGGATTTTCATCGACGACGAGGTGGAAGACGTCGGGCCGCGCATAGTGCCCGACCACGTCGAAGTCGTACTTGCCGCGCGCGATGTCATCGAGATCGAGATCGGCGGTGAGAATGCATTCGCCGTCGAAGTTCGGGCCGGCCAGGATTTCACCCAGCGGCGAAACGATGAGGCTGCCGCCGCGCATCAGCACCGTGTCCGGCTCGTTGCCCTGAATGGCGTCGTAATCGTCGGGAAACGCGCCGCGCTTGATGTACTGGCACGCCGAAAGCACGAAGCAACGCCCTTCCATCGCGATATGCCGCATGGTGATTTGCCAGGTGTCGCGGTCGTCGGCGGTCGGCGCGCAATAGAGCTGGATGTTCTTGGCATACATGGTGGTGCGCAAGAGCGGCATGTAGTTTTCCCAGCAGATCACCGAGCCGACGCGCCCGAGCGGGGTGTCGTAGACCGGAAGGGTCGAGCCGTCGCCATAGCCCCACACCAGCCGCTCCATCGCGGTCGGCATCAGCTTACGGTGCTTGCCGAGATAGCCCCGGTCCGGCGAGAAGAACAGCGCCGTGCAATACAGCGTCCCGCCGTCGCGCTCCATCACGCCGATGACGACATGGACGCCGGCCTCGCGCGCGGCGGAAGCGATTTCCGCGACTTCCGGTCCCGGCACGTCGATCGAGCTGGTGTGATAGCGCAGAAAATCGTCGCGCCCGCGCGGCAGCCGACCGCCGACCCGCGCGCCGAAATCGGCGCCCTTCGGGTAGGCGGAGATCAGCGCCTCGGGAAACACCAGAAGTTTCGCGCCGGTCGCGGCCCCCTTCCTGACGTATTCGATCACCTTGGCGACGGTCGCCGCCTTGTCGAACGGCACCGATCCGATCTGAACAACAGCGGCGCGAAACGTCATCTCGATTTCCTCAAGCTACCCACAGCCCAGGAAAGCTAACGCAATCGGCCGGCCGTGGCTACACGCACGGCCGGGACGATGGCTTGCGCGGAGCGGCTCAGAACCGCCAGACCAGCGGCGCGCCCACCACCACCACCACGCCGAACCAGATCACGCAGAGCAAGCCGAGCTTCCAGTAGTCCCCGAACTTGTAGCCGCCGGGGCCGTAGATCATCAGGTTCGGCGGCGTCGCGACCGGGGTCATGAACGCGGCGTGGGCGCCGACCAGCACGCCCATCAGCAGCGGCTGCGGGTTGACGCCCACCTCGGCCGCGACCGCCAGCGCGATCGGGAACACGATCAGCGCGGCCGAGGCGTTGGCGATCAGCTGGGTGATGCAGGCGGTGATGAAGAACAGGCCCGCCAGCAGCGCCACCGGGCCGGCGTCGCCGAGCAGGACGACCATCTGGTCGCCGATCAGGTCGGCGGCGCCGCTCTGGGTCATGGCGGTCGCCAGCGGCACCATGCCGCCGATCAAGAGGCAGGTGTTCCAGTCGATGCCGCGATAGGCTTGCGGCAGCGTCACGATGCCGAGCAGCACCATCGCCAGCGCGCAGCTCACGCCGGCGACGGCGGGCGGCACCAGGTCGAAGGCGAGCAGGCCGACCAGCACGACGACGATTCCGATCGCCTCCTTGGCCCCGAGGCCGAGCGGCACCGCTTGCCGGCGCAGCAGTTCCGGCGAGTCGACCACCAGCACCTGCGGATCGGGAAGCCGCTTGTCCAGCGCCTGCCAGGTGCCCTGAAGCAGCAGATGGTCGCCGGCGGCAAGCGCGGTCGGCTCGGCCTCCATGTTCTCGCCGGCGCGCTGCACTGCGAGCACCATCAGGTCGCCGTCGCGCACCGTCATGCCCGGAAACACGGTCTGCCCGATCAGCTTCGAGCGCGGCGGGATCACCACTTCCGCGAGTCCGGAGCCGCGATTGAACAGCGTCTCCGCCACGCCGTCCGGTCCGTCCTCGGAGCGGAAGGCGAGATGGCGGTCGGTCGCCAATCGCCCGGCCGCCTGCGCGTCGCCGCGCACCAGCAGCATGTCGCCCTCGGCGAGCGTGGCGCGGGTCAGCGGCTGCGCGGTCTCGCCGTCCTGGATCGCGACCAGGGTGAGGCCGGCATAATCCTTGAGATCGACCTCCGCCCGCGGCTTGCCGATATAGGGCGAGGTCGAGCGCACCCGCAGCAGCACGAGGCCGTCGTCGAGGCGGTACTGCTCGACAAGCGTGCGCGCGTGCTCGCTGAAGTCGGCGGGAAGCGCGCTGCTTTCGCGCACCGGCAACAGCCGCCGCCCCACGGTCATCAGGATCAGCACGGTGCCGATCACCATGGGCACGCCGAGCCAGGCGTATTCGAAGAAACGGAACGGCCGGATCTGCGCGTCCTGGGCGGCGATGTTCACCAGCACGTTGGGATTGGAGCCGAGCAGCGTCAGCATGGTCGCGGCGTGGCCGGCGAAGGCGATCGGAATCAACAGATGCGACACCGGCATGCCGGTCCGCACCGCCACGATGATCGCGATCGGCATCACCGCGGCGACCGCGCCGTTCAGGCTGACCACCGCCGTCAGAATGGTGACGAGAACCAGGAGAAAGAAGTAGAGCCGATTGGTGTTGTCGCCGGCGCGGGCGATCAGCCATTGCCCGGCCCAGGCAGTCACGCCGGTCAGTTCGAGGCCGGTGCTGATGACGAACAGCGAGGCGATGAAGATCACCACGGGAATGCCGAACCCGCTCACCGCCTGGTTGCCGTCGATGATCCCGAGATAGAACAGCGCCAGCGCGGCGCCGACGGCCACCGCCACCGGCGGAAACCTGTTCCAGACAAACAGCCCGAGCACCACGACGACCAGCGTCAAGACGATCGTGACATCGCTCATGAATATTCCCCGTTCCCCGAAATTTTCGACCGCCTGATCCCGAACCGCAAAAGCCTGCTTTCGGGATCGCGCCCGGACCGGCGCGCCCTCAGAAGACCGTCAAGCCGCGACTGCGGAACTGTTCGCGCACCCGCTCGGCAAGCTCGGCCGTCGGCGGCTCCGCGTGTTCGAGCGAATAGGGGATGCCCAGCTCGTGATATTTCGCCAGGCCCATCTGGTGAAAGCGCAGCACCTCGACCCGCTCAAGCGAGCGCAGGCCGGCGCAGATATCGGCCACCTTCTCGACGTTGTCGTGGGCGTCGGTCAGGCCGGGGACCAGGACGAAGCGGATCCAGAGCGGGCGTTCGAGGTCGGACAGCCTTCGTGCGTAGTCGAGCGTCGGCTGGAGCGGATGGCCGGTGACGAGGCACCTTGCAGAGTAATAGCCCCGGTTAGCGGCGGGTAGCCAGAAATAGCGAAAAGACTATGATTAACAGCGTGATATGCGCGCTGCGCTGCCCGGCGCTATAGCTGCGGTTAGCGGCCCGTGGTATACCTTAGCGGTGAAGTTGCTGCCCCACCGCTGCCCCGAGGTCCCGCCGTGAAACCCAAGAAGCTGACCGACAAGTTCGTCCGCGCCCTGCCCAAGCACCCCGCGCCCGAGGGCAAGCGGGTCATCCACTGGGACACCGAGGTCAAGAACTTCGGCGTTCGGGTCACAGACACCGGCCACGTGTCGTTCGTCGTGCAGGCGCGATGGGGCGGCGAGAAATACTCCACGCGCCGCAGGATCGACGTGGCGACGCTGGCGGCGGCGCGAGCCATCGCCCGCGATTGGCTGGACGAGGCGGGCACCGGCGAGGATCCCCGGAAGATCCAGGAGCAGAAGGACGCCGAGCGCGCCGCCGCCGAGGCCGCCGAGAAGCTGCGGCGCGAGAACACCTTCGAGAAGGTGGCGACCGAGTGGTTTCAGTTCATCAAGGCTCAGCGCAAGGCCCCCGAGGTGGAGCGCGACGTCCGCCGCATATTCCTGCAGCGATGGGCCGACCGCCCTGTGATGGAGATCACCACCGCCGACGTCGATGAAGTAATCAACTCGATGAAGGGCACCCCGGCGCAGGCGCGCAACGCGCTCGGCTACGCCCAGCGACTGTTCCGGTGGGCTTCGAAGCAGCCGCGCTTCGGGCTCGCGGAGTCGCCCGCCGCCAAGCTGGAGGCGAGGGACTACGTCGGCCGGAAGCGGCGCGGCAATCGCGTGCTGACCGACGACGAGCTTCGCCTTCTGTGGCGCGCGGTCGGCCGCCTGCGAACGGAGCGAAAGCGCACGAAGGACGATTCCTCGATCTACTTCCCCGGCGACTATCCGCACGGCCCGCTGTTCCGCCTGCTGATCCTGACCGGCCAGCGCAAGTCCGAGGTCGCGAAGGCCCGCTGGCGCGAGTTCGACCTGCACAAGCGGCTTTGGACCATCCCCGCCGAGCGCATGAAGTCCGACCGCGCCCACGTCGTTCCCCTGACCGACGAGATGGTGGCGCTGCTCCAAGCTCTGCCGCGCTCCACCTCGAAGCGGAGCGACCACGACTGTCTGTTCTCGACCACCAACGGCGCGAAGCCGGTCAACTCTTTCGGCAAGGTCAAGGCGCGCATCGACCGTCGCATGTTGTCGGCGCTGAGGGCGCTGGCCCGCAGGCGCGGCGAGGACACCGCCGCCGTGACGCTGCCGCGCTGGACGATTCACGATCTCCGCCGCACGGTGCGAACCAACCTGTCCGCGCTGCCGATTCCGTATCAGGTCTGCGAACTGATGATCGCGCACGCCATGTCCGAACTCGGCGCGACATACGACCTGCACAGCTACGAAAAGGAGAAGCGACGCGGGTTCGATCTGTGGGGATCGCGGCTGCACCATATCTTGCAGCGATCGCCACCCGACAACGTCGTATCGCTGCATGATGGTTTGGTGAACCCAATCCTAATGGAATTCGGTCGGTAATCGTTTTGAAGCCATGATGGTCAGTTTTCCCGATATCTACAAGGCGTCTACTCTTTTGCAATCGGCGCGTGTGACGATCCGGGAAACGGGATCACAGAGGCTCATGATGAACCAGCACCTTCCAGAACTAAATGTTAAGCACGCGACTGCCCAACGGTTGAGCAAGCTGGGATTCAACGAGGCTTGGCTCCAGAAGCAGATCTACCGCGATGCCTCCTTGCTGGGGTTAGGCGAACTGAAAGTCGTTGGAAAAGAGAAGATACAGCCTTCGGGCGGGCGTCTGGATTTTCTCTTGGCCGATCCTGAGAATGAGATTCGATATGAAGTTGAGGTAATGCTCGGGGCAGTGGACGAGAGTCACATCATTCGCACGATCGAGTATTGGGATATCGAGCGGCAACGCTACCCTCATTTTCAACATATCGCGGTGATCGTAGCAGAGGAGATCACTAGTCGTTTTTTCAACGTTATTCGACTCCTGAATCGATCTGTACCGATAATGGCGCTGCAACTAAATGCGTTTCGGTTCGAAAACGATGTTGTTCTGCAATTCATTCGGGTACTGGACACGACCAGTTTCGGATTCGGTAGTGACGGGCCGCCATCTCTACCGGCGGATCGTTCCGATTGGGAGAAAAAATCGGGATCGCTCGTAGCTCTGGCCGATGCTTTCGAGCAGATGCTTTCTTCGGACGCCAAGGCAAGAGTTACATACAACAGAGGGCACATTGCTCTTGGAACCACAGGGCTCAATTTTTGTTGGCTTCGGCCCAGAAAAAATCCTTGGGATGCAGTCGCCGCTATGAAGGTCGGTGCAGAGGCGCGTGAGGAGATTGTTGACAAGCTGCGTGACGCCGACCTCGATGCAAGACCGTGGGGCAAACGTGGTATCCGCATGAATATTAAGCTGTCCGATCTTCAGAAGCATAGCCTTTCAATTCAAGATGTCCTTCGGCAGGCTGACGCATGGTCGCGTCAATAGTGAGCGAAGTAACTAGGAGTAGGAAAGGGAACGTGAGGAAGTCGAATAACAAGCCTGTAGAACCGACGCCACAGTGGGACGATGACCACTGGCCAATCGGTATGAACCCGAACGGTGAATTGAACATCCTTACCGAGGAAGAATCTATAGAGATGCTGATCCATCGAGATTGGCATCGGTACGCCACTCAGTTCTTCGGTGAGTTCGGTATTCCGCAGTCGCCGGATGAGGCGGCGAAAAAGTTGTTCAGCATCTTTCTTAAATGGCACAAGAAACCATCGGGAGAGTGGAATCCCAAGCGACATATTCTTCGCGCGATGGCGCTCGACACGATGGTCGCCAGTTTTCCCGAGGGCTCGCCGCCGTCCGAAAAGTTGATCGACATGATGAAGCTGGCGCTCGGGCTGCCTGACTATCATCGCGTCGGTAGTTGGCTCGGCGATGAGGGCGCTGCGGATGGACGCGGCAAGCCTGATCTTTCCGCGCGTCGCGTGGCCGAGGATGCGGATAAGAAGTATCTGCGCGAGCACGACGGGGAGTGGATGCCACTCGCCGCATTCGCCCGGCAGCTTGGAAAACCAGAGAGCTATCGCAGGACGCTGCGCCGATGGCGCGCGCGGGCGGACTACTGCCCCGGCTGGCGCAAGCCCGTCAGTGGGTCATAAAAACACATTCGGCCCAGCCTGTTTGCGCTGCTGCTGCATGTTTAGCCTTGTGCAAGTTCAACCTAGCACAGGAGCAATTCGTGTCCGCAAAGCGCAAGCCCGCCCCCGAGGCGATTCACGCATTCCGTCCGCCGCCCCCGATCGATGATCCGCTGCTCGGCACCGCAGAGGTCGCCGCCATCTTCGGCTGTCATCCGGTCACGCTGTTTCGCTGGCTGCGCGACAATCCCGCCTTTCCGAGGCCGGGCCGCATCAGCGCAAACCGGCTCGCGTGGCGTCGCTCGGCAATCGAGAAGTACATCGACAGCCGAATGCTGGACGGTGCGCGATGACAAAAGATAAAGGCCCGCCCGGCGGTTCGCGGCCGCCGAGCGAGCATAGCAAGAAGGCTCTTGGGGAGCGGGGCCATTATAGCGCGGCGCGGAGCCCCGAGCAAACGCTGACGGCGGCGGCGCGGTACGAGTTCCTCGGCTATCGCGTGATCGCGCTGCACCCCGGCACCCGCCATCCCTGCTACAGGGGATGGACCTCGCCCGACACCACCAGACCCATTCGCGCGCAACTGGCGCAGCATCCAGACGCCGATCTCGCCGTCGTTACCGGCGACGGATTCTTCGTGCTCGACGTTGACACCGTCGAGGGGCACGGGCGCGCCGGGTTCGCCTCTCTCGCCGCGCTGGAAGCCCGTCACGGCAAGCTGCCGCCAACCCGAACGGCGCGAACACCGAGCGGAGGAGTCCACTATCACTTCCGCTCGCCCGACAGCGGCCCGCTACCAAACTCGACTTCGAAGGTCGGCGACGGCCTCGACATCCGGGGCGACCGTGGATTCGCGAAAGTGCCATCGACGTTGCAGATGGATGGCGACGGCCGCGTGTGGATCGACGGCGGCAAGCTGGCCGAAGCGCCGCCTTGGCTTGTCGATCTGGTTCGCAGTCGCGGCAGGCCGGTGATCAAGATCGATCCGGCACTGGCGGACGCGATGGCGACGGACGGCCGCAATGGAAGGTCCACCGATCCCTACGATCTACCGAAGCCGCGCACGTTCGAGGAAGACGACAAGCGGCTCAAGCTGGAATGGGCGCTGCTCACGATTCCCGCTGACGACTACGATCTTTGGTTGAAGATCGGCATGGGAATCTACGCAGAGCTGGGGGACGACGGTTTCGATCTATTCGACGAATGGTCCTCGTCGGCACAGAAGCAGTATGACTCGGAGGCCGTCCGCGAGAAGTGGGTCGAGTGCGCCAAGGTTCGCGACATCACTGTCGCCTCGGTCTACGATGAAGCGAACCTTCGTGACCCTGGCAAGCTCTGGTTAAAGCGATACCGAAAAGCGAAGCGCGGGAGGGCCGCGCGATGAGTCTCAAGGATCGCAAGAGAGAAAGTGAAGCTGCCGACAAGGCCGACGCCGCGCGCCTTCGCCCGATGCGAACCTTGGCCGAGTTCGTCGCGGGTTTCGTTCCGCCCGACTACCTGATCGACCAGACATTCCAGAAGCGATACCTGTACGCGACGACGGCGATGACCGGCGCGGGCAAGACGGCGGTGTGGATCACCATCGCCTTGCACGTCGCCACCGGCAAGCCGCTGCACGGGCGCTATGTAGTGAAGTCGCGGGTGCTGTACTGCGCAGGCGAGAACCCCGACGACATTCGCGCGCGGATGATCATGCAGATCGAGAAGATGGGGCTCGATCCCGCCACCGTCGATATCGTCGTGGTGGACGGCTCCATGGACATGAACCAGGACACCGTCAGCGATCACATTCGCGCCGAGGCCGAGAAGTACGGGCCGTTCGGTCTGGTGATCATCGACACGTCGGCGGCGTACTTCTACGGCGAGGAGGAGAACAGCAATCGCGACATGCTCGACCACGCGCGAGCGATACGGTCGCTGGTCGATCTGCCGGGCGGCCCGGCGGTGGTGGTGCTGTGCCACCCGACGAAGAACGGAGAGAGCAATCTGCCGCGCGGCGGCGGCGCGTTCGTCGCGGAGATCGACGGCAACACGTTCATCACGAAGAAGGATGCGGTGGTCGAGTTGAATCGCCACGACAAGTTTCGCGGGCGAATGTGGGAGCCGATGGCGTTCAAGCTCGACAGCGGCACTTCGGAGAAACTGCGCGACAGTCGTGGTCGCTCGGTGTGGACAGTGACGGCGACGCCGATATCCGACAGCGAGAAGGCCGAACTCGACAACACCACCGACCGGCGACGCGACGATCTGCTGGCGCTGATGAAGGCGAAGCCAGGGCTGTCGCTGGAGAAGATGGCGCGCGAACTCAAATGGCCGAGGAAGTCGGCAGTTCAGAAAATGATCGAAGCGCTCAAGGTCGAGAAGCCGAAGCTGATCGAGATGAAGGACGGTCACTGGACGCTGACAACGGCAGGCAAAAAGGCCGCCGGCGACTGGCGCGGGCCGGAGCAGGCGTCGATGAATCTCAGCGACGGAATCTGACGCAGTCACACGACGGAGGAGAGGACCATGAAACACAACTGGCTGAGGACACCGGCGCGCGCCTACCTGAAATGTCTGGCGGTGGCGCTGCAGGACTCCGGCCTTCGCGGCGAGAAGCTGCTGGCGCGATTCACTGATATCGTTCCGAATTGGAAGCGGCAGTTCGACGGCCCGATTAGCGACAACGCCGTGGTGCAGCGGGCCGACAAGGGGCGGCGCTACGAGACGGAGTGGCCCGAGAACAACCCGGCCACCGCCCCGCACTGGCGGCGGGCGGTGCGCGACGCCCGGAGCGGCCGATGCACCTTCGACTTCGGGGCTGGCCGCGCCCGGCCGGGGGCCGCCAACCCGGCACAACCTCGGCGGGTCAGGGGCCGAGCCGGGCCTAGGGAGGCCGAGGGCGCGTTTTGGGGCCGGGCCGGTGCCATGCCCGGCCGGGGCAGGCGGACTCCTGACGGACCGGCTGAGGGGCGTCGAGGGGGTGCGCCGGTGGCGGGGCGGGGCGCAGGGCATGACGCTGCAAGGGGATGGGGCTGGCGACGGTGCCGTACCTCGTACCCGCCCCTAGGGGTAAGGCCCGGTACGGTACGACCCCCACAGCAGGGCTGAGATTCCCTGCGTGGGGCGTCCGCGTACCCCCGGTACGGTCGCTAAGCCACTCTGCTGCAACGGTATTTTTGCAATCGTACCTTGCCGTCGTAACGGAAGGTACGGGTCGGGCAGGGGCTCCGACGGGCCGTATGGTCGTACCCGGCAGGGCCAGACCACTGTGCTGCGCTGCACAACGGCCGATATTCGCCTCGCCACGCGCGCACGCGCGAGCGCGCGATCACGCTCGCCTGCGTGCGATCACGCGCGCGCGGGGCCGGGCAACTGGTACGCCACCGGCTGGCCGTCTCGGGAAAACCTCGCCCTCGCAGCACCATCCTCCTTGCAGCGTCCGACCTTTCCCACCGGGGCAGCACGGGGGCAGCGACGGAGCCTGTTTCCTAGGTAAAAATTCCTATCTGTGCTATGCTGTGGTCATGACGCGCACCGCTGCACAACGCCTCGCCCGCCACCTCCGCGCCCTCGGATTCCGAGCGCGGATTCGCCGCCATCTCGGCCCCGGCGGGCATTCGTTCTGGTCGGTCGCGCGCCACCCGCAACCAGAGCCGAGGAGCACGAAATGAGTACGAAGATTGTCTACACGCGAGGCATCGGTGGCCCCGTGGTCACCGACGACGAGGCGACCGACGAGAAGGGCCTTCTGCGCGACGGATTCGCCATCCGCGTTCCGGTGATGCTGGCGGACGGCGCGCCGCGATCCATGGCGATGACCGCCCGGCACTATCTCATGGACGTGCCGCCCTCCGACGACGCGATGCGACGCGAAAAGTTGCTCGACGCCTACGAGGCGAGGGATCGTCGGCTGATGGACGCCTGGAAGGACGCCGCGCCCGCAGCGCAGCCCGCCCGGACTTCCACCGGCGACGGCGACCGCATCGCCGCCTACGAGCGCCGCGACGCCAGACTGGCGAACGCTTGGCGGAATCCGGTCTGAGGGAGGACGCACCCATGCCTTTCCCCCGACTTCCCGAGCAGGCCACCGCGAAGCTGGCCGAGATCGCCGACGCCGCGTTCGAGATCGAAACGAGGGTTCGCGCGACGGTGGGCCGAATCCGCGACATTCGCGCCACCACCGCCACGCTCACGCCCGAGCAGGTGAGCGCCGCCCGCGACGAGATCGACCGCCTCGACCGAAAGCTGGCGCTGGATCAGGCCGCGTCCCGCGTCGCCACGGACCTCGCTTCCGCCGTCTCCCGCTGGCTGGCTCACGTTCCGTCCACGATGGAGCTGGTCCCGGCCGCCGATCCGCCCAGCACGCGCAGCGCGGGCGAGACCTCCCGGCAGGCCGTCGACCGGCTGCGCGCCCACGTCGCCGCCCTGTCCCTGCGGCGTCGGGCCGTGGTGGCCGCTCTGCCCACGCCCGATGAGACGCAGCCGCTGATCGCCGCCTACGTCGAGCAGAAGGTGAGGGAGTTTCGCGATCGCGCCCGCATCGACTTCCCGGACGGCGCGACCCGAATCACCTTCGAGGGCGAGCCGAAGGCGCTGGAAGTCGCGGCTTGGCTGAACGGCGACGCCCTGACGCGGCGGCTGCGGGAGGCCGTCGATCAGGCGCGCCTCGCCGTCGGCCGCGAGATCATGCCGCGAGCCGACCGCGAGGCCGCGCTGGCCGACATCGACCGGCAGACGGCCGCCGCCGAGCGCGAGGAGGAGGCCATCATAGTCGAGGCCCGCCGGACCGACAGCGCCGTGATCGAGCGCCGCGCGGACGCCTCGCCGGCCGCGATTCTCGGCGTCGAGATGGTGCCGCGCGCCGTCGCGCCGGAGCCGGTGGACGACACCCCGCCGCCCGACCGCGCTGAGATACGGGACGTGCCGCCGCAGGCGCGGGTCGTGTCCGACGACGGGGCGCTGGACGTGGCGGTCGGCACCGCCGCCGTCCAGCGGACGCGAGCGCGGCGGAAGTAGCTGAGACGAGGATTCCCGGCGGGTTTTATCACCTTCTTGCCGCCCGGAACGTGGACCAGTCGGCGGTGTCCACGGGCATTACAAACAACACCGACAGCGGGCGGCTTTGTCCGAAGCGCGGCCCGCGCGCCGCCCCGCAGTTTCTCCTCGGCTCGCTGCGGGGCGGCTGCTCACCCCAGCGACGGAGCAGACGCCGTGAACCAGAAGAACGCCCGTCTAGTCAGGGACATGATCAAGCGAGGGAAGCGCGCCCGGGAGCGGCTCGCTCGCGGCAGGACCGATGAGGTCAAGAAGCGCGCGCAGATTCTGCGCGGACGCGCGCTGCGGCGCGGCTACAGCGTCCACTCGTCGCCGTTCCGGGTCAATCCCGCCCACAACCTCGGCGGCTACCGGCTGATCGACGCGGAGGGCCGGGTCGTCCTGGGCCTGCGCCACGACGCCACCCTGGACGAGATCGCGGACTTCCTGCGCGAGCGGCCCCTTCTGTCGGCCACGGCCGGGCAGTAGGGCAGCAAACCGAGTCGCGTGCTGCCCCCATGCTGCCCCGGACGGAAATCCTGGTGCGAGGCGACTGGCGATACGGGGGCTAAGTGCTTGTAAATGCTTGGCTCCCCGGGCCGGATTCGAACCAGCGACCAACCGGTGACGAGCCGGTAGGTCTCCTCGCTGCCCGACTTGATGTCGAGCAGATGCAGGTCGATGTCGTTAAGCTCCTCGTCGCTGATCCGGAAGCCGAGCCGGCCGGAGGTGTCGAGGCAGGTATGCAGGCCCAGTGCCTTGCAGCGATTGAAAATCGCCGTCGCGAAGTTGCGCTGTACCGCGGGCTCGCCGCCCGAGATGGTGACGCCGCCCTTCGAGATCCGCAGAACCTCGGTGTATTTGCCGATCTTCCGCATGATCTCGCTGAGCTTGTACGGCGTGCCGTTGTCCTTGTGCCACGTATCGGGATTGTGGCAGTACTGGCAGCGCAGCGGGCACCCGGTGAGAAAGACGACAAGGCGGATGCCGGGTCCGTCCACGGTGCTTCCCACCTCGATGGAATGCACGTAGCCGGTCAGGTCGTCCTCGTCCCGGATCGCTTCCGCGTCGGTCGGATAGACGTCGTAATACGACTTCGCGGCCTTGTTCTCCGCCGCGCCGAGTTCGGAAACGTGCAGCTCATAGCGGCTGCTGATAATGGGATCGTGCACGTTTCACCTATCTCGAACCATGGAAGGTGCGGCTGAGGATATCGAGCTGCTGCTCCTTGGTCAGCTTGACGAAGTTCACCGCGTATCCCGACACGCGAACGGTGAGTTGCGGATAGTTGTCGGGATTCTCCATGGCGTCGCGCAGCGTTTCGCGGTTGAGCACGTTGAGGTTGGCGTGGAAGCCGGAGGACGCGAAATAGGCGTCGAGCCCGTTCACCGCGCGCTCCAGGCTTTCCTCCGGCGTGCCGAGCGCGGTCGGCAGCACCGAGATGGTGAGCGAGATGCCATCCTCGGCGTCATCATAGGGCAGCTTGGCGACCGACATCATCGCGGCCATCCAGCCGTGGGTGTCGGCGCCGTTCGACGGGTTGGCGCCCGGCGCGAACGGCACGCCCGTGCGCCGTCCGTCCGGCGAATTGCCGGTCTGCTTGCCGTAGACCACGTTCGAGGTGATGGTCAGCACCGACTGCATGTGGACCGCGTCGCGATAGGTCGGATAGTGGCGGATCTTGCTCATCATCATCGACGTGAGCATTTTCGCGATATCGTCGGCGCGGTCGTCGTTGTTGCCGTAGCGCGGGAAGTCGCCCTCGATGGCGTAATCGACGATCAGGCCGCGATCGTCGCGGATGCATGTCACCTTGGCGTATTTGATCGCCGAGAGGCTGTCGGCGACATGCGACAGGCCGGCGATGCCGCAGGCCAGCGTCCGGATGATGTCGCGGTCGTGCAGCGCCATCTCGACGGCTTCGTAGCAATATTTGTCGTGCATGTAGTGGATGATGTTGAGGGCGTTGACGTAGACCTTGGCCAGCCACTCCATCATGGTGTCGAAACGCTCGAACACCTCGTCGTAGGTCAGCACGTCGCCCTCGATCGGGCGCAGCATCGGGCCGACCTGCTCGCCGGTCAGTTCGTCGCGGCCGCCGTTGATGGCGTACAGCAGGGTTTTCAGCAAATTGACGCGCGCCCCGAAGAACTGCATCTGCTTGCCGACGGCCATGCCGGAGACGCAGCATGCGATGGCGGCGTCGTCGCCGAATTTGGGCCGCATCAGATCGTCGGAAATGTACTGGATCGAGCTGGTGTCGTTCGACGCCTTCGCCGCGAAGCGCTTGAAGCCCTCGGGCAGGCGCGGCGACCAGCCCACGGTCAGGTTGGGCTCGGGCGCCGGGCCCAGCGTGTAAAGCGTGTTGAGCACCCGGAAGCTCGACTTGGTGACCAGCGTGCGGCCGTCGTCGCCCATGCCGGCGAGATATTCGGTCACCCAGGTCGGATCGCCCGAGAACAACGCGTTGTATTCGGGGGTGCGCAGGAAGCGCACGATACGGAATTTGATGACCATATCGTCGATCAATTCCTGGGCTTCCGACTCGGTGAGCCGGCCCTCGCGCAGGTCGCGATCGAGGTAGATGTCGAGGAAGGTCGAAATCCGCCCGATCGACATCGCCGCGCCGTTCTGCTCCTTGATCGCCGCGAGATAGGCGAAATAGGTCCACTGCACCGCCTCGCGTCCGGTCGTCGCCGGCAGCGAAATGTCGTAGCCGTAGAGCTTCGCCATTTCCTTCATCTGCCCGAGCGACTTGATCTGCTCGGACAATTCCTCGCGCAGCCGGATGACCTCCCCGGTGGAGTGGCGCTCGTCAAGCTCGGCGTATTCGCGATGCTTTTCCTCGATCAGGAAATTCACGCCGTAGAGCGCGGGGCGGCGATAGTCGCCGATGATGCGCCCGCGGCCATAGGCGTCGGGCAGGCCGGTGACGATGCCGGTAGAGCGGCACTTGCGGATTTCCGGCGTGTAGGCGTCGAAAACCCCGTCGTTGTGGGTCTTGGCGTATTTCGTGAAGACCTTGCTGATGGCCGGGTCCGGCTCGAAGCCGTAGGCTTTCAGGCTGGCCTCGACCACCTTCCAGCCGCCCTTGGGCATGATGGCGCGCTTCAGCGGCGCGTCGGTCTGGAGGCCGACGATCAGTTCGAGATCCTTGTCGATGTATCCCGGCCCGTGCGCGACAATGCTGGACGGCTCCTGCGAGACGTCGAGAACGCCTTTCTCGCGCTCCTTGACCAGCAGCGGCAGCAGCTTTTCCCAAACCTTGCGGGTGCGGGGCGTGGCCTCGGCGACGAACGACGCGTCGCCCTCATAGGGCGTATAATTGCGCTGGATGAAGTCGCGCAGGTTGATCCGCGATTGCCAAGGGCCTGCCTTGAAACCTCGCCAGGCATTCTTGCGCTGGGCGGCTAAAGAGGTGTCGGTCTGAGCGTCCAAGGAAGCCTCCGTCATTCAGGCGAGCAGGTGTTCAGGCGAGTCGTGATTCAGGCGATGGGTGAACACGACAAGCGTTCAGAGCGGCAAACGCGCGGCGTTTGTTCTCCGGTGCTGTCGCGGCACCCATCCGATCGCGGACGTTTCGATTGACTACGTGTCGTACGAAGGCTTCGCGCGGGCCGGCGATGATCGCCCCATTCGCCGGGTGTCATCCACGAGGCTGTCATCCGCGGAAGCATGCGGAAAGCCTGGCGCATATAACCACGCTGGGACACGCGCTCGGACATGTCTCCACCTCCCATATCGAACGGCCAGCCCCGACGCGCGTCGACGAAACGCGCGGAGGTTCTTGGCTATGTATTTTGCGAGTAGCAGATCGCCTGTTACTTGTCAGGAGATACCGCAGTGCATTCGCAAAATTTAATGTTTGCGCGCCCGCACCGTCGTGACACTTCGCGCATGACCGGCGATGCGGCGCGGCTGCGGCGATCTGTCCGGTTTTCTTCAAGAAAAGGTTCAGGCCGTCGCGCCAACTAATCATCCGCGAAGGTCGCGATGGAAAGCAACTCCGGATGTTCCCGGATTGTAAAACCTTCCGTTCGATGCATGATGACGCGGATCAAATCGGGCGATCTCTGCGCGTCGTTATCTCCCATCGTCTTTTTTTTCAGCATGCCCCAGAGCGGATAAAGAACCGATGACGAATGCAGTCACCACCACAGCGGGCGACGATATCATCTGGCACGCGGTGCCGGCCGGGGAGGTCGCCGGGCGGCTTTCGACCGACGTCCGAACCGGACTCGACGGCGCGGAGGCCGAGAAGCGGCTGCGGGATCACGGTTTGAATCGGCTGCCGGCGGGCAAGAAGCGCGGCCCCCTGATCCGCTTTCTCGCGCAGTTCAACAACATTCTCGTCTACGTTCTGCTCGGCGCCGGCTTCGTCAAGCTGATGCTCAGCCTCTGGGTTGACGCCGCGATCATCTTCGGCGTGGTGATCCTGAACGGCCTGCTGGGATTCCTTCAGGAGGGCAAGGCGGAAAAGGCGCTGGAATCGATCAGCAACATGCTGTCGGCGGAAGCGCGCGCGATGCGCGGCGGCGAGATACGGATGATCGCCGCCGAAAATCTCGTCCCCGGCGATATCGTGCTGCTGGAATCGGGCGACCGGATCCCGGCCGACTTGCGCCTGATCGAGGCCAAGAACCTGCGGACCGAGGAAGCGGCGCTGACCGGCGAATCGGTGCCGGCCGACAAGGGCACCGACGCCGTCGCCGGCAACGCCACGGTCGGGGACCGCGACTGCATGGCGTTTTCCGGCACCATGGTGGTGTCGGGCCGCGGCACCGGCGTGGTCGTCGCCACCGGCTCGAAGACCGAGCTTGGCCGCATCAATCAGTTGCTGTCCGAAGTCAACGTGCTGGAGACGCCGCTGCTGCTCCAGATCAAGAAGTTCGGCTACGCCATCACCGCGGTCATCGGCCTCGTCAGCGTGCTGGTGTTCGCCTACGGCAAGTGGGTGGCGGCCAAGGATTTCGTCGAACTGTTTCAGGCGGTGGTCGGCATCGCGGTGTCGGTGATTCCGGAAGGCTTGCCCGCCATCATCACCATCACGCTGGCGATCGGCGTGCAGCGCATGGCGCAGCGCAACGCCATCATCCGGCGGCTGCCGGCGGTGGAGACGCTCGGCTCGGTGTCGCGGATCTGCTCGGACAAGACCGGCACGCTGACGCTGATGGAAATGATGGTGGTGTCGGCGGTGACCGCCGACGCGGCCTACGCGGTCAGCGGCAACGGCTACGCGCCCGAGGGCGAGGTCAAGAAGGACGGCGTGCGGGTCGCTCACACCGACGGCTTGCGGCTGCTCGGCCAGGTCTCGCTGCTCTGCAACGACGCCGAATTGTTTCAGCAGGAAGGCGTGTGGAAGGTCGAGGGCGATCCGACCGAGGGCGCGCTCTATCCATTCGCCACCAAGCTCGGGATGGACCGCGAGCAGGAGCGCGCGGCCTATCCGCGCATCGATTCCATCCCGTTCGAATCCGAGCACAAGTTCATGGCGACCCTGCACAAGACGCCGGACGGCAAGGATTTCATCCTGGTCAAGGGCGCCCCCGAGGTCATCCTGGAGCATTGCGACCGCCAGCAGACCGCCGACGGCGCGGCCCATCCGATCGACCGCGACCACTTCCAGGCGGCGTCCGACCGGCTCGCCGGGCAGGGTGAGCGGGTGCTGGGGCTGGCCTGGCTGGAAAGCCCCGCGGTCAAGGCGGGTGGCCTGACGGCGGCCGACCTGCCGAAAAATCTGGTGCTGCTCGGGCTGATCGGCCTGCTCGATCCGCCGCGCAAGGAGGCGATCGCGGCGGTGAAGGAATGCCACGGCGGCGGCATCCGCGTCACCATGATTACCGGCGATCACAAGATCACGGCGGCGGCGATCGCCAAGATGCTCGATATCGGCGACGGCAAGACCGCGGTCACCGGCACCGAGATCGAGGCGATGAGCGAGGCCGAATTGCAGGACACGGTGCGCGATGTCGATGTCTTCGCCCGCGCCAGCCCCGAGCACAAGCTGCGGCTGGTCAAGGCGATGCAGGACAACCGCCAGATCGTCGCCATGACCGGCGACGGCGTCAACGATGCCCCGGCGCTGAAGAAGGCCGACATCGGCGTCGCCATGGGCATCAAGGGCACCGAAGTCACCAAGGAGGCGGCGGAGATGATCCTCGCCGACGACAATTTCGCCTCGATCTCGGCGGCGGTGAAGGAGGGACGCACCGTCTACAACAATATCGAGAAGGCGATCCTGTTCATGCTGCCGACCAACGTCGCGCAGGCGCTGGTCATCATGGTCGCGATCTTCGTCGGCTTCACCATGCCGATCACCGCGCCGCAGGTGCTTTGGGTGAACATGGTCACCTCGGTCGCGCTCGGCCTGGTGATTTCCTTCGAGCCGCACGAACTCGACGTCATGAACCGCTCGCCGCGCGCGGTGGGCCGGCCGATCCTGACCGGCTTCGGCATCTGGCGCATTATTTTCGTCGGCCTGTCGCTGCTGGCGGTGACGCTGTGGGCGTTCTTCAAGATGAAGTCCTACGGCGTCTCCGACGCCATGGCGCGCACGGCCGCCGTCAACATGATTACCATCGGGCAGATCTTCTACCTGCTCAACAGCCGCTACCTGCTCGACAGCTCGGTCTCGATCCGCGCCCATCTCGGCAACAAGTACCTGCCGATCGGCATCGCCGCGGTGATCGTGCTCCAGCTTCTGTTCACCTACGCGTCGCCGCTGCAACGGCTGTTCGACAACGAGCCGCTGCCGCTTCAGGTCTGGCCGTGGCTGTTCGCCGCCGGTCTGGTGTTCTTCGTCCTGGTCGAGATCGAGAAGCTGGCGATCCGCTCCTCCGGCCCGCTGCGCCGGCTGGTGACGGCGTCGGAGGCAGGATCGAAATGACGGTCTCGCCGCCAGAACACAACCAGATCGCGCCAGCACCGGAGCAGGGGACACGACCATGACGACGACAACGTCCGCGAACTATCACAAGCTGATCGAGACGGTGAAGGCGTACCCGCCGATGCCGACCGCGGTCGCCCATCCCTGCGATCAATCATCGCTGGAAGGCGCGGTCGACGCCGCGCGGATGGGCATCATCGCCCCGATCCTGGTCGGCCCGCGCCACAAGATCGAGAAGGTCGCCAAAGCGGCCAATCTCGATATCTCGGCTTACGAGATCGTCGACGCCGAGCACAGCCACGACGCCGCCGAGAAGGCGGTGCTTGCGGTGCGGCAGGGCCGCGCCGAAATGCTGATGAAGGGCTCGCTCTCGACCGACGAACTGCTGGGCGCGGTGGTCCGGAAGGAGACCGGGCTGCGGACGGAGCGGCGGCTGAGCCATTGCTTTCTCATGGACGTGCCGAACTATCCGCATGTCCTGATTATCACCGACGCCGCCATCAACATCTTCCCCACCCTCGAAGAAAAGGTCGACATCGTCCAGAACGCGATCGATCTCGCGCATGCGCTCGGCATCGAACAGCCGCGCGTGGCGATCCTGTCGGCGATGGAGAAGGTCAATCCCAAGGTGCAGTCCACGGTCGAGGCCGCCGCGCTGTGCAAGATGGCCGATCGCCATCAGATCACCGGCGGCCTGCTGGACGGGCCGCTGGCGCTCGACAACGCCATCAGCCCCGAGGCGGCGCGGATCAAGAACATCGCCGGGCCGGTGGCCGGGCACGCGCATATCCTGGTGGTGCCGGATCTCGAAGCCGGCAATGTGCTGGCCAAGAGCCTCAGCTTCCTGATGGGCGCGGACTCCGCCGGCGTGGTGCTCGGCGCGCGGGTGCCGATCACGCTGACCAGCCGCGCCGATTCGGTGCAGAGCCGGCTCGCGTCTTCCGCCGTCGCGGCGCTGATCGCGCATCGGCGTCGCGCCGCCGTGGCGGCGGGAGTGCCGGCATGAGCGACGCGATACTGGTGCTGAACGCGGGATCGTCGAGCCTGAAATTCACCGATTTCGTCATCGACGGCGACAGGCTGGAGGTCAAGGTCGGCGGCAAGCTGGAGGAATTGTACGGCCGGGCGCGCTTTCAGGTGCGCGACGCCGCCGGCGCCGTGGTCGGACAGCGGGACTGGCCCGAGGCCGCGCCGCCGCGCCACGAGGGCGCGCTGGCCTTCCTGTTCGACTGGCTCGGCGAGCACTCGGGCGACGCGGTTGTCGCCGTCGGGCATCGCGTGGTGCATGGCGGGGAGCATTATTCGACGCCGGTGATCCTCGACCCGGTCGTGATGAAACAGCTTCACGCGCTCGACAGCCTCGCGCCGCTGCACCAGCCGCACAATCTTCTGCCGGTCGAAATCCTTGCCGAGCAGCGCCAGGGGCTGCCGCAGATCGCCTGCTTCGACACCGCTTTTCATCACACCGCGCCAGAAATCGCGCAGGCGTTCGCGCTGCCTCCCGCGATCACCGGACGCGGCGTGCGGCGCTACGGTTTTCACGGCCTGTCGTATGAATATATCGCCTCCGTTCTCGGCGACTACGACCGGCGCGCCGCCAGCGGCCGGACGGTGGTGCTGCATCTCGGCAACGGCGCCAGCATTTGCGCGATGCGGGACGGCAGGAGCGTCGCCTCGACCATGGGCTTCACGGCGCTGGACGGACTGCCGATGGGCACGCGTTCCGGCAATCTCGATCCGGGAGTCGTGCTCTATCTGATGCAGGAATTGAAGATGACGGCCAAGGAGATCGAGACGCTGCTGTACAAGGAGTCGGGCCTGCTCGGCGTCTCCGGCGTTTCCAGCGACATGCGCGAGCTGCTTGCCAGCGACAGTCCGCGGGCGAAATTCGCGGTCGAACTGTTCGCCTATCGGATCGTTCGCGAAATCGGTTCGCTGGCCGCCGCGCTCGGGGGGCTCGACGCCATCGTCTTCACGGCCGGCATCGGCGAGCGCGCGGCGGCGGTCCGCTCGGCCGTGGCTGCGCGCCTCGGCTGGCTCGGGCTCGAACTGGACGCGGCCGCCAACGACGGCAACGGCCCGCGCATCAGCCGCGCCGACAGCCGCGTCGCGGCGTGGGTCATTCCGACCAACGAGGAACTGATGATCGCGAAACATTGTCTGGCGCTGATGGGGCGGTAGCGGCCGCACTTTTTACGCGCGGACTTATAGCCCGATCAGCCTCGTCCCCGGCGGGGACCCGGCCCCCGCGGCGGTTCGGCTTTATCAATAAGGGCGAGGTTATTTATAATTAACCGACGCCGGTGGATCTGGGCCCCCGCCCGCGCGGGGGCGACGCCGAGGATTGCTTGATCCCGCCCGCCTTACGCCGCCGGCATCTGATAGCCCGGCGTCGAGCGCGACAGCGCCAGTTCGGCCTCGTCCATGTCGGCGGCGATGGCCTCGAACAGCGGCGTCGAGAGATAGCGCTCGCCGGTGTCCGGCAGCATGCAGAGAACGACCGAGCCGGCCGGCGCCTTCTCCGCCACCTGCCGCGCCACGCCGAAGGTCGCGCCGCCGGAAATGCCGGTGAAGATGCCCTCGCGCTGCGCCAGCGCCTTGGCCCACTCGATCGCCTTCGGCCCGGCGATCGGGATCAGTTCGTCGTAATAGCGCTTGTCCACCGCTTCCTGGAGCACCTTTGGAATGAAGTCCGGGGTCCAGCCCTGGATCGGATGCGGCTCGAAGGCGGGATGGCCCACGGCCGGCTCGCCGTCCGCCGTGCGCTGCTGCGGTGTGCCGCTGCCGATCAGTTGCGCGTTGGCGGGTTCGGCAAGAATGATTTTGGTCTCGGGGCGCTCCTTGCGCAGCACGCGCGAGACGCCGACCATGGTGCCGCCGGTGCCGTAGCCGGTGACGAAGTAATCGAGCCGCTTGCCCGCGAAGTCGTTGGCGATCTCGCGGCCGGTGGTGGCCTCATGGATGTCGCCGTTGGCGGCCGCCTCGAACTGGTGGGCGAGGAACCAGCCGTGCTTCTCCGCCAGCTCGACCGCCTTGCGGTACATGCCCATGCCTTTTTCCGCGCGGGGCGTCAGCACCACCTTGGCCCCCAGCATCCGCATCAGCCGCCGCCGCTCGATGGAGAAACTTTCCGCCATGGTCACCACCAGCGGATAGCCTTTTTGCGCGCAGACCATTGCGAGCCCGATGCCGGTGTTGCCGCTGGTGGCTTCCACCACGGTCTGGCCCGGCTTCAGCGCGCCCGAGCGCTCCGCCGCCTCGATGATGCCGATCGCCAGCCGGTCCTTGACCGAGGAGGCCGGATTGAAGAACTCGGCCTTGACATACATCGTGACGTTGTCGACGCCGATGTGGTTGATGCGGATGACCGGCGTGTCGCCGATGGTGTCGAGCACGCTGTCAAAGAGGCGGCCGCGGCCGCGGGTGGTCCGTGTTGCTGGCGTCCCGGTCATGTCGATGTCTCCGTGTTTGCGTCAGGCGCGGATGAAGGCGAGGTGGCGGGTTGCGGGAAATCGCGACGATCCACCGGCTGCTCACATAGTCCGTGACGGGCCGGCGGGGAAGTGGGGCGCGCGCCGCTCCCTTGCTCACCCTTTGCGAAAAATGATACCCCTGCGCCTCGATATTGCGGTGCAACGGCGCGGTCACCCGCGCCGCCGCCATCGCCGGTGTTCCCGTTACCGGAGTTTGAGATGTCCATTCAATCGACCATCCGGCGCAAGACGTCGGCCGACATTCGCGCGCGCAAGAATGGCGAGCCGGTGGTGATGTTGACGTCCTATCACGCCCACACCGCCGCGCTGGTCGATCGCTACTGCGACGCCATCCTGGTCGGCGATTCGCTGGGCAACGTCATGCATGGCTTCGAGACCACGCTGCCGGTGACGCTGGACATGATGATCCTGCAAGGCCACGCGGTGATGCGCGGCTCCAAGCAGTCGCTGGTGGTGGTCGATCTGCCGTTCGGCAGCTACGAGGCGTCCAAGGAACAGGCGTTCCATTCCGCCGCGCGCATTCTCAAGGAGACCCATTGCGGCGCGGTGAAGCTGGAGGGCGGCGCGCGCATGGCGGAAACCATCGCGTTCCTCACCGAGCGCGGCATTCCGGTGATGGCCCATATCGGCCTGACGCCGCAATCGATCAACGCGCTGGGCTCGTTCCGCTCGCAGGGCCGCGAGGAGGCCGAGGCCATCGCGCGCGGCGAGAATGTCGTCGGCCCGATCCAGAGCGACGCCCGCGCGGTGGCCGAGGCCGGCGCGTTCGCGGTGGTGATCGAGGCGGTGGCGGAGCCGCTGGCGCGCCGCATCACGCAGAGCATCGACATTCCCACCATCGGCATCGGAGCCAGTCCGGCCTGCGACGGTCAGGTGCTGGTGCTGGAGGACATGCTGGGCCTGTCGGAGTGGGTGCCGAAATTCGTCCGCCGCTACGGCCAGCTCGGTCCGATGATCGAGGAGGCGATCCAGGGCTATGCGCGGGACGTTCGCTCCCGCGCCTTCCCCGGCCCGGAAAACGTCTACGGCGCCAAGCCGAAAGCCTGAGCCGCGCCACCGTTCCACTCCGTTGTCGAAAAAGGATACGATATGCGCTTTCCGTTTCGCGCGATGGTTCTCCGGGCCCTCGCCATCGTCGCCGCCGCCGCATTCGCCGCCGGCTTCTCCACTCCCACGCTGGCGCAGGCCAAAGGAAAAACCATGACCACGGCTTCAGGTTTGCAGATCATCGACATCCAGGTCGGCACCGGCGCGACGCCGGCGCGCGGCCAGACCTGCGTGATGCACTACACCGGCTGGCTCTATGTCGACGGCAAGCGCGGCAAGAAGTTCGATTCCTCGCTCGACCGCAACGAGCCGTTCCAGTTCCCGATCGGCAAGGGCCAGGTGATCGCCGGCTGGGACGAGGGCGTCGCCACCATGAAGGTCGGCGGCAAGCGGACCCTGATTATCCCGCCCGAACTCGGCTACGGCGCGCGCGGCGCCGGCGGCGTCATCCCGCCGAACGCCACCCTGATCTTCGACGTCGAACTGCTCGCGGTGAAATAGCGCCGCCGCGAAATCGCCACTGGAATCCCGCCTGTCGCGGAACGGTCAACTTTGCCTTGCGGTCGCCATACCGCTAGGATATCGCCTGACCGACGGCTGATCGCCCGGTCGTCCGGGGCATGCGGCATGGCCGCGATGGGGTTCTATAAGTGTCTGAAATATTTAGCGAAGTTGACGACGAGCTGCGCAAGGAGCAGCTCAAGAAATTCTGGGACAAGTACTCCATCTACATCGTCGCGCTGGCGGTGCTGATCGTCGTCGGCGTCGCCGGCTGGCGCGGCTACGAATATCTCGCCACCCAGAAAGCCTACAAGGCCAGCACCGCCTTCGACGCCGCGGCGGTCTTGTCCGATGACAACAAGCACGCCGAGGCCGAGGCGGCCTTCACCGCGCTCGCGACCGATGCGCCTTCCGGTTATCGCGCGCTGGCGCGGCTGCGCGCCGCCGCCGAGGCCGCCCAGCGCGATCCCAAGGCAGGCGTGAAACTGTATGACGATATCGCCGCCGATACCAGCATCGGCGGCAATGAGCGCGGTCTGGCGACGGTGCGCGCGGCGATGCTGCTGGTCGATAGCGACAGCTACGATGACATGGTGAAGCGTCTCGACGCGGCGGCGCAGGCGAGCGGTGTTTATCGCCACACCGCGCGCGAATTGCTGGCGTTGTCGGCGTGGCTTGCCAAGAACGTCCCGGAGACGCGCAAATGGCTGGATTTGATCGCCGAAGACGGCGAAACGCCGGCGAGCCTGCGCAACCGGGCGGAGGCGTTGCAGGCATTGCTGCCGCCCGCCGCCAAAAGCTGATCGATTCGCGGCAATGTCGCGTCCCGCCGTGTCCTGACGAACGAGAGTTGAACAACGCCCCATGACCATTCGTCACATCGCGGTTCGTTGGATGGCTGTTCGTCGGATGGCGGCGCGCCCTTGGTGCCGCGTGTCCGCCGCCGCCGTTCTGATCGCCGTCGCCGGCGCGCTGGCCGGATGCACCAGCAATCCCGGCGATTTCGATCCCGGCAGCCTGCTCGACGGGTTCGATACCAAGAAGAAGCTGCCGGGCAATCGCGAGCCGGTTTTCCCCGGCGGCGTCCCCGGCCTTGAGCAAGGCGTGCCGCGAGAGCTCTACAAGGAAAACGTCGACAGGCAGCAGCTTCAGGGGCAGGAGGCGGTCCCCGTGGAGCCGGCGCCGCCGCCTGCGGCCGAGGCGCCGAAGCCGAGGGCGCCGTCGCGATCGCGCGCCGCCGCGCATCCGCGCCCCGCCGCGCCGACCGCCGCGACCCCGGCCGCGCCGAAATCCGCGCCCCGCACGGTTCACCGCCGCAGCACGACGGTGCCGCCGCCCGACACGGAAACGCCCGCCGCCGCGCCGCAGGCCCAACCGCAAGCCGCGCCGCCGGCGGCGTCGAGCAATCCGTTCCCGGCGCCGTTGCCGAGCGGCAGTTTCCAGCGTCAGTAGTTCCGGCCCGGAATCCTTCACCCGGCGTCGCGCATTGACATAACTTCGCCGGTGGGCGAACGGATCGACCATGTCTTTCACCTGCGCGATCATCGGCCGGCCCAATGTCGGCAAGTCGACGTTGTTCAACCGGCTGGTTGGGCAGAAGCTGGCGCTGGTCGACGATCAGCCCGGCGTTACCCGCGACCGCCGCGAAGGCGAGGGCCGGCTCGGCGATCTCACCTTCGCCGTGATCGACACCGCCGGGCTCGACCAGGGTCCGCGCGGGTCGTTGACGGCGCGGATGCAGGAGCAGACGGAAGCCGCCATCGCCGCCGCCGATGCGCTGTTCTTCGTCATCGATGCGCGGGTCGGACTGACGCCCAACGATCGCGCCTTCGCGGATTTTGCCCGGCGCGCCGGCAAGCCGGTTCTGCTGCTGGCGAACAAGAGCGAGGGCCGGCACGGCGAAATCGGCGCCATGGAATCCTACGCGCTGGGGCTCGGCGATCCGATCCAGATTTCCGCCGAGCACGGCGAGGGCATGGGCGAATTGTACGACGCGCTGCGCGCGATGATGCCGGAGCCCGCTGACGCGGATGAAGACGCCGACGCCGACGACAACGACAATAGCGAATCGCGTCCGATCCGCGTCGCCATCGTCGGCCGGCCCAACGCCGGCAAATCGACCATGATTAATCAGTTGCTGGGCGAGGAGCGGCTGTTGACCAGCCCCGAGGCCGGCACCACGCGCGATTCCATCGCGGTCGAGATCGATTTCAACGGGCGGCCATTCCGTATTTTCGATACGGCCGGATTGCGCCGCCGCTCGCGGATCGACGAAAAGCTGGAAAAGCTGTCGGTGGCCGATGCGCTGCGGGCGGTGCGGTTCGCCGAGGTCGTGGTGCTGATGCTGGATGCGCAGACCAAGTTCGAGGAACAGGATCTGCGGATCGCCGACCTGATCGAGCGTGAGGGCCGCGCGCTGGTGATCGCCGTCAACAAATGGGACCTGATGGGGGCGCGCGCCAATCAGGTTGCGGCGCTGCGCGCCGAGGCCGATCACTGGCTGCCGCAAATCAGGGGCGTGCCGATCGTCGCGGTGTCCGGGCTTCTCGGCGAGGGCGTCGACCGCTTGATGAAGGCGATCGAGGGTGCCTATGCGGTGTGGAATCGGCGCGTTTCGACCAGCGCGTTGAACCGCTGGTTCGAGCAGGCGGTCGCCGCCAATCCGCCGCCGGCGGTGGCGGGGCGGCGGCTGAAGCTCAACTACATCACCCAGACCAAGGCGCGGCCGCCGAGCTTCGTGCTGTTCTGTTCGCGCGCCGACGCGGTGCCGGAATCCTATCTGCGTTACCTGGCCAACAGCATCCGCGAGAATTTCGATCTGCCGGGCACGCCGCTACGGATCACGCTGCGCGAAAAGGCCAACCCGTTCGCGCACAAGCGCAAGCGGCCGTCGTAAAAAAACGAGCGGCCGGTGAAGGCCGCTCGCAATTCATGGTGTGATGACCGGTTGCCCGATTACTTCTTCAGCAGCGGGCAGGGATTCTGGTCGAGCGGCACCGCTACATCCTTCGGATCGAGCGTCGCGATCAGCTTGTAATAATCCCACGGTCCCTTCGATTCTTCCGGCTTCTTCACCTCGAACAGATAGGCCGGAACCATACGACGGCCGTCGGCGCGGATCTTGCTCTTGCCGAACAGATCGTCCTCGGCGACGGTTTCCTTCATCTTGGCGACGACCTTGGCGCCGTCATGCGGATTGCCGCCCATTGCCTCCAGCACCTTGAGATAGTGCCGGACCGCCGCGTAAACGCCGGCCTGGGTCATCGAGGGGCGTGCGTTCTTCGAGGCTTTTTCGGAGAATCGCTTCGACCACGCGCGGGTCTTGTCGTTCAAGTCCCAGTAGAAGGATTCGGTGAAGTTCAGGCCGTTGGCCGTCTTCAGGCCGAGCGAATGCACGTCGTTGATGAACAACAGCAGCGCGGCCAGCTTCTGACCATGCGCGACAATGCCGAACTCAGCGGCCTGCTTGATGGCGTTGGTGGTGTCGCCGCCGGCATTGGCGAGGCCGATGACCTTGGCTTTCGATGCTTGCGCCTGCAACAGGAACGATGAGAAGTCCGCCGTGTTGATCGGATGCTTGACGCCGCCGAGCACCTTGCCGCCGTTCGCGGTGATGACCGCCGTACTGTCACGCTCCATCGCGTGACCGAATGCGTAATCCGATGTCAGGAAGAACCATGTATCGCCGCCGGCCTTGGTCAGCGCCTTGCTGGTGCCGTTGGCCAGCATGTAGGTGTCGTAAGTGAATGACAGCGTGTTCGGCGAGCAGGCCTTGCCGGTGAGATCGGCGGTCGCCGCGCCGGAATTCAGCATGACGATGTTCTTCTCGCGCACTAGGTTGTTGACGGCGAGTGCGACGCCGGAGTTCGGCGTGTCGGTAATCATGTCGACCTTGTCGACGTCGATCCATTGCCGGGCGACGTTGACGCCGACGTCGGGCTTGTTCTGGTGATCGCCGGCGACGACATCGATTTTCCAGCCCTTCGCGGTCAGGCCGGAATCCTCCACCGCCATCTTCGCCGCCACCACGGAATTCGGCCCGCCGATGTCGGCGTAAAGGCTCGACATGTCGTTGAGGACACCGATCTTGACGACCTTGTCCTGGGCCTGAACCGATGTTGTGGCGCCGAGAGCGGCCAGCAAAATGGCCATGACTCCGCCGCGCGTGACGATTGTCCGCATGATGTCTCCTTGGTTTCCCCCGGGGATGCCGTCTTGTGCGGTCTTTCCCGGTGTGCGGTGATTAATCGCTCTCCGCGCCGGTCCGGCATCTTGCATACCGGTGACGGGGTGAGCGCGCGCATCTCACCACAACCGGGAACCGCCGTCCATGTGGGAAATACGCGATGCGATCATGGGATGCGACAAAACATCGCGGAATCGGTTCGGTTCGGCGGGGACCGGCAGGCTTGCAGGTCCGCGATCAGTTGGCGCGGGACCACGTCGTCGATTTGCAAATGACGCTCATGACGCAGCCGGCGGTCGTGAGGGTGTCACCGCTGAGCGTCATCTTGCCGGTGTAGGTCTTGCCGTCTTCGGGGTTGAAGGCGCTCCCGGCCCAGGTGTTTTCGCCGCTCGGCTTCATATCGAAGAACACGCGCTGGCCGACCTTGGCCTTGGGGTCCGCGCCGGGCTTCAGCCAGACGATATGGCCGCAGATCGCCCCGCCGCATTTGCTGAACTTGACCTTGGAGGCGCCGGTGTCGCGCAGCCAGGTGCCGGACACGTCGGCGGCGAACGAGGGACCGGCCATGGCAGTGAACGCGAGGGCAATGACGACAGCAGACAGGCGGCGCATGGACGATATTCCTTTTCCAATCCGGCACACGGCACGATCGAATGCCATATTGTGACCGTGCCGTCTGGCGGCCGCAAGATGCGCCGATCCGGCGATGTATTTAATCCGAAGCCGCGACCAGCGGCTCGCGAAACGCCATCAGCGTGCGCGACGGGTAGTGATAGAGCTTGCCGCTTTCGCGCCAGTCCGGCGCGCACATCGGCACGATGAATTCGGCCGCCTGCTCCGGTGTATCCAGCGTCATCGGGTCCTCGCCGGGAAAGATCTGCGCGCGCATCCGGGTGCGGAGCGGACCGGGACTGAACAGATTGATCTTGATCGGCGTGATCGCCGTCTCCGCCGCCCACACCCGCACCAGCGCATCCAGCGCCGCCTTGGATGCCGCGTAGGGGCCGAGATAGGCATTGGCCTTGTGGGCGATGCCCGAGGTGACGAACACCGCGCGGCCGGCGTCGGATTGCCGCAGCAGCGGCTCCATACAGCGGATTAACTGGAAGTTGGCGGTGACGTTGACCGCGATCACGTCGGTCCACTGTTTCAACTCGATATGGCCGAGCGGCGACGACGGCCCGGCGATGCCGGCGTTGCCGACCAGGATATCGAGCTTGCCGTGGCGTTCGTACAGTGCCGCGCCGAGCCGGGCGAGCCCGTCGGAATCGGTCATGTTGAGCGGCACCAGGGTGGCGCTGCCGCCCGCCGCCCGGATCGCGTCGTCAAGCTCCTCAAGCCCGCCCTGGGTCCGCGCCACGGCGATGATGTGCGCGCCGGCTTTGGCCAGCGCCAGCGCCGTGGCGTGGCCGATCCCGCGCGAGGCGCCGGTGATGAGGGCTGTGCGGGAGGCGAGGGGTTTTGTCATGGCGAGGGGCGCTTTGTGCTAGGATGGAGGATCAGGAGTTGCGGCGCGTTATGCCTGAATTATCCTTCGAAGCCAAAGGGCAATGGCGGCCGATGGCCGCCGCCGATCTGCCGGGCGTGCTGGCGGTGGCGGACCGCGTCCACCCGGCGTTTCCCGAGGACGGCGCCGTCTTCGAGGAGCGGCTGCGGCTCTATCCGGCCGGCTGCCTCGCCTTCAGCTCGGGCGCGGACGTGCTCGGCTACGCGGTCAGTCATCCCTGGCGCGCCTTCGATCCGCCGGCGCTGAACGCCCGGCTCGGCGAATTGTCGCGCCGGTCGGACACCTACTACATCCACGACGTGGCGCTGCTGCCGGAATTGCGCGGCAGCGGCGCGGCGGCGCTGGTGGTGGCGCTGCTGATCGCGCGGGCGCGGAAGGAGGGTTTTGCCACCGTTTCGCTGGTCGCGGTCAACGGCTCGGCGGGCTTTTGGGCGCACCATGGCTTTCACGACGTCGCGGCGCGGAAGGTCGTCGATGCCGCGCTGGCGCGCAAGCTGCGGGGCTATGACGATGCGGCCGCGTTCATGGTGCGGACGCTCTGATTAGCTCGCCTCCGCCAATAGCGACAACTGCCGCGGCTGGGTCTCGGTCTGGTTGAGGTCGGTCAGCGGCGTCGGGTAGTCGCCGGTGAAGCAGTGGTCGGTGAACTTCGGTTGCGCCGGATCGCGGCCGGGCTCGCCCATGGCGCGATAGATGCCGTCCACCGAGAGGAACGCCAGCGAGTCGGCGCCGATGATGTCGCGCATTTCCTCCAGCGTATGCGTCGCCGCCAAGAGGCCGGCGCGGTCCGGCGTATCGATGCCGTAATAGTCCGGGTGGGTGATCGGCGGCGAGGCGATGCGGAAATGCACCTCGCGGGCGCCGGCGTCGCGCATCATCTTGACGATCTTTTTCGAGGTGGTGCCGCGCACCAGGCTGTCGTCGATCAGCACGATGCGCTTGCCTTCGATCGCCGCGCGGTTGGCGGAATGCTTCATGCGCACGCCGAGTTCGCGCACGCTCTGGGTCGGCTGGATGAAGGTGCGGCCGACATAGTGATTGCGGATGATGCCGAGTTCGTAGGGGATGTTGGCGGCACGGCTGTAGCCGAGCGCGGCCGGCACGCCGGAATCCGGCACCGGCACCACGACGTCGGCTTCGACGTGGCTCTCGCGGGCGAGCTGCGCGCCCATCGCCTTGCGCACCTCGTAGACCGGACGGCCGCCGACCACCGAATCCGGCCGGGCGAAATAGATGTACTCGAAGATGCACGGGCGCGGCGCCATCGGCGGGAACGGCTTGTGGCTCTGTACGCCGTGATCGTCGAACACGATCACCTCGCCGGGCTCGATATCGCGGACGTATTTGGCGCCGATGATGTCGAGAGCGCAGGTTTCCGACGCCAGGATCGGGCTGCCGTCGAGTTCGCCCAGCACCAGCGGGCGGATGCCGAGCGGATCGCGCGCGCCGATCAGTTTCTTGTTGGTGAGCGAGACCAGCGCATAGGCGCCCTCGATCGCCCGCAGCGCCTCGATGTAGCGGTCGATGAAGCGGTTGCGCTTGGAGTGGGCGACCAGATGCAGGATCACCTCGGTGTCGGTGGTGGATTGCATCATGGCGCCGCCGCGCACCAGCTCGCGGCGCAGCGTCAGCCCGTTGGTGAGATTGCCGTTGTGGGCCACGGCGAAGCCGCCGGCGTTCAACTCGGCGAACAGCGGCTGCACGTTGCGCAGGATGGTTTCGCCGGTGGTCGAATAGCGGGTATGGCCGATGGCGGCGGCGCCGGGCAGGCGATCGATCACGTCGCGGCGGGAAAAGGTGTCGCCGACCAGGCCGAGCCGGCGCTCCGAATGAAACCGCTCGCCGTCGAAGGAGACGATGCCGGCGGCTTCCTGGCCGCGGTGTTGCAGGGCGTGCAGGCCGAGCGCGGTGATGGCGGCGGCGTCGGGATGGTTGAAGACGCCGAACACCCCGCATTTTTCGCGCAAGGCGTCGTCGTGCTGGGCCAGATCGGACGGCGGCGCGGCGGCTTGCGGAGAGGCAGGTTGCGGCAGGGTCTGCATCTTGTCCATCGCGCCTCACTTTCGAGGGATGAGGTCCCTCGTCCAGATAACTAGCGGCTGGCGGGCTTGCCGTCGATCAATTGTTTCAGGCTGTCCCGCGCGGGCTTCGAATATCCGTCGCTGGAACCTGGATTGGCCGGTTCGGAGTCGGTCTGCTCGTCTTCCGGCTTGGTCTTCTTGAAGCGCTTCAAAATGGTGTTCTCGGGGTCGTCCGGCAAGAGCGACATCAGCCAGTCGCCGGTCGATTGCAACATCGTGAGCGATTTGGCGCTGGAAACCCAGTCCGGCCGCTGCTTGGCGGGGACCAGCCATGCGAAGAACAGGAACGCGACCACCACGATCAACAGGCCGCGCGCCAGACCGAACAGGAAGCCAAGGGTGCGGTCGAGCGCGCCGATGCGGGAGTCGAGTATCATGTCCGAGATGCGGACCGTGATGATCGACACCACGATCAGGGTGGCGATGAAGACGCCGGCGACCACCGCGACGCTGGCGAGGGTGTCGTTGGCGATATAGGTTTTCGCCGTCGGCAGCAGTTTTTGGTAGGAATACAGCGTGACCACCGCCGCGGTGCCCCAGGCGGCGATCGACAGGATCTCGCGCATGAAGCCACGGACCATGGCGAGCAGGCCCGAGATCAGCATCACCGCGAGCAGCACAAGATCGAGGATCGTTATCGGCATCGGCTGGTCAGATCCGCTTGCAAAGCCAGAGGCCGCGAATCGGCGCGGCGCGTGACAGTTTACGTGATGACGCGACGCTGCGTCGCGCGCGCCGGTTGTATAACGAGGACCACGGCGGAGGTCACGTCCGGTTTAGGAGTCTTGACGGCGGAATCGGGGCGGGAAGGCATTTTTCTCCGTGGCTGTGGCGCGTGCGCCGCCATTTTCGCCGCCGCCGCCGCTGGTGGCGGCGCGAGGGGTGCCGCGCGCCGCGATATCGGCGACCAGGCTGCTCAAGCCGCTGATCGGGCTGAGCGAGAGCCCGGCGTCGCCGCCGGCCTCGCCGCGCGCCGCCTCCGGCAGCACGGCGCGGCCGAAGCCGAGCTTGGCTGCCTCCTTGAGCCGCATCGACGCCTGCGCCACCGGGCGCACCGCGCCCGACAGCGACACCTCGCCGAAATACACCGCGTCGGTCGGCAACGGCGCGTTCGCCAGCGACGACACCAACGCCGCGGCGGCGGCGAGGTCGGCGGCGGGTTCCTGAATCCGCAAGCCCCCTGCGACGTTGAAATAGACGTCGTAGCCGGACAGCTTAACGCCGCAATGGGCTTCCAGCACCGCCAGCACCATCGACAGCCGGCTGGAATCCCAGCCGACCACGGCGCGGCGCGGGGTGCCGAGCGAGGTCGGCGCGACCAGCGCCTGAAGTTCCACCAGCACCGGCCGGGTTCCTTCCATCCCGGCGAACACCGCCGTGCCGGGCGAGCCGAGGTCGCGTTCCGACAGGAACAGCTCCGATGGGTTGGTGACCTGGCGCAGACCGAGGCCGGTCATCTCGAACACGCCGATCTCGTCGGTCGGCCCGAAGCGGTTTTTGACCGCGCGCAGGATGCGGAACTGCTGCGACCCTTCGCCCTCGAACGACAACACCGCGTCGACCATGTGCTCGACCACGCGGGGGCCGGCGATCTGGCCGTCCTTGGTGACGTGGCCGACCAGGATCACCGTGGTCCCGGACTTCTTGGCGAAGCGGATCAGCGCCTGCGCCGCGGCGCGGACCTGGGTCACGGTGCCGGGCGCGGATTCCACCGTGTCGGTCCACATGGTCTGGATCGAATCGATGACGATCAGGCGAGGAGTCTTGCCTTCCGAAAGGGTTGCGACGATATCCTCAACCGATGTCTCGGCCGCGAGCTGAACCGGCGCATTGGCGAGGCCGAGCCGCGCGGCGCGCAGCCGGACCTGGGCGACGGCCTCCTCGCCCGAGATATAGACGGTGCGGTGACCGGCGCCGGCGAGCACGCTGGCGGCCTGGGTCAGCAGTGTGGACTTGCCGATTCCCGGATCGCCCCCGACCAATAGCACCGAGCCCGGCACGAAGCCGCCGCCGGTGACGCGGTCGAGCTCGGCCATGCCGGTCGGCAGGCGTGGGGCGTCGCGGCTCTCGCCGGCGAGGCTTTCCAGCGCGAACAGCCGTCCCTTGCGCCTGGAGCGGATGGCGGCTGGGACCGAATTGCCGCCGCCGACGTCCTCCTCCGTCAGCGTGTTCCACGCGCCGCAGGATTCGCACTTGCCCTGCCAGCGGTTGTAGGCCGCGCCGCAATTCTGGCAGACGAAGGAGAGGGTCGGTTTGGCCATGGATGACGGTTGCCGGATCAGGTTGCGTGGGTCGCGTTCCAGAGCATTGATAGGCCGGCGAGCCCCATGATGCCATCCATCACCAGCCGGAACACGTTCGGCTCGAGTTTCAGGACGAACCGCTTGGCGATGAAGGCGCCGAACATCAGCGACGATCCGGCGATCAGGCCCTTGAGCGCCACCGCCGCGTCGAGCGCGCCGAATCGCTCGAACGTCACCGACTTGCTCAGATAGAGCCCCAGCGAGGAGGCCGCCTCGGTGGCGAGGAACGCGCCCTTGGTCAGCCCGTAAAACAGGAACAGCGGCACGCTCAGGGGGCCGGTCGAGACCACGATCCCGGTGAGATAGCCGATCAGCGCGCCGCCGAGCGCGAGATGCCAAAGGGTGATCCTGACGGGGCGTTTCGCCAGCCAGTGACGGGCCGGCACCATGGCGATCAGGAACAGGCCGATGGCGATGTCGACCGCGCGCGACGGCAGCACCAGCAGCGTCCGCGCGCCCAGCGCCGCCGCCGGAACGCCGGTGACGGAATAGGCGGCGGTGGCCCGCCAATCGACCTCGCGCCACCACGCCATGATCCGCGACAGGTTGGCCATCACCGCCGCCACCGCCATGATCGGCACGGCTTCCTTGGGGCCGAAGGCGTAGGCCAGCACCGGGATCAGCATGATCGACGAGCCGGTGCCGACGATGCCGCTGATGGTGCCGGCCAGCAGTCCGACCGCGAGGACGAAGACGTAGGTCAGCACAGGCGGTCTCCGCGAGCGGGAGGTCGTGGGGAGTCAGGTCGCTCCGCCCTTGTGGACGCGGGCGTAGCGACGGCCGAGGCTGGTCAGCACCTCGTAACCGATGGTGCCGAAGTGGTGGCCGAGCTCGTCCACGGTGATGCCGTCGCCGATCAGCGTCGCCATGTGGCCGCGCCGCGCGGCGTTGTCGGGCAGGTCGGTGATGTCGAGGGCGATCAGGTCCATCGAGACCCGCCCGGCGATCGGACAGCGCTGGCCGGCGACGACCGCCTCGGCGCTGCGGGTGCCGTCGCTGCCGCCGGCGGCGCGGAAATAGCCGTCGGCGTAGCCGCTCGCGACGATCGCCAGCCGGGTCGGCCGCCGCGCCGTCCAGGTCCCGCCGTAGCCGACGGTGTCGCCGCGCTCGACGTCGCGGACCTGGATGATGCGGGTTTTCACATCGACCACCGGCCGCATCGGGTTGTCGGCCTCCGGCGTCGGATTGACGCCGTAGAGCGCGGCCCCCGGCCGCAGCAGGTCGAACTGGAATTCGGACCCGAGGAAACAGCCCGAGGAATTGGCCAACGAGGCCGGCACGCCGGTGAATTGCTGGGCGATTTCGCGAAACGCCAGCAACTGCCGGGCGTTGAGCGGATGCTGGGGCGTGTCGGCGCAGGCGAGATGGCTCATCACCAGGGTGATGCCATGATCGCCGGCACGGATGCGCGGCACCAGCCCCTGCGCGTCCTGGAGCGTGAGCCCGAGCCGGTTCATGCCGGTGTCGATATGGATCGCCGCGCCGCCGGTCCAGCCGCTGCGGCGGCAGAACACGTCCCATTCGGCGAGTTCGTTGAGGTCGCCGATCACCGGCTGGCAATTCAGTTCGGCGAAGGTGTCGCCGCCGTTCTGGAAGCAACCGCCCAGCACATAAATGGCGGCGGACCGGGTCGCGGCGCGCGCCGCGCGCGCCTCATCGGCGGTGGCGACAAAGAAGGTCTTGCAGCCGGCGGCGGCGAGCGCCCGGACCACCGGTTCGGTGCCGCAGCCATAGGCGTCGGCCTTGACCACGGCGGCGCATTCCGCCGGCACGCCCTTGTTCTCCAGCTTGCGCCAATTGGCGACGATGGCGCCGAGATCGACGGTCAGGACGCCGGTCGCGGTCGCCGGCACGCTTGCGTCGACCGGCGCGGTTGTGGTCGTGGTGTCTGAAACCTGATCCATGGACCTATGATTCCTGGACCTAGATACGGTCGGGCAGGTTGGTGTCGTGCGCGAGATCGCTGAACCGGGTGAACTGGCCCTCGAAGTGCAGCTCGACCGTGCCGGTGGGACCGTGACGCTGCTTGCCGATGATGACTTCGGCCTTGCCGTGCGCAAGGTCCATTTCGGTCTGCCACTTCTCGTGCTCGGGGGTGCCCGGACGCGGCTCCTTGTTGGCGAGGTAGTATTCTTCGCGGTAGACGAAGATGACCACGTCGGCGTCCTGTTCGATCGAACCGGATTCGCGCAGGTCGGCGAGCTGCGGGCGCTTGTCGTCGCGGTTCTCGACCTGGCGCGACAATTGCGACAGCGCGATGATCGGGACGTTCAGCTCCTTGGCCAGCGCCTTGAGGCTGGTGGTGATCTCGGTGACTTCCTGCACGCGATTGTCCGACCGCCGGCCGGAGCCTTGCAGAAGCTGGATATAGTCCACCATCAGCACGTCGAGCCCTTTCTGCCGCTTCAGCCGCCGGGCGCGGGCGGTCAGTTGCGAGATCGACAGACCGCCGGTTTCGTCGACGTAGAGCGGCAGGTGTTCGAGTTCGATGGTGTGGTCGCGGATCCTGTCGAACTCGGCCTGGGTGATGCCGCCGCGACGGATGGTGCTGGAGGCGATGCCGGTCTGCTCGGCGAGAATACGGGTGGCGAGCTGTTCGGCCGACATTTCGCAGGAGAAAAAGCCGACGATGCCGCCGTTGACCGTCTTCATGGTGCCGTCGGCCTGGGTTTCGCCGCGCCAGGCGCGCGCGATATTGTAGGCGATGTTGGTGGCGAGCGCGGTCTTGCCCATGCCGGGGCGTCCGGCCAGCACCAGCAGGTCGGAGCGTTGCAGCCCGCCCATCTTGATATCGAGATCGCGCAGCCCGGTGGCGATGCCGGACAGTCTGCCGTCGCGCTGGTAGGCGTTGGCCGCCATGTCGAGGGCGACCTTCATGGCCTGCGAAAAGCGCTGGAACCCGCCGTCGTAGCGGCCGGCTTCCGCAAGCTCGTAGAGCCGCCGCTCGGCGTCCTCGATCTGGGCGCGCGGCGCGAAATCGACCGGCGCGTCGTAGGCGACGTTGACCATGTCCTCGCCGATGTGGATCAGGTCGCGCCGCAACGACAATTCGTAGATGGCGCGCCCGTAATCGGCGGCGTTGATGATGGTGGTGGCCTCGGCGGCGAGGCGGGCGAGATACTGGCCGACTGTCATGCCGCCGCCGAGGTCGATGTCGGCCGGCAGGAAGGTTTTCAGCGTCACCGGCGTCGCCACCTTGCCGGCGCGCACCAGGCTCGCGGCCGTCTCATAGATGGTCTGATGAATCGGCTCGAAGAAATGCTTCGGTTCCAGAAAATCCGAGACCCGATAGAACGCATCGTTGTTGATGAGAATGGCCCCCAGCACGCTCTGCTCGGCCTCGATATTGTGCGGCGCGGTCCGATAGGACGGGCCGGCGGCATCCGGGGCGAGCTTGAGGACGTTGGAATCAAGGGACGACATGGCGGGTGATGGTTTCTCTCGGATGTGTCGGAAGCGGGGCCGTGCATGGCGCGGGCCGCGAATAGAAGCACCGCGCACGCGGCGGACGAAAGCGGTGACGCCGCCTTATTCACATTTTGATTAAAAAACGGTGCGGAACGATTCTCGGCGATCTTATATCGCTTGACGCTGGCTTGCCGAATCCGCCGGTCCGGTTGAACCCTTCGCCGGCTCTCCCGACAGATATTTTGGAGATCGACGGAACTATCCGGCGTTCAAGGCGTTCAGTCGGCCGCTGGCCGGAAAAGCCCTGCGCAACGAGGAGTTGGCATTGGTTCGCATCCGACACATGCCGCTATCCGGATCGACATCCCAGCGATGGGATGACTGGCTCGGCGCGCTGATCGGGGCGCTGGAGGCGACGGCCGCCGAGGCGGGGCCGGGCGAGGGCCTTGAGCGGTGCGCGCCGGTGTCATGCGCAGCAACGCGCAACGCGGTGCTGTCGCATCTCGCGCGGCCGGCCGGCGCGCCGGGGGGCTACTCGCCCGCGATCTGCAACCTCGGCCGGTTGCCGTGCTCGATGCCGCGCAGCCGCGCTTCCTCGCGCATGATGTAGTCGCGGGTCATCGGCACCACGCCCTGCCGCTTGGTGATCTGAATCTGGAAATTCATCAGGTTCTGCTTGCGGAACGACATTTCCGAGGCCGCCAGATAAAACTCCCACATCCGCACGAAGCGTTCGTCATAGAGCGCCGCCGCTTCCTCTCGCCGCGCCAGGAACCGCTCCCGCCAGGCATTGAGCGTTTCGGCGTAGTGCAGCCGCAAAATCTCGATATCGCAGACCAGCAGCCCGGCGCGCTCGATCGCAGGCAGCACCTCCGACAGCGCCGGGATGTAGCCGCCGGGAAAGATGTATTTGGCGATCCACGGATTGGTGATGCCGGGACCTTCGGAGCGTCCGATCGAGTGTAGCATCATCACGCCGTCGTCGGTCAGCAACTCGGCGCAACGTTTGAAATAGGTGTCATAGTGGTCGACGCCGACATGCTCGAACATGCCGACCGAGATAATGCGCTCGAACGGGCCGGGGACGTCGCGGTAGTCCTGCATCAGGAAGGCCGGCGCCCCGCCGCCCCGCCGCTCGGCGGCCCGCGCCTGCGCGACCTCGAACTGCTCGTGCGACAGCGTGATACCGGTGACGTTGACGTCGGCGATGTCCGCGAGATAGAGGGCGAGGCCGCCCCAGCCGCATCCGATATCGAGGATGCGCTGGCCGTTCGCCACCAGCAGTTTCGCGGCGAGGTGCCGCTTCTTGGCGAGCTGGGCATCGTCGAGCGAGGCGTCGGGCGTTTCGAAATAGGCGCAGCTGTATTGCTTGTCGCTGTCGAGAAACAGCGAATAGAGCCGGCCGTCAAGATCGTAATGCCGCTCCACGTTGTGCCTGGAACGGCCGCGCGGGTTGAATTGCTGGATGTTGCGGACCAGGTAGCGCAGCCACCATTGCAGCCGGGCCCAGCGTGGGGCCATGTCGGGTTGATCGAGGGCCACCGCCAGCACATCGGCGATCGTTCCCTGTTCGACTATGAGAGCGCCTTCGGTATAGACCTCGCCAAAAGCCATTTCGGGGTCGAGCAGGACCTGTCTTTCCGCCGCCCTGCTGGTGAAGCGCAGGGCCACCGGCTGTCCCGTGCCATCGCCGCAGGTAAAGCGATAGCCGCTCGCGGTCGTGACGGTCATCGTTCCACGCCGGATATAACGGCCGAGGAAAAATTGTAGCATGCGGTCCATCGCCACCACCCAACGGTCGATCAGACGCGCGCCAGAGGTGCGGATCCATCGTTGCTTCCGGGCGTTCGTCGTCGTCCGGCGTGGACCCTTGTGCGCAACCTGGCGCATCTCCTAATATTAATCTTAGTATCGGCACAGTTCCAGTGCCGTGGCTGCAAACGGGATATCCCGAATCGCCATGCAACCAACCGGCTTGATCCGTATCTGCGCGCTTCCATTCGCGCCGCAATGAGATAAAAGATCGAGTGTGCGTGGTGCGACGGCTCACCCCCCGAGCGTCCCACGGCGAATATGGATGCCCGCGAGCTTTTAAGTCGGGTTTTGGTGGATCCGGACGTTTTGCAGATTGGACACCTTGCAGATTGAACACCGGTGCATTCTCGGGCGGCCGGTGCGGTCGGGATTCGGCTTGCTGCGTCGCGGCGGCGTGAGAGCCGCCGCAGTGAAGGTTCCGATATTTGGAGGATGACATGCTAGGCCGGACCCTTGGCTCCGCCGCATTGGCGATCGCAGTCGGTTTTTCGCTTCAGGTTCCGGCGCGGGCACAGAATTTGGAAGCCGGCAAAAGCCCGGCGCAAATTTTTAACGGGGCCTGCGCGGCGTGCCACAAGAGCCCGCGCGGCCTGGTGAAGACGGTGCCGCCCGGCTCGTTGCCGGGATTCCTGCGTCAACATTACACCACCAGCGGTGAGATGGCTGGCGCGTTGAGCGGCTACCTGCTGGCCAATGGCGGTGTCGACCGCCGCCCGGCCGCCGAAAAGCCACGTCGGGGCCGGGAGGCGAAACCCGCCGCCGCGCAAGAGCCGGCTCCCGCGCCGGCGGCTCCCGCGCCGAGCGGATGGTGGCCGTTCCACGCCGCGTCGCCCGCGCCGCAAGCCGCGCCCGAGGCGGCACGGCCATCCCGGAGCAAATCCAGCGCCAAGCACAGGGCGAAAGCCAAAAAGAGTAAGGCCGCGCCGCCCCAGGACGATGCGACCCAGCAGCCGACTTCCAATGCCGCCGGCAGCGACGGCACGAAGCCGCAGGGCGTCAATTCCCCCGCGTCGAAACCCGAGCCCGCCCACAGCGCGCCGGCGCAGCGGCCTGACCCGGTGCCGGCGGTGACGCCGGCCCCGGCCGCGGAGCCCAAGGTCACCGAGCCAAAAGTCACGGAGCCGAGAGCTTCCGAACCGGCCGTCAGCACGCCGCCGGCTTCGGAACCTAAATCGTCTGAACCTAAGGCGTCCGAACCCAAGGCGTCCGAACCTAAGGCCGCAGAGCCGAAGGCCGATTGATTGAACTGGAATAATTCATAAATAACAAATGGAAATGGCCAGATCCGAACCTGAAATATCAGGGACGAGTCTGGCCATTTTGACGTTTGGAGCGAATTAGAGCGGTTTCGAATTGGCTTGAATCGTCTCAACCCGGTCGTTCCAGGGCGCTCGCACGGTAGCGAGCCCGGAGCCCATAACCACCGCCGGGGCGTATGGATTCCGGGCCTGCGCCTGAAGAAGGCGCATCCCGGAATGACGGGTTATGCCCGATCCGATCCAATCCGAAACGAGTCTAGGACGCCGCCTCGTCGCGCTCGTCGTTGGATTCGGCCTCGGGATCGAAGAACTCGCCGGCGGCGGCCAGCGCCTCGGCGGCGGCATCGAGGTCTTCCTGGCGGCTGGAGACGTCCTCGCCGCGATTGATACGCTCGGCCTCGTCGGCGCTGCGGGCCACGGTGACGCTGACCGACACCTCGACCTCCGGATGCACGGCGATCGACACGCCATGCTGGCCGATGGTCTTGATCGGGTGGTCGAGCAGCACCTGGCTGCGGCTCAGCGTGATGCCGTCGCTTTCGAACGACGCCATGATGTCACGCACCGAAACCGAGCCGAACAGCTGGCCGGTTTCCGACGCCTGACGCAGGATGACGACGTTGCGGCCGTTGATCTTCTCCGCGACCTGGGTGGCCTCGCCCTTGGCCTTGATATTGCGGGCTTCCAGTTCCGCCTTCATGCCGTCGAACTTGGCGCGGTTGTCGGCGGTGGCGCGCAGCGCCTTGCCGCGCGGCAGCAGGAAGTTGCGGGCGAAGCCGTTCTTGACGCGGACGACCTCGCCCATCTGGCCGAGCTTGGCGACACGTTCGAGTAGAATGACGTCCATGAGATGATCTCCTGTTTTGAAGTTGCGTGTTGATGAATGTGGTCAAGGGGCGGAAAGCGGCGGTGGCTGGCGTTGCCGGTGGCGCTGGCGGATGCCGAACAAGGCGTCGGCCATGCCGAGCGCGGCCATGGCGATCACCGGCCAGCCGAACAACAGGACCACTGTATAGGCGAGGCCAAGCATGACGCCGCGGCTCCGGAGGTTGAGCGTGATGGTGTGCAGCACGGCAAAGCCGGTCAGCGCATAGCCGAGCATCAGGGCGGCGGTGACGATTTGCGCGATCAGCGCCGGCAATCCTCCGGTGAAGCACAGCGCCAGCGCGATGCACAGCGCGACCAGGGTCATCGGCGGCATGGCGACATCGCGCAGCACCGGCCAGGGGCGTCGCAGCCGCCCCGAGGCCGACGCGACGGTCGCGGCGAGCCAGAGGTTCAGCGTCAGCGTGGTCATGGCGATGATGGCCGCCGCCGCCGGCGCGATCGCGGCCAGCGCATCGATGATCTGTTCCGCTTCCGTCGGCGAGGACGGCATCTGGATGATGCGTCCGAGGCCGTGGCGGAGCCCGGCGGTGATGGTTTCGCTGTCGGAGCCGAGGGTGAGCAGCGCCGAGACCGTCGTAAGCGTGGCGAAGCCGGCGATCCACAACAGCAGCCGTCCGGCCGGATACCATTCGACGGCCTCGACCGGCGTCGCGGATCCGGGTGTGGACGGGGCCGTGGCCGGACGACCCAGCATGGCCAGGCGGCCGAGCCACCAGGCCGGCAAGGCGACGGTCAGCAGAAACGCCGCCAGATAGGGCAGGCTGAAAATCAGGCCGAGCGCGCCGCCCGCCAGCACGCCGCCGATCGCGGCGCCGGCCGGCCCCCAGCCGATCGCCGCCAGCAGCAGCGGCAGCGGTGCCAGATAGAACAGCAGCAGCGAAATCAGCGCGCCCGAACTGATCGAGGCGAACATCAACGCCGACGCGCAGCCGGCCGCAATGGCGATGAGGAGGTCGATCATCATGAGCTGTCCCGCTCCCTTCGAGCGGTTAGGGGTCTTGTTGGCCCCAACTGTCGGCGACCGGTGCCCCGGAAGCCTTATGAAGGTTTTGGAAACATGGCCGCGGCGCGAACGCCGCGGCCAAAATCGATCCTAGCGGATCACGTAAGGCAGCAGACCGAGGAAGCGGGCGCGCTTGATGGCGCGGGCCAGTTCACGCTGCTTCTTGGCGGAAACGGCGGTGATGCGGCTCGGCACGATCTTGCCGCGCTCCGAGACATAGCGCATCAGCAGCTTGGAATCCTTGTAGTCGATCTTCGGCGCGTTCGGGCCCGTGAACGGGCAGGTCTTGCGACGGCGGAAGAACGGACGGCGGGCGCCTGCGTCAGCCATGATGGTTACTCCTGGGAAGCTGCTGCGGGGGCGTCGGCGTCATCGCGCGAGCGGCGCGGACCGCGATCGCCACGGAAGCCACCGCCTTCGCGGTCGCCACGGAAGCCGCCGCCACGGTCGTCGCGATCACGGTCGCGATCGGCCTTGCGCAGCATCGCCGACGGACCTTCTTCAAGCTCCTCGACGCGGACGGTCAGGTAGCGGATGACGTCTTCGTTGATGCGCTCCTGACGCTCGATCTCGGCGACCACGGCCGCCGGGCCATCGATGTTGAGCAGCACGAAATGCGCCTTGCGGTTCTTGTTCATGCGATAGGTGAGGGAGCGCACGCCCCAGTTCTCGGTCTTGGCGACCTTGCCGCCGAGGCTTTCGATCACGCCGGTGATCTGGGCGGTCAATTCCTCGACCTGCTGGGCGCTGGCGTCTTGACGCGCGAGAAAAACATGCTCGTAGAGAGGCATGGATGTCCTTTCCAAGGTTGGCGCGGGTCCCGGCGACAAGCCCCTCGAACCCTTCGGAAAGGACTCGAATGCTGACGAAGGCGGAAGCACGGGACGGCGGGCCGATTGGCCCTATTTTGTCAGGATCGCTTGTGGCGAACATGGCAAAATCGTCCGTTCAGCTCCCGGCCGGGATCCACGGATGGCGCGGGTTATACGGATTCCGGCGGGCTTTGCAAGGTAAAGGCGACGGAAAACGCCCGCGATCGGCCGCTCGGCGCGCGTCACCTGCTTGACATCAAGCCCGGTGGCGGTGTCTCTCGGCTCCGTTTCAGGATTTCGAGGGGCGTGAGATGACCGCAGCATTCACCTTTCCGGGGCAGGGGTCCCAGACGGTCGGCATGGGCAAGGCCCTGGCGGAGGCTTTTCCCGCCGCCCGCGCCGTGTTCGATGAGGTCGACGCGGCGCTGGGCGCGAAATTGTCCGCGATCATCTGGGAAGGCCCCGGCGAGACGCTGCAACTGACAGAAAATGCCCAGCCGGCTTTGATGGCGGTGTCGCTGGCGACGCTGCGGGTGCTGGAGGCCGAGGCCGGAATTTCGGTCGCCCGCGACGCGGCTTTCGTGGCCGGGCATTCGCTCGGGGAATATTCGGCATTGGCGGCGGCCGGCAGTTTTTCCGTCAGCGACACCGCCCGCCTGCTGCGCACCCGCGGCCTGGCGATGCAGAAGGCGGTTCCGGTCGGGGTCGGCGCCATGGCGGCGCTGCTCGGACTCGATTATGAGGCGGCGGTGGCGGTGGCCGCCGAGGCCGCCCAGGGCGAGGTCTGCCAGGCCGCCAACGACAATGGCGGCGGTCAGGTGGTGGTGTCCGGCGACAAGGCGGCGGTCGAGCGAGCCATCGAAATCGCCAAGGGCAAGGGCGCCAAGCGGGCGATGCTGCTGCCGGTGTCCGCGCCGTTTCATTGCCGCCTGATGCAGCCGGCGGCGGACGCGATGGCCGAGGCGCTCGCCGGGGTGGCGGTCAATCACCCGGCGGTGCCGCTGGTGTCGAACGTGCTGGCGGCCCCGATCACCGACCCCGAGGAGATTCGCAAGCGGTTGGTCGAGCAGGTGACCGGCACCGTGCGCTGGCGCGAATCGGTGGCCTGGATGGCGGGGCAGGGCGTGACCCATTTTCTTGAGATCGGCGCCGGCAAGGTGCTGAGCGGGCTGGTGAAGCGGATCGCCGACGGCGCCGTCGGCGTCGCGGTCGGCGGCCCCAACGATATCGCGGCGGCAAAGGATACCCTGGCCGCCGCGCGCGGCGCATGAAACCGGCCGTTCGGGGCGGCACAAGGAGAATCGGATGTTCGATCTGACTGGCAGGACCGCGCTCGTCACCGGCGCGAGCGGCGGCATCGGCGGCGCGATCGCCAAGGCGCTGCACGCCCAGGGCGCGACCGTGGCGGTATCCGGAACGCGGCGCGAGCAGCTTGAGAAGCTCGCCTCCGAACTCGGCGGCCGAAGTCACGTGCTGCCGTGCAATCTAGCCGACGCCGCCGATGTCGAGGCGCTGGTGCCGGCGGCCGAGAAGGCGATGGGCCAGCTCGACATTCTGGTGTGCAACGCCGGCATCACCCGCGACAATCTGTTCGTGCAGTTGCGCGACGAGGATTGGGATGACGTCATCAAGGTCAACCTCACCGCGACCTTCCGCCTGACCCGCGCCGCCACCAAGCTGATGATGCGCAAGCGGTTCGGCCGCATCATCGCGATCACCTCGGTGGTCGGCGTCACCGGCAATCCGGGGCAGGGCAATTATACCGCCGCGAAAGCCGGCCTGATCGGCATGGTCAAGACGCTCGGGGCCGAATATGCCCGCCGCAACGTCACCGCCAACTGCATCGCGCCGGGTTTCATCGCCACCCCGATGACCGACGTGCTCAACGACAAGCAGCGCGAGGCGATCCTGAGCAAGGTTCCCGCCGGGCGGCTCGGCACGCCGGACGATATTGCCGCCGCGGCGGTTTATCTGAGTTCGAACGAGGCCGCCTACGTGACCGGCCAGACCATTCACGTCAACGGCGGGATGGCAATGATTTGAGCAGCTTCCCGCCGCGCCGCGACAACCGTGGACCGTCTTCCGGGCCGTATAGTCAAGGCTTGTGAAGTATGGTAACCGGACCTCGATGGGCAGGCAAAGAAGCCATTGCAGGATTCCGAAACCATGTATATTGGCGTTGCCGGAGCTGGCGTCGTTCGCCGGGTCTTTCGTGGGTTGCGAGGGGGCGACTGCAACAAAGCGCAATTGCAACAGAACGCCGCCACGACGGGATTCAGGGATCTAACAGGTTAAGCACCACGACGGCTCGTATCGCAAAGCGGTCGGGTCCAATTGAACAAGCACGAGGTTGAACGATGAGCGAGATTGGCGAGCGGGTTAAGAAGATCGTGGTGGAGCACCTTGGTGTTGAACCCGAGAAGGTGGTCGACAATGCGAGCTTCATCGACGATCTCGGCGCCGACAGCCTGGACACTGTCGAACTGGTGATGGCGTTCGAGGAAGAATTCGGCTGCGAAATTCCCGATGACGCGGCGGAAACCATCCTCACCGTCGGCGACGCCACCAAGTTCCTTGAAAAGAACGCGAAAAGCTAACTCACCTTCAGGGTGTGAATGAAGCCGGACGGGTCGTGATCGCACGGTCCACCGGCTTCTTGCTGTTGATCGTGAACATCCGAATCATGAACCTCCATCGGCGGGAGTGCGGGATATGAGGCGTGTTGTCGTCACCGGCCTGGGCATGGTTTCGCCGCTTGGCTGTGGCGTCGAGACGACCTGGAAGCGCATTCTCAACGGCGAGAGCGGCGCGCGAAAACTCGACACGGTCGAGGTGTCGGATCTCCCCAGCCGCATCGCTTGTGTGATTCCGCGCGGCGACGGCAGCGACGGCAGCTTCAACGCCGATCAATGGATGGAGCCGAAGGAGCAGCGCAAGGTCGACGACTTCATCGTCTATGCGATGGCCGCGGCGCGGCAGGCGCTGGACGACGCCGGCTGGCATCCCGCGACCGAGGAGGATCGCTGCGCGACCGGCACCTTGATCGGCTCCGGGATCGGCGGTCTGTCCGGCATCGCCGACGCCGCGATCCTGGTCAAGGAGCGGGGGCCGCGCCGGCTGTCGCCATTCTTCATTCCGGGACGCCTGATTAATCTGGCCTCGGGTTACGTCTCGATCGAGCACGGCCTGAAGGGTCCCAACCACTCGGTGGTGACGGCCTGTTCGACCGGCGCGCACGCCATCGGCGATGCCGGCCGCCTGATCGCGCTCGGCGATGCCGACGTGATGGTCGCCGGCGGCGCCGAATCGCCGATCTGCCGGCTGGGGATGGCCGGCTTCTGCGCGGTGCGCGCGCTCTCGACCGGCTTCAACGAGACGCCGGAGAAAGCCTCGCGGCCCTACGACAAGGACCGTGACGGCTTCGTCATGGGCGAGGGCGCGGGCGTCGTCGTGCTGGAGGAATACGAGCACGCGCGCGCGCGCGGCGCGCGGATCTACGCCGAGATCATCGGTTACGGCCTGTCGGGCGACGCCTATCACATCACCGCGCCCGCTCCCGACGGCGACGGCGGTTTTCGCTGCATGAGCGCGGCGCTGAAGCGCGCCGGCATCCAGCCCGCCGATATCGATTACATCAACGCCCACGGCACCTCGACGCCGCTCGGCGACGAGATCGAACTGGGCGCGGTGCAGCGGCTGCTGGGCAATGCCGCGTCGAAGGTTTCGATGTCATCGACCAAATCCTCGATCGGGCATCTGCTCGGCGCGGCCGGCGCGGTCGAGGCGATCTTTTCGATTCTCGCGATCCGCGACAATATCGCGCCGCCGACCATCAATCTCGATGCGCCGTCGGTGGAGACGCCGATCGATCTCGTTCCCAAGGTGGCGCGTGCGCGGCAGATCGATATCGCGTTGTCGAATTCGTTCGGCTTCGGCGGCACCAATGCGTCGCTGGTCATGCGCCGCGTGGCGAATTGATCGCGGCCGGCGGCGCGCACCTCCGTTTCGCCGTATTCAGCCCTGAATCCTGTCGTGCCTCGCGATCGCGCATGCCGCGACGCCATGCGCGTCGTTGCATAACGATGCACGATCGGGCCGGCGATCGATCGCGATGCGATGCGGCAATGATCGCGCGGGTCGAATCAATCCGGGATGATGGCGTGTTTCCAGGTACGGGACCGTCGTGACCGGAAATCCGCGTCGCACTTTTCGGCGATATGCTTTAATGCTGGAGCGGCCTTGAAATCATGATCGAACTGACGGGACTTCGTCTTGCATCGGGACACCTTCTTGCATGAATGAGCGATCGCCCATTTCGCCGCGCAGCCCGCGCGTCGCGCTGGAGCCGGAGCAGGTTCCGCCGCCGCCCAAGCGCTCCGACGGGGTCCGCAATCCGTTCGTGGTGGTCGGCAACGCAATCATTACGATCCTGCTGCTGGTGATGATCGCCGGTGGCGGATTGTATGTGTACGGCAAGCAGAAGATCGAGGCGCCGGGGCCGCTCGAACAGGACAAGGTGGTCAACATTCCGCAGCGGTCGGGGATGTCGGACATCGCGGACATTTTGCAGCGCGAGGGCGTGATCGACAACAATCGCTGGGCGTTCATCGGTAGCGTCCTCGCACTCAAGGCGCGCTCCGATCTCAAGCCCGGCGAGTATCTGTTCGCCAGGAACGCCAGCCTGCGCGAAGTGATCGGCACCATCGTCGACGGCAAGGTGGTGCAGCATGCCATCACCATTCCGGAAGGGCTGACGTCCGAGCAGATCGTGGCGCGAATCACCGAGAACGACATTTTCTCCGGCTCGATCCGCGCCATTCCCAGCGAGGGATCGCTGTTGCCGGAGACCTACAAATTTCCGCGCGGCGCGCCTCGCGAGCAGGTGATCGCGCGCATGCAGCAGGCACAGCAGCGCGCGCTCGCCGACATCTGGGAGCGTCGCAACCGGGATCTGCCGTTGAAGTCGCCGGAGCAACTGGTGACGCTGGCCTCGATCGTCGAGAAGGAAACCAGCAAGGCGGACGAGCGCAGCCGTGTCGCGGCCGTGTTCATCAACCGGCTGCAAAAGAAGATGAAGCTCCAGTCCGATCCCACCATCATTTACGGGCTGGTCGGCGGCAAGGGGACGCTCGGCCGTCCGATCAAGGCCAGCGAAATCCAGCAGCCGTCGCCCTATAACACCTATGTCATCGACGGATTGCCGCCGGGGCCGATCGCCAATCCCGGCCGCGCCTCGCTGGAGGCCGTCGCCAATCCGGCACGGACGCGGGATCTGTTCTTCGTCGCCGACGGCACCGGCGGGCACAGTTTCACCGAGACCTACGAGCAGCATCAGAAGAACGTCGCGCGGTTGCGGGCGCTGGAAAAGCAAATCCAGAACGACAGCGCCGAGCCCCCGGACGAGCCGCCGACAACCGGGGCGTCGGTGCCCGGCGCCGGCGGCGATGGCGCGGCGGCGCCGGAGCAGCCGCCCGCGGCTGGCAATGCGGGGGCGAAGGCCAAGGGATCGGCGCAAAAATCCTCCCACAAGCCGTCGCGCACCGAGCGGCGGTGAGCTTCGGGTTTTTCATTTTCAGATTGGAGCAAGCACGCGATGGCGCTGTCGAGCATGACCGGATTTGCGCGCAGTCACGGCGCGAGCGGACCGTACACATTCGAGTGGGAACTGAAATCGGTCAACGCCAAGGGGTTCGACTTCCGGATGCGGCTGCCGCCGGGGTGGGATGACGTCGAACTCGGCGTTCGCAAACGCGCGACCGAGTTGCTGTCGCGCGGCACGGTCTACGCCAATCTCAATGTCAAGCGCTCGGGCGCAGAGTCCAGCATCCGCGTCAACGAGGACGTGCTGGCCGCGGTGGTGAAGATCGCCGGACAACTCGCGGCGCGCATCGACGCCGTGGCGCCGAGCATCGACGGGTTGCTGTCGATCAAGGGCGTAATCGAGGTGGCCGAGCCGGAAGCCGACGAAGCCGGCGAGCAGGCGGCGCGGGCCGCCGCGGCGGCGGCGTTCGAGGATGCGCTCGGGAGCCTGATCGAGATGCGCGGGCGCGAGGGGGCGACGCTGGGCATCGTCCTCAAGGAGCGGCTGAACCAGATCGAACGACTGGCGGCGCGGGCCGAGCAGGCTCCCGGACGCCGGCCCGAGATGATTCGCGCCCGGCTTGCCGAACAGATCGCCGTGCTGGTCGGCGCTTCCGACCGCTTCGATTCCGACCGACTCAATCAGGAGGCGCTGCTGATGGCGACCAAGGCCGACATCCGCGAGGAGCTCGACCGCATCGCCTCGCATCTTTCGCAGGCGCGCGCCCTGCTGGATACGGGCGGCCCGGTCGGGCGCCGGCTCGATTTCCTCGCGCAGGAGTTCAACCGCGAGGTCAACACCTGCTGTTCGAAATCCAACGATCTGGAATTGACCAATATCGGACTGGAGCTGAAAAACGTCGTCGAGCAGTTCCGCGAGCAAGTGCAGAACCTGGAGTGACGAATGGCGGGGGCGGACGATCACGGCGGGGACGGCGTGGAACGGCGCGGCTTGATGTTCGTGCTGTCGTCGCCGTCGGGCGCCGGCAAAACCACCTTGTCCAGGCTGTTGATCGAGCGCATCGCCGGCCTGCGCATGTCGGTCTCCGTCACCACGCGGCCGATGCGGCCGGGCGAACGCGAGGGGCATGACTACTGCTTCGTCGACCAGTCCGGCTTTCAGCGGATGGCGCGCGAAGGCGAATTGCTGGAATGGGCCACGGTTTTCGACAACGGCTACGGCACGCCGCGCGCGCCGGTCGAGGCGGCCTTGTCGGCCGGACAGGACGTCTTGTTCGACATCGACTGGCAGGGCACCCAGCAGCTTCGCGAGAAAGCCGGCAAGGACGTGGTCAGCGTTTTCATCCTGCCGCCCTCGGCGCAGGATCTGGAGCGGCGGCTGCACACCCGCGCGCAGGATTCCGACGCGGTCATTCGCGGACGCATGAGCCGCGCCGCCCATGAAATGAGCCATTGGGCGGAATACGACTACATCGTCGTCAACCACGAGGTCGAGCAGGCTTTCGCCGAGGTGCAATCGATCCTGAAGGCGGAGCGGCTCAAGCGCGAACGCCGGACAGGGCTGACGGCCTTCGTCCGCGAGTTGCAGCGACAACTCGAACGGTGAGGCTGATGTTGTCAGCGCCGGCTACTGCTTGGCGCCGACCCAGCGGCCATGGCAGCCGTCGCTACGCTGGAATGTCCCGGAGCCGCTGCGCCCGGACAGCCGCCCCCGGCTGGTGACGACGATGCCGTTGTAGTTGCCGCTGCCGGTCAGCGATCCGTTCGCGTTGATGGTCGCGCTGCCGTAAGAGCCGGTCATCGTTCGCCCGCTGACGGTGACGGTTTCGCGGAAGGTGTCGGAGCAATTGATGCCGGCGCTTGAAAGCGACCAGGTGCCATCGAATGAACCGCCACCGCCACCGCCACCACTTCCGCTTCGGCCGCTGTTGCGCGCGGCGGCGGGCCGGTGGCTCGGTTTCGGCTTGCTTTGCCGGGCGGGCCGCTCCGCCGGCGCGGCTTCGCGCGATCCCGAAAGCGACTTTTCCCGGTTGCCGATGGTGCCGCCCATGCTGCCGGACTGCGCGAGCGTTTGCACGGGCATGCGCGCATCGCGCAATGCCGGGTGCGATATATCCATCCGCGCGGCATGAGCCGCGGAGCTTGCCGCGAGCAGCAATGACGTTGCCGAGAAGCATGCAACGAAGGCGGGGAGGCGGGGGCGGTACATTGGCAATGACTTTCGAGCAAGGTTGAGGTTCGAACAGTCTGATTTGAACGAATCCATCTGTGCGTCCGGACGACGAGAGTCAAATTCGCCTGCGTTGAATCAGGCTCGTCGTTTATCTTTTTGTTTGAGCATGATCTTTTCCGAAAACCGGTCTCCACATTTCGGCATCATGCTTTAGTTTTTGACGGCGGTGAAGCGTCCGGTGCAGCCGTCGGTCTGGCGGTAGATTCCGGAAGCCCGCCGACCGCTCGCTCGCCCGGATCCGAAGGATCTGACGCCATTTCCGACGTTGGTGACCGAATTGATGGTGCCGTTCGGGCTGATCGATCCGCTGACGCCCTGGCCGATCAGGCGCCCGCTGGAAACCACCACGGTCCCGACGCCCGCGCCGCTGCATCCGACCGAACTGACCGTCCAGGCGCCGTCGAAATTGCCGCCGCCGCTGCCGCCGCTGCGTCGGGTCGGCGTTTCCCGCTGGCCTCTTGGTTTGCTGTGCTGCGCCGGGCGTTCGCTTTCGCCGCCGCGCGACCCCGACAACGATTTCTCGCGATTGCCGATGGTGCCGCCCATGCTGCCGGACTGCGCGAGACGGATTTGATTCACCGTGCGCCACGGGGTTGCCTCGGATGGCGCGATTGACGATGCCATCGCGGTCGCCGGGACGAGCAACATCGCGTTCATGCCCATCGCCGCCGTCACAATGCGCAGATGAAGGGAAGCATCCATTCCGGCGAACTCGCTTGCTATCGTTGATCCGGCAGGCCGGAGCCATCCGCGCAGACGGCGCCGATGATGTTGCAGGCCTGTCCCGACTTGCCGCAGGCGGTGAGCGAATCCAGCTTGGCCTTGTCGATGGTGTCGCGCGCCATCAGCGACCAGTGCTTGTCGGAGGCCGCGAAGGCGCCGCAGGTCTTGCCGTAGAAGCTCAGTTCGATCGGGCATTTGGACTTGCCGCACTTGCCGCGGGCGTCGGCGACCGCCTCCTTGCGCGTGACATGCCCCCAGGACAGGCCCCATTTGCCGCTGTCCTCGCCGTAGACGATCGAGCCCCACGGGCCGACATATCGGGTCTCGCGCAAGCGCCGCAGCAGCCCCTCGGTGGCTTCGCCGGTCGGCGGCAGGTCGTTGACGGACTGGAAGCTGCGGATCGCGACTTTCATCGCCGATTTGCCGTCCGGCGTTTCCGGATCGAAATTCAGCTCGTAAAGCCGCTCGTTGATTTCCCGGAGCTGCGCCGGGTCGGTGATTGACTTGGCGTCGTCGCCGAGGCGGGGCGGGGGCGCGAGCCGCGCATCCTGTTGCAACGGCGCCGCCGCCGGCGGCGCGGCCGGGGCGGCCGGCGGCACGAAGTAGAAGGTGCCGTCGATCGGTGACGACGACACCCACGGCTGCTGCGAACCGCCGGTGGCGCGTTTCACGGCAAGGCCGACCTGGTTGAAGGTCTGGAAGATGTCGAGACCGGCGCGCCGCACCGTGCTCGCCAGCGCGCGGGTGTAGGGGCTGTGGCCGTCGGTGCCGTCCTGCGCCACGCTGCCGGGTTGCGTGGCATAGGAAATCAGGGTGCCTTCCGGCGCCCGCATTTGCGCAAGCCCACCCTCGGCGGCGCGCAAGCCGCGACCGCCGAACGGGTTGTTGCGGCAGGCGTCGAGAATCACCAGGTTCAACTGCGTGCCCGAGCCTTGCATCTGGCGCAGCACCAGGTTGACGTCGACCATCTGAAAATCGACATCGGCCTCGCGGGTCGGGTTGGCGTTGACGGGCACCAGATAGTTGGAGCCCGCGACCTGCACGCCGTGGCCGGCGTAATAGAACAGCGCGACATCGGCGCCCTGGACTTGCTGCCCGAAGGTTTGCACGGCGCGGTCCAGCGCCGACTTTTCCAGATCGAGCTGGGCGGCGTTGCCGACCAGTTGAAAGCCGAGCGCGCGCAGCGTCTCCGCCATCAGCTTCGCATCGTTTCTCGGATTGTCGAGCCGGGTCACGTTCGCATAGGCCGAATTGCCGACGATCAGCGCGACGCGCTTTTCCGCCGACGCCGGCGAGGCGAGCAGGATGAAAATAGCGGTGGCCGCGAGGCAATATCTCGCAATGGCAAAAATAAACGTCGGCATGATCGCATGATCCGGCGATAATTGCCGGACGATAACAGCAGATCACGCATTTTGGGAAGGGCCGCCTCGCGCCGCGACCGAGGGCGCGGCGCGCGACGCCCGTGGCTTCCGCTCAGTTGCAGAGCATGATGCGGCCGACCACCTTGCCGGCGCGCAGTTCGTCGATCCATTTCTGCACGTCGCGCATCGGCGCTTCCTTGATCGGGGGCGGCTGAATTTTGCCGGCCCGCGCCAGCGCCAGCAGTTCCTTGCCTTCCGCGAGCGTGCCGACCATGAAGCCCTCGATGGTCATGCGCTTGTAGATCCATTGCACCATCGGCAGGCTGAAATTGCCGCCCATCAACCCCGAGATCACGATCTTGCCGCCGCGCGCCACCGTCGAGACGGCGAGGCCCATCGACTTCTCGTTGCCGGCGAAATCGACCACGCCGTCGAACCCGCCGCCGCTCTCCTTGAGCATGCGCTTGACCACGTCCGGCTCGGACGGGTCGTAAGCCGCCGCCGCGCCGTTCTTCAGCGCCGCCTCCCGCGCCGCCGGGCTCAGATCCGCCACCGTGATATCCTGCTTGAACATGGTCTTGGCGAAGGCCAGGCCCATCATGCCGACGCCGCCCAGCCCGATCAGCAGCAGGTTGCGCTGGCGCGGCCGCTCGACCAGGCGCTTCAGGGCGCCGTAGGCGGTGACGCCCGAGCACATCAGCGTCGCGGCGAGATCGATCGGCAAGGGATCGTATTCGAGCAGGTATTTCGCGTCCGGCACCAGCACATGGCTGGCGAAGCCGCCGTCGATCGAGACGCCCATGAAGCGGTGCCGGGCGCAAAGATTCTCGTCGCCGTTGAGGCAGTCTTGGCATTGGCCGCAGCCGATCCACGGAAACACCGCGTATTTCTTCCCGATCAGGTCGCGCGGCGCGTCGGGGCCGACCTCGTCGACCACGCCGGCGATCTCGTGGCCGAGCGTGAACGGCAGCGTCATGCCGCGCGTGGTGTCCAGCCGCTTGCCGTTGCCGAGATCGGCGTAGCCGTCCTGGATATGCAGGTCGGAGTGGCACAGGCCGCAGCGCTCGATCCGCACCAGCACCTCGCGGCCTTGCGGCTTGGGGGTATCGACGATGGTTTCGCACAACGGCGCGTCGAACTTGACCAGGGATTGACGAAACATCTGCGCCATCGCGTATTCTCCTCAGACCGAACGGGAATTTTCGGCCCGTATATTGGCCAATTCGCGCGCCATGGCAACAAAGCCCGTGAGCGGAACGGTTTCGGCGCGCCGGGTCGGGTCGAGGCCGGCGGCAGCCGCCAGCCGCTCCGGCGCGACGCCGAGCGATTTCAGGCTTTGCCGGATCATCTTGCGGCGCTGCCCGAACGCGGCGGCGGCGATCTGCTCCAGCGCCTTGCGCTCGCACGCCAGAGGGGTTGCGCGCGGCAACAGCCGCACCACCGAGGAGGTGACCTTCGGCGGCGGCACGAACGCCGAGCGTGAAATGTCGAACAGGATCTTGGTCTCGGCGCGCCAGTTGGCGAGCACCGCCAGCCGCCCGTAAGCCTCGTCGTCCTCGTGGGCGACGATGCGCTCGGCGACCTCGCGCTGGAACATCAGCACCATGGTGTCGTACCAGGGCGGCCACGGCTCCACCGACAGCCAGCCGACCAGCAGCGCGGTGGCGATGTTGTAGGGCAGGTTGGCGACGATTTTTGCGCACTCATTGCGCAGCATTGGGCGCGGATCGAACGTCATCGCGTCGGCGCGGACGATCTCCAGCCGCCCCGGATAGTGCGCCGCGATCTCCTCCAGCGGCCCCAGCGCGCGTTCGTCGCGCTCGATGGCGATGACGCGCCGCGCGCCGAGCGCCAGCAAGGCGCGGGTCAGTCCGCCCGGACCGGGGCCGATCTCGATGACGGTCGCCTGCTCCAGCGGCCCGGCGGCGCGGGCGATCCGGGCCGTCAGGTTGAGGTCGAGCAGAAAATTCTGGCCGAGCGATTTTCGTGCCGACAATTGATGACGCCGGATCACGTCGCGCAGCGGCGGCAGATCGTCGATCGCGGTCATCCCCGCGCCGCCGCCATGCGCGCGGCGAGACGCAGCGCGGCAATCAGGCTCGACGGGTTGGCCCGTCCGCTTCCGGCGATGTCGAACGCCGTGCCGTGGTCCGGCGAGGTGCGGATGAAGGGCAGTCCGAGGGTGACGTTGACGCCGTCGTCGAACGCCAGCGTCTTGATCGGGATCAGCGCCTGATCGTGATACATGCAGACGGCGCAGTCATAGGTTTTGCGCGCGGCGGCGTGGAACATGGTGTCGGCCGGCAGCGGGCCGCGTGCGTCGATGCCTTCCGCCCGCAGGATCGCGACGGCCGGTGCGACGATGGCCCGATCCTCATGGCCGAGCGCGCCGCCTTCGCCGGCATGCGGATTGAGGCCGGCGACCGCGAGACGCGGCCGGGCGATGCCGAACCGCCCGATCAGGTCGGCGGCAAGGATGCGCGACGTGGCGACGATGAGGTCGGTGGTCAGTAGCGCGATGGCGTCGCGTAGCGGCAGATGGATCGTCACCGGCACCACGGCCAGCGTCGGCGACCACAGCATCATCACCGGAAGCGGCGTCCGGCCGCCTTGCGCCGCCAGTTCGGCGAGAAATTCGGTATGGCCCGGATGCTTGAACCCGGCGTCGTACAACACGCTCTTGGCGATCGGGTTGGTGACGACGGCGGCCGCGAGGCCCGAACGCACGTCGGCGACGCCGCGGCGGATCGCCGCGATGGCAAGCGGCGCGCTGCTGGCGTCGGGTCTGCCCGGCTCGGCGGGGGACGTGACGCCGATGTCCACCACGGGCAGGGCGCGCGCGAAGGCGGCGGTCGCCTCGCGTGGCGAAACCTCGGCGATGGCGAGATCGAGGTTCAGCGTTTTGGCGCGGCGGCGGATCAGGTCGGCGTCGCCCACGAGATAAAACGGCGGGATTTGCGCTTCCGCGCGCCGCAACCATGCGGCGATGGCGATGTCGGGGCCGATCCCCGCCGGCTCGCCGACGGTCAGTGCGAGAGGTTGCTGCATCGCGCGGGCCTGCTTGCGAAATCCGGCCTATCGGTACTCGATCATCGCGGCCTTGCGGATATCCCGCAGGTAGGATTTCGATCGCGCTTCATACTTCTGCATATAAAGCTTTTCGCGGATCTTGCGCTGCTCCGGCGTATCGCCGCTGGTCGGCTTGCGCGAGCACAGCGCGACCATCTCGATGCCCTGGCGCGTCACCTCGGGGGCGGTGAGGTGGCCGACGGGTGTTTTGTCCAGCAGCTCGCGCAACGCCTGCGGCAGGTCGGCGGAGGTCTTGACAACGGTGTCGCGGATGGTGGCGTTGCGCATGGAACGGAACAGGGCGTTGGCGTCGTCGCAGCTCTGCACCCGGCTGCGCAACGTCTCGGCCTCCTTGCGCCGCATGTCGATCGCCGACGCCGGCGAGCCGCGCGGCACGACCAGAATGATCGGACGCATCTGATATTCGAAGTTGCCGCCGTTGTCCTTGCCGTCGCCGAGACCGCCGGACGCGGCGCGGACCGCCTTGTCGTTGACCGTCAGACTGTCCTTGAACCGGCCGCGCACCAGGCTGCCCCAGACCATTTCCGCCTTGATACGGTTTCGCAGCGTTTCCGCGCGAATACCCCGACCCGCCAGCGTGTGGGTGAGCTGATCGGCCGAAAGACCCATCCGCTGGCCCATCGCGGCGAAGGATGCATCGAGATCGGCGGCCGAGGGATCGACGCCGTAGCGCTTGGCTTCCCTGATCTTGACCTTCTCGTCGATCAGTTCCTCAAGGACTTCCTTGCGGCTGCTTCGCTGGTTCGACAGCGCCATCAGGCGCATGCGCTGGTCGATGTCGAAATTGGTGATCGGCTCGCCGTTCACCATCGCCGCGACGGACTGGGCGCGGGCCGGCGCGATGCCGGCGGTCGCCGAGACGGCGGCAATGGCGATGAGGGCCAAAACTGTCAGACGAAGCGGAAAAAGCATCATGTCCTGGATTGACGGGTTTTCAGGGCTGGAAGGTCGATCCGCCGGATCGCGCGGTGGCGCGCCATGCGCATGGCATTATCGACGCGGGATGACATCGGGCTGGATCATGATCCCGCTCTCACCTTGTTGCTTGAGCGCGATCCTGTCCGAAAACCGGTTTCCCCTTTTCGGGATCATGCTCTAGTAGACGCCGTTCACGCCGCCGCCAGCCGAGGTCTGGCCCAGTGTGCGCAGGCCGAGTTGCAGCATGACAGCATGGCTCAACTGTGGCGCCGTTCCGCTCGTATAGGACGAGTACGAGTAATTGGTGATGTAATTGACGCCAAGGATGAAACAGTCGTCGACATAGCCGAAGCCGACCGCGTAGGTGTCGACCGAGCTGCTTTCGAGGTTGAAGCGGGCGGCGCCGGTCGCCACCCAATTCGATCCCAGCTTGATCGAGCCGGAGCCCAGAATGCCCGACCGCCGGGTCAAATAGCCGAGATCGGGTTGCGCGGCATAATCGCCATACATCAGGCCGAACGACCAGCGGTCGAAGCTGGCGCGGCCTTCGACCTCAAGTCGCTGCACGGCGCCGGTCGCCTGGTCGAAACGTGCGCGCGTGCTGAAGGCGTAGGTCCGGTTCGGCGCGTAGGCGATGCTGGCGACATAGTCCGACGCCGGCTTTTGCAGGCCGGAGTCCAGGCCGGTGTTGGTGGCGTCGGCGACCGCGAACGAATTCAGGCCGAACAGGTGATAGGACTGTCCGAACATCGCCTTGACGGTGCCGCCATGGTCGAATTGCGTCGTCGCCTGGATGCCGACATTGGCGCGGCCGCCGCCCTCGACGCGATCGTAGCCGGAGAACTTGTCGACGCTGAACAGGTTCGAGGTGTCGAACACCATGCTCTGGGCGTCTTCGTTCGGCAGACGGCCGGCATATTGCTCGTTCGGCCGCGCGATCACCTGGGCGATCGGCTCGATGATCGTGGTGCCCCACGGCTGCACGTTGATGAAGGGATAGCGGTATTCGAAGCCGACGGTCGGCATCCACCGCACGTCGTTGATGCTGCCCGGCGCAATGCCGAAATAGGGATTGCCGGCCGGGTCGGCCATGCCCTGGCTGCCGATCGAGGCATTGATGGCGTCGGCCCGGATCGAGGCGAACGGCGTCCAGATCTGGCCGATCGGATCGGTGAACGAGCGCCGCCACTGGGCTTCCGCCGTCAGGCGGGAGTAGGTGCCCGGAATGCCGCGCAGCAGGCAGGCGTCGCGCAGCTTGGCGGACGGGTCGGCCGATTGCAGCACCGACGTCGCCGACATGCACGAGGCGATGTCGGTCAGGCTTGGGCCCGCCGGGTTGGTCAGCGAGTCGAACGCCGCCGCGTCACGGGTCAGGCTGGTGAAATTGGTCTTGTAGCTGACCTCGCCGCCGAGGATCGGCCGGTTGATGACGTTGGAATAGTCGATCACCGGCGCGACCACCGGCACCTGCGACTGGTTGCCGGACAGGCTGAGATAATAGATCGCGCGCGCGTCGAAATAGCTGCGGTTGCCGACGCCGGTCAGATAAAGCTGCGAGATCGCCTCGGTCGGCAGGCTGAGGAAGGCCGCCATCGGATCGCGATACTGCGACAACCGGTAGTCGGTTAGGAAGGCATAGTCCGACAGCGCCACGCCGTCCCAGCCCCACGACCAGCGGTCGTTGATGGCGAACTGGCCCTTGGTCTCGATGCCGCCGCGCAGGTCGCGGTTGCCGACGCCGGTCTTGAACGCGCCGGGGTCTTCCTGGCTGATGCCGTAGGCGCGGATGCGATAGCTGCCGTCGATCAGCCGCTGCTGGAACTCGGCCTGCATCAACACGCCCTGGCGCGTCATGAAGCGCGGCGCGAAGGTCGCGTCCATATCGGGCGCGATCGCCCAATAGAACGGAATGCTGGCGCCGTAGCCGGTCTCCGTGGTGTTGGAGAAGCCCGGCATGAGAAAACCGCTCTTGCGCTTGACGGTCGGGTCGGGCGTCGAGAAATACGGCAGATAGGCGATCGGAACGCCGAAGAATTCGAGCGCGGCATCCTCGAAGTAGAGCGTTTTCTCGGTCTGGTCGTGAATGATGCGGGCGCCCTTGACCTGCCACAGCGGCGGCTTCTTCGGATTGTCCCGGCATGGGGCGCAGGCGGTGTAAACACCGTTCTGGAATACGGTGTAATTGCCCTTGGTGCGGTCGGCGCGGCTGGCCGCCATCCGGGTCTGGTCGGCGGTGTCGACGCGCAGCGAATCGACGAAGCCGTCGCGGTAGTCGTCGCTCAGATCGAGGACGTTGGCGTAGGTGATCTTGCCGTCGGCGTCGGTCAGCCGAATGTTGCCTTCGGCATGCAGCCGCTTGGTTTTCTGGTCGTAGACCACCTTGTCGGCTTGCAGCGACGTGCCGTTGTAGAAAATCTGCACGTTGCCGACCGCTGAAACCTGCGAGCTGTTGTAATTGTAGTCGACCTCGACGGCCTGCACGAGCATCTGCCCGTGGCTGCTGGCTGGCGCGGGAGGCGGCACCGGGCGGGTGTGGTGCGGATTGTAGGTGAAGCTTTGCGCGGCCGCGGGCGTTCCGCCCGCCGCCAGCACGGCGACGCCCGCAAGCAATCCGAGAGCGGCGGCGAAGGCGGGCAGGCGGCCGGACAAACGACCGCGATTGCGGCGCAGCGTCATGCGTCGCATCGAAACCGTCGAACAGCCATGGCGGGTGGCGACGTCGGCCACTACCCGTCCTCCTGATACAGCAAGGCCAGAAAGCCGGTCAGGGCACCCACGATGACGGGCAACCATGCGGCAGCGATCGGATGCATCAACTCGGCCTTGCTCAAATCTTCAGTTACCTTGGACAGAACATAGAGCAGAAAGCCCGAACCCACGCCACTCAAAACCATCTTCTGCACCCCGCCGAAGCGAAAGAATCGCAAGCTCACCGAGGCGGCTAACAAGACCATGGCTATCAGCAAAAACGGCTGCGCCACAAGCTTATGATATTGCAATCGATATCCGGCGTTGGCCAGACCGGAACTTTCCGACGAGCGGATGTAGGACGGAAGTTGCCAAAATGACACAGTTTCGGGGGTGGAAAAGCTGTTGCGGACCTGCGCCGGGGTCAAATGGGTGGCGAGATCGAGCGTCTCCTGAATCACCGGCGCCGAATCCAGGGCGTATCTGCGCACGTCCTTCAGCACCCATCGTTCCGGTTCGAGAACGGCCTCGCGCGCCTCGATCCGCTCGATGAAGCGATTGGCGTTGTCGAAGCGGAAGACGGTCAGCCCGGTCAGGCGCAACCCCTGCTGCTCGCTGCGGGTGGCGTTGATGACGGCCTGCCCGTCGCTGTTGGCCTGATTGATCCAGAATCCGGTCGCTTCCTGCAAGCCGCCGCCGGGGGCGCTCCCGAACAGCTGCGCCTCCAGCTGCTTCGAGCGTTCGCGCAGATCGGCCGACACCGGGTTGTAGATCGTGGTGGCGATAATTCCCAGCACCAGCGCGCTGGCCAGCGCCGGGGAGATGAACTGCCAGGCCGAGACGCCGGCGGCGCGCGCCACCACCAGTTCGAGGCGCCGCGACAGCGCCAGATAGCAGGTCATGGCGCCGATCAGGACGCAGAACGGCGTCAGCTTTTCGAGCAGCTGCGGCACGCGGAACAGCGAGGTCTGCGCGACCATGACGGCCGAGGCGGAGGCCAGGCTGGAGGTGCGCCGCACCATCTCGATGTAGTCGACCAGCACCAGCAGCACGAAGATGCCGGCGAAGACGCCGACCGCGGAAATCAGGAACCGCCCGGCGAAATAGCGTCCCAGCGTGTTGGTCACCATGCTCATGGCGTCGCCCTCATGGTGTCGCCGGGGCGCGGCCGATCAGGCGCGCGAGGCGGGCGTTGGACCGGTTGATCGCCTCCATCACCGCCGCCGGCGGCTCGATTACCGCGCCCCGGAGGATGACCAGGACGCTGATGGCGATCGCAGCGGTCAGCATGAGATACTGGACCAGCACGGCGATCGGCGACCTCACCGCCATGACGGAACAGGCGAATCCCGCCATCCGCACGCCGAAAACCGCCAGAACCGATGCCGTGATGGAGAAGTTGCGACTCTGCCGCGTGGTTCGCGGCGTGCCGAGGAAGGCGAAGGTCAGGGCCGCGAAGGCGAACGGATAAAGCGGCGCCATCAGCCGGTCGTTCAGGTCGGCGAAGAACTGTCCGGGCAACTGCTTGTAGATAGGATCGTTGGGATCGGGCGAGAACAGTTCCCAGAGGTAGCGTTCGCGGATGCCGTAATTGATGTCGCCGCCGCCGCGGTTGGAGAATTTCGACATGTCGAAGGCATAGCGGTCGAACGAGACCAGGATCGGATCGCGCTTGTCGCTTTCGAGACGTTCGAGATGCCCGTTCTGCAACACGAGAAACGAGCCGCGCTCGTTCTTGAGCACCGTGCCGTGCTCGGCCATGATGGTGTTGCGCTCCTTTGGATCGCGGCGGTCGTCGACGAACACGCCCGCCAGCACGCCGCCCGGAAGCCGCTCGCGGATCCGGATCGTCAGATTCTGTTCGAGTTGGGAGAAGCGCCCCGGTTGCAGGACGTTGGCCAGCACGTCGGCGGTGATCTCCGCGTCCCATTGCTTGATCCGCCGCAGGCCGTCCGGCGCCAGATAGGCGGCGATGAAGGCCACCAGCAGCGCCACCACCGCCGTCGCGATCAAGAACGGGCGGAACAGGCGGATCGGCGACATTCCCGCCGCGTTGATTACGATGATCTCGGAATCGGCTGCCAGCTTGTTGAGGGTATGCGAAATGGCGATCATCAAGGCGATCGGCGCGATAATCAGCACCAGCGCCGGAATCACCAGCCCGGTGATTCCGAGGAAGGTCAGGATGGTTTGGCCCTGACTGGTCATCAGGTCGATGCCGCGCAGCGCCTGGGTGATCCAGATGACCCCGGTCAAGCTCACCAGAACCACCGCGAACGATGCCAGCGTGGTCCGCACAATATACTTGTCGATGGACCCCATCCGGTCGCGCCGTTCCCGTCCTGTGGCTCGAAACGGCGATGTCACCCGGATTCGCCAAGGGATCCCCGCGACCGGTCGCCGAACTCCGGACACTACCAAGAATTGGTCCGGATAACACCGCCCTGATCGGGCAACAAAAAGGCCGCTCCGTGGCACGCGCCCGCCATCGTTAACACGACGTCAATGCCGCGCGGCGCGGCCCGCGAGGCCAATGGCGCGAATTGAGCTTGACGGATCGCGTGCCGCAACCAAAGAACAGTGAGCAATGATGCGCCGTCGCCGCCGGACGGCCGCCGCGCACGCGATGGATTGGAGGATCGTTCATGCCCGACGCCGTCAGGTTCGGATTCGTCTCGTTTTCAACCGCCGCGCGCGGTCCGCTGGTGGTGTTCTGCGACGACGCCCTGAAGCTCGGAACCGCAACCCGCAAGGCGCTGGGCGGCGCTGTCGATCTGGTCAAGCGCGCGGCGGCGGCCAATCGTTTCAAGGGCAAGCTGGGGGCGGCTCTCGATATCCTGGCGCCCGAGGGACTGCGCGCCGACCGGCTGATCGTGATCGGCGTCGGCAAGGCGGCCGATCTCGCGGAGCGGGATTTGCTCAAGCTCGGCGGCGTCGCGGCCGGCAAGATCGGCAAAGGCAACCGCGCGGCGACGGTCGTCGCCGAGTTGCCGGCGGCGGCGATGACGCCGGCCGAGGCCGCGTCGCTGGCGCTGGGCATGCAACTGCGCGCCTATCGGTTCGACCGCTACAAGACCAAGAAGAAGGATGACGACGACGGCGCGACGCGGACCGAGATCGCCGTCGCGGTCAAGGACACAGCCGCCGCGCGCAAGGCGTTCGCCCCGCAAGGCCATGTCGGCGACGGCGTGCTGCTGGCGCGCGAACTGGTCAACGAGCCGCCGAACGTGCTGTCTCCGGTCGAGTTCGCCCGCCGCGCCAGCCTGCTGCGCAAGCTCGGCGTCAAGGTCGAGGTGCTCGACGTCAAGGCGATGACCAAATTGAAAATGGGGGCGCTGCTCGGCGTTGGCCAAGGCTCGACCCAGCCCAGCCGCACCGTCATCATGCGCTGGAACGGCGGCAGGCGCGGCGCGGCGCCGATCGCCTTCGTTGGCAAGGGGGTCTGCTTCGACACCGGCGGCATTTCGATCAAGCCGGCCGGCAACATGGAGGAAATGAAGGGCGACATGGGCGGGGCGGCCTGCGTCGTCGGTCTGATGCACGCTCTGGCGGCGCGAAAAGCGCGGGTCAACGTCGTCGGCGCCATCGGCATCGTCGAGAACATGCCGGACGGCAACGCCCAGCGTCCCGGCGATATCGTCACCTCGATGTCCGGCCAGACCATCGAGATCATCAACACCGATGCCGAGGGGCGGCTGGTGCTGGCCGACGTGCTCTGGTACGTCGCCAAGAAGTGCAAGCCGCAGTTCATGGTCGATCTGGCGACCTTGACCGGCGCGATCATGGTCGCGCTCGGCACCGAATACGCCGGCATGTTCTCCAACAACGACCAGCTTGCCGAACGGCTGACCGAGGCCGGGCAGGCGACCGGCGAGCGGGTATGGCGGATGCCGCTCGCACCGGAATACGACAAGCTGATCGACTCGCAATTCGCCGACATGAAGAACACCGGCGGCCGTCATGGCGGCTCGATCACCGCGGCCCAGTTCCTGCAACGATTCGTCGACGGGACGCCCTGGGCCCATCTCGATATCGCCGGAACCGCGATGGGCGCGCCGAAAACCGACATCAATCAAAGTTGGGGCTCGGGCTACGGCGTCCGCCTGCTGGACCGGCTGGTGGCTCGGCATTATGAAGTCGGACGATGACGGAAATCCTGTTCTATCATCTACAAAACATGAGCGTTGAAAGCGTGTTGCCGCCGTTGCTTGAGAAATCGTTGCAACGTGATTGGCGCGCGGTGGTGCAGACCGCCTCGGAGGAACGCGCCGAGGCGCTGGACGGCTATCTGTGGACCTATCGGGAAGATTCATTTCTTCCGCATGCAAGCTGGCGCAGCGCCGACGCCCACGACCAGCCGATTGTCGTGGCGGCCGCCGAAACCAATCCGAACGAGGCGCACATCCGCTTCATGGTCGATTGCGCCGCGCTGCCGCTCGATGCCGACCGCTATGAGCGGATCGTGCTGATGTTCAACGGCGACGATGACGAGGCCGTCGCCGCCGCGCGGACGGCCTGGAAGGATGGCAAGGCGCGCGGATTCGCGGTGACCTATTGGCAGGCCGACGAGCGAGGGCGGTGGCAACGGCGGGAATAATATTGTTAAATGCGTCTTGTTAAATGCCTTGGGACAGACGCGGTTCGTCGGCCTTGGCCGGCGCCGCCGCCGTGCCGGTCATGGTCGTGCCGCAAAGCGGTGGTGGACACGATCCGGTCGGGTCCCGACTACTGCAAACCGGATTGAACGTGCGAAACAGCTTTCCTCCCCGAAATAGCGTGCTGGCCGTGGCGTTGCTCGCGCCGCTCCTGGCCGGCTGCGCCGGGGCGAGCATGTCCGATGTGTTCTCCAGCGACCTCGTCTCGAAAGACGCCCAGTGGTTTTCCCGCGCCGGGCAGGTGCTCAACAAGAACGTCTCCATCGAGACGCCGCCGCTGACCCCGGAAAGGCCGGTGACGCCGGAAGACCTCATCAGCGCCGACGGTCAATGTCCGGGTCTGGCGCCCGCCGGGGCCGGCGCCGCGGCGGAGGGACCGGCCGGCGCCATTCCCACGCCGACCGGACGTGTCGCGCTGGGCCATACCGAATGCGACGTGGCGCGTGGCGCCGGCGTTCCCAACAGCGTCAACCTGTCCACCGGTCCGGGCGGCGAGCGGATCGCCGTGCTGACCTATACCCAGGGGACGCGGGCCGGAATCTATACCTTCAAGGCCGGCCGGCTGAGTTCGATCGAGCGCCTGCCGGAACCGGCCAAGCCGGTCCGCCCCGCCAGCAAGCGCCGTCACGGCTGATTTTACCCGGTTTCAGTTGATATCCTGCTCCAGCGCGGCGCTGGCGGCGAGCCATTCGTCCTCGGCGTTTTGCAGCGCCGTGGCCGCGCCGGTTCGCGCCTTGCCGAGTTGCGCGGCCTGTTTGGGATCGCGCTGGTACAGATCCGGCATGGCGAGCGCGGCGTCGATCTTGGCGATGATGTCGCCGATGCGCGCGATTTCCGCCTCGGCCTCCGACACCCGCTGTTTCGGCGACCCGCGTCGTTCCGGCCGGGAGCGCGCGGTCTTGTCACGCGGACGAGGCTCGGGATCGCGCTCGCGCGTGACCGGCTGCGCGCCGCGCGACGACAGCACCGACCGGCGGTAGCTGTCGAGATCGCCGTCATAGGGCGAAACAGTACGGTCGGCGACCACCCACAACTGGTCGGCGCAGGCTTCGATCAGATAGCGGTCGTGCGACACCATGATGATCGCGCCGGGAAATTCGTTGATCGCCTCGGCGAGCGCGGCGCGGCTGTCGATGTCGAGGTGGTTGGTCGGTTCGTCGAGGATAATCAGGTTCGGCGCGGCGAAGGTGGCGAGCCCGAGCAGCAGGCGAGCCTTTTCGCCGCCCGACAGGTTGGCGACGGTGGTGTCGCCGGCCTTGCCGGAAAAGCCGATGGCGCCGACGCGGGCGCGGACCCTGGACTCGGGCGCATCCCTCATCAGGCGGCGGACATGATCGTAGGGCGAGCCCGAAAGGTCGAGTTCCTCGGTCTGATGTTGCGCGAAATAGCCGACCGAGAGCTTGTCGGCGCGGACGATTTTGCCGGAGAATGGCGCGAGCTTTCCGGCCAGCAGCTTCACCAGCGTCGATTTGCCGTTGCCGTTGGCGCCGAGCAGCGCGATGCGGTCGTCATTGTCGATGCGCAGCGTGACGCGGTTGAGCACCGGCCTCAAAGCATCGTATCCCACCGTGACGCCGTCGAGCGCGATGATCGGCGGTGACAGCGTCTTGGCGGGCGTCGGAAAGCTGATCTCGCGGACATCCTGCGTCACCAGCGCGGTCACCGGCTGCATTTTTTCCAGCATTTTCACGCGCGATTGCGCCTGCCTGGCCTTCGACGCCTTGGCCTTGAAGCGATCGACGAAATCCTGCAAGCGCTTGCGCTGCTCCTGCTGCCGCCTGGCATGCCGGGCGTCGAGCATCTCACGCGCCGCGCGCTGCTCCTCGAACGACGAATAGCTGCCCCTGTAGAGCGTGAGCTTGCCGCCGTCGAGGTGCAGGATCTGGTCGACCGAGGTGTCGAGCAGGTCGCGGTCGTGGCTGATGACGATGACGGTGCGCGGATAATGCGCGAGATGATCCTCCAGCCACAGCGTGCCTTCGAGATCGAGATAGTTGGTCGGCTCGTCGAGCAGCAGCAGGTCGGGGGCGGCGAACAGCGTCGCCGCTAGCGCCACCCGCATCCGCCAGCCGCCGGAAAACTCCGAACAGGACCGGACCTGGTCGGCGGCGGAAAAGCCGAGGCCGGACAGGATGGCGGCGGCGCGGGCAGGGGCTGAATGGGCGTCGATATCGACGAGGCGAGTCTGGATGTCGGCGATGCGATGCGGATCGGTGGCGGTCTCCGCCTCGCGCAGCAGGGCGTCGCGCTCGCGGTCGGCCCTGAGCACGACGTCGATCAGGCTGTCCGGGCCGTCGGGGGCTTCCTGCGCCAGACTGCCGATGGTCCAGCGCGGCGGCACGGCGATGCTGCCGCCCTCCAGCGGCAGTTCGCCCCGGATGGCGTGAAACAGGGTGGATTTGCCCACCCCGTTGCGGCCGACGAAGCCGACCCGCGCGCCCGGCACGATTTGCACGGTGGAGCGGTCGATCAGGAGGCGTCCGGCGATCCGGATCGAGATGTCATTGATCGAGAGCATGGCGGGCTTTTACGGAACGGTCGGCCGAACGCAACTGCTTTGTCCGGGCCGCCTCGGCGCGGGCGCGCCGGACATGAAAAACCGGCCGCTTCCGGCGGCCGGTTTTGAATTGTCAGGCGAGATGCCGTTGTGACGCGAGGCGGCGCTTACCAGCCGCCCCAGCCGACGCTGACGCCGGGACCAAAGCCGACGCGGATGCCGGGACCCCAGCCACCGCCCCAGCCGGGACCCCAACCCGCGCCGCTCCAGCTCGCACCGCTCCAGGCGCACCGGTTGACCCATTGGAGCTGCCAGCCCCACGGGGAAGCGACCCAGCGACGGGTCCAGCAGCCGCCCGCCACGCCGAAGCCGGGCGCGACGACAAGGGCCGGGCCGCCCCAGCGGGCATGACGCCAGCGGTGGCCGTGCCACACCGGCGCGGGACGCCAGGCGACGCGACTGCCGCGCCAGCCCCTGTTGCCGTGCCAGACCACGCGGTTGCCATGCCAGCCCCTGTTGCCGTGCCAGACCACGCGGCTGCCGTGCCAGCCCCTGTTGCCGCGCCAGGCAACGGCGCCGCCACGCCATGCCGTGCCGCCGCCGCGCCAGCCACCGCCACCGTGCCAGCCTCCACCGCCGTGCCAGCCGCCGCCGCCATGCCAGCCGCCGCCACCACCACCACGCGGGCGCGCGGAAGCGTCGGTCGGGGCGAGCGCCGCGGCGCCGACGGCAAGCGCCGTGGCGCATACGAAAAGAAGTTTACGCAACATGGATGCCTCCTTCGGTTTGCCGGCGAGACGGGCCTGGGACAAGCCGCGCCTCGTCAAAGTCGTCAAAGTCTGTCGTCCATCCTCGATGGGTAACTTTGGAACCGGGCCGTCAGTCTGCCGAAACCGAACTTCGCACCATTTCGCGGCACGCTCCATAGTGAATTTCGGATTCGAAAGAGCGCTGGGATCTATAATTAATTCCGGCGTGGTTTGGTTTCGCGAGCCAGATTGATGCGATGTTCCTGAACTCCGCCGGAACGATCCAGTCATAATCCGTTCATCTTCATGAAATCGTACTTGTGTCCGGCCTGTCCGAGGGTTGGCCTGTCGGTCCGGGGTGGATCATGCGGCCGCCGCGAAATTGCCGGCGGCGGCGGCGCGGCCATGCTTGCCGTTGGCAAAACCCGCCGTTATAAGCGCGGCATCTTCCCCAAAACCACTGCCTGACAGGATGAAATCATGGCGATTGAGCGCACCTTTTCGATCATCAAGCCCGACGCGACCGCGCGCAATCTGACCGGCGCCATCAACGCGCTGATTGAAAAGGCAGGCTTGCGGATCGTCGCGCAGAAGCGGATTCGGATGACCCGCGAACAGGCCGAAACCTTCTATGCCGTTCACAAGGAACGCCCGTTCTTCGGCGAACTGGTCGATTTCATGATTTCCGCTCCGGTCGTGGTGCAGGTGCTTGAGGGCGAAGGCGCGATCGCCCGCTATCGCGATGTCATGGGCGCGACCGATCCGTCGAAGGCGGCCGAGGGCACCATCCGCAAGGCCCACGCCAGGTCGATCGGCGAGAATTCGGTGCACGGCTCGGACGCCGCTGAAACCGCGGCGATCGAGATCGCCCAATTCTTCTCCGGCAACGAGATCGTTGGCTAAGCGCGCCGGCGCGTTTCACCCGAGCTGTATCGAGGCGTGACACAGCCTCCGGCGTCGCAGCCGGAGGCTGTGTCGTCGGAGGAACAGGCCGCGCGTCGGGATGCGCCGGTTCAGCCCCGTCTCGCGAACAAAATCGCGCCGGTCTCAAACAAAAGACTAAGAGCCGTTCTTGCTTGGAGTCCGTAAAAGCGGATCATACGGCGTGAACCGCTGCCCGGAAGGGAGTGGCCTTGGACTGGCTGTTGCACATCCTTGATCCCGCGACGATCGGGATCCTTGTCGCTGATTTTCAGAACCAGATGCATCAGCCGTCGTTTTGGGTCGCGGTCGGGCAGATCATCTGGATCGATATTCTGTTGTCCGGCGACAACGCGCTGGTGATCGCGCTGGCCTGTCGCGGGCTGGATGAACGGCAACGTTTCTGGGGCATGATCCTCGGCGCCGGCGCGGCGGTTCTGATGCGGATTATCTTTGCCGGCATCATCTCGACCCTAATGGAGCTGCCTTACCTGAAACTGGCGGGCGGGCTCGCGCTGCTGTTGATCGCCGCCAAACTTCTGGTGCCGGATGACAGCCATGGCGAGGACGGCATCAAGGCCGCCGCCAGTCTGGTCGCCGCGATTCAGTTGATCGTTGTCGCCGACGTGGTGATGAGCCTCGACAACGTCATCGCCATCGCCGCCGCCGCGAAAGGCAATGTCGCGCTGCTGGTCTTCGGTCTGCTTGTCAGCATCCCGCTGATTATCGCCGGTTCGGCGCTCATCATGGCCGCGCTGGAGCGGTTTCCGATGCTGGTCTGGGCGGGAGCCGGGCTGCTGGGCTGGATCGCGGGACACGTCATTGCCACCGATCCGGCGCTGCATCAGCCCCTGACGCGGATTCTGGGCGGGTCGGCCGTGCTGAGAATCGATCTTGCCTCGTCGCTATTGTCGAGCTCGCCGCATTTTGAGTTCGGCAGTCCGTTGATCGAGATTGTCTTCGGGTTGCTCGGGATCGCCATCGTTGTTGTCGTCGGCGGATTTTGGCGTCGCCGCAAACTCGAACAACTCGCGGCAAGCGAAGCCGAACGGGCCGCGGCGGCGGCGGGCGAGTGACACGCCCGTCGGCGCCAGCCGGACGCCAAATCTACAGGCAAATCTACAGAAATGTCCGTTCGCGCGCCCGGATCACCCGCACCAGCGTATCGTTGACCGGCGTCGGGACGCCGAGCGGCGCGCCGAGGCGCGGGATCGAGCCGTTGATGGCGTCGATCTCGCAACGGCGGCGCGCCTCAAAGTCCAGCAGCATCGACGGCTTGGCGTGCGGAATTTTGCCGCCGAGCTTGCGGATATGCGCAATCGGATCGCCGACATCGAGCCGGACACCTAAGGCGCGGGCGACGGCGACGGCTTCCTCGGCGCAGGCTTGCGCCACAGGCCAGGCGTCGGCGTCGTCCATGACGCCGCCGATCGTCAATCCGGTGGTGCAGCAGGTGGCGGAAAAGGTGACGTTCATAATCAGCTTTTCCCACACCATGCGCTTGATATCGTCGAACAGCGTCACCTTGAAGCCGGCGGACTCCCAGATCGCGGCCGAGGCTTCGAGCGGCGCGCGCGGCAACCCGGCGAACGCGCCGAAGCGGATCATCTCCATACCGTTGTGATGGACGTGGCCGGGACCGCGCATCGACGCGCCGAAGCCGCCGACCACGCCGACGGCGAGCCGGTCGGGGCCGACGATGGGGGCCGCGATGTCCGGCGAGCCAAGCCCGTTCTGGATCGATTGCACCACGGTCGCGGGGCCGAGCAGCGGCCGGCTGGCGCGCGCGGCGGTCTCAACATCGAATGCCTTGGTGGCGATGATGACGAGATCGCAGACGCCGATGCCGTCCGTCGTCGTCGAGGCATGGACGCGGACGGTGCGGTCGCCGCTGGCGCCCTCGCAGCGCAGGCCGCGCGCGGCCATCGCGGCGGCGTGGTCGGGCCACAGCGTCACGGCATGGACCTCATGGCCGGCATCGGCCATCAGCGCGGCATAGACCGAGCCCATCGCGCCGCAGCCCACGATCGCAACCTTCGCCATGCCGTCGTCCTTGATGTGAGTTGCTTCAGATCACCGCCGGCGAAATCAGCGCGTCGTCGGGGCTGCCGGTCGAACTGGTCCGGCACACCTCGCCGTCGATCCGCGCGCCGCCGCTGGCCACCAGCCGCAGCGCGTCGGAATAGATGCGGTGTTCGAGCTTGAGCACCCGTTCGGCCAGCGTCTCCGGCGTATCGTCCTCGCGCACCGCGACCGCGCCCTGCATGACGATGGGGCCGGCGTCGGTGTCGGGTGTGACGAAATGCACCGTCGCGCCGGATACCTTGACGCCGGCGCGCAACGCCTGGCCGTGCGGATCGAGGCCACGAAACGACGGCAGCAGCGAGGGGTGGATGTTGAGCATTTTGCCGGCCCAGCGTTCGACGAACTCCGCCGTCAGCAAGCGCATGAAGCCGCCGAGACAGATCAACTCGACATCGTGCCGGTCGAGCGCCGCCTGCAACGCCGCCTCGAACGCCGCGCGGTCCTTGCCGAACGGCGCCGAGTCGATCACCTCGGTCGTGACGCCGCTGTCTTTCGCCTTGGCGAGGCCGGCGGCATCCGCCTTGTTGGAAATCACCACGGCGATCTCGGCCGGGAAATCCAGCGTTTTGGCCGCCGCGATCAGCGCCGCCATGTTGGAGCCGCGCCCCGAAATGAGAATGGCGACACGCCGTTTCATCGCGTCATCCCGCCAGATCGAGGTGCCCGTCATAGACGACGCGCTCGCCGTCGCCGCTCTCGATCACCTCGCCGAGCACCGCCACGGTCTCGCCGCTGGCTTTGAAACTGTCGATCACGGCGGCGGCAGCCTCGCGCCCGACGATGGCGACCATGCCGATGCCGCAATTGAAGGTGCGCAGCAGTTCCAGCTCCGCGATGTTGCCCTCGCGCGCCAGCCACTTGAACACCGGCAGCACCGGCAATTGCGCGAGGTCGATCCGCACGCCGAGCGGCTTCGGCAGCACGCGCGGGATGTTGTCGGTGAAGCCGCCGCCGGTGATGTGCGCCAGCCCCTTGACGCCGCCGGTGTCGCGGATCGCCCGCAGGCACGACTTGACGTAGAGCCGGGTCGGCGTCAGCAGCGCGGCGCCGAGCGTCAGCACCGGCGCGAACGGGGCGGCGGCCTCAAAACCGAGCCCGGATCTGTCCACGATCTTGCGCACCAGCGAGAAGCCGTTGGAATGGACGCCGGAGGAGGCGAGCCCGATCACCACGTCGCCCGCCGCGATGTCGCGGCCCGGCAGCAGGGTGCCGCGCTCGGCCGCGCCGACCGCGAAGCCCGCGAGGTCGTAGTCGCCGTCCTTGTAGAGGCCGGGCATCTCGGCGGTTTCGCCGCCGATCAGCGCGCAGCCGGACTCGCGGCAGCCCTCGGCGATGCCGGCGACGATGGCCGCGGCGGCCTCCGGGTCGAGCTTGCCGCAGGCGAAGTAGTCGAGGAAGAACAGCGGCTCGGCGCCTTGCACCACCAGGTCGTTGACCGACATCGCCACCAGATCGATGCCAATGCCGCCATGAATGCCGGTCTCGATGGCGATCTTGACCTTGGTGCCGACCCCGTCGGTCGCCGCCACCAGCACCGGGTCCTTGAAGCCGGCCGCCTTGAGGTCGAACAGGCCGCCGAAACCGCCGATCTCGGCGTCGGCGCCGGGACGGGCGGTGGCGCGCACCAGCGGCTTGATGAGGTCGACCAGCCGGTTGCCGGCATCGATATCGACGCCGGCGTCGGCATAGGTCAGTCCGGTGTTGCGCTCCGTCATGGTTTGATCGGTCCCGGCGGGTTCCCGTGACGCGGCGATCCGGCGCGGCGGGAAAACGTGGATTTCAAGGCTGGTTACGTGGAATTCTTGCGCCGCGCAATGGTTCGGCAAGCCGCCGGCCCTTATATTGTGCATGACTAGACGCAAACCCCGCCGGTTGCCGCCGTCATGGCTCCAACCCCCTGAGAACACAGGCGAAAGCCCGGAACGTCCTCGTGAGCATCCCCAACGTCATCACGCTCATTCGCATCCTGCTGGTTCCGGTGATCGTCTGGGCCATCGCCTCGGGCCAGATGCGGATCGCGTTCTGCATCTTTATCATCGCCGGCGTCAGCGACGCGGTGGACGGCTTTCTCGCCAAACGCTTCAACATGGCGAGCGAACTGGGCGCGCTGCTCGATCCGCTCGCCGACAAGGCGCTGCTGGTCTCGATCTACGTGGCGCTCGGGATCTGGGGTGCGTTTCCGCGCTGGATCGTCATTCTGGTGGTGTCGCGGGACATCATGATCGTCGGCGCCGTCATCATTTCGTGGCTGTTCGGCAAGCCGATGCCGATGAAGCCGCTGATGGTTTCGAAGTTGAACACGGCGGCGCAGGTGGCGCTGGCGGCGCTGGTTCTGGCGGCTCTGGGATTCAATTTCAGCTCGGCGCCCTATGAGCGTATCCTGATGGCCTGCGTCACCATCCTGACGTTGTTGTCGGTTGCATTGTATCTGGTGGAGTGGCTTCGCCACATGAGCACCATCGAGCAGAGCCGCTAACAGCATGATCCCGCCTCGCCAGCTTGCGTTTGCCCTTCCGCACGCCGAAAGCCTGTCGCGAGACGATTTTCTCGACGGCCCGTGCAACGCCGCCGCTCTCGCGCTGATCGAGCGTTGGCCGGACTGGCCGAGTCGGGCGATGATGCTGGTCGGCGCGGAGGGCTCCGGCAAAAGCCATCTGGCGGCGATCTGGGCCAAGGCGGCGGGCGCGCGCGTCACCGCCGCGCACAGCCTGACGGCGGCGGCGGTGCCCGCCGAGCTTGCCACCGGCGCGCTGGTGATCGAGGACGTCGATCCGATGAGCGTCGACGAGCGCGCGCTGTTTCATCTGCTCAATCTCGCCCGCGAGCACCAGGCATTCCTGCTGATGACCGCGCGGCAGCCGCCCGCGACGTTCGAGATCGGTCTGCGCGACTTGCGATCCCGGCTGCGCGCGCTTCCGGTGGTCAGCCTCGCCCAGCCCGACGACGGCCTGTTCCGCGCCCTGATCGTCAAGTTGGGCGCCGATCGGCAGATGCAGCTTGACGAGCAGGTGGTCGGCTATCTCGCCAGCCGGATCGAGCGATCCTTCGTGGCGGCGCGGGAGGCGGTGGCGCGGCTGGACGCGGAGTCCTTGCGGCTCGGCCGTCCGGTGACCCGGTCGCTGGCCGCCGACGTGCTGCGCAACGGCTCGACGCCAGCCGACGAATGACCGGCTCGCTGGCGCTGACCGCTTGATCCCGGCCGCCTTCCTGTCATTGAATTGTCATCGCGATGGAACATGGTCGCCGCAGGCCGCGCCGCTCCGCCCGTTCGGATGTCGTCAGCTTTGGATTCTCATCGATGGATGCCGTGCAACCGATTGTAATCGAAAATGAAAAGGCCGCTTCCGAGGCGGCGGTGCCGATCATTTCCAGTCCCGAGCGTTACATCAACCGGGAGCTGTCCTGGCTGCATTTCAATCGCCGCGTGCTGGAGGAATCCGTCAATACCCGCCATCCGTTACTGGAACGGGTCCGGTTTTTGTCGATTTCCGCCAACAACCTTGATGAATTCTTTATGGTCCGCGTCGCCGGCATCAAGGCGCAGGTCCGTGAAGGCATTCTCGAACGCAGCCCCGACGGGCGGACGCCAGCCGAACAGCTTGTCGTCATCAACGAGACGGTGTCGCGGCTCGCCATCGATCAGCAGGCGATCTGGCGCGAATTGCGCGTCAACCTCGCCGAGGTCGGCATCGTGCTGGTCGACGGCAAGGACGTCACCAGGACCGAACGGGCCTGGATCGAGGATTATTTTCTCCATAACATCTTTCCGCTGCTGACGCCGCTGGCGATCGACCCGGCGCATCCGTTTCCGTTCATCCCCAGTCTCGGCTTCACCGTCGCGCTGCACATGGTGCGGGTGTCGGACGGCAAGCCGATGGATGCGTTGATCCGCATGCCGAGCAAGATCGATCGTTTCGTCCGGCTGCCGCAAAGCGGCAAGGACGCCTCGGTCCGGTTGATGGCGCTGGAGCAGGCGACCAGCCTGTTCATCGGTCGTCTGTTTCCCGGCTATCTGGTCAAGGGGCAGGGCGCGTTTCGCGTGATCCGCGACAGCGAACTGGAAATCGAGGAGGAGGCCGAGGATCTGGTGCGGCTGTTCGAGACGGCGCTGAAGCGGCGGCGGCGCGGTTCGGTGATCCGGCTCGAAATCGAGGCCACCATGCCGGAGGAGTTGCGCGCCTTCGTGCAGCGCGCGCTGTCCACCAGCGACGACGAGGTGCTGATGGTCGATGGCGTGCTGGCGATGAACGAACTGTCGCAGCTGACCGGGCTCAATCGTCCGGATCTCGAATTCACCCCTTACGTGCCGCGCCATCCCGAGCGGGTGCGCGATCACGGCGGCGATGTCTTCGCCGCGATCCGGCAGAAGGACCTGATCGTTCATCATCCCTACGAGTCGTTCGATGTCGTGGTCCAGTTCCTGCAACAGGCGGCGCGCGATCCCGATGTCGTCGCCATCAAGCAGACGCTGTATCGCACCTCGCGCGATTCCTCGATCGTGCGGGCGCTGATCGAGGCCGCCGAAGCCGGCAAATCGGTGACGGCGCTGGTGGAATTGAAGGCGCGCTTCGACGAGGAAGCCAATATCCGCTGGGCGCGCGATCTCGAACGCGCCGGCGTGCAGGTGGTCTACGGCTTTCTCGAATTGAAGACCCACGCCAAGCTGTCGCTGGTGGTGCGGCGCGAGAGCGGCAGTCTGACGACTTACGTCCACACCGGCACCGGCAACTATCACCCGGTCACCGCGCGCATCTACACCGACCTGTCGTTCTTCACCTCGGATCCGATCATCGGCCGCGATGTGGCGCGTGTGTTCAACTACATCACCGGCTACGCCGAACCGATCGACATCGAGAAGATGGCGGTGTCGCCGCTGACGTTGCGCAAGCGGATCGTCAATCACGTCCATGCCGAGAGCGCGTTCGCGCGGCAGGGCAAGCCCGCCGCCATCTGGATGAAGATGAACGCGCTGGTCGATCCCGAGATCATCGACGCGCTTTATGCGGCATCAACGGCTGGCGTTTCGATCGAACTGGTGGTGCGCGGCATCTGCTGCCTGCGGCCCGGCGTTCCCGGACTGTCCGACAACATTCGCGTCAAGTCGGTGATCGGGCGCTTTCTGGAACACGGGCGCATCTACTGCTTCGGCATGGGACACCCGATGCCGGGGCCGAAAGCGGCGGTGTATATCTCATCCGCGGACATGATGCCGCGCAATCTCGACCGTCGCGTCGAGGTCTTGTGCCCGCTGCAAAATCCAACGGTGCATCAGCAGGTTCTCGAACAGATCATGGTCGCTAACCTGAAGGACACGGAACAGAGCTGGCGGTTATTGCCGGATGGATCGTCAACGCGTATGAAGGCCGCGAAGGGCGAGGAGCCGTTCAATCTTCACAATTACTTCATGACCAATCCGAGTCTGTCCGGCCGTGGAAAGTCACTCAAGGAATCGTCGCCGCGCCGGCTTACGCGTAAATCGGAACGGCATGCGGCGTCATCGTAGCGGAGCCGCCGGGTGACGGCGCGGCCGCGCAAGCGCGCGCCCAGCGTGGCGGTGATCGACATCGGCTCGAACTCCGTGCGCCTCGTGGTCTATGAGAAGCTGGCGCGCAGTCTCGTCACCGTCTTCAACGAGAAGGCGCTGTGCGGCCTCGGCCGCGAAGTGCAGAGCACCGGCCTGCTGGCGCCGGATGCCGTCGCCAAGGCGCTGACGTCGCTTCAGCGCTTTCGCGCGCTGTGCAAGGTGATGAAGGTCGGCAAGGTTTTCGCGGTCGCGACCGCGGCCTGTCGCGACGCCAGCAACGGACCCGAGTTTATCGCGCGCGCCGAAAAGATTTGCGGCGCGCCGATCACCATTCTTTCCGGCAAGCGCGAGGCGCATCTGTCGGCGCTGGGGGTGATGTCCGGCATTCATCAGCCGGATGGCATCGTCGGCGATCTCGGCGGCGGTTCGCTGGAACTGATCGACCTGCGCGGCCGGCGGCTCTCCAGCGGCGTGACCCTGCCGCTCGGCAGCCTCGCCTTGCAGGACGCCGCGCAAAAATCGCTGAAGCGCGCGCAGCGTATCGTGCGCGGCGAACTCGCGCGCGTCCCGCTGCTCGGCGCTGGCAAGGGCCGGAATTTTTACGCGGTCGGCGGCACCTGGCGCGCGCTGGCGCGCATTCACATGATCCAAAGCGGATACCCGCTGAAGGTGATGCACGGTTATTCGATTCCGGCGGCGGAGGCGTTGGCGTTCGCGCGGCGGCTGCGCCGTCTCGTCGCCGCCAACGCGCTGGCCGACATCGAGGCGGTGGCGGATGCGCGGCAGCCGCTGTTGGCCTATGCCGCGCTGGTGCTCGAACACATCATCCGCATCGCCAAGCCGGACGCGATCGTGTTCTCGACCTATGGCGTGCGCGAGGGTCTGCTCTATGAAATGCTGCCGGCGCGGGAGCGTTTGAGCGATGGTCTGGTCAGCGCCGCGCAGACCCTGAACCTTTTGTTGTCGCGCTCGGCGCGCCATGCCGAGGAACTGATCGCCTGGACCGATCACTTCGTCCGGGTCGCGAAGCTGCCGGAGACGCGAGAGGAGCGCCGGCTGCGTCATGTGGCCTGCCTGTTGTCCGACATCGGCTGGCGCGTGCATCCCGACTATCGCGGCGAGCAGACGCTCAATCTGGTCTGCCATGGCAATTTCGGCGAGATCACCCATGAGGGGCGCGCCTTCGTCGCGCTCTCGGTGTTCTACCGCTATGCCGGGCTGCGCGAGGAGAACGAATCGCCGCCGGCGGTGCGCGAGCTGGTGTCGCCGGCGTGGCTTGAGCGGGCGCGCGTGCTGGGCGCGGCGTTCCGCACGGCGCACCTGATCTCGGCGGCGCGGCCAGGCGTGTTGCCGGCCACGCATTTCCGCGGCGACGGGCGCAAGCTGTTGCTGATCTTCGAGCACCGCATGGTCGATCTGGTCGCCGACCGCGCCGGCAGCCGCTTCAAGCAACTCGCCCGGCTGGTCGGGCGCTCCGGTTCGATCATGCGGAAATAGCCGGCGGCGTTGACGCCGCGTCGGATCGGACAACTGAAATCTTTCGCCGTTCTCATGAACTGACGGACAGATTCCGTCACCGACGTTTGAACGGCCGCGGGCAACGATGACGCCGCGCGTGCGTTATCGCGGCGACATTCATTCCGACGACCGATGCGGGGGACACATGGGAGCGGCCAGTGACCACCTTGCCCGTCGACCAACCACGAACCCCGTTCGAGTCCAAGCCGATGCGCGGAAAGCCGACGCGCAGAGACTTTCTCTACGTATTGACGGGGTGCGTCGGCGCGGTCGGCGCGGTCGCGGCCATTGTGCCCCTGATCTCTCAAATGGAGCCGGACCAGGCCACGCTGGCGGCCGGCGGCCCCGTTGATCTCGATCTTCGCAAGGTGCAGCCGGGACAGCAGGTCGTGGTCCGCTGGCGCGGACGGCCGGTTTTCGTGATCCATCGCTTGCAGGCCGCGCTGAAGACCTTGCAGGACGAAAAGCTGACGTCGAAACTCGCCGATGCCGGCTCGGAAGAACTCCAGCAGGCCGATTACGCGAAGAACTGGCACCGGTCGATCAAACCCGAATACGGCGTTTATGTCGGCATCTGCACGCATCTCGGATGCATCCCGATGTATTATCCGGATCCGAGCGCGTCGGTGCCGACATCGGATTGGCTCGGGGGCTACTTCTGTCCGTGTCACGGCTCGAAATACGACCTGGCGGCCCGTGTCTTCCGCGGCGTGCCGGCCCCCTACAATCTGCCGGTGCCGCCGTATCATTTCCCCAGCGACGGCGTGGTGCGGATCGGGATCAATCCGCCGGGTTCGAGTTTCGATTTTTCCAGCATCATCCAGCTTTAGAGCCGTCAGCCTTTCGGTGAAAAAACCGTCATTGCCGGGCTTGACCCGGCAATCCATCATTTTCAATAAGATGGATGCCCGGATCAAGTCCGGGCATGACGCATGGTGATTCCATCCGAACCAAACCTGCCGTTGGCGCGTCGGTTGTCGCGGGCAGCCCGTGGTCTCAAACGCGGTCGATCCGGATCACGCGGCCCTTTTCCATCGCCAGCGCCAGCCGGCCGTGCTTGAGCGCCAGCGCGGCGTCGCCGAACAATTCCCGCCGCCAGCCTTTCAGCGCGCCGACGTCGGCCTGGTCGTCGGCGGCGATCTGTTCGAGGTCGTCGGTGGTGGCGATGATCTTGCTGGCGACGGCGTAGCGCTCCGAGGTCATCCGCAGCAGCACCTTGAGCAACTCGACGGTGGCGGATCCGTTGCCGTTGTTGCGCGGCCGGTCGAATTTCGGCAGGTCGTGCGGATCGCGGGCGAGGCCGCGCTGAACCGCCGCGATAATGTCGGCCCCCCATTTCGATCGCTCGAACCCCTTCGGCAGCGAGCGCAGGCCGGCGAGCCGCTCGATCGAGGTCGGCGGGTGGGTGGCGATGTCGCCGATGGCGTCGTCCTTGAGCACGCGGGAGCGTGGTACGTTGCGGGTCTGCGCCTCGCGCTCGCGCCATGCCGCGACCTCCATCAGCACGGCGAGTTCCTTCGGTTTGCGCACCCGTGTCTTGAGCCGCTCCCAGGCCCGCGCCGGGTCGGCATCGTAGGTCCGGGGCGAGGTGAGGGTGTCCATCTCCTCGGCGACCCAGTCGCTGCGGCCGCGCTTGCGGAGGTCGGCGTCGAGCGCCGCGAACACCTCGCGCAGATGGGTGACGTCGCCCTCGGCATAATGAATCTGCGCCTCCGACAACGGCCGCGACGACCAGTCGGTGAAGCGGTGGCTCTTGTCGGGGCGATGGCCGGTGATCCGTTCCACCAGCTGGTCGTAGGCGATCGAATCGCCGTAACCCAGCACCATGGCGGCGACCTGGGTGTCGAACACCGGATGCGGAATGATGCCGGCGAGGTGCCAGATGATTTCGATGTCCTGGCGGGCGGCGTGAAACACCTTCAGCACGGCCTCATTGGCCATCAGGGCGAAGAACGGGCCGAGGTCGAGCCCCTCGGCCAGCGCGTCGATCACGGCTGATTCCTCCGGGCTCGCGAGCTGGACCACGCAGAGCTGCGGGAAATAGGTGGTTTCACGAAGGAATTCGGTGTCGACGGTGACGAAGGGGTGGCGAGCGAGGCGGTCGCAGACGGCCGCGAGGTCGGCGGTTGTGGTAATCAGGTCCATGGCTGCTGCATAACCTGTCTTTTCGCCGTTGTCGCCCCGCTTTTGACGGTAACCAGCCCTGTTCCGTCGCCGCCGGCGGGGCCTCGCGCGTGGTTGCCGGGCGGGAACGGCTCGGGTAAACCGTGGCCTCCGGCCGGGTTGCGCGGCGTCGCGATTCCGCATCCTCTGACGTATTTTGGGACTTCCATGCACCGTTATCGCTCCCACACCTGCGGCGCGCTCCGCGCCACCCAGATCGACGAAACCGTGCGACTGTCCGGCTGGTGTCACCGCATTCGCGACCATGGCGGCCTGTTGTTCATCGACCTGCGCGACCATTACGGCCTGACTCAATGCGTCGCCGACCCGGATTCCCCGGCGTTCAAAGCCGCCGAAAAGCTGCGCTCGGAATGGGTGGTGCGGATCGACGGACGGGTGCGGCGGCGCCCCGAGGGCACCGACAATCCGGATCTGCCGACCGGTGAGGTCGAGGTGTTTATCACCGAGATCGAGGTGCTGGGGGAGGCGGGCGAACTGCCGCTGCCGGTGTTCGGCGATCAGGAGTACCCGGAAGACACCCGGCTCAAGTACCGCTTCCTCGACCTGCGCCGCGAGAAGCTGCACCAGAACATCATGACGCGGGGCGCCATCGTCGACGCGATGCGCCGGCGCATGAAGGAGCAGGGCTTCTTCGAGTTTCAGACCCCGATTCTCACCGCCTCGTCGCCGGAGGGCGCGCGCGACTTCCTGGTGCCGAGCCGCATCCATCCCGGCAAGTTCTACGCGCTGCCGCAGGCCCCGCAGCAGTACAAGCAACTGCTGATGATGTCCGGCTTCGACCGTTACTTCCAGATCGCGCCGTGCTTCCGCGACGAGGACCCGCGCGCCGACCGCCTGCCGGGCGAGTTCTATCAGCTCGACGTCGAGATGAGCTTCGTCACCCAGGAGGACGTGTTCGCGGCGATGGAGCCGGTGATCACCGGCGTGTTCGAGGATTTCGCCAAGGGCAAGCGCGTGACCCGGAACTGGCCGCGCATTCCGTTCGCCGACGCCATCCGCAAATACGGCACCGACAAGCCGGACCTGCGCAACCCGCTGGAGATGCAGGACGTCTCCGGGCACTTCCGCGGCTCCGGCTTCAAGGTGTTCGCGCGAATGCTGGAGGATTCCAAGAACCAGGTCTGGGCGATCCCCGGTCCCGGCGGCGGCTCGCGCGCGTTCTGCGACCGCATGAACTCGTGGGCGCAGGGCGAGGGCCAGCCCGGCCTCGGCTACATCATGTGGCGCGATGGTGGAGAGGGCGCGGGGCCGCTCGCCAACAACATCGGTGCGGAGCGCACCGAAGCCATCCGCGCGCAACTCGGCCTCAAGGCGGGCGATGCGGCGTTCTTCGTCGCCGGCGATCCGGCAAAATTCTGGAAGTTCGCGGGGCTCGCGCGCACGAAAGTGGGCGAGGAACTGAACCTGATCGACAAGGACCAGTTCGCGCTGGCCTGGATCGTGGATTTCCCGATGTATGAATACAACGAGGAAGACAAGAAGGTCGATTTCTCGCACAACCCGTTCTCGATGCCGCAGGGCGGCCTTGAGGCGTTGAAGACGCAGGACCCGCTGACCATCAAGGCGTTCCAGTACGACATCGCCTGCAACGGCTACGAGATCGCCTCGGGCGGCATCCGCAACCACAAGCCGGAAGCCATGGTCAAGGCGTTCGAGATCGCCGGCTACGGCGAGGAGACGGTGATCGAGCGGTTCGGCGGTATGTATCGCGCCTTCCAGTACGGCGCCCCGCCGCATGGCGGCATGGCGGCGGGCGTCGACCGCATCGTCATGCTGCTCTGCGGCACCACCAACCTGCGCGAGATTTCGCTGTTCCCGATGAACCAGCGCGCGGAAGACCTGCTGATGGGCGCGCCGTCCGACGTCACGCCGAAGCAGCTTCGCGAATTGCATATTCGGCTCAATCTGCCGGAGAAGTGAGTAGGATTGTTTTGCGCGGAAGCACAACACCAAGATCGTCGTCCTCGCGCAGGCGGGGACCCATACGCCGTGTCGTTGATGGTTGGGAAGATCGTTTGTTGCTGCTTCCTTGATCACAACGAAGCGCGGGGGTTACGGGTCCCCGCCTGCGCGGGGACGACGCCGGGGATGGTTGGGGCGAAGGCGCGAGCGGAGGCGAGGGGCATATGACGACACAGAGTTCTGACGATCTGAAATCGGCCGCGCTCGTTTTTCATCGCCTGCCGCGGCCCGGCAAGCTGGAAATTCAAGCCACCAAGCCGCTCGCCAACCAGCGCGATCTGGCGTTGGCCTACAGCCCCGGCGTCGCGGCGGCGTGCGAGGCGATCGCCGCCGATCCGCTGGAGGCGGCCCACCTCACCACCCGTGCCAATCTGGTCGCCGTCGTCTCCAACGGCACCGCCGTCCTCGGCCTCGGCAATATCGGCCCGCTGGCCTCGAAGCCGGTGATGGAAGGCAAGGCGGTGCTGTTCAAGAAGTTCGCCGGCATCGACGTGTTCGATATCGAGATCGCCGCCAACACCATCGAGCGCGTGGTGGAGACGGTGGCGGCGCTGGAGCCGACCTTCGGCGGTATCAACCTCGAAGACATCAGCGGGCCGGACTGCTTCGAGATCGAGGCGCAGCTCAAGGCGCGGATGAAAATTCCGGTCTTCCACGACGACCAGCACGGCACCGCCATCATCGTCGCCGCCGCCGTCACCAACGCGCTGCTGCTCAACGGCAAGAAGCTGGAGGATTGCAAGATCGTCGGCACCGGCGCGGGCGCGGCCGCCATCGCCTGCCTCAACCTGCTGGTGGCGCTCGGCGCGCGGCGCAAGAATATCTGGATCTGTGATCTCGACGGCCTGGTCTATGACGGCCGCAACGAGCACATGGACCGCTGGAAAGCGGTCTACGCCCAGAAGACCGACAAGCGCACGCTCGACGAGGTGATCGACGACGCCGACATCTTCCTCGGCGTCTCCGGCCCTAATGTGCTCAAGCCCGAGATGGTCAAGCGCATGGCCGACAAGCCGCTGGTGCTGGCGCTCGCCAACCCGACCCCGGAGATCATGCCGGACGAAGCGCGCAAGGCGCGCCCCGACGCCATGATCTGCACCGGGCGCTCGGACTTCCCCAATCAGGTCAACAACGTGCTGTGCTTCCCCTTCATCTTTCGCGGCGCGCTCGATGTCGGCGCCACCGCGATCAACGAGGCGATGAAGCGCGCCGCCGTTGACGCCATCGCGCAACTGGCGCGCGAGGCGCCGTCGGACGCCGCCGTGGCGGGCGTCGACGGCGGCGAGGTGCATGGCTTCGGGCCGGGATCGCTGATCCCGATGCCGTTCGATCCGCGCCTGATCCTGCGGATCGCGCCGGCGGTGGCCAAGGCGGCGATGGACTCCGGCGTGGCGACCCGGCCGATCGTCGATTTCGAGCAGTACCGCGAACGCCTCGAACGCTTCACCTTCCGCTCCGGCCTGATTATGAAGCCGGTGTTCAGCAAGGCGCGCACCCAGCCGGTGCGGGTGATCTACGCCGAGGGCGAGGACCAGCGGGTGCTGCGCGCGACGCAAGCCGTGCTGGAGGAAAAACTGGCGCGGCCGATTCTGGTCGGCCGTCCGTCGGTCGTCAACGCGCGCATCGAGCGGCTCGGCCTGACAATCCGGCCGGGGCATGATTTCGACCTGGTCAACCCGCAGGACGACCCGCGCTATCGCTCCTATGTGCAGAGCTATATCGACGCCGCTGGCCGCCACGGCGTGACGCCGGACGCCGCGCGCACCATGGTCCGCACCAACGCCACCGTGATCGCGGCGCTGGCCGTGGTGCGCGGCGAGGCGGACGCCATGCTGTGCGGCGTCGAGGGCCGCTTCATGAGCCACCTGCGCCATCTGCGCGAGATCATCGGCGCGCGCCCGGGCGTCAGCGATTTCGCGGCGCTGTCGCTGATGATTACCTCGAAAGGCTCGTTCTTCCTCGCCGATACCCAGGTGCGCGCCAACCCGAGCGCCGAGGAACTGGCGGAGATCGCCGTGTCGGCGGCGGCGCATGTGCAGCGCTTCGGCATCAAGCCGAAGATCGCCTTCGTCTCGCATTCCGACTTCGGCAGCTACGACACCGAATCGGCGCGCAAGATGCGCCGCGCCACCGCGCTGTTGAAGGAGCGCCACCCGGAGATCGAGGCCGACGGCGAAATGCAGGGGGCGACCGCGCTGTCGCAGATCAAACGCGACTATGTGCTGCCGCAATCGACGCTGGAAGGCGCCGCCAACGTGCTGGTGATGCCGAACCTCGACGCCGCCCACGTCGCCTATCAGATGATTAAGGAACTCGCCGACGGCCTGCCGGTGGGGCCGATCCTGATCGGCCCGGCGCGGCCGGTGCACATCCTGACCCCGTCGGTGACCGCGCGCGGCATCCTCAACATGACGGCGGTGGCGGCGGTCGAGGCGCAGGCCCACGCCGCGCGGCAGCAGCCGAGCCTGTTCGGGTAGGGCGGGAACGCCGTGAAATGAGGCGTCATTGCCGGACTTGATCCGGCAATCCATCATTTTTCAAGAAGATGGATGCCCGGATCAAGTCCGGGCATGACGGCGGGTACTTCCTCAGGATCCGCAAATCTCAAACGTCCAGCATTTCCTCGCTGGCGAATTCGGCGTTTTCCGAGATGAAGGCGAAGCGGGCCTCGGCCTTGCTGCCCATCAGCCGCTCGACCGAATCCGCGGTGTCCTCGCGGTCGTCGGGCAGCAGCACCACGCGCAGCAGCGCCCGCCGCGCGGGGTCCATGGTGGTTTCCTTCAACTGCGCCGGCATCATCTCGCCGAGTCCCTTGAAGCGGCCGACCTCGACCTTGGCGTTGGCGTTGAACTCGGATTTCAGCAATTGGTCCTTGTGGGCGTCGTCGCGGGCGTAGACGGTCTTGCCGCCGTGGCTGAGGCGGTACAGCGGCGGCACCGCGAGATAGAGGTGGCCCTCGTCGATCAGCTTCGGCATCTGCCGGTAGAAGAAGGTGATGAGGAGCGAAGCGATGTGCGCGCCGTCGACGTCGGCGTCGGTCATGATGATGATGCGCGAGTAGCGCAGGTCTTCCTCGCGGTAGTTGACGCCGGAGCCCGCGCCGATCGCCTGCATCAGGTCGGACAGTTGCGCGTTGGCGGTGAGCTTGTCGCGGGTCGCGGAGGCGACGTTGAGGATTTTTCCGCGCAAGGGCAGCACGGCTTGCGTCTTGCGGTCGCGCGCCTGCTTGGCGCTGCCGCCGGCCGAATCGCCCTCGACGATGAACAGCTCCGACCCCTCGGCGGCGGAATTGGTGCAGTCGGCGAGCTTGCCCGGCAGCCGCAGCTTCTTCACCGCGCTTTTGCGCGAGATTTCCTTTTCCTGGCGGCGGCGCAGCCGCTCGTCGGAGCGCTCGATGACGAATTCGAGCAGCTTGTTGGCCTGCGCCGGGTTGCCCGACAGCCAGTGGTCGAACGGATCCTTGATCGCCTGCTCGACGATCTTCGATGCCTCGGCGGTGGCGAGGCGATCCTTGGTCTGGCCTTGAAATTCAGGCTCGCGCACGAACACCGAGAGCATCACCGCCGCGCCGACCATGACGTCTTCGGAGGTGATCGAGGCGGCGCGCTTGCCGAGGCCGGCGCGCTCGGCGTGATCCTTCAGGCCGCGCAGCAGCGCGCTGCGCAGGCCGGATTCGTGGGTGCCGCCGTCCGGCGTCGGCACCGTGTTGCAGTAGGACGAGAGGAAGCCGTCGGCGTCGGCGGTCCAGGCCACCGCCCATTCGCAGCCGCCATGGGCGCCGTTGCGGCCCGCCCTGCCGGAGAAGATATCCGGATGCACCAGCGTGTCGGCGTGGATCGCGGCTTCGAGATAGTCCTTGAGGCCGCCGGGAAAATGGAAGGTGGCTTCCTCGGGCACGCCCTCAAGGCCGCGCGTCAGTTCGGCCGCGCAGCGCCAGCGGATTTCGACGCCACCGAACAGGAACGCCTTCGAGCGCGCCATCTTGAACAGCCGTTGCGGCTTGAACGCGGCCTTGGCGCCGAAAATCTCGGGATCCGGCCTGAAGCGGATCCGGGTGCCGCGGCGGTTGTTGACCTTGCCGAGGTCTTCCAGCTTGCTCACCGGGTGGCCGCGCTCGAACGCCATGCGATGCAGCTGCTGGCCGCGCGCCACTTCCACCTCCAGCCGCGAGGAGAGGGCGTTGACCACCGAGACGCCGACGCCGTGCAGGCCGCCCGAGGTCTCGTAGACCTTGGAGTCGAACTTGCCGCCGGAATGCAGCGTGCACATGATGACTTCGAGCGCCGACTTCTTGGGAAATTTCGGATGCGCGTCGATCGGGATGCCGCGTCCGTTGTCGGTCACGGTGAGAAAACCGTCGGCGGCAAGCTCCACCTCGATGAAGGTGGCGTGGCCGGCCAGCGCCTCGTCCATCGAGTTGTCGATGACCTCGGCGAACAGGTGATGCAGCGCCTTCTCGTCGGTGCCGCCGATATACATGCCGGGGCGCCGGCGCACCGGCTCCAGCCCCTCCAGCACCTCGATGTCGGCGGCGGTGTAGCTGTCGCTGACCGCACCCGCGCGCGCGGCCGACTTCGCGGGCGCGCGCGAGAGCTCGGCGCCGAACAGGTCGTCTTTGGTTTTTGTATTTTTGGCCAATGTCTTGATCGTTGTTATTGAAGTCAAATCTTCGCAAGAGGGCGCGAATCAGCGATCCTGACTATGCCATGGTTGGGGTCGCAATTGTGACCGCGCCGGAAGATGATGGGGAAAGCCGCAACCGCTGTGGATGTTGCGAGCGACCACGAAAGGCGGTTCGATGGAGGCTTACGCGCAGGACCTGATCGCCTTCGTGCGCCTGCATCAGGCCTGGGCCGCGCCGCTGGTCTTCGTGCTCGCGTTCGGCGAATCGCTGGTGTTCATCTCGCTGCTGGTGCCGGCCTGGGGCGTGCTGGTGGCGATCGGCGCCATGCTGGGGCCGGGCGGCATCAATTTCTGGCCGGTCTGGGTAGCGGGGGCGATGGGCGCGGCGCTGGGCGACTGGCTGTCCTACTGGCTCGGTTTCACCTTCAAGGACCGGATCGCGACGATCTGGCCGTTGTCGCGCCATCCGAACCTGCTGCCGCGCGGCGCGGCTTTTGTCATGAAATGGGGCATGTTGGGCATCCTGATCGGCCGCTTCTTCGGGCCGCTGCGCGCCTCGGTGCCGTTGGCCGCCGGCATTTTCAAGATGCCTTTCGGACGGTTCCAGATCGCCAACTTCGCCTCGGCCTTCATCTGGTCGGCGGTGTTGCTGATTTTCGGCGACGTCATGGCGAAACTCACCACATGGTTGTGGAGCCTGTGGTAGGGGCGGCCGCGCCCATATCGATGTTGGCTGTCGCGCCGGCGGTGTAATTGAACTACAACAGCCGCGCCGTCAGTCGAGCGAGGTGACGCTCCACTGGCGACACCGAACGAAGGAGCCACCCATGACCCTATCGGACACCTCGGAAATAAACCCGACGGCCGCCGCGACCAGGCCGACGGTGTTCGTCGACGGCGCGGCCGGGACCACCGGGCTCGGCATCCGCGAGCGGCTCGACCGGCTCGGCGACATCGCGGTGCGCGACATCGATCCCGGCAAGCGCAAGGATCCCGCCGCCAAAGAGGCGCTGATGGCCGAGGTCGATCTGGTGATCCTGTGCCTGCCGGACGACGCGGCGCGGGAAACCGTGGCGCTGATCGACACGATGGGCGGCCGCGCGCCAAAGGTGCTCGACGCCTCGACCGCGTTCCGGGTCGCACCCGACTGGACCTACGGCTTTCCCGAACTCGCGGCGGGGCAGGCCGACGCCATCCGCCATGCCCGCAAGGTCGCCAATCCCGGCTGCTATCCGACCGGGGCGATCGCGCTGTTGCGGCCGCTGGTCGACGCCGGTCTGCTGCCGGCCGACCATCCGGTTACGATCAACGCGGTGAGCGGCTATTCCGGCGGCGGCAAGTCGATGATCGAAAGTTTTGAGAACGGCGCCGCGCCGGCGTTCGAGCTGTATGGCCTCGGCCTCCAGCACAAGCACTTGCCGGAGACGCAGCGCTATTCGAACCTGACGCGGCGGCCGATCTTCGTGCCGTCGGTCGGCAACTTCCGGCAGGGCATGCTGGTGTCGGTGCCGCTGCATCTCGACACCCTGCCGGGCAAGCCGAGCGGAGCGGACCTGCATGCGGCGATCGCCGCGCGTTACGCCGGCAGCGGCTACGTCACGGTGATGCCGCTCGACAATCCCGCCGCCAGGGCCGGACGCATCGAGCCGGAGGCGCTCAACGAGAGCAACGCGCTGGAACTCTACGTGTTCGCCAACGAGGCGCTGCGGCAGGCGGTGCTGGTGGCGCGGCTCGACAACCTCGGCAAGGGCGCGTCCGGGGCGGCGGTGCAGAACATGCGGCTGATGCTGGGTTTTCCCGACAGCGCGGGGCTGCGGTAGCGATCGCCGTCCGCTCAAAACCCGGCGACGCTGCCATGCAGGTCGTACGCGTCGGCGCGCTCGATTTTCGCGGTGACGATCTCGCCGACTTTCAACGGCCGCCGGCTTGAGAGGTAGACCGCGCCGTCGATCTCCGGCGCATCGGCCTTGGAGCGACCTTTCGCCACCGTCGGGCCGACCTCGTCGATGATGACCTGCTGGCGGGTGCCGACCTTGCGCTTCAAGCGTCGCGCGGAAATCTTCTGCTGCCGCGCCATCAGCGCGTTCCAGCGTTCAAGCTTGACTTCGCCCGGCACCGGGTCGGCAAGCGCGTTGGAGGTCGCGCCGGCGACCGGCTCGTACTTGAAGCAGCCGACGCGGTCGATCTCGGCTTCGTCCAGCCAGTCGAGCAGATAGGCGAAGTCGCTCGCCGTCTCGCCGGGGAAGCCGACGATGAAGGTGGAGCGCAATGTCAGGTCGGGACACTGCTCGCGCCACGCCTTGATGCGCGCCAGCGTCCTGTCCTGCGCCGCCGGCCGCCGCATCGCCTTCAGCACCTCGGGGGCGGCGTGCTGGAACGGGATGTCGAGATAGGGCAGCACCTTGCCCTTCGTCATCAGGCCGATCACCTCGTCGACATGCGGATAGGGGTAGACATATTGCAGCCGCACCCACGCGCCCAGTTCGCCGAGTTCGCGCGCGAGGTCGAGGAACTTGGCGCGCACCTCGCGCTCCTTCCACACCGAGGCCGCGTATTTCAGATCGACGCCATAGGCCGAGGTATCCTGCGAGATCACCATCAGTTCCTTGACGCCGGCCGCGACCAGCTTCTCCGCCTCGCGCAACACCTCGGCGGCGGGGCGCGACACCAGATCGCCGCGCAGTTTCGGGATGATGCAGAAGGTGCAGCGGTTGTTGCAGCCCTCGGAAATCTTCAGGTAGGCGTAGTGGCGCGGCGTCAGCTTGACGCCCTGCGGCGGGATCAGGTCGAGATGCGGATCGTGCAGCGGCGGCTTGGCGCGATGCACGGCGTCGAGCACGCTCTCGTATTGCTGCGGCCCGGTAATCGACAGCACGTCGGGATAGGCTTGTTCGATCTGCTCCGGCTCCGCGCCCATGCAGCCGGTGACGATCACCTTGCCGTTTTCCGCCATCGCCTGGCCGATGGCCGAGAGCGACTCCTGCTTGGCGCTGTCGAGGAAGCCGCAGGTGTTGACGATGACGAGGTCGGCGCCGTCGTGCTTGCGGGCAAGCTCGTAGCCCTCGGCGCGCAGCCGGGTGATGATGCGTTCCGAATCAACCAGCGCCTTGGGGCAGCCGAGCGAGACGAAGCTGATTTTGGGGGCGGTGGCCTGGGTCATCCGGGATCCGTGTCGTTAAAGCGCAGGAGCTATCCCCGTTGCGGTGAACTGGCAAGCGAATGCCGGTCGGATCGCGCATCCCGCGCCAGGTTGAATATTAGGCAATTCAGAAATCGGCTAAATGTTAGTCAGTTTGCACCTGCGAAATAAGCAGCCGACGCTCGGCCCGGTGTGCCGCTCCCCATCGCGGAAATCGTCGTAATCATTTGAAATATCGCAATATTGTGCTTCGCACAACAACTTGGCACGGCGCTTGAATAGGGCATTCCGGCCGGCGGCGACATGCCCCGGCCGCGCGGCGGTTCCGACCAGCCGCGCCATCAGACAACCGGCGCGATGGGGCGCGCCCGATGGAGGTTTGCGATGGACTACAACAAGCCCGCCGATGTCGTCCGCACCATGGTCGATGCCGCCGAGACGAAACTGGCGCTGGAGCCGCGTGACCTCCTGATCCGCGGCGCGCTATCGGGCGCGCTGCTCGGCACGGCGACCAGCCTCGCGTTCGGCGCGGCGGCCACCACCGGGCAACCCATCGTCGGCGCGCTGATCTTTCCGGTCTGCTTCGTGATGATCGTGCTGCTCGGGCTCGAACTGGTGACCGGCAGTTTCGCGCTGCTGCCGCTGGCGGCGCTGTCTGGCCGGGGAGGCTGGAGCAGCGTGATCGCCAACTGGTCGTGGGTGTTCCTCGGCAATCTGCTCGGCAGCATCGCCTACGGCGCGCTGCTGGCCATCGCGCTGACCAACATGGGCGCGGCGGCGCCCGCGGGCGTCGCGGCGAAGATCATCGCCACGGCCGAAGCCAAGACCCTCGCCTACGAAGCGCTCGGCGTGGCGGGCATGGTCACCGTGTTCGTCAAGGCAATGCTGTGCAACTGGCTGGTCTGCCTCGGCGTGGTGATGGCGATGACCTCGACCTCGACCATCGGCAAGATCGTCGCCGCATGGCTGCCGATCACGACGTTTTTCGCGCAGGGCTTCGAGCACGCGGTGGTCAATATGTTCGTGATCCCGACCGGCATGTTGATGGGCGCGAAAGTGAGCGTCGCGGACTGGTGGCTGTGGAACCAGATTCCGGTGACGCTCGGCAATATCGTCGGCGGCGCGCTGTTCACGGGCCTCGCGCTCTACGCCACCTACAAGCCGGCCCGGCCGCGCGCGCCGATGGCGTCGTCGCCGGTGCCGGCGGAATAATCGAAGGCGCGACCGCTCATGAAGATGGATTCGATGACCGCCGACTTCAGCGACGAACAGAAGCGTTACCTCGAAGGCTTCGTATCCGGGGTGCAAGCGGGGCGCCTCGGGCGAAGCGGCGGCGGGGCGGGAACGCCCGCCGCCGATGCCGCGCCGGCGCCGACCGGGCCCGACGCCGCGCACCTGAAAGCGCAGGACCGCTTCCTCAGTGACGGCAAGAAATTGTCCGATCCCGAGAAGTTCAAGCGCGAGCAACATCCGTTCGATGCCTATGAGCGATTGAAGGCGCAGGCGCGTGATAACGTCGCGCCGCCGCCGGCGGACAACTTTCGCTGGCGCTACTACGGCATGTTCTACGTCGCGCCGGCGCAGTCCTCGTATATGTGCCGCTTGCGGATTCCGAACGGCATCCTCAAGGCGCATCAGTTCGCGGGCCTCGCCGATCTCGCGGAGCATTTTGGCGGCGGCTATGCCCACGTCACCACGCGCGCCAACATCCAGATCCGCGAGATCGCGCCGCGCGACACCGTGGCGATGATCGAGGGCATCACCGATATCGGCCTGTGCTCGCGCGGCTCCGGCGCCGACAACATCCGCAACGTCACCGGCACGCCGACCGCCGGCATCGATCCGCGCGAATTGCTCGACACGCGGCCCTACGCGCGCGACTGGCACTTCCACATCCTCAACGACCGCTCGCTGATCGGCCTGCCGCGCAAGTTCAACGTCGCCTTCGACGGGGCGGGCACCATTCCCGTGCTGGAGGACACCAACGACATCGCGTTCGCGGCCGTCGAGGTGACGGACGGCTTCGGCGTCGCGCCGGGCATCTGGTTTCGGCTCGGACTAGGAGGCATCACCGGGCACCGGGATTTCGCGCGCGACACCGGCGTCATCGTCAAGCCCTCCGAGGCGACCATGGTGGCGGACGCCATCGTGCGCGTTTTCATCGAACAGGGCGACCGCACCAATCGCCTCAAGGCCCGCCTGAAATATGTGCTCGACGCCATGGGCTTCGACGCCTTTCTGAAGGAGGTCGAGGCGCGTCTCGGCCATGCGCTGACGCGCGTGCCGGCCGAGGCCGTCGCGCCGCGTCCGGCGTTCGACCGCGCCGCCCATATCGGCGTGCATCCGCAAGCGCAGGCGGGACTGAACTGGATCGGCGTGGTGCTGCCGCTCGGCAAGCTGACCTGCGCGCAGATGCGCGGGCTCGCCAGGATCGCGCGGGATCTCGGCGACGGCGATATCCGGCTGACGGTGTGGCAGAACCTGCTGATTTCCGGCGTCGCCGACGGCAATATCGCGCTGGCGACGGCGGCTGTCGATGCGCTGGATCTCGCGACCGCCGCCTCGCCGGTCCGCGCCGGACTTGTGGCCTGCACCGGCAACGCCGGTTGCAAGTTCGCGGCCTCCGACACCAAGCGGCACGGCGACGCCATCGCAACATGGTGCGAGACCCGCGTGGCGCTCGATACGCCGCTCAACATCCATCTCACCGGCTGCCATCATTCCTGCGCGCAGCATTACATCGGCGACATCGGACTGCTCGCCGCGAAGGTCGTGGTGGGCGAGGAAGGCGACACCGTGGAGGGTTATCATCTCACCACCGGCGGCGGCTTCGGCCCCGACGCCGGGATCGGGCAGGAGGTCTATCGCGACATCAAGGCCGACGACGCGCCGCAAATCGTCGAACGCGTGCTGCGGGCCTACATGACCAACCGGGTCTCGGCGGAGGAGACCTTCGCGCAGTTCTCTCGACGCCACGACGCGGAATCCCTGCGGCGATTGGCCGATGCGGAGGCGGCGGCATGAACCAGACCACACCATTGACGCGATTGCAGGTCGTTCCGGAAGGCGCGCCGTTCACGGACGCACAGCGCGCCTGGCTCAACGGCTTTCTGGTCGGCGCGTTGCAACTCGACGGCAACGTGGCGCTGTCGCCGGAACAGAGCGCGGCGATCGTCGGCGACCTGGCCGCCGCCGACGATGACGACGACGCGCCGTGGCACGACCAGACCATGCCGATCGCGGACCGCATGAAGCTGGCCGAGGGAAAACCCTTGCGACGGCGGATGATGGCGGCGATGGCGCAGCAGGATTGCGGACAGTGCGGCTATAACTGCCGCGACTATGCCGATGCGCTGGCGGCGCGCACCGAGGAGCGCGTCAACCTCTGCGTTCCGGGTGGCAAGGACACCGCGCGGATGCTGAAGGCGCTGCACGCCGAACGCGATGCCGCGCCGGCCGCGAAGGCCGCGCCGGACCTCGCGGCATCGGCCGCGCCGGCCAGCGCGCCCGGCCGCTCACGCGACAACCCGGCGATGGCGAGATTGCTGTCGCGGCGCTTGTTGAACAAGCCGGGCTCGGAGAAGGAGACGTGGCATATCGAGTTCGATCTGACGCAGGGCGATCTCGATTATGTCGTGGGTGATTCCTTCGGCGTGTTCCCGCGCAACGATCTCGGCCTTGTCGACCAGGTGATCGCGGTGCTCGGCGCGTCGCATGCCACGCAGGTCAATGGCAAGGCGCTGCGCGACGTGCTGCGCGACGACGTCTCGCTGTCGCCTTCGCCGGACAAGCTGTTCGAACTGCTGTCCTTCGTCAGTGGCGGCGCCTTGCGCGAGAAGGCGCGGGTGCTGGCGCAGGGCGGCGATCCCGACGGCGACGCCGCGCATCTCGACGTGCTGGCGACGTTGCAGAAATTCATGGGCGTGCGGCCGCACCCGGAAGCCTTCGTCGAGGCGCTCGATCCGTTGCAGCCGCGGCTCTATTCGATCTCGTCGTCGCACAACGCCGCGCCGGGTCGCTTGTCGCTCACCGTCGATACGGTGCGCTACCTGATCGGCCGGCGCGGACGCCTCGGCGTGGCGTCGACCTATCTCGCGGAGCGCGCCGCCATCGGCGACGACATCCGCGTCTATGTGCAGAAGGCGCACGGGTTCGCATTGCCTGCGAGCGGCGACACGCCGGTCATCATGATCGGCCCCGGCACCGGCGTCGCGCCGTTCCGCGCCTTCTTGCAGGATCGCGGCGCGACCGGGGCGCGCGGCCGCAACTGGCTGTTCTTCGGGCATCAGCGCCGTGATTGCGATTTCTTCTACGAGCACGAACTGAACGCGATGAAAGGGGCGGGGTTGCTGACGCGGCTGTCGCTGGCCTGGTCGCGCGATGACGAGAAGAAGTTTTACGTGCAGGACCGGATGCGCGAGGTCGGTCATGAACTGTGGAACTGGCTCGCGGACGGCGCGCATCTCTATGTCTGCGGCGACGCCAAGCGCATGGGCAAGGATGTCGAGCGAGCGCTGGTCGATATCGTCGCCCAGTTCGGCATGCGCTCGACCGACGAGGCGGTGGCCTTCGTCGCCGACCTCAAGCGCAAGGGGCGGTATCAACAGGACGTGTATTAGGAGGAGCGCGAATAAATCCGTCGTCGCGCGCCGTCACAGGAGAATAGTCGTCCAGTATCGCAGCCGCCGGAAATACGCCTGTCGCTATTTCCTTCGGGTGGTTGCGGTTCGGTGGGCTGACGCTGCAATGTCCTGCTCCAAGACCATGGAGCCTGACGATGCGCGATTCCGAAACCCGACGATCCGTTCCCGTGCGCGAACTGGCCTTTCGCGCGGAAACCCGGTTTCATGCGCTGGCGCTGGGCGGCGCTTTGGCGCTGATCGCCGCCGTGCTGCTCGGCACGCTGGCCTATCGGCCGTTCTGATCGTTTCACCGGGCGTTGAATGGCTTCACCTCGATGCCGGCCTCCTTCAGCGCCTGCCGCACCGCGCGGGCGATGCCGACCGCGCCCGCCGTGTCGCCGTGAATACACACCGTATCGATCCGCGCCTTGATGACCTTGCCGGTGACCGACACCACCGCGCGGTCCTCCACCATGCGGACGACGCGGGCCGCGATCGCGTCAGCGTCGTGCAGCACCGCGCCCGGCTTGCGGCGCGATACCAGGTTGCCGTCGTCCTCATAGGCGCGGTCGGCGAACACCTCGTGCGCCAGCGGCAGGCCGGCGGCTTCGCCCGCCTTCAACAATTTGCTGTTGGCGAGCACCACGAAGATCAGATCGCGATCCACCGCCTTGATCGCGGATGCGATGGCGCGCGCGGTCATGTCGTCCTCGCAGGCGACGTTGGACAGCGCGCCATGCGCCTTGACGTGGGTAACCTTGTGGCCCGCCAGCGCCGCCACGGCTTGCAGCGCGCCGATCTGGTAGGCGACGAGATTTTCGATCTCGGCGGCGGTCAATCCGGCCACCGGCCGGCGGCCGAAGCCGTGCAGGTCGCGATAGCCGGGATGCGCGCCGATACTGACCCCGCGCGCCTTCGCCAGTTCCGCCGTCCTGCGCATGATGTCGGGATCGCCGGCGTGAAAGCCGCAGGCGACGTTGACGCTGGAGGCAAGGCCGAGCATGGCGTCGTCGTCGCCCATTTGCCATGCGCCGAAACCCTCTCCGAGGTCGCAGTTCAGATCGATGGTCATGCTGGGGTTCCTTATCGGTTGGCGTCAGGGGCGTTGATCGGGGCGCGGCTCGCTCTGCCAGGTTCCGGCATCGACGGCGCTCACCGCGTGGCCGGCGATGTTGGCGCTGTGCAACGCCGCGACATTGACTTCAAACTGTCCGACGGCGGTCATCCGCGCCGGCAGATCGGCGAGCCGCGCCGCGAAGGCGATCGCCGCTTGCCGCGCTTCGGCGACACTGATCGCCTCGAAGCGGAACGGTCGTCGCGGCGGCGTCTGCGCGAAACGCCCGAGGTCGGGGCCGATCACGGTGGCGATCTTCGGATAACCGCCGGTAGTGCCGCGATCCGGCATCAACACGATCGGCTGGCCGTTGCCCGGCACTTGAATGCTGCCGTTGACGGTGCCGTCGGAGACGATGTTGTGGCCATTCCGGTGCCGGATGAGGGGGCCTTCGAGACGATAGCCCATGCGGTCGCTGGTCGGCGAGATGGTCCAGACGCCGTCGAGAAAGGTTCTGACGGCGTCGCCGAATTCGTCGTCCTGGGGCCCCAGCACGACGCGGATCGGATCCGGCGCGATCGGCAGCGATGCGATGGTCTGTTCGGCGCGTTCGGTGGCCGGGTCGACGTCGAGGCGGTCGCCCGATTGCAGCGGACGCGCCACCGGGCTGCCCAGGCCGGCGCGGGCGTTGACCGAGCGGCTGCCGAACGCGGCCTCCCCCGAAATGCCGCCCTCGACGGCGAGATAGCTGAACACGGCCTCGCGCGCCGCGCCCAGCGTCAGCCGCTCGCCGGGTTGCAGCGTCGCGGACTGGTTCCGCGGCAGCACGCGGTCGTCAATCTTGATGCCGCGGGCCGCTCCCGCCAGCGCGATACGGACCGGGCCGTCCTCTGCGGTGAAGGTGGCCCCGTACGGGCCCAGCTCGATCGCGGCGGTGAACGGCGGATTGCCGGCGAGCGTATTCGCCGTCGCCAGCGCCAGCCGGTCCATCGCGCCGCTCGGCGGCAGCCCGTAGCGCTGCGCGCCGAAGCGGCCGGCGTCCTGCACCGAGGTCGCGGGGCCGACGGCGGTGACGATCAGCCGGCTCATGACGCCACCCGTTCGGCGATGATATCGCCCCGCGCGGCGGCGCGATCCATTTCCGCGAAGGTTGTTGCGTCGACCGGGTAGAAGTTCAGGGTGTCGCCGGGCTCCAGCAGGAACACTGGATCGCGGTGCAACCGATAAGTGCGCACCGGCGTTCGTCCCAGCAGATGCCAGCCGCTCGGCCCGGCGATGCATTGAACGCCGGCCTGCACGCCGCCGATGGAAATGGTGCCGGCCGGCGTGTTGAGCCGGGGCTCCCGCCGGCGCGGCAATTCCAGCGCCGGATCGAGCCCGCTGAGATAGGACCATCCCGGCGTGAAGCCGATCATCGCCACCCGATAGGTCGGCGCGGCATGGCGTGCGATCAGCGCCTCGGGGCTGAGGCCGAGCGTCGCCGCCGCCTCATCGAGGTCGATGCCATGCTCAAAGCCATAGGCCACGGGAATCCGCCAGTGCCGCGCAGCCATCGCATCGGGGAGGGGCCGCGCGGCGAGCGCCGTCAATTGGTCCGCCAGCGTTGCGAAATCGATTTGCAGCGGATCGTAATGCACCAGCAGCGAACGATAGGTCGGCACCGTCTCGGTGATCCCGGCGATCGGCTCGGCGGCAAGGAGGCGGTCGAGCGCGAGAACCCGGCGGTTGGCGTCGTCGTCGATCCGGCGGGCGAACTCTACGGTGATCGCGGCGTCGCCGCTCGGCAGCATCCGGGGCGGGAGAAATTCTGCGGCCATGCCTGTCCTGCGAGCCGTTCTGCCTGCAACGCCGCGACGATAGCCTGTTTCGGCCGTGGAAGGAAATTCGGCCGCGCGCGGCGCGGGACCGTGTTGTGATCGTCAGCCTTGACGCGGATTGTCCCGGACGCAAGATGCGCAGCATCCATCCTCATCGGAGAAGTTCGTCCCATGTCGCTTTCCCCACAGGCCATCGCGACGCTGTCGCATGTCTCCACCGCGACGATCACCACCGTGCTGCTGAAGAAGGGACTGCGCAATCTGTGGCTGCGCGGCGCGCGGCCGCTCAAGCCCGGCCAGCCGCGACTGGTCGGCCCGGCCTTCACCTTGCGCTTCGTGCCGGCGCGCGAGGATCTGGCGACCCCGGAATCCTGGTCGTCGCCGATCTCGACCCGCACCGCCATCGAGGCGATGCCGGAAGGGGTGATCGCCGTGGTCGACGCGATGGGAGTGAGCACCGCCGGCATTTTCGGCGACATCCTTTGCGCCCGCATGGTGAAACGCAAGGTGACGGCGCTGGTGACCGACGGCGTGGTGCGCGATCTCGAAGGCGTGCTCGGCACCGGCCTGCCGACATGGTGCAGCGGCGCCGCCGCGCCGCCGTCAGTGGCGGGGCTGACCTTCGTCGGCTGGGGCGAGGGCATCGCCTGCGGCGGCGTCGCGGTGTTTCCGAACGACATCATCGTCGCCGATCAGGACGGCGTGGTGCTGATTCCGCAGGCGCTGCTCGACCACGTTCTCGCGGAAGGTCCGGAGCAGGAGCGGATGGAGGCGTGGATCGTCGAGGAGGTCAACAATGGCGCGGCGCTGCCGGGGCTTTATCCGATGAACGCCGACACCAAGGCGCGCTACGCCGCGTTCAAGGCGAAGTCGTAAGCGGTACGGAACCGAAAGGGAAACCATGGATATTCATCGCAACGGCTCACGGCCGACGCAGCGGGGATCCGCCGACTATTTCACCGGCACGGTGTGGATCGATCCCATCGTCAGCGCCCCGGCGCCGGCGCGGGCGGCGGCGGCGCTTGTGTCGTTCGCGCCCGGCGCGCGCACGGCATGGCACACCCATCCGCTCGGCCAGACGCTCCATGTGGTGTCCGGCATCGGGCGGGCGCAGACCGAGGGCGGCGCGGTGCGTGAAATCCGCGCCGGCGACACGGTCTGGATTCCGCCGGGCGAAAAACACTGGCACGGCGCGGCGCCCGACCACGCGATGGCCCACATCGCGATGCAGGAGGCCGAGGGCGGCAGCGCCGTGACGTGGCTGGAGCAGGTCAGCGACGCGGACTATGCGCGGCCGGTCGTGGCGGAGTGATCGTCGTCAGACCGAGGTTGGCCGGGAAATGAGGCGTCATCGTCCGCGCAGGCGGACGATCCAGTGTTCCGTGCGGCGCGAGGGAAGCCGTCTTCGGATGCGGAATGCCGGATACCCGCCTGCGCGGTATGACGATTCTCGTTGTTATCCTTTTCAAACACAGTGGCTCCGCCGGGTCGGCGGGGCCGTTTATCTATCGTCGCTGATAACGGGGAGGTGTCTACTGCACCCGCGTCCAGGTCTGGCCGCCGCAGAACATGCCGCCGAAGGCGCAACCCTGCACGCGGAGCCGATCCGAGCCCTTCATCGCGATGGTCGAGTCATAGGTGCCACCGCCCTTCGGGTCATGGATGCGGCCGCTCCACTTCGCGCCGGTCGGGCGCATGTTGATGAGGACCCGGTCCTTGTTCTGGTTGGTCTTGGCGTCGATCGAATAACCGCAGAGGTGGGACCCGCACGGCTCGATGCGCACCCTGCCTTCCTTCTCCTCGGTCAGCCAGACGCCGAGCGGCGAATTGGCGGCCTGCGGGGCGACCGGGGCGGGGGCCTCGCGTTGCTGCACCGGCGCGGCGACCGGGGCGCTGGCGACCACGGTGGGCTGGGCGGGAGCGGGCTGGCTCTGCGGCTGGGCGGGCTCGGCGGCGGGCTTGACCTCGACAGGCTTGGCTTCGATCCGCGTGGCGGGCTGGGAGGTCGCGACCGGGGCGGCCGGCGCGGGCTGGGTTGCCGTTTGAACCGGGGGCTGCTGCCGGACCGGAGGCTGGGCCGGCGGGGGGACCACGACCGGCGCGGCCGCCATGGTTTCGATATCGCTGTCGTCCCGTTCGATCTCGACGCGTGCGCCGCGCTTGGGGCCGTAGTGGAAGACGCCGGGGATCGACACCGAGATGCAGGACGGGTGGTCGCAGCCGCGCGGCGCGCGAATGGTGACCGTGCGGCCGCCGACATCGAACGAATACGAATCTCCGGCGTGGGCGAGGGCGGTGGAGAGCAGCAGCGCGGCGGCGGCGACGACGACCTTCATGGGAACCTCCTCGGGAGGGGTGGGATCTGATGTCCCCGCACCCTAGAAGGCGGATCATTCAAGGAATGTGAGTTGGATCACATGGGTCGCGGCGATCTTTTTGTTTGAGCATGTCCCGGGCGCGATGCAGCGTGAAACGCTGCTTCGCAGACCCGGGACCGTTGCGAACACTGTCGTTGATACGGCCCCGGCTATGCGCAGCGGCACTTCGTGCCGCAGCGCATAGCCGGGGCACAAAGCCAATTTCAACGACCCATCACGCGCAAATCCCCGGCTTGCGGTCCTTCCACGGCCGCGCCTGCTCCAGTTGCGCGGCGAGGCGGAACAGCGTCGCCTCGTCGCCGAACTTCGCGGCGAAGCTCATGCCGAGCGGCAGCCCGGCCGCGTTCCACGCCAGCGGCACCGACATCGCCGGCTGGCCCGACATATTGAACTGGCTGGTGCCCGGCATGTAGCGCCGCAGGATCGGGGTGATGTGCGACAGGTCGTCCGACATGCTGTCGATCTCGCCGATCCGCAGCGGTGGCGCGCACAGGGTCGGCGACAGGAACACGTCGCAGTCCGCGAAGAAATCCGCGAGGCTGCGCGAAATCTGGAACGCCGCGAGCTGCGCCGCGACATAGTCGGTGGCGCTGGCCTTGGCGGCGTTGCGGGCGCTGGCCAGCGTCAGCCGCTCGAAGTCGCGGTCGGTCATCTCGCGCTTGAGCCGCGCTTCGGTGAGGCGCACCGCCAGCGCGGTGTTGGCGGCGACGATCACCGCCATCACCGCCGCCGGATCGGCGGCGAGTTTTGGCGCGCGCTCCTCGACGTGGTGGCCGAGCTTCGCCAGCATCGTCGCGACGTCGCGCAGGGCGGAAGCGATCTCCGGGTCGATGGCCTCGCCGTAAGTCGATTTGTCGGTAAAGAAAATCCGCAGCCGTCCCGGTTCGCGCCTCACTTCCTCGATGTAGGGCCGGTGCGGCGTCGGTGCGGTATAGGGGCTGGTCGGCTCCGGACCGCAAATGGCGTCCAGCATCGCAGCGCTGTCGCGTACGCTGATGCTGACGACGTGATTGCAGGAAAAGCCGCCCCAGCCCTCGCCGCGATCCGGCCCCAGCGGGGTGCGCGCGCGGGTCGGCTTGAGGCCGAACACGCCGCAGGCCGAGGCCGGGATCCGGATCGAGCCGCCGCCGTCGCTGGCATGCGCCACCGGCAGCACGCGCGCGGCGACCGCCGCCGCCGCGCCGCCGGACGAGCCGCCGGAGGAATGCGCCGGGTTCCACGGATTGCGGGTCGGCCCGAACAGTCGGCTCTCGGTGGTCGGCAGCAGGCCGAACTCCGGCGTCGAGGTCTTCCCGAAGATGACAAGGCCGGCGGCCTTGAACCGCGCCGCCACGATGCCGTCGTGATCGGCGACGTTGTCCTTGAACACGCTGGCGCCCGAGGTGGTGCGCGTGCCGGCGAGGTTTTCGAGGTCCTTCAGCAGGAACGGAACGCCGGTGAACGGCCCGGACGGCAGGCCGCTTTCGATCTGCTCGCGCGCGAAATCCTCGTGCCTGACCACCACCGCGTTGATCCGGGGATCGACCTTCGCGGTGCGCGCGAGAGCCTCGTCGAGCAACTCGGCCGGACTGATTTGCTTGCCGCGCACCAGTTCGGCGAGGCCGAGCGCGTCATAGTCGCCGAATTCCTTGAATGCCATGCGGGTGCTCCCGGTTGGGCGTCATTGCGAGCGGAGCGAAGCAATCCAGTCCTCGCTGAACTCAGATTCTCAGCCCAGCACGTCCTGATTGATGACATTTTGCCGGATGGCGGCGCCGTCGAGCGCGCTGAGGATGTTGCGCGCGGTCTGCTCGCCCATGCGGTCGAGCGCCTCGCGGGTGACGCCGGCGACGTGCGGGGCGATGACGACATTGGGCAGCGCGAACAGCGGGTGGCCGGGCGGCGGCGGTTCCTGTTCGAACACGTCGAGGCCGGCGCCGGCGAGCCGGCGCGAGGTCAGCGCGTCGTAGAGCGCGGCTTCCACCACGATGCCGCCGCGCGCGGTGTTGACCAGATAGGCGGTCGGCTTCATCAGCTTCAGCCGCGCGGCGTTGATTAGTCCCACCGTTTCCGGCGTCTTCGGGCAATGCAGGCTGATGAAGTCGGCGCGGGGCAGGGCGGCGTCGAGATCGTCCACCGGCTCGCAGCCGGCGGCGCGGATGTCGTCGGCGCTCTTGTAGGGATCGTACACCAGCACGTTCATTTCCATCGCCAGGCAACGTTTCGCGGTGCGGGTGCCGATGCGGCCGAAGCCGACGATCAGCAGCGTCTTACCGTAGAGGTCGAACGGCAGCAGCCCGAGCCGCGTCGGCCATTTGCCGTCCTTGACCAGGGCATGCAGCTCGACGCCGCGCTTGGCCAGCGTCATCATCATGAAGATCGCCTGCTCGGCCACCGAGGGAGAATTGGCGGTGCCGGCCACCATCAGCGGCACCTTGCGCTGGCTCAGCGCCGGCACGTCGATGGCGTCGAACCCGACGCCGATGCGGGCGACGACTTTCATGTCCTTCGAGGCGTCGAGTTCAGGATCGCCGAACGCGGTGGCGCCGAGCGCCACGCCATGCACAGGCGCGTGCTCCGCCAGCAGCGAGATAAAATCGCGTTGCGGGATCATATTGGGAAATTCGATGGCCTCGATGTCCTCGCGCTCCCTGAACAGTTGCCATCCTTGCGTCGACAGCGACTCGGTAATCAGCAGCTTCTTCTTGTTGGTGGTCATGCCTCGCCCCATCCGGTTGCCGGTCGCCCATTCATTTATCAGGTGCAGCCAATCGCGAAAAGTGTGGGCTGACGCCGGGCGCGAATGCTAGAATCGCAGCGCAAGCCATCGATGCATGGGGCGTCGGCGTTTGCCCGTGAGGCTCTGGATGTCCGCTTTCGTCTCCGCCGGTCGTGTTCTGTTCGCCATCCTGTTCATTGTCTCCGGTGCGCTGCACCTGTTCGATCTCGGCGGGACCACCGCCGTGATCGCCGCGAAGGTGGCGACGCCGGCCGCCGTCGCCGATTATGCGACTCAGCTCGAAGGCGTCAGCGGGATGCCGATGGCGCGAATCCTGGCGATCGTCGCCGGTGCGCTCGAACTGATCGGCGGGGTTGCGCTCGCCGTCAATTTCGGCGCGCGGCTTTTCGCGGTTCTGCTGATCCTGGTCACGGCCGCCGCCACGTTCTATTTCCATGACTTCTGGAATCAGGCGTGGCCGGGCGCCCGCGCCGACATGGTGCTGACCCTGAAGAACCTGGCGCTGATCGGCGGGCTGTTGATGATCGTCGGGATCGGCGCCGCGCCGCGTCCGGTGCTCCAGACCGAGCCGGGGTCCGAGACTTATTGAAGGGCGTGGGCCGGGGTTTTCCGCCGCCAGGCCATGACCGTCACCTCGTGCCCGGCATCGAGCACGCGGACTTCGGCGGGCCGAAGCCCGTGCGCGGCCAGCACCGCTTGCGCCGTGCGCCCCGGAATGCCGGGCAGGCCCGGCTCGCCGCCGGGAATGTGGACATGGGGGGCCTGCGACAGCCAGAAGGTATCGAAGCGGTCGAGAAACAGGCCGAACACGGCGGGCCCGCCGATGACGGCGGCGGTGCCCCGCGTGACGCCGGCGCGCGCGCACGCCGCCGCGAACGAGGCGCCTGCCGGATTCCACAAGGTCGCCATGGCGTTGGACGGATCGGCCGCCAGCGCCGCGACATCGCGCGTCAGGATGATGCGCCGGCGTTTCGGGGAGTTCGGCTGCTGTTCGCCGGAGTTGCGGCCATGGACGACGAGATCGGCCTGGTCGAGCGCGTCGTTGAAAAACCGCTGGTCGCCGTCGAACTTCAATTCGGGCGGCATCACGCCGTTGCCGTCGGCGAGCATGCCGTCGGCGGACAGGATGACGTAGCCTTCGATCGCCAGTTCCCTCACCACGTCACGCGCCTGTTCCTTGAGTTTGCGGGTTCGAGCATGATCTTTTCAGGAAGCCGGTTTCCGCCCCCCGGATCAAGTCTGGCGGCACGTTTTTTGGATTATGCCCTACCGTAGCGGGACGATGAAGTCGGTGCCGAGCCCGGTTTCGTTGCGGTTGAGCCCCTGATCCGAGACGATGATCGAACTGCCGGTGGTCAACGCCTCGGCGAGCCGGGTCGCGGTTTCCGCCGGAATGGTGAGGCGATCGAGCGCCTCGGTCGCGGTGCCGGCGTGCGTCGCGGTTGCGATCTCGCCGGTGTCGAGATCCTGCCGCTGCCGCGCGGCGTGGTGGCTCGCGACCCTGGCGCGGGCCTCGACGGGGAGCGACAGCGCCGACCAGCGGAACGTGACGGTCCTGTCGCCGTCGCCCGGCGCGGTCACCGCCTGCGCGGTGAAGACATGGGTGCCGAGCGGACGATCGCCGGGCGCCACCGTGATCGGCACGTCGAACAGCGGCGCGAAGTTCTGCCGGACGTAGAGCCTGGCGTCCTTGCCGCTGATGAAAACCGCGATCGGTCCGCTGCGTTTTGGCGTGGGCGGCGCGGCGGCCGGCGCTGGGGCGGCGTCGGACGATGCGAGGCCGGTGGTCGTCGGCTCGGTCACGGTAGCGACGGCCGATGTCAGCGACGGCCGCAGATCCGCCAGATCGATGGCGATCGCCGTGGTCGCGGTATCGCCTTTGGCGTCGGCTTGCGCGGGTTCCGGCGCGGGCGGCGGGGCGGGCTCCGGCTTGCGGGTGGCGAGGAGCGGATGCGAGATGGGAACCGGGCTGACCTCGTTGGCGGTGACAACGACGCGCGCGCCCATCCGGGTCCAGCCCCACAGCTCGGTCGCGAACCGGTTCGGCATGCGGATACAGCCGTGCGAGGCCGGATAGCCCGGCAGCACGCCGGCGTGCATGGCGATGCCCGACCATGTCAGCCGCTGCATGTAAGGCATCGGCGCGCCGCTATAGATGTTGGAGCGGTGCCACTTGTTCTTCTGGATCACGCTGAAGATGCCGAGCGGCGTGGCGTGGCCCGGCATGCCGGTGGACACCGGAGTTTCCGCGAACAGGCCGTCCGCGTCATAAACTTTCAGTGACTGATGTTTGATCGACACCGTGACGATCACCGGATTATGCGGTTTTCGCGTCGGCGCCACGGTTTCCTTCACCTTGACCCGCGCCGCCCTCGGGCGGCGGTGACGGACCGGTCGCGGCGGAGGCGGAGTATCCGGCTCGAAGACCATTTCGTCCGACCCGGAATACGGCGGCCAGGAATCCGGCGGCCAAGAATCCGGCGACCAGGCCATGGCTGGCGCGAGACTCGCCAGCACGACGGCCGAGGACAGGAGCGCCGTGGCGCAGAGACGGGAGGCGCGGCCGCGAGCCGACGGGAAGTCGGCCCACGTCCCGGCGGGAACCTGTTTGATACGCAACGCAACGCTTCCTTACATGCCGGTTCGCCGCCGGCCTTGACGCCTGCGCGCAAATATCTCGACTGGCGGGAAATATCCGACAAATCCCCTCATTTTGCCTTAACGCGCGGCCCTACCGCAGCGCGGCATGGCGTCCTATATGGACGGCCTGACGTTGATGGAGACATTTGATGAGATCGGGTCGATGGCCGCGCGAGGAAATTCGCCCCAAACTGATCGGGCTTGCCGTCGTGGTGTTCGCCCTGCTGACCGCCTGGTCGGCTTTCGCGGCCGAGGAGCCGGACCTGATCTTCCGGCGCTCGACCGTGTTCAAGTGGATGAGTCCCAACGACAAGCTCGCCACCTACGGTCTGGACGATCCCGAAATCGAGGGCGTCGCCTGCCATTTCACCGTGCCGGAAAAGGGCGGCTTCAAGGGCTGGCTGGGACTGGCCGAGCAGGTCTCGGACATTTCGCTGTCGTGCCGCCAGACCGGGCCGATCCGCTTCAAGACGGGCGCCAAGCTGGAGCAGGGCGAGGACATGTTCAGCCAGCGGCGTTCGCTGATGTTCAAGAAGATGCAGATCGTGCGCGGCTGCGACGCCAAGCGCAACACATTGGTGTACATGGTCTATTCCGACAAGCTGATCGACGGCTCGCCGCAGAACTCGACCGCTTCGGTGCCGATCATGCCGTGGGGCGCGAGCGACGCCCCCGTGCCGAAATGCGGCGATTTCTTCAATAAATAGGGCCGGTTCTGAAATCTAGCGCCGCGCGCCCTGGCGCGAGACGCATTCGACCCGGCGCACCACGCCGGCGCTGCTCAATTGCGCGCCGGTCACCTGCTTGATCTGTCCGGTCGGGCAGGTGCCGTCATCGACAAGAATGCGCTGACCGAGCCGCAGATTGACGATATCCCGCTCGCTCGCCACCTGCTCGGCGCCGACCCCGCGCGCCGGCAGCAGCGCCGCCGCGCCGCAAGCGAGGCCGAGACCGATCATCGTCCATTTTCCCAAGCGCACCGTGGCGGGTTCCTTGCATCGACCGGACGCCAGTTTAATGGCCCGCATGCGATTCTGACAGGCCGATATGGCGCGACAATCCCCGCCCGGATGTGATTTGATGCCGTCCAAGAGCCGGATCCAAAGCCGGATCCGATGTCCGGCCGCATCGGCCGAAAGGGGGGAGCATGAGCGCCAACGACAACAAGAAACGCATTTTCGATGCCGTCGATGCCGGCTTCGACGCTCAACTGGAAACCACCAGACAGCTTGTTGCCATACCCAGCACGCGCGGCGCGGAAGGCCCTTGCCAGGATTTGATCGGCGACCTGTTGCGCGCGCGCGGCTACGAGGTGGACGACTGGCATATCAATCTCGACGACCTCAAGGGCCTGCGCGGCTACGGTCCGATCGAGCACGATTTTTCCCGCGCGCGCACCGTGGTCGGCACCTACCGGCCGGCGACCGAGGTGGGCAAGTCGCTGATTATTCAGGGCCATTGCGACGTGGTGCCGGCGGGACCGCTAGACATGTGGGAGACGCCGCCGTTCCAGCCGACCATCAAGGACGGCCGGATGTACGGTCGCGGCGCCTGCGACATGAAATCCGGCACCATCGCCGCGCTGTATGCCCTCGACGCCATCAGGGCCGCGGGGTTGAGGCCGACCGCGCGGATCCATTTCCAGTCGGTGATAGAGGAGGAATCGACCGGCGTCGGCGCGCTCTCGACCATTCAGCGCGGCTATCGCGCCGATGCCTGCTTCATTCCGGAGCCGACCGAGGGCCACATGATCCGCTCGCAGGTCGGGGTGATCTGGTTCCGGATCCGGGTGCGCGGCTTCCCGGTGCATGTCTATCAGGCCGGCGCGGGCTCCAACGCCATCACCGCCGCCTATCACCTGATCCAGGCGGTGGAGAAGCTGGAAATCGAATGGAACAAGCGCGCGGCAGGCGACAAGTATTTCAAGGACGTCAATCACCCGATTAATTTCAATCCGGGCATCATCAAGGGCGGCGACTGGGCCTCCAGCGTGCCGGCTTGGTGCGATGTCGATTGCCGGATCGCGGTGCTGCCGGGCTGGTCGATCGCGGAGTGCCAGAAGGAGATTCTCGCCTGCGTCACCAACGCGGCGCGCGATCATCGTTTCCTGTCGAACAACCCGCCGCAGGTGGAGTGGTCGGGATTCCTCTCGGAGGGCTATGAACTGACCGATTCGGCCGCGCCGGAGGCCGCCTTCGCCAAGGCGTTCGACGCCGTCTATGGCGGCGCGGTGCCGGAGCGCGCCTTCACGGCGTTGACCGATACGCGGTTCTACGGCCTTAACGCCGGCATCCCGAGCCTGTGCTTCGGCGCCTCGGGCGAGGCCATGCACGGCTTCAACGAATATGTGGATCTGGAATCGCTGCGGAAATCCACCAAGGCGACGGCGCTATTCATCGCGGAATGGTGCGGGGTGGAGCCACTGCAATAATAAGGAGGCGCGGCGTGGACCTGCTCGACAAGATCAATTCCATGAAAATGCCGTTCGCGGAGCTGAAGGGGGTGACCTTCGTCGAGGCCACGCCGGAGCGGGTGGTGGCGCGAATGCTGGTGCGGCCGGACCTGTGTACGCTCGGCCACGCGATCCACGGCGGCGCGGTGATGGCGCTGGCGGATTCGGTCGGCGCGGCGGCCACCGTCATCAACCTGCCGGCCGACGCCAAGGGCACCACGACGATCGAGAGCAAGACCAATTTCGTCGGCGCGGCCCGCGAGGGAACCACGGTGACGGCGACCGCCACGCCGGTGCATCGCGGCCGCCGCACCCAGGTCTGGCAGACCCGAGTCGAAGGCGAGGACGGCAAACTGGTCGCCGTGACGACCCAGACCCAGATGGTCCTTTGATACCTTAACAGTTTGTTACGGTTAATGATTCAGCCGCGACATCCGGTCGCGATTTGAGACAAATTTGCCACTTGCAATTTATGGTGCAGCGCACAATATCCGAAGTCTAGGGAACGACGCCTCCTTGTAGGGCTTGTGCCAACAAAGGAGATTGGACCATGCGCGACGAGATCAATGCGATCGGCTTGCCCGGCGTAGTCAGGCGACTGGATCGGCAGGAGATGCCGTTGCTGCGCGAACACCTGCTGCGTCTGGATAGCGAAAGCCGGCACGACCGCTTCAACGGCTTCGCCGACGAGAGTTTCATCGAGCGCTATGCCGCCAAGTGCGCCACCGACGGCACCGTCGTCATCGCCTATCTTGAGGGCGACGAGGTGCTGGCCGCCGCTGAGCTGCATCCGGCGGACGGCGAAATCAGCCAACTCCCGGAGGTGGCCTTCAGCGTCGACCGCAAGGTGCGCCGCCGGGGACTTGGCAGCGTGCTGTTCCGCCGCCTCATCTCCGAGGCGAAGCGGCGGGATTACGGCAGCCTGCGCGTCACGACCGGGGCGCAGAACGAGGCGATGCGTGCGCTCGCCAACAAGTTTGGCGCCCACCTGACGTTCCGTCACGGCGAATCGACTGGTGAGATCGATCTGCGCAAGCCGCCGGCGTCGACCGTGCCGGGCTTCGATCTTGCCGACGTGCTCGCGGTGCCCGAGGCCTGGGCTCGCGTGATCGCCCGCTCCCAGCGCGATTATTGGAGCTGGTGGCTGCGGATGTCCCGCTGGCAGTTGCCGGTGCCGATGATCTGGCAATAAGTAATTATTACCAGACGGTTGTCCCGTAAATTGAAGGGAATGATTTAACAAAAAAGCCCCGCATCCGGCCGGATGCGGGGCTTTTCGCGATGGACCGGTTCACATGCCGGGGCGGCGGTCGTTGCCGAAACGGCGGACCGCGCGGCGCTCCACCACTACGGTGCGCTGCGCGCCAGGCTCGCCGGCGATGACCTGCTTGGTGCGGACGCGGGCCGCGGTGCGGCCGGCCTTGCGCACCTCGCTCTGGACCGCGGCAAGCGGCAGGCCCATCAGCGCGGCGGCGATTTCGGCCTGTTCGTCGGCGTTATCGGTGATGCCCATGGCCGCGAAAATGGCTTCACCCAGCGTCGGCGGGTCGCGCCGCACGCGCCGGGAACCATATTTCGTCATCCAGTTGTCGCTCATCATCGTCAATCCATCAGTAACTTTCCGGTAGGATAGCGCGTTTTTGCTGCAATGCAATATGCGAGGCCCCGCAAGGCTGCCATGCACGACACTCCCTCGCCGGCTTCCGCCGAATCGGGCGGCAGAAAGGATCCGACCGCTAAACTTTTCGGGATATTTATAAGCGAGTTTCAGGAGGATCCCGCTAAGTTGCCCCTATTCCAATCCGAAGGCGGGGGACATCGTCATGTTGAAGGATTTACCGGATCACGGTTTGCCGCTCGTTCAGCTCAAGGAACTGCGGCGCGATTTGGTGGTCGCCTTGCAGAAGTGCAGGGGCGCGGTGACCATGGACGAACTGATGCGCATCGCCGCGGTGCAGGCCGCGATTTCGGCGTTCGAGGATGTCATCAGCGATCTCGACGCCGAGCTGGAAGCCGCCGCCTAGAGCCAGTTCGGTTCCGATCGAATCGGAACGAAGCTCTATCTTTTGCTTTAACGCTTTTTCTCCACGCGAACCGGCATCCGAGTTCAGATCGCGCCGCCGCGCCGACGGTATTCGCCGGGCGCGACGCCGGCCTCGCGGCGGAACATCCGGTTGAAATAGCCGGCGTCGGCATAGCCGAGCAGGGCGGCGACCTCCTTGACGCTGAGTGAGGAGAACGTCAGGTAGCGCTTTGCCTCCAGCAACAGCCGCCGCTCGATCACCTTCAGCGCCGAGGCGCCGAGCACCGCCTGGCAAATCCGGTTGAGATGCGGCGGGGTGATCCCGAGCGCGCCGGCGTAGAAGCCGATCGGCCGGTGGCGGCGAAACTCGCGCTCCACCAGTTGATGAAACGCCTGGGCGTGGCGCTGCGCGCGGCCACCGCTTTGCGGCGCGGGCCCGGCGGTGGCGAGCACCGCGCGGTAGATCGCCGCCAGCGTCGCGCCGATCCGCGCGCGCATGGCGATGGCGCGGCCCGGCGCCCGCGCGTCCGATTCCGCGATCAACGCCGCGATTTCACGCGCCGCCGGCGCGATCGCCTCACTCGGGCGTCGCAGGATGTGGGGCCGCCGCAGACAGACGTCGGCCTCCGGAGCCACCGCCAGCACCTCGCGGACGTCGCGCTCGAACAGGGTCACGACCACGCCCTCGACGTCCTCCGAGAACACGTAACCGTGGACCGCCAGCGCCGGAATGGCGATCACCGTCGGCGGGACGATGCGTTCGACCAGATTGTCCATGGTGACCTCGGCGGCGCCGCCGGTCAGGTGCAGTATCTGGAAAAACTGCTCGTGGCGGTGGGGGGCGATGCGGAAGCCGTGGAGGCGGGAGCGTGACAGCACGGTCTCCCAGTGCAGCCAGTCGGGGGTGGAATCATAGCCCTGCTCGCCATACAGCGCGTAAGTGGGGATGGCCGACATCGTCTCCTCGATGTTCGAATTATCCCCTTGTTTGCCGGTTCTGTCCATTGGCGAGGGGGCCATGCGCGATCAACATCGCGGCTCGACGCAAAGCCAGCCGGGGGAGGAATGTCATGCGCACGCAGGTCGCGATCATCGGGGCCGGACCGGCCGGTCTGGCGCTGGGGCGTCTGCTTGAAAAAGCCGGCATCGACAACGTCATCCTGGAGCGCAAGAGCGGCGAGTACGTGCTGTCGCGAATCCGCGCCGGCGTGCTGGAGCAGGGCAGCGCCGATGTGCTGGACCGGCTGGGACTGGGCGCGCGGATGCACGCCGAGGGCCTGACCCATCACGGCGTCGATCTGTGCTTCGACGGCGACATCCAGCATATCGATTTCACCGCCCTGGTCGGCCGCCATGTCACCGTCTACGGCCAGACCGAGGTGACGCGCGACCTGATGGCCGCGCGCGCGGCCTCCAGCCTGACCACGATCTACGAGGCCGACGAGGTCACGCCGCACGACTTCGACGGCGCGCGTCCGCGCGTCACCTGGCGCAAGGACGGCGTCACCCACAGCCTGGACTGCGATTTCATCGTCGGCTGCGACGGCTTTCACGGCGTTGCGCGCGCCAGCATTCCCGAGCGCGCGCTAACCCTGTTCGATCGCCACTATCCGTTCGGCTGGCTCGGCGTCATGGTCGACCAGCCGCCGGTGTCCGACGAACTGATCTACGCCCACCACGAGCGCGGCTTCGCGCTGTGCTCGATGCGCTCGATGACGCGCAGCCGCTATTATGTGCAGGTGCAGGAAGGCGAGCGGGTCGAGGACTGGTCGGACCAGCGCTTCTGGGACGAACTGCGGCGGCGGATCAATCCCCAGGCCGCGGCGAGCCTGCGCACGGGCGCATCGATCGAAAAGTCCATCGCGCCGCTGCGCAGCTTCGTCGCCGAGCCGTTGCGGTTCGGCGCGCTGTTCCTCGCCGGCGACGCCGCCCATATCGTGCCGCCGACCGGGGCCAAGGGGCTCAATCTCGCGATCAGCGACGTCGTCATGCTTGGCGAGGCGCTGGCAGCCTTTTATGCGGACAAATCGGCGGCGGGGCTCGACGACTATTCGCGCAGGGCGCTTTCGCGGATCTGGAAGGCCGAGCGGTTCTCGTGGTGGATGACCACGCTGCTGCACACTTTCCCCGAGACCGGCCCGTTCGGCCGCCGCATCCAGCGCGCCGACTTCGATTATCTGCGCGCCTCAAAGGCGGCGCAGACCAGCCTCGCGGAAAATTATACGGGTCTCAGTCTTGCGGTAGAGTAGGGCGACGCCGAGGAATCATCGATGAGCGACGCCGCCAAAATCCTGCCGCCGCTGCTGCGCGCGCTGACGGTGCTGGAATTCATCGCGCGTCATCTCGACCCGATGACCTTCGACGAGATGTTCGCGGCGGTGGGGACGCCGGATGCGGCATTGCGCGAAGCCTTGCAGGGACATGAGGCGGACGACGCGCCGCCGGCGGCCTCGGCGCGCCTCGCGCTGGCGGCGTTCGACGCCATGCGGACAGCATCGGCCAAGGGCGACGATCTCTACGCGATCTTTGGCGCGTTGCGCTATCTGCCGCGCGCGCTGGAGGCGCTCTATCCGCTGGCGTCGCGCGATCCCGTCGTCAACGGCTTTTTCCTCGATCCGTCGCTGCGCGTCGACGCCGACGCCGCGACCCGCGCCATGCAGCCACCTCGTGAGGGCGAAACCGGCGTGATCCATGTCGACAACGAACGCGGCAGCCGCGGCGGCTATTCGCTCTACGTGCCGGAAGGCTATTCACCGGGGCGGCCGCTGTCGCTGGTGATGGCGCTGCACGGCGGCTCCGGCCACGGCCGCGCGTTCCTGTGGAGCTGGCTGCGCGACGCCCGCAGCTTTGACGCGATCGTCGTCGCGCCGACCGCGACCGGACGGACCTGGGCCCTGGCGGGCGACGACGCCGACACGCCGAACCTCCATCGCATTCTCGATGCCATCGCGGCGCGCTGGCCGGTCGATCCGGCGCGGCTCTTGCTCACCGGCATGAGCGACGGCGGCACCTTCTGTTACGTCAGCGGGCTTGAGGCGGGCTCGCGCTTCACCCATCTCGCGCCGGTGTCGGCGACCTTTCATCCGATGCTGACGGCGCTGGCCGACGCCGAGCGCCTCGAAGGGCTGCCGATCCATATTACCCACGGCGCGCGCGACTGGATGTTTCCCGTGGAGGTGGCGCGCCGCGCCGGCGCGGCGCTGGCGGCGGCCGGCGCCTCCGTCACCTATGCCGAGATCGACGATCTCAGCCATTGCTATCCGCGCGAGATCAACGCCGCGCTGTTGACGTGGCTGCGCGACAGCCCGCGCTGAAACGCTTTGTTAAAGCCTGTTTCGGGTGATTTGCGCCTGATCCGATTCGTTCTTTTGGAACGAAATGGAGTCGTTTCGTGAACATCGCGAGGGCGGCTATTCCGCCGGGTTGGGATCGCGCCGCAGCGCCAGCGCGACGCCGGCCAGCGTCAGCAGCAGCGCCGCGATTTCGCGCAGGCCGAACGGATCGCCGAGGAACAGCGCGCCGGCGCTGACGCCGACGATCGGCACGCCGAGCGAGCCGGTGGTGGCGGCGGCGGGCTTGAGGCGGCTCAACGCGCCGAACCAGGTGACGTAGGCGATCGCCATCGGCCCCAGCGTCATGTAAAGCATCAGCGCCCAGCCGCGCGGCGACAGCGCGCCCAGATCAGGATGCTCGAAGGCGAGCCCGATGATGACCATCGGCACGCAGCCGAGCGTCAACTGCCAGGCCACCAGCGCGAACGGCTTGAGCGGGATCGGCGTCCGCGCGGTGACGCTGCCGAAGGCGAACAGGATCGCGCAGCCGAGCGCCAGCACCACGCCGGTCAGTTTGTCGGGATCGAAGGTGACGCTCTGGCCGCTGAACAGCACGGCGAGGCCGGCGAACGCCAGCACCAGCGCGGCGACGCCGCGCAAGGTCGGCCGCTCGCCCAGCACCGGCCAGGCGAACAGCATGGTCCAGATCGGCATGGTGTAGGCGAGCAGCGCCGCCTCGGCGATCGGCAGGTACTTCATCGCCACCGTGCCCAGCCCCATCCAGGCGAACACGTTGGTGAAGGCGGCGAAGCCGAGCCGGGGCCAGAAGCGCCGCGCGACCGCGAGGCTCTCGCCGCGCCGCAGCGCGATGACCGCGAGCAGGGCGGCGGCGGCGACGCCGGCGACGCCGCGTGAAAACAGCGGCGGCCATTCCAGCAACAGCACCTTCACCGCCGGCCAGTTCAGACCCCAGGTGAGAATGGTGATGGCGAGAAACAGGTATCCGGCGAGGCGGGGGTCGGACGGCGGCTTCAGCATGCCCGTCGTTTAGAGGCAAGCCGAGGCGAAGTAAAACGGCGCCGGAGCACGGCAGGGTTGCGTCAGCCGGCTTTTCGACCGATTCGTTGCTTCGGCGGGATCGATCCAAGCAAACAATTTTGCTTGCGGGACGTTGTCAGTATCATGGGTTCAGGTACGCTGAGCGCCCAACCTCCGGGAGACCACCATGAAAAGCCTGTCTCTGATCGCCGTGTTGACCCTGTTTGCCGCCGGGCCGGCCCTGGCGCAGTCCTGCAACGCCGTGAGCGCCGACGGCAAGCCGCTCGCCGGCGCCGCCAAGACCAGCTTCATGAAGAAGTGCTGCGAAGCCAACGCCAAGAGCGCCGAGGGCAAGCCGCTCTCCGGCGCCGCGAAAACCAGCTACGTCAAGAAGTGCATGGGAAGCTGAGACGTTTTCCGCGGCGCCAACCCACCCCGATGCGAAAGCCCCCGCGAGCGGGGCTTTCGTTTGAGTGGATCGTCATTGCGGGGAGCGAAGCGACGAAGCAATCCAGCGCCGTCAAAAAAGAACCGGATTGCTTCGCTTCGCTGGCAATGACGTGGCTACAAAACCCGAACGCTTGGCGCGATTACTTCGCGGCCGCCAGTTTGTCCTGTGTCCTGGTCTCGAAGTCGCCGGCGTCGTGGCGCTCGTGCAATTGCTCCTCGGGGGCGCCGGTGGCGCGGTTGACCATGCGTCCGCGCTTCACCGCAGGCCGCGCGCCGATCTGCTCGGCCCAGCGCTGCACATGCTTGTAGCTCGCGACATCGAGGAAGGTCGCGGAATCGCCGTAGAGCGCGCCCTTCATGAGCCCGCCGTACCACGGCCAGATCGCCATGTCGGCGATGGTGTAATCGGGACCGGCGATATAGTCGTTGTCCTTGAGCCTGCGGTCGAGCACGTCGAGTTGCCGCTTCACCTCCATGGCGAAACGGTCGATGGCGTATTCGATCTTGGTCGGCGCGTAGGCGTAGAAATGGCCGAAGCCGCCGCCGAGGTAAGGCCCGCTGCCCACCTGCCAGAACAGCCATGACAGGCATTCCGCCCGCCCGGCCGTGTCCGTCGGAATGAACGCGCCGAATTTTTCCGCGAGATACAGCAGGATCGAGCCGGATTCGAACACCCGGATCGGCTTGTCGGGATTGCTGCGATCCATCAGCGCCGGAATTTTCGAGTTCGGGTTGACCTCGACGAAGCCGGAGGAGAACTGATCGCCGTCGCCGATCTTAATCAGCCAGGCATCGTATTCCGCGCCCCGATGGCCGGCCGCCAGAAGCTCCTCCAGCATGATGGTGGCCTTCTGGCCGTTCGGCGTCGCCAGCGAATAGAGTTGCAGCGGATGCTTGCCGACCGGCAACGCCTTCTCATGCGTCGGCCCGGCGGTCGGTCGATTGATCGACGCGAACCTGCCGCCGTTCTCCTTGTTCCATGTCCAGACTTTGGGCGGCGTGTAGGGGGCGTCGGTCATGCGGGGCTCCGGGGAAGAATTGGCGAACTGCCCCCACAGGTGGCGAAGATCGCCCGCTTTGCAAGAGCCTTCCTGCATGGGAGATGACGCGGCCGCGCACGGCGCGACAAGCGCGACCATGTCGGCCGGCGCGATCAACTTGAGGCCGGCCGCGCCTGCTTGCCCGACGACGACGCCACGGCGCGCAGGCCGGCGAGGCGAGCGATCGACTGCGTCGCCAATTCCTGCGCGAACTCCAGGCTGCTCTGATCCTTCGCCCTGTCGGCCTCGTCGAGATAGGCGTTCGACAATTGCTCGGCGCGCCGCAGCGCGCGCTGCTTGACCCGTTCGATTTCGTTGGGGCGAGGGGTCTCGATATTCTCGGATTCGGACGCCGTGGCGCCGTGCTGCACGAATCCCGGCACGCCGACATCGAGAAGCCGCCGGCCTTCGGCGGGCGGCAGGGTTTGCGACCATGCGATCACATCACGTCGCAACAGGCTTTCAAGCAAGGCCGCCGAGGCATCCCTGTCGCCCGCTCGATCTTCCGCCGCCGGCTGATGTTCGCTCTGCCATGCCAGTCGCCGCGACCGGCGCAACTCATTGCCGTCGGCCAGCGCCTCGCGCGCCAATCGCTCGGCGGCGGCGCTGACGGTGGCATTCCCGGCGAGCGCCGCGACGTAGGTCCAGTAGATGAAGGCGCGCCGGCGATGCAGGACCGCGAGCGCCCACGCCGCATAGGGTGTGGCGAGGCTCGATCGCGCGACATCGTCGGCTTCCTGCGCGGGCACGACGTCGGCGAATGTCGCCGGCAGATTTTTCAGGTCGGGCGGCGCGCCGCAAGCCGCGACGCAGGCCGCCGCGATTGCCTCGGCCCGCGCCGCCTCGCGCGCGGCGAGGCTTTCGAACACCGATGCCGTTGCCTCCGAATCCGTCGCATCCGAGTCATGAGCGACGCGCGCGGCCGCGCCGTAATGCCGCACCGCGTGTTCCGCTTGATGGAATGCGACGGCGTAAAACGCCGGCAGGCTCGCGATCGGCGCCGGCGCCGTCGCCAGCATGGGCTCTTTGCGCATACGGACCTCCACTTCGCGGTCGGACTTCTTGATCTAGAGCAAATGCCGACAATATCATGCCGGATAAATATATCCATATGGGACTGCGAGAGCAGAACCGGCGACATCGTTTTTGTCGGTTTCTCCTGAAGCCGCGAAGCGGATGGAGAGGCGTTTTGTCCAGGCTACAATATCTCCGGTCCGGATTTCGCGGGAGCCGTATCCTTCGCGACGTTCGCGCTGTTTTGTTGCTCGCCCTTGTCGCGATGGCCGCGATGCTTCCGTCGGCCGCGGACGCCGCCGGACAGCTTGGCGAATATCTCAGCAAGGCGCAGCCGTCGGAGTTGATTCCCGAAGCCACCCGCTTCGGCACGCTGCAAGGCGATCCGCCGATCGCGCCGGTCTACAAGAACGACCAGTTGCTCGGTTTCGCCTACCTCAATTCCGACTTCTCCAACGCCGTCGGCTATTCCGGAAAGCCGATCAAGGTTCTGGTCGGCATCAGCACGCAAGGCGTCCTCACCGGCTTCAGGCTGGTCGAGCATCATGAACCGATCGTTCTGATCGGCATTCCGGAAAAGCGGGTTCTCGACGCCGTCAACAAGCTCGTGGGCGCCGACATGATTCCGGTGGCGAGCGGCGCGGCCAAGGCGCCGCAGGTCGATATCGTCAGCGGCGCCACGGTCACCGTGCTGGTGATCGGCGACAGCATCGTCCGTTCGGCAACAAAGCTGATTAAGACCGGGCGGCTCGGCGCGCAGGGACAGGCCAATGTCGCGGCGACAGCTGCGCAGGCGGTCAAGACCATCGATATGGCCAAGAGCGAGGTGCGCGACTGGCAGACGCTGGTCGGCGACGGCTCGGTCCGTCGCCTGCATCTGAGCGTGGCCGACATCAACGAGGCTTACGAGAAGTCCGGCAACGCGGCGGCGGCGGCGCATGCGGAAGACGGCGATCCGGCGGACGATTTCATCGACCTCTACGTCGCCGATGTCGCGGTGCCGACCATCGGCCGCAGCCTGCTCGGCGACGACGGCTTCCAGCGCCTCAAGGCCCGGCTCAAGCCCGGCCAGCAGGCGCTCGTGGTGGCCGGCCTCGGCCGCTATTCGTTCAAGGGCTCGGGTTACGTGCGCGGCGGCATCTTCGATCGCATCGAGCTATTGCAGGACGGCAACAGCATCCGCTTCCGCGACCGCGATCACACGCGGCTCGGCGATTTCGCCGCGGAGGGCGCGCCGAGCTTTCCCGAGATCGCCCTGTTCGTGCTGCCGCCGGATTTCACCTTCGATCCGACCGAGCCATGGACGCTCCAGCTTTTGGTCCAGCGCGCCATCGGCTCGCGCGACAAGGCGTTCCTGACCTTCGATCTCGGCTACACGCTGCCGGATGCGTATCTGAAGCGCGAGCAGCCGGCGACCGTCGTTCACGCCGCGCCGGCGGCGGCGCCGCAGCCTTCCGAGAAATCGGCGGCGGCCGTGCCGGACAGCGGCGCGCCCGACGAGGAGCCGCTGTGGATGCGGATCTGGCGCGGCGACGTGGTCCGGATCGGCATCACCGTGTTCGCGCTCGGCGTGCTGACGCTGATCTTCTTCTTCCAGAACGTGCTGGTGCGGCGGCCGAAAGTCTACGTTTGGGTCCGTCGCGCCTATCTGCTGTTCGTGCTGGTGTGGCTCGGCTGGTTCGTCAACGCGCAGCTCTCCGTGGTCAACGTGTTGACCTTCGTCAATTCGCTGATGACCGGATTCAGCTGGGAATACTTCCTGTCCGCGCCGCACATCTTCCTGTTGTGGGCGTCGGTCGCGGCGGGCCTGCTGTTCTGGGGGCGAGGTCCGTTCTGCGGCTGGCTTTGCCCGTTCGGCGCCTTGCAGGAACTCACCAACAACATCGCCCAGGCCGTGAAGGTGCCGCAAATCCGGCTGCCGTGGGGCCTGCACGAGCGGCTGTGGCCGATCAAATACATGATCTTCCTCGTCCTGTTCGGACTGTCGCTCTATTCCACCGCGCTCGCCGAGCAGTTGGCGGAAATCGAGCCGTTCAAGACGGCGATCATCCTGAAATTCGCCCGCGAATGGCCGTTCGTGATCTACGCGCTGACTTTGCTCGCCGCCGGCCTGTTCATCGAGCGGTTCTTCTGCCGCTACATGTGCCCGCTTGGAGCTGCGCTCGCCATTCCCGGCCGCATCCGGATGTTCGAATGGCTGCGCCGCTGGCCGGAATGCGGCTCGCCCTGTCAGCGTTGCGCCAACGACTGCCCGGTGCAGGCGATTCATCCGGAGGGCCACATCAACGTCAACGAATGCATCTACTGCATGCACTGTCAGGAGCTTTACTTCGACGATCATCGCTGCCCGCACATGATTCAGGTGCGCCTCAAGCGGGAGAAGCGTGAAGCGCTGTCCTCGCCGTCGATGCGCGCCGGAAAAGGGCCGGACACCATCATCACCGCCGGAGGCAAGACGATCGGCGCACCCGGCGGCCCGGTCGCAACACCCACAACCTGAAAACCAAGGAGAACTTCATGAGCAATCACGAGGACGGCAAGGGCGTCAGCCGGCGCGCGCTGCTCGGCACCACGGCGGCGGCGGGCGTCGGCCTCGCCGCCGGCGCGGCGATGACCATCGACCGCGGACTGGTCTCGACGGCCGAGGCGCAAACCAAGGCGGCGGCGCCGAAGGCGCCGGCGGCGCGGCCGGCGGTCAACCGCGCGGAAGTCGCGCCGGGCGAACTCGACGAATATTATGTGTTTTTCTCCTCCGGCCAGAGCGGCGAACTGCGTATCGTCGGCATGCCCTCGATGCGCGAATTGATGCGCGTGCCGGTATTCAACCGCTGTAGCGCCACCGGGTGGGGCCAGACCAACGAGAGCCTCAAGGTGCTTACCGAGGGGCTGACGCCCGAGGCGCGCGAGTTCCTCAAGACGCGCGGCGGCACCTACATGAACGGTGACCTGCATCACCCGCACATCTCGTTCACCGAAGGCACCTATGACGGCCGCTACGCCTTCATGAACGACAAGGCCAACACCCGCGTCGCGCGCGTGCGCCTCGACGTCATGAAGTGCGACAAGATCATTCAACTGCCAAACCAGCACACGGTTCACGGCCTGCGTGTGCAGAAATATCCGCGCACCGGCTACGTGTTCGCCAACGGCGAGGACGGCGTGCCGCTGCCCAACGACGGCAAGGTGCTCGACAGCCCGAAGGACTACTACTCGATCTTCACCGCGGTCGACGGCGACACCATGAAGGTCGCCTGGCAGATCATCGTCGACGGCAACCTCGATAACGTCGACGCCGACTATCAGGGCAAATACGCCTTCGCCACCTGCTACAACTCCGAGGGCGGCGTCACGCTCGCGGAAATGACCGCCAACGAGCAGGACTGGGTCACCATCTTCAACATCAAGCGCATCGAGGAAGGGGTGAAGAAGGGCGATTACAAGACGATGGGCGGCGTGCCGGTGCTCGACGGCCGCAAGGGATCGCCCTACACCCGCTATGTGCCGGTCTCCAACAGCCCGCACGGCATCAACACCGCGCCGGACGGCATCCATGTCGTCGCCAACGGCAAGCTGTCGCCGACCGTGACCGTGTTCGACGTGCGCAAGTTCGACGACCTGTTCGACGACAAGATCAAGCCGCGCGACGTGGTGGTGGCGGAGCCCGAGCTTGGCCTCGGCCCGCTGCACACCGCCTATGACGGCAAGGGCAACGCCTACACCACGCTGTTCATCGACAGCCAGATCTGCAAGTGGAACATCGATCGCGCCAAGCGCGCATTCAAAGGCGAGAAGGTCGATCCGATCGTCGAGAAGCTCGACGTCCATTATCAGCCCGGCCACAATCACACCTCCATGGGCCAGACCAAGGAGGCTGATGGAAAATGGCTGATCTCGCTGAACAAGTTCTCCAAGGACCGCTTCCTCAACGTCGGCCCGCTGAAGCCGGAGAACGACCAGCTCATCGACATCTCCGGCGACAAGATGAAGCTGGTGCATGACGGCCCGAGCTTCGCCGAGCCGCATGACGCCACCATCGTCCACCGTTCCAAGATCAATCCGATCTCGATCTGGGACCGCGCCGACCCGTTCTTCGCCGACGCGGTGAAGCAGGCCAAGGCCGACGGCATCAATCTCGAAGCCGATTCCAAGGTGATCCGCGACGGCAACAAGGTGCGCGTCTACATGACGTCCACCGCGCCGGCGTTCGGCCTCGATCAGTTCACGGTGAAGCAGGGCGACGAGGTGACGGTCTTCGTCACCAACATCGATTCGGTTGAGGACCTTACTCACGGCTTCACCATCGTCAACTACGGCATCGCGATGGAAGTCGCGCCGCAGGCGACCGCCTCGGTGACCTTCACCGCCGACAAGCCCGGCGTCTATTGGTACTATTGCCAGTGGTTCTGTCACGCCATGCACATGGAAATGAAGGGCCGCATGATGGTCGAGCCCAGGTCGGCCTGACGCGGGGACGTCGTGCATCGTTTCTTCACCATCGTTCCGGCGGCGGTTCTCGCCGCCGGATTTTCCACCTTCGCCGGCGCGGAGACGATCACGCTCGCGCCGGGGCAGCTCACGCAGGATGTGCTGGACCGGGCGCGCGGCGGCGACGTGCTGGTGCTGACCTCGGGCGCGCACAAGGGGCCGCTCCGCATCGACCGCCGCGTCGTGCTGCAAGGCGAGCCGGGCGCGACGCTGACCGGCAACGGCGCGGGCAGCGTCATCAGCGTGTTCGGGCCGGGCGTCGAAATCCGCGGGTTGACGATCGCCGGATCGGGCCGCAATCTCCAGGAGATGGATTCCGGCGTCTATCTTGAGAAGACCGCCGAGCGGGCGCTGATCGAGAACAACCGGATCGTCGGCAATCTGTTCGGGGTCTATATCCACGGCGCGACCGGCTCGCGCGTGCTGAACAACGAGATCGAGGGCCTGCGGAACATCCGTCAGGCCGAGGCCGGCAACGGCGTGTCGCTGTGGAACGCGCCGGAGGTGACGATCGGAGGCAACACCATCAGTCATGGCCGCGACGGCATCTACACCATCGCCAGCCGCAACGACCGCTTCATCGACAACCGTTTCGAAAAGGTGCGCTTCGCCATCCACTATATGTACACCAACGACAGCGAAGTCAGCGGCAATGTCTCGATCAGGAACCATGTCGCTTACGCCATCATGTCCTCCAACCGGCTGGTGATCCGCGGCAATGTCTCCGATCGTGACCGCGACTACGGCCTGCTGTTCAACAACGCCAATTATTCCACGATCGAGGGCAATCTGGTGGTGGGGGGCGCGATCGACGGCGCGTCGGGCGCGCAAGAAGTGGCGAGCGACGAACGCGGCATGATGCCAGGCGCGGGCTCCGGGTCCGACATCCGCGAGGCGCGCAGCGGTCCCGGCAAATGCGTGTTCATCTACAACGCCAACAACAACCGGTTTCGCAACAACTGGTTCGAGCGCTGCGAGATCGGCGTCCACTTCACCGCCGGTTCGGAGAAAAACGAGATCACCGGCAACGCCTTCGTCGGCAACCGCAACCAGGTGAAATATGTCGGCACCCGCAACCTCGACTGGTCGAAGGATGGGCGCGGCAATTACTGGAGCGACAATCCCGCCTTCGACCTCGACGGCGACGGCGTCGCCGACACCGCTTACCGGCCCAACGATCTGGTCGACCGCGTGCTGTGGACCGCGCCGTCGGCGAAAATCCTGATTAACAGCCCCGCGGTTCAGGTGCTGCGCTGGGCGCAGACGCAGTTTCCCGCGCTGTATCCCGGCGGTGTGGTCGATACCCATCCCCTGATCGCGCCGCCGCCGCGGCCGGACGCGGGGAGGGCGCTGCCATGACCGCGACCGTCGCCATCGATAAAGTGGACAAGAGCTACGGCGGGATCCGCGCGCTGCGCGAGGTGTCGTTCGATTTGGCGCCGGGCAGCGTCTGCGCGCTGGTCGGCCACAACGGCGCCGGCAAGACGACGCTGATCAAGCTGATGCTGGGATTGATCCAGCCCAGCGGCGGCACCATCCGGGTGCTCGGCGAGGATCCGGCCGCCGGCGAATTCTCGGCGCGGCGGGCGCTCGGCTATCTGCCGGAAAACGTCGCCTTCAACGCTGCGCTGACCGGGCGCGAGACGCTCGCGTTCTACGCGCGGCTCAAGCGGCTTGAGCCGTCGCGGGCGTGGCCCTTGCTCGACCGCGTCGGTCTCGGCGACGCCGCCGGCCGCCGCGTCGGCACCTATTCCAAGGGCATGCGGCAGCGGCTCGGACTGGCGCAGGCGCTGCTCGGCCGCCCGCGCATTCTGCTGCTCGACGAGCCGACCACCGGCCTCGATCCGGCGTTGCGTCAGACCTTCTATGACATCCTCGGCGAACTGCGCGACGACGGTGCGACGGTGCTGATCTCCTCTCACGCGCTGAGCGAACTCGAAGGCCGCGCCGAGCATGTACTGATTATGAATCGCGGCGTGCTGGTGGCGCAGGGCACGCTCGCCGAATTGCGGCGGCTGTCGCAACTGCCGACCCGCGTCTCGTTCGAATTCGCGGAGGAGGGCGGCCGACCGGACTGGCTCGCCGAGGAGGTCGTGCTGGTGCAGGACGACGCGCGCAAGATGGCGCTGATCCGCAAGGCCGCCGCCGATCCACGGATCCGCGACATCGGGATCGCGACGCCGACCCTTGATGATCTCTACGCGCATTTCCTGCGCGCGCGGGAGGCCGCGGAATGAGAACCGTCGCCATCATCGCCGCAAAGGAAATCCAGGAAGGCTTGCGCAACCGCTGGGTGCTCGCGACCACGCTGCTGCTGGCGGCGCTGGCGCTGTCGCTCACCTTCCTCGGCAGCGCGCCGACCGGCGGCAATATCGGCGCGGGCGCGCTGGACGTCGTGGTGGTCAGCCTGTCCAGCCTGACCATCTTCCTGCTGCCGCTGATCGCGCTTTTGATCTCGCATGACGCGATCGTCGGCGAGATGGAGCGCGGCACCATGATCCTGCTGCTCAGCTATCCGGTCGGCCGCTACCAGATCGTGCTCGGCAAGTTTTGCGGCCATGTGCTGATCCTCGCCTTCGCCACCGTCATCGGCTACGGCGTCGCGGCGCTCGCGCTGGCTTCAAGCGGCGCGGCGGTGCTGGCGGCGAGCTGGTACGGCTTCGCCTGGATGATCGGCACCTCGATCATGCTCGGCGCGGCCTTTGTCGCCATCGGCTACTTCATCAGCAGCGTGGCGCGGGATCGCGGCACGGCGGCGGGCGCCTCGGTCGGCGTCTGGCTGATTATGGTGCTGGTGTTCGACATGGCGCTGCTCGGCCTCCTGGTCGCCGACCAGGGCAAGATCGTTTCGGCGACGATGCTGGAGCGGCTGTTGTTTCTCAATCCGACCGATATCTATCGCCTCGCCAATCTGACCGGATTCAACGTCAGCCAGTTCTCCGGCATGGCGGGGCTCGCCGGCTCCAGCGGCGCGAGCACCTGGGCGCTGATCGTCGGGATGGTGGCGTGGATCGCGGTTCCGCTCGGCCTGGCGACCGCTTCCTTCGCCCGGAGGGAGCTATGATGTTGCGCGCGCTGTACATCGCCGCGCTGGCGCTGACGCTCGCGGCCTGCAATCAGGACCAGACGGCAGCGACGCCGCCGCCGCCGGCCACGCTCAATAGCGGGGCGATGGGCTTGTTCTGCGGCATGAACGTGCTGGAGCATCCGGGGCCGAAGGGCCAGATCATCACCGCGAGCCGGATCGATCCGTTCTGGTTCACCTCGGTCCGCGACACCGTGGCGTTCACGCTGATGCCGGATCAGCCGCGCGACATCCGCGCGATTTACGTCTCGGACATGGGCGCGGCGCCAAGCTGGGAGCAACCGGGCGCCACCAACTGGATCGACGCGCGCAAGGCGTTTTTCGTGATCGAGAGCCGCCGGCAAAGCGGCATGGAGACCGACGAGGCGGTGCCGTTCGGCAACCGCGCGGCGGCCGAGGCGTTCGTCGCCGACCATGGCGGCCGCGTCGTCGGCTTCGAGCAGATTCCAAGCGCCTATGTGCTCGGCGGCGAGCCGCCGGCGCACAGCGAGCACGATCCCGGCGCGCACGATCCCGCGCGGACGCGGACGAACTGAAGGTGGCGGCCATGACACATTCACCCCTCACGCGCTCCTCCCTGACACGGCGGCGGTTGATTGCCATCGCGGCGACGGCGGGCGGCGCCGCGCTGCTCGGCGGCCGCCGCGCGATCGCAGATGCGCCGATGCGCTGGCGGGGATCGGCGCTCGGTGCGCAAGTCTCGATCGAGATTTATCACTTCGACCGCCTCAAGGCCGAGCGGCTGGTTCATCGCTGTGTCGAGGATGTGCGCCGGCTTGAGCGGCAATTCAGCCTGTATGATCCGGCCTCCGCGATCCGCGCGCTCAACCGCGCCGGCGTTCTGGTGTCGCCCGATGCCGACATGGTGGCGCTGCTCAACGCCGCGCTCGACTTCGCGGCGCTGACGGACGGCGCGTTCGATCCGACCGTGCAGCCGCTGTGGGATTTGCATGCCGCGCATTTCGCGCAACCGCATCCCGCGGCGGAGGGGCCGGCCGCGGAGTTGCTGGCGGATGCGCTGTCGAAGGTGGGCTATCGGCATCTCAAGGTCAGTCCGGACCGGATTGCCCTATTGAAACCGGGCAGCGCGATCACGCTGAACGGCATCGCGCAAGGCTACGCCACCGACCGCGTGACGGAGACGCTGCGCGCCGCCGGCCTCACCACCACGCTGGTCGACATGGGGGAGATCCGGGCGAGCGGCACAAAACCCGATGGCGCGCCGTGGCACGTCGGCCTCGCCGATCCGGACGAGCCGGGCCGGGTGAGCGAAACGATCGGCCTTGTCGACCGCGCGGTCGCCACCACCGCGGGCGCGGGGTTTCGGTTCGATTCCGCCGGTCGTTTCACTCATCTGTTCGATCCCGGCACCGGCCGCAGCCCGTCGCGCTACCGTTCGGTCAGCGTCGTCGCCCCGACCGCGACGGAGGCGGACGCGCTGTCGACGGCTTTCAGCCTGCTGCCCACGGCGCGCATCGCCGCAATCGTGGCGGGGCGGGGCGATATTCAAGCCCATCTAACCGACTCCAACGGCGCGGCGATGGTGTATGGTGCCTGAAGATTCATTTCCGGCATGCCTTTGCCTGCCGGATACCGACCACCAAACCGGCTCATGCGGAGCGGTGCAGCAAGGGAGAAGCGAATATGCGAGGAATGGTAGCTGTGACATTGATGGCTCTGGCCAGCGCGGGCGTCAGCCAGGCACAGGCGCAGGATGCCGCCGCCGGCGAGAAGGTGTTCGCGGTCTGCAAGGCCTGTCATCAAATCGGCGAAAACGCCAAGAACAGCGTCGGTCCCGAACTCAACGGGCTGATCGGCCGGCACTCCGGCAGCGTCGCCGGCTACAGCTATTCCGCGGCCAACAAGAACTCGGGCCTCACCTGGGACGAGGCGACGTTCCGCGAATACATCCAGAATCCGAAGGCCAAGATACCGGGCACCAAGATGGTCTACGCCGGCCTCAAGGATGAGAAGAAGATCAACGATCTGATCGCTTTCCTCAAACAGTTCGACGCCAGCGGCAAGAAGAAATAAGCCGCTGTTCCCGCCCGGAACGGAGACGCGATCCGGTGGCGGCGACGGCTGACGGACGCCGCCACCACAACCCGCTCTGGCCGGAGCGTTCGATCCCGGTACTTGATGACGAATTGTTCCGCCCTCGGGCGCGGCCCGAGGGCAATTCGGCAATGCCGGTTGTTATAATATTGGAGGTCGACGTCGGCATTTTGCCCATGCTACCTAGCCGACCATGAACGCAGGTGTGGTTTTGACGACGGACCGGGCCAGATTTGAAATGAGGCATGTCTCCGCATTGCGGCGGTTCGTGTCGGTATTTCTCATCATGACCTATCTGCTGTCGGGTGCGCTCCATCGATACTTCGATCTTGACGTGACCAATCCGACCGGTTCTCCAGCGGTTTGGACGATTGGCGACAAGACCGACGGCTCTCAAACCAGCGCCATTATCGACCATCATTGCCATGGCTGCTTTGCGGTCTCGGTTCCAATTCCGCCGCAGCAGCCAGCAACTCTGATGGAACCAAAGCCGGCGATCTTCATGCCGTCCGCGGCATTGATGGCCGCCACCGCGCGCGGTCTCGATCCGCCTCCGCCGAAATCCCTGACCTGAAGCTGATCGTCGGGCGTATCGCGCCCTGGTTCCTTCCTTGGTCAGGCATTTATCATGCTTTCAAAGTGCGTCACGCGTCTCGCGTGCGCGATGGCCTTGTCGGTCAGCCCGTGGCTGACGATCGCGTCGCATGCGCAGACCCTGAATCTTGCGGCGGCTTTGCATCGCGCGCTCGCGACCAATCCTCGTCTGACCGCCGCCGAGCGGGACGTCGGCATCGCCACCGGCCAGCGCATCCAGGCGGGCGCGTTGCCCAATCCGGAATTATCCTATGAGCAGGACAACTCCTTCGGTTCGGGCGTTTATCGCGGTACGAAGTCGGCCGAGACGACGCTTCAGATCAGCCAGCTTTTCGAGCTGTTCGGCAAGCGCGAGGCGAGGATCGCGGCCGGTCGGGCAAGCGTCGATGGCGCGGCGATCGAGCGCAAGGCCGTCCGGTTGCAGATCCTGTCGGAGACCGCAATCGCGTTCCTCAACGTGCTCGGCTTGCAGCGGCGGATCCAGATTCTGGACGAGCAGGTCACAGCGCTGGAGCGTCTGACGCCGCTGCTTCAGCGTCGCGTCGATTCCGGCGCGTCGTCGCCCGCCGAGACCGGTCGCGCCGAGGTCGCGGCCGCGCTGGTGAAGGCCGATCGCGAGCGGACCAAGGCCAGCCTGTCGAGCGCGCGTCGCGAACTGGCGGTGCTGATGGGAGACGCCTCGCCGAAATTCACCCGCGTCTCCGGGCGGCTGGACGCGACCGCTCGCGCGCCTTCGTTTCAGGCGGTGATCGCCGCCATCGACGCGAACCCGCAATTGGTCCGATGGAACGCAATCTATGCGCAGCGGAACGCCGAACTCCTGCTGGCCCGGCTGAAGCCGTATCCGGACGTTCGCCTCGCGGTGGGGTGGCGTCACTTCAAGGAAACCAACGATGACGCTGTCCGGCTCACCCTCTCGGTGCCGATTCCGGTATTCGATCAGAACCAGGGCAACGTCCTCTCCGCCCAGGAAAGCCTCGCCAAGACGCGGGCGGAGCGGGAGGCGAACCGCAACACGCTGGTCGTTGTCGCCGGGCGCGCGTACGACACGGTGCAGGGATCGCTGAAGGAACTGTCGGTGCTTCGGGGGGCCGGCATCCCGAAGGCGCAGGCCGCCGCCAGCGAGATCGAACAGGGATACGGCGCAGGGCGCTTCAGCCTGCTCGAAGTGCTCGATGCACAGGCCAACCTCACGCAAGCGCGGCTTCGCGAACAGGAAGCCTTGCAGAACTACCACGTCGCCGTGGCCACGATCGAAGGACTCGTCGGCAATCCCTTCGCTCTGGCGCGGGAGAGCGGACGATGAGAACGTCGAGCGCCGTCGTCCTTGCGCTGATCGCCGCCGCCGCCGGGGCTTTCGGATATCGCTGGCTTGCGCCCGCGGTCATGCCTGCCACCAGCCAGCAATCGCCAAAGGAGGGCCAGGCGGCGAAGGAGGGGAAAGTCGGCAACGAGCATGTGCAGCGGGACGAGCACGATTCCAAACGCATCGTCATCAGCGACGTCAAGCTGGCTTCCGCCGGCGCCACCTTCGCCGAGGCGGGTCCCGCGACCCTGACCGAAACCCTGTCGTTCAACGGCGTGCTGCGCGCCAATCAGGAAGCCCTCGTTCAGATCACGCCGCGCTTTCCCGGCATCGCGCGCGGCATCAGGAAGCGGATCGGGGACGTGGTCGGCAAGGACGAACTGCTGGCCTCGATCGAAAGCAACCAGAGCCTTACGGTGTACGATCTCAAGGCGCCGATCGCGGGCACGGTGATCGACCGGCAGATATCGCTCGGCGAATACGTCTCCGAGCAGAAGCCGGCCTTCGTCGTCGCCGATCTGTCGACGATCTGGGTCGATCTTTCGATCTACCGACAGGATCTTCGGCGCGTCCATCTCGGGGATGAGGTGCTGATCGATCCGGACGATGGCGCCGGCGACATCAAGGGCGCGATCTCCTATCTCGCGCCTGTCGGCACGAGCGACACTCAGACCGCTATCGCGCGCGTCGTCCTGCCAAATCCGGCCGCACGGCTGCGGCCGGGCCTGTTCGTCACGGCGCGGCTGGTGCTGGCCGAACACAAGGTGCCGGTCGCCGTCCGCGCCGGCGCGATCCAGACTTTCGAGAACAAGAGCGTCGTGTTCGTGCGCGAAGGCGAGGACATGCTTGAGGCGCGCCCCGTCGAACTCGGGGATTCCGACGACAGGTTCGTGGAAATCCGCGCCGGCTTGTCGCCGGGAGAGCGGTACGTGGCCGAAAACTCGTTCGTCGTGAAGGCCGAGATGGGCAAGGGAGGCGCCGAGCATGATTGAACGCCTCATCGCGTTCTCCATCCGACAGCGCTGGCTGGTGGTCCTGTTCGCCCTTGGGATTTTGGCTTTCGGAGGCTGGAACTTCACACGGCTGCCGATCGACGCCGTACCCGACATCACCAACGTCCAGGTCCAGATCAACACGCGCGCGCCGGGCTATTCCCCGTTGGAAACCGAGCAGCGCATCACGTTCCCGGTCGAGACGGCGATGGCCGGATTGCCCAGGCTCGACTATACGCGCTCGCTGTCGCGCTACGGTCTCAGTCAGGTCACCGTGGTTTTTCAGGACGACACCGACATCTACTTCGCCCGTCAACTCATCAATGAGCGGATCCAGCAGGTCAAGGATCAGCTTCCGGCCGGTGTGGAAGTCGCCATGGGACCGGTTGCGACGGGCCTCGGTGAAATATTCCTCTACACCGTCGAAGCGAAGCAGGGCGCGAGGACTCCCGCCGGCAACAAGTTCACCCCCAGCGACCTGCGGACGATTCAGGACTGGATCATCAAGCCGCAGCTTCGCAACGTTCCCGGCGTCGTCGAGGTCAACACCACCGGCGGGTTCGAGCGTCAGTTCCATGTCCTGCCGGATCCCGGCAAGCTCATGGCCTACAGGCTCAGCTTCCGCGATGTGATGACGGCGCTTGCCGCGAACAACGCCAATGTCGGCGCCGGCTACATCGAAAAGAACGGCGAGCAATACCTGGTGCGAACGCCGGGGCAGGTCGCCAATATCGCCGAAATCGAGGACATCGTCATCGGCTCCCGCGGCGGCGTGCCGGTCCGCATCAAGGACGTCGCGCAGGTCATCGAAGGCAGGGACCTGCGCACCGGCGCCGCCACGTTCAACGGCGAGGAGACGGTGCTTGGCACGGCCATGCTGCTGATCGGCGAAAACAGCCGCGCGGTCGCCCAGAAGGTTTCAACCAAACTGAATGATATCGCGAAGTCGCTTCCGGAGGGCGTCGTCGCGCGCGCTGTCTATGACAGAAGCGACCTTGTCGAGGCGACGATCAGGACGGTGAGAAACAACCTGATCGAGGGCGCGGTCCTTGTCGTCGCCGTGCTGTTCCTGATTCTCGGCAATTTCCGCGCGGCGCTGGTGACGGCTTGCGTGATCCCGCTATCGATGGCGATGACCGTCACCGGCATGGTCGAGACGCGGGTCAGCGCCAACCTGATGAGCCTCGGCGCCATCGATTTCGGCATCATCGTGGATGGCGCCGTCATCATCGTCGAGAACTGTCTCCGGCTGCTCGCTGCGGCCCAGCATGAGAAGGGGCGGCTGCTCAATCTCGATGAACGGCTCGACACCATCCGTCGCGGAACGGCGGAGGTCATCAAACCCAGCCTGTTCGGAACGGTGATTATCGCGGTCGTCTACCTGCCGGTGCTGACGCTCACCGGCGTCGAGGGCAAGATGTTCACCCCGATGGCGCTGACCGTGTTGATGGCGCTTGCCGCGGCGGCGTTGTTCTCGATCACCTTCGTGCCGGCCGCCGTCGCCATCGTCGTCACCGGCAAGGTGTCGGAGAAGGAGAGCCTGTTCATGCGCGCCGCCAAGCGCGTCTATCTGCCGCTTTTGGACCGGGTTATCGTCTTTCGTGGAAGCGTCGCGTTCGCGGCGGCCGCGATCGTTCTGGCGAGCGTGTTCGCGGCGACCCGCATGGGTGGCGAGTTCATCCCGAACCTCGACGAAGGCGATGTGGCGCTGGCCGCGATCCGCATTCCCGGAACGAGCCTGACGCAGTCGCTCGACTTGCAGATGGCGCTGGAGAGGCGGATCCTGCAATTGCCCGAGGTGAAGGAGTTCTTCGCCCGCACGGGGACCGCCGAGATCGCAACCGATCCGATGCCGCCGTCGATATCGGACGGCTATGTCATGCTCAAGCCGCGCGGGGAGTGGCCGGACCCTAAGAAGCCGAAGGCGAAGCTGGTCGAGGAGATCGAGACGGCGGCCAATGAGATTCCCGGAAGCAGTTACGAAGCCACGCAGCCGATCCAGTTGCGCGTCAACGAATTGATCTCCGGCGTTCGCAGCGATGTCGGCGTCAAAATCTTCGGCGACGATCTGGACGTCCTGCAAGGCGTCGCCCGACAGGTGCAAGCGGTGATTGGGGACATCTCCGGGGCGGCCGACGTCAAGATCGAACCGGTGGCGGGGCTGCCGATCCTCACCGTCAAGCTCGACCGCCGCGCGCTGTCGCGCCATGGGCTCAGCGTCGGCGACGTCCAGAACATCGTGGAAATCGCCATCGGCGGCAAGAGCGTCGGCAAATTGTTCGAGGGCGACCGTCGGTTCGATATCGTCGTGCGCCTTCCGGAACGCCTGCGCGGCAACATCGACGCGATCCGGGCGATTCCGATACCTCTGCCGGCTGAGGATCCCGATGGTTCAACCATAATGCGAACCGCCCGGTCAGGGACCGTCGGGGCGCAGCCACGCTATGTCCCGCTGTCGTCGGTGGCGACCGTTAACTCCGCGCCCGGACCGAACCAGATCAGCCGCGAAAACGGCAAGCGCCGCATCGTGGTGACGGCCAATGTCCGCCAGCGGGACCTCGGCTCGTTCGTGGCCGAAGCGCAGGAGGCGGTCGCACGGCAGGTCAGGCTCCCGGCCGGATATTGGATCGGCTGGGGCGGACAGTTCGAGCAACTGGTCTCCGCAAGCAAGCGGCTTACGCTGGTTGTGCCGGTGGCGTTGCTTTTGGTTCTGCTGCTGTTGTTCATGAGTTTGGGATCGGTCGCCGACGCGCTTCTCGTCTTCAGCGGCGTCCCGCTGGCGCTGACCGGCGGTGTCCTGGCGCTTCTGCTGCGGGGCATTCCGCTGTCGATCAGCGCGGGTGTCGGGTTCATCGCGCTGTCAGGCGTCGCCGTCCTCAACGGACTCGTCATCATCGCATTCATCGAGCGGCTGAGACGCGAAGGGAAACCGGTGCTGGAGGCGGTTCATGAAGGCGCCGTGACCCGGCTGCGGCCCGTGCTGATGACGGCGCTGGTGGCGTCGCTGGGCTTCGTTCCCATGGCGATCGCGACCGGCGCCGGCGCCGAGGTGCAGCGGCCGCTGGCGACCGTGGTCATCGGCGGCATCATCTCCTCGACGATCCTGACGCTGCTGGTGCTGCCGGCGCTCTATGTGTTGTTCCGGGGAGAGCGCGCGCCGCTCCTGACGACGGCGAAGGCGTCATAAGGCGAACGGCGGCGGAGCCAACTGCTCGCCGCCGCTCCACAAGACATCGTGTCGCGACTTACGAGCAGCCCGTCGTCGACCCGCAGGTATCGCACTTCATGCAGGTGCCGTTGCGCACCAGGGTGAAGTTGCCGCACTCGGCGCACATCTCGCCCTCATAGCCCTTGGCCTTGGCCTCGGCGCGGCGCTCGGCCTTGGTCGGCGCGGCGGCGGCCGCCGCGGCGGTGCCGGCCTTGCTCCAGGCTTGCGCTTCGAGCTTCTCGGTCGGCGACAGTTGCGGCTCGGCCAGTTCGGCCTTCAAGGCGGCGACGCTTGCCGCGCCACCTTCCGCGCGATTGTGCGAGTAGGCCATCCGGATTTCCGATTTATCGGTCGTCTCGGGATGGGCGCTCGCCACCGACGCCGCGCGCATCACCACCAGGTTGTCGGTGCGCGAGCGGGTGAGGCCCTTCGACAGGTACTTCATCGCCGGCGGCGAGGTCGGCGCGCCGTCCGGCGTCTTGCCTTCGTTGACGCCCTTGCCGAGCGCGTCGAAGCCGGTCTCCGACGGATCGACATGGGCGAGGTCGTAGCGGCCCATATAGCTCACCGCCAACTCACGGAAGACGTAGTCGAGGATCGAGGTGGCGTATTTGATCGAGTCGTTGCCCTGCACGGGACCGGCAGGCTCGAAACGGGTGAAGGTGAAGGCGTCGACATATTCCTCCAGCGGCACGCCGTATTGCAGGCCGAGCGACACGGCGATGGCGAAGTTGTTGATGAAGGAGCGCAGCGCCGCGCCTTCCTTGTGCATGTCGATGAAGATTTCGCCAAGCCGGCCGTCGTCGTATTCGCCGGTGCGGACATAGACCTTGTGGCCGCCGACCACCGCCTTCTGGGTATAGCCCTTGCGGCGGTCCGGCATTCGCTCGCGCTCGCGCAGCACCACGACGCGCTCCACCAGCTTCTCGACGATTTTCTCCGCGACCTGCGTGGTGCGCGCCGCCATCGGCTTGTCGAGTAGCGTCTCCAGCGCGTCGTCCTCGTCGTCGTCATCGGCGATCAGTTGCGCGTTCAGCGGCTGCGACAGCTTTGAGCCGTCGCGATAGAGCGCGTTGGCTTTCAGGGCGAGCCTCCACGACAGCAGGTAGGCGGACTTGCAGTCCTCCACGGTGGCGTCGTTCGGCATGTTGATGGTTTTCGAGATCGCGCCTGAAATGAATGGCTGCGACGCCGCCATCATGCGGATATGGCTCTCCACCGACAAATAGCGCTTGCCGATCTTGCCGCAGGGATTGGCGCAGTCGAACACCGCGTAGTGCTCGGGCTTGAGGTGCGGAGCCCCTTCGACCGTCATCGCGCCGCAGATGTGGACGTTGGCGGCCTCGATCTCGGCCTTGGTGAAGCCGATCGCCGACAACAGGTCGAAGCCCGGCGCGTTGAGCTGCTCGGCCGCGACGTCGAGGTTGGCGAGAATGAAGTCCTCGCCCAGCGTCCACTTGTTGAAGGCGAACTTGATGTCGAAGGCGGTCGGCAGCGCCTTCTCGATCTTTGCCAGCGCCTCGTCGGTAAAGCCCTTCGCGCGCAAGGTGGAAGCGTTGATGCCGGGGGCGTTGGACAGCGAGCCGTGGCCGACCGCGTAAGCCTCGATCTCGGCGATCTCGCTTTCGCGATAGCCGAGCGCGCGCAGGGCTTCCGGCACCGCGCGGTTGATGATCTTCCAGTAGCCGCCGCCGGCGAGCTTCTTGAACTTCACCAGCGCGAAGTCCGGCTCGATGCCGGTGGTGTCGCAATCCATCACCAGGCCGATGGTGCCGGTGGGCGCGACCACGGTCGTTTGCGCGTTGCGGAAACCGTGCTGCTCGCCGAGGCTGAGCGCACGGTCCCAGCTTAGCCTGGCGCGTTCCACGATGTCGGCCTGCGGGCAGCTCTCATGATCGAGCGGCACCGGATTGACCGCGAGCGATTCATAACCGGAGGCTTCGCCGTGCGCGGCGCGGCGATGGTTGCGGATCACCCGCAGCATGTGGCCGGCGTTCTTCTTGTAGCCGGGGAAGGGGCCGAGTTCCTTGGCCATTTCCGCAGAGGTCGCGTAGGAGACGCCGGTCATCACCGCGGTCAGCGCGCCGCACAGCGCGCGGCCTTCCTTGGAGTCGTAGGACAGGCCCATGGTCATCAAGAGGCCGCCGATATTGGCGAAGCCGAGGCCGAGCGTGCGGAATTCGTAGGACAGTTCGGCGATCTGCTTCGAGGGAAACTGCGCCATGGTGACGGAAATTTCGAGCACCAGCGTCCACAGGCGGCACAGGTGTTCGTAGGCCGCGATATCGAAATGGCGCGTGGCGGTATCGTAGAACGTCAGCAGATTGGCGGAGGCCAGATTGCAGGCGGTGTCGTCGAGGAACATGTATTCCGAGCACGGGTTGCTGGCGCGGATGTCGCCCGACGCCTTGCAGGTGTGCCAGTCGTTCATCGTGGTGTTGAAGTGCAGGCCGGGATCGGCCGAGGCCCAGGCGGCGTGGCCGATCTTTTCCCACAGGTCGCGCGCCTTTAGCGTCCTGGTCACCTTGCCGGTGGTGCGGCCGACCAGATTCCAGTCGCCGTCGGTCTCGACCGCACGCAGAAAATCGTCCTTGAGCGATACCGAGTTGTTGGAGTTCTGGCCGGATACGGTGAGGTAGGCCTCGCTGTCCCAATCGGTGTCGTAAACGGGGAAGTCGATGTCCTTGTAGCCTTGTTTGGCGAACTGGATGACGCGCTTGATGTAGTTGTCGGGCACCAGCGCGCGGCGGGCGAGCTTGATCTCGCGGCGCAGCGCCGGGTTCTTCTCCGGCAGGAAGCAGTCGTCGCCGGAGCCTTCGCAATTGACGCAGGCGCGCATCACCGCCTTGAGGTGCTTCTGGTTGATCTTGGAGCCGGTCACCAGCGCCGCGACCTTCTGCTCCTCCTTGACCTTCCAGTCGATGTACTGCTCGATGTCCGGATGGTCGGCGTCGACCACCACCATCTTGGCGGCGCGGCGCGTGGTGCCGCCGCTCTTGATGGCCCCGGCGGCGCGGTCGCCGATCTTGAGGAAGCTCATCAGGCCGCTTGAGCGGCCGCCCCCGGAGAGCCGCTCGCCTTCGCCGCGCAGCCGCGAGAAGTTGGAGCCGGTGCCGGAGCCGTATTTGAACAGGCGCGCCTCGCGCACCCACAGATCCATGATGCCGCCCTCGTTGACGAGGTCGTCCTCGACGCCCTGGATGAAGCAGGCATGCGGTTGCGGATGCTCGTAGGCCGACTTCGACTTGGTCATCCGGCCGGTCTTGAAGTCGACGTAGTAGTGGCCCTGGCCGGGGCCGTCGATGCCATAGGCCCAGTGCAGGCCGGTGTTGAACCACTGCGGCGAGTTCGGCGCCACCATCTGGCTGGCGAGCATGTAGCGCAATTCATCATGGAAGGCGCGGGCGTCGTCTTCCGAGGTGAAATAGCCGCCCTTCCAGCCCCAATAGGTCCAGCAGCCGGCAAGCCGGTCGAACACCTGCTTCGAGGAGGTCTCGCCGATGAAGCGCTCGGCCTCGGGCAGGGCGGCGAGGGCCTCGGTATCGGGCACCGAGCGCCACAGCCACGACGGCACGGTTTCTTCCTCGACCTTCCTCAAGCGCGCGGCGACGCCCGCTTTGCGAAAATACTTCTGCGCCAGCACGTCGGAGGCGACCTGCGACCAAAACTCCGGCACTTCGACATTGTCGAGCCGGAACACCACCGAACCGTCGGGATTGCGGATCTCGCTGGTGGTCGACCGGAATGCGATGTCCGCATAGGGAGACTGGCCGTCCTTGGTGTAGCGTCGCTCGATCTGCATCTTCCGTGCCCCGTTCGTGATACCGGAACCGCGTCGAGGCGATGCCGGCGATAAAACCCCGCGAACCTCTCAGATTCGCAGCCTGACCGGCTAATCCGGCCGTATTGTCCTCTGGAGCAGAGCGGGCGGAGATTTTTCCGCGGCCGATCATACCCCAACGCCCCACGTCGCGCTTTGAGCCATCGCGGCCCGTTTTTCGAAGCCCCGAATGGTTGCCGCCAATTCCTCGCCACCAGGACAAGCACCCCCGTCGCCCCGCCACCGTGGCCGGTGCTCGGAGTGCTCGGTCTGGAACCCTGAAGGGAGGCCCGGCGGCATACCAACAGATTGGCGCCGAGCCGAGCGAAAACTAAGGCGACTCCCTCGGGTTCGTCAAGAATTAGTATTCAATTCTCAACGAAACACTAAATATGGTGGAAAGAGGGGATAACCAAGGTGCCTCAAGCACCGGTGATCGCCCGCAAGTCTCGGTGAGTCCTAACGGAATCGGAAGACAAAAAATCTCTATCGAACCGTTGTTCGGCCGGCTGCGCCCGCTGTTCACAGGGGCGGTATTTTTTGTCGACATGGGGTTGCGTTCGGCCGACTCGCACCGCCGCCCCCGCCCATCGGGTCCGCGACACCCGCGATGCGGGCGGTCATGCAGGTTTGCGGCTGGTGGGAGTGCGCGGGAGCGGGCATGGTTGCGCGCGATTCAACCGGTTTGCCGCCTCATGCCGAACGCACGGACTTCACAGACCCCGTCACGAATCACGCCGGCCGGTCTGTTCTTCCTGGCCACGACCTCGATCGGCTGGGGGCTGAACTGGCCGGTGACCAAATACCTGCTCAGCGAACTGCCGCCGTTGATTCTGCGCGGCGTCACCGGCATCGCCGGCGCGCTGTTTCTCGCCGTCGTGGTGCTGGCGCGGCGGCAGAGCCTGCGCGTCCCCGCCGCGATGTGGCCGCGGCTGTGTCTCTACGCTTTTCTCAACGTGACATGCTGGATGGCGCTGATGGGCATCGCGCTGTTGTGGCTGCCGGCGGGCGAGGCGTCGATGGTGGCCTACATGATGCCGGTGTGGGCCTCGCTGCTGGCGTGGCCGATCCTCGGCGAGCGGCCGACCGCGCTGCGGGTTCTCGCCATCGTGGTCGGGTTCGCCGGGCTGACGATTCTGCTCGGCGGCGACGGGATTCACATCACCAGGGAGAAGCTCGGCGGCTTCGCCATGGTGCTCGGCGGATCGATCGCCTTCGCGCTCGGCGCGGTGCTGTCGAAGAAGTGGCCGCTGACGCTGCCGCCGATGGCGTCCGCCACCTGGCAGATCGGCATCGGCTGCCTGCCGGTCGGCCTCGTCGGCCTCGCCATCGAAACCGCGGATCTTGGCGCGGTGACCACGGTGGGATGGTGGGCGCTGGCCTACAGCACCATCATCCAGTTCTGCGTCGCCTATGTGACATGGTTCGCAGCATTGGCGCGGCTGCCGGCCTCGGTGGCGGCGATCGGCACCATGGCGGTGCCGGTGTTCGGCGTCGGTGCCTCGGCGATCGCGTTGCACGAGCCGATCGGCCCGGTTCAGATCATCGCGCTGCTGCTGACCTTGTCGGGAGTGCTGTTGGCGACCCGGTCCTGATCCGGCGCGCCGCCGAGCACGAGGTTGAGCGCTCCCCGCACTTCAACGGAATGTTGTCCGCATGACCGAGACCCGATCGCCGACCCCGAACCTGTCATCCGTCGGCATCGTGTTGCTGGTCGCGACCGCTACCGGCTGGGGCATCAATTTTCCGATCATGAAGCATCTGCTGACGGAGTGGCCGCCGCTGTCGTCGCGCGGATTGACGGCGGCGGCGGGCGCGTTGGCGCTGGCGCTCGCGGCCGTGGCGAGCCGCCAGCGGCTCCGCGTGCCGCGTCATCTGTGGCTGCGGCTGCTGCTGGTGTCGGTTCTGACCATCACGTCGTGGGTGGCCTGCATGGGGCTGGCGCTGCTGTGGCTGAACGCCGGCGAGGCGGCCATCCTGTCGATGTCGCTGCCATTATGGGCCTCGCTGCTGGCGTGGCCGATACTCGGCGAGCGCCTGACGCTCCGCCGCCTGTTCTGGCTCGCTGTGGCGATGGGCGGCATCGCGGTGCTGATCGGCGGCAACGGCATCGATGCAAGCCTCGACAAATGGCCCGGCATCGCCTTCGTCTTCCTGGGCACGGTCTGCGTCGCGCTCGGCACGGTGCTGACCAAGCACTTTCCGCTCGCCATGCCGCCGGTGTCGCTGGCGGCATGGCAATTGTGGCTCGGCTCGATACCCGTGGTGGTCGCCGGCCTCATTCTTGAGCGGCCCGATGTCGCGATGCTGTCCGGTGTCGGCTGGGCCTCGCTGGCCTATATGACGCTGATTCAGTTCTGCCTGTGTTACCTGTGCTGGTTCGCGGCGCTGGAGCGGTTGCCGGCGGCGACCGCGTCGATCGGTTCGCTGCTGGTGCCGGTGATCGGGGTGCTGGCTTCGGCGCTGATGCTGCACGAGCCGCTGGGCGCGCGCGAGATCGGCGCGCTGGTTGTCACCCTTGGCGGCGTCGGAATGGCGCTGCGTTCCTGATACGCGCGTCATGCCAAAGGGGCGGCCCATTCAAGGACCGCCCCTTTGGAGCTTCAATCGATTCCGACCGTCGGCTACGGGCAGGGGTGGCGCAGACCGTCGTAGCCGAGATAGGTCCCGCTCTGGACGTCGTAAGACTTGAACCGTTGCTGGCAATAGGCGATGGCGTCGGCGTCGCCCACCACGGCCGGCGCCTCGACATAGTCGTCGTAATATCCGTAGCCAAAGGGCGCGGCCGCCAGCGCGCCGCCGATGATGGCTCCGGCGGCAAGACCCGGATAGAAACCGCCGCCGTGCCAGCCGCCGCCATGCCATCCGCCACCCGGCGGACGGCCGCCGTGCCAGCCGCCGCCCGGCGGACGGCCGCCATGCCACCCGCCACCCGGTGGGCGGCCGCCATGCCATCCGCCACCGCCCGGCCGGCCGGCCATCATCGGGCCGCCGCCGTGCCAGCCGCCGCCACCGATAGCGGGGCCGCCGCCGCGAAAACCGCCGCCGCCCATGCCCGCTCCGCCGCCGTGGTGACCGCCGCCGCCGTGAAAGCCCTGGGCCGCGCTCGGCGTGGATGTCGCAAGCGGCATCGCCATCGCGAGGGCCGCCGCTGCGCCAAGAATCGTCAATTTCATAACGCTCTCCATTTCCATTCGTGGACCCAACCGAACCCGTCCGGTTTTGTTCCGGTTTTCCGTGATGGGCCAGAATGGGATGGAACCGATGTATCGCCGATGAACGAATTGCGCCCAATTCGCGACATCCGCGTCATTGGCCACAAAAGCGAACCCGGACCGCGCCGAACTGGACATTGCGCCGATCAGGTGGCATCAAGCGGAGCAATCGCGGATCGGATTCCGGCAATGAAGCAGTTTTTTCTGAAGGTTTTCACCTGGTGGAACAGCCAGACGTTCGGGACCCAGTTGTGGACCTGGCGTTTCGGGGAACTGGTCGGCGAGGACGCCGAGGGCAACCGCTATTATCGCACCCGCGGCGGCAAGATCGATCCGACGCTCGGCTTCGAGCGGCGCTGGGTGGTTTACAACGGCTATGCCGAAGCCTCGCGGGTCGGCCCGGACTGGCACGGCTGGCTGCATCACACCGTCGACGTGCCGCCGACCAAGGAAGACTATCGGCCGCGCGAATGGCAGAAGCCGCATCAACCCAACCTGACCGGCACGCCGCTGGCGCACCGGCCGACGGGATCGACACTGGCCTCCGGCCGCCGCCCGACGGCGACCGGCGACTATCAGGCGTGGACGCCGGGGCAATAGATCGGGCTATCCTTTCATTCCGCCGCTGAGGGCTCTTTCGACAACCCGAGCCGCGCCGCCGCACGCCGCGACGATTCACGGCGGCGCGCGACCGACGGCGCCATCTTCTCCCGCAGCATTGCCAGAACGTCGGCCGGCGCGGTGTCGGGCGACCCGGCGTTGAACGGTGGTTGCGGATTGTATTCCAGCATCAGCTGGATCGACTCCGCCGTTTTTTGATCCGACAGCACGGCCGCGACCGTCAGGCCGAAGTCGATGCCGGCGGTGACGCCGCCGCCGGTGATGCGGTCGCGATCGACGCAAACCCGTGTCCGCACTGGCATCGCGCCGAACGACGAAAGATTGTCGACCGCCGCCCAGTAGGTGGTGGCGCGATAGCCTTGCAGCAGACCGGCCGCGCCGAGCACCAGCGCACCGGTGCAGACCGAGGTGACATATCGCGCGCCCGCCGCCTGCCGGCGCAGAAAATCAAGCGTCTCCTGATCGTCCATCAGTGCGTCGGTGCCGAACCCGCCGGGTACGCAGATGACGTCGAGCTGCGGACAATCCGCGAAGGTGACGGTCGGGTGAAGCATCAGCACGGTGTCGCTCGGCACCGGCTCGATCCGCTTCCAGACGAGGTGGATCCGCGCGCCTGGCAGGCGCGACAGCACCTGGAGCGGCCCGGTGAAGTCGAGTTGGGTGACCTGCGGAAACAGCAGGAAGCCGACGTTGACGGGTTGCGGCATGGTGATCTCCTCAAAAGCGCGGCCATGGATTGCGGGACTCAATCTGTCATGGTCAGGCGGCGTCCGAAATGGCATATTTCCCTCGTTTACGGACATGAGGTCGAAATGATCGCCGTTCTGGTGTTTCCGGATTTCCAGCTCCTCGACGCGGCCGGGCCGATTTCGGTGTTCGAAGTGGCCGGCCGGATCGCGCGCGTGCCGATCCCGATCAAGGTCGTGAGCGCGACGCCGGGCGAGGTGCGCAGTTCATCGGGCGTGGCGCTGACGGCGCGGTCCTTCAAGGCCGCGGCAGGCGCCCGCACCTTGCTGATCGCGGGCGGAACCGGCGTCGATGCGGCGATCGAAAGCAGGCCGGCCTTGTCGTTCATCCGCGCGGCCGCGCGGCGTGGCTGCCGCGTCGCCAGCGTGTGTTCGGGCGCCTATCTGCTGGCGGAGGCGGGGCTGTTGGAGGGCCGCCGCGCCACGACGCATTGGCGGCGCACCGGCCATTTCCGGACGCGCTATCCTAACGTCAGGCTCGAACCCGATCGGATTTACGTTCAGGACGGCGGCGTCTGGAGTTCGGCCGGGATCTCCGCCGGCATCGACCTCGCGCTGGCGCTGGTGGCGGAGGATTTCGGCGGCGAAGTGGCGCGGGCAACCGCGCGGCACCTTGTCGTCTATCACCGCCGGGCCGGCGGCCAGTCGCAGTTTTCGTCACTCATCGAATTGAAGGCGCCGACCGGGCGCTTCTCCGAACTGCTCGGCTGGGCGCGCGCGCATCTCGATCGGTCGTTGACGGTGGAATGCCTGGCGGATCAGGCCGGCATGAGTTCGCGGCATTTCGCCCGCGCCTTTGTCGCCGAGACGGGCATGACGCCGTCGAAGGCGATCGAGCGGCTGCGCATCGAGGTGGCGCGGCAGGCGGTGCAGTCGGGCGGTGAGGCGATCGAGTGCGTGGCGCGGAGGACCGGCTTCGGCGACCCCGAGCGGATGCGCCGCGCCTTCATCCGCGCTTTCGGGCAGCCGCCGCAGGCGCTGCGGCGGCTCGCCCGCGCGGCGTGATCAGTCCAGCGCCCGCAGCCATGCCGCGATGGCGGTCAGGGCGACGCCGGCCTTGGGCAGCAGTTTGCCCATGGTGATGAAGCCGTGAAACTGGCCGGGGTAGGTGACATGTGTCACCGCGATCCCGGCGTCCCTCAGGCGCGCGGCGTATTCGTCACCTTCGTCGCGTAGCGGATCGGCGCCGGCGGTGAGCACATAGGCCGGCGGCAACCCCTTGAGGTCATCCACGCGGGCGGGCGAGGCGCGCCAGTCCTCGCCGTCGGCGAGCGTGTTGAGGTAGTGATCGCGGAACCAGCGGATCACCGAATGGGTGAGCAGGCAACTGGTCTCCGGCTCGCCGTGCGAGGGATGCAACATGCGGAAATCGGTGCCCGGATAGATCAGCACCTGGCCGGCGATCGCCGGCCCGTGCTGGCGCGCGTTCAGCGCCGTCACGGCGGCGAGGTTGCCGCCGGCGCTGTCGCCGCCGACCACGAGCCGCTTAGGGTCGATGCCGAGGCTGTCTGCGTTGGCCGCGATCCACTGCGCGGCGGCGATGGCGTCGTTCACGGCGGTCGGGAACTTGTGCTCGGGACTGAGCCGATAGTCCACCGCGATCACCAGCATCTGTCCCTCATGGGCAAGGATGCGACAGACCGCGTCGTGGGAGTCGAGATCGCCAATCACCCAGCCGCCGCCGTGGTAGAAGATCAGGCATGGCGCGCGCCCGTCCCTCTCGCGCAGGGTGTTGGGCCGATATACCCGCATCGGGATCGCGCCGTTGGGACCGGTGGCGTCGAGCCCGCGCACCGACGCCAGTTCCGGCGTCTCGGGGCGGGCGACCTCGCAGCCTTTCAGGTAAAGCGCGCGCGCTTCCGGCGGCGTCAGCGTTTCATAAGGCGGGCGGCCGGCGTCGCGAAAAGCCTGCAAGACGGCGGCGGCATCCGGATCGAGCATCACGGGCATCGGAAAATCCTTGTCTGGTCAATGTAATTTATTGAAGCGTAACATGAAAAGATCCGTCTAACCCGCTGTACGGCCTCCATCAACGACGTAAGCCGCGCCGTTGACATAGCTTGCGGCGTCGGACGCCAGGAAGGCGACGGTCTGCGCCACCTCGGAGCCGAGGCCGAGCCGGTGCGCCGGGATCCGCGCCAGCACCCGCTCCGCATCGGCGCTGGCGTTCGGGTCTCGTCCTTCGAAGATGGCCGACAGCATCCGGCTCCGGATCAGGCCCGGACAGACGCAATTGACCCGCACCGCCGTCCTCGCGCATTCCATCGCGACGCTTTTGGTCAGGCCGATCACGGCGTGCTTGCTGGCGCTGTAGACCGCGATATGCGGCGAGCCGCTCAGTCCCGCGATCGACGCGGTGTTGACGATGCTGCCGGCATTGGCCCTCAGCATGACCGGCAGGACATGCTTGATGCCCAGGAAGACGCCGACGACGTTGACGTCGAGGACGCGGCGGAAATCGTCCAGGCTGTAATCCTGGACCGGGGCCACCGTGCCCTCGATCCCGGCATTGTTGAAGAACACGTCGATGGTTCCGGCCGCCTCGACCGCGCGGCGGACGTATCCCGCGACGTCGTCCTCGTGGCGGACGTCGGCGGCGAGGGCGAGGGCCCGCGCCTCGACGGGCAGCGTCGCCACCGCGCGCTGCAACTGAGCCTCGTCGCGATCCACCGCGACGATGCGCGCGCCGCGCGCGGCGAACAATTGCATGGTCGCCGTTCCGATCTCGCCGGCGGCGCCGGTAATCAGGGCGACTTTTCCGTCCAAACGCAGGTCGTCGGCCATTGGCGGCGTATCCTTCCTTGGTGTTGCGCGGTGAACTATTTCAGCTTTGCCGCACTGATGCCAGCCGCCGCCGAACGGCGCCGAGACGCGTGGCCGGGCGGGGTCTCGATCCGCCCTTTCCCCGCCGCATTCAGCGTGTTAACCGAAGGCCCCGCGAGCGGTGGAATACCCGATAGAATGTCGCGAGCCCGATTCGTCCACTGAAACCGCAACACATGTTCCGCACCACGAGTCTCGTCAGCCTGGCAGCCATCGCCGCCGCTCTGTGGGTCGCGCCCGCGCCGCCGGCAGCGGCGCAGCTTGGCAATATTTTCTCCGACCCCGCGCCGCGGCCGCCGGGCAACGTGCCGCAGGGCGGATTCCCGTCCGACGACGATGAGGAGGACGTGCCGGATCTGCCGCGCGGGCGGCTGTTGCCGACGCCGATCCGGCCTCCGCTGCCGCCGGGGCAGGCCGTGCCGCCGCCGGGCCGGGTGCAGTCGCAACCGTTGCAGCCGCCGCCGGGTTCGGCCGCCGCGCCGCCATCGCATCCGGGCGTTGCCGTTGCGCCGCCGAACGCGACCGGCAATGCGCCGGCCGGGCAGAAGCCGCGAACCGGGACCGCCGCCGCACCGCCGCCGGCAGCCACCTTGCAGCCGGGCGACGAGGTGGTGACCGAGCCGCCGGCGCAGAAGATCGTCAACAAGAAGGCGACCTTCTCCGGCCTCGACAAGATCACCGGCCGCATCATCAGTTTCGACGCCGATATCGGCGAGACGGTGCAGTTCGGCGCGCTGCGGGTGAAGACCGACGCCTGCTATACGCGGCCGGCGACCGAGGCCGCCAACACCGACGCCTTCGTCGAGGTCGACGAGATCACCTTGCAAGGCGAGGTGAAGCGGATTTTCTCGGGCTGGATGTTCGCCGCCAGCCCTGGCCTGCACGGCGTCGAGCATCCGATCTACGATATCTGGCTGACCGACTGTAAGGGGCCGGAGACCACCGTCGTCGCGGGGCAGGCCGACGCGGCGCGGCCGGAGACCGCCGCCAAACCGGCGCCGACGCAACAGCGGCGGCAGCCGCGCGAACAGAGGCGGCGTCCGCCGCCACCGCCGCCGCCGACGCTTCCACCGTTCCAGCGATAAAATAGATATCCGCGTTATCGTTGCCGCGATGGCGCCGCCGCCGCGATCAATGCCAGCGCCTCTTTCCCGGCGATCGGGCGCTCGGTCGGCAGATGGGCGAAATCGGCTTGTCGCGCCAGGGCGGCGTCAAGGCGGGCGAGATAGGCCGGGCGCGGGATTTCGATCGCGCCGAAGGTGCGCAGATGCTCGGTCACGAACTGGGTGTCGAGCAGCAGGTAGCCGCCGGCGATCAGCCGCGCCACCAGATGCACCAGCGCCACCTTGGAGGCGTCGCGGGCGCGATGAAACATGCTTTCGCCGAAGAATGCCGCGCCGAGGCTGACGCCATAAAGTCCGCCGACCAGATCGTCGCCGTCCCACACCTCGACGCTGTGGCAGTGGCCGCGTTCGAACAACCCGACATACAGTTCGCGGATGCGCCGGTTGATCCAGGTGTCGTCGCGGCCGGCTTGCGGTTCGGCGCAGCCGGCGATCACCGCCTCGAAAGCGTGGTCGACGGTGACGGTGAAGGTATCGGCCCGCACGGTGCGCGCCAGCCGCGACGCGACGTGAAGCCTGTCCAGCGGAATAATGCCGCGCCGTTCCGGCTCGACCCAGAACAGCGACGGGTCATCGGCGCTTTCCGCCATCGGAAAGATGCCGCAGGCGTAAGCGCGCAGCAAAACGTCCGGCGTGATTTCGGAGGCGGAGTCGCGGGAGGTCATGGGCTGATGATAACAGACAAACGCATTTTCGAGCGAAGCGGATTCCGGTTCGCGTCAGGAAAACACGTCAAATGAAATACCCGAAGTTTTAGTCCGTGGCCGACAGGCCCTTGAGGGTGGCGGATTCGTCGCGGCGCGGGAACCGCAGCACGATCCGCGTGCCGGGGTGGGTGGGATCGCGCTCGGCGCATGCGTTGAGCTTCGAGGCCATCGCATTGACGATGCGCTGTCCCATGCCGGTCGAGCGCGGGTCCGCCGTACCGTTGAGGCCGACGCCGTCATCGGCGACCGACAATTGCAATTCGTCCCGGCTCGCGATCAACTGCACATGGATCGGTCCCGGATTGTCGGGATAGGCGTATTTCACCGCATTCATCACCAGTTCGTTGACGATGATGCCGATGGCCACCGCGCGATCGGGGTCGATCTCGATCGATTCCGAGGTGAGCGTCAGGCGTGACATCCGGTTGCCTTCGGCGGAGCGCCGCAAATCCTCCAGCAGCGCTTCGAGATACTGGTTGAGCAGCACGCTGTTGAGGTCGTGCGAGGTGTAGAGCCGGCGATGCACCTGCGCCACCGCCGCGACGCGCCCCATGGCGTTGCTGAGCGCCGCCTTGACGTCGTCGTCGTCGCTCGAATTGGCCTGGAGATGCAACAGCGACGCGATGATCTGCAAGCTGTTGCCGACCCGATGGTTGACCTCGCGCAACAGCACCTCGCGCTCGGCGGCAAGCGCCGCGTAGCGGTCGCGCGAGGCCAGAACCTCGGCTTCGGCGTCGTCGCGCGCCTTGCGGATTTGCGCCTGCCGCATGGCGCTTTCGATCGCGACATGCAAAAGCGGAACGTAGTCGCCATGCATGTCCTTCACCAGATAGTCGTCCGCGCCGGCCTTCAGCGCCGTGACGGCGATCTGGCTGTCTTGCGAGACGGTGACGAACACCACTGGAGGCGGATTGGGAATGGCGAGAATGCGCCGCAGCGTTTCCAGCCCGTCGGGGCGAGGCACGTATTGGTCCAGCGCCACGACATCGATGCCGCCTTCGAGGATACGCGCGATTCCCGCTTCGCCGCTCGCCGCATGCACGACGTCGAAGCCCTGGCGCGTCATGCCGCGATCGACCAGCCGCGCGATGTCCTCGTCGCTGTCGATATAAAGGAGGCGGAGTTTCTCCACGCTCATGCGCCGCCCGCCAAATCGGCATGATGGCGCGGGACCGTCCGCGATGCCCGCCTGATCTCCCGCGTCTCCTTCGCGGCGGTGTCGACCAGAAAATGCTGCGTCACCATGTCAGCGTTCTCCCTGATGCGCCGGGAATGACGACGCCGCATGAAAGATATCGGGCGTCGCGCCGGGACTCGCCGGTCTCGCAGTCCACTGGACCACCGGCGGGCTGGTTCCAATCCAAAGTCCGGGTTTCCGCCCCGGCTCCATTGCAGCGGCGGGGAACAAGGTACGGACCGACGTTTGGTTCCATGTCGCTGGAACATGCCATTGCTGCCGGAACATACCATCGGAACCAGGTTTCCGGTTCCGGCGCTTGCATGCCCCGACGGTGGTCACCTGTCGCTGTTGCCACCGGACAGGTACTGTTCCAGCCAATGGATATGATAATCGCCGTCGATGATGTCGGCATCGCGGGCCAGCGCGCGGAATAGCGGCAGGGTGGTCTCGATGCCGTCCACCACGATTTCGTCCAGCGCGCGCCGCAGCCGCATCAGGCACTCGGCGCGGGTCTTGCCGTGAACGATCAGCTTGCCGACCAGCGAGTCGTAATAAGGCGGGATGGTGTAGCCTTGATAGACGGCGGAATCGATTCGCACGCCGAGGCCGCCGGGCGGATGATAGCGCACGATCTTGCCGGGCGAGGGGCGGAAGGTCTCGGGGTTCTCGGCATTGATGCGGCATTCGATGGCATGGCCGCTGATCGCGATCTGATCCTGCGTCGCCGGCAGGTCGCCGCCGTTGGCGACACGGATCTGCTCCAGCACCAGATCGATGCCGGTGATCGCTTCCGTCACCGGATGCTCGACCTGAATGCGGGTGTTCATCTCGATGAAATAGAACTCGCCGTCCTCGTAAAGGAATTCGATGGTGCCGACGCCGAGATACTGCATTTCGCGCATCGCCTTGGCGCAGGTCTCGCCGATCCTGGCGCGCGCCGCGGCGGTCAGCACCGGCGAGGGGCCTTCCTCCCAGACTTTCTGATGGCGCCGCTGCAACGAGCAATCGCGTTCGCCGAGGTGGATCGCGCCGCCGCGGCCGTCGCCCAGGATCTGGATTTCGATATGGCGCGGCTTCTGCAAGTATTTTTCGAGGTAGACCGAGGCGTCGCCGAACGCCGACCTGGCCTCGTTGCCGGCGGTCGAAATCGCCAGCGCCAGATCGTTGGCCGTGTGCGCCACTTTCATGCCGCGTCCGCCGCCGCCGGCCGCCGCCTTGACCAACACCGGAAAGCCGATTGCCTCGGCGACGGCCATCGCCGCGTCGGCGGACTCGATAGCGCCGTCGGAGCCCGGCACCACGGGAATGCCCAGACGCCTGGCGGTGCGCTTGGCCTCGATCTTGTCGCCCATCAGGCGGATGTGCTCGGCCTTGGGTCCGATGAAGCCGAGATTGTGTTCGGCGAGGATTTCCGCGAAACGCGCGTTCTCCGAGAGGAAGCCGTAACCGGGATGCACCGCGTCGGCGCCGGTGATCTCGCATGCGGCGAGAAGATTCGGGATGTTGAGGTAGCTTTCCTTCGACGGCGGCGGGCCGATGCAGACGCTCTCGTCGGCGAGGCGCACGTGCATCGCCTCGGCGTCGGCGGTGGAATGCACCGCGACGGTGGCGATGCCAAGCTCCTTGCAGGCGCGCAGCACGCGCAAGGCGATCTCGCCGCGATTGGCAATCAGGATCTTGTCGAACATGGCGTCCTAATCAATGTGCAGCGCGACCGGCGGACAAAATGGCGAGATTATTCGATAATCACCAGCGGTTCGCCGAACTCGACCGGCTGGCCGTCCTCGACGAGAATTTGCGTGACGGTGCCGGCAATCGGCGACGGGATCTGGTTCATCGTTTTCATCGCCTCGATAATCATCAGCGTGTCGCCGACCTTGACCCTGGAGCCGATGTCGATGAACGGCCGGGCGCCGGGCTCGGACGCCCGGTAAGCGGTGCCGACCATCGGCGAGGGGACCGCGCCGGGATGCTTGCCGATGTCGGCGCCGTCGCCGGCGGCGGGCGCGGCCGGGACAACGGCCACGGCGGAGGCCGGAACGGCGGCGGCGATGCTGACGTTGCGTGCCACGCGCACGCGCAGGCCGGCGCGCTCGATCTCGATCTCGGTCAGGTTGGTCTCGTCGAGCAGCGTCGCCAGCGCACGGATCAATTCGCTGTCGCTGGCGGGCGTTGCATTCGATGAGGCTGAAACTTCAGGCTGGGAGGCCATGCTGTGTTCCGGAACTTTCGGGCTGAACTGAATGATAAGGAAACGTCATGCCTTCGCCGTGGCGCCGATCCTGGCCGCGAGGCCGCTGATGGCGAGCCGGTAGCCGTCGATGCCGAAACCGCACAGACTCGCGAAGGCCGCCCTGGCGATGAACGAATGATGACGAAATTCCTCGCGAGCATAAATGTTGCTGACGTGAACCTCAACGGTGGGGATTTTCACCGCCGTCAGCGCATCGTGGAGCGCGATCGAGGTGTGGGAATAGCCGCCGGCGTTGATGATGATCCCCGCCGCCTGCCGGCCGTGAGCCTCGTGGATGAAGTCGATCAGCTCACCCTCGGAATTGGACTGGCGGCAGTCGGCTTCCAGACCGTAGCGGGCGGCGGTCTCCACGCACAGCCGTTCGACGTCGGCGAGCCGGGCATGGCCGTAGGTTTCCGGCTCGCGGGTCCCGAGCAGGTTGAGGTTGGGGCCGTTGAGCACGTAAACTGTTCTCGCCATCCTTGATCCACGGCAGTGCCAAAGCGGCGGGCCTGCGCGCCTGGTCCTGGCTTTTATAGGCAGCCTGAACCGCGAGGAAAAGGTCGGGTCTCGGCGTATCCACCCAAACCTTTCATTCGGCTCAGGAAAATTGACCTTTCCGGCGTAGCGAAGGGGTCGGCGCGCCGCCGACCGGCGAATTCGACAGCGAGCGCGGTCAGCAGGTCGCCTTGCCGCAGCGGGCCATGGCGATCTTCGCCTTCAGCGCGTCGAAGCCGACCGCGCCGACCACCACCTGCTTGCCGACGACGTAGCTCGGGGTGCCGTTCATCCCCATCGATTCCGCCAGCTTGAAGTTCTCCTCAAGCGTGGCGCGCACCTCCGGGCTGTTGATGTCCTTTTCGAGCCGCGCCATGTCGAGGCCGGCTTCCTTCGCCGCGGCCATCGCCCGCGCCTTGTCGGCCTGGCCGCGTCCGCCGAGCAGGCGCTGGTGAAAGTCGAGATACTTCTTGCCGCTCGGGTCCTGCATCCGGACCGCGACCGCGACCTGCGCCGCCTCCACCGAACCGGGGCCGAGCACCGGAAATTCCTTCAGCACCACCCGCAGCTTCGGGTCGCTCTTGAGCAGTGCCAGCATGTCGGCCATGGCGTGCTTGCAGTAGCCGCAATTGTAGTCGAAGAACTCGACCATGCTGACGTCGCCGTCGGGGTTGCCGAGGGTGACGCCACGCGGCGACTTGAAGATCGTCTGCGCGTGGGTCGCGACCGCCGCGGCATGTTTTTCGGCCTCAGCCTTGGCCTGCCGCCTGCCGAGTTCGGCGGACACCTCCTCAAGGATTTCCGGGTGCGTCAGCAGGTAGTTCTTGACAATGCCCTCGATCTCGCCGCGCTGCGGCTCGCTGAACGACTGGGCGGAGGCGGCAAGCGGCGCGGCGCCGAGGGCGAGCGCGAGCAGGGCGGAGGCGAGAGGGCGGCGGAACGGCATCGGTTGATCCTTCTGGCGAATGTGCGAAAGAATAGCGAGGAATTAGTCGCGCTTCTCGCCGGGCATCGGCTTGGCGCTGACGATATCGTCGGCCTTCACCCAACCGGGCGTGCCGACGGCGAAACGGGTTTTGGCGCGCGCGGCCAGCCCGCGCGCCGTCTTGGCGTCGCCGCGCAGGAACGCCGCCTGCGCCGAGGCGAGATCGGCCTCCGCATAGTCGCCCTTCTGGCCGTAGGCCATCGCCAGTTGGGCAAAACCCTGCGCGGCCTCGGGCTCCCGCATCAGGGCGCTGCGCAGAATCGAAATCGCCTCGGCAGAATAGGCTTTGTTGTTGGTGGCGACCAGCGCCTGCCCGAGCAAGATCTGGATCAGCGGGGCTTGATGCGACAGTTGTGCCGCCTTGCGCAGCGGCGCGATCGCCTCGTGCGGCTTGCCGCCCTCCAGCAAGGCTTGCCCGCGCAGTTCGTAAAAATAGGGATTGTTCGGCTGCTCGCGGATCAGGCCGTCGATCTGGGCCTGCGCCGAGCGCGGGTCGCCGTGCCGATAGGTCGCGATGGCGCGGGCGTAGCGCGCGGGAAGGCTGGTGTCGGAGAGCGGGTAACGCCGATACACCGTGTCGGGGCGCTCCATGAAACCGGAGGTTTTCGCCCGCATCAGGTCGTGCCGCGCCTGTAAGGCGGGGTCGTCGGTCTTGTTCCAGTACGGGCTGGTTTTCGCCAGCGCCGCCAGCGCGGCGACGCGGTCGGCCGGCATCGGATGCGATTGCAGGTAGGGGTCGGCGCCGCGCGAAGCGAACAGGCTTTCGTCGGTGAAGCGCTGGAACGTCTCGTACATCCCCCGCGCGGATTGGTGCGTGGCGGTGAGGTAGCGCACGCCGGCGCGATCGGCGTTCTCCTCCTGCTGGCGCTGGTACGACAACAGGTTGCGGCGGATCATCTCCTGCGGCGCGGCGATCGCCGCCATGCCGGCGTTGGTGGCGCCGTTGTTGCGGCCGGCGCCCGCGATCATGGCGCCGGCGCCGAGCAGCATCGCCACGATCATCTGGGTCTGCGCCTGCGCCAACTGGGTGCGCAGCCTGGAAAGATGACCGCCGGCGAGATGGCCGGTCTCGTGGGCCAGCACGCCGATGAGCTGGTTCGGCGTCTTCGATTGCATCAGCGCGCCGTAATTGACGAAGATGCGGCGGCCATCGGCGACGAAGGCGTTGAAGCTGGGGTCGTTGATGATCGCGACCTGGATGTTCTGCTTCTCCAGTCCGGCGGCGCGCAGGATCGGCCTTGTGTAATCGCGCAACAATTGCTCGATCTCGGTGTCGCGCAACAGCGACGGTCCCTTGCCGGCTCTGCTCTCCTGGGCGCGGGCCAGCATCGGCGCAAACGCCAGCGCGACGCTGAGCGCCACGCCGAAGCGCGCACGCAGGACACGGCGGCGCGGAGCGGCGCGAACGGGCGGCGCGGCGGGTTTCATCGTTGGTGGGCGTCCGGATTCCATATATATGCCCTACCAAACCTTGGATTACGGCGAGACGACGGCACTCCGCCGCCGGCCGTGCCAGACGGGGGCAGATCGCGAATGTCCGATACCATGGTCACCGACCGGGCGAAGGCCGCTCTGGCGGCGTCGGCGCGCAGCAATGTTCCACCGTTCATGGTGATGGACGTGATGGCGGCCGCGGCGGCGATCGAGGCCAGGGGCGGCCATGTCATCCACATGGAGGTCGGGCAGCCTTCGGCTTCCGCGCCGAGGACGGCGCTTTCCGCCGCGAGGGCGGCGCTGGACGGCGGCCGCATCGACTATACCTCGGCGCTCGGCCTCCCGACGCTGCGGGCCCGGATCGCGCGCCACTATCGCGACACCTATGCCTGCGACGTCGATCCGGCGCGCATCGTCGTCACCACCGGCTCGTCCGGCGGTTTCATCCTGGCGTTCCTGTCGATGTTCGAGCCGGGCGATCGCGTCGCCGTCACCGTGCCCGGCTATCCGCCGTACCGGCACATCCTGACCGCGCTCGGTTGCGAGCCGGTGCTGATCGAAACCCACGGCGACACCCGCCATGCCCTGACCGGCGAGATGCTGCTCGCGGCCCATCGCAAAGCGCCGCTGAAGGGCGTGCTGGTCGGCAGTCCGGCGAACCCGACCGGCACCATGATGTCACGCGAGGCCCTGAGCGGGTTGATCGCCGCCGCCGATAGCGCCGGCATCCGCTTCATCTCGGACGAGATCTATCACGGCCTCGACTATGCGTTCCCGGCCGTGACCGCGGCGGAGCTGTCATCCGACGCGCTGGTCATCAACTCGTTCTCGAAATACTTTTGCATGACCGGCTGGCGGGTGGGCTGGATGGTGGTGCCCGAGGGGCTGGTGCGGCCGATCGAGCGCTTGCAGCAGAACCTGTCGATCTCGGTGCCGACGCTGTCACAGATCGCCGCCGAGGCGGCATTCGACGGCCGCGCCGAGATGGAGGCGATCAAGCACGGCTATCAGGACAACCGGCGCATCCTGATCGAGGGATTGCCGAGCGCGGGCCTGCGCGAGTTCCTGCCGGCGGACGGCGCGTTCTATCTTTACGCGGATGTGTCGAAATTCACCGACGACAGTCTCGATTTCGCCAAGCGGATGCTGGAGCACGCCCATGTCGCCGCCACGCCCGGCGTCGATTTCGATCCGGTTCATGGCCGCCGTTTCGTGCGATTCTGCTACGCGCAGTCGGCGGCCGACATGCGCGAGGCGGTCGAGCGGATCGCGCGCTGGCTGAAATAGGGCGCAGCAACACCCGAGCGTCATGCCCGGACTTGATCCGGGCATCTATCTTTTTTGAAAAGGATGGATTGCCGGGCCTTTGCCGCGCCGAAGGGGTTTTGGCCCCGCAGGCGGGTCAAGTCCGGCAATGACTCTTCCTGTAGCCGCCCTGGTTCAATTCCCGCCGCCGAAGCGGCGCGACCACCAGCCGGCGCGGCGCGGCGCGGTTGTGCTCGGCGTTTCGTCCGCGACCGGCTCCGGCGCGGCGGCCGGTTCGACCGGCGCGGGCTCGGGGGCTTGCGCCACCGCGGGCGTCTCGGCGGGCGTGTCGTGATGCACGAAGCTGACCTTCTCGCGAACGGTCGAGCGGCGACGCGGTTTTCCGGTTTCCGCGGCCGGTTCCGGGGCGGCGGGCTCGGGCGCGACAGGCTCGGCCATGACAGGCTCGGCTACCGCAGGCTCGGCTACCGCAGGCTCGGGCTCGGCCGCGATCGGCTCGTCGACCTGCGCGGCGGTTTCGAACGGCTGATCGTTGCCCGCGTCGGCGGCGGCGACCGGACCATCGAAGTCCGCGACCGCTTCGATCACCTCCGGCGGGGCGGCGGGCGCCAGTTCGTCGGCGATCGATGCCGCGAGTCCATCCTCGGATGCGCCGTCATCGGCCGACCCGCGTCGGCGGCGGCCACCGCGACGTCCGCGACGGCGCGGGCGACGTTCGGCCCCCTCGGTCGGATCGTCCGGCGCCTCGATCTCGGATTCGCTCTCCGCGTCCTCGCCACGGTCGCCGACCATCTCGGCGACCTGCGCGGCGTCGTCGGTCTCGCTGGCGGCGACGTCGTTGTCGTTGTCGCTGTGCGCCGCCTCGTGATCGCGGCTGTCGCGGCCGCGCCGCCGGCGCCTGCGCCGCCGGCGCTGGCCGTCACCGGTGGACTCGGTGTCGCTCGCGGCGGTGCCGTCGCTCGCCGCCGGCTCGTCGGTCAGGCCCTCGGTTTCCTCGGTCTCGACTTCCGCCTCGATGTCGAACGCGTCGTCGTCCTCGGTGTCCTCGATGGCGGCGGGCGCGGCGCTCGCCTGCGCCGCGAGCAGCGCCTTGGCGGCCTCAAGCGTGTGGACCTGCTCGCCGCGATCGATGACGAACGATTGCTGGCCGCCCAGCGTCGGATCGGCGAGCACCGACAGCGTCACCTTGAAGCTGGTTTCGAGGTCGCGCAGATGCGCACGCTTGTGATTGAGGACGTAGATCGCGACGTCGTTACGTGTGCGCACCGTGAGGTTGTGGGTTGCGCCCTTCATCAATATTTCCTCAAGGTTGCGCAGCACTTGCAGCGCCACCGAGGAGACCGAGCGGATGTGGCCGCTGCCGCCGCAATGCGGGCAGGGCTCGGTCGAGCTTTCGAGCACGCTGGCGCGGATGCGCTGGCGCGACATCTCCAAGAGGCCGAAATGCGAGATGCGGCCGACCTGGATGCGGGCGCGGTCCTGCCGCAGGCAATCGCTGAGCTTGCGTTCGACGGCGCGGTTGTTGCGGCGCTCGTCCATGTCGATGAAGTCGATGACGATGAGGCCGGCAAGGTCGCGCAGCCGCAACTGCCGCGCCACTTCCTCGGCGGCTTCGAGATTGGTCTTGAGCGCGGTGTCCTCGATGTGGTGCTCGCGGGTCGAGCGCCCGGAGTTGACATCGATGGAAACCAGCGCCTCGGTCTGGTTGATGACCAGATAGCCGCCGGACCTGAGCTGCACGATCGGCGTGAACATCACGTCGAGCTGGCTCTCGACGCCCATCCGCGAGAACAGCGGCTGGCCGTCGCGATACGGCTTCACGACGCGGACGCTTGAGGGCATCAGCATCTTCATGAAGTCGCGCGCCTCGCGGTAGCCGGCTTCGCCCGCGACCTGGATCTCGTCGATCTCCTTGTTGAACAGATCGCGCAGCGAGCGCTTGATGAGCGAGCCTTCCTCGTAGACCAGCGTCGGCGCCTGCGAGCGCAGGGTGGTGTCGCGGACGGTTTCCCACATCCGGATCAGATATTCGAAGTCGCGCTTGATCTCCGGCTTGGTGCGCGAGGCGCCGGCGGTGCGCAGGATGATCCCCATGCCTTCCGGCACGTCGAGGTCCTGCACCACTTCCTTGAGCCGCGAGCGGTCCTGCGCCGAGGTGATCTTGCGGCTGATGCCGCCGCCGCGCGCGGTGTTGGGCATCAGCACGGCGTAGCGTCCGGCCAGCGACAGGTAGGTGGTGAGCGCCGCGCCCTTGTTGCCGCGCTCCTCCTTGACCACCTGCACCAGCATCACCTGGCGGCGCTTGATGACTTCCTGAATCTTGTACTGGCGGCGCGGGCGGAAGGCGCGCTCCGGCATTTCCTCCAGCGCGTCGTCGCCGCCGACCGATTCGACGATGTCTTCCTCGGCGTCGTCGCCGTCGTCATCCTCGTCGTCGCTGGCCTCGTCATGATCGTGGTGCGCGTCGTCGTCGTGATGCGCGTCGTCGTGGTCATGCTCCGCGTCGCCATGGAAAGCGTCGGCGGGGGCGACTTCGTCGTGATGCGCCACCGGCTCGTCCTGCGCCGCGACGATGTCGGCGTGTTCGGCCGCCGCCACGTCCTCGGAAGCCGCGGCCGCAGCCTCAGCCCGCGCGGCGTCTTCATCAATGCTCGGCGCAGGAGCGCTTTCCGGCTCCGCCTCGACCACCGGCTCCGGCGCTGCGAACAGGTCGGGCGTCGCGAAATCGCTTTCGGCCGGCGCGGCGTTCGGCTGCTCCGGGGCAACCTCGTCATGGTCGCCGCCATGATCCACGGCGGCGGCAACGTGCTCGGCATCCGCGGACGGATGGAGCGGAGCCTCGCCGATTTCGGCTGTCGTCGCGCCATAGTCCGCGATCCGGGCCGGATGCTCGGCGTCGGCAATCTCGATTACCTCGCTCTGCACCCGCTCGCCGCTGGAGCGGCGGCGCGAATTGCGATGGCGCGAGCGGCGGCGCGACGAGCGATGCTCGGTTTCTTCCTCGGCCTCGCGATGGGCGCGCTCCTCGGCCTCGATCAGGGCCTGCCGGTCGGCGACCGGAATTTGATAGTAGTCGGGATGGATCTCGCTGAAGGCCAGGAAGCCGTGGCGGTTGCCGCCGTATTCGATGAACGCCGCCTGTAGCGACGGTTCGACCCGTGTGACTTTGGCGAGATAGATATTTCCGCGGAGTTGCTTGCGTTGCGCGGACTCGAAATCGAATTCCTCAACGCGGTTGCCGCGAACCACGACCACCCGAGTTTCCTCCGGGTGGGTCGCATCGATCAACATCTTGTTTGGCATCGGAAAGCTCTTGGCGGCGGAGGACGCGCGGGGCGGCTGGCACAAAGGGCGCAACCGGGAAGCGCGACGGTCCACCTGATTCGGGGGTGAGGGGAAGGCCAAAACGAAAACCGCTGCGCTGTTCCGGAACCGGGGCGAACGCCATGCACCGCGCGTCGCTCATGCGTCGCGTCGGCGAGGTGGTCGCGAAAAATCCGGCCGGAGTTACAGTCTGGCGCATCAAGCGTCGGCCCGTCTGAACAGGTTGGCGGCGCAATGGCGCCGCCTTGTTGGCGCTGACGGGCCGACACAACGCCACGATTTTGAAAGGCGCCTGTCAGCTATCGCATATTGCAGCCGTGCGGCCGCGATAACCGATCACGTTGGGTCCCCGATCAGGCTGTGTCAAAGACCTGTCCCTGGGTCAAAAACGCCGGGACCGGCTCCGCTCGGACTGACCGCCGCTCCGGATCGGCCGCGCAAGGCGCTGACCGTGGGAGGAGGTGGCAAATGACGCTGGAAGCGCTCGTTCCCCCCAATCGGGTGGCTAGAGGCGATCCGGCGTGCTCCGGGAGGTTGAACGCGACGCAACCGGGAATTTATACCGTCAACTCCGGTTACATACGTTGATTGACGGTCGCATGCAAGGGAAGCGTCACGTCGGCGCAACAGCGCGTGAAAATTGGAAACGGGCAGTTAAGCTCCGATTAACCGCGTCGTCCTATTGCGGTATTTGATGCAGCTCGGAGGCTGGAATTCATTGGCGGGCCGCGCAAATCGTTACCTTTCGTCCTGGGCCGTCGCGCTGTTCGCGGCGATGACCGTAGCCTGCGCCGGATCGGCGTCGCTGGCCGCCGGCGATGCCGCCGTCGCCCAGACCGCGGCGGTGGAACCGTTCCCGGTCGCGTCCGACGTTCGGCTGGCGGGCGACGGCAAGCAGACCCGATTCGTGCTCGACCTCGATCGCAAGATCGATCTGCGGGCCTTCGTGCTCGGCCATCCGGCGCGCGTGGTGGTCGATATTCCACAGGTCACGTTCAAGCTGCCCGACGATATCGGCCGCAAGGGGCGCGGCTTAATCAAGGCGTTCCGCTATGGGCTGGTGATGCCGGGCGGATCGCGGCTGGTGTTCGACCTCTCCGGGCCGGCGAAGATCGAGAAAGCCTATGTGCTCGACGCCGCCAACGGCCAGCCGCCGCGGCTGGTGGTCGAATTGGCCGCGACCGACAGCGCGGCCTGGGCCGAACTGGTCGAGTCGGCCGATAAGGGAACCGGCGCGGAGCTGCGCCCGACCCAGCCGCCGGCCACCGTTGCGGCGGACGTCGCGGAACCCGCCGACAGGCGGCCGGTCGTGGTGATCGACCCCGGCCATGGCGGTCTCGACAACGGAACCCAGGCGGCGAGCGGCGAGACCGAGAAGGCCATCGTGCTGGCGTTCAGCCTGGCGCTGCGCGACCGTCTCGCGGAAAACGGCAAGTACCGCGTGGTTCTGACCCGCGACGACGACACCTTCATCCCGCTCGGCGATCGGGTGAAGGTCGCGCGCGGCCACAACGCGGCGCTGTTCGTCTCGATCCACGCCGATGCGCTGCCGCGCCGCGAGGGCGACGCGCAGGGCGCGACGGTCTACACCCTGTCCGACAAGGCGTCTGACGCCGAGGCGGAGCGGCTCGCGGAGTCGGAGAACAAGGCGGACGCCATCGGCGGCGTCAACCTCACCGAGGAGCCGACCGAGGTGGCCGATATCCTGATCGACCTGGCCCAACGCGAGACCCGGACCTTTTCCAACCGTTTCGCCAGCGCCCTGATCGGCGAGATGAAAGGCACCATGCGGATGCACAGGAACCCGCTGAAGTCGGCGGGTTTCAAGGTGCTGAAGGCGCCGGACGTGCCGTCGGTGCTGGTCGAGCTCGGCTACGTCTCCAACAAGGACGATCTGAAACTGCTGGTCTCCGATAGCTGGCGCTCGCGCTCGGTGGTGGCGGTGGCGCGGGCCATCGACGGCTTCCTGGCCAAGCGTACCGTCTCGGCCGGCACCGGCATGGACTGACCGGGAAACCGTGGCCACGAGGCCGCGCCCTTGGAAAAACAATCGGCGTCCCGGACTGTTTTTGGCCTCAAGCCCTAGTTTGGACACAGCCGCCGCCCTATAGAAGCCGGCATCGGGTGCGACAGAATCGACCGGTCGGGACGAGGGGCGGGAAGGCTCGCGTTCCATCTGCGCGGGCACCGAGCCACAGAACGGGTCAAAACGGATCGTCGAGAATGCGTCTGCTGTTCCGGTTTATGGGGTTCCTGTTCGCCGCTGGCACCATCGTGTTCCTGGTCGGGGTCGCCGCCGTGGCCGGCCTGATCTGGCATTTCTCCAAGGATCTGCCCGACTATTCCCAGTTGCAGAATTACGAGCCCCCGGTGATGACGCGGGTGCACGCCTCCGACGGTTCGCTGCTCGGCGAATATTCGCGAGAGCGGCGGCTTTACTTGCCGATCCAGGCGGTTCCCAAGCTGGTCATCAACGCCTTCCTCGCCGCCGAGGACAAGAATTTCTACGAGCACGGCGGCATCGACTATTCCGGCATGGCGCGCGCGGCGTTGCTTTACGCCCAGAATTTCGGCTCCAACCGCCGCCCGCAGGGCGCTTCCACCATCACCCAGCAGGTCGCCAAGAATTTCCTTCTGACCAACGAGGTGTCGTTCACCCGCAAGATCAAGGAAGCCTTGCTGGCGATGCGCATCGAGAACACCTATTCGAAGGACAAGATTCTCGAATTGTATCTCAACGAAATCTATCTCGGGCTCGGCGCTTACGGCATCGCCGCCGCCTCGCTGGTGTATTTCGACAAGTCGGTGAACGAACTCACCGTGGCGGAAGCCGCGTATCTGGCGGCGCTGCCCAAGGCGCCATCGACGCTGCATCCGGTCAAGAACCATGATCGCGCCGTCGAGCGCCGCAACTATGTGATCGACCGGCTCCTGGAAAACGGCTGGATCAAGCAGGCTGACGCCGACGCCGCGCGCAAGGCGCCGCTGGCCGTGACCAGCCGCGCCAGCGGCGCGCACACCTTCGCCGGCGAGTATTTCGCCGAGGAGGTGCGCCGCGATCTGTTCGAGCGCTACGGCGAGAAGAAGCTCTATGAGGGCGGCCTGTCGGTGCGCACCTCGCTCGATCCGAAATTGCAGGTCGAGGCGCGCAAGGCCATGGCGAAGGGACTCGTCAACTACGACGAGGCGCGAGGTTGGCGCGGACCGCTGAGCAAGCTCGACATCTCCGGCGATTGGGGTGTCAAGCTCGCCGACGTCAAGTCGCTGTCGGACATCTCGCCGTGGCGTCTGGCCGTGGTGCTGGAGACCAGCGAACAGTCGGCGCGGATCGGCTTCCAGCCCGGCCGCGAGCTCGGCGGCGCGGTCAGCAAGGGCCGGCAGACCGGCCTCATCACGCTCGACGGCGTCAAATGGGCCAAGGCGGCGTCGGGGCCGACACGCGGCAAGACGCCGAGCACGGTGTCGCAGGTGCTGTCGCCGGGCGACGTGATCTATGCCGACCCGCTGATCGGCAAGGACGGCAATGTCGTCGAGGGGCAGTACCGGCTGCGGCAATTGCCGGAAGTGTCCGGCGCGATGGTGGCGATGGACCCCTGGACCGGTCGCGTGCTGGCGATGGTCGGCGGCTTCTCGTTCGACCAGAGCCAGTTCAACCGCGCGACGCAAGCTTATCGGCAGCCCGGCTCGTCGTTCAAGCCGCTGGTGTATTCGTCGGCGCTGGACAATGGCTACACCCCCTCGACCGTCGTGGTCGATGCGCCGATCGAGATCGATCAAGGGCAGGGCGTCGGCGTGTGGCGGCCGGAAAACTATTCGACCGGCAAATATTACGGCCCGACCACGCTGCGCAACGCCTTGCAGCGCTCGCTGAACACGGTGACGGTGCGGCTGGCGCAGGACATCGGGATGCCGCTGATCGGCGAATACGCCAAGCGCTTCGGCGTCTATGACGAACTGCCGAATTACCTGTCCTACGCGCTCGGCGCCGGCGAGACCACGGTGATGCGGATGGTCACCGCCTATTCGATGTTCGCCAACGGCGGCAAGCGCATCAAGGCGACGCTGATCGACCGCATTCAGGATCGCTACGGCCACACCATCTACAAGCATGACCAGCGCGAATGCCGCGGCTGCGACGCGCCCGGCGGCTGGAAGAACCAGGCCGAGCCGCAACTGGTCGATCGCCGCGAACAGGTGCTCGATCCGATGACCGCCTATCAGATCACCTCGATGATGGAAGGCGTGGTGCTGCACGGCACGGCGCAGCCGGCGTTCGCCGGCTTCGGCAAGCCGATCGCGGGCAAGACCGGCACCACCAACGACGAGAAGGATGCGTGGTTCGTCGGCTTCTCGCCGGACCTCGTGGTCGGCGTTTACATCGGCTACGACAAGCCGCGCAATCTCGGCCGCGGCGCCACCGGCGGCCATCTCGCCGCGCCGATCGCGCGCAATTTCCTGCAACTGGCGCTGGCCGACAAGCCGGCGGTGCCGTTCAAGGTGCCGGCGGGCATCAAGCTGATCCGGGTCGACGCCAAGACCGGCATGCGCGCCGGTCCCGGCGACAGCGGACGCACCATCCTCGAAGCCTTCAAGCCCGGCACCGCGCCGCCCGACAATTATTCGATCATCGGCGTCGCCGACGCCGACGGGCATTCGGGCGTATCGCCCGATGCCGACCGCGCCATCATCCGGCCCGGCACCGGCGGGCTTTACTGATTGCGTTCGGCGGCGTTCGCCGCTACACCCCGGCCTCATTCTGATTTGCCTCATCCTAATTTGATGGACACATTTCGCATGCGCGCGGAAATCGAGAGACTCGTTGACGAGATCAAGCAGTCGGTCGGGCTGCTGAGGAGGCATCTTTGACGTCGATGCCTCGACGGCGCGGCTGGCGGAGCTGAACCAGCTCGCCGAAGACCCGAAACTCTGGGACGACCCTCAGAAGGCGCAGAAACTGATGCAGGAACGCACCTCGCTGGAGGATGCGCTGACCGGCATCGGCAAGGTCGAGCGCGAGCTTGACGACAATGTCGAGATGATCGCGCTCGGCGAGGCAGAGGACGACGAGGGCGTGGTCGCCGAGGCCGAGGCGGCGCTCAAGCATTTGAAGAAAGAGGTCGCGCGCCGCGAACTCGAAGCGCTTTTGTCGGGCGAAGCGGACCGCTTCGACACCTATCTCGAAGTTCACGCCGGCGCCGGCGGCACCGAGAGCCAGGACTGGGCTTCGATGCTGTTGCGCATGTACACGCGCTGGGCCGAGAAACACGGTTTCAAGATCGAATATCTCGAAGAAACCCAGGGCGAGGAAGCCGGCATCAAGTCCGCCACCATCCAGATCAGCGGCCACAACGCCTATGGCTGGCTGAAGACGGAAGCCGGCGTGCACCGGCTGGTGCGGATTTCGCCGTTCGATTCCAACGCCCGCCGCCACACCTCGTTCTCAAGCGTCGCGATCTTTCCGGTGGTCGATGACTCGATCAAGATCGACATCAAGGAATCCGACGTGCGCACCGACACCATGCGCTCCGGCGGGGCCGGCGGCCAGCACGTCAACAAGACCGAGTCGGCGGTGCGGCTGACGCATATCCCGACCGGCGTCGCGGTGGTGTGCCAGGCCGGGCGGTCGCAGCACAAGAACCGCGCCCAGGCATGGGACATGCTGCGCGCGCGACTCTACGAGATCGAACTGAAGAAGCGCGAGGAGCAGGCCGCCGCCGATCAGGCCGCCAAGACCGATATCGGCTGGGGCCATCAGATCCGTTCCTACGTGTTGCAGCCCTACCAGATGGTCAAGGACCTGCGCACCGGCGTGCAGACCTCCGACACCGCCGGCGTGCTCGACGGGGACCTCGACGAGTTCATGGCCGCGACGCTGGCGCAACGCGCCTTCGGCACCACGCCCGGCGCGGTCGAGGATGTCGACTGAACGCTCAAGGAGTTCGTCATGCCGCATGTCGCATTCATCGGTCTGGGCCGGATGGGGCAGGGGATGGCGGGGCGTTATCTCGACGCCGGCTTCACGCTCGCGGTGTGGAATCGCAGCCGGCACAAAGCGGACGCCCTGATCGCGCGCGGCGCGCACTGGGCGGCGACGCCGGCCGAGGCCGCCCGCGACGCCGACGCCATCGTCACCATGGTCGCGGACGATGCCACCTCGCGCGCGGTGTGGACCGGCAAGGACGGCATCGCGGAAACGGCGCGCAAGGGCGCATTGGCGATCGAATGCTCCACGGTGTCCTATCGTCACGCCGTCGACATGGCGCGCGATCTGGCGGCGCGCGGCCTGCACTACATCGATTGTCCGGTGACCGGCGTGCCGACGGCCGCGGCGGCGGGACAGTTGACGCTGCTGGTCGGCGCGGATGCGGGCGATCTCGACGCCGCGCGGGCGTTTCTCGATCCGCTCGGCCCGACCGTCCGGCATTTCGGCGCGGCCGGCGCGGGGACGGTGTACAAGCTCATCAACAACCTGTTGGGTGCGGTGCAGATCGCCAGTCTCGCCGAGGGGCTTCGCATCGCCGAGCAGGCCGGCCTCGACATGCGGCTGGTTCAGCGGGCGCTCGCCAGCGGCGCCGTCGCCAGCCCGCAGGTGGTGCGGCATTCGGCGCGGATGGTCGCGCGCGATTTCGCCAGCGCCTCGTTCACCGCCGCGCTGCGCCACAAGGATGCGAGCTACGCCCTGGCGCTGGCGGACAATCTCGGCCTCGATCTGAACGTCTCCCGCGCCGCGCTGGACAGCTACGCACGCGCCGCCGCGGACGCCCCCGATGAGGACGAGGGTCGGTTGATCGAGATCATCAAGGCTCGCCCCGAATAACCGCCGCGTGCGACGGCATCGCTGCATTGTCCTGAAATCGGGTGGTGACCGGCGGTGATTGACGTTACCTCGTTGTCCCCGCGCACGGATGCGTTGCGTGCCGTCAGGCACGGGACGAGGCAAAAGCCATGTCGATCGAAATCAGAACTGCCGCGCCGTCCCAGAGCCTGAGCATCACCTCCGGCGACTGGGTGCGGCTGCTGTGCTTGTCGGTGCTGTGGGGCGGATCGTTCTTCTTCGTCGGCGTCGCCGTCAAGGAACTGCCGCCGCTGACCGTCGTGTTCGTCCGCGTCGGTCTGGCGGCGCTGCTGCTGTTGCCATTGATTTGGCTTTACCGGATTCCGGTGCCCAGGACGCTTGCCGGCTGGCGGCCGTTCATCGGAATGGCGTTGTTGAACAACGTCATTCCGTTCACCTTGCTGGTGAGCGGGCAGACCATGATCGCGAGCGGGCTCGCTTCGGTAATCAACGCCATGACGCCGGTGTTCACGGTGCTGGTGCTAGCGGCGTTCGGCGAGGAGCGGCTGATCGCGCGGCGGGTGGCCGGCGTCGCGCTGGGCCTGTTCGGCGTGATCGTCCTGCGCGGCGTCGATCTGCGCGTCGATTCCCAACAGAGTTTTGGGATCCTGCTGTGCCTCGTCGCCACCGTCGTGTTCGGCTTTTCGGCATTGTGGGCCAAGCGCGAATTGCAGGGCGTTGCGCCGCTGGCGGCGGCGACCTTTCAACTGGTCTGTTCAGGCATCATGATGTTCGTGCTGGCGATGGCGATCGACCGGCCGTGGCAGTTGCCGATGCCCCACGTCGCGACGTGGCTGGCGCTCGTCGGTCTGGCGGCGTTATCGACGGCGCTGGCTTACATCCTGTTCTTCCAGATCATTCGCGGCTCAGGCCCCGGCAATGTCATGCTGGTGACGCTGTTGGTGCCGGTGACGGCGATCGCGCTCGGCTATGCGGTGCTCGACGAGGTCGTCACCTTTCGCGAGATCGTCGGCGCGCTGATTATCGCCAGCGGCCTGCTGATCATGGACGGCCGCTTGCTGTCGCGCTGCGCCAGGCCGCGCACCAGCCGGTGAAACGGCCGCTGTCGCGCGCGCCGCCATGCCAGGCGGCGCGGACGCCGCCGTCGTCCGCGACCATGAAAACGGCGTCGAGGCCCTTGGAGCGGCGCAGGGTTTCCACGGCCTGCTCCGGCGTCTGCGCGATCGGCCCCGCGACATTGAACGAGGTGTTCACCGACACCTCGACGCCGATGCGACGACCCAGCGCCTTCAGGTAGGCGTAGGTGAGGGGATCGTCGTTTTCGCGCACGATCTGGAGGCGGCCGGTGCCGTCGGCATGAACCACCGAGGGGATTTTTTCTATCGCCGCCGGTTTCGAATGCGCCGTCAGCACCATGTAGTTGTAGGCGTTATAGTCGCCGTCCGCCGCGCCTTCGTGCAGCTCGAAAAACTCTTTCGCGGCGTCGAGCGTCGCCATCGGCGCGAGCGGGCGGATCTTCTCGCGATATTTCACCCGCGCGTTGAGGCGCTCGCGGGTCTCGGGATCGCACGGGTTGGCGAGGATCGAGCGATGCCCGAGCGCGCGCGGTCCGGTTTCGCCCGGCCCCTGATAGAGCGCGACGATGCCGCCATTGGCGACACAGTAAGCCATCAGGTCGGCGACGGCGTCGCGTCCCTCCGGCGTCGCGATGGTGCCGACAGGCTCCGATGCAATGTCGGGCGCGGCGGCAAGGGCGCTTGCGATATCGTCGCCGGCCGGCGCGCTGCCGCAATAAAAGGCGTGGGTCACGGCCGCGCCGCGCGGCGCTCCGGCGAGATGGGCGAGCCACCACGCCGCGCCGACCGGCACGCCGGGATCGCTCGGCGTCGGCGGCACCCACAGATGCAGGCGCGCCTTTCGCTGTTGCGCCTTGGCGAACCACGCCTCGTCGAAGTGTTCGAGCAGCCGCATGCTGGCCAGCGCGTTGAGTGCGACGCCGCCGGACAGGATCAGCTTGTTGGCGCCGGTCGCGCGCAGCAGGTGATCGACGGCGTGAATCATCGCGTCCTCAAGCACCATCTGGGTCGCCGCCGCCTTGTCGAGACGGTCCTGGGTGTCGGGCCGGTGCTGGATGTCCTCGACGCGCAGCACCGCGTCCGGATTCCACAACTGGTCCGGCCGCAGCGGCGGCCCGAGAATGTCGGTCAACGGCTGCTTGTAGGGATTGTCGAACGGGTCGCGATACCAGTTGGCCATCGCGCGGTTGAGCCGGATCGTGCCGTTCGGACCGAGATCGAGCACCTCCCTGAGCCGTGCGTAAAAACGGTTGGTGGCGCGGTTCATGTCGCCCCAGGCGGCCGCGCCCATGTAGCGGCCTTCGCTGGAGAGCCAGGTCCATCCGCCCTGGGTCGAGGAGATCACGCTGTAGAACGCGCCGAGCGAATCGAACACGCTGTCGTTGCAGGCGATTTCCCTGATGTCGTCGCCTTGCGCCACGAACGAGGAGATCGAGCCGCGGTCGCCGGTGCCGTCGAACACGCCGATGGCGACCGGCTCGCCACTGTCCGCGAATGGCGACGCCGCATAGGGAAACCAGGCGTGATTGAGATGATGCGGCGCCAGGATCAATTGCGGCGGCGCGCCCAGGCCGAACTGTTTGGCGAGAATGCGTGGCGTGCGCCGCATCTGGTCGAGGCGGCGGCGATCGACGCCGATGGCGTTCGAATAGGTCAGCAGGCGAAGGCTGCCGGGCGCTTCCTCGATCGCGGTCCGCATCATGGTGCCGAACAGGGTGGGATAATCCCACGTGGTCACGAACGCGGCGATGTCGCCGATATCTTTGCCCATGGCGCGCAAGGTCGCGGCCATGGCGTCGAGCGAGCGGTGCGGAAACGCCGAGGTGTGCTTGTCGCCGGAGAAGCGCTCCTCCTCGTTGTTGACGATCAGGCGCGGCCCCGCGGCCTGCGTCACCTCGACCAGCGCCACGCCGGTATTGTGGGTTCCCGACAGTGCGAGGCCGGCGATATAGACCGTCTCGCCGTCGCGGAGCCGCCGCGCAATGGCTGCGACGGTCGCGCGTGAAAAATCGCTGTCGAGGCCGTGAAAGCCGGCGCGCGCCATCAGCCGGGCGCTGATCGCGCGGGTGGCGCGAAAGGCGGCGTCGGCAAGCCGGGGAAAGGTCGGTCCGATGCGGCGTGGCGGCGCGTTCAAGCAGGCTGTCTCCGTGCCTCCGTGCGAGAACCGGCGGTCTACAACAGCGGAGCGGATACCGCCAGAGCGCCGCCTCAACGGGCAGCCGCGTAGCGCGCGCCGGCGCGCAGGAAACGCTGCGGATCCACCGGCTCGCCATCGATGCGGGTTTCATAGTGCAGATGCGGACCGGTCGAGCGGCCGGTGGAACCGACCTCGCCGACGATTTGCCCGATACGAATATGGTCGCCGACTTTGACGCTGATACGCGACATGTGGCCGTAGCGCGTCGACAGCCCGTTGCCGTGATCGATTTCCACCATGCGGCCATAGCCGCCGGCCCATCCCGCCGACACCACGCGGCCGTTGGCGGTGGCGCGAACCTGATCGCCAGTCGAGGCGCGGATGTCGAGGCCGGTATGCATCGCCGGGCGGCCCATGAACGGATCGCTGCGAACGCCGAAGTGGGACGACAATTCGATTTCACCGAGGATCGGCGTCCGGTAAGGAACCTGCGCCAGCGTTTTTGACAACTGATCGTATTGCGCGCGCGAGAGGCTGACGCGGGAAAGCTGTTGCTCGAACGGCCCGGTGAGGGCGCCCGGCTTCACCGGCACATAGGGCCCGCCGACGCCGCCATGCGGTTTGCCGACGTCCAGCCGCGCGCGGCTGAGGCCGAGATCGGAGACCAGGTTGTTCATCCGCCGGATTCGCGTGGTGTAATTGCCCTCCGCCGCGGTCAGCACCGCCATCTGGCGTTGCTCGACCCGGTCGAGCGATTTCTGAACGCGGGCGAGGGTGTCGTTGACGTTGCGATCCTTCAGGCTCGACTGCCGGCCGGGCGCGGCGCCGGCCTCAGGCAGCGGCGCCGGCTTCGATCGGCCGAACAGCCGGTCGGTCAGGCTGCGCCCCGCCGGCTTGACCGACCCGGTCGCGACGTTTTCCGGAAGATCGCCGAGCGCCGCGGTGCGCTGGTCGAGCGCCGCCTGCCGTTGCAGGATCTGATCGAGCTTCTGCTCGAATTGCTCCTGATCGAGCAACTGGCGGCTGGTGGTGCGATCGATCCGGGCGCGCAGTTCGGCGATGCGATCCTCGTAGGAATATTGCATCTCGGCCTGACGGGCGAGCAGGCTGGTCAGCACGTCGTCGCGGAAGGTGAAATAGGTCGCGGTCGCCGCCGTCCATACGCCCAGCAGGCTCACGGTTCCGACCACGATCCAGAAGATCACCGGCCCGATGCGGATCTGCTTGCCGGCATGGGCGATCACATAGGCGTTGGCGGGGTGGGGGCGGTGAGGCGTCGCCGCCGCCGGACGACGGCCCGGCGAATGTCCGTGGCGGTGGGATTGACGATGCGAGGGTTCCGAACCGTGACTGGCAAGACTGGAAAGATGTGACATCAGCACTCCCGCGCCGCCGGAACGCTCGCCGGTCGGCCTTAACGCTGATGCCGATTTGACCCTCTCATGGTTAATTTTGGGGAAATGGCCCTACAGATTTTCAATGTGTCTCAAAACCGCCTCGGCGTGGCCGTCGACTTTGACGTGGCGCCAGACATGGATCACCCGCGCATCCGGACCGACCAGAACCGTTGTGCGAATAATTCCCTGTAACACCTTGCCGTATAACGATTTATCGCCCCAGACGCCGAAGCTTTCCAGTATCTCGTGGGTCGGGTCGGACAACAGCGGCACGGTCAGGTCGTGCTTGTCCCGAAAGGTCTCCTGGGCGCGCGGCGGGTCGGCGGACACGCCGACAATCGCGGTATCGAGGGCGGCGAACTTTCCCGACAGGCGGGAGAAGTCCATGGCCTCCTTGGTGCAGCCGGGCGTTCCGGCGCGGGGGTAGAAGAACAGCACGAGTTTGCGACCGGCGAACGAATCGAGCGACACCGTGGCGCCGCCGTCGCGGGGCAGACGGAATGCCGGAACCTTGCTTCCGACGGCCAACCCGCCGCCGCCGTGATTCGGCGCGGCAGCAACGCGAGCCGGCGCGGGCCGGGTGGTCGTGCGTGTGGCTGTGACCTTGCCCGCCTCGGCGTCGCGCGACGCCTTCACCGCTCCCTTCCGCGCCGGAGCCCTGGTGCCGCCGGCCGTGGCCTTGGTTGCGGCGACGGGCTTGGCGGATGTCTTCGCCCCGCTCTTGGATCGCTTCTTGGAGACGTCTCTGGCGACACCCTTGGCCGCGCCCTTGGTCGCGCCCTTGGTCGCGCCCTTGGGTTTCAAAACTTTCTTATGCGTTGTCTTGGACATACGCCTTCCTTTCGTCGCTTTCGACCGGTCCATATGACACGGCGATACATGCAGCGGGGGCGACGGAATTTCTCAAGCCGTGCCCTTGTCGCTGGGCAAACCCGTCCGCTCCGGGCTATGATTCATCGGATTCGACGATGCCGCCCGGCGCTTCATGCTTGCGTGGATGCTAACAGGTTCAACGAGGATTGGCAGTGATGCCGCCGCATCAGCGTTCGTCACGCAGTCCCGCGCGTACACCGCTTGGCGAGCAGCCCCGCCATCAACATCAATCCCGAGAGGCAATGGCTCGGAAAGGACTGCCCCCGGCGCCGAATTCCCGCGCCAACGATCAGGTGTCGGATTGGGATGATGACGGCGGAGGCCATCCGCGTCATGACGAGGCGGCGCGACGCCGGGCGCACCGTCTGCTGGGGCGTGGCGGCGGCGCGGGTGGCGGCTGGTTCGGCGTCCTGGACCGCTGGCTTCCCGGCGGGCGCGGGGTGCGGCGCGCGCTGGTGGCGGTCGTGGCGCTCGGCGCTCTGCTCGTGGTTGCGTTCGGCGGGCTATGGTGGCGTCTCGGCGCCGGCCCGATCAATCTCGACATCGCCTCGCCCTGGCTGATTGCCGCGATCGAGGACAATATCGGTCCGGGCAGCACCGTGGAGATCGGCGGCACGCAGATCGAGCGTGCCGGCCGCATCCGCGTCGCGGTTCGCATCCGCGACATGGTGGTGCGCGATCGTGACCATGCCATCATCGCCAGCGCGCCGAAGGCCGAGGTTCGGCTCTCCGGCATGGCGCTCCTGATGGGGCGGCTGCGCGCCGAAAGCCTCAAGCTGGTCGATGCCGTTCTCGCCGTCCGCGTCACGCCCGACGGCGAGGTCACGATATCGACCGGCGACAACGCCCGCCCGATCGCGGCCGGCAAGGCGCCCGCGATGCCCGCGGGTGCGGGCAATCCGGTCGCGCCGCAGACGTCGCCCGGCCCGCGCCAAGGATCGCAGGCGGGATCGCAGACAGGATCGCAGGCGGGGCCGGCGTCGAACGCCGCCGCCGGCGGGTTGTTGGCCTGGCTCGACTGGCTCGACAGCCTGAGCACGAGCGGGCTCGCCGGCCAGAACCTCAACGAGATCGGCCTGAAAAACGGCCGTCTCATCGTCGACGACGAACAGCTCGGCAATCGCTGGGATTTCGAGAACATCAGCCTCAGCTTGCGGCGTCCCGGCTCCGGCGGCATCGCGCTGCGGGTTGGCGAGGAGGGCGCGCGGGCGTGGTCGCTCCGTGTCGAGGTGGGCGCGCCGCGCAACGGCGTGCGCTCGGTCGATCTTCGCGCCGACAAGATGCCCACCCGCAATATCCTGTTGGCGCTGCGGCTCAAGAACCTCAACTACAGCGCCGACCTGCCGCTTTCCGGAGAACTGAGGGGCGAGATCGGGCGTGACGGCCTGCCGACCTATTTCCGCGGCACCCTGACGGCGGGCAAGGGGACCATCATCGACCACGACACCCCCGATTATCCGATGCCGATCGATGCGATCGAGGTCAACCTCGAATGGGACGCGGGCCGCCGCGTGCTGGTGGCGCCGTTCAAGATCGTGTCGGGCCCGAACCGGGTGACGCTGCTTGCGCATATCGAACCGCCGGGCGACGTCGTGCCGGACTGGCAGTTGGGGTTGAGCGGCGGCACCATCGTGCTCGCCGGCGTCAACGACGAGCCGCCGCTGATCTTCAACCGCATCGCGATCGGCATGCGGTTCGATACCGCGAACAGGAAAATCCTGCTGACCCATGCCGACATCAGCAACGGCGAGATCGGCGTCGCGGGAACCGGAACGCTGGATTATTCCGGCGAGCCGCGCCTGACGCTGGGATTCGCCGGCACGCCGATGTCGGCCACGGCGCTGAAACGGATGTGGCCGATCATCATCGTTCCCGAGGTGCGCGAATGGGTAACGGAGCGGATCGGCGGCGGGGCGTTGCAGCGTATCGACATCGGCGTCAACTCGCCGCTCATCAACCTGTCGCGCGCGGGCCCGCCGATCCCGGACGACGGCCTTTCGGTCAACATCGCCGCCAGCAATGTCACGCTGCACCCGGTCGACGAGTTGCCGTCGATTCGCAACGCCGACCTGCGCGCGCGCGTCACCGGCCGCACCGCCACCGTGACCATCGGGCAGGGCAGCATCGAGACCGCCGCCGGACGCAAGCTCAACATTTCCGACGCCGTCTTCGAGGTGCCGGACATGGCGCCGAAACCGGCCCCGGCGCGGGTCAGGTTCAAGCTTGACGGTCCGGTCGCGGCGGTCGCGGAAATCCTCGCCTCCGATCGCCTTAGCGAATTCAGCAATGTGCCGATCGATCCGAACACCGCCAAGGGAACGGTCACGGCCCAGATGAGTCTGGGATTGCCGATCAAGCGCGAACTGACCAAGGCCGACACCACCTACGCGATCACCGCCGACGTCACAGGCTTTGCCGCCGATCGCCTCGTGATGAACCAGAAGCTCGAAGCCTCGGCGATGAAGATCACCGCCAACAATCAGGGCTATCAGGTCAGGGGCGACGTGCGGATCAACGGCCAGCCGGCGTCGCTCGATTATCGCAAGCAAGGCAGCGGCGACGCCGAAGTCAAATTGCAGGCGACCCTTGACGACGCCAGCCGGGCCCGGCTCGGCTTCGACCTCGGCGCCGGCGCCAGCGGTCCGCTCGGATTGAAGCTCGCCGGGCGGATCGGCAGCTCCGAGCGTGACAGCAAAATCGCCATCGACGCCGATCTCACCGCGCTCAAGCTCGACAATCTGCTGCCGGGCTGGAGCAAGGCGTCCGGCAGGGGCGCGCACGCCACCTTCAACGTGGTGCAGAAGCCGCAATCGACCCGGTTCGAGGACATTGTCATCGACGGCGGCGGGGTGTCGATCAAGGGTTCGCTGGAAGTCGACCAGAACGGCGATCTTCTGAACGCCAACTTCCCCACCTACTCGCCATCCGAAGGCGACAAGGCTTCGCTGCGGGCCGAGCGTGGCGCCGACGGCGTTCTCAAGGTGGTGATGCGCGGCGACGTGTTCGACGGCCGCCCGTTCATCAGGTCGGCTATGTCCGGCAAGGAGGCAGAGGCCAGGAGCAAGGCCAAGAGTCCCGATTTCGACCTCGATCTGAGGCTCGGCGCGGTGGCGGGCTTCTACGGCGAGACGGTGCGCGGCGTCGAGCTGAAGATGTCGCGGCGGGGCGGCGCCATCCGCAGCTTCACGCTCAACGGCAAGCTCGGGCGCGACACGCCGCTTTCCGCCGATCTGCGCCGCCCGGCGCAGGGCCGCGAGGTGATCGTGCTTGAGACCAACGACGCCGGCGCGTTCTTCCGCTTCACCGACACCTACGCCAAGATGGTGGGCGGCCAGCTTCAACTGGCGATGGAGCCGCCGACGGCCGAGCCGCGCGCCAAGGAAGGGTTGCTCAACGTCCGCAGCTTCACCGTCAAGGGCGAGCCCCAACTCGACAAGGCGGCCGGCGCCGCGCCGGGCCAGGGCAGCGTCCCATTCTCCCGGCTGCGGGCGGAATTCACCCGTAACAACGGCGTGCTGAGCATCCGCGAAGGCGTGGTCAAGGGCCCGGTGATCGGCGCCACCATCGAGGGCAGCATCGACTATCCGGCCAACCGGGTGCGGATGAGCGGCACCCTGGTTCCGCTTTACGGCCTCAACAACATCTTTGGGCAAATCCCGCTGGTCGGGCCGCTGCTCGGCGGCAGCAACGAGGGCTTGATCGGCGTCACCTATGAAGTGGTCGGCACGCCGGGCAAGCCCGATCTGCGCGTCAATCCGATTTCGGCCATGGCGCCCGGCGTGCTGCGTAAGATCTTCGAGTTCAACACAGGACGCCAGAGCTACAATCCGACCGAGCTGCCGTCGCCGAATAACTGAGAGCCTCCGGTTACTCCCGCAGCGCGCGCACGGTGAGGAACGGGATCATGCCGATCAGCACGTTGACCAGCGCGAAGGCGATCACCGGATCGTAGCTGTGGCTCCAGTCGTGGAGCAGGCCGCCGGCCGGCGCGCCGAGCGCGGCGCCGAGGCCGCTGCCGATCGAGATGGTGCCGAAGATGGTGCCGACGCGCCTGCCGTGGAAAATATTGATGGCGGCGGCGGTGATCAGCGGGCCGCGCGAACCGATGGTCGAGCCGAAGCAGAGCAGGAAGCCGCCGAGCAGCCACAGGCTCGGATAACGGCCGAGCAGCCAGAGGAAGGCAATGCCGAGCGTGGTCAGTCCGTAGCTGAACAGGATGGCCCGGCGGCGGCCGATCAGGCCGTCGAGCCAGCTCACGGTCAGCATGCCGATCACCAGCACGACACCGCTCAGGCCCCAGGCGGACGCGGCCTGCAACGGCGGAAATCCGGCCTCGATCAGGTAGGCGACCACCTGCGCGCCGATGCTGTAGACGCCGATCGCGGTGAAGAAAAAGGTGCAAAACAGCGCCCAGAACGCATGATGGCGAACGGCGCGCGGCAGCGTCCATTCGATGTCGGCGTCGGCCGGCGCGGTGGTGGTGGCTTTGGCCGGCGCGCGCGCTCGCTCGCGGGCGATCCGCCGCCACGGCAACAGCAGCAGGGGGATGAGCAGGACGAGCAGAAAGCCTCCCAGCAAGTGGTAGCTGTTGCGCCAGCCGGAATGATCGATCAGGATTTGCGACAGCGGCACCAGCGTCAGAATGCCGGCGCCGTTGGCCGAGTAGACCACCGCCATCGCGGTCGGCAGCCGGGTGCCGAACCAGCGGCCCAGCAGCAGCGAACTCGGCACGTTGCTGAGACAGGCCATGCCGAGCCCGACGGCGAAACCCATGGATAGCTGCAACTGCCACAGCGACGTCGCGAACGCCGCCGCCGACACCCCAGTGCCGAGCAGCAGCAGGCCGAGGCCGTAGACGATGCGGGGGCCGGAGAAGTCGAACAGGCGTCCGACGAACGGCGACGACAGGCCCATGGACAACGCCGCCAGCGCATAGATCGAAATAACGTCGGCGCGCGCCCAGCCGAACGTGCCGGAGATCGGCAGCAGGAAGACCGTGAAGGTCTCGCCCATGCCGCGCCCGAGCAGCGCCAGCGTGAAGCACAGCGCCAGGACGGCCCACGCGCCGCGCGCCGGCCTGTCGAAGACCATATCGGAACGGGTGAAAGACGATTCAGCGGCCATGCCCGGCCATGGAGCGCATTTCTTCCGCGCGGGGCAACGTCGTTCTGCGAATGGGGCTATGCGATCTTCAAGAGGACGTGGCGCTTCTTGCCCATCGACAGCTTGATGACGCCGTCCGCGGTCAGGTCCGCGGGCGAGAGCGTCGCCTTGTCGTCGGTCACCGCGACGTCGTTGACGCGCAGGCCGCCGCTCTTGATCTGCCGGCGCGCCTCGCCGTTGGAGGCGACCAGCCCGGCGCGCACGAACGCACCCAGCACGCCGATGCCTTCCTGAAGCTCGGCGGCGGCGATGTCGACGGTCGGCAGGCTGCCGCCGACCGCGCCTTCCTCAAAGGTCTTGCGCGCGGTCTCGGCGGCGGCCTCCGCCAGCGTACGGCCGTGGATCAGCGCGGTCGCCTCCGTCGCCAGCACCTTCTTGGCCTCGTTGATCTCCTGGCCCCGGAGGGCGGCAAGGCGGGCGATCTCGGCGAGCGGCAGGGTGGTGAACAGCTTGAGGAAACGCTCGACGTCGGCGTCCTCGGTGTTGCGCCAGTACTGCCAGTAGTCATAGGCGCTGAGCATGTCGGCGTTGAGCCACACCGCGCCGGCCGCGGTCTTGCCCATCTTCGCGCCCGACGCCGTGGTCAGAAGCGGGCAGGTCAGCGCGTGCAGTTGATGGGTGCCCATGCGGCGGCCGAGGTCGATGCCGTTGACGATGTTGCCCCACTGGTCGGAGCCGCCCATTTGCAGGTTGCAGCCGTAGCGCCGCGCCAGTTCGACATAGTCGTAGGATTGCAGGATCATGTAGTTGAATTCGATGAACGACAGCTCCTGCTCGCGCTCCAGCCGCATCCGCACCGAGTCCATGGTCAGCATGCGGTTGATGGAGAAGTGACGGCCGACGTCGCGCAGCATCTCGATGTAGTTGAGCCTGGCCAGCCATTCGGCGTTGTCCACCATCAGCGCGTCGGTCTTGCCGTCGCCGAAGGTGATGAACTTCGCGAACACGCCCTTGATCGATTCCTTGTTGGCGTCGATCTGGTCATAGGTCAGGAGCTTGCGGGTCTCGTCGCGGCCGGACGGATCGCCGACCCGCGTGGTGCCGCCGCCCATCAGCGCGATCGGCTTGTTGCCGCTCTGTTGCAGCCAGTGCAGGATCATGATCGACAGCAGGTGACCGATGTGCAGCGACGGCGCGGTGCAGTCGTAGCCGACATACGCCACCACCTCGCCCTTGGCCGCGAGCGCGTCGAGGCTTTCGGGATCGGAAATCTGGTGGATGAAGCCGCGCTCCTGGAGCAGGCGGAGAAAATCGGATTTGAAGGCGGTCATGGAATTCGGGCTCAGTCTTTCTTGACGCTTTCCCCGTAAGGATCGCGGCGGGGGCCGCTGCCTGCGGCAAGCGGCCGGGACGACGGATGCGGTGGAATTATAAGATGCGGCTGCCGGGCACAAGTTGGGTGTTCCGCCCGACCACCCCGAAACGGGTGCGATCATGACATTGCGGGCGATCGGCCTGATGAGCGGCACCTCGCTGGACGGGGTCGACGTGGCGTCGATCCGCACCGACGGCGAGCGGGTCGCGGGAGTGGGCCCGTCCGGTTACCGGCCCTATACGGAGCCGGAGCGCGATGTGCTGCGGCGGGCGCTGGCGGAGGCGGTGACGCTGTCGGATCGCACCGCGCGGCCGGGGGCTGTCGCGGAGGCCGAGCAGGTCGTCACCCGCGCCCATGCCGAGGCGGTCGGCGCGTTCCTGCGCGACAACGGCCTGACGGGAAGCGATATCGACATCGTCGGCTTTCACGGCCAGACCGTGCTGCACCGGCCGGAGCGGCGGCTGACCGTGCAGATCGGCGACGGCGCGGGGCTTGCGAAAGCCATCGGCATCCCGGTGATGCACGATTTCCGCGCCGCCGACGTCGCCGCCGGCGGGCAGGGCGCGCCGCTGGTGCCGGTCTATCACCGCGCGCTGGCGCGGTCGCTCCAGCGCGAGGGGCCGATCGTCGTGGTCAACATCGGCGGCGTTGCCAACATCACTTATATCGACGGCGCGGATACATTGATCGCCTGCGACACCGGGCCGGGCAACGCCCTGCTCGACGATTTCATGTTGGGCAGGTTGGGTCGGCCGTTCGACGACGAGGGGCGGCTGGCGGCGCAAGGCCGCGTCGATCGGGCATGGTTGGCCGCGAGCCTGTCCCATCCGTTCTTCGCCAAGCCGCCGCCGAAATCGCTCGACCGCAACGACTTCGCGGCGCTCCGCCTGAACTCCGCCGGGGCGGCGGACGGCGCGGCGACCCTGACCGCGTTCACCGCCGCCGGCATCGCCGCCGTCGCGCCGCTGCTGCCGCGCTTGCCGCGAAGCTGGATCGTGGTCGGCGGCGGCGCGCGCAACCTGACGCTGTTGCGGATGCTGCGTGAAAAACTGGCGCCGGCGACGGTGGAGAGCGGGGAGCAACTCGGCTGGTCGTCCGACGCCATCGAGGCGCAGGCGTTCGGCTACCTCGCCGCGCGCGGCCTGAAAGCTCTGCCGCTGAGCTATCCCGCCACCACCGGCGTGCCCGAGCCGATGACCGGCGGCGTGCTGGCGCAGCCGTGAGGGCGGCTCAGCGAATGTTGGCGAGCCGCATGTCGAGATAGCTGGTGACCGATTCCATCAGCGGCTCCAGCTTGCCGTCGAAGAAGTGGTTGGCGCCGGGAATGACCTGATGGTCGATGACGATGCCTTTCTGCGACTTCAGTTTATCGACCAGCGCGTTGACGTCCTTCGACGGCACCACGGCGTCCTTCTCGCCATGGACGATCAGGCCGGACGACGGGCAGGGCGCGAGGAACGAGAAATCATAGAGATTGGCGGGCGGCGCGATCGAAATAAAACCCTCGACCTCCGGCCGCCGCATCAGAAGCTGCATGCCGATCCAGGCGCCGAACGAAAACCCGGTGACCCAGCAGGCGCGGGCCTCCGGATTGATGGTCTGCGCCCAGTCCAGCGCCGACGCCGCGTCCGACAATTCGCCGACGCCGTGATCGAACGAACCCTGACTGCGGCCGACGCCCCGGAAGTTGAAGCGCAGCACCGAAAAGCCGCGATGCACGAAAGCGTAATAGCACTGATAGACGATCTGATGATTCATCGTGCCATGGAATTGCGGGTGCGGATGCAGCACCATCGCGATCGGGGCGTTCTTCTGTTTCGCCGGATGATAGCGGCCTTCGAGACGGCCGGCGGGACCGGTGAAAATAACTTCGGGCATCCGTGTTCCTTACATGTCCTGACGGGCCGCCGACGGCGCGGCGCGTGTCGGGCGAGGCGTTCTAACATGGGGCAAGGGGCAAAAAGCAAGCATCTTGACCGCCGTGAGGGGCCTGAACCGCGGCGCCCGCGTGAGATTTGCCGCCGTTGCGACGCAAGATGCTCTAGAATGACGCGCGATCCGGCGGCATGCCGCCCTTCAGGGAAAATCGGCCGATACTCATGACGCAGCGTGTCTATCTCGACTGGAACGCGACCACCCCGCTTCTCCCCGAGGCCCGCGCGGCGCTCGTTGCGGCGCTGGATATCTGCGGCAATCCTTCGTCGGTCCATGGCGAGGGCCGCCGGGCGCGCCGGATCCTGCAGGACGCCCGGTCGGCGGTGGCGGCGGCGGTGGCGGCGGACCCGAAGACGCTGACCTTTACCTCCGGCGCGACCGAGTCGAACGCGCTGGCGCTGACGCCGGGGCTGCATCGGGCGGCTACGCCCCCGGCGCGCCGTCTCGTGGTCTCGGCGGTCGAGCATTCCTCGGTGCGCGCCGGCGGACGCTTTCCACGCGACGCCGTCGCGCTCGCCCCGGTCGATCGATCCGGACTGATCGACCTCGCGCGTCTGGAGCAATTGCTGGCGGACGCGCCGCCGGCGCTGGTCTCGGTGATGCTGGCCAACAACGAAACCGGGGCGATCCAGCCGATCCGCGAGGTGGCCGCGCTGGTGCGTGCGAATCGGGGAATCCTGCATGTCGACGCGGTCGCGGCGTTTGGAAAGATAAATATCGATTTCAAAGATTTAGGATGCGATCTTCTATCTGTTTCCGCGCACAAGATCGGTGGCCCGAAGGGGGTCGGCGCGCTGGTCGTGGCCGAAGATCTGCGCGGGTTGGAACCGGCCTTGACCGGCGGCGGACAGGAAAAGGGCCGCCGCGCCGGCACCGAAAACCTCGCGGGCATCGCTGGTTTCGGCGCCGCGGCCCACGTCGCCATAGCCAGCCTGGAGCGGCATGCGGCCCATTGCGCGGCGCTCAGGTTGCGGCTGGAAAGGGGGCTAAAGCAAATCGTCGGGTCCACCATCATCTTCGCCGAGACCGTGCCTCGACTGCCCAACACGACGCTGTTCACCGCGCCCGGCCTCCATGCCGAAACCGCCGTGATCGCGTTCGATCTCGAAGGCATCGCGGTATCGTCCGGCTCGGCGTGTTCATCGGGGAAAGTACAACCCTCGCATGTGCTGACGGCGATGGGAACCGGCGAGGCGCTGGCCAGCGGCGGCATCCGCATCAGTCTCGGCTGGGAAACCACCGAAAATGACATCGATCGCGCTCTTGAGGCTTGGCGAAAGCTCGCCGGCACCTTAGTTAAAAAGAACGATGAAACAGTGCTTGAACGATTCTAAGCGACGTGGTTTCATTATACTCAAGCTAAACGCACTGGTTTTGCGCCCGGACCGTCTGGAACATGGCGCCTCGCGATAGCTCTCGATGCCAGTGCCGATGTAGTCCACCGCGGTCCTTGAAACCGCGAGCGGAGGTTTGGAATGCCGGCTGAATTAGAGACGGTCGAACGGGTTCGCCGTATCGACGTCGATCAGTATCGCTATGGATTCGAGACGAAGATCGAATCCGAGAAGGCCCCGAAAGGGCTTTCCGAAGACATTGTCCGCTTCATTTCCGCCAAGAAAGACGAGCCGGAATGGATGCTGCAATGGCGGCTGGACGCCTATCGGCGCTGGCTGACCATGACGGAGCCGAACTGGGCGCGGGTCGATTATCCGAAAATCGACTATCAGGATGTCTACTATTATTCCGCGCCAAAACAGAAGAAGGCGCTGGCTTCGCTCGACGAGGTCGATCCGGAGATTCTGAAGACCTACGAGAAGCTCGGCATTCCCTTGCGCGAGGTCGAGGCGCTGGAAGGCGTCGTTCGCCCCGAGGGTGAGCGCCGGGTGGCGGTCGATGCGGTGTTCGACTCGGTATCGGTGGCGACCACCTTCCAGGCCGAGTTGAAGAAGGCCGGCGTGATCTTCATGCCGATCTCGCACGCGCTGCGCGAGCATCCCGACCTGGTGCGGAAATATCTCGGCACCGTGGTGCCGACCTCCGACAACTTCTTCGCGACGCTGAACTCGGCGGTGTTCTCCGACGGCTCGTTCGTTTACGTGCCGCCGGGCGTACGCTGCCCGATGGAACTGTCGACCTATTTCCGCATCAACGAGCGCAACACCGGCCAGTTCGAGCGCACGCTCATCATCGCCGACAAGGGCGCCTACGTCAGCTATCTCGAAGGCTGCACCGCGCCGCAGCGCGACGAAAACCAGTTGCACGCAGCCGTAGTCGAACTGATCGCCCATGACGACGCCGAGATCAAATATTCGACGGTGCAGAACTGGTATCCGGGTAATTCGGAAGGCAAGGGCGGCGTCTACAATTTCGTCACCAAGCGCGGCGATTGCCGTGGCCGCAATTCGAAAATCTCGTGGACCCAGGTGGAGACCGGCTCGGCCATTACCTGGAAATATCCAAGCTGCATCCTGCGCGGCGACAATTCGCGCGGCGAATTCTACTCGATCGCGATTTCGAACGGTTTCCAGCAGGTCGATTCCGGCACCAAGATGATCCATCTCGGCAAGAACACCACCAGCCGGATCATCTCCAAGGGCATCGCCGCCGGCCGTTCGCAGAACACCTATCGCGGCCTCGTCAGCGCCCACCGCAAGGCAACCGGCGCGCGCAACTTCACCGCCTGCGACTCGCTGCTGATCGGCGACAAGTGCGGCGCGCACACCGTGCCCTATGTCGAGGCGAAGAATTCCTCGGCGCTGTTCGAGCACGAGGCGACCACCTCCAAGATTTCGGAGGATGTGCTGTTCTACTGCGTGCAGCGCGGGCTGTCGCAGGAGGAGGCGGTCGGCCTCGTCGTCAACGGTTTCGTGCGCGACGTGTTGCAGCAACTGCCGATGGAGTTCGCGGTCGAGGCGCAGAAGCTGATCTCGATCTCGCTGGAAGGCAGCGTCGGCTAACCCGCGTCCTCCCTCGCGGCGCGCGGCCTTGTGCCGGGCGCGCCTCGGGATGACGGAAAAAGGAAATACAAATACAATGTCAGCATTGCTTGAAGTCCGGAATTTGCAGGTCCGCGTCGAGGAGCGGGAAATCCTTCACGGCCTGTCGCTCACCGTCAACAAGGGCGAGGTCCATGCCATCATGGGGCCGAACGGCTCCGGCAAATCGACGCTGAGCCATGTCATCGCCGGCAAGCCGGGCTACGAGGTGACCGGCGGCGAAATCCTGTTCAAGGGCGAGGATCTTCTGGAGATGTCGCCGGACGAGCGCGCCGCCAAGGGTGTGTTCCTGGCGTTCCAGTATCCGGTTGAAATTCCCGGCGTCGCCACCATGACATTCCTGCGCACGGCGTTGAATGCTCAGCGCAAGGCGCGGGGCGAGAGCGAATATTCCACGCCCGACTTCCTCAAGAAGGTGCGCGCGGTCGCGGCTTCGCTGAACATTCCGCAGGAAATGCTGCGGCGGGGCGTCAATGTCGGCTTCTCCGGCGGCGAGAAGAAGCGCAACGAGGTGTTGCAGATGGGGCTGTTCGAGCCGAGCCTGTGCATTCTCGACGAGATGGATTCCGGCCTCGATATCGACGCGCTGCGGATCGCCGCCGACGGCGTCAACGCGCTGCGCTCCAGCGAGCGCGCGATGGTGGTCATCACCCATTATCAGCGGCTCCTCAACTACATCGTGCCGGATTTCGTGCATGTGATGTCGAAAGGCCGGGTGGTGAAAAGCGGCGGCAAGGAACTTGCGCTCGAACTCGAAGAAAAGGGTTACGCGCAGTTCGAGGAACAGGCGGCCTGACGGGATCGAACATGAACGTTGCATTGATCAAGCCGACAGCGGCCGAGGTGGCGAGCGACGTTTTCGCCGCCGCGCGGGACCGTCTGCCGGGCAAGGGGCCGGTCGCGGAAGCGCGCCGGGCCGCTTTCGACGATTTCGCGAAAAAGGGTCTGCCGCACCGCCGGGTCGAGGAATGGAAATACACCGACCTGCGCGTGCTGCTGCGCGAGGTCGCGGCGCTGGCCGCCCCGCCGGACGCCGCGGCGCTCAAGCGCGCCGAAGCGGCGCTGGCGACGCTTGATGTCACCGGCGCGCATCGGCTGGTGCTGGTGGACGGCGTTTTCGCGCCGTCATTGTCCGATACCACGCTTGAGGCCGGCGTCACGACGCACCGGCTCGCCGATATCTTGAACGATGCCGGCAACGCCACCCGCGCCGACCTGCTGCGCACCAACGCGACCGCCGATATCATGGTGGCGCTGAACGCCGCACTTGCGACCGATGGCGTCGTGCTTGGCGTGGCGGACGACGCGAAACTCACCAAGCCGCTGCATATCGTGCATGTCGCGACGCAATCGGCGGCCTCCCTCGCAACCCGCTCATTTCTTAAACTCGGCAAGGGTTCGCAGGCGACGCTGGTGGAAAGCTTCATCGCGGCCGGCGGCGCGCAGACCTATCAGACCCATGACGCAGTCGTGCTGTGGGCGGGCGAGGGCGCGCATCTCGACCATATCCGCCTGGTCGAGGACGCGCGCGACGCCGCCAACATCTCGACCGCCATCGTCACGCTGGGAACGGGGACGCAATATCGCGCGTTCAATCTCACCAGCGGCGCGGCGGTGAGCCGCTATCAGGCGTTCGTCCGCTTCGGCGGCGAGAACGCCCACGCCGACGTCAATGGCGTCAGCCTGCTCAATGGCCGGCAGCATGCCGACAATACGCTGGTGCTCGACCACACGGTCCCTCACTGCACCAGCAACGAGGTCTTTCGCGCGGTGGTGGACGAGGCGGCGCATTCGGTATTCCAGGGCCGCATCAACGTGCATCCCGACGCGCAGAAGACCGACGCGCGGATGATGACCCGCGCGCTGCTGTTGTCCGACGAGGCGGAGGCCGACAACAAGCCGGAGCTGGAGATTTTCGCCGACGACGTGCAGTGCGGCCACGGCGCCACCACCGGCGCGCTGGACGACAGCCTGCTGTTCTATCTGCGCGCGCGCGGCCTGCCGGAGAAGGAGGCGCAGGCGTTGTTGATCCAGGCATTCGTCGGCGAGGCGATGGAAGCCATCGCCGACGAGTCGCTGCGCGACGTCGCCATCGCCACCGCCGAGCGCTGGCTGGCGCGGCGAGGATGATGACCATGCACCCGGCGGTCGCCAATGGCTCTTACGATGTGATGCGCGTGCGCGAGGATTTTCCCGCGCTTTCGATGCAGGTCTATGGCAAACCGCTGGTCTATCTCGACAACGCCGCCTCGGCGCAGAAGCCGAACGCCGTGCTCGACCGCATGACGCAAGCCTATCGTACCGAATACGCCAACGTGCATCGCGGCCTGCACTATCTCGCCAACGCCGCGACCGAGGCTTACGAGGGCGGCCGCGCCAAGGCGGCGGCGTTCCTCAACGCGCGGCGCAATGAGGAGATCATCTTCACCCGCAACGCCACCGAGGCGATCAATCTGGTGGCCTCGTCGTGGGGCGAGCCGAACATCAAGGCCGGCGACGAGATCGTGCTGTCGATCATGGAGCACCACTCCAACATCGTGCCGTGGCATTTTTTGCGCGAACGCCATGGGGCCGTCATCAAGTGGGCGCCGGTCGATGACGACGGCAACTTCCTGATCGACGAATTCGAGAAACTGCTGACGGCGAAGACCAAACTGGTCGCCATCACCCAGATGTCCAACGCGCTCGGCACCATCGTCCCGGTCAAGGAGGTGACGCGCATCGCCCACGCCCACGGCATTCCGGTGCTGGTGGACGGCAGCCAGGGCGCGGTGCATCTCGACATCGACGTGCAGGACATCGATTGCGATTTCTACGTCTTCACCGGCCACAAGGTTTACGGGCCGACCGGCATCGGCGTGCTTTACGCCAAGTACGACCACCTCGTCGCCATGCGGCCCTATAACGGCGGCGGCGAGATGATCCGCGAGGTCGGACGCGATTTTGCCACCTACGGCGACCCGCCGCACAAGTTCGAGGCCGGCACGCCGGCCATCGTCGAGGCGATCGGTCTGGGTGCTGCGATCGATTACGTCAATACCATCGGCAAGGCGCGGATCGCGGCGCACGAGCACGATCTTCTGACTTATGCGACCGATCGCCTGCGCGAGATCAATTCGCTGCGCATCATCGGCACGGCCGCGAACAAGGGGCCGGTGATTTCGTTCGAGCTGAAGGGCGCGCATCCGCACGACGTCGCCACCGTGATCGACCGGGCCGGGGTCGCGGTGCGCGCCGGCACCCATTGCGTGATGCCGCTTTTGGAACGCTTCCATGTTACGGCGACGTGCCGGGCGTCGTTTGGCCTGTATAATACGCGCGCCGAAGTCGATCATCTGGCGGCGGCGCTGATCAAGGCGCGGGATTTGTTCTCATGAGCGATACTGTCGAAGCCAAGGCCGCCAACGCGGCGGACAACGTGCAGACCACGTCGGCGCTGCCGGCGGAGGAAACCGAGCGGCTCGGCACCGAGATCGTGGCCGCGCTGAAAACGGTGTTCGATCCGGAAATTCCGGCGGACATTTACGAGTTGGGGCTGATCTACAAGGTCGATATCCGGGACGATCGCTCGGTCGATGTCGAGATGACGCTGACCACGCCGAACTGTCCGGCGGCGGCCGAACTGCCGACCATGGTCGAGAACGCCGTCGCCAGCGTCGCCGGCATCGGCGTGGTCAACGTCAACATCGTCTGGGAGCCGCCGTGGACGCCGGAACGCATGAGCGACGAAGCGCGGCTCGTCCTCAACATGTGGTGAGGCGGGGTCGTGATGCCGAAACTCAACGGCGTCATGGAAACCGCGCTCTATGTCGACGACCTCGCGCGGGCGGTCGCGTTCTATCGCGATAGCCTGGGCCTTCAAATCCTGAACCAGGACGCGCGGTTCGCGGCGTTCGATGTCGGCGGCAGCAGCGTGCTGTTGCTGTTCAAGCGTGGCGCGACGCTTCAGACGGTGCATCTGCCGGGCGGCACCATTCCACCGCATGACGGCCAAGGGCCGCTGCATATCGCCTTCGCCGTCGCCGCCGATGAGCTTGCGGCATGGGAGACGCGGCTCACGGAGCAGGGCGTCGCCATCGAGGGCCGCACCGACTGGCCGCGCGGAGGCCACAGCATCTATTTCCGCGATCCCGACAATCACCTGCTCGAACTGCTGACGCCCGGCGTCTGGGCGATCTACTGATCGCGCACCGCGCCGCTCGCGCACAACGCTTCGATCTCGGTTTCGCTATAGCCGTTGTCGCGTAACACCGCGCGGCTGTGCTGGCCGAGGTCGGGCGAGGGCGCGAGATCGTCTTCCGCGAGGGAGGCCGCGCCCGGTGTCCGCGCCGCATGGACCGCGCCCACGCCGGGGGTCTCGGTCCGCACCGCGCCGCGGATCGCCGCGACGTGAGGATCGGCCAGCCATTCGCCGGGATCGAGGATGCGTTCGGCGATGATGTCGGCGGCATGAAGGGCCGCGAGCCATTCGCCCGTCGTCTTCGTCGCCAGCGCCGCGCGGACTTCGGCCGTCAGGATATCCGCGGCGTCCGAGCGCTTGGCGAAATCGGCAAATCGCGGGTCGGTCGCGAGATCGTCGCGGCCGAGCACCGCGCATAGCCGCCGGTACTGCGCCTCGTTCACCAGCGTCACCATCAGCCAGCCGTCGCGGGTCGGATAGGTTCCCGCCGGCACGTTCAGCGCGCGTGGCGCGCCGCCTTCGAGCATGTATTCCGCGAACTTATGGCCGAGCAGGGCGGCGGTGGTCTGGGTCAGGCTGATGTCGATGCAGCGGCCGACGCCGACGCTTTGGCGCGCGAACAGCGCGGCGCCGACAGCCTGAAAGGCGTAGGCGCCGGTGGCGACGTCGGCGATCGGGGTGCCGACCCGGTGCGGGACGCCGTCCTCGCCGCGATTGACGAATACGAGGCCGGCGAAGGCTTGCGCGACGGAATCCGAGCAGGGCCGGTCGGAGGCGGGACCGGTCTGCCCGAAGCCGCTGACCGACAAATAGATCAGCCGTGGATTGGCGCGGCTCAACTCCGCGTAGCCGAGCCCGAGCCGCGCCGCCACGCCCGGCCGGAACCCTTCGATGAAAATGTCGCTGTCCGCCGCCAGACGCTGCGCCACGGCGCGCCCCTCGGCCGCTTTCAGATCGAGGCACAGGCTGCGCTTGCCGCGATTGAACACCGCCGAGATCGCGGTGTGGCGGCCATAGGTGGTGCCGAGGCGGCGCGCCCAGTCGCCTTCGGGCGGCTCGACCTTGACGACGTCGGCGCCGTGGGCGGCGAGCAGCAAGCCGCAATAGGGCGAGGCAATGCCTTGTCCGCAGTCGAGCACCCGGATGCCGCGATAGGGCGCGTCATGGGTCGCGCCCGGCTTGCCATGCCTTGTGAGATTGTCCCGTGCCAAGTCATCCCGCGCCATGTCCGTCTCCGTCCGCTTTCGTCGGCCGCGCCGATGCGAAGATCCGCTGGCGAACCAACCATCCTTTCACCCGAAAAGCCATGACGGTCGCATTTGCCGCGGCGGCGAGCTTCCACGAAAGTCCCGCGACGATGCAGTCCGAGCCGAAGGAGTGGATGTGTCATGCGACGAAGGTCGGACGGCCATGTTGAGCGGAGGTCGGCATCGCCCCATATTTGTAATTCGCATAAGGTATATTATGGAATAAATATAGCCATTACATTTCAACAAATTAGATCGATTTTCGCATGCAAGCGCATCACGACACGTTCACGCTGCGCCGGCGCCGTCGTCATCGCGGCATGGCGGCGGCGCGCGACGCCGGGCTAAAAACGCTTGACCGGAACACCGTGGGATGATGACGAATAGACCGACCGTGCGGGTCATCGGCGTCCGGCGTTGTTTGACGGCCTCGGCATTGCAAGAAGAAAGTTCAGGGAGACAATCAGATGCGTTTTTCACGTCGAACTTTGTTGAAGGCATCGGCGGCGGCCGGCGTCATGGGCGGACTCGGCATGCCGCTGGTGGCCCGCGCCCAGCAGGCCGAGTTCACCTACAAGTTCGCCAACAACCTGCCGGTTTCGCATCCCTTGAACATCCGCGCCAAGGAGATGTCGGAGGCGATCAAGACCGAGACCAACGGCCGCTTCGACCTGCAAATCTTCCCCAACAACCAGCTCGGCTCCGACACCGACATGCTGAGCCAGATCCGCTCCGGCGGCGTCGAGTTCTTCACGCTGTCTGGCCTGATCCTGTCGACGCTGGTGCCGGCGGCCTCGATCAACGGCATCGGCTTCGCGTTCCCGGATTATCCGACGGTGTGGAAGGCGATGGACGGCGATCTCGGCGCCTTCGTGCGCGGCCAGATCAACAAGGCCAACCTGATCGTCATGGACAAGATCTGGGACAACGGCTTCCGCCAGACCACGTCGTCGACCCGGCCGATCAACGGCCCGGATGACTTCAAGGGCTTCAAGATCCGGGTGCCGGTGTCGCCGTTGTGGACGTCGATGTTCAAGGCGTTCGACGCTTCCCCCGCCTCGATCAATTTCAGCGAGGTCTATTCGGCGTTGCAGACCAAGATCGTCGAGGGGCAGGAGAATCCCCTCGCCCTGATCTCGACCGCCAAGCTGTATGAGGTGCAGAAATACTGCTCGCTTACCAACCACATGTGGGACGGCTTCTGGTTCCTCGCCAACAAGCGGGCCTGGGACAAGCTGCCGGCGAACGTCCGCGAGATCGTCGCCAAGAACATCAACGCGGCGGCGGTCAAGCAGCGGGTCGACACCGAGAAGCTCAACGCCACGGTGATGGAAGACCTGAAGGGCAAGGGCCTGATCTTCAACCAGCCCGAGGTGGCGCCGTTCCGGCAAAAACTGCGCGACGCCAAGTTCTACGCCGAATGGAAGGGCAAGTACGGTGACGAGGCGTGGGCGCTGCTGGAGAAGTCGGTCGGCAAGCTCGCTTGAGCCGCGGCGCCTGACGGATCGCGGCGGTGCTGACTGAACGATCGGATCCATCGATCGGCGTGGGAGCCTCCGGCTCGCCGCGCCGGTCGGTGCTGGACACACTCGATCGCTGGCTCGGCTTGCTGGTCGAAATTCCGACCGCGCTGCTGGTGGTGGTCGAAATTGTCATCCTGTTCGCCGGCGTGGTGTCGCGCTACGTCTTTCACAGCCCGCTGATCTGGTCGGACGAACTGGCCTCGATCCTGTTCCTGTGGCTGGCCATGCTGGGGGCCGCGGTTGCGTTTCGCCGCTCCGAGCATATGCGGATGACGGCGCTGGTGACCGGCTCAAGGCCGGTGGTGCGCGCCTATCTGGAAACGCTGGCGATCTGTTCGGCGCTGGCGTTTCTGGTGCTGGTCGCTCCGCCTTCGTGGGAATACGCCTACGAGGAAAGCTTCATCACCACGCCGGCGCTGGAGATTTCCAACAGTTGGCGCGCCGCCGCGCTGCCGGTCGGGATCGCGCTGATGGCGGCGTTCGCGCTGCTGCAACTGGCGCGCCTGCGCGACCGCCGGATTCTGCTCGCGGCGCTGGTTTCGGTGGCGCTGGTGATCGCCGGATTGTGGCTGCTCCAGCCGTGGCTGCGGCTGCTGGGCAACCTGAACCTGATCGTCTTTTTCGTGCTGATCGCCGGCTCCTGCGTGCTCGCGGGTGTGCCCATTGCGTTTGCGTTCGGTCTTTCGGTGCTGGGCTATCTGGCGCTGACGACGCACACGCCATTGATGGTGCTGGTCGGCCGCATGGATGAGGGCATGAGCCACCTCATCCTGCTGGCGGTGCCGCTGTTCGTATTCCTCGGATTGTTGATCGAAATGACCGGGATGGCGCGGGCCATGGTCGGCTTTCTCGCCAACCTGCTCGGCCATGTCCGCGGCGGCCTGCACTACGTGCTGATTGGCGCGATGTATCTGGTGTCCGGCATTTCCGGCTCGAAGGCCGCCGACATGGCGGCGGTCGCTCCGGTGCTATTTCCGGAAATGAAGGCGCGCGGCGCCAAGCCGGGCGATCTCGTCGCCCTGCTCTCGGCCACCGGCGCGCAGACCGAAACCATCCCGCCGAGTCTCGTGCTGATCACCATCGGCTCGGTCACCGGGGTCTCGATCGCGGCGCTGTTCACCGGCGGCATGCTGCCGAGCGCGGTGCTGGCGGTGACGCTGTCGGCGCTGGTGTGGTGGCGCTATCGCCACGAGGATCTCAGGCATGTCGAGAAGGTCGCGCTGCCGAAAATCCTCCGCAGCTTCGTCGTCGCCCTGCCCGCGCTGGCGCTGCCGTTCGTGATCCGCGCCGCCGTGGTCGAAGGCGTCGCCACCGCGACCGAGGTCTCGACCATCGGCATCGTCTACGCCGTGCTGGCCGGCCTTCTGATCTACCGCCAGTTCGACTGGCGGCGGCTGCGGCCGATGCTGATCGAAACCGCGAGCCTGTCGGGCGCGATCCTGTTCATCATCGGCACCGCGACCGGCATGGCCTGGGGCCTGACCCAGTCCGGCTTCTCGCGCTCGCTGGCGGCGGCGATGACCGGCCTGCCCGGCGGCGCGGCGAGCTTCATCGCCGTCTCGATCATCGCCTTCATGGTGCTGGGCAGCGTGCTGGAAGGCATCCCGGCCATCGTGCTGTTCGGGCCGCTGTTGTTCCCGATCGCGCAGGCCGTGGGCGTTCACGAGGTGCATTATGCGATGATCGTGATCCTGGCGATGGGGATAGGCTTGTTCGCGCCGCCGTTCGGCGTAGGCTACTACGCGGCCTGCGCCATCGGCCGCGTCGATCCGGCCGAGGGCGTCAAGCCGATCCTCGGCTACATGGTGGCGCTGCTGGCCGGATTGATCGTGGTCGCGGCCGTCCCGTGGATATCGATCGGATTTATAAAGTAAGGAAAAACAATGCTTTGCACCCATGATCTTGTCTGTTACGCGAGATTTGGTCAGCCTTCTCGTCAAGCAGATTAAAATTTTCATGCAAGGCATTGGCAAAGCGGTGATTTTATGACTGAAAGCAGCAATTTCTACGATGTCGGCCTGGACAAGAACGCGGCGAACTTCGTGCCGCTGTCGCCGCTCAGCTTCCTGTTCCGGACCGCGGCGGTCTATCCGAGCCATTTGAGCGCGGTTTACGAGGATCGCGTCTTTACCTGGTCGCAGACCTTGGAGCGCAGCCGTCGCGTCGCCTCCTGGCTCGCTTCGCGCGGGATCGGGCGCGGCGACACCGTCGCGGCGATGCTGCCGAACATCCCGGCGATGAACGAGGCCCATTTCGCCGTGCCGATGACCGGCGGCGTGCTCAACGCCCTCAACATCCGGCTCGACGCCGCCGCCATCGCCTTCCAGCTCGACCACGGCGGCGCCAGGGTGATCCTGGTCGATCCCGAATTCGCCGACGTCATCGCCGAGGCCCTCACCCTGATGAAGGGGCCGAAGCCGCTCGTCATCGACGTCGACGACGCGGCCTTCGACGGCGGCCGCCGCATCGGCGAGATCGAATACGAGGCCGTGGTGGCGGCAGGCGATCCGGACTTCGTCGCGGTGACGCCCCAGGACGAATGGGACGCCATCGCGCTCGGCTACACCTCAGGCACCACCGGCAACCCCAAGGGCGTGGTGACCCACCATCGCGGCGCCTATCTCAACGCCGTCAGCAATATCCTCGCCGGCAACCTGGGGCAGCATCCCGCCTATCTGTGGACGCTGCCGATGTTCCACTGCAACGGCTGGTGCTTTCCCTGGACCATCGCGGCGGCGGCCGGCGTCAACGTCTGCCTGCGCAAGGTCGATCCGGCGAAGATCTTCGAATTGATCCCGAAGCACGGCGTCACCCACATGTGCGGCGCGCCGATCGTCTACAACACCCTGATTAACGCGCCCGGCGCGCCCCGGCCGCGGCCCGGCGCGCGCGCGGTGGTCGGCCTGATCGCCGGCGCGGCGCCGCCGGTGGCGGTGCTGGCCGGCGCCGAGAGCATCGGCATCAAGCTCACTCACGTCTACGGGCTGACCGAGGTTTACGGCCCGGCCTCGGTCTGCGCCGAGCAACCCGGCTGGGACGACCTGCCGACCGAGGAACGGGCGCAACTCAAGCGCCGGCAGGGCGTCGCCTACCCGCTTCAGGAAGCCATTACAGTGCTCGATCCCGAAACCATGCGCGAGGTGCCGCGCGACGGCGAGACCATCGGCGAGGTGATGTTCCGCGGCAACGTGGTGATGAAGGGCTACCTGAAGAACGAGGCCGCGACTCGGGAGGCGTTCGCGGGCGGCTGGTTCCATACCGGCGATCTCGGCGTGCTCGACCGCGACGGCTACGTCATCATCAAGGACCGTTCCAAGGACATTATCATTTCCGGCGGCGAGAACGTGTCGTCGGTCGAGGTCGAGGACGTGCTTTACAAGCACCCGGCGGTGCTGTTCGCGGCCGTCGTCGCCAAGCCCGATCCGAAATGGGGCGAGGTGCCCTGCGCCTTCGTCGAACTGAAGGACGGCGCGAGCGCCACGGAAGCCGACATCATCGCCTTCTGCCGCGAGCAGATGCCGGGCTTCAAGACGCCGAAAGCGGTGGTGTTCGGCACGATCCCGAAAACCTCGACCGGCAAGATCCAGAAATTCATGCTGCGCAATCAGGTCAAATCGGCCGATGCCATTTCGGCGTAGACCTTGTCACCGTCATTGCAAGGAGCGTTAGCGACGAACCCAATCCAGTCCTTGCTTGTGGCTTGCTGGATTGCTTCGCTTCGCGCGCAATGACGGCGTCAGGCTGCCTGGCTGTCGCCGATCTCCAGCCGCATCCCGTCGTAAGCCGGGATAACATTGGCCGGCAGTTCCCGGCGCATCGTGGCGTAATCGAGGTCGGCGTGCATGTTGGTGATGACGGCGCGCTTCGGCTTGAAGCGGTCGATCCATGCCAGCGCGTCGCGCACGCTGAAATGGCTGGGGTGCTGGGCGTAGCGCAGGCCGTCGACGATCCACAGATCGAGCCCCTCCAGCGCGTTCCAGCTTTCCCTCGGGATGTCGTGCAGATCCGGCGTATAGGCGGCGTCATTGATGCGATAGCCGAGCGCCGGGATATTGCCGTGAGCGACCAGGAATGCCGACAGCGTCAGCGGCCCGCCGCGGCCGTCGATGGTGCGGCTTTCGCCCGCCTCGATCGCGCGATGGTCGAGGATCGGCGGATAGTCGCTGCCGGCCGGCGAAACGAAGCAATAGGAAAACCGCGACAGGATATCCTTGCCGGTCGAGCGGTTGAGGTAGACCGGAATGCGCCGGCGCTGATGCATCACCACCGAGCGCAGATCGTCGATGCCGTGGGTCTGGTCGGCGTGCTCATGGGTCAGGAACACCGCGTCGAGATGATCGACCTCGGCGTCGATCAACTGCTCGCGCAGGTCCGGCGAGGTGTCGATCACCACCCGCGTCACGCCGCCCTCTCCCCGCCGCTCCGCCATCATCGAGCAGCGGCGACGGCGATTTTTCGGATTGGACGGGTCGCAGGCGCCCCACCCCAGCGCCGGGCGCGGGACGCCGGCGGACGAGCCGCAGCCGAGAATGGTCAGAGTCGTGGTCATGTCGGTGCGGGTACTTTGCTGAACAGGCGGAAGAAATTCTCGGTCGTCTGCCGGGCGATTTCCTCGGGCGAAACCCCGCGCGCTTCCGCCAGCACCCGCGCGACCTCGCCGACATAAGCCGGCTCGTTGCGCTTGCCGCGATGCTTGCCGGGCGCGAGATAGGGCGAATCCGTTTCCACCATGAGACGGTCGGCCGGCAGCTCGGCGGCGAGGTCGCGCAAGGCTTGCGATTTCTTGAAGGTGATGATGCCGGTAAAGGAAATCGACAGGCCGAGGCCGATCGCCTTGATCGCCAGCTCGCGGCCGCCGGTGTAGCAATGCAGCACCGCGCGGAACGGACCCTTGGTCATCTCCTCGTCGAGGATGCGGCCGCACGCCTCGTCTGCCTCGCGGGTATGGATCACCAGCGGCAGGCCGGTCGCCCGCGCGGCGGCGATGTGGGCGCGAAAGCCGCGCTCCTGGGCCTGCGGCGAACCGTTGTCATAGAAATTGTCCAGCCCCGCCTCGCCGAGCGCGACCACCTTGGGATGATGCGTCAGCGCGATCAGTTCATCGGGCGTGATGCCGTCTTCCTCGTCGGCGTGGTGCGGATGGGTGCCGACCGAGCAATACACATTCGGAAACCGCTCGGCGATCGCGAGCAGCTTCGCCTGTTCCCTCACCCGCGTCGAGATCGTCACCATCCGCCCGACGCCCGCCGCCTCGGCACGCGCGACCACGGCGTCGAGCTCCGTGGCGAAGTCGGGAAAATCGAGATGGCAGTGACTATCGACCAGCATCGCGTCTCAAGCCTATTCGGTCTTCGGTTCGATATAACGCGGAAAAATCGGCGCGGGCGGCGGCAGCGTGCCGCCCGGCGCGATCCGCTTCGCTCCGCCGAGTTGGCTGAAGTCGCGCGCACCGGCCGGCACGCCGAGGCTGTCGAGCAGTTTCGCGGCGGAGGACGGCATCACCGGCTGCGCCAGGATGGCGATCTGCCGCAGCACCTCGGCGGTGACGTAAAGCACGGTGCGCTGGCGCGCCGGATCGGTCTTGGCCAGCGCCCATGGCGCCTCGCCCGCGAAGTAGCGGTTGGCTTCGGCGACCACCGCCCACACCGCGCCGAGGTAATGGTGGATCTGCTCGGTCGCCATCGCGGCGCGCGCCTGGGCGACCATGGCGTCGGCCTGCGTCAGGATCGCCTTGTCGGCGTCGCTGAACGCGCCCGGCTCCGGCACGCGACCCTCGCATTGTTTCGCGATCATGGTCAGCGAGCGCTGCGCCAGATTGCCGAGGTCGTTGGCGAGATCGGCGTTGATGCGCGCCACGATCGCCTCGTGATTGTAGCTGCCGTCCTGGCCGAACGAGACTTCGCGCAGGAAGAAATAGCGCACCTGATCGACGCCGTATTTCGCCGCGAAATCGAACGGGCTGACGACGTTGCCGACCGACTTCGACATTTTCTCGCCGCGGTTCAAAAGAAAGCCGTGGCTGAACACGCGGTGCGGCACCTCGATCCCCGCCGCCATCAGGAACGCCGGCCAATACACCGCGTGAAAGCGCACGATGTCCTTGCCGATAACGTGCAGGCTGGCCGGCCAGTAGCGCTTGAACAGGTCGCTGTCGGTGTCGGGATAGCCGACGCCGGTGATGTAGTTGGTCAGCGCGTCGATCCAGACATACATCACGTGCTTGGGCGCGCCGGGCACGCGGATGCCCCAGTCGAAGGTGGTGCGCGAGATCGAGAGATCCTGCAACCCGCCGCGCACGAAGCTCGCGACCTCGTTGAGCCGCTCGCGCGGCAGCACGAAATCCGGCACCCGCTTGTAGAGATCGAGCAGCCGGTCCTGATAGGCCGACAGGCGGAAAAAATAGGTTTCCTCCTCGGTCCATTCCACCGGCGAGCCGAGCGGCTCGCGGCGCACGCCGTCGGGGCCGACGGTGGTTTCGTCCTCGGCGAAATAGGCTTCCTGCCGCACCGAGTACCAGCCGGCGTATTTGTCGAGATAGATGTCGCCGCTGTTTTCGATCGCCCGCCACAGCGCCTGGCACGAGCGCTCATGGCGCGGCTCGGTGGTGCGGATGTAGTCGTCGTAGGAGATGTCGAGCGCCGTCATCATCTCGCGGAAGCGCGCCGAGTTGCGGTCGGCCAGTTGCAGCGGCGTCAGCCCTTCGGCGACGGCGGTCTGCTGCATCTTCAGCCCGTGTTCGTCGGTGCCGGTCATGAAGCGGACGTCGTAACCGTCGAGCCGGCGAAACCGCGCGATCGCGTCCGAGGCCATCGCGGTATAGGCGTGGCCGATATGCGGCTCGCCGTTGGGATAGAAGATCGGCGTCGTGAGGAAATAACGCGGACGGGATTCTTCGGACTGTGACGCCATGTGCTGCTATCGGATGTGTGAGAGGATAGGATCGCCGTCGCGCGATATCAGCGCGTCGCCTCCGACAGCAGACCGAACACGGAAAACACCAGCGGTTTCCGGTCGAGATTGAAGGATTCGACGTCGCGCGCGGCGCGGCCGATCTTTTCCCATACCTCCGCCAGCCGCGCAAGTTGCCCGAGATCGGCGTTGGTCACCTCGCCGCGCAGCTTGTCGCCGATCCAGCGATCGACGCTGTCGGTGAAGGCCGCGAGCGTCGCCCGGTCGCTGCCGCCGAGCGCGTCGCCCAGCGCGTGCAGTTGACGCGGATCGACGTCGGGCAACGCGTCGAGCAGTTCCGCGGTTCGCCGATGCAGCTTGAGGGCGTTGCCGCCCATGAAACTCAAGGCGCGTCCCACGCTGCCCTCGGCGACATCAGTGGCCGCGAGCACGGCCGGCGCGTCAATCGCCTCCCCGGTCACGTCAGCCACGGCCGCCGCGACATCGGCGCTTGCCAGCGGTCGCAGCGACAGCCTTCGGCAGCGCGACAGAATGGTCGGCAGCACCTTGCCGGGCGCATGGCTCAGCAGCAGCAGGATGGAGCGGCGGGGCGGCTCCTCCAGAATCTTCAGGAGCGCGTTGGCGGCGTTGGCGTTGAATTCGTCGACGGTGTCGACGATGCACACCCGCCAGCCGTCGGCCGCCGCGGTGGATCCGAAAAACTCGATGGTCCGGCGCGTCTCGTCGACGGTGATGAAACTCCTCGGCACGCCCTTGTCGTTGAGGCCGCGCTGCAACGTCAGCAAGCCGCCGTGGGCGCCCGAAGCCACTTGCCGCGCCACCGGATGCGAGGCATCGACATGAAGCGAGGCGGCGTCCTGAACCTCCGCTGCCGCCGGGTCTCGGTGCGCCAGCACGAAGCGCGCCATCCGGTAGGCCAGCGTCGCCTTGCCGACGCCCTGCGCGCCGCCGATCAGCCAGGCGTGAGGAATGCGCCCGCCACGATAGGCGTCGAGTAGTGTCTGCTCGGCCTCGCGATGGCCGAATAGCGCTGTGGTGGCGCGCGGCTCGCGGCTCTCGATGGTTGTCTCGGTCGCGCGGGCGCTCATGATTGTTGCGCCTCCTTCTGCTCGACCACGAGGCCGCGTTCGACCAGGGTCGCCCAGATCCGCTCCGCGATATGGTCGGGCGTGTCGGTGGCGTCGATCAGCGCGCAGCGTTCCGGCTCGCGGCTGGCGATGGCGCGAAAACCGTCGCGCAATTGCTGGTGGAAACTCAGGTCCTCCGCCTCGAAGCGGTCGGGCGTCTCGCCGCCCCGCCGTTCGGCGGCGCGTTGCATGCCGACCTCGACCGGCAGGTCGAGGATCAGGGTGAGATCCGGCTTCAGCGCGCCGATGGTGACGCGCTCCATAGCGTCGAGCAGACGCAAATCGACTTTCCCGGCGTGGCCCTGATAGACCCGCGTCGAATCCGCGAAGCGGTCGCACAGCACCCAGATGTCCTGCGCCAGCGCCGGCTCGATCACGCTGCGGACATGATCGTCGCGCGCGGCGGCGAACAACAGGCTCTCGGCCTCCGCGCCGAGCCGCTTGCCGATGCCTGACAGCAGGACATGGCGGATGATTTCCGCGCCGGGCGAGCCGCCGGGTTCGCGGGTAACGATGGCGCGCACCCCTTCGGCGTCGAGTCGCTCCGCCAGCAGCCGAATCTGGGTGGATTTGCCGGAGCCCTCGCCGCCCTCGAAGGTGATGAAACGGCCGCGCCTCGCGCCCCTCGCCGCGCTCGATTCCGCCGTCATCATAGTTTCTCGATACCGGCGCGGAACATGCCGATCATCAACTCACTGGCGCCGTCGAAGGCCCGCTGCACCGTGGTTCCGGTTTCCACCGCCTCAACCGCGTAAATCGGTTCCTCGACCGCGATATTGGCGCCGCGCCACACCTTGATGACACCGATCGGCTGGCCGGCCGCGACCGGGGCGCGGACCGGGCCGGCATAGATGATCCGGGCCAGCAGCTTGTCGTTGCCGTTCTTCTGCACCATCACGCGGACCGGCGCGGTGGTCGCCACCCGCACCCATCGTTGCGCGCCCCCGAACACCTTGACCGATCCCACCGGCGCCTTGGCCGCGAACAGGGTGCGCGTCTCGAAATTACGGAAGCCCCATTCCAGCAGCTTCTTCGCTTCCGACGCGCGATCGTCCTTGTCCTCAAGGCCGTTGACGACGACGATCAGACGGGTGCCGTTCTGCACCGCCGATCCGACCAGGCCGTAGCCGCCCTCCTTGGTGTAGCCGGTCTTCAGCCCGTCGGCGCCCTCCAGCGCTTTCAGGAGCGGGTTGCGATTGAGCTGACGAATCTTGTTCCAGGTGAATTCCGGCTCGCCGAACAGCTTGTAGAACTCGGGATAGGTCCGGATGATGTGGCGCGCGAGCAGCGCCAATTCGCGAACCGTCATTTTGTTGTCGGGATCGGGCAGTCCGGTGGAATTGCCGAATGTCGATCGCGTCAAGCCGATTTCCCGCGCCCGCTTCGTCATCATTTCGGCGAACGCCTTTTCGCCGCCGGCGATGCCTTCCGCCAGCACCATGCAGGAATCGTTGCCGCTCTGGATGATCGCGCCACGCAACAGGTCCTCGACCGCGACGCGGCTGTGGATCGCCGCGAACATCGTCGATCCGCCAGCCGGCGCGCCGCCCTTGCGCCAGGCGTTCTCGCTGACCTTGAATTCGTCGGTCAGCTTGAGGCGACCCTGCCGGATGGCGTGGAACACCACCTCGACGGTCATCAGCTTCATCATGCTGGAGGGCGCGCGCAATTCGTCGGCGTTCTTCTCGAACAGGACGCTGCCGCTGTCGGCCTCGATCAGGATCGCGGTCGGCGCATCGGTATTGAATCCCTCGTCCTTCTTCGCGCCCTGCACGCTGTTGTTGGCGGCAAGCGCCACCGAAGCGATCATCAGCGCGCAGGCGACAAGACCGCCGACCGGCCATCGCCAAGGGCGACGTCCTGACGCGCGCGGGAAATGGAATCGTCGGTTATGCATGCCGCAATGTCCTGATCGCCCAGTCTATCAGCGGGGTTTTGCAGGAACAACACGCGACGAGACGCGCACGCGCCCGGCCGGGGCGCACCGCCGGACCTAATAAAGCCCGCGCCCGAACAAAATCTCGCGTGGGCTTTCCTGCCGCTCGACCGGCGCGTAGGCGCTGACCACCCGACTGGTGGCGACATGGCCGCGCCCGCCATAGCTGACCGCCTGCGGACTTTCGAGCGGCGCGCGCTCGACCCGCGCCACGCGTGAGGGCCGTGGCTCCGGCGTCGCATCGGCGACGCTGGCGTCCGCGGCGGCGTTGCCGAGGCTGTAGGGCCGCTCCTCCGGCACCGGGACATCGCGACGCACGATCCGGACGCCGGCCTGGGACGGCTCGGGAATGAACGGACGCGCCGAGGCCACCCGAACGCTTGACGGCGACGGCGCCGGCTCGCCGGTTCGCAAGGTCGCCACCAACTGGCGGTCGTCGGAGCCTTCCAGCGGCGCGCGGCCGACATATTCGACCCGGACGCGGGCGACGCCGCGGCTTTTGAAATCCAGCAGATGCGCGGCCTTGTTGGAGACGTCGATGATGCGGTTGCCGTGATACGGCCCGCGGTCGTTGACGCGAACGATGAGCGACTTGCCGTTGCTGAGATTGGTGACGCGCGCGTAACTCGGGATCGGCATGGTTGGATGCGCGGCGGTCAGCGAATCCATGTCGAAGATTTCGCCGTTGGCGGTCAGGCGTCCGTGGAAATTATCGCCATACCACGATGCCAGCCCCTCCGCGCGATAGTTCGGGTTCTCCTGCGGAACGTAGACCCGGCCGGCGACCGTGTAGGGTTTCCCGATCCGATAGGTTCCGCCGCCCTTCGGCACCTCCTGTCCGAACGCGACGACGCGGGGACTGGAGGAAACGCCGTATTTGGGATCGACCCGGCTGTATTTGCCGGACGAGACGCAATTGGCGAGCAGCAGACAGGAACCGACCGCGACCAACGCGCGCGCCGTTCCGTTGATCCTGACAGAACAGTGAATCCCCATGCCCCGAATACCACTCAGACGGACCGACGCCATTGCCGCGCCGATCCCGCACCCCATTCCCCACCCGGCGTCCTGTACGAAAGCCAGGTTAACATACCGCGGACCGATCAAGGCGGAAATGAGATCGCGTGTTGGACATGGTAAACGGCCGGTTGCCGCGTTGACGGTTCGGCGCGGAAGGCCGCCCTGCTCCGTGCCGAACGCCTCGTGACATCTCGCCCTGGCGGCGGCCGGACGTCGGTCGGGGCTTTCAGCCATCGCCGGGCTCTGCCGGAGCCACTTCCGCTGCGATAAAATCGGAACGGGCCCTGGTTTCTGGTTTTGACGCGTTTTCTTTACGCGAACCGGATTCCACTTTGCTCGAAAACGCTATAAGGGCTAGCCGTGTCGTGAACGGAAGGGTGGCCGAGTGGTTTAAGGCACCGGTCTTGAAAACCGGCGTGCCCGCAAGGGTACCGTGGGTTCGAATCCCACCCCTTCCGCCACCAGATGACAATTTCCTTATAAAATACAATCACTTAGCAAAAATCTACAATATCTACCCTAGCGGTTACCCTAGAGGGCTAAACGGCTAAAACAGGCGGAATCCGCCCCTTTTCCCGAACCCCAGTTCGGCTTTCCCGCCCTATCGTTCGGCATTTGCCGAACTACGGTTCGGTGGCTTTCGGCACCACCCCAACCGCCTGATTATGTTGGGTTTCTTGGCGATTTCGGCGGGTTTCGGCACCACCCTGTCGAGGTATTCCCCCAATGGTGGAGAAGGACGGTGCAAAATTGCGCCGTCGTCAGTGACGGACACAACCATGGCTGTGCTCACCCCCCAATCCGCCGGTAGCCGCACCGTCGTGTCATTGTCCGCCCCCCAATGGGGGGGTGACGTCACCCCTCAATCCGAGGGTAGCCGCACCCAAAACGCTTGTGGAAATAATTCCACAAGCGTCGAATGCACCCATCCCGCATCGAGGGGTCCGCACCGTATCCCCAAATCTGGGGATACCCCCTTCGGGTTGGGTCCGTCCTCCATCTGAGGGTGGACGCACCACAAACTTAGTGAGGGCACCCATACTAAGTGGTTGGGTCCGTCCTCAATCGGAGGGGGGACGCACCGTTTTGATTGCCGGGTATTACCCGGTAATCGTTGCCGCCACCCCGCATCCAGCCGGGTCCGCGCGCACAGAGCGGTTTTGCTCTCTCAGGCTACCTACCTACCTGCCAGCGCATTAATCGCACCAGCGGCGCTCTCTGGCGACTTGCGGGTGCTCATGCTGCCACCCTTTCGCTCTCAAACGCCTGATGGAAGCCGCGCTCAATCGCCTGCGCGTGGTCAAGCATTGTCAGCGTCAAGCGATGAAATCCGGGCGAAACATCGTTGCCGAAAACGCCAGCCGCAGCGATGTTTTCGAGCATGGTGACATATTGCCGGATGGCAAAAATGTCGTCCTCCAAGCTCAAGAAGATGTTGGCGGGATCGGGTTTTGCGGGCGTGGGTGTGGTATTTTGGGAATCAGCCATTAGCCGTCTCCAGAGCGGTTGAGGGTTAGGGCCGTTGGGAAGGTACGAACTTCCCTTCGGCCTGCTTTTATGATAACGAATAATACATGACGAAGTCAATAAATGTTATCAAAAAAAGTCGGGGCCGACCCGCGACAGGTCAAGGCACCCTGATCGGCGTCCGCCTGCTGGATGCTCCGCTGTCTACGCTGGATGCGTGGATAGCGCGCCAAGACGAGCCGATGACGCGCCCCGAGGCTATCCGTCGCTTAATAGAACGCGGGATGAAGAAGTAACGCAATCGGCGTTACGGATAAAAACACCGCAGTTTCTTGCGCTTTTTTATCCGTAACGCAATCGTGTAGCCGCCGTTACGAATAATGCTACTTTCGAAAGTAAAGACCTGTTATCCGTAACGCATGAAATGTCGCTACTGCACAACCGAACTTGAAGCCAACGCGCCGATTTACCGCGTCCGCAACTTCAGGCCGATCGATTACGGTATCACCTATCGATGCCACGCCTGCGCTGATGATTTTCACCATTACAAGTGGAAGGCTGCGGTGCCGTGCTCGAACTGCGGACGTCCAGTAGTCCGTAAAAGCACGCAGCATCTGCATCCCGTCTGTTCCGATGCTTGTTACGCCGCCGTCAGAAACGCAGTTGCTCGAAAGAAGCGGGCTGCTGATCGCCAACCGGTTGCCTGTAAGACTTGCGGAGAGACATTCAGCCCCAAACGGGCGGATGCTGCATTTTGTTCTGTCGCCTGCAAGCAGCGCGCATACCGCGTTAGACTGCGAGCATAGGGGCGATTCCGGTTGCCCTCCCCGGTTCCCGCACGATAAGGTTGCGGGGCATAAGTTAGGGGGAAATGATGGCAGACAAGGACGAAAAAGAGCCTCAGGCGTTTGATGTTATATCCGCCACGGCCATCGCCTTCCCGCGCGAAGATCAATTGACGATGGTTTTCAACACCAAGGAAGATGGGACGCTAGCTGCGGTTATCCCGGCTGGGATGGTCGGAAGCCTTTATGCAAAGGTGGCCGCTGAGCATCAGAAACTCGCTTTGAAGAGTGGCGACACACAATCTGCGCTCGTCCCTGCGGAACTGTCGGGCGTTATGGCTCGCGAAGAGGGGTGGACGGGCAAGCCTGTTCTGCTTTTGCAGATTGATCGCGTGTTTGAATTGGCTTTGCTCGTGACTCCTCAGATTTTAGAGCACCTAGAGGCCGTAGTGAAATCGCTGAGCGAACCACCAGACCCCGATCGGCCAAAGCCGCACTAGCTTCATCTGATAGCGGTCTCATATCCAAATCCTTCGATCCTGCGACTTCACGGTCCTATCGCCGCGATATCGAGACAACCTTGCCATTCCCTCCGATCACGGTCGACGGCCTCGACGCTCAGTTCTTTCCCTTGGACGGTGATCTTGTCGGACTTCACGACATGCACCGGGAATCCGACATCGGCTAAGGCTTGCTCGCTCACGATGATCTTGCGGGAGCCCAGCGTGATGCCGTTGATAAGTTCCTCCGGCTTGTAGCCTGAGACAACAGCCTTAACGTCTTTCGATACAGTCGTCTGGTTCGGATAGGCACCGGTCACACGTTTGAACGTGACTGTGTGGCCACGGCGCTCGATTGCTGCCCTTGCGCGGGCTGCTGATGCATTGTCCATTAGACCTCTCCAACACGTTCAATGATGATCGGGAGTCCACCTTCGACCGTCCTACGCTCGGAGCGGTCGTACTCCTTGCCCCAAGTCTCTCGGGACTGCGCCATTGCCTCAGCGCGTGACGGGATGCGCCATTCGATGATTGCACCATCGGCGATGGAGATAGAGCGGACGACGCAATTCTGGCTCTTCGGCTTGCGGAATCCCGACGCTGTTCGGCTAACCAACAGATGCATCGTACCAATTCACGATGTTCGCGATGTTTTGCGAACTCCAAACCGTTGGCGGTGCCCAACTGGATAGATCGTGCAGCACGGCATTGAACACTTCGGCATGTGCATCGTGCCAAGCCTTGATCAGATCCTCATCCATGCCGGCGGCTTTCATCTTGTCGATGCGAGACACCATCCTTGCCGACTGCCCGTTGTGAGCACGATCGGCGCCATACTTCGAAATAGCCTCAAAGACTTCGGCGGCATCCTTGCGGCCTAGTTCGGCTCCGGCATCGCACCACTTCCTGAATCGTGCCATCGTCATTTTCATTTGAGACCTCACTAAATTACCAAGATGCCTTCGGGACGATCATCAGTGCTGTAAACACTGATGCCGGTATCGCCAGCTACGGCACGGGAGACGGCCATCCATGACGCCACGGCCCCGTCTATTCGAGAAACTGACTTGTCCTTTCGGAAAGCCCGATTGCTGTTGCCCCAGTGATGCACCGCGATATTGGAGAAGCACCAACGCAACACGGGATTCCCGGCATGGACGAAATGGCCCTGAATAATCACTCGCTCCAATGTATCGAGAGCTGGCGTTTGGATTTGCCATTGCTGGGAGATTTCAATGACGGGAAGCCCGTCATCCATCAGCGGACCCATGACCGCCTGAGCGCGCGCACGATCGAAACCGATTTCACGGACGTCGAACCTGTCGCATAGAGCGCGGATATGCGCCTCTATCATACGCGGATCGATCACGTTCCCCGGCGTCCCCGTCAAATACCCTTGTTCCGCCCATGTAAGGTACGGCGCGCCATCCTGCTCGCCCTTGGCTCGTAGATTCTCTGCGGGACAGAAAAAATGCGGAAGGATGATGTAATCATCGCCGTAAGGGATGCAGGCCACAACCGCGGTTAAGTCAGTCGTGACGCTGATATCTGCCCCAATCCAGCAAGGAAGCCCGTCGATATCGTCAGGAATCGGACGGTTGCCCTTGTCGTAAACAGCCATATCGACAAACGGACTGGTTGAATGGTCCAGCCAGACGTTGAATTTGTATTGGAGCAGGCTTTCCCTCTCTATCGGACTATCCTTGGCCCGCGCGACATGACGACGGAAACCATCGATAGATGGATAGCCATGATCTACACCGGGATTGACGCGCCTCCATGCCGACTCGCTGGCGATATTGACATCGGCGGGGGATTCGAACAGCACAGGAAGCAATGACGGATCATCGATTTCGCCACGCGCCACCTTCCGCGCGCGTTCGATAACCTCAAAGGCGATATTCTCCTGTCCCCTTCCCGCTGTCGTGGCAATCGCCAACAGGCTATTATCGACCTTATCCAAGCCGTTGGTGACGACTTTATAGAGGTCGCTCCCCCGGAATACATGGATTTCATCAAGCAGCGCGAACGCTAAGGTTCGACCTTCAGCCGCTGGCGCATCCGACGAGATGATTTCCAGTTCTGTCGCATCGGCTGGATAAGTGATCTTCTTAGCAGAGTTGTGAGCATCATAGATTTTGACGTGCGAACTGACTCTATCGTCCGCCTGTACGATGCTCCGCGCCTCTCGGAAGGCAATGGCAGCCTGCTTGCGATTGGAGGCAGCAAAGACGGCCTCACCGCCCGAAACACGCTCAGGCCCGATCGTATGAAGCAACGCCAACGCCGCTGCCAGTGACGATTTTCGATTGCCGCGAGGCACCAGGATCACGACGCTGCTGACGATGCGCGTTCCATCCTCTTTGCATGGTCCATAGATGCGCCGGACGATGCGTTCCTGCCACGGATCGAGTTGGAATGCCTTCTTCGGCAGACGGCTTTTGGGATGCTTTAGAGCACGAAGAAACCGAACAGCCCGTTCACCGTAGCCGAATGGGTCCGGGATTTCGCTGCCGTCATAAATCCAGTCAGGAAATGTTGAGCGGGTTTTCGTCATCGTCTTCCATGGCTTTCTGCTGTCGCACTCCGGTTCGGGATCGCGCCATCGGCGTCAGGCCAATCTCAGCGGCGTAACGGCGGCTGATCTCTAGGTACTGCTGTTCCATCCGAACGGCGGGGTGCGCCTTGCTACCCAGCATGACCTTGCCGCGCCGCGCCTTGGCTGCCTCTCTCGCACCGGCAATGGCATTGCAGTAGTTCTCAACCATCGGCGGATCGGTGAACAATCCACGCGATGCAAGGTCCGGAACGACTCGTTTCCATTCAGATTTTGCCGCTGCCGACATGCCGGACGGCGGTGACGGTGCTTTCGTCACGGTATCGTTCACGACAACCAGTTTTGGTTTGACGCCGCGCATCAGATAGCCCTTTCCCGACCTTCGGAGCCGCTAATTTTCGCTTCAATTTCTTCAATTAAAACAACTGTTTATTGGAACCACATTTCGGTTATCTCTTGCGCTGCTGACCCCGTGCGGTTCGGGTTCCCTTGCCAGATGTTTTTGCCTCCCGGGGGAGTGCCCGACGTTCCTGCGCTTGCTTCCGGCTGTTGTGGCAATGGGTGCAGAGCGACTGCCAGTTCGATCGATCCCAGAACAATCGCTGATCACCACGATGCGGGACGACGTGATCGACGGTGTCAGCGGGTTGTCCGCATGGCTTGCCGTCGATGACCATGGCGCAAGTCGGGTGACTCAGTAGCCATGACGCTCGCGCCTTGCCCCATCGGGTATCGTAGCCGCGTTGGCGTGCTGGTATCCGACGCTGATCTATCTCCGCTCTGCGTTGCTTCGCATGTTCACAAAGAACGCCTGTAGGCGTGATGCAGCCGCATGAGCGCAATGTCGGTGCTCTATAGGGCATCGGAATGGGCGGCCTTGTAATGGGGCTCTATGAGCGTTTGGACGGGTGCGGGTAAGCCTGCTGCTGTTAGCGCGAAGAACTCTTGGCGCTCGATGTCAGTCACGTCGATGGCGCGGATCATGGGATCGCGGGATGCTTGGGATCGATACTGCTGCACCAGCATGATGACGGCTTGCACCAAGTCAGGTGGAACATCCTCGATATCGTATCCCGCGACATATCGAACCGTGATCGCGCCATAGGGCCAGCACGCAAGCCTATCGGATATCAGCCGTTCGATGATGCCGGACGTGGTATCAATCGCATAATCAGTTTCAGCGAGCGTTGTTTCGCCTTCCATGATCGAGACAACGGAAGTGACCGGATACCGCGTCATCAATAGGCCGCGACGGCCGCCGCTGCTGCGAAATGTCTGTTCTACTGTCTCGGCTAACAGGACGCGGTTGCATGCTGTAGCAATGGCGCTGCTGGCCTGTGTGATGAGTGCTGCTAACGTGGCATCTTCGCTGCTGTCCGAGATACCTAGCGCCGCCTTGACCACGGCAAGGGTTGCTAGATCTGGACTGTCGGCTGGGGTGATGATGCTGAGCATGGTGGCCTCGTGGAAGGGGTGCGGCTGCCCGGAAGCGAGGGCACGGGGATGACGCGGGACGACCGGGCAGCCGCCACCGCCCCGGTGGTGAAACCGGGGCGATGAAGGTTATGGGTGCGGGTTAGGCTTTGGTGGACTTCACCAGAACAACCGCCTCCGTCAGCGTCGGGGCACCGCCAACACGACGGCGTGCACGAATTTTGACGATGCCGTTATCCGCGCCGGTCAGGTCGTCCAACTTGATCTGAATGCCGACACGGTCAACGATCTGATACGCCGACCGGTAGTCGCCGAATGCGATCGGATACTTGGTCCCGGTCGCAGTCGGCAGGCTATCCATAGATACGGCATCCAGCACGGGGCGTCCGAGAAGCGTGGCCGGGGTGCCGTTGGCAAGGCTGTCCGACCACAGCGTCTTATTCGCGGTATCGGCAGCGGCACGGATGACACCCTGAGTCTGACGATTCATTAGCCAAGCACCCTGGGAAGCATAAGCATTCGGCAAGGCGTAGAAGGCATTGATGACGGCGGTCAGGATGTCGGAGCCGTTGGCGTTGGCCGTGACGAAGGCATAATCGCCCGGAGTCTTGAGCAAGCCGGTCGGCTTGCCGGAACCGTCACCGGTCATGAACGCATCAGCTTCCAGCGCCGCGAACGTGGTCGCGATCTGGCCCGACACGTAGCTTTGCAGGTCGATGAAACTGTCCTCCAACAACTGGTTGCTGATCGGCACAACCACCGCCTGCTCGAACGCCTCGATGCTCATCTGATCGAACGCCGGTTCGGACGACGGACGGGAGCCCGTTTCAGTCACCCAGCCACCGGAAAGCCGCGTATTCAGGATTGGCAGGTAAACCTTGCTCGAACCAATTGACATCACGCTGGCGACGGATCGGAGCGGCGAATACTGCAACAGCTTCTCGATGATGACCTTGCTGTATTCCGGTGCGGTGACATAGCCGCCCGCTGAGCCAGTGCCCAGATTAAGCGTCTTTTTCTCCACGTCATCCAAAGCGCCGGCACCGCCACGGAAGAAGCTATTGAGCGCCTTGGCTTCAAGCGCAATGGCTTCATCCTTGGTTTCGACAGCCGAACCCGGACGGCCCTGCTTGGCTTCGATCTTGTCGAGGCGCTCGACCAGAGGCTTCAGCGCATCAGTCGCCTTGGTTTCGACAGCCTTCACCGTCGAGTCCAGAGCAGTCATCTTGGTGTCAAACGCGGTGGTCAGCGATGCAATCGCGGCCTCCACATTCGGAGTCTCGTCCTTGAACTCAAAGGGTCGAAGATGTTTCATGGTGTATTCCTCTTAAGCGCGCAACGCGGCGGTTGCATTTCTAATTGCAGCGACAAGCCGCGCGGCATCGGCATTCTTCACCGCCGTTACTGCGGCGGATTCGTTCATCGGAAAGGTCACGATACTCACCTCGCGGAGATCGACTTCGAGCAGCTTGCGGACGTTCTTGACCCTGTCGTATTCGTCCCTGAGCGTTCGATAGCCGATGGATAGTCCGTCCATGGCACCAGCTTTCATCAGTGCATGGACTTCTTTCGCTCTTGCGCTGGCAAGGATCAGCTTGCCCTTGGCGACTAAGCCCTTTGAGGTTTCGGCCAATGAGGTCCAAATACCGATCGGCTCATCCTGGCGATGCTGAAACAGCATCTTCACCTTTCCGGCCGGGCGCGCCTTGAGCGAATTGGCGAAAGCACCCTTGATCAGAACGTCACGACCCTGATCGATGTTGCCGAATGCAGCCGCCAACCCTTCAAACTCGCCTTCCTCGTTCACAGATTTCAGGTCAAGTTCCATCGCGGCATGGATAATGTTGCTCATGATGGCTCCTTCGGCGGTTGACGACGCTGGATCGGCGGTGGAATTTGAGCCGTCACGTTCGGATTGAGGAATTCATCGCCGCCGTCGTATGGCGCGAGATTTTCAAAGCTGCGGACTTCGTTCGGACACAAGATCCGCGATGCAATCGCCTGAGCGTATGCGCTATATCGTTGTGCGATATCGGCCTTTACCAACGCGTCCGTTGAGAACTCTGCGAAGTAGACCTTCCGATCATCGTCACTAAGCAACCGGCCAATGGCGTCTTGCCATTCGGTGCATCGGCCCAAAATCGTATGAGTCAGATAAGCTTGGCTCGCATCCGCAGAATTGGCGTAAGTCTGCCGCGTGAAATCGAAAAGCAGATTCGGCGGAATCCCCAAGCATCTGCCAATTTCGATCGTCTGGAACGCCCGCATGGCGCTAAATTCCAAATCGACTGACGACCAGCTAATCGGAGAGAACGAGACGCCATCTTCGAGAACTGCTGTTCCGCCCGAATTGCTGCCACTGTGAGCACCGCGCCATGACGTCGTCAGGCGTTTCAGCGCGACGTCGTCTAGCTTCTTAGGCGAAGTCAGAACACCGCCGGGACGTGCCGCATTGCTCATCAACCGGCTGGCATGGCCCTGTAACGCGAGACTCAGTCCGATGGCATCGGCGCATTCCTTGATCGGTGACAGCCCGTTGAGCGACCGAACATGAAGAATCCGACGCCAGTGGAAGGTATCGATTCCACCCGATTTCCGCGTGACCTTGTAAATCGGCTCAAGATCGTCGCCAATTTCGACGTTGACCGAACCCGGTTCAAGGCGATGAAGTTCCCTGACCTCGCCACCGGCTTCGACCGCCAAGGCATAACCGTTGCCGGTCGTGATACAGTCGAATTCAAGCTGCTTCACCAACGTCGCCGATGAGGTCATCGGGTTCGCCCAGCCGTGAATCAGCGCATAGAGCGGATGACCGGTAGCCGCCTCCTTGCGCTCACCGGAGCGGCGGAACAGCTTTAGACTGAGATTGGAGAGCGTTTCAGTCCGAATACGGACACCGGCATTAACGGCCGGACATCGCATCGCGGTAACGGGATCAACACGAACACCGGACGCGGTGCGCGCACCAAGATCAACCAGCGCATCCCAAGACGCCTGATCGAAAGATTTGGTTTCCGGCTTACCGCCGAATAGTTTGTCGAAAATACCCATCGCTCCGCCGATTCATCCCGCTACGGGAATGATGTACGGAAGCGAGTCACGATCGCCATTGGGAACGATTGGGAAAGATCGGGAACGATCACGCTGCGGCTGGATTCTGACCCATCAACCAAGCGATCAGCGCAGACTTGCGAGTGACGAGGCGTCCATTAATCTTGCGGATCGGTGTACCCGGGAGCTTCGCCCAAGCGTAAATTGTATCCTGACAGCAAGGGACGAACTCGGCAATCTGCTTTGCGCCCCACAATCGATCATTGATCCAATTGTCATTGATATCAACCATTCTTGCCCCGTTTGATTTTCTTGCTGCGCTTCGGCTTCCGTGACCGCCGTTCCTGTTCCGCCGCTTCCGCCTTGGCGCGTTCTTCCTCTTTAATGACCTCGATGGCGTCTCGCTGGGTGCATTCAAGCCATAGCGACTTCGGTTGTAGCGCGTCACGTAACCGCGTCAGAGCCTTGACGCCATAAGTGAATGTCTCGATACGCTCGTCCACGATTCTGACCATCGTGGCGACGTTGTCATCAATCGCGATGACCTTGGCGAGTTTATTGGCTCCAACCACCATGTCGCCGACCATCACCATTCAATCATGTCCACCGTAACGGTATCGCCTACAGTCGTGCGGCCATCATCGAACACGTTCTGATCCAGGCTTTTGTCGCGGCTTAGGTGGTTGCGACCTGTCCGCCTGACATAATTTCCGGCAAGTTTCGCCGCAAGTTTCTTCATCGCGCCGATGTCACTGATAATAACATCATCGCCGCGTTCAATCAAAGTAATCACGACATCGGAGACAACATCTTCGCGATCGTCGGAATCTAGCCATCCCGGAACAGCCCTGCGCGCCAAACGATACAACTCGTTCTGGTTTAGCCGCGTCTCACGTCGTCCGGCCTCGACTAGCTTTCGCTCGGCATTGGAAACGGAACGCTCCATCCCGAGGCGGATATTTCGTTTGGTTAGAACCTGGTCCAACCGCTGGCGCAGCTTCGGATTGTCCAAGGCGCGGCGACGAAACGTCGATAGCGCGGGAGCTTCTACAACGATTGCATCATACAAACGATCTACCGCTCCGATATCCGCAACCCGCGATGCGAACTCTATCAGATCGGTATCCGTCCATTCGCACGCCTTCCCGCGTTTCGTGGCGGGATTGGCCTCACGGCGCAATGTAGCCTCTTGGTACTGGCGACGACGTTCGGGATCTTCGTTGATGATTGCGCGGAACGGCTCATACGACGGGAACTTGGGATCGGACTCTAGCGCCTCGCGATACAACATGCCGCCTTCGATGAGCTTCAGAATCTCATCCCAATATCTAAGAATGGCGGCTCGACCGGGACGATTCATTCCGGTGGCACGGCGAGCCGCCATCACCTCGGCTTGAATCTCGGGGTAATAGCCGCAAGCGTTCTTCACGACGGCGGCTGACGGCTTCTCCGGTAATGCAGCCGCTATCGCCTTCCACGTCGCGCCTTCACCACGGAGTCGCTTAATCAAATCCAGATGGCGTTTGACGATGGCGGGTCCGTTACGGACACCGCTGGCGGCCTTGGCTTCCCTCAACCGTTCACGATGCTCAGGACTGTGAGCGCAGAACGACGCAAACTTAAGGTCTGTCGGAAAGCGCGGGTCCGATGCACATGCCGCGCGCATCGTCATGCCGGTCGCCATCAACGCGACGATGCCGTCGAAATGGATTCGAGAAGGAGACGGTGGACGTTTCGCCATGATGACGCAGAGATGGAATCGCCGGCGCGATGGCGCAAGAGTCCGGGCAACCCGCTACCGAATTCGGGCGCGCGATTTTTTTCCGGGCGAGCCAAATTGCTCAACAAGAGATGAAGAGCACCAGAATATAGGGAGAAGGACACAGATCACGACCACCGGGGGGCAGACCACTACCACAACCCACCCCCCCCACCTTCTTCCATTTGTGACGACAAATCCCGATAAGATATTGATACATATGGAGAACGTCGGTGGCTCAAGCTACCTTGATTTTGGCTGCTAAACTGGCGATCTCATAAGCGGCTTGGACCATGATTTCCTCAAGTTCATCTCGCTTAGAAGATGGCACAAGAAAGCTGTCGTGGACCGGTAGCACGACGATGCCGCGCTTCAACATCAACAGTTGAACCGTCTCGGCTATCGCGCTGTCGATCGACATAAGACGCGCGCCAGCATCGCTATGAAAAAAGCGGGCAATCGGTCTATGCGCTCTTTTAATCGCGCCTATAACCGTGCTGGCCGTTCTGAATGCCTCTTGCGAGCCGACGTCGTGTCCCACGTAGGTTATCGCCGGGTTGAACGCCGTTGCTGCACGAGCGGAAGGCAGATCCTGTGCGTTTATCAAGATCAGTAGCGCCACCTTCACCAGATCGCGAGGCCATGGCAGAATCTCATATGGGTCAGAAGGCATGGGTGCGCCGATCTCAGCGTAAAGCAGCGCCGGGTGTAGCGCGCTGTAATCTAGCTCAACGACAGACTCACCGTTGATGGTAATTGCCTTCCGCGCTTCTTTCCTCATCGATTGCCACGCGCCTCCCATTGCGTAGAAGCGACCACCACGGCGGAAGTCTACGTTGAATATGCGGACCAGCGGTGCCGCAGCGTTGTCGGATATGTCGATGCTGGCGATGGCTTCGTTGATCCGCGCCAGCCGCCGCCGCATTCTATCGATTGCTTGGCTGTCTGAATAATCGATGTTCTCGTGATCGCTATTCCGCATGATGATCGTTTCACGCGGTGCAGCGATAACAAGGCGGGGCTCGTTCTGAATGATCGCCCGGATTGGCTCGATCAAGGTGGGGCGCGCAATCGCCGCAGACTGCCAGCCGCGCGCACCAGGTGCAGCCTTCGCGTGGTCAATGAAGCCGCCAGCATCAAGCCTGTCGAATGCACCCGTCACAGCCCTATAGGTCATAAGCGGATGACGATAACGAACCGGCGTCGAATAGTGCTGCCAACGCCGCGAGTATGAGACGGGTCCATCGGTAGTCACCAGCGCAATCGCGATCGCCGCCATCGGCTTGTCGAAACCAAGCTCAAGGCGCAGCGGGTCGTAGAATCGTCGCAGATCCCAGCGGAAGCACAGAGCTTTTTGTGATTCACGAACTTGCGCGTGAAAGGCGTTTGTCGTATCCGTTTCAAACTCATCGCCGCAACGCTGAGAATCTGAAACAGACCCGTCTTCCACGCCGGAGGGCGGGTTCTGTTTTTTTGTCATGCTGCTATGCTGCGCCTCCCGCCATCTCGTCGGCGAGGATCCTGACGACTTCCATCCGGACTTCTTCCTGAGCGAAGTCGAGCTTCAGGCGATATTCTCGAATAGCATCGACATTGACGTACTTCATGATCGCGTTGCGGCAGAGTGCCCGACCGGCATCCGGCGCAATGACGAGCGCGTTAGCTTCGACCTTCCGGATACCGAATTGCTGGATGTACCGCTGCACGTAGGGCTTACTGTGGTCGTCGTGCTTTGGATTAGCGAGGTCTTCACCGGACCCCGTAATTAGATTCTCGACCCAGGTTAGATTGTGGGCTTCGATGAAATCGGGGTTCAAGCCGAACCTGTCGATGACAAGGTTGTCCGGCGACCATCCAACCGCGTGCGATAGGTCGTTCATGTTCGAACGCATGAATTCGCTGATGTTTAATCCGGCCGGATCGTGGTCGCCGCAATACAACAGGACTGGCACCAGTCCTTTCATCTCCGCGTCTTTGAACCTCTCCATCATCGCGGCGCGGCTGTTGATGTCCGACCATCCCTTGGCGTTAGCAATCGGGATGTTGAACTCGCGACAGATCGGTTCGAACAAGCTGCGGAGGTCGATCTTTTCGACCATCATTTGAACGTAGAACGTTTGGTTATCCCACAACGAGATGTGGTGATAATTGAGATGCGCTTCCTTGATCTGCTCGACGATTAGCCACGCTTCGTAGGACGTGCTGTGACGGTCGATCCATTCGACACCGCTGAAAGCACGGCTGTCATCGACGGCGCAGATATCGATCGGCAGTTCGCCCGACTTCCGGCGATCGTTGATGAACCTCTGGCAAGCGTCGAATTCAGCTTTGGTGATTAGCCCCCGATTCTCGAAGATGTAGCCCCAGCCGCGAGCCGAAACCTTAAAATCCAATGTTGAAGAGATTTGAAGGATCGTGTCGCAGAACTCGCGCTTCTCTGCTTCAAACTTGGCGATGGCAGCAGCACTTTGCTTGCCGCGTTTACGGCGCGGGAGGATGCTCATTGCGCACCCCCGTCTTTGTGGGTGGGCGCTTCAGCGTCGGCGGCTACCTGACTACCTACCGACAATTTAAACGCATGGGCGTCGCTATGCCGGGTAAAAGAATCCCATCGCGAGCGGTACGTTTCGAGCCGGGGTCCGCTGGTTTCGGTTTCCCTGACTGTAAGTCCGGCAGCCTTGCCTACGGTGGACCGCAGAGCGTCGATGCTGCTCCCAGCGTGACGCATCACGATCAGCGTCTCAGGCGGGGTTCCCTCAGAAAGCAGGACGCGGGCGGCAGGAAGGAACGGCTCGCGCGCGGATGCGATGACGACGCGGTCGCCGATGGATGCTGAATAGCGTCCCGGCTTGCTCGGGAGCGGGTGGACGATGACGATGATCGGGGCGAGTTTGGAGACCCCGCTGACAACGCCAGCGGGCGGTTTGATGTTTTCCATGGTGGCACCCCTTAGCTCTGAGGTGCCGAAGTGGTGGATTTTGTCTTGTGAGTCGCCGCGAACCCTTCCGGGTCGCTCAACCAACGCTCAACGTCAGCGCGACGCCAAGCGATGACTTTCGTTCCGAGGTGAATGCGCTTCGGAAACTGGCCGTTGGCTTCCTGCCGCCTGCGGGTGCTGCCGCTAACAGGATGCAGAGTGGCGAGGTCTTCCTCAAAGTACCAGGGTGATGCAGTGACGACGCCCGACGCTTGAGATGCGACTTGAGCTTTGTTATTGGCCTTTTCGGCAAGTGCGGTAGCCATGGACTCTACTTGAATCATCTAGACCTTTGCTTATCAGTTGACGTTCTTTCCTTCCCCACGCTTCCTGATATGGCCATTCGGCTTCGTCTGTGAAGCCTCTTTCGTCAATTATCAATGAAAACATAAATATGGCGAACTCGCCGCAATTAGTTCGCGACGTATTCGCACCAATCCTGCATCAGCTTCCGACGCTTTTCTAAAGCGACACCGCGACGATAGGCGCGCTCGGATTCATCACCGACGAGGTGCGATAGCGCAGCCTCTGCGACTTCTCGCTGATGCGAGGTCATGTCACCGGCCCAATCTCGGAAGGACGAGCGGAATCCGTGCGGGGTTATATCGCCACGTCCTGCGCGCTTGCAGGAAGCCTTGAGAGAGGCGTCCGAAAGCGTGGCACCTTTTTTCACGCCGGGAAAGATAAGCTCGTTCTGGCGTTTCCCCGCGATGCTGGCGGCCAGTTCTAGGATTTCCATGCAGCGGTCGGTGAGGGGGACGCTATGGTCCCTATCTTCCTTCATTCTAACAGCAGGGACGTTCCAGACCTTTTCGACTCTGTCGATTTCCGCCCACAGAGCACCGCGCGCCTCGCCGGAACGAGCGGCTGTCAGGACCGCCCATTCAAGACAGAGGTTCGACATGCTGACGTTGGCTCTAATCTTGGCAAGGAAGGCCGGGACTTCCTTGTAAGACATAGCCGCATGATGACCGCGTTCCGACTTTTTCCGCGCCGATAGCAGGCTATCCAGATTCCCCTTCCAGGCGGCCGGGTTCTCGCCCTGACGGAGTTTCCGAGCCTTGGCGGCGTCTAAAACCTTTTCGATGCGTCCGCGCAGCCTAGAGGCCGTTTCCGGCTTTTCGTCCCAAATGGGATTCAGCACCGCCAAGATGTGGTCAACGGTTACATGATTGACGGCAATCGGACGGAGGCTTTTGCAATAATCGAACTCGCTGGCGTTCCCGTTAGGGTCCGTACCAAGCAGGGTTGAGAACCATTGTGCTGCATGTTTCTCGTTCTTCCATCCCGGTTGCAGCGCCGTGATGAGGTCTCGGGCAGCATCCCCAAATGTCACGGTGCCGCGCTCAGCGCGTTTCTGCTCAAGCGGGCTGATGCCTTGTCCCAAGAGGGCACGGGACGCCGTGGCCTTCTCGCGCGCTACCTTGAGCGTCACGGCGGGCCATGGGCCGATACCCATCTCGATTTGGCGACCGCGCCAGCGATAAAGAAAAACCCACCGCACCGAAGAGCAGTCCGGGTTAACGGCGAAGTACAGATTGCCGCCGTCAGCATGGCGTCCCGGCATTCGCGCCAGCCGTTTCAGGGTCTGATGTTCGAGCTTGTGAAGCTGCCTGCCAGCCATCAGGTATCCAGTCTCTACCCTAGCATTTACCCTAGCATTACCCTAGCGGCTGGCTGGTATCAACTGGAATGGACTGACATCAAGAGAAAACCTAGACGGCGACTGAAATTGCAAAAACCATTGATAGACGCTGGTTTCTTTGCTCGTTTCGGAATGAACTGAATGCGTCTGATTTTTTCTGAAAACGTGGATATGACGGACACCCCTTCCGCCACCACTGCCGTTCCACCCATGGGTCAGCGTCGCCACGCGGGTATTTGCCGGATGCTGAGCAATATGGTGCCGCCTGGAAGCGGTCGCGCGGTGGTCGCCATGCAATCGCACGGGATTTCGACACAGAGTCCGTCCAGTAATGTGTGACGTCGCATCTCACGATCACGAAGGGAGCCATCATGTCGGACAAGGCCACGGACCATCTTCATCGGCGTGACTTCGTGATCGCATCCCTGGCGGCCGCGGGCGCATCGGCGGCCGTTCTTGCCGGAGCCGGCCCCGCCGCCGCGCAGGCGCCGGCCGCGACCTCCGCTGGAGCGGGATCCGGAACGGTCTATACCGGCGACACGATCCGGAGAAAAAAAGTCGTCAGCCGGCTCGACGTTAGCGACCTCGCGGCCGGGCAGAGGCATCACCTGTATTTCCAGGGCGTGGAGATGCCCACCGGACAGCATTGGTACGTGTCCGTGACGGTCGCCAGGGGCGCCAAGCCCGGCAAGCGCGTGGTGCTGACCAGCGGCGTGCATGGCGATGAAATGAGTTCCATCCATACGGTCCAGACCGTGATGAACGGGCTCGATCCGGCGCAAATGTCGGGCACGGTGATGGCGGTGACCGACATATCCCGCCCGGCCCTGGAAAGCATGCAGCGCCGCTGGCCCGATCAGGGCCGCGGCATCGATCTGGTCGACATGAACCGGGAATGGCCGGGCCGCGAGAACGGCCTCAGCGCCGCGAGCCGTCATGCCTGGCTGCTGTTCAACCGGCTGCTGCGGCCCAATGCCGATGCCGCGATCGATTTCCATACCGGAACCACCGGCTTCGCCGTCAGCGCCTTCAATATCGGCGAGACCAAGAGGCCGGATGTCAAGGCGATGCTCGATCTCTATCCCGTCGGCCATATCTTCAATATGCCGAAAGCCGCCTACCCCACCGTCCTGCATAACGCCTACGTCGACGCCGGCATCCCGGCCTTCACACCGGAGGTCGGCGCCGCGCGCGTCCTCGAACCCGACATCATCGCGCTGTTCGTGGAAGGCACGATCAACGTGCTCAAGCATCACGGCATCATCGCCGGACCGATGGGCCGCACCGGAAAGGATGTGAGAGTCTTCGTCGGCAACAGCGGCTTCCCGGTCCTCGCCACCGAAGGCGGAATCGTCGAGTATTTCGTCAAGCTCAACGACAAGGTCGAGCCTGGACAGAAGCTGGCCATTCAGCGCGACAGTTTTGGCGAAGTGGTCGCGCAGTATAGCAGCGCGGTCGCCGGCGAGGTGATGGGGCTGCGCAGCGACGCCATGGCCGAGCCCGGCAACCCTCTGGTCATGGTCCTGTTTGACAAGACCACGCCGGGCGGCGTCGAAGTCTATCCCGAATAGGCTCGCTCCCGTGCGCGGTCGCGGATCAGGACGTCCCCGTCAGCTTCGCCAGCGTTGAGCGTGACGGAGCGAAGAAGGTGGTGCCGGTGTGCGCCGTGGAGAAATCGAGCAGCTTGTCGTAGGCGCCCTTCGGATCGCCGACGAACATCCGCTCCAGCATCTTCTCGATCACCCAGAGCCGTCGCGAATAGCCGATGAAATAGGTGCCGAACTCGCGCCGCCCCGGACTGCCGAACGGCATGTTGTCACGCAGGATATCATGCTCGACGCCTTGCGCGTCGACGATGGTCGCCAGGTTCTTGTGCGACTTCTGGTTCGGCGTCGGGTCGTCGAGTTCGATGTTGTCGAGCTTGGTGCGGCCCAGGATCGTCTCCTGTTGTTCGGCGCTCAAAGCCTTCCATGCCGGCAGGTCATGCAGATATTTCTGGGTCACCACATAGCTGCCGCCGGCGAAGGCGGGATCCTCGTCGCCGACCAGCGCCGATTCCGGAATATCCCGCCCCACCGGGTTCGCGGTGCCGTCGACAAAGCCGAGCAGATCCCGCGCGTCGAAGTAACGGAAGCCGGTGGTCTCGTCAATGACGCGCGCTGCGTCGCCGAGCGCGTCGAGCAGCAGTCTCTCGAACTCGAAGCAGAGATCGGCGCGCTCGGCCCGGATGTGGAACAAAAGGTCGCCCGGCGTCGCGACGGCCTTGTGCCTGCCGCCGTCGATCGGCGCGAAGGGTTTCAGTTCAGCCGGCCGGCTCGACGGATCGAGCCTGTCCCACAGCGCCGACCCGATCGCCGCGATGCACGACAGCCGCCCCTCCAGATCGCGGAAGCCGACGGTCTTGATTAGGTCGTCGAGCCCGGCGAGCGCCGCGCGGACGCGGTCGATCGCCTCGTCGCCATCGACAATCTCGGCGACCAGGAAGATGGCGGCGCGTGAAAGCGGAGCTTCAATGCTTTGGGCGTCGATTGGCACCCGGTCCCACGTCTGTCCTGCCACGTCCCCTCCGCTGCCGTGAAGCGCCGCCGCCGCGCCGTCCGCCTCAGCGCTTCTATACCGGGACGCCGATGATCGCCAGACGCCCCAGTTGCCCGCTCCCGCATCGATGTAAGCGCATGAAAGGTCAGCGTTTACGGAATAGGAGAGGATTTTTGCCGCCGGGACCGACGCCATTTCGGCATAAATCCCTAATTTGCATTGACTTTGGCCATTTCGCCCCTATTTTCGGCCTTGATGCGGCCCGGTATCGAAGCGCGATATCTTGGTAAGCCGCCCGATCGCATCATATCCGATCCCCGTGCAGATTTGCGTGCCGCTCCGGGGTTGAGCGCGGTCAGTCCTTATCCGAGAACCCAAGCGGCGGTTTCGACCAGAGGCTCAATGTCTTTTTCCAATCTCGGCCTGTCCGAAAAGGTGCTCGCCGCCGTGGCGGGCGCCGGCTACACGACCCCTACCCCGATTCAGGAACAATCCATTCCCCACGTCCTGGCGCGCCGCGACGTTCTCGGCATCGCCCAGACCGGCACCGGCAAGACGGCCGCGTTCGTGCTGCCGATGCTCACCCTGCTGGAGCGCGGCCGGGCGCGGGCGCGGATGCCGCGCACCCTTATCCTTGAACCGACCCGCGAACTGGCGGCCCAGGTCAAGGAGAACTTCGACAAATACGGCGTCGGCCAGAAGCTCAACGTCGCGCTCCTGATCGGCGGCGTGTCGTTCGGCGACCAGGACCTCAAGCTGACGCGCGGCGTCGACGTCCTGATCGCCACCCCCGGCCGCCTGCTCGACCATACCGAGCGCGGCGGGCTGCTGCTCACCGGCGTCGAATTGCTTGTGATCGACGAAGCCGACCGGATGCTCGACATGGGCTTCATCCCGGACATCGAGCGCATCTGCAAGCTGGTGCCGTTTACCCGGCAGACGCTGTTCTTCACCGCAACGATGCCGAACGAAATCCGCCGCGTCACCGAGGCATTCCTGCACAATCCGGTGCGGGTCGAGGTCTCCAAGCCGGCCTCCACCGCCGTCACCGTGACCCAGTCGCAGGTCGCGACCGGGCGCGAGCCGCACGAGAAGCGCGAAACCCTGCGCCGCCTGCTGCACGACGCCAAGGACCTCAAGAACGCGATCATCTTCTGCAACCGCAAGCGCGAGGTCGCGCTGCTGCACCGCTCGCTGCAAAAGCACGGCTTCAGTGTCGCGGCCCTGCACGGCGACATGGACCAGAGCGCCCGCATGGCGGCGCTCGATCAATTCCGCAAGGGCGAATTGCCGTTGCTGGTGGCCTCCGACGTCGCCGCCCGCGGCCTCGATATCCCCGAAGTCAGCCATGTCTTCAATTTCGACGTGCCCCACCACCCCGACGACTACGTTCACCGCATCGGCCGCACCGGCCGCGCCGGCCGCGCCGGCACCGCGATTTCCATCGTCAACGCCGCCGATCAGAAATCGCTGGCGGCCATCGAGCGCCTGATCGGCCAGAGCATTCCGCAGATCGATCTGCCCGACGCGCCGCAGCCGTCATCCGGCGGCTTGGATGTGGACACGCCGCTTCAGCCCGCGGAGCCACGCGGCCGCGACGGTCGCAGGTCGCGCCGCGGCGGACGTGCTGCGGCCTCGGAGGACGGGGCGGCCCGTCCCCGCGCCGGCAAATCCCACGCCGAGACCGGACGGCCCGCCCGATCCCGCCAGCCGGTTGCGCAGATCGCCGCCGCCGATGTGCCCTCGATCGGCCGGCCGATGACGCAGCCGAAGCATGACGCGGCAGCCGAGCCGGGGGATCACTCCCATCTTCCGGCCTTCCTGCTGCGCCCGGTCCGCGCGCGCCGGTAAGCGACAGCGCGCGACCGCGCGCCGGCTCAGGTCGCCCGGCGCTTCCGCGATTTGGCCGATCCGGCGCTCTTGAGCGCCGCCGCCCGTGTCGCGGCCGCGAAAGCGTCCCGCGCCCACAGCGCCAGTTCGTCGGTGTCGTCATATAATCGTTCCGGCAATCGCCAGTACGAGCCGAGCGTCACCGTCTTGCCGCGCGCGGCGTATTGGAAAGGCCCGGCTCCCTCGGCCTCGAACCGGGGAATGCTTGCCGCATCGGCGCGGAAGTAGATCGCGTCGCGCAGAACCAGCGCGAAGTTGAGGCCGTCACGGGAGACGCCGTAGCCGCCGAACATCCGGCGCAGCGTCACCGGCCCGAAGCTGGCAAACAGATCCAGAAGGAAATCGCGGTCCATTCGGACCTTTCGTCAGCCGTCGATCTTGGCGGGCGTGAGCTGCACCGATTCGCCGCAGCCGCAGGCGCTGGTCTGGTTCGGATTGTTGAAGACGAACTGCGCCGACATCCGGTCGGTCTTGTAGTCCATCTCGGTCCCGAGCAGGAACAGCACGGCCTTGGGATCGACCAGGATCTTGACGCCCTTGTCTTCCACCACCTCGTCGGTCGGCTTGATGTCGTGGGCGTATTCGACCGTATAGCTCTGGCCGGCGCAGCCGCCGTTCTTGATGCCGACCCGCAGGCCGACAATCTCGGAATCGGTGCGGGCGGTGAGTTCGCGAACCCGCGTCGCCGCGGCCTCCGTCAACCGCATCACCTGCGGGCGGGGGCGCGGCTTGGGCTTGGAGGCAGGGTTGCTCGCGGGGCGGGTCGTCAGTTCCATATCCATTCTCCCCGCGCCCCGACGCGGAATCGGCGGCGCGATCTTGATCGTCTGAAAATAACAATGAAATTGCGCCTGTGAAGGGCTTCTTCCGACCAATGGCCTGGAACCTTTCGCATCGCGGCCCGCTGGTGCTCAGGCGGCGACGCAAGGCGTCTTGCGCAGGGGCCGCTCGGTTGCCGCCGGATGCTTCGCCAGCATCGCGGCGGGGCGGATCGGGCGCGCGACGAGGTTGCCCTGGCAGTTCGGACAGACGCCACGAAGGATGTTGTCGGCACAATCGGCGCAGAAGGTGCATTCGAACGAGCAGATTCGGGCAACCGGGCTGTGGGCTGGCAAGTCCCGGTCGCAGCATTCGCAATTCGGCTTCAATATCAGCATGATTTGCTCCAATATTAAAGTTGTTTCGAGCGCGATCGCCGTCACCGGCCGCTGAAACGGGGCGGCCGGCGCTCCAGAAACGCCGAAACTCCCTCCTTGTGATCCTCGGTCATGCTGGCGAGCGCGAACTGGTCGACATCCATGTGGCTGGCGAGATCGTCGAGCGCGTGGGTCAGCCGATTGACCGTCAATTTCGTCATCGCCACCGAAATCGGCGGCTGACGCGCGACCTTCTCGGCAAGCGCCATGGCCTCGGCAAAAGCCAGGCCCGGTTCCGCGAGCTGCTCGACCAGTCCCCACTCATGCGCCTCCCGCGCGCCGATGCGCTGGTCGGCGAGGATCACCGCCTGCTTGGTTCGCGCGGGGCCGATCAGATGCAACATTCGCGGCACGCTCTGCCAGCTCATGTTCATGCCGAGGCCGATTTCCGGGACGCGCATATGGGCATCGGCGGCCATCACGCGAAAGTCCAGCGCCACCGCCAGCGCCACGCCGCCGCCGATACAGAAGCCCTCGATGGCGCCGATGGTGATCTGCTCCATCTCCTGCCAGGCATGGCTGAGGCGCGGCCCCAGCTTCAGGTGGCGGCGCAACGCCCCGATATCCATCGTCGCCCGCGACCGTCCTTCCGGGTCCTTGAGGTCGAAGCCGGCGCAAAATGCCCTGGCATTGCCGGCGAGCACCACCACGGACGTTTCGGCATCGTCCTCGAAACCGCGGGCCGCGTCGGTCAGTTGCCGCAGCGCCTCCGGCGACAATGCGTTGATGCCGTCGCCACGATCGAACCGCACGACCGCGATGCGGCCTTCCGGACCCAGACCTTTCTCGATCTTCACGAAATCCGACAATGCCCGCTCCCGTTTTCCTGACGCCAGCAAACTCCGCCGCGCCATGGCTTGCAACCCGGCGGAGGAAATTGTCGCTATTGACCCACGTCCATGGCCGCGAATTGCCCCCAGCCCCTGGCGCGCAACCGGCAGGCCGGGCATTCGCCGCAGCCGAAACCCCAGTCGTGCCACGCGCCGCGCTCGCCGAGATAGCAGGTGTGGGATTGCGTGCGGATCAGGTCGACCAGCGCGGTGCCGCCGAGATCGTGGGCCAGCGCCCAGGTTTGCGCCTTGTCGCGCCACATCAGCGGCGTGTGCAGCACGAAGTCGCGCACCATGCCGAGGTTGAGCGCGACCTGGAGCGCCTTGACGGTGTCGTCGCGGCAATCCGGATAGCCGGAATAATCGGTCTCGCACATGCCGCCGACGATGTGGCGGACGCCCCGACGATAGGCCAGCGCCGCCGCGAAGGTCAGGAAGATCAGGTTGCGGCCGGGCACGAAGGTGTTCGGCAGGCCGCCCTCGCCCATCTCGATGGCGACCTCGCGGGTCAAGGCGGTGTCGGAGATCGCGCTGAGCGTCGGGATCGCCAGCGTATGCGCCTCGCCCAGTCGCGCGGCCCAGCCGGGATCGATCGCCTTGATGCCGTCGATCAGCGTCGCCCGGCAGTCGAGTTCGACCGCATGACGCTGGCCATAGTCGAAGCCGAGCGTTTCGACGCGGGCAAAGCGGTTCAGCGCCCAGGCGAGACAGGTCGCGGAATCCTGCCCGCCGGAAAACAGCACCAGCGCGGTGTCGCCTCTGGTTTCATGCGCCGCTTCATTCATGGACAGGCCATACATCGTTCGCCAGCTTTGCGCTAGGCAGGGACGGCGTCCTGCGGCATAGCAGGCCATTCCCACATCCCACGGTGCCATTATGATCCCTTCACGCGACATTTCCGGCCTCATCGAGATCATGGCGCGGCTGCGCGCGCCGGTGACCGGCTGCCCGTGGGATCTGGAACAGAGTTTCGCGACCATCGCGCCCTACACCATCGAGGAAGCCTACGAGGTGGCGGAGGCGATCGCGCGCGGCGACATGCACGACCTTTGCGACGAACTCGGCGACCTGTTGTTGCAGGTGGTGTTTCATGCCCGCATGGCCGAGGAGCAAGGCGCGTTCGCGTTCGGCGACGTGGTCGAGGCGATCACGCGCAAGATGATCCGCCGCCACCCGCACGTTTTTCCCGACCACAACGGCAAGCTCGTGCCGCTGGTCAAGGGCGATTGGGATCGGATCAAGGCCGAGGAAAAGGCCGAGCGCGCCGCCCGTAACCCCGCCGCCGCCAGCGTGCCGCCGGAGGGCCTGCTCGCCGGCGTCAAGCTCGGGCAGCCGGCGCTGGCGCGCGCCATGGCGCTGCAATGGAAAGCCGCGAGCGTCGGCTTCGACTGGAACGATCCGCGCTCGGTGCTCGCCAAGATGCGCGAGGAGATCGACGAACTCGAAGCCGCGCTCGACGGCGGCAGGCCGGACGAGATCGTGGACGAGACCGGCGACCTGATGTTCGCGCTGGTCAACCTGGCGCGCCATGTCGCCGCCGACCCCGAGGCGGCGCTGCGCCGCACCAACGCCAAGTTCGAGCGGCGCTTCGCCTACATCGAGCGCGCGCTGGCCGCCCGAGGCCGCGCGCTCGACGCCGCGACGCTCGACGAGATGGATGCGCTGTGGAACGAGGCGAAAACGAAAGAGGCCGCGGAGTAATTCGTGGCCTCGCCACGCAAGCAACCGTCATGCGCGAACTTGATCCGCGCATCCATCTCCTTCAAAAATGATGGATTGCCGGATCAAGTCCGGCAATGACACCAAAATACGCCTGTCCGAATATGAAACGCTTTCGCCTCACATCCCGGTCTGCGAGATGAACTTGGTGTTAAGATAAGCTTCCATCGCCTCGATGCCGCCTTCCGAACCGTAGCCGGAATCCTTGACGCCGCCGAACGGATTTTCCGGCATCCCGAGCCCGACATTGTTGATGCCGATCATGCCGCTTTCGACCGCCGCGCCGATCGCGGTCGCGGTCTTGGTCGAGCTGGTGAAGGCGTAGGCCGCCAGCCCGTAAGGCAGGCGGTTGGCTTCCTCGGCCACCTCGTCGAAGGTCGAGAAGCGCGAGATCAGGGCGAGCGGGCCGAACGGCTCCTCGTTCATGGCGCGGGCGTCCTTCGGGGTGTCGCTGATGACCGTCGGCTCGAAGAAATAGCCCTTGTTGCCGACGCGATGGCCGCCCGCCTCCAGCTTGCCGCCCTTGGCGACGGCGTCCTGCACAAAGCCCTCGGTCGCGGTGATGCGGCGCGGATTGGCCAGCGAGCCCATGGTCGAGGCGGCGTCGAGGCCGTTGCCGACCCTGAGCGCCTTGGCGCTCTCGGTGAACTTGTCGACAAACTCCTTGTAGACCTTGTCCTGCACCAGAAGCCGGGTCGGCGCGATGCAGACCTGCCCGGCGTTCCGGTATTTCGCGCCGCTGATGATTTTCGCGGCGTTGGCGACGTCGGCGTCGTTGAACACGATGGCGGGAGCATGACCACCCAGTTCCATGGTCGCGCGTTTCATATATTGACCCGCGAGCGCGGCAAGCTGCTTGCCCACCACGGTCGATCCGGTGAAGGAAATCTTGCGGATCACCGGATGCGGAATGAGATATTCGGAAATCTCGGCGGGCACGCCGAATACCAGATTGACGACACCGTCAGGCACGCCGGCATCGACGAAGGTGCGGAGCAGTTCCGCCGGCGACGCCGGCGTTTCCTCCGGCGCCTTGACGATGATCGAGCAGCCGGCGCCAAGCGCCGCCGACAGTTTGCGGCAGACCTGGTTGATCGGGAAATTCCATGGCGTGAAGGCCGCGACCGGGCCGACCGGCTCCTTGACCGCGAGCTGATAGATGCCGGGGCCACGCGCCGGGATCAGCCGGCCGTAGGCGCGGCGGGACTCCTCGGCGAACCACTCGATCACGTCGGCCGCCGCCAGCGTCTCGATCTTGGCCTCGGCGACGATCTTGCCCTGCTCCATGGTCATCAGCGCCGCGATGGTGTCGGCGCGCTCGCGCATCAGGGCGGCCGCCTTGCGCATGATCTTGGAGCGATCCAGCGCCGACATCGCGCGCCAGACCTTGAAGCCCTTTTCGGCGGCGGCCAGCGCCTCGTCGAGATCGGAGCGGTCGGCGTGCGCCACCGTGCCGATGGTTTCCTCGGTCGCCGGATTGAGCACCGGGATGGTCCGACCGGACCGAGCGCCGCGCCACTTGCCGTCGATCAGCAGCAATGTATTCGGATAGTTGACCATTTTCGTCCTCCCGGTCGTTCATTGAATGGCATAGTCGCCTGCGTCGCGGCGTCAAGCATCGCCGCGACAAGGCAGCCGTGCGACAGTCCTATGACGAACGCGGTGGCCGGTCGGAAGCCGTGGCGCCGACCTCCCGCGCGCCAAAACGCTGCGCCACGATGTCGCGCTTGGTAGCGTCGACCCGAACCGTCATGTCGAACCGGCCGTCATGGAGATGTTTCGCCAGCACTTCCGTATTGCGATGCAGCCAGCTGATTCCCGCGCCGTCGGATGCGTCGATTTCAAGCGACAGCGTCGCGCGACTGGCGGCGAGGCGGTCCTCGATGGCGGCGAGCAGCGCCGGAAGCCCCTCCCCGGTCACGGCCGACACCAGGCAAACCGGATGATCCGGCGGGCGGCGCGCGGCGATATTCGCCAGGTTCTCGCGTTCTTCCGGCGTGAAGCGATCGATCTTGTTCCAGACCTCGATCACGCCCGCCCCGGCCTCCGGATCGATCCCGAGTTGCCGCAACACGATATCGACGTCGCGCTGCTGGGCCTCGGCGTCCTCGTGCGAGATGTCGCGGACGTGCAGGATCACGTCGGCTTCCAGCACTTCCTCCAGCGTGGCGCGAAACGCCGCCACCAGCTGCGTCGGCAGATTGGAGATGAAGCCGACGGTGTCGGACAGCATCGCCTTGCCGCCGTGCGGCAGCCGGATCGCGCGCAAGGTCGGATCAAGCGTCGCGAACAGCATGTCGGCGGCCTTCACCTCGGCGGCGGTGAGGCGATTGAACAGCGTCGACTTGCCGGCGTTGGTGTAGCCGACCAGCGCGACGATGCGATACGGCACGCGCTTGCGGCCGGCGCGATGCAGCCGCCGCGTCGCCGCGACCTTCTTGATTTCAGATTCGATCTTGGTAATCCGCTCGCCGATCAGGCGGCGGTCGGCCTCGATCTGGGTTTCGCCCGGCCCGCCGAGAAAACCGAAGCCGCCGCGCTGGCGTTCGAGATGGGTCCACGAGCGCACCAGCCGGCTGCGCTGATAGTTCAGATGCGCGAGTTCGACCTGCAACGCGCCCTCCTTGGTGGTGGCGCGACGGCCGAAGATTTCCAGGATCAGGCCGGTGCGGTCGAGCACCTTGGCGTTCCATGCCTTCTCAAGGTTGCGCTGCTGGATCGGCGACAGGGCGCAATCCATCACCACAAGCTCGACGGCGTGAACGGGAATCAGCGCGCCGATCTCCTCGACCTTGCCCTTGCCGAGATAAGTCGCGGGCCTGATCTGGCCGATCGACGCGGGCACCGCCTCGACCACGGTGAGGTCGATGGCGCGCGCGAGGCCCGTGATTTCCTCAAGCCGGGCGTCGATGTCGCGAATGACCGGGCCGGAGTCCGCGCTCTCGGCCTCCCCCCGCCGGGTCCGCAGGTACGGCCCGACGACGATCGCCCTGCCGGTCACCGATCGGGCTGCCGCGTCTGGACGGTTTCGGCCGTCCTCGGTGTTGCGATGTTCCAATCAGATCACGCTCACGCCGACGCATCCTCCCCGCCCTCGAACAGTTGGATCGGCGCTCCGGGCATGATGGTGGAAATGGCGTGCTTGTAGACCAGCTGAGAATGCCCGTCGCGACGCAGCAACAGACAGAAATTGTCGAACCATGTCACGATGCCTTGCAGCTTGACGCCGTTGACGAGAAAAATCGTCAAAGGGGTCTTGGTTTTCCGGACATGATTGAGGAAGGTGTCCTGTAAATTCTGTGCGCGGTCTGCCGCCATTTTTCTTCTCGCAAGTTTGCTGCTTCTTGTTTTTGCATCCGGGCCGGCGATGCCGGGGCCGCTGACGACCCGTGCCGGCCAGGACGGCCACCGGTCCGGAGTCCCCGCCGGGCCGATGGCCCTGCAATTAGACGGCAGGTCCATGTTTTAGGCAAGCCGGTTCCAGCATCGCCATCACCAAAGATTTCGATAGCTTACGACAGGATGACGGCAGGCGGAACGCGCTTCAGGAAAACACCGAAAAGCGGTGAAATTGTTCCCTGAGCCGCCGGGAGACGGCGCCCGGCTCGCCATTTCCGATAGCCGCATCGTCGATTGCGACCACCGGCATGACGATCTGGGAGGCGGATGTGACGAACGCTTCCGCCGCCTCCTTGGCCTCGGCCGGGGTAAACGGCCGTTCCTCCAGCCTGATCTGCAATTCCGCCAGCACCTGCATCACAACGTCGCGGGTGATGCCGGCGAGGATGCGATGGCTGAGCGGCCGCGTCACCGCGCGCCCGTCCCGCGTCACGATCCAGGCGTTGCTGGAGGCGCCCTCGGTCACGAAGCCGTCGCCGTCGACGTACCACGCCTCATAAGCGCCGCGGTCGCGCGCGGCCTGTTTCGCCAGCACATTGGGCAGCAGCGCGACCGATTTGATATCGACCCGCGCCCAGCGGTTGTCCGGCATCGTCGCCACGCGGATGCCGGCGGCGGCGGTCGCCTGATTTTTGGCGAAGTTGAGCGAGCGCGCGGTGACCACCACGCCGGGCGGCACGGGCCTCGCCGGGAAACCATGGTCGCGCCGCGCCACGCCGCGGGTGATCTGCAAATAGACGATACCGTAAGTCACGCGATTGCGCCGCACCACCTCGTGCATCACCACGGACAGCGACGGCAGCGGCATCGGCATCGCGATCCGCAATTCGCTTAGAGAGCGCTGCAACCGCGCCATGTGGCGCGGCATGTCCACCAACCGCCCGTCGCGGATCTCGCAGACCTCGTAGACGCCGTCGGCGAACTGATAGCCGCGATCCTCGATATTGACGCAGGCGTCGCGCATGTCGCGATAGCTGCCGTTGACATAGGCGATGCGGGACATTCGCTCATTCCACCCGATGCGAAAAGGTTCTATCCGACTCCGAGCGCCTTCAGCTTGCGATGCAACGCCGAGCGCTCCATGCCGACGAACTCGGCGGTGCGCGAGATGTTGCCGGAGAAGCGGCCGATCTGCGCGATCAGATAATCGCGTTCGAACACCTCGCGCGCCTCGCGCAGCGGCAGCCCCATGATGTGCTCGCCATTGTTGCCGGTCGGCATCGCCGGCACCATCGAGCCGACGTCCTGCGGCAGCATGTCGGCGGAGATGACGGCCTCGGGGCCGCCGCCGGCCAGAATCATCAGCCGCTCGACGTTGTTGCGCAACTGGCGGACGTTGCCGGGCCAGACGTGGGATTGCAGCACCGCCATGGCGTCGTCGCCGATCTTGCGCTTGGGCAGGCCGGTCGCGGCCGAAATCTGCTCCATGAAATAGTCGATCAGCTCCGGAATGTCCTCGCGGTGCTCGGACAAGGGCGGCACCCGGATCGGCACCACCGACAGGCGGTGATACAGATCCTCGCGGAAACGCCCCGAGGCGATCTCCTCCTCCAGGTTGCGCGCGGTCGAGGAAATGATGCGGACGTCGACGTGAATCTTCGCGGTGCCGCCGGTGCGCTGGAAGGTCTGGTCCACCAGCACGCGCAAAATCTTGTTCTGGGTCTCGCGCGGCATGTCGGCGATCTCGTCGATGAACAGCGTGCCGCCGTGGGCCTCCTCCAGCGCGCCGATCTTGCGCGGCTGCTCGGGGCCCGAAGGCTCGACGCCGAACAGTTCCTCCTCCATCCGCTCCGGGGTGATGGCGGCGGCGTTAATCACCACGAACGGCCCCTCGACGCGCGCGGACGCCCCGTGCAGCGTGCGCGCGGTCAATTCCTTGCCGGCACCCGAGGGGCCGACGATCATGATGCGGCTGTTGGCCTTGGCGGCGCGCTCGACGGTCTGGCGCAACTGATTCATGCAGGCCGAGTGTCCGGTCAGCGCGCTGGATGTCGGCGCCAGCTGCTTGAGTTCGCGGACCTCGCGCTTCAGCCGAAAGGTTTCAAGCGCGCGCGTCGCCACCAGGATCAGGCGGTCGGCCTTGAACGGCTTCTCGATGAAGTCATAGGCGCCGCGCTTGATCGCGGCGACCGCCGTTTCAATGTTGCCGTGCCCGGAAATCATCACGATCGGCAGTTCGGGATGGTCGCGCTTGATCTGTTCGAGAAGCTGGAGGCCGTCCAGCCGGCTGCCCTGCAACCAGATATCGAGAAACACCATGTGCGGCCGGCGGCTGGCGATCTCGGCCAGCGCGGAATCGCTGTCGCGCGCGGTCCGCGTGCTGAAACCCTCATCTTCGAGAATGCCGGCGACCAGCTCGCGGATGTCCGCTTCATCATCGACGATCAGAATATCATTTGCCATGGGAGACGCCTGCTTCGTTCTTGGTCGTGGCCGTGCCGGCCTGAGGGATTTTTCGCGTTTCGCCGGCGGCGGCGTCGCCGGCCGGCTCGCCGGACACGGCGAAACGCAACCGCATCCAGGCGCCGCGCGCGCCGGGATGGATCGCCGACGCATCGTTGAGTTCGATGCGGCCGCCGTGGTCTTCGAGAACGCGGCCGACGATGGCAAGGCCGAGACCGGTGCCCTTGGCGCGCGTCGTCACATAAGGCTCAAGCAGACGGGCGCGGCTGACGGCGGGGAGCCCGATGCCGTTGTCGACCACGTCGATGACGACATCCTCGCCCTCCCTGAAGGCGGTGACCTCGATCCGTCCCTTGGTCAGGTATTCCGGCGGCACCGCCTCGATCGCCTCGGTGGCGTTCTTGATGATGTTGGTCAGTGCCTGCGAAATCAGGCGGCGGTCGAACCGCGCCCGGATCGGGTCCTCGCGGATGTCCACATCGATATCGATGTCCGGATGCCCGACCCGCATCAGAAACACCACCTGGCGGACGGTGTCGGCGACGTCCTCGCCCTCGATCACCGGCTTCGGCATTCGCGCGAAGCGCGAGAATTCGTCGACCATGCGGCGGATGTCGTCGACCTGCCGCACGATGGTGTCGGTGCATTGCTCGAAGATCGCCTTGTCGTCGGTGATGACCTTGCCGAATTTCCTGCGGATGCGCTCGGCGGACAGTTGAATCGGCGTCAGCGGATTCTTGATTTCGTGGGCGATGCGGCGCGCCACGTCGGCCCATGCCGAGGTGCGCTGGGCCGCGACCAGTTCGGTGATGTCGTCGAGCGTGATAATATAGCTGTCGCGCGACTGGCTGGTCTGCTCGGCGCTGACGCGCACCGAGAGGTTGCGCTCGGCGCCTTCCCGGTTGATGGTGATCTGGCCCTGCACCAGGCGCTGGGTGCCCTCGCGCGCCTTCTTCATTAACTCGTCGAGTTCGGGAATCACCTCCGACTGGGCATGGCCCAGGATCTCGGATTCCGAACTGCCGATCAGTTTCTCGGCGGAGCGGTTGAGAATGCTGACCCGGCCGAAGCCATCGACGCCGATGATGCCGGCGCTCGCCGACGACAGCACCGTCTCGATGAAGCGGCGGCGGCTGTCGATCAACTCGCTGGCGTTGACCAGTTCGTTGCGCTGGGTCCGCAGTTCATGGGTCATGGTGTTGAAGGTTTCGCCCAATTGGGCGAGATCGCCCTCCGAGCGCAGCACCGGCACCTGGACGTTGAGATCGCCGGTGGAGACGATGTTCGCCGCGCCCATCAACCGGCGGATCGGCGCCACCAGCCAGTTGGCGAAATTCAGCCCGATCAGCACCGCCGACATCAGCACCGTGAGGGTGATGACCGTAAACATCAGCGCGAACGTCACCTGGATTCCAAGGCGCTGCGATTCCAGGTTGGCGTATTCGGCGACGCCGGCCTGGGTCTGCCGGACCTGATCGACCACGCGCGAATCGAGCAGCCGCGCGACATAGAGGAACGTGTCGTCGAAGGCGCGCAGCCGGATCACCGCCGCGACATAATTCGACAGCACCGCGATCTGCGGCTCGTCGGCGTTGACGCCTTTCAGGAAGTCCGCCGCCGGCGTGGCGAATTCCTGGCGGATTCCGGTTTGCGCCGATTCAAGGATATTGCGGTTCTTGTCGATCAGCATCGCGCCGGGAAGATTGCGCTTCGCCGCGCTCTCGGTCAGCATCTGCCGGAACGACTGCCGGTCCTGATCGTAGAGCGGCCGCGCCCGCGACAGGTCGTTGGCCATGCCGACGATATCGCCGCCGATCAGTTGCGCGTGCTCCTGCAAATACGCATTGGCGATAATCAGCGACTTCTCGATCACGGCGCGCGTCGGTCCGGAAAACAGCCGATCGAGGCCACGATCGATGGTGACGTTGGCGACGATCGACACCAGCACCGCCGGAATCACCGCGATCACCGAAAACAGGCTGACGATCTGGACATGCAGCCGGGCGGCGGCGCGCCCGCGGCGGCGGGCCTGAACAACCTTCCAGACCTCACGAACAATGATTGCAACCAGCAATAGCACGGTCGCGGTGTTGATGAGCAGGAAGGTGATGACCACGGGACTGGTCGGAACGATCGGCGTCAGGCCGACCAGCACCACGAAGGTCAGAAACGCCGACAGCAGCGCCAGTCCGACGGCGAACGGCGCGAGCCACCGCCGCAGCGCCCCGCCGCGCGGTTCGGAGGCCGTTTGCTCGAATACGGAAGCCGGCGTTTCAGCGCTGGTCATTGCATATCGATGGAGCGTCAAGCTCTCCGAGTGTCATGGGAGCGGGCGAGTGATGCATTCCTACAACAATGTTGCCAGATTGCGACATTTCCACGGCGCGACCACCCGCGCCTCGCAAGACCGCCCGAACCTGTGGACATCGGCCCAAATGGGCCGGCCTCGGTCACACGCCCGAGCGGTAAACCTGGATATCGAGATCGCGTATCTTCTTCCGCAGCGTGTTGCGGTTGAGCCCGAGCAGGTCGGCGGCGCGAATCTGGTTGCCGCGCGTCGCCGCCAGCGCCGCCGTCAACAGCGGCAGTTCGACCTCCTTGAGGATGCGGTGATAAAGCCCCGGCGGCGGCACGCTGTTGGGGAAGCCGGAGAAGTACCAGGCGAGATAGCCCTCCACCGCGCCGCCGAGGTTTTCGACGTTCTGCAACAGGCTGCCGCTCGCCGCGACCGCCGGCGGCGCCAGTTCGCCCTCGATCACCGCGCCGGTGATGACGTCCTGCGGATACAGCGCCGCAAGCCGCCGCGCCAGATTTTCGAGTTCGCGCACGTTGCCGGGCCAGCGGTACTGCTTGAGCTTGTCCAGCGCCTGGGGGTCGAGCTTCTTGGCCGGCAAGCCGTCCTTCTCGGCCAGCGCGAAGAAATGCCGGACCAGGTCGGGCAGGTCCTCGATGCGCTCGCGCAGCGGCGGCAGCCGCAGCGGCACGACATTGAGCCGGAAGAACAGGTCCTCGCGGAACAAGCCCTGCTGGATCAGGACCCGCAGATCCTTGTTCGAGGCGGCGACGATGCGCACGTCGGTCCGGATCGGGGTGCGGCCGCCGACGGTGGTGTATTCGCCCTGCTGCAACACTCGCAGCAGCCGGGTCTGCGCCTCCATCGGCATGTCGCCGATCTCGTCGAGGAACAGGGTGCCGCCTTCCGCCTGCTCGAAGCGGCCGGAGGCGCGGGTGTTGGCGCCGGTGAAGGCCCCCTTCTCGTGGCCGAACAGTTCGGACTCGATCAGGTCGCGCGGTATCGCCGCCATGTTGACGGCGACGAACGGGCCGTCGCGCCGCTTGCCGTAATCGTGCAGCGCCCGCGCCACCAGTTCCTTGCCGGTGCCGGATTCGCCCGAGATCATCACCGTGAGGTCGGTCTGCATCAGCCGCGCCAGCACGCGATAAATATCCTGCATCGCCGGCGAGCGGCCGATCAGCGGCAGCGCGTCGAACTCGGACTCCGAGTCGGGACCTGCGGCGGCGCGCTGCTTCGGCTCCGCCAGCGCGCGGCCGATGATGGCGATCAGTTCCTTCAGGTCGAACGGCTTCGGCAGATATTCGTAGGCGCCGCACTCCGAAGCGCGGATCGCGGTCATGAAGGTGTTTTGCGCGCTCATCACGATGACCGGCAGGTTCGGCCGGATCTTCTTGATGCGCGGCAACAGGTCGAAGGCGTTTTCATCCGGCATCACCACGTCGGTGATGACCAGATCGCCCTCGCCCTGGTTGACCCAGCGCCACAGCGTCGCGGCGCTGCTGGTGAGGCGCACCTCGAAGCCGGCGCGCGACAGCGCCTGATTGAGCACGGTGCGGATCGCGGTGTCGTCGTCGGCGACCAATATATTCCCTGCGGGCATCGTCGCTCCTATGGAGTGGCCGGTGCGCGGTCCGGCGGCGAAGCGGATGCGTCGCCGTCAGAGCCGTCGCCGGCGGTTTTCGAGACGCTGAACATCGGCAACAGAACGCGAAAGGTGGTTTTGCGCGGCTGCGATTCACACTCGACGATGCCGCCATGGTCGCCGACGATCTTGGCGACCAGCGCGAGGCCGAGGCCGCTGCCGGTCAGCTTGGTGGTGACGAACGGATCGAACAGGTTCGGCATCAGATCGTCCGGCACGCCGGGGCCGTTGTCCTTGACACAAAATTCCAGCGGCAGCGAGACGCGGGTCTGCTTGCCCGGCACCGACAGCCGCATGCCGGGGCGAAACGCGGTGGTCAACTGGATCTCGGCGTCAGTGCCGAGTTCGCGGGTGGCTTCCGCCGCGTTCTTCACCAGGTTGAGAAACACCTGGATCAGTTGATCGCGGTTGGCGAGCACCGGCGGCAGCGAGGGATCGTAGTCCTCGACGAACCGCACCTCGCGCGCGAAGCCGGATTGCGCCAGCCGCTTGACGTGATCGAGCACCGCGTGAATGTTGACTGCGCCGCGCGCCACCGGCCGCTCGTCGCCGAACACCTCCATGCGATCGACCAGGGTGACGATGCGATCGGCCTCGTCGCAGATCAGTTGCGTCAACTCACGATCGTCGGTGGAGGCGCCCTGCTCCAGCAATTGCGCCGCGCCGCGAATGCCCGACAGCGGGTTCTTGATTTCGTGCGCCAGCATCGCCGCCAGCGCCGTCACCGAGCGCGCGGCGCTGCGATGGGTGAGTTGCCGGTCCATCTTGTCGGCGATGCTGCGCTCCTGCAACATCACCACGATATGGCCGGGCGCCTCTCCGAGCGGGGCGACGTGAAGATCGACCTGCCGGTCGCCGCCGATGCGCGGCGTGCCGAGATCGACCTTGTATTCGTTCACCGGCAATCCCGAGGCGCGCACTTGATCGATCAACGCCAGCAGCGGACTGCCGAACGGCACCAGTTCCTTCAGCGCCTGACGCCTGAGAAACTGGGTGGAAATATCGAAGAACGATTCCGCCGCGCTGTTGGCGTCGATGATCTTGTCGTCGGGCGCGACCAGGAAAATCGGATGCGGCAACGCATTGAAGACGGCCTGATTGTCGGGGGGCGCGAGGCGTGTCATGCGGCGGCGCTCCATGCGAAATCGTCGAACGCCTCGCGCAGCAGCCGATGCACTGCCGCGGCACTCTCCGAGGTGAGGATTTTTTGCCGCCAGGTCTTGAGGCGGTCCTGCGGCGCGGCGCAAAGGTTGGCTGCGACATCGAGCGACCAGCCGAGATGTTTTCGCGCGTGCCTCGTCCCGATCCGTTCGCCGTAGTGGCGGACCACCTCCTCGTAGAGCGCGCCGGCGAGATCGAGTTGCCGCGCCAGATCTGGCGGCGGCTCGGCCGGAAGGCCCGCCAGCCGGCGGCCGATCTGGCCCGGCAGCCAGGGCTGGCCCTGCGCGCCGCGCCCGATCATGATCGCGTCGGCGCCGGAGAGGTCAAGCGCCCGCACGGCGTCGTCATAGGAGGTGATGTCGCCGTTGACGACCAGCGGCACTGTAATCGCCTCGCGCACCGCGCGCACCGCCGCCCAGTCGGCAAAACCCTTGTAGAACTGGCAGCGGGTGCGGCCATGCACCGCGATCAGCCGGACGCCGGCGGCCTCGGCGCAGCGCGCCAGTTCGGGGGCGTTGAGCGAGCCGTGGTCCCAGCCCAGCCGCATCTTCAGCGTCACCGGCACCTTGACGGCGGCGACGGTGGCCTCGATCAGGGTCAGCGCGTGGTCGAGGTCGCGCATCAGCGCGGAGCCGGACTGACCGCCGGTGACATGACGCGCCGGGCAACCCATGTTGATGTCGATGATGTCGGCGCCGGCGGCTTCGGCGATGCGCGCGCCCTCGGTCATCCAGCGCGCCTCGCAGCCGGCGAGCTGCACCACATGCGGGCCGAGCCCGGTCGCCTCCGCCCGCAGCAAGGTCATCGGACGCCCCCGCGCCAGATCGTCGCTGGCTGTCATCTCGGAGACCACCAGTCCCGCGCCCAGCGCCGCCACCTGCCGCCGGAACGGAACGTCGGTGATGCCCGACATCGGCGCGAGCAGCACCCGATTGGCGATTTCGATGTCGCCAATCCTGAGCGGCGGGGCTTTGGACGGGGTCGGGTCGGTCAAAACATCGCCTCGCTGGCCTGATGCCTTCAAAAGGTGCAATTAGCCTAATTAATAGGCAATAATTCTCTATGCCTATATTTTATCCAAGAATCGGGCTTTTTGCAAGTGCGCCGCACAATCGGGCACCTCAAGTCTCACGCATCCCGTAGCGTGGGCGAAAAGCTGCTGTTTTCGCCGTGCGACGTGCTATGGGGCTGTCGTCGCCGCGCCGCGCGCCCTTATTCCCTCCGGACTGCTTCAAGATCTTTCCATGCCGACATCGCAACGAACCGCCGTCATCATCGTCGCCGCCGGGCGCGGCCTTCGCGCCGGGCCGGGCGGGCCGAAGCAATACCGCACGCTGGGCGGCCGCAGCGTCATCGCGCGGGCGATGGCCGCGTTCTGCCACCACCCGCTGATCGCCGCCGTGCAGCCGGTGGTCAATCCCGACGACATCGCGATTTTCAAGGAGGCGGTCGGGCCACTCACGCACCGCGCGCCGGTCAACGGCGGGGCGACGCGGCAGGCGTCGGTGCGCGCCGGGCTCGAAGCCCTGGCTTCGACCGCGCCGGACATCGTGTTGATCCACGACGCCGCCCGCCCCTTCGCCGACGAAGCATTGATCGCGCGCGCCATCGACGCCGCGGCCAGGACCGGCGCGGCGGTGCCGGTGATCCCGGTCACCGACACCATCAAGCAGGTCGATGCGGCCGGCCATGTCGAGGCCACGCCGGAGCGGGCGCGCTTGCGCATCGCGCAGACCCCGCAGGCGTTCCGCTACGACGTGATTCTGGAAGCGCACCGCCGCGCGGCGCGCGAAAACCGCGACGATTTCACCGATGACGCCGCGCTCGCCGAATGGGCGGGATTGACGGTGGCGACCTTCGAGGGCGATCCTGCCAACATGAAACTGACCACACCCGAGGATTTTGCCCGCGAGGAAGCGCGGCTCGGCGCGGCGCTGGGCGATATCCGCACCGGCACCGGCTACGACGTCCATGCCTTCGGCGACGGCGACCATCTGATGCTGTGCGGCGTCCGCGTGCCGCACCATCGCGGCTTCCTCGCTCATTCCGACGGCGATGTCGGCCTGCACGCGCTGGTCGACGCCATCCTCGGCGCGCTGGCGGACGGCGACATCGGCTCGCACTTCCCGCCCAGCGATCCGCAGTGGAAGGGAGCGGCGTCGGACAAGTTCCTCGCCTACGCCATGGAGCGCGTGCATGCGCGCGGCGGCCGCGTCGCCCATCTCGAAGTGACGCTGATCTGCGAGCGCCCGAAAATCGGCCCGCTGCGCGACACCATGCGGGCGCGGATCGCCGAGATCACCGGGCTGCCGGTGTCGCGCGTCGCGGTGAAGGCGACCACCAGCGAACGGCTCGGCTTCACCGGCCGCGAGGAAGGCATCGCCGCCACCGCCTCGGCCACCATCCGCCTGCCTTGGGACGATTCCTGGGACGATTCTTGGGACGGCGACGGCAAGCCGGCCGTCGATAAACGGAGCTGATTTCATGCGCGGCGGTGATGCTCGTGCCCTCGCCCGCTCGCTGCTCGATCTCTGCCGGATGCGCAAGCTGACGCTCGCCACCGCCGAGTCCTGCACCGGCGGGCTGGTGGCGGGCGCGCTCACCGAGATTCCCGGCTCCTCCGACGTCATCGATCGCGGTTTCGTCACCTATTCCAACGCCGCCAAGCGCGCCATGCTCGGCGTCAAGGCGTCGACGCTCGACGCCTTCGGCGCGGTCAGCAAGGAGACCGCGCAGGCGATGGCGGTCGGCGCGCTGGAGCGCGCCGGCGTCGATCTCGCGGTGTCGATCACCGGCATCGCCGGCCCCGGCGGGGCGACGCCGAACAAACCGGTCGGGCTGGTGCATTTCGCCGTCGCCGCGCGCGACGGCCGCATCCTGCATCGCGAATGCCGGTTCGGCGCGCTCGGGCGCGGCGTGGTGCGCGAGCGCTCGGTGATCGAGGCGCTGCGGATGCTGATGGAGATGGCGCGCGGGCCGAAAGCGCCGGCGCCGAAGAAGCGCGAACCCGCGGTGCGCGCCGTGCCGCGCGGCGCGCGCGCCCCCCGCCGCGTCGCGGTCAAGCGCCGCGTGCCCAAGCCGCGCAAGGGGAGGTAAGCGGTTCTCGTCGTCATGCGCGGGTCGTCATTGCGAGGAGCGCAAGCGACGAAGCAATCCAGGGGCCGCGAAGAAAGACTGGATTGCTTCGCTTCGCCCGCAATGACGGAGAGATGTTACGGACACCGCACGGTTCGCCGAACCGGCAAGCGCGTTGATTAGACAGACTTACAACCCGAAAGCCGTCGTCCCCGCGAAGGCGGGGACCCATAACCCCTGGCGATCATGGTTTGCGACTACCTATGAAAAGCCAAGTGTTACGAGCGCTACGTGCATCATCGACGACACGGTGTATGGGTCCCCGCCTTCGCGGGGACGACTTTGAGAATGTTGTAACGACAGAACCGCTCAGCTCGCTGAGCCACGCACCGCGCCGCGTCCGTAAACCTGATCGGCGCGCGCCTCGAAGGCGCTGGCGAATTTCTGGAACGCGGTGTCGAACATGCCGCCCATCAGCACCGCCAGCACCCGGCTTTTGAATTCGTAGGAAATGAAGAAGCCGACGTCGCAGGCGCCCTCGCCCTTCGGCTCGAAGGTCCAGCGGTTTTCCAGCGAGCGGAACGGACCTTGCAGATATTCGACCAGGATTTTCAGGTTGGGACGATCGAGCGTGACGCGGCTGGTGAAGCTCTCGCGCACCAGCTTGAACGACACCGTCATGTCGGCGACGACGACCTCGACGCCGTCGGCTTTTGGCATGCGCTGGCGCACCTTCAGCGCGCTGCACAGCGGCACGAATTCCGGATAGCGCTCGACGTCGGCAACCAGATCGAACATCTCGGAGGCGCCATGACGAACACGGCGCTTGCTGGCGAATTGCGGCATGGTTCCGGCTCAGCCGAATTTCGCTTCGCGCGCCGCCCGCAATCGCGCGAAGTCGTCGCCGGCGTGGTGCGAGGAGCGCGTCAGCGGGCTCGCCGACACCATTAGAAAACCCTTGGTGTAGGCCACCGTCTCGTAGCCCTTGAATTCGTCGGGCGTGACGAAACGCTTTACCGCGTGGTGCTTGCGGGTCGGTTGCAGATATTGCCCGATGGTGAGGAAATCGACGTCGGCGGTGCGCAGGTCGTCCATCACCTGCAACACCTCGTGGCGTTCCTCGCCCAGGCCCACCATGATGCCGGACTTGGTGAACATCGTCCGGTCCAGTTCCTTGACCCGCTGCAATAGCCGGATCGAATGGAAGTAGCGCGCGCCGGGCCGCACCGAGAGATATTGCGAGGGCACGGTTTCGAGGTTGTGGTTGAACACGTCCGGCTTGGCCGCGACCACCACCTCCAGCGCGCCGTCCTTGCGCAAAAAATCCGGCGTGAGGATTTCGATCGTGGTGGCGGGGCAGCGCGCGCGGATGGCGCGGATGGTTTTGGCGAAATGCGCCGCGCCGCCGTCCGCGAGGTCATCGCGGTCGACCGAGGTGACGACGACGTGGGCAAGTCCGAGCTTGGCGGTGGCTTCCGCGACATGCTCCGGCTCGCTTGCATCGAGCGCGCCGGGCAGACCGGTCTTGACGTTGCAGAAGGCGCAGGCGCGGGTGCAGGTGTCGCCCATAATCATGAAGGTGGCGTGCTTCTTGTCCCAGCATTCGCCGATGTTGGGGCAGCCCGCCTCCTCGCAGACCGTGACCAGGCCGTTCTCGCGGACGATGTTACGGGTGTCGGCATAGCCACGGGTATTCGGCGCGCGCACCCGGATCCAGTCCGGCTTCGACGGCGACGGCGGCGCGTCCGGCCGGTGCGCCTTCTCCGGATGCCGGGGACGGATCTGCGTAGTGGAAACGGTGTCGACGATAACAACCATGGCTTTTCCGTCGGTTTTTCAGCTTGCCATAGGTAGTCCCCAGCGGCGGTTGCCGCAACCCACGCCATCGTTGCATCCCCGGCAGCATCGGCCTATGCCGGAAACGCAATTTCCGCCACGAAGCCGCCCCGATGCCACCCCGCCCCTTCGCGTTCCGCTGTCTTCAACCTACCGATCCGGCAACGCTCGGACCGAGGTTGCCGCAAAAATTCTTCGCGCGCAGCGTGCATGAGGTCGCCCCCGAACTGATCGGGGCGACGTTCCTGGTCGATGGCGTCGGCGGCGTCATCGTCGAGGTCGAAGCCTATCACCAGAGCGAGCCGGCGGCGCACGCCTATCGCGGGGTCACGCCGCGGACCCAGGTGATGTTCGGGCCGCCCGGCTTCGCCTATGTCTACCGCTCCTACGGCATCCACTGGTGCATCAACTTCGTTTGCGAGCCGGCGGGCGCGGCCGCCGCCGTCCTGATCCGGGCGTTGCGGCCCACTCACGGCCTTGAGGCGATGCGCCGCCGGCGCGGACTCGACGACGAGCGGATGCTGTGCTCGGGACCGGGCAAGCTCGCCGCCGCGCTGGCGATTACAAAAGCGCAGAACGGCCTGGCGCTGACCGCCCCACCCTTCGCCATCCACGCCAGGTCGCTTGAGCCGGAGATCGTCACCGGGGTCCGCATCGGCATCACCAAGGCGGCGGAATTGCCGTGGCGCTACGGCCTCAAGGGCTCGCGCTTCGTCAGCAAGCGGTTTTCGTAGTTCATTCGTCCCCGTCATTGCGAGGAGCGAAGCGACGAAGCAATCCAAGACCGCAAAGCAAGGCTGGATTGCTTCGCGGAGCCTGTGCGCGGACAACGCGAAGCGTTGATCCGAGTGCGCGCAATGACGGTTCTAACCATGGCGCCGTTTGAGGTCGATCCAGAGCGGGCCGATTACCAGCGGCAACACCGCCAGCGCGATCGGCGCGAAGGCGAACGCCGCCTGCCCGGTGATGTCCCAGATGCGGCCGCCGACGATCGAGATCACCACCGCGACGCCGTAGCCCAGCGTGAACATTCCCGCCGAGACGCGCGGCACGTCGTCCGGTGCGTACAGCAGCGCCGGCAGGCTGAGCAGCAAGGTCAGGCCCGCGGCGCAACTGAACCCGATCAGCGCCGCGCCGAACCCGACGCTCCAGATCGAGGTCGAGAAGACGATGACGGCGATGCCGGACAAGCCGAGCAGTCCGGACCCGACCAGCGGCCACTTGCGGCGCTCCAGCCGACTCGCGGCCATGAGCAGAATGAACGAAGCCGGCAACTGGCCGGCGTTGAGCGCCGACAGCACCGGTCCGATGAAATCGGTCTGGCCGCGCTGGAGCAGCAAGCCGGGCAGGAAGGCGTTGGTGCAGAAGTAAGCCTGGTTGTTGGCGCTCATCGCCAGCGCGACCTTCCACAACAGCGGATCGCGCCAGTCCGGCATCCAGCGCCGATGCTGGGCCGGCCGTTGTTCGTCGCCGCGCGGCCGCGCCGCCACGACCATCACGGCGATCAGCGCCGGCCAGATCGACCAGAACACCAGACTGCCGCGCCAGCTTCCGCCAAGCAGCATCAGCAGCGCGCCGGCGAACACGACCGGCAGGATTTCGCCGACCAGGAGGCCGTTGGTGTAAAGCGCGGTGGCGAAGCCGATGCGCCGCGCCGCCCACTGGCGCACCAGCGGCGGCAAGGCCGGCTGCATCACCGCGATGCCCGCGCTCATCGCCACGGTGGCACCGAACAGCACCGGGGTCGAGAACGCCACACCGCGCAGCGCCGAGCCTGCCGCCGTCACCATGAGCCCGACCACCAGCGCGTTGACCGCGCCGACCCGCGCGATCAGCAACGATCCCGGAATGGCGGCGAGCGCGAACAGCGCCGGCGGGATGGCGTTGAGGATGCCGACCTCGGTGCCGGTCAACTTGAAGTCGACAATGATTAGCGCCAGAAGCGGCGGAACGGCGAGAACGGTCAGCCGCAGCGCGTTGCCGGACAGCCACAGCAGCAGCAGCGCGACCGCCGGCGATTCCCGGCGCGTCGTCTCCAGCGCGCTCACTCCGCGGCCTTGAGCCGGTCGAGCGCCTCGGCGATCCTGGCTTGCCGCGCGACCGCGGCGGCGCGTTTCTCTCGCTCCTCCTCGACCACCTCGTCCGGCGCGTTGGCGACGAATTTCGCGTTGCCGAGCTTGGCGTCGACCCGCTTGATGTCCGCCTCGACCTTGGCCATCTCCTTGGCGAGCCGCGCCCGCTCGGCGGCAAGATCGATCACGCCCTTGAGCGGCAGCGCCGCGACCTCGCCGCGCACCAGAAGCTGCATGGCGCCGTCGGGCGCACGTTCGACGAAGTCGATGCCGCCGAGCCGCGCAAGGCGCTTGATGACGTCGCTCCAGCGCCCGGCGCGGGCCTTGGTTTCGGCGGACGCATTGACCAGCATCAGCGGCATCAGGGTCGCGGGCGGAATGTTCATCTCGGCGCGCGCGGAGCGGATCGCCGTAATCAGGTCGACCACCCAGCCGATTTCCGCCTCCGCCGCCGGATCGGAGAACGCCTCGGTGCCGGTCGCCACCGGCAGCGCCACGGCGGTGACGTCGCCCGGCACCGCCGAGGTCGGAATCACCACCATGGTCTGCGGGCGCAGCGGCCATTGCGTCAGCACCAGCAACTGCTTTCGCGCGGCCGTCACCGCCCAAAGCTCCTCAGTGATGAACGGCATGAACGGATGCAGCAGCTTGAGGATCTCGTCGCGCGCCCATGCCACCATGGCGCGGGTCTCGTCCTTGGCGGGACCGTCGGCGCCCAGCATCACGGGCTTGGCCAGTTCGAGATACCAGTCGCAGAACACGTTCCAGACGAAGCGATAGATCGCGGAGGCAGCGTCGTTGAAGCGATAGCTCTCGATCGCCTGCGTCACCTCGCGCGCGGTCGCCGTGGTCTCGTGCGCGATCCAGCGGTTCAGCGTCTCCTTCGCCTGCGTCGGATCGAAGCCGTCCGGCAGGACGCAGTGATTCATCTCGGCGAAGCGGCAGGCGTTCCACAGCTTGGTCGCGAAGTTGCGGTAGCCTTCGACGCGGCTGGTGGCGAGCTTGATGTCGCGGCCCTGCGCCGCCATCGCGGCCAGCGTGAAGCGCAGCGCGTCGGCGCCGTACTGGTCGATCAGGTCGAGCGGATCGATGACGTTGCCTTTCGACTTCGACATCTTGGCGCCCTTCTCGTCGCGGACGAGCGCGTGGATGTAGACTTTCGGGAACGGCACGTCTTTCATGAAGTGCAGGCCCATCATCATCATCCGGGCGACCCAGAAGAAGATGATGTCGAAGCCGGTCACCAGCACGTTGGTCGGGTAATGGCGCTCCAGCTCGCGGGTCTGGTCCGGCCAGCCCAGCGTCGAGAACGGCCACAGCGCCGACGAGAACCAGGTGTCGAGGACGTCTTCATCGCGGGTGATGAAATTTTCGCGCAACGCCGGGTCGAGGGCCATGTCGTGGCCCTGCTCGGCGGTAATCACCTCCTGCTCGACATAGTACCCGAGCGCGTGGCCGACCGCCTCCTCCTCGGTCTCGGCGACGAACACCTTGCCGTCCGGCCCGTACCACGCCGGGATCTGATGGCCCCACCACAATTGCCGCGAGACGCACCACGGCTGGATGTTCTCCATCCAGTCGAAATAGGTCTTCTCCCAGTTCTTCGGCACGAACTCGGTGGCGCCGCTGCGCACGGCGGCGATCGCCGGTTGAGCCAGCGTCTTGGCGTCGACATACCACTGGTCGGTGAGATAGGGCTCGATCACCACGCCGGAGCGGTCGCCGTGCGGCACCATGTGGACGTGCGGCTCGATCTTTTCGAGAACGCCGCTTTCCTCAAGCCATTCGACGATCTGCTTGCGCGCGGCGAACCGGTCCATGCCGTGCAAGGTCGACGCTCGCGGCGAGGCGTTTTCCGAAAGGCCACGCCAATAGGCGTCGTTGTCGGTAAGCCAAATCCGGCCCTCGATATCGAGGACGTTGATCTGCGCCAGATCGTGACGCTTGCCAACCTCGAAGTCGTTGAAGTCGTGGGCGGGCGTGATCTTGACCGCGCCGGATCCCTTTTCGGGATCGGAATAGTCGTCGGCGACGATCGGAATGCGGCGGCCGACCAGCGGCAGGACGACGTGCTTGCCGACCAGATGGCGGTAGCGTTCGTCGTCGGGATGCACCGCCACCGCGCTGTCGCCCAGCATGGTTTCCGGCCGCGTCGTCGCCACGACGATGAAGCTCGACGGATCCTCGGGATCGAAGGTCTTGCCTTCGAGCGGATAGCGCAGGTGCCACAGGCTGCCCTTGACCTCGATCTGCTGCACTTCGAGATCGGAAATCGCGGTGAGCAGCTTGGGGTCCCAGTTGACCAGCCGCTTGTCCTTGTAGATCAGGCCGTCGCGGTGCAGTTCGACGAACACTTTCGCGACCGCGCGCGACAGCCCCTCGTCCATGGTGAAGCGTTCGCGCGACCAGTCGCAGGAAGCGCCCAGCCGCTTCAACTGGTTGACGATGAGACCTCCGCTTTCGGCCTTCCATTGCCACACCCGCTCCAGGAATTTGGCGCGGCCGAGGTCGCGGCGCGGCGGCTCCCGCCGTTCCGCGAGCTGACGCTCCACCACCATCTGGGTGGCGATGCCGGCGTGATCGGTGCCAGGCTGCCACAGCACGTCGCGGCCGCGCATCCGCTCGAAGCGGCACAGCACGTCCTGCAAGGTGTTGTTGAGGGCATGGCCCATGTGCAGCGAGCCGGTGACGTTCGGCGGCGGAATCACGACGGTGAACGGCTTGGCGTCGCGGCGGTCGGCCCTACCGGCCTTGAACGCCTCCGCCTCGTCCCAGGCGCGGGCGATGCGGGCTTCGATGTCGGCGGGTTGATAGGTTTTCTCGATCATGACGGTACGGTGCGGGTATGGGTTTTGAGATGAAGGTCGTCGGAAACCGGCGCGCAAACGGCGCGCCGGCGGAAACGTGCGGAAGTCAGGCCGGAACGTGATCGGGCATCCCGAGCGGCCAAGGGGCGAAACGACGACGGCCGCGGGAAACAGATCAGGGACAGGACCAAAGCCGCCGCCCGTGCCCGAGTCAACCTCGGAAACGGCAACGCCCGTCTGCCGCGACGCCGACGCCGGATTTTGGACGACAGGCCGTTAACGGCCGCGCGAGACGCGCTCGATCTCGGCCTTGACGATGCGTTCCACCAGTCCCGGCAGATTGTCGTCGAGCCAGGATTTCAGCATCGGCCGCAGCATTTCCCGCACCAGATCCTCAAGGGTCCGGGCATTGTTGCTGAGAACGGTATGGGCCAGCGAATTGAACGCGGATTCCACGGCGGAGACGGTCGATCGCGACAGCATTTCCGACGCCGCCGGGCCGTCCCCTCCCCGATCCGCGCCGGACGGCCGCTCGACCGCCGGATAGCGGTGTTCGCTGGTCATGGCGATCTCGTTGAACTCCCGATCGTTGGCAGGCTCCACCTTGTCGAAGTCGAGGTCGCTCATATCAGCCGCTATCGTGTCCGGCGGCGCCGGCAGCGCCATGTCGTCGGTCAGCTCCAGCACGTCGTCCTCGGGCGCCGGCGGGGCCGCCGGCGCATCGAAATCGGCCATCAGCGCGGCGATATCGGCCTCGCCTTGGGAGGCGGGTTTCGCGGCGGGCTTCGACGCCGGGAGGACCCTGGCGGATGCCGCGGCGGCGCCCGGCGCGGCTTGCGCCGCTGGCGGCTGCGCCGGGGTTTCAGCTTCGTCGTCGGCGATGATGCGCCGGATCGACGCCAGAATCTCCTCCATGGAGGGTTCCTGGATCTTCGCGGGCTGGGTCATATCCGGCTCCACATCTTCACGATCACGATCTTCGCTGTGTTGTTCGCGATCACGCCTTTCGCCGCCACGGACGCCAATGCCGGAATCGAACGCTCCCGGCACGATAATCATGTTTCCGCGCCGGCGCTCCGCGCGAATCGCAGCGCCGGTCACGTTCAACGGTATGTCACCGTCGCGAGCGAATGCAAGCAACGCTACAGTGTTTTCGAGCCAAGCCGATGCCGGGTCGCGTAAAGAAAACGCGTCAAAAACAAAAAGATAAAGCCGACGTTTCGCTTCGATCGAAACGGAAATGGCTCCAGGGCCGGCCGAATCGCGCCATGCGATTCGGCCCGGCGGATCAGCGGCCGTCCGGGATGCGGACCCCGATCCAGCTATCGCGGACCTGATGGTAGTGAACGCTGGGATCGTAGACGGTGGTGCGCAATCCGAGCACCTGCGGCGACAGCCGGCCGATGGCGCTGAGAACCGAATAGGACGCCACCACCCGATCGTGCTGCGCCGTCACCAGGGCGACGCGCGCGTTGACCAGCGCCTGCTGGGCGTTGAGGACGTCGAGCGTGGTGCGCTGTCCGGCCTTGGCTTCCTCGCGAACGCCATTGAGCGCGATCTCGGAGGCCGTGACCTGCGCCTTGGCGGAGGCGACCTGCGACTTCGCCGCCTGCAATTGCCCCCAGTTCTGCACCACCGTGGCGCGGGCCTGATCGCGCACCTGCTCCAGCGTCAGGCGCTGCTGCGCCAGCGTTTCTTTCGACTGGCGGATCAGCGCGTACTCGGCGCCGCCCTGATAGAGCGGCACCGACACCTGGGCGATCGCCGACGCCTGGAATGCCTTCGGCGAGGTGATGTTCTGTTCCCAGCCCTGTTGCGCGTTGAGTTGCAGGCTGACGGTCGGGAACAGCGCGCCCTCGGCGACCTTGACCTGGAGATGGCTGACGTCGATGCCGAACATCGCGGCGATGACATTTGGGTTCTCGACCAGGCCGAGATTGATGGCGCCGGGCAGCGTGGTCGGCAGGAAGCGGTCGACCGGCGATCCCGGCGCGAGCCGGCCCGGCTCGTTGCCGATGATGCGGCGATAGTTCGAGCGCGTGGTGTTCAGCGTCGCTTCCGCCGACAGTTCCTGGGTTTTGCCGGCGGCAAGCTGCGCCTCCGATTGCGCCACGTCGGTGCGGGTCACCTCGCCGACGGTGAAGCGGTCGCGGGTCTGCTTCAGGGTCTGTTCCAGCACGCGGACGTTGCTGCGCTGAACCTCGACGATGGCGGCGTCGCGCAAATAGTCCATGTAGATGCTAGCGGCCGACAACAGCACGCTCTGCTCCAGCACCCGGAGCCCCTCGCGCGCCGCCGAAACCTGGCTTTCCGCCGCACGGGTGCGATTCGCGGTTTGCTGCCCGTTGTACAGGGTCTGGGTCGCTGTGATGCCGACCGCCCGCGGAACCTGGGTGCCGTGAAGCTTGGTCGTTCCCGCGCCCACCCCGGTCGACACATCGGAATACTGGTAGCCGGCGCTGGCGGTGACGGCGACCCTGGGCCGATAGCCCGACAACGCCTGCGGCACGTTCTCGTCGGTGACGCGCACCTGCGCCCGCTGGGCGTTGAGCTGCGGATTGTCCTGATAGGCGCGCACCAGCGCCCCCTCGATGGTTTCGGCCAGAACGGGGGTCGCGCCAGCCAGGCCCAGCAGCAAAGCCGCGACCGCCACTCCGGTTACTCTGTTCAACGCAGCCATCCAGACATCCATTCTTCTTGCAGGCCGATCCGGCGGCATCCGAATCGGCCGGTCTCGGCCACACCCCGCCGGGCGGCATCATAGTTTCCGCGATAAACGGACGGAACCCCTCGGGAGCCGCGAACGGCGGAAACTCCACAAGTGGCGCAACGGAGCCACAGCCCGGTGCGGGCGGGAACGACGAATCGAGGCAGCTAGAAAACGAACTCCGGGGTTTGCCGCATGCCCGGAAGCAGGCGCGCGGAGGCGTCGAACAGGATACGGCTGCCGAAATCGTCGTGCGAGTGCGTCACCAGGGTCGCGCGCTGGACATTGCCGTCCGCGAACACGCCGACCAGCCGTCCGCCCTCCTTCAGCTGGCGATACAATTCGTTCGGGACGATCTCGGTCGCTCCCTCCAGCACGATCACGTCATACGGCGCTTGCGCCGGATTCCCCTCCGCCACCGGCGCGACCGCGACGGCGACATCGGCCAGGCCAAGCTTGTCGAGCGCGGCCCGCGCCCGTGCCGCCAGCGCACCATCGGGATCGGTGGCGACCACTCGCGCGGCGAGCCTCGCCGCCAGCGCCGCCGTGTACCCGGACGCGCAGCCGACCACCAGCACGCCGTCGGTCGGCCGCACCTCGGCGGCTTGCAGCAGCCGCGCGACCACGACGGGTTTTTGCAGGAAACGGTTGTCTCCGACTTCGAGATCGAGGTCGAGATAAGCCATCGCCATCCTGTCGTCGGGAACGAAGGCCTCGCGCGGCACCGTCAGCATGGCGTCGATGACGCGAGTGTCGGTCACATCGCTGGTGCGGACCTGGCCATCGACCATTTTCTGGCGGGCGATCACGAAATCGGACGTCACGAAGTCGGACATGAGCGATCCTTAGGGGGATTGTCGAGCACTCGCCGGGAGCGCCCGTTACGGCTGGAATATCGATTCGCATGCGCGGCCCGCGACGGTCGGCGAAGCGGGCGCAAGCCGGAGCAGTAGGGCAGCGCGCCCGTCGATGCAAGAGACTGAAGGAGGACCCGAGGCATGGCCCCCGCGCCGCATCGCCGGCCCGTCGCCACGACGGATCCGAGCCGTTCCGCGCAGATGCGGGCCTCAGGGTTGAAGATGCGAAAACCCGATCTATTTCTCTTTGCAAGCCGCGAAGGCTTTGTTATACGCTCCCGCAACGCACGCTTTTGCTGCGGCTCTGTTCCCTGGTAGCTCAGTGGTAGAGCAACCGGCTGTTAACCGGTTGGTCGCTGGTTCGAATCCGGCCCGGGGAGCCAACAATTTCAAGCACTTAGCAACGAAATGACAAAGCTCCTCACGGGGCTTTTCGCTTATTTGGCAACATTTTTGGCAACAAGCGACTGATTTGGCTTTCAGACAGCAAAAAGCCGCCCCCTTTCGGGAGCGGCGTTGGTGGTGGTGGTGAAGGTCAGGCGGTCGGGGCGTCCGGCATTGCCTCGACGTCACGGATCAGGCTGACGATCCATTTCATATCAAAGTCGAGATCGTCAAACGCTGCTTGATTGACCTTATGCGCGAGGAAGTAGCGCGCCCCTTTTGCCTTGAGCTTCAAGCCCGCCAATGTATGTGCTGGAAGCCGCATGATTTCTTGGCAGATAGGGTCCATCAGTTCATCGATTGGATCGGGATCATCGGATTCGGCCAGCGTTGCATCGCGAAGTTTGGCGAATGCGTTGAATTTCCACTCCAGCGCCATCAGTTCGGAATCGCCGTCAGTCGCCTTACGAGGCTCGCTGGCGCGTTTTTTTGATTTCCGCTGTCTGGTGGCGGCTACTGCCTTAATCGCACCAGCGGCGCTCTCTGGCGACTTGCGGGTGCTCATGCTGCCACCCTTTCGCTCTCAAACGCCTGATGGAAGCCGCGCTCAATCGCCTGCGCGTGGTCAAGCATTGTCAGCGTCAAGCGATGAAATCCGGGCGAAACATCGTTGCCGAAAACGCCAGCCGCAGCGATGTTTTCGAGCATGGTGACATATTGCCGGATGGCAAAAATGTCGTCCTCCAAGCTCAAGAAGATGTTGGCGGGATCGGGTTTTGCGGACGTGTGTGTGGTAGATTCAGAATCAGCCATGATCGCTCCTATTCAGCGGGTGTGGTCAGGGCCGTGAGCGAGGTGCCACCCTTGCTCCGGCCCGTTGTCGCTATGGACAACAGTTCCATCATGTCATGATGGATGCACATGTCAACCTGCTTGCGCTTGTAGGCAGGCTCCGCTACCACGGCAAACCACCATGCTCTTCTGCCAATTGTGGCAAATCGAAAGGAACGGACGATGACCGGCCTGATAAAGGCGGCCAGTCAAAAACTGGATCAGCGGATTCCCGTCATGATGTCGGGCGAGGATGTGAAGGCCATCGACGAGTGGCGGCGGCACCAAGAGGACTTACCGAATCGGTCGGAAGCCGTGCGGCGGCTAGTCGCTATGGCGCTGAAGGCGAAGTGACGGTCGTCGTCTTGCTTGGCGCGGATGCGTGCCAATCCATCGCTGAAAAGCCAATGGAATCAATTGGGATTGGATGCCGTGGCATAGCCGTGGTATTGCCAGGTTCAACCTAGAATGAACGTCTGCCCCGTTTGGGTTGACGCTGGATCTAGCGTTTTCAAGGGGTTGTAGACCCCCCTTGGGGGACGGACCAATTTCGGGCCGTCCTACCCTTTGAATAGTTGCCCTCCACGGTTCCGGCGCGATCAGGAGACCTTGCAGCGAGCCATCTAAGCTTTATGCAGATCGATAAATAGGATGGGAGTTTCGAGGGCTCGATTAGCCGCAGTATCAAGGATCGTAAATCCGCACTTATTCTCGTAGAATGAAACAGCGCTGGATTTTGAATCTACGACAACGAAACGGCATCCGACATAGGGGCAAATATGCGTTCGGATGATTCCAAGAGAAAAATCGATCAGCGCTTTACCGATGCCTTGCCCCTTGTAGCGGTGATCCACCGCTAACCGGGCAATTTTCACAGCGGGGCAGTTATCGTAGGTATAACGCAAATCCCCAAACTGATTTTCGTGCTGGGTCTCGATCTGCCCACAAACCAATGTGATATAGGCCAGCGGTTTTTTAGGATTTATAGCGTTAAAGGCGCCGTACGTGCGTGCCAAGTTCGCGTTGTGGAACTTTCTAGCTTGCTTGTTTAGAAAGATCTTCAACGGGAGATTGTGTGGGTCAGGACCAACAGAAAGCCCGGCGAGGCTATCACCGGGCTCAATGTTCCGTATTTCAATGTCATCGACCGAGATCAATTAGCGGCGCTTTAAAGAAACGGTGACCCTTCCTTTATTCTCGTTGAATTGACGAACAATTTCAACTCCGCGCTGCATGGAATCCTTGGCAACCTGTTTCGGCTTACCATAGGCGACTTGATTTCGAAATTTCTTGGCGTCCTCATCTGTTAAGGTGACCCGCCCGAACGAGTTAGAATGTATGCTCAACGTGGCCTCCTTTCCTTCAGGCACTAAAGTCTATTCGTCAGGTGAATTTAGTGTTTCATTAGCAGGAGCCAAAGGGGTTGACAAAGTTCCATTTTTTGGTTACGCTCGCCCCGCTTTCGAGCCTAGCGGCGCAAACGTAACTTTTTCGGCCCAAAAATATATTTGATATGGCCAAGATTTTACGGGGCAATCTTATTGCCCTATCACCGCGATACCCAAGCCCCTTTATATTCCCGGTGATCGCGGGTTGCTGATGCGGTGTTCATGCCGCCACCTTCCCGCCGATCCTGTCGGGCCAGCGATGGATGATGCGGGAATGGACGCCGTTGGCGTCGATCGTGGTTAGCTGGGCGAAGCCGCCGACGCCAACAATGTCCTCAAATCGGCTCTCGCGTTGCGCCTGCATAATCGCGAGACCGTCCGCAACTGGATCAAGCCCATCAACGCCGCGACCGTTGGCGATATTCTGAATGCGGCCATGAACATCCGCGTTAGCCGGCGTTGCGGAAAAGCCGATAAGATCGATGATGGCCCACGGCTCGCCATAACGGTCGTGCGATGCGACTAGGTATGCTGAGGGCCCGGTCGTCTCCGACAGTCCGGCAATGACAACTTCAAAGTCAGATCCCAAGCTGCATTGGCCCAACAGGTGCTCGAATTGGTCAGCGCAGTTTTGTAAGACGGAAACGATGTTAGCCTTTAGGTCATCGAACGACCCCGCCAAGGATAGTACTTCGGCGATCGGCGCCAGGCCAAGGAAAGGGCCTCGCATCGCCATCGCGGCATTGATATGTGGCAGCATCCGCACTTTCGGCAAGATCGCTTGGATCTCGCCATCTGGCAGATATGCGGCGGCATCGGTATAGAGATGAACGCGGTCATTCTGAATCAGCGTATTGATCGCCGACATGCTCACTTCTCCAAAATATTGATTCTGAGTTCGCCGCCGAGCCCGATGCCGCCGGTGATCGCGCTACCGACCCAACCCGCCACGCTAAACTGAGCAGCAAGCGCCGGCCCCGCCCACGCTGCGAACGCGGATATAGCAATCAACGCGACCAATCCGAGAACCTGCTTACCTTGCTTGCCGTTACCGCCTCGGGGGAACGAGACGAACCTGACGTTGTCATTCGCGGCGATCTTGGTTCGTCGCCAATCCTTGCGAAGCACCGCCTCGCCGTTCACCTCAAGGATCGTCGGCAGACGCTTTGAAAACTGCCAACCGTACTTCGGATCGCGGGTCGCCCAGCCGGTGCGCCGCAGGAATGCGGTGATCGTTTCGCCCTTACGCGGAACCGCCTGCGCCACCTGAAGGCCCGGCGCGACCTCATGAACTACTGGATTGCGAGCCACTCTCATTTTGCTGATTTGCTCAACGGCGGTTGGCATTTCGCCTCCTTTACCAAGCGATGGTTCTTAAATCGCGGGTTTCGTAAATCGATCGCTGCGACCCGCCATCCATGGCGCGGCCGAACGCCATGGCAGCGGCGACGAGACAATCGATCGCATCATGGCTGCGGCGTTTGCTGATGTAGATCAGGCCGGTTTCAGCGGGGATTGGGACGGCATCGACGACGGCTTTACGCAATAGCGGTTGTCCGCCGTGACGGAACTTGCGGGCCAGGATTGCTTTTTGAAGCGCTAAATAGAACGGGTGCATCACCAGTGGACGCTGTTCAATCTGGGCGACCGGATAATCCTCTTCCGCCAGAGCCGCCATCATCTTCGCCGCGAACTTCGGATCGTAACCGATTTCGGTCACGTCATAGAGTTCGCAAAGATCGCGGATCTTGGCGGCGATGACGTCGTCATCGATCAAATCGCCGTGGATGATGTTGATGTCGCCGTTTTCGCGCCAACGCTGCCAAGGCAGGTCCGGCGTCTCTTCCGCACGGCGGCGGAATGTCGTTTCAGGGAGAAACGGAAAGCAGAGGATATCGGCGCCGCCGTCATCATCTGGGAATGCCAGCGCAATGGCCGTGATGTCATAGGACTTCGAAAGATCGATACCCATGACGCAGGACCGGCCTTCAAGGCTCTTGAGGTCGATTGGCGCGGCACCCTCATCATAGATAGACATATCCATCCAGCCGGCGGCGCTGCCATCAGACCAAATATTTAGGTGTGTCTGCTTGAAACCCTCGCGAAGCTGCGGCAATTCACGCGCCATCCGCGCTTCGGATCGCAACTCATCAAGTACGGGAAAGCCGTCCGCCAAGCCGGGATTAACTTGGTGCCAGAGATTTTCGTCTAGCCAATCGGCCTTTTCATCTGCGGCAAAAAGTATCGGAAGGAAGGTCGGGTCGTATGCCGGATCCTCGGCAACCTTCTTGGCGTACTTAAACATCTCCCAACACACACCTTCCGGCTTGTCGCCGGCCGTGGTGATGACAACGGCAAGCGAACCGGTAACTTTCGACGTGCCTGTCTTAAGCGATTTCCAAAGGTCATAACCCCGCCAGCAGTGCAACTCGTCCGCCACGAGAAGGGAAATCGTTTTGCCGTGCTGGGCATCACCTTCAGCGCTAATCGCTGTATAGACGGACCTGGATTTGTTGTGCTCAATACGGTTCTTCGTATCGCGAACGCGCGTTGCGTCCATCAACCGCTGATCCATCTGAATCAGTGCAACGGCTTCATCGAAAGCAATGCGAGCCTGAGTCCTGTCAGAGCCGGCAGAGACAACTTGCCCGTGAGGACGTTGCGCCGGGCCAATGGTGTGACCCAATGCTAGGATTGAGGCCAACGAACTTTTGCGGGAGCCGCGTGGCAAGAGCGCAAACACTGTCCTGATCTGGCGATTGCCGTTTACGTCATCAGGTCCGTATATGCGCTCTATAATCCGTCTCTGCCATTTAAAGGGCAACGGGCGCTTGTCATCACCCTCTGCGGCGGGATGACGAAGCAAATCGGCAAAGGCAAGCATTCGTGCAGCCCGGCCTTGCGGGTCCGGAATGACGGAGTCGTCAAATACCCAAGCGGGTGTAATCGTCGCCATCGGCGGCCGGATCCTTCGTCGGGTTCGTGGTGTGGCCGGAGCCAATGATTCCGAGGCGCTTTGCGAGCTGAAGCGCGTTCTGCGATGCACGGTTGCGAGCACCAATCAGAGGATGAGCGCGGGGAACGCCGTTGCCGCCATAAACGACCATGGACTTGGCGCGGGCCAATTCCTCGTCGCAATCCGCAATCATTGCCATGGCGGCGACGTAAGAGGTGAGCAGCGGCGCGTTTTCCTCGGTCAGCGAACCCTTCGCCCGCAACAGCACAGCGAGCCTTGTCCACTCAGCCCGAGCCGCCTTGTTCAGCGACTTCGGCGGAATGAATGCGGGGTTCTCCGCTTGCTTCGGCACCAGTTTAACAACCTTGCTGGCCATAGAATTTGCCTTCAATCTCAATGGGAAAAGTTCCGGGGTGTCTCACGTCGCCCACCCCATGCGGTCAGCGCCCCCTTAACTGAACTCTCGACCTACCCCCGGTCTTGCTCTCGTCGGTCGCGCCATGTGTCGCGTCCATTGCACGAGTGGCAGCCAGGCATCCAGTTCGCCACGACCATGCGAAGATCAGGACGCTTCCGGATTGAGATGCGATGGCGCACCAAAACACTAGGACGTCCACACTCGCACCACGCATTCTCAGGACGGGATAGGAAGGCTTTGGCCGCTTCATTGTATGCGTGGTCATAACCACGCTGCGGTGCGCTAGGGCGGCGCTTGTCGGCTTCCGCCTTGCGACGTATCTGGCAGGGACACAGCGCACCAGCGGGCACGAGAAGGCCACACGCGCATCGTCTCGGTGGACGTCGCATCAACCTACCTTCGGCACTCGAAACGGACGGACCAACGCTTCAGCCTCAATGGGCAGCGCATCGCCGGTTGGTGCGAAGTATTGAAGCGTTTCGATATCGGTGATCGCCTCGCTACGGATGGCAGGGTCGCGGTCAGCGCCACTGCGATAGTGCTGGAGACAGATGATGCAGGCGCGTTGAAGGTTCGCGGGAATGGTTTCGTAACCGGCCGTATAGGTGACGGTCACAACAGTCGTCGACCAGCAGGCGTAACGGCTAGTCCACAATCGATTCAAAACGCCCGCGACGAGGTCCGCTTCATAATCGGTGGACGTCAGAGTCGTGTCGCCCTCAACAATCGAATGAACCGTACTGATCGGAAAGCGCTCAAGCACCAAGCCGATGGTTCCATTCGCAGGACGGAATACCTGTTCCACCTTCTCAGCGGCAAAGGTTCTGCCGGCATAGGTGCTGATGGCGGCACTTGCCTGCGATATCCACGCCGACAGCTTGGCGTCCTGATCCGAGCCGGTGATGTCTAGCGCGCTCTTGGCGGCGGCAAGGCTGATAAGGTCATGAGTCAGCGCCGGTTGAAGCACCGTCAACGGCATAGGTCACCTCTAGGAAAATGGTGCGGCGGACGTTTCAACCGTGATCGCATCATGGAATCCGCATCCGCCGCTTGCGGGGACGTGGTCCTTGGCCGGTCATAATATGGAATGGCCAGCAGCCCGGAGGACCACTTTCGTGAACGGCTGTCCGCAACAACCGCCAGTAGGAGGCGCTGCTGGCCAAGCTCTGTTAGGCGACCGGAGCGAGCGCCGGATGGCCAAGCACGAACACGGCACCCGCAGCGATGGACGTACCGGATGCCTTCGTGATGACGGCCCTCAAGTATCGCTTCCCGCCACGATAACCCTGCTTATAGGTCTTGCTATCGCCAAGCGTGGTCGGAAGCGTTCCGAGCAAATCGGCAGCCGTGACGTTGACGAAGTCGCCGTCCGTCGTGGTGTCGCTGTGCTGGATGGCGATGCTGTAGTCGCCAGCGCCAGCAATCGCGCCGGTGTTCACCACCAAAAGCGCAGAACCGAAGCCTTGCAGGTCAACGGTGCTACCCTTCAGGGTCGCGGACTGAACGGCGGGTGCCAGCGAGGCAACCACTTTATTGTCGTTGTACGTGTCTTTCATTGTGAAGATCCTCGATATGGGAGAAAGGGGGAGCGGCTGGTTATTCAACCGCTCCGGTGTTTCGTTAGGACGTGGCGACTTTCAGGAACTTGATTCCGCGGCTATCGCCGAGACCACCACCCACGCGCATATAAGAATCGAGTTGGATGACGCCTTTGACGGTGACCGCATCGCGCTCGACGCGAATGCCCTGACGCGCGACGATGGTGTAACCGGCCTTGAAGTCGCCGAAGGCAACCGGGAAAGCATTCTCGCCAATCGAAGGCATGCCGTTATCGACGAAGACCGGGAATCCCAAAATGTAGCCGTTCGGGGAGTCACCGATGTTGCCGCCGTCGCTCCACATGAAGCGCTTGTTTGAATCCTGAATCTGCTTGAGACGGATCAGCGTGGCGGTGTTCATCAAGAACTTGCCGTTGGCACGGAATTCAGGACGAACCGTCAACACCAAGGCGACAAGAGCCTTAGCCCAATTGTCATCGGTCGGTGCAGAGGCGTGACCGGCCGGCAAATACTGCATCGAACCCCAAGGACGAGTCTTGTCGTCGGTGGCAACGATCGGGTACGTCAGCAAACCGCGCGGCTTGCCGTCGATGCCATCGCCATTCAGGAAGGCCGTACCTTCGGCGGTGGCCATGTCGTTAGCAACCCAAGTATTGAACCAGGCGGCGATATCAAAGCTCGCATCCTCGAACAACTGGCGCGATGCAGCCGGAGCGGCGTACATCTCGCAGACGCCGTAAGTTTGCTTTTGCAGTTGAGGCCTAGCCGTATCCTGCGGCCGGAGCGTCTTTTCGCCAACCCACACGGCACCCGAATTGCCTGTCGAGTAATATCGTTCGAACGTATTCGAATCGATGGTGACGACTTCCGCAAGTGCGCGCATCGGGGATACATCCGCCAGCACGTTGCGGATATTCGTATCCACGGTCGGAATCACGAAATAACCGCCGTCCGGATTCGATGACGATACCGCCGCCTTCAGCTCAACGTCGGAGCCGGTTCGCAGGAACGATGAAAACGCCTTGGTGACGACGTCGTCGTTATCCTTCTGCGAGGTGCCGGGACGATTGGCCTTGGCTTCGACCTTGTCGAGACGATCAACAATCGCCTTCAGGTCGACAACGTCCTCCTTATCGCCCTTCTTCTCCGGCTCGCTCTTGGTGGTTTCGAGCGCCTTCAGACGCGCGTCGACCGTCTTGGACAGTTCATCGATGGCCTTGGTAACGACCTCGACCGGATCGGCTTCGCCGTCCGACTTGAAAACAACGGGATCATAGTGCTTGGTCATAGTTCAACCTTTCAGGTTTAGCGCCACGGCGGCGCGTTTGATGGCCGCGGCAAGCGCTTCGGCCTGATCGAGGGTCTTGACCCTCGTCAATCTGGAATCGGGATTCATGGGTGACTCACAAATGGAGCACTCAAACACTTCGAGATCGGTGATGACCTTGTATCGGCCGTTACGCCTCGCGGACTTCTCGCGGAATGCGATGGAAAGCCCGTTGCGGCGTCCTGTGAGAATCTGACTACGGACGCCCTTGGCTAATATGGTCTCGTTGAAGTGCCCCCTGACGTAAAGACCTTCGTTTCGATCTTCGATTTGGGTCCAGAGGCCGATCAACTGCTGTGTTTTATGCTCTAAAAGCATCGGCAACTCGGTCACCGCTGATCGGATCGCACCCTTATTAATAATGTCGCCAGCACGATCGGGTTTGCCGTTGTATGGCCAGGCGATACCTTCGACTGTATTCGCCTTCTCATTGACGTGTAGGTCCGCCGCGATGCGAATGTGTTCCATCACGCGGTTCCTCGCGGCTCGACTCGTTGCAGGATTCGCGTCGATGTCCTTTCTGTAAGCCAACCATACCTGTGACAAAATTTGCGCATCATCGAGTCAGCGAGGCTTTCGATATCGTCTTGGCTTCCGCCCACGGATCGGACGTAGTCGCGCGCGAGCGTCTTTGAGAACTTTCTCGTTTCATCGAACAATTCGCCCGGCGGTCGGCCGAGGGGATAAGCATCCGCCAATTTGTCGGCGAGGTTCAGCATCAATTCGGTGCAATGATACAGATCCATCGACTTAACCCTCGTTGTCACGGTTGCGGTTGCGCGGACGCGGCGCCGGACCCGGCGTCGTGTTCGGATTCTCGAATCGATCCAGTTCCGGCGGACCCGCCGGGAGCGACTCGCGTGCTCTCACCTCGTTCGGCGACATGAATCGCGAGCTAATGGCCGTGCTGTAAGCCTGATACCTTTGCTCAAGATCAGCACGGACGATGCTGTCGGCATTGATCTCAATGAAGTAACGTTCCGCCTCATCTTCGGTAAAAAGTCGGTTTAACGCCCCTTCCCAAAACCGAATGCGCGGAAGCAGGCTTGCCGACAACTGAACCGCCCACATCGATTCAGCGCTGGCATATTTGGCGCTGGAATAATCGGACAAGAGATTCGGCATGACGCCGAAGGCCCGCGAGATTTCCAAAATCTGGAAATTGCGCATGGCACTGAATTCCAAGTCGACGCTGTTGAACGTGAGCGGCTGATAGTCCAAGCCATCTTCCAATAACGCGACAGATCCAGCGGATTCGCCAGAATGTGCTTGCTGGAATTGGCGCGTCAGGCGATCGACAACGGCATCTGAGGTGATGGTCTTCGCCGTCTTCAAGACACCGCCAGGCCGGCAGCCTTTCGCCATAAGGTTCGCGGCGTGACGTTCTAGCGCAATCGCCAATCCAATTGCCTCGCGCGCATCCTGAACCACGGCACGGCCACCAAGCGCCTTTACATGCAGAATGTCGCGGTAGTGGTACTCACGCTGACCGCCGCCTTTCAAATTGACCTTGTAGGTAGGTTCGGCCGTGGCGTCGTCATAATCGACGCTGACGCTAGAAGGCTTCAGTCTAAGAAGCTCGAAGATACGGCCATCGCTCAGCCGATTGGCGAGCGCGAAAGCCTGACCATGGGTGATGACGTCGCGTTCAAGTTCGGCAATGAATTCGGCGGAACTGGTCCAGCCGTTGGCTTGCTTGTTCAGCAGCCGATGCAGCGGATGGTCGGAGGCAACCTGCTTTGAATCGCCGTCGCGCTTGAACACCTTGACGCTCAAACTGGCCAGCGTCTCGCAACGAATCCGGGTCGCGGCCATGACAGCCGGACACTTCATCGCGGACTCAGGACTGACAGCGATCGCGCTCGCCGTCTGAGCGCCAAGCCCCAGCGCCTCGCGCAAGCCGGCCTCCCACGAAGGCGCACTTTTCCGCACCAGGCCGAGGCGGCCTAGCGTCCGATCAACAATGCTCATTGAGGGTATCCAGAAAGCAAAACGCCCCGGCGGGAAGCCGAGGCGTTCAGGGGGAAGTCTGTGGGAGGCGCGAATGCGCCCATGAACCAAAATGAATCACGAAGGAGTCACGGCGTCAACAATAAACTTTAAAGTATCGACGCCGACTCGCTAAGTGATTCATCCGACTCACTAATCCGCAACGCCACCGAAGTAACGACGCGGCACCGAATGCGGCTCAGCAATCGTCACTCCGAATCACCCCGCCTCCGCTTAATCTTTTTCGATGCTTTTGATTTCCGCGCTTTCTTTGCCTTGGCGCGTTTTTCGAGGCGGGCGCGGCGTTCTTCTTCGGCCAACTCGGCTTCGTCGATACGACGCAATTCGGGCCAACAACTTCGAACGTTGAAGACATCCCTCATCGGCCGAAGTGCTTTGAGATCAGCGTATATGAAACGGATTTGGCCAAATCCGTCTATGATAAGCAATTCTGCCACGCCGTTATCGATGGCAACGACTTGAAGCGGCCCGATGCCGTCCGCTTTGACCATTTCGCCAACGCGCATCACTCAATCACCAGTCGCCTGCAAGCATATCCCCCCGTGTCGTTATTGAATCACTGCCCATCGGTTCGTCAAGGGACAGTCCATGCTTTCGTTCCGATATGTCACGATTAACTAACGACTTCACGTATGCGGCGATTTCATCGATGCGGATGCGGCCTTCACTGAAGGCGATGAAGGTCTCAGACAGGAAGTCGTCACGCAATTCATGATCTGGCGGGATCGCTTTCTCAATGAGCGTCAGCACTTCGGTGCTATCCTTTCTGCCGTTGATACTGGCGCGCATCCGGTCACGTTCGGCATCCATGGCCAATTCATATCGGTTCAGCAAAATTGGATATCGCTTCAATGCCGACCTAAAGTTGGACGGATCGGGATATCTACGATCGGAAGCGCATATCGCGGGCAGCGTCTCGCCGGCTTCCATGCGCGACAATATCTCGTCGGCATATTGCAGCGAGCGCGACGGCCGCAGCCTGGCACCGACCAACCTTGCATCGCTCAGCTTTTTCGCCAGCAACGGATCGCGGGACAGGTGCCAAAGGAACCGCGCATACTCGATTCCATGGTCAGCGGCGGACGCGATCAGGGTTTTGCCTTGCGCTACACCCTCGATAATTGCCTCTTTGACATCATGAGTCAGCGGCGCATCACTCTTTAGGTGCCGGGATGCCTGCCGGAATCTGGCGTGAAACTCCGGATCCCGCCGCAACGCGGCCTCGATTTGCTTCGGATCCGGACCATTCGGGATCGCCTTGCAGGCGGCGGCCACGCTCAGGCCATGCGCGACGTGCGAAAGAACCTCACCATAGTAGGATGCAACAAAGGCTCGCTGCTTTTCGGCCTTTTCAAGACGGGTCCGACGCATGTTGTCGGCGCGATGCTGTTTCCGGATTGCGGCACTAGCTGCCATCGCAGCTTCGAAACGCTGAGCCTTGTCAGCGTCGTTTCGGAGCACCGTCGTCAGATGAGTGCGCCTAACCCCCAGGTCGGCGACAATTGCGTTGAGCGTGTCGCCAGCCGTGACGCGCTCAATGATTGCCGCGAAATTCTCCTGGACAATGGCATAGAACTTCTCACCGGCAAGCCGATGTTGCTCGGTGCGATCAAGCATTTCTGTCGTCAATGCGAAGCGCAGCATGCCGATGAAATGGAATCGCCGGCGCGAAGGCGCAAGAGTCCGGCCAATCCGGTACCGAATTCGAGCGCGCGATTTTTTTCCGGGCGCGCCAAATTACTGAACAACGGATGAAGTTCACCAGATACGGGAAGAAGAGCACAGATCACCACCCACCGAAGGGCAGACCACCACCACGACCACTCCCCTCCCCCTTCCATTTGTAGGTCGTTTTAGCCGTAAGCTATTGGGTTATAAGGAGAACACTGGCGGCTCAAGCGACCTCGATTTTGGCCGCTAAACGGGCGATCTGATAGGCGGCCTGAACCATAGAGTCTTCTAGTTCGGCGGCCTTCGATGCGGGAACGAGAAAGCTATCGTGGACTGGCAGAACGACGATGCCGCGTTTCAACATCAGCAATTGGACGGTCTCCGCGATAGAGGCATCAATCGCCATTAGACGGGCACCAGCATCACCGTGAAAGAATCGCGCTATTGGCCGGTGAGCACGTTTGATCGCACCAATGAGTGCGTCTGCTGTGCGGTGCGCGTCCTGCGAGCCGACGTCATAGTCCGCAGCTGCTATCGCATCATTCCATGCAATCGCCGCCCGCGCTGTATGAAGGCTGTCCGCGTTGATGATGATAAGCAGCGCCACTTTGACCAGATCGCGCGGCCACGGAGGAATGTCATACGAGTCCGCTGGCAGTGGTGCTCCGATTTCAGCATAGAGCAGCGCCGGATGTAGAGTCTTGAAGTCAAGTTCGACGACACTCTCGCCATTGATGGTGAGCGCCTTCCGTGCTTGCTTTCTCATCGATTGATATGCACCGCCCATAGCGTAGAACCTGCCACCACGATTGAAGTTGAGGTTGAAAATGCGGACCAGCGGTGCCGCGGCATTGTTGGATATGTCGATGCTGGATACCGCTTCATTGATTTGCGCCAACCGCCGGCGCATCCGGTCGATTGCTCGGCTGTCCAAATAGTCGATGTTGTCGCCGTCGCCGTTGCGCAAGATTATCGTTTCGCGCGGTGCAGCGATGATGAGGCGAGGCTCGTTACGGATGATCGCCCTAACCGGCTCGATCAGGGCGGGACGAGCAATCGCGGACGACTGCCAGCCGCGTTTACCCGGCTCCGTGATGCGATTGTCGATGAGTCCCGCCACGTCTAGACGGTCAATACCACCTACAACACTGGCATAGGTCATCATCGGTTCGGCGTACCGCGATGCACGGCCCGGATACCACCCCTTGCGGCGTGAGTACGACGTCCAATCGTCATTGACGACGAGCGCAATCGCAATCGCCGCCATGGGACGATCAAACCCAAGCTCAAGGCGCAGCGGTTCATACAACCGCCGCATGTCCCACCGGAAGCACAAGGCTTTTTGTGATTCACGAACTTGCGCGTGAAAGGCGTTTGGCGTATCCGTTTCGAACTCATCGCCGCAACGCTGAGAATCCGAAACAGACCCGTCCTCCACGCCAGAGGACGGGTTTTGCTTTGTTGACATTGGATGACGCCTACTCGGCGTCCTCCGTGCCTACATCTTCATCATCCGCTTCGCCGACATCCGACCAGGATTTATAGTGTTCCATCTGGCTCATAAACGGACGCTTGGAATCGAACAGCGGTGCTGCGGGTGGTGTTGCCGGACGCGGCTCCGGGATGCTGTCGCGGTCGAAGGTCGGTGCAGCGGCTTCTAGTGCGGCAACAGCTTGCGGCCATAGCTCATTAGCTTCGTCCTGAAGTTCCGACACCTTGTCTTTGAAGTCGTCGATCAGATCGCTGTAACGGTCCTCGATGTCATCGAACTGTTCGCGGAACGGTGCGATTGCCTCCTTTTCGGCGGCCTCAACCTTCAGCCGGAAGTCGTAGTTCACGGCATTCACGCGGCTGGCGAGCTTTGTGTCGATATATTGCTCGACGGCTTCAGTGATGATTCGTTTGAACTCGCCGGGATGCAAGGCTTCGAGCGCGTCAAGCTCCGTGGCATCGCGACCGAACATCGCTCGAAACTTCGGTGCCCTCTTATCGGCTTTCTTCAGCGGCGTTTCCGGGAGGCGGTATTCCCGGCATTGCGCTGGCGTCAGCAAGACGTGTTCCACCGTGATATCGAGCGGAACGTCGCAATGCGCGGCCCAGTATTCGATCTTGCGCGCCATTGCCTTTGGCATCGACCGTCCGCTCGGATCCATGTCCGAAGCGTAAATGATGCGCATGGGGCGACCGTCTTCCAGCGCGCGCCCGACAGCGAGGTCGGCGTGGATCTCTGACAACTCCCCCATGCCGCTAATAAGGTTGAATCCTTTCAGCCGCGCCAACGGGACAAGGATGTCGTCCATCGTGGATTTTTCGATCCACACCTCAACGAGAAACGGCTGATCGACGTGCAGTGTTTCCCATAGGCCGATGCTGGGCCGATTGATGTCGGTATCAAAGCTTGGACTAAGGGAAGCACCGCCAGAGCCGTACACATGGCACAACGGCGTCTTTAGCCCCTTGGCGTGACTGTAGATCACGGGTTCGTTGTTGCGCCGATCGATAAGTGAATTCTTAGGTAGTAGTTTGAGATAGCGCGCGTTGAGCGACGCAGCGCAAAGGAACTTCCAGTCCTTATCAGTGTTGCGGTAAGGCTTGCCGTCAGGCTTGAGGATCGGCACCGGCTGACTGATGACCTTGTAATGGATACGTCGCAGATGGCTGCCGGTTGCGCAAAACAGATCGACCCAGTTTCGCATGAACCATTCTGCAGAAGCCTGACGTGCAGGCGCTCCGGCATAGAATGGGTCGTTAGAATTGGAGAGCGCGATAAAGTCGGTAACGCGCCCCTTCATCTCCCGCGCAAATTGCTTGATAGCCATATAGTCGAAGATCTCATTCATGCGCGGACCTCCAGCTTTTCAACCTTGAAGCCGCGCCGCTCACATTCGGCGATCAGTGCCGCATCGCCAATTTGTGTCGCGAAGAACGCCTCCTTCGATTCGCGTGATTGACTTGGCTTCGCCGCAACCTTCATCGTGGCCACGGTGCCGTGCTTTGTGACGTACTTGCGCTCGACTGGTGACCCGTCACTTCGGATTTCCGAGTGAGGTCATTCCGGATTTTCGCGACGGTCTTGTCATCAACCAGGCATTGCTTGGCAATCTTGCTGTTGGACCAGCGCGTCCAATCCGGGTCGCGGAGTAGCGCCATGACGGCTCGCCTCTTGTCTGCATTGGTTCGCCGCAGGCCATGACTTGCATTGACCCCAACCGCAGCCAGCATCGCATCGCGCCTGCCGCCTTGCCTCACATCTGCGGCGATTTCCGTGAGGTTCGCCTTTCGCGCTGCTTCGACACGGTGAAACCCATCGGCAAGCCAATAGACGCTACCGTCGAAATAGACGGTGACGGCCGGGAAGATCGCTCCATCCGCCATGGCCTCGGCGTACTCCGCCACGGTGCCGACATCGACGCCGCCATCGCGCATTTGAAGGTCGGCGTCGGCGCGGATCAAATCGAGGCTGATTTGTTCGGTCATGCTGCCCCCCCGATTCCAAGGGCGGCCGATGCGAGTTCACGTTTTGGGAAGGCTCCGATAGGCGTTCCGTCGGCGGTGATAGCAATGTGGACCGAAGGCTTCGCTTCGATGATGTCGCCGATGTAGTTGCGACCGATGTACACAGCCCGCCTTGTCAGGCTGCCGTTGGCCATGTATTTACTAATCAGCGTTCTATTCCAACGTGCGCATTTCTGCGAAGCCCCGCCCTGGCCGGCGGGGTTTTTGCGTTTCTGCCGGGTTTGCTTCATGCGCGGACTCTCGCGTCACGAGCCTTGACGAGATTTTCCAAGTAAGCGTCGATCTCGCCTTCGACATAACCGTATCGGTTGGGGCCGACCGGAACGCGGCGCGGGAATTTGCCATCGCGTTCGAGCCGCCATAGGTGGGGTTTCGAATAGGGGATGCCCTTTTTAGTCTTCAAATCGGCGTAGGGAATAATGCACAGGGGCATTACTTGACTCCATCAAGCACGGGATCGCTTGGCGGAATCAAAAAGCCGAGCAGATCCAGTGCGGTTGCACATGAAAACCTGCCCGGTCACGCTATGTGCCGGCTCGCTTTAAACGATCAGACGGTTGGCGCTCACCCGACGACGGGCCGAAGGATCAACGATCGAGCCCGGGCACCTGTCCCGGATGTCCCGCCAGCCACGCTAGTCTCCCGGCAATGGATTCGTGGCGGTCTCTGCCTTCACGCTCTCGCCGAGCGCGCTGAACACATTAAAGCTACAAGTGACGCCCAAATAGGGAACGCCTTTAGCGTTTCAAGACGCCGCAAACATTTTTATTACGTTGGCGGGTGCTGGTTCGATGATTTCTTTCAGACGAGCCGCCCAAAGCTCCAAGGCTTCGCGTTTTTCGTCCAAATAATCATGGTGGTCGTAAACGCTCTTGATCCCTGGACGAGCATGGGCGAGCAGCGCCTCTCTCGCCTCTTCCGTCACCCGCAATCGCGATAACTGTGACCGGACAGAACGGCGAATGTCGTGGTTGGTCCATGGCTCCATCACGACAGCAGCCTCATCACCCCGACGCCGCGCCAATGCCTTCAACGTCCGCAACATCCGGATATCTAGTCGCTTCTTGACCTTGTCGGACATCCACACCGGAGACTCGCCCGCCGTCGTCGTGAATACGAAGGGACCGCCCCTTTTGAATCGCGGCACCTTTTCCAGAAGTCCCTCAATCTCTTTCGTTATCGGCACGGCGTGGGCGCGGGCACGACCATTCCGCCCCTTCATGCGAGCGGCGGGGATAACCCAAATGCCCTGCCCAAGATCAATTTCGGTCCAAGAAGCGTCGGCAGCCTCGTTGAGTCTTAAGGCGGTCAGAGTCAGCAGCCTATAAACATGTCCATGGGGATAGCCGAGCCGCCCGGCCGCCCGCCATAAGGCGAATAGTTCGGCGTCATTTAGGATGCGGTCACGGTTGGTTTTCTCGCCGATGATCTTGCTTGGTTTCAGGCCGTCCGCTGGCGATGCTGCCAGCCCGTAGACGCGCTGATCCACGATCCAGCCGAACATCCGCTTAATTATGCCAAGCAAGTTGCGCGCTTGTGCCGGTGCTGTCTTTTTCTTCGCCTTCACCACGGCGATGATGTTCACGTCGCTGATTTCCGTGATCGGACGCTTTCCCCACGCCGGTATCAGGTCGCGGCGGATGTCCCGCTCCACCTCGTCGCCGTTACGCTCCGTTTTCAATTTCTCTGTAATGAAGTCCTCAACCACCACGGCAAAGGTCAGGTTGGCTTTGGCGATCTCCGCCTCTTTCGCCCGTTGCTCAATCGTGGCCGGGTCGATGCCCTTCCCTACGAGGTCGCTCCACTCGCGAGCCTTGTCGCGAGCCTTTTCCAGCGTCAGCGCATCATAGACGCCAAGAGCGCGCCGAGTCGGGTTCTTGGCCCCGCTGAACCGCGCCGAGAAGATGAACGTCTTACGTCCCTTGTCCGACACCCGAACGCCCAAGCCCGGGACCACGCTATCCCAAAGGTCGATGGTCCTGCCCTCCGGTGCCGGCTTCAGCGCCTTCAGCGTTTTGTCGGTGATATTCTTCCTTGCCATATGCCGCCCCCGTCACCCGATTTGGCAACAATTTGGCAACGGAATCCGCGTAATTCAGTGTTGCCAAATGCAATGCAATGATAGATGGAAAGGCGGATAACTCAATAGAAACAGCATTCAAATCCGATTTGATGTAACGGTTGGAAATGCTATGAAATGGCCTTGCATGTTTCTGTTAACCGGTTGGTCGCTGGTTCGAATCCGGCCCGGGGAGCCACATATTATCAAGCACTTAGCCCCACATCGCCAGTCGCCTCGCACTCCGGATTCTCATTCGGGGCAGCATTGGGGCAGCGCGCGACTCGATTTGCTGCCCGGCCGTGGCCGAGAGAAGGGGCCGCTCGCGCAGAAAGTTGGCGATCTCGTCCAGGGTGGCGTCGTGGCGCAGGCCCAGGACGACCCGGCCCTCCGCGTCGATCAGCCTGTAGCCGCCGAGGTTGTGGGCGGGATCGATCCGGAACGGCGACGAGTGGACGCTGTAGCCGCGCCGCAGCGCGCGTCCGCGCAGAATCTGCGCGCTTCTTGACCTGATCTGTCCTGCCGCGAGCGAGCCGCTCCTTGGCGGGCGGTTCTTCTCGTTCACGGCGTCTGCTCCGTCGCTGAGGTGAGCAGCCGCCCTGCAGGCCGAGGCGAATCAGGCTGCGGGGCGGCGCGCTGTCCGCCGCTGACAAGGTTTGGCGGACTGCTTCGGTCGCACCGCCTATCGCGAGCGGCCGACCGCTTGAGCGGACAATCCGACAGGCTGCTCGCCGGGGGGAAAACTTGGCGCCCCGGTCAGTTGCGCCCGAAATAAAGCGGCGTTCTCAGCGTGAGTTGATAGACGGGTTTCGGCGTCCACATGATCTCGGCGCTTATGCCGAATATACGGTTGTCGTCGTCGTCAAGCCGATCGAGATCGAGACGCAAGACGGGTTGAGTGAACGACGGCAGATCGATCAGGTTTAGAAACTGCGCGCCACCGAAGGATTGCAGGCCGCCTCGTGCGGTGATTTTCCAGTTGTTCGGCCATTGATAGTATGCCCCGGCATAGCCGATCAGGCTTGGCCGAATCTGCCCTATGCTGCTGCTCATGGCGATATGAGTGTACTGGAGTCCTGCAATGAATCCCTGCGTTTCGTCTTTGTCGAGGGCATAGTCCAATTCGATGATGCTGGTCAGCGTCGTCGTTGTCGGTAGTCCGCTGTTGATCGATCCGGTCACCGTGGACTGGATCGTAACCGTCGGCAGGGCGCCCCCGTCCTGCTGATGGAGAACCGCCTGAAATCCCGCGTTCCAACTTGTCAGCGAAAGCGACGACAGATCGATTCCATTCAGGCTCGTGGTACTCCCGGATACGCCGGCATATAGCGAAAGCGTGTCCGATAGATCGGCGGTGAAAGGAAGATCGACGCTCAAGGCGCTGCGCGCAGGAAAGGCAAGCGCGTTGTCGATCGGTGGAATCGCGCCCGTCCCGTTGATGGGGACGGATTGCAAAGCCGTAAGAAGCGCGGACGGCCCCAATCCGATCGGCAATGCGCCCGCGGGTAAACGGGCGACATTCGTTCTGAGATCGAGGTAGATTGTCGGTTTGTTCGAGGACGTCGGATCGTCGTCGGCGTCCGCGCCATATGTCGGCACCGGGCAGCACGCCACCGTCACCGCCAGCAGCAGGCCGAAGGTGTGGCTCTCCATATTTGGCTTCCCGCCCGCTTCCCACTTCAGGGTAATTGCTAGGGGTATTCACCATAGTCAGCATGGCCAGGAAAGCCATTGTTATTCAATCAAATCAGCATCTTGTTTTGCCACCGTGATACAGCATGGAGAAGGAATAAATTCCGGCCCAGGGAGCCATTTGTTTCAAGCACTTCCAAGCATTTAGCCGTTACGAGATTTGCCGGCGCGCATTGACGTGGCGGGGCCAAGGGCCCGCCGGCCGTCCAGCGCCGGGGCCAGGTTTCCGTTTGCTCGACTTGACCCAGGTTAGCACCGCCCGCCATGCGCCGCGCTATCGTTGGCGCCGGCGCCGCCCCGACCGGGGTTTTGGCCAGGGTTTTGGCCATGGCTTTGCGAAGGAGCTATTCGTGGTCTTGATTCAATGGAAGGACAGCTACAGCGTCGGCGTCGCCGATGTCGACTACGAGCATCGCGAGATGATCGACCTCATCAACGATCTTCACGAGCGCCTGACCAACAAGACCGATGGCCTGGATGTGACCGCGTTCCTCGGCAAAATCTTTCAGGCCATCTCGATGCATTTCGCGCTGGAGGAACGCTTCATGCAAGAGCACGGCTACGACCAGTTTCGCCAGCACAAGAATGCGCACGAACAACTGCTCGATGAAATTCGCGACATCATGGACGACTACGAGGCCGCCCCGGCGTACGTATCGACCGAATTGTCGCGCCGGCTCGATCTCTGGTTCACCGACCATTTCAAAACGCACGATGCGCGACTTCATCACCGGCTCGGCAATCACGATCGTCATTAGATCTGCTTCCGTTCCCATGGAATCGGAACGGGCTCCATCTTCTGTTTTGATGCGTTGTCCTCACGCCAGCCGGCATCCGCTTCGCTCGGAAACGCCATAGGTCCGTCGCTCGTCGGCGAAATCGTCGTCCCGGCGCTCACGGCGCTGTCGCGGAGACGATCCAGACGGCGCCGCCGAGCCAGACCCCGTCATCCTTGGCGAACGGGGCGAGATCGTGCCGCACCGCCGCGACCGCGGCCGCCCTCGTCTCGGGCGCGGCGTCTTCCAGCGCCCGATGGGCGGGGCCGATCTCCACCGCGCTGCGGACCGCCGCTTCCAGCCCGCCGCCCGCCGCGACATCCAGCGCGAGATCGTGCGGCGCGACGCGGATATCGGTGAAGCCGGCCTCGCGCAGAATGCGTTCGACCCGCTCCGGCGCGGCGAAGGCGAACGGTCCCGGATCCTCCGGGCCGACCGGCGGCAGCCGGGGAACGTGGCGGTACACCGCCTGCAACGGCACCATCAGCCACGGATTTTCCCGCGGCCCGCGCCAGCAGATGAAAGTCAGCCGGCCGCCCCGGCGCAATCCCTTGCGCAGATTGGCGAAGGAGCGCGCGGGCTCGGCGAAGAACATCACCCCGAAACGCGACACCAGCAGGTCGGCCACGCCCTCCGGGAACGGATAGGCGGTGGCGTCGGCCAGCACGAACTCCACGGGCAGGCCCGCCGGCGCGACCGCGCGCGCCCGCGCCAGCATCTGTTGCGAAATATCGACGCCGAGCACATGCCCGGACGCCCCCACGCGCCTGGCGAAGGCCACGGACGTATCGCCGCAACCGCAGCCGACATCGATCACCCGCTCGCCCGGCTGCGGCGCGGCGTGGGCGATCAGCAATTCGGTGACGGGAATAAAAGCCACGTCCTGCGCGGTCTGATGGCTGGCCCAGCGCTCGCCGGCGCTGCCGTTCCAGTAGGCCACCTGATCGGCATTGGCCGCGTCGCTTCGCAGTTGCTCCATCGGCCTGTCCTCGCCGTTGTCCTGTGTTCCTGGCGCGCTCGCGCCGGAAAAACCATGTTTGCTACAATTTGAGCGGTTTCCGCAATCGGGAAACAAAACCTCTTTGCCATGGTGGGCGCAACAGCGAGGGTTGCCGGAGGATTGCCATGAGCGAAGTCGAGTTCGAGGAATTGCTGGAGAGCGTCCGGTCGTCGATGAGCGTCATCACTCAGGACGAGGAGCTGGAACGCCCCGCGACGGACGATCGCGCGCCGGATGACGCGACGCCGCACCATACGGCGGTCGGAATCATCCGCGTCCTGTTCCCCCGGCCGGCCAATGACAACGATCTGGCCTGGCCGCTGCTGCCCTTCCCGGAAGGCTGGTATGCTTCCTGTTGAGTCTCACGCCGATCATTTATAAGGTGAGAAACAGCAGGCAAGGCAATCAATTCATTTAATTTTATAGAATTGACAACGGTCGCGCCCGGAGCTTGTCCGGCCCCCCGCACCGAGTGAGGCATGATCGACTGAGGCATGGTCGCAAAAAATCCGCCCCCGGATGCGATCCGGGGGCGTGAACGGTTTTGACCGAGAGGACAGGCTCAGGCTGAGGCGGGGATCGTCTCTTAGGCCGGTGTCATCCAACTACGCCGCGAGCGGCAGCGGCTCGACCTCGGCCAGCGGCTCGACTTCGGGCAATTCCTCGATCTTCGCCTCGACCGGCGCCAGTTCGACTTCCACGGTCGGCACCAACGCGCCCCAGAAAATCATGGTTGCAACGCGGCTGTAGGTCTCGGCAACGGTGGCGGCGATCCAGAACGGGGACGTAATCAACATGGCGCTCTCCTTTTTTCGAGTCGAAATATGCCAACTCGGTCGCATTTCGACGTTGTGAAATGTCAAACTACGGCGTCAATGTGGCCGGTCCCTCCCCGCTCATCGCGGCCATCGAAATCTTTAACGCTTTGTTAAGCATTTCGATGAGAAACTCGCTCAAGCGACTGAGCAAGGGTCGGATGTACGCCCGGCTCAGATGGTCCGAAGCGAAAGCTTCGGGCCATTTTTTTGCGAATGCGCGGGTTTCGAGACTGGCGCGGGATTCCCGCGCGGGGCTTGCCGCGCCACCGATCAGGTTTCGCTTTGCTGTTGGCTGGTGCCGGCAACCGGCGCTGATTGCTCCGTCTGACGCTGCATGGCGTCGATGTGCTTTTGCGACAGGTAGGCCCATCGCTTTTCCTGCTCCGAGACCGGCTGCATGGTGTAGGCGTCCCAGTCGGCGAGCGACGGCGTCTCCCGCTCCAGCGCCTCAAGTTCGCGGGTTTCGGCGAGCGTCAGCCCCGTCAAAATGCGGTTGGCGTATTCGTCGAATTGAAAGATCCGAGCCATAGGCAAACCGGCGACATTCCGGAAAAGCCAAATGCTGCGCTGGGAAACCGCGACGGGCAATGCATCTTTCGCGTTATGGTTGCAAGTCAACGTTAATCGCGGATCCGGCGCGGCGCGGCGAATCAATGATTGGCAGAGCCAGCGCATATCGGCTTTCGCGGCCGGCGGCTGCCAATATGGCGATCAGTCCGGGAGGAAAATGTCCGCAACGATTCGATATCGTTACTGGAGGCCACGCCCGGAATTGAACCGGGGTAAACGGTTTTGCAGACCGCTGCGTAACCACTCCGCCACGTGGCCTCGGAGGCCGTCTCTTATACGGCCTTCGCGTGATAGGCAACCAATCCGCGTTCAGCGCGACTTTTTATTGCCGCGGCGGTCGCGCTTGGGCCGGGCGCGATCGGCCAGTTCCGGCATTGTCGCCTGGATCTCGCGATATTTCGCCAGCATCCGGTCGAAGCTGGCGTTGAGCGCGGCCTCGATGTCGGGCCGGTTCTCCAGATGCGCGATCAGCATGCCCGCCGCCTCGATGGTGGAGAGGCCGTCGCGGCGCGGCTCGCGGCGCAGGCGGCCGTAGCGCGAGGGCCGCGACGGATTGAGGATGACGCGCCGGCATTTCAGCATCCAGGCATTGCGCCACCACAGCGCCTTGGCCTGGCTCCAGGTGCCGTCGAGCACGATCACGCCCTCGATGTCGCGCAGCGCGGCGCGCTGGTCGTCGGCCGGCTCGCCCTTGCGATCCAGCGCCACCACCGCGCGATCGGTCTTGAAGTCGGCAGCCTTGGCCGAGCCGAGATAGAGCACCGCCCAGCGCGCGGGATCGACCGGCTGCCCCAGCAGCTTGTTGAGACTAGGCCACGACAGCCCGACCACCACGGCCGCGTCCTTGAAATGCAGCGCCGCCAGGCGCGCGGTGCCGAGCGCCCTGTCCTGCTCCTGCGGATGTTGCAGGATCAGCAGCGAAAGATCGTTGTCGAGCGGAGCGACGCTGGCGCAGACGCACAGGGCTTGCGGCTTGCGGCAGGTCTCGCATTCGGGAGCCGGCTCGGGAACTGGCGCGGGGAGAGCTTCGGACATGCGGAGCGCTATACGCCGTGCCGCATCGCGCCGTCCAGCACCTATTCGGCCGGCGCGGCCGCCGGCAGCGGTTCGCGGCGGCGGCGCAGGCGGTCCATCAGGAGATAGATCACCGGCGTGGTGTAGAGCGTCAGGATCTGCGACACGAACAAGCCGCCGATGATGGTGATGCCGAGCGGCCGCCGCAGCTCGGTGCCGGGACCGGTCGCCAGCACCAGCGGAAGGCCGGCGAACAGCGCCGCCATCGTCGTCATCAGGATTGGCCGGAAACGCGCGATGCACGCCTCGAAGATCGCGTCGTAGGACGACAATCCGCGCTGGCGCTCCGCCTCCAGCGCGAAATCCACCATCATGATGCCGTTCTTCTTGACGATGCCGATCAGGAGGATGATGCCGATGAAGGCGATGATGGTCAGCGGCGAATTGGTCAGTTGCAGCGCCAGCAGCGCGCCGAGGCCGCCCGCCGGCAGGGTCGAGATGATGGTCAGCGGGTGGATCAGGCTCTCGTAGAGCACGCCGAGGACGATATACATCGCGATCAGCGCCGCCAGGATCAATAGCGGCTGGCGGCCGGTGGTCTTCTGGAAATCGCCGGCGTTGCCCTCGAAGCCGGCGCGGATGCCCTCCGGCATGTGCATCTCGGCCACCGCGCGCTGGATGTTGGCGGTGGCGACCTCCAGCGGCACGCCGGGCAACAACCCGAACGACACCGTGGTCGAGGGAAAGGAGCCGGTGTGGTTGACCGACAGCGGCGCGATGCCACGCGAAAAACTCACCACCGCCGACAGCGGCACCTGCGTGTCATTGGCGCCGGCGACGTAGACATGGCTCAGGTCGCCCGGGTCCGCCTGATAGTTCGGCAGGGTTTCGAGCACCACCTTGTACTGGTTGCGCTGGGTGTAGATGGTGGAGATCTGGCGCTGCGACAGCGCATTGTTGAGCGCGTTGTCGATGTCCTGAACCTTGACGCCGAGGCTCGCCGCCGCCTTGCGGTCGATCGACAGGTTGAGTTGCAGCCCGCCGGGATCGCGGTCGCCCGAAACATCGGTGATACCTTCCACCGTCTCCATCCGCTTGGCCACCAGCGGGGCCCAGGTTTGCAGCAGATCGAGGTCGGGGCTGGTTAGGGTGAATTGATAGTTCGAATCGCTCTGCCGCCCGCCGGTGCGGATATCCTGCGCCGGGAACATGAACAGCCGGATGCCGGGAATCGCGGTCAGTTGCGGCCGCATCCGGTCGATGACGTTCTGGGTGGTGACACCCGGCCGCTGCTCCGGCGGCTTCAGGCTGATGAACATGCGGCCGCGATTTTGGCCGCTGAACGCGCCGCCGCCGCCGACGCTGGAGCCGAGCGCCGCGACCGCGTCATCCGCCAGCACGATATTGGCCACCTGCTCCTGCAATTCGCGCATCGCCTGGAACGACACGTCCGCCGAGGCTCGCGTCGAGCCGATGATGAAGCCGCTGTCGTCGCTCGGGAAATAGCCCTTCGGCGTCTTGACGTAGAGCGTCATGGTGAGCGCGATGGTGGCGAAGAACACCACCATGGTCAGCACCGGGAAGCCGAGCACGGTCTTCAGCGTCCGCGCGTAGAAACGCACGATCGCCCCCAGCGTGCGCTCGACCACGCGGTCGAACCAGGTTTCCCGGTTCAGCGTCTCCACCTTGATGTAGTGGGCGCAGATCATCGGCGTGACGGTCAGCGACACCACGGTCGAGACCGCGATGGCGAAGGTCAGCGTCAGCGAGAACTCGCGCAGCAGGCGGCCGACGACGCCGTCCATGAAAATCAGCGGCGTGAACGCGGCGACCAGCGACAGACTGATCGACAGCACCGTGAAGCCGATCTGCTCCGCCCCCGCCACCGCGGCCTGATACGGCGGCAGGCCGCGTTCGAGGTTGCGGTACATGTTCTCGATCATGACGATGGCGTCATCGACCACGAAGCCGATCGAGATCGCCAGCGCCATCAGCGACAGGTTGTCGATGGAGAAGCCGGCCAGCCACATGCCGGCGCAGGTGCCCGCCAGCGCCAGCGGCACCGAAATGCCGGCGGCCACCGTCGGCGTGAGCCGCCGCAGGAAAACGAACACCACCAGCATCACCAGCAGCGCGGTCGCCCCCAGCGTCCACAGCATGTCGTCGACGCTGGCGCGGATGGTGCCGGTGCGGTCGGTCAGGATCGAGATTTGAACGCCGGCCGGAATCCATTGCTTGAGTTCGGGGATCAGCGCCTTGACCCGGTCGACGGTGTCGATGACGTTGGCGTCGCCCTGCTTGGTAATCAGCAGCAAGACCGCCGGCTGTTTGTTGAACCAGGCGATGGAGCGGCTGTTGCGGGTGGCGTCCTTGACCGTGGCGACATCCGACAGCCGCAGGAAATTGCCGCCGGCGCTCTTGATGACGATGTCGCGGAACTGCTCCGCGGTGCGCATCTGCGGGTTGATCGCCAGCGTTTCGCTCTGCCGGCCGCCCTCGAAGATGCCGACCGGACCGAGCGGATTGGCGGCGACCACGGCGGCGCGGACGTCGTCGGTGGAGATCCCGGCATTCGACAGCGCCACCGGATCAAGCGCGATCCGCACCGCTGGCTGATCGGCGCCGCTGACATTGACCTCGCCGACGCCGGGCACCTGGGCGATGCGCTGCGCGATCACGGTGTCGGCGACGTCGTAGATGGCGCTGGACGAAATGGTGTCCGAGGTCAGCGCCATGATGAACACCGGCGCCGCTGCCGAATTGGCCTTGCGGAAGGTCGGCAGCGTCGGCAGGTCGGTCGGCAGGTCGGCCATCGCGGCGTTGATCGCCGCCTGCACGTCGCGCGCGGCGCGGTCGATGTTGCGGCCGATGGCGAACTGCAACTGGATGCTGGTGGAGCCGAGCGAGGAGTTCGAGGTGATCTGGTCGATGCCGGCGATCTCGCCGAGCCGCCGCTCCAGCGGCGCGGCGACGGTCGCCGCCATCACCGACGGATCGGCGCCGGGGCGCGACGCCGACACCCGGATCATCGGGAAATCGACGTTGGGGACCGAGGCCACCGGCAGGAACAGATAGGCCACCGCGCCCAGCAGGAACAGGCCGATCGCCATCAGCGTGGTGCCGACCGGCCGCCTGATGAACGGCTCCGACAGCGAGGCCAAGGGACTAGACTCCCTCGGTGGCGCCGGCGACCGGCGGGTGCGCGGGGCCAGCCGGCGGCACCGCCTTCTCGATCCGGCGGTTGAGGCGGTCGAGCGCGAGGTAGATGACCGGCGTGGTGTAGAGCGTCAGCAACTGGCTGAGCAGCAACCCGCCGATGATCGAGACGCCGAGCGGAAATCGCAACTCCGCGCCGGTGCCGCTTTCCAGCGCCAGCGGCAGCGCGCCGAACAGCGCCGCCAGCGTCGTCATCATGATCGGGCGGAAGCGCAGCCGGCACGCCTGCACGATGGCGTCGTAGGGCGACAGGCCGCGATGGCGCTCCGCATCCAGCGCGAAGTCGATCATCATGATGGCGTTTTTCTTGACGATGCCCATCAACAGGATGATGCCGATCAAGCCGATCACCGACAGATCCTCGCCGACCAGCATCAGGGCGAGGATGGCGCCGACGCCGGCCGAGGGCAGCGTCGACAGGATGGTGATGGGGTGGATGTAGCTCTCGTAGAGCACGCCCAGCACGATGTAGATGGTGATGATGGCGGCGAGGATCAGCCATGGCTGCCCGGCCAGCGAGCGCGAGAACTCGGCGGCGTCGCCGGAAAACAGCCCGACGATGTTGCCCGGCATGCCGATCCGCTGCTCGATGGTCTTGATCGCGTTGATGGCGTCGCCCAGCGACTCGCCGTGCCCCAGGTTGAAACTGAGCGTCACCGCCGGGAACTGGGCGTGGTGGGAGATCACCAGCGGCGCGGTCGAGCGCTTCAGGGTGGCGATGGCTGAGATCGGCACCTGCGCGCCGCCCGTCCCCGGCACGTAGAGTTTTGACAGCACCGTGGGGTCGCGCTGGTCCTCCGGCAGCGCCTCCAGCACCACGCGGTACTGGTTGGCCTGCCCGTAGATGGTTGAAATCTGCCGCTGCGCGAAAGCGTCGTTCAGCGTGTCGGTCACCGCCTGCAATGAGACGCCGAGCTGGCCGGCGCGGGTGCGGTCGATGTCGAGCATGGCCCGCAGGCCGCCCTCCTGCGCCTCCGACGACACGTCGCGGAACAAGGGATCGCGGCGCATTTCCTGCACCAGCTTGCCCGCCCACAGCGTCACCTCGGCGGCGTCGGTCGCCGTCAGCGTGTACTGATATTGCGAGCGGCTGGCCTGGGTGCCGATCTGGATGTCCTGCACCGGCTGGAAATACACCGTCATGCCGGGCACGTCGGCGACGCGGCTCTTGAGCCGCTCGACCACCTCCGCGATGCCGGCCTTGCGCTCGCCGCGCGGCGTCAGCGTCAGCACCAGGCGGCCGACATTGGTGGTGGGGTTGACGGTGCCGGCGCCGATCACCGAGACCACGCCGGTGACGTCGGGATCGGCCTTGATGGCGGCGGCGATCTCGGCCTGCCGGCTCTGCATCTCGATAAAGGAGACGTCGGGACCGGCCTGCGTCACCACCGTGATCGAGGACGTGTCCTGTAACGGCAGAAAGCCCTTTGGCGCGACGACATAGAGCGCCAGCGTCGCGGCGATGGTCGCGAAGGTGACGGCCAGCGTGGCGCGCTGGTGCCGCAGCACCCATAGCAGGCTCTCGTGATAGACCTCGACCATCCGGTCGATGCCGCGGCTGATCCAGGCGAGACCGGGAACCGGACGCTCCTCGCCGGCATGCTTGAGCAACAGCGAGCACATCATCGGCGTCAGCGTCAGCGACACCACCGCCGAGGTCGTGACCGCGATGGTCAAGGTCAGCGCGAACTCGCGGAACATGCGCCCGACCAGCCCCGACATGAACAAGAGCGGAATGAACACCGCGATCAGCGACAGCGTCAGCGAGATCACCGTGAAGCCGATTTCGCGGGCGCCGGAGAGCGCCGCCTCCATCGCGCTCTCGCCGTTCTCCATGTGACGGACGATGTTCTCGATCATCACGATGGCGTCGTCGACCACGAAGCCGGTGCCGATGGTCAGCGCCATCAGCGACAGATTGTCGAGGCTGAAGCCGGCGAAATACATGATGCCGAAACTCGACACCAGCGACAGCGGCAGCGCGACGCCGGCGATGATCGTCGCCCGCATCGAGCGCAGGAACAATAGCACCACCAGCGTCACCAGGATGACGCTGAGGATCAGCGTGAACTGCACGTCGCGCACCGAGGCGCGGATGGTGACGGTGCGGTCGCTGACCACGGTGAGCTTGACGCCGGCCGGGATCGCCTGTTGCAGCTTCGGAATCTGGGCCTTGATCTGGTTGACGACGTCGATGACGTTGGCGCCCGGCTGGCGCTGGATGTCGATGATGACGGCGGGCGTGCCCTGATACCAGCCGGCGGTGCGGTCGTTTTCCAGGCCGTCGACGATGCGGGCGACGTCGCCGATGGTGACCGGCGCGTTGTTGCGATAGGCGATGATGATCGGCTTGTAGGCATCGGCGGCGGTGATCTGGTCGTTGGCGGCGATGGTGTAGGCTTGCTGCGCGCCGTCGAGCGAGCCCTTCGGGCCGGAGACGTTGGCGTTGGCGATGGCGGTGCGCAGGTCCTCCATGGAGATGCCGTAGGCGGCCAGCCGCGACAGGTCCGCCTGCACCCGCACCGCCGGCTTGAGGCCGCCGAGCACGGAGACGCGGCCAACCCCGGACAATTGGCTGAGGCGCTGCGTCAACAACGTGTCGGCGATGTCGCTCATCGCCCGCAGCGACACCGTCGGCGAGGTCAGCGCCAGCGTCATCACCGCCGCGTCCGCCGGGTTGACCTTGGCGTAGGTCGGCGGATACGGCAAATTCTTCGGCAGGGTGCCGGCGGCGGCGTTGATCGCGGCCTGCACGTCCTGCGTCGCGCCGTCGATGTCGCGGTTGAGATCGAACTGAAGCGAGATCTGGCTGACGCCGAACGAACTCTCGGAGGTCATCGCCGTCAGCGACGGAATTTGCCCGAGCTGCCGTTCCAGCGGCGCGGTCAACAGCGACGCCACCACCTCGGGGCTCGCCCCCGGCAGTCGGGTCGTCACCTGCACCGTCGGGAAATCGACCTGCGGCAACGCCGACACCGGCATCGCCCAATAGCCGAGCGCGCCGCCGATGAACAGCGCGATGCCGAGCAGCGAGGTCGCGATCGGACGACGGATGAATGGTTGGGAAACGCTCATCGCTGCGCACTCAATGCTGCACGTCCAAATCTCGCGGCGGCCGACACGGCCCGGCTAGTGCGCCTGGCCGCCGCCGGCCTTGCCGGCGCCGCCGTCCTGTCCTTGCGTGGCCTCGCCGGGGCGGCCCTTCCTGCCGCCGGGGCGCTCGCCCTGCCCCTGCCCGCGCTGGCCTTTCTCGCCGTTGGCGCCGCCTTCACCCTTGGCGCCGACACCCTTGGCGCCGCCGCGTTCGCGCTTGCGCGGCGCCAGATCCGGCGTGATGGTCTGGTCGCCGCTGCCGACGCTGACTTTCGCGCCGTCGGCCAGATTGGCGAAGCCGGTGGTCACCACGCGGTCGGAAACCTCAAGTCCCTTGGCGATCACCGCGTCCTTCTCGTCCTGCAAGGTCACCGTGATCGGCCGGGCGTGAACGATATCGCCCTCGCCGATGACATAGCTGAAGGTGCCCGCCGGGCCGCGCTGCACCGCCGAGGTCGGGATCACCAGCGCCTGGGGCAAGGTCTCGACCTTGAGCCGGACGCTGACGAATTGTCCAGGCCAGAGCTGGTTGCCGGCGTTGGGAAACTCCGCCTTCAGCTTCGCCGTGCCGGTAGTCGAATCGACCTGATTGTCGACGCCCTTCAGCGTGCCGGTGTCGACGATGGTCCTGCCGTCGTTGCCGTAGACCTCGACCGCCAGAGGCCCCTTGGCGAACGCGGCGTTGACCCGCACGATTTGCTGTTGCGGCAGGCTGAACTGCACCGCGATCGGCCGCAACTGGGTGATGACGACGAGCCCGGTGGCGTCGGAGGCACGGATGATGTTGCCCTGATCGATCTGGCGCAAGCCCGCGCGGCCCGACAGCGGCGCGACGATCCTGGTGTAGTCAAGGGTGGTCTGAGCGGTGTCGATCGCGGCCTGGTCGGATCGCACCTGGGCTTCGAGCTGCGCCACCGTCGCCTTCTGGGTGTCGGCCTGCTGCTTGGAGCCGGCGTTGGAGGCCGCCAATTGCTGATAGCGGGTCAGATCGATCCGTGCGTTGGCCAGTTGCGCCTCGTCCTGCGCCTTCTTGGCGACCGCCTGATCGTACTGCGCCTGATAGATCGCGGGATCGATCTCGGCCAGCACGTCGCCGGCCTTGACGTCTTGCCCCTCGGTGAATTTGACGCTGACGAGCTTGCCGTCGACCTGGGCGCGCACCGTCACGGTGTTGAGCGCGCGCACGGTGCCGACGCCGTCGAGAAACACCGGCACGTCCTGGATGCGCGGCGTCGCCGCCAGCACCGGCACGGTGGCGCTCGCCGGCATCTGGAAGCGCCCGGTGCGCGCCGGCTGCTTGGCCTGAAACGCGCTCCAGCCGACATAGCCGAGCCCGCCAAGGATCAGCAGCGTGACCAGCAACGGGACCACGCGCCGCCGCTTGCGCGCTGGCGGCGTGGCCGGCGCATCACGCGCCGCTCCCGTCTGTTCGGGCTTAAAGAGCATCGGTCGTTCCTGCTTGTAACGGTCCCCAGCCGCCGCCGAGCGCCTGGTACAGGCTGACGATGGCTTGCAGCCGCGCCAGTTGCGCCTGCGCCAGCGAATCCTCAGCCTGAAATAACGTCAATTGCGTGTTCAGCACCGTGACGATGTCGGCCGTGCCGGCGCGGAGCTGCTGCTCGGCGAGCTGAAACGCCCGCTTTGAGGCGGCGACCACGTCGCGCTGCAAGCGCAGCTTCTCGCCGCTCTGCCTGATTGCGACCAGCGCGTTGTCGACGTCGGCGAACGCCGAGATCACGGTCTTGCGGTAGGTCTGCAACAGCTCATCCTGCTGCGCCTTGGTCAGATCGAAATTGCCCTGAATGCGCTGGCCGTCGAAAATCGGCTGGGTCAGGCCGGCGGCGAGGCTGAAGAAGGCGGCCTGCGGCGTGAACAGCGAGGCCAGCGCCGCGCTCTGGTAACCGCCCTGCGCGGTCAACTGGATGCTGGGGAAGAACTGCGCGCGGGCGCTGCCGACATTGGCGGTGGCGGCGGCGAGGTTGGCTTCCTGACGGCGGATGTCGGGACGCTGGATCAGCAGTTCGGACGGCAGGCCGGGCGTCACCCGCGGTGCGGCGACGGCGTTGAGCGAACCGCCCTTGAGGCGGAGCGCCTCCGGCGGCCGGCCCACCAGGGTCGCCAGCGCGTGGGTGTTTTGCGCCAGCGTCTGCCGCAGCGGCGGCACCGCCGCGCGCTGGTTGGCGAGCACGCTCTCCTGTTGCGCCAGGTCGAGATCGGTGCCGGTGCCGGCGCTGAGCCGCTGCTTGATGGCGTCGAGGATGCGTTCGGCGCTGGCGATGTTGCGGTTGGCCGTGCGGATGCGATCCTGCGCCGCCAGCACCTGGAAATAGGCGTTGGCGACGGCGGCCATGGTCGTCAGCGCCACCACGTCGCGGTCGAAGCGGCTCGCGGTGGCGGTTTCGCTGGCGGCGAGCGCGGCGTCGCGGTTCTTGCTCCAAAAGTCGATTTCATAACTGGCCGAGAGCGACGACGAGAAATTGCTGACCTCGCGGCCCGAATTGGTGAGGCCGTTCGAACTCGATCCCGACGATTTCGAGCGGCTGGCGCTGCTACCGAAATTCAAGGTCGGCAGCAACGCCGCCCCGGCGATCCGCGCCTGCGCGTCGGCCTGGACGATGCGCGCCGCCGCCGCCGCGATATCGAGGTTGACGGTCTGCGCCTCCTCCATCAGCGACGTCAGTTCGCGCGATTTGAAGCCGCGCCACCAGTCGATTTTGGGCGTGGCGGCGTCCGCCCCGGCGCGGCCGGCCTGCTTGTAGGCGGCGGGGACCTGCAACGCCGGGTCGGGAATGTCGGTGGTCAGGATGCAGCCCGACAGGCCAGCCGCGATCGCTGTCGCCGCGAGCGCCCGCGCCGCGCCGCGTGCCGGCCGATGCCCCCCGGATTGCCTCACGGCACGCGCTCCCGATCGGGCACGACCCACTGGCCGACGCGCGCAGAACCGCACCCGGTGAAGATCGACGATGGCGCGCTCAACGAAGGAAACCCCTGTGGTCAGATTCGGCGCAGTTTAGCGGCCCGCGGCGGCAGCGGACAGGGTGCCCCCCGCTTTCCGGCGCCATATTCGTGGAATCAATCCAAACGTGTCGGCGCCGCCACGATCCGAGTTATGGCCGGTTTTGTTGGAGAAGTCGGGAACCGCGCCGATCCTCGCCGCGAATGGCTTACGAAAATTTCATGTTCGCGAGGCCGCGCTGGTCAGGCCGATCCGCCAGAGCCTTTTCCGCTCCGATGGAATCGGAGCGGGGCTCTGGATTCATATTTTAACGCGTTTTCTTGACGCGAACCGGATTCCACTTCGCTCGAAAACGCTATACCCCGCCGAATCCCCGCGCGCATCGGGGCGCGGACGGAGAAGCGCGATCTTCTCCATTCACCGGCGCCGAGAGAAGATTTGGCCCGTCATCGGCCGAAATGCGGAAAACGCGACCGGCCGCCTTGCTTGTGCGGTTTCGCCGCGTGGACTAGTTTCGACACGTATTTCCGCAACTTGCCGCAAGAACCGATATTCCAATGACAATCAAAAACGACGTGGTCGATGCTATCGGCCATACCCCGCTGATCCGCCTCAACCGCGCCTCGGAGGCGACCGGCTGCACCATTCTCGGCAAGGCCGAGTTCATGAACCCCGGCCAGTCGGTGAAGGACCGCGCCGCGCTGTTCATCATCCGCGACGCCATCCGGCGCGGCCAGTTGCGGCCCGGCGGCGTGGTGGTGGAAGGCACCGCCGGCAACACCGGCATCGGGCTGGCGCTGGTGGCCAACGCGCTCGGCTTCCGCACGGTGATCGTGATCCCGCAGACCCAGAGCCAGGAAAAGAAGGACATGCTGCGGCTGTGCGGCGCGCAGTTGATCGAGGTGCCGGCGGTGCCCTACGCCAACCCGAACAATTACGTGAAACTGTCCGGCCGGCTCGCGCAACAACTCGCCGAGACCGAGCCGAACGGCGCGGTCTGGGCCAATCAGTTCGACAACGTCGCCAACCGCCAGGCCCATGTCGAGACCACCGCGCCGGAAATCTGGGAGCAGACCGGCGGCAAGGTGGACGGCTTCGTCGCGTCCGTCGGCTCCGGCGGCACGCTCGCCGGGGTGTCGATCGGCCTCAAGATCTACAACCCGCGCATTCAGGTTTACCTGGCCGATCCGATGGGCTCGGCGCTGTACAATTACTACACCAAGGGCGAACTGAAGTCGGAAGGCTCCTCGATCACCGAAGGCATCGGCCAGGGCCGCGTCACCGCCAACCTCGAAGGCGCGACCATCGACGGCGCGTTCCAGATCACCGACGAGGAAGCGGTGCCGATCATCTACGACCTGCTGCTCCACGAGGGGCTGTGTCTCGGCGGCTCGACCGGCATCAATGTCGCGGGCGCGATCCGGCTGGCGAAGCAACTCGGCCCCGGCCATACCGTCGTGACCGTCCTGTGCGACTACGGCACGCGCTATCAGTCAAAACTGTTCAACCCAGCGTTCATGCGGTCGAAGAACCTGCCGGTGCCGGAATGGCTGGAAGCCAATAGCGACATCACGGTGCCGTTCGAGACGGTGTGAGCGGGTTTCACGCTGCGCCTATCGTGCAGCGGCGTCTGCCCCGAAGCGAGGCGTCATCGTCCGCGAAGGCGGACGATCCAGTATTCCGCGCGGACGTATGGGAAATCCGATCCGACACGGCGTGCTGGATGCTCCGCCTGCGCGGAGCATGACGGACTATCGCGTGGCACGTCGTTGCCCAAAATAAATTTCCGGCAGGATGACGCCGTCGCATCTGCGCCGCCTTCACCGCAAAATCTGCCCGAGAAACAGCTTCGTCCGCGCGTGTTTCGGGCTGGCGAAGAAGTTCGCCGGCGTATTGACCTCGATGATCTGCCCCGCGTCCATGAACACCACGCGATCCGCCACTTCGCGGGCAAAACCCATCTCGTGGGTCACCACCAGCATGGTCATGCCTTCGCGCGCCAGATCGACCATGGTGTCGAGCACCTCCTTGACCATTTCCGGATCGAGCGCCGAGGTCGGCTCGTCGAACAGCATCACCTTTGGATTCATGGTGAGCGCGCGGGCGATGGCGACGCGCTGCTGCTGGCCGCCTGAGAGTTGCCCCGGATAGCTGCCGGCCTTGTCGGGAATCCGCACCCGCTCCAGATATTGCATCGCGGTCGCCTCCGCCTCCTTGCGCGGGACGTGGCGCACCCGGATCGGCGCAAGCGTGCAGTTCTCAAGCACGGTCAGGTGCGGAAACAGGTTGAAATTCTGGAACACCATGCCGACCTCGCGCCGCACCTCGTGGACGCGGCGCAGATTGGGGCCGAGTTCGATGCCGTCTACGACGATCCGGCCCTCCTGAAATTCCTCCAGCGCGTTGATGCAGCGGATCAGGGTCGATTTGCCCGACCCCGACGGGCCGCAGATCACGATGCGCTCGCCGCGCCCGACCGCGAGGTCGATGTCGCGCAGCACGTGAAACTCGCCGAACCACTTGTTGAGGCCCGCGATGGTGACGATTGGACTGCCAGCCATGAAAACCTCTCTCAGCGCCGGCGATGCGCGTTCAGCCGGCGCTCGACGAACAGCGAATAGCGCGACATCGCGAAGCAGCCGACGAAATAGATCAGGCCGGTGAAGGCGAAGCCGGTGAACAGCGTGGTCGGCGTGGCCCAGGCCGGATCGGCGAAGGCCGCGCGCAAAATGCCGAGCAGATCGAACAGCGCCACGATCGACACCAGCGAGGTATCCTTGAACAATGCGATGAAGGAGTTGACCAGCCCCGGAATGACGTGGCGCAGCGCCTGGGGCAGCACGATCAGCCGCGTCGTCTGCCAGTACGACAGCCCGAGCGCCTGCGCCGCCTCGTCCTGCCCGCGCGGGATCGCCTGCAAGCCGCCGCGGATCACCTCGGCGTTGTAGGCGCCGGCGAACAGCGCGATGCCGATCAGCACGCGCACCAGGCCGTCCACGGTGAAATGGCCGGGCAGGAACAGCGGCAGCATGTAGGTGGCGAAGAACAGCACCGTAATCAGCGGCACGCCGCGCCAGAACTCGATGAAGCCGATCGAGAACAGCCGGATCAACGGAATGGTCGAACGGCGGCCGAGCGCCAGGGCGATGCCGACCGGCATCGACGCCACGATGCCGGTGACCGCCACCACCAGCGTCACCAGCAGCCCGCCCCACAGCCTGGTGTCGACCACCGGCAGGCCGCCGCGATCGAGCCCCATCGCCATGATGACCAGCGCGATGCCGGCGAAAGTCGCAAGCGTCATCGCCAGCGCGCGCATTCCGCTCCGCAGCAGCAACAGCGCGGCGCAGACGATGGCGGCGGTGGCGGCGACATCCGCCCACAACGGATGGCCGAAGGCAATGATTTGATCGCGCAGCCAGACCAGCGGCGTCGCGAGGACACCGAACGCCGCCCCGAGCCCGGCGACGCCATGGCCGATCCCTTGCAGCGGCACGCCGAACCATGACGGCGACGACGCGCCGAGTTCGCCGAGCCGGGAGCCGGCGTCGGCGACGCCGCCGGCGAAGGCCGAGACCAGCCCCGCCGTCCAGTTCACGGCGAAGCCGTCGAGGCCGCCGCCATGGAGCAGGAAGAACGCCACGAACGGGAATGCGACGAAGAACAGCGCCGCGTTCAGCGTCTTGGCGGGCAGTTTCGGAATCAGCAGCGGCGCCAGCAGCGCCCCGGCGAGCAGGAACGTCAGGTTGACCCGCCAGCGCTCCGGCTCCGGATAGAAGCCGTAGACGAACTGCGTGAATTTCGCCTGCACGAACGGCCAGCAGGCGCCGACCACGCCGCCGGCGTTCGGGGCGAGGCAGGCTTCGCGGCCGCTTCCCGTCCACACCGCGTCGAGCAGCAGGAAGCGCACCGCCGGCACGATCACCGCCGCCAGCAGCGCGACGCCGAGCACGGTGAGCAGCGTGTTGCCGGGGGTGTTGAACAGCCGGGTGCGCAGGAAGCCGACAAAGCCCGTGGTTCGCACCGGCGCGCGCCGCTCCGGCGCAAGCTCGTCCCGCACGAAAGAGGCCGCCTGCCCGCTCATCGGCCTAAACTCCGGTTGACGCGGCGGCCATAGAACCCCATCGCCACGCTGGTCGCGATCGATATCAGCAGATAGACGCCCATGGTGATGGCGATGATCTCGATCGCCTGCCCGGTCTGGCTCAGCGTGGTGCCGGCGAACACCGAGAACAGGTCGGGATAGCCGATCGCCACCGCCAGCGACGAGTTCTTGGTGAGATTGAGATATTGATTGGTCAGCGGCGGCAGGATCACGCGCATCGCCTGCGGCACCACGATCAGCCGCAACGTCGCGCCATGCGACAGCCCGAGCGATTCGCCCGCCTCCATCTGGCCGCGCGGCACCGCCAGAATGCCGGCGCGCACATTCTCGGCGATGAAGGCGGCGGTATAGGTCGATAGCGCCAGCGCCAGCGCCACGAATTCCGGCGCCACCCGCAGCCCGCCGGCGAAGTTGAAGCCGCGCAATCGCGGGATCTCGAATGAAAACGGCGCGCCGAACGCCAGCACGGCGATCAGCGGCAGGCCGATCAGCAGCCCCAGCACAGCGGGCCAGATCGTCATCGGCCGGCCCTCGCGGAACAGCCGGCGCCGCGCGTAAAAGCCCAGCACCAGCGCCGCCGCCAGCGCCACGCCGATCGCGACCAGAAACACCGCGAGGCCGTCATGCGGAGCCGGCCGTGGAATCACCAGCCCGCGATTGCTGATGAAAACCTGTTCGAACAGCGAAATACTCTGGCGCGGCGCCGGCAGCGCGCCGAGCACCGCGAGATACCAGAACAGGATCTGAAACAGTAGCGGCAGGTTGCGGACCAGTTCGACATAGCCGCCGCTGATGCGCGCCACCAGCCAGTTGCGCGACAGCCTGCCGATGCCGACCGCGAAGCCGATCAATGTGGCGAACACAATGCCGACCGCCGCCACCACCAGCGTATTGACCAGCCCGACCAGGAACACCCGCGCGTAGGTGTCGGATTCGCTGTAGGGAATCAGGCTCTGGCTGACGCCGAAGCCGGCGGTCTGCGACAGGAAGCCGAAGCCCGAGGCGATCCGTTGCGCCTTCAGGTTGGCGCTGGCGTTGGCGAGGATTTCATAGCCGAGCCAGATCAGCAGCGCCGCGAACAACGCTTGCAGGGCGAGGCCGCCCCAGCCGGCGCGGCCGCACAAGGCGCGGCGCAGCCGGGGACCGAACCGGAACGGGGCTCGTCGCGCGTCCGACGCCATCAGGACAAACGCGGCGTCATCAGCGGATCGGCGGCGCGTATTGGATGCCGCCCTTGTTCCAGAGCTGGTTGAGGCCGCGCGAGATGCCGAGCTTCGAGCCCGCGCCGACGTTGCGGTCAAACGACTCGCCGTAGTTCCCGACCGCCTTGACGATGCGCGCGACCCAGTCCTTGGTCAGACCGAGTTGCTCGCCGAGATTGCCGTCGGCGCCGAACATCCGTTTTAGATCCGGCTTGGTCGATTTGGCCATGTCGTCGACGTTCTTCTGAGTAACGCCGAGTTCCTCGGCGTTAATCATCGCGAACAGGGTCCACTTGACGATATCGAACCATTGATCGTCGCCATGGCGCACCAGCGGCCCGAGCGGCTCCTTGGAGATGACCTCCGGCAGCACGACATGATCGCCGGGCGCGGCAAGCTTGAGGCGGATGGAATAAAGCTGCGAGATGTCCGAGGTGAACACGTCGCAGCGGCCGCTTTCATACGCCTTGATGGTTTCGTCGGCGGTGCCGAAGGCGATCAGCTCGTACTTCATCTGATTGCCGTTGAAATAGTCGCTGACGTTCTGCTCGTTGGTGGTGCCGGTCTGCACGCAGATCGAGGCGCCGTTGAGTTCCAGCGCCGAATTGACGTTGAGCGACTTGCGGATCAGGAAGCCCTGCCCGTCATAATAGGTGACGCCGGTGAAATTGACGCCGAGCGAGGTGTCGCGCGACAGCGTCCAGGTGGTGTTGCGCGACAGCACGTCGATCTCGCCGGATTGCAGCGCGGTGAAGCGGTCTTTCGCCGACAGCGGCACGAACTTCACCTTGGTCGGATCGTTGAACACGGCGGCGGCGATCGCCCGGCAGATATCGACATCGAGACCGGTCCAGTTACCCTTGTCGTCCGGGGTCGAGAACCCCGGCAGGCCCTGGCTGACCCCGCATGACAGCGCGCCGCGCTCCTTGACGGTCTTGAGGGTTTGCGCGGCGGCCGCCTGCGATCCGAGCGCCACGGCGGCGGCGGCAACGACAAACACGGGTTTCATCATGGCAATCCCTTTCAAGGACCATCGCGGGCGTGTGCGTCGCATCACAGAACGACTCACGAGCCGGGTCAAGGGGTTGACGGCGATCTCCCGTGTCCTGTTATTGACATTGCAAGCTTAAGGCGAAGCCGCCGAACAGGACCATCCAATGACCCTTCCGAAAGATTCCGCGCCGGCGTTGCGCGTCGAAACCGCGCTCGTCACCTCGGGGCGCGATACCGTCGCGCAAAAAGGCTTCGTCAATCCGCCGGTGGTGCGCGGCTCGACCGTGCTGTACCCGACCGCCGAGGACCTGCACGCCCATCGCGGCGAGTTCCAGTACGGCCGCCACGGCACGCCGACCACCAAGGCGCTGCGCGAGGCGCTGCAAACCCTCGAAGGGCCACGCTGCGCCGGCGTCGGCCTCGCCCCCTCCGGCGTCTCGGCGATCACCACGGCGCTGCTGGCGGTGCTGAAGGCCGGCGACCACCTGCTGGTGTGCGACAACGCCTACCGGCCGACCCGGCTGTTCTGCGACGGCATGCTGAAGCGCTACGGCATCGAAACCAGCTATTTCGACCCGCTGATCGGCGACGGCATCACCGCGCATCTCCGCCCCAACACCCGCGCGGTCATGGTGGAGGCGCCGGGCTCGCAGAGCTTCGAGATGCCGGACATCCCGGCGATCGCCGCGGCGGCGCACGCCCGCGACATTCTCGTGCTCGACGACAACACCTGGGCGACGCCGCTGTTTCACCGCTCGCTGGATCAGGGCGTCGACATCTCGATCCAGGCCGCGACCAAATATATCGGCGGCCACTCCGACATCATGTTCGGCACCATCGCGGCGAACGAGACAGCATGGCCGCTGGTCGCCGACGGGATCCGCCAGCTCGGCGTCTGCGCCGGCCCGGACGACGTCTTCCTCGCCCTGCGCGGCCTGCGGACGCTGGCGGTGCGGCTGGCGCATCATCAGCGCGCCGGCCTGGAGATGGCGCGCTGGCTGGCCGCGCGCCCCGAGGTCGCCGAGGTGCGGCATCCGGGGCTGGAGACCTCGCCCGGCCACGCCATCTGGAAACGCGATTTCACCGGCGCGTCGGGCCTGTTCAGCATCGTGCTGCGGCCGGCGCCGCAAGCGGCCGTCGACGCCCTGCTCGACACCGTAAAGCTGTTCGGCATGGGCTATTCGTGGGGCGGTTTTGAGAGCCTGGTGATCCCGTTCGACTGCACCTCGTATCGCACCGCCACCCGATGGGCGCCGGGCGGCCCGACGCTGCGGCTGCATATCGGGCTTGAGGATCTCGACGACCTCAAGGCCGATTTCGCGCGTGGACTGGACGCTTTCAACGCGGCGCGCGGACCGGCCAAATAGTTCCCGCCGGACCCCCGCGCGCGCCGCAACGCCGTTTCACGTACAAAACCATTGATCGTCCGTAGTTTAGCAATACCTTGACTATCTGACCCGGATTGATGGACGAGGCTGTTGGGATCGATCGTTCTGCTTGATCTGATGGGCGGCGTCGCGCTGCTGCTATGGGGCCTGCACATGGTCCATAGCGGCATCCTGCGGGCGTTCGGCTCCGACCTGCGGATGTGGCTTTCGCACGCGCTCGGCAACCGCTTCTCCGCGCTTGCCGCCGGGCTCGGCCTTACCGCGCTCCTGCAAAGCAGCACCGCGACCGCGCTGATCGTCTCCTCCTTCACCGCCGAGGGCATCGTCGCGCTGATGCCGGCGCTGGCGATCATGCTGGGCGCCAATATCGGCACCACGCTGATCGTGCAGGTGCTGTCGTTCAACATTTCCGCCGTCGCGCCGGCGCTGTTCGTCATCGGCCTGGTGGCGTTTCGCGGCGGCGCGCGCTCACGCATCAAGGATCTCGGGCGGGTCTCGATCGGTCTGGGGCTGATGCTGCTGGCGCTGCACATCCTGCTCGGCACGCTGGAACCGGCCGAGAACGCGCCGGCAATGCGCGTGTTCATGGCCGCGATCACCACCGATCCGGTGCTGTGCATGGTGATCGGCGCCGCCGTCACCTGGGCGGTGCATTCCAGCGTCGCCACCGTGCTGCTGGTGATGTCGCTGGCGCATGCGCATTTCATCACACCGTTCGCGGCGCTGGCGCTGGTCTTGGGCGCCAATCTCGGCAGCGCCGTCAATCCGCTGATCGAAGGCGCGCGCCGCGACAACCCGGCGAGCTACCGCCTGCCGGCCGGCAACATGCTCAACCGCCTGATCGGCATCGTATTGGTGGCGCCGTTCCTGCATCCGCTGGCCGACGCCTTTCAAGCCTGGCAGCCGGACCTCGCCAAGATGACGGCGCTGTTCCACATCGCGTTCAATGTCGCGACCGCCATCCTGTTCATCGGCGTGCTCGACGGCGTCGCCGCGCTGCTGACGCGGCTGTTCCCGGCGCGCGCGCAAAGCGTCGATCCGGCGGAGCCGCGCTATCTCGACGAAAGCGCGCTCGCAACCCCCTCGCTGGCGCTGGCCGACGCCGCCCGCGAAACGCTGCGCATGGGCGACGTGGTCGAGACCATGCTGCGGCAGGTGATGACGGCGATCATGGCCAACGACCGCGGCCTGGTCGACGCGGTGTCGCGGATGGACAACGGCGTCGACCGCCTCGACGAGGCGATCAAGCTTTACGTCACCAAGCTGACGCGCGGCAGCCTCGACGAGCGCGAGGGACAGCGGGCGATGGAAATCATTTCCTTCGCCATCAACCTCGAACATATCGGCGACATCATCGACAAGAACCTGTGCGAACTGGCGATCAAGAAGATCAAGCACCGCTTCCAGTTCTCGGCCGAGGGCGCCGCCGAGCTGTCGGAGTTTCACCGCCGGACGCTGGAATCGCTGCGCATCGGCTTCGGCGTGTTCATGTCGGGCGACGTCACCGAGGCGCGCCGGCTGCTGGCCGAGAAGGCGGCATTGCGCAACGAGGAACTGGCGGCGACCGAACGCCATCTCGAACGGCTGCGCGAGGGCCGCCCCGAATCCATCGAAACCACTTCGCTGCACCTCGACGTGCTGCGCGACCTCAAGCGCATTCACTCGCACATCTGCTCGGTCGCCTATCCGGTGCTCGACGCCGCCGGCATCGCCAGCGAGAGCGCGGAGACGGCGGGCGAATTGCTGCCGTCAACAAATCCCGCCGCGCGCCCGTCGGCGAACTGACGCTGTTCCGTCATTGCGGGCGCAGCGACGAAGGATAACCCGGCCTTACGGCTGCGAACTCTGCTTGCCGTTGAGCAGGATGAAATACAGGTTGCGGATATAGACCACGAGGCCGAGTGCCTGCCCGGCGATGAACACCGGGTCGCGGCGGTACAGCGCGTAGATCAACAGCAGCAGGCCGCCGCCGATCGAAAAGAACCAGAACGCCACTGGAATGACGCTGGCCCGCGCCCGCTCCGAGGCGATCCACTGCACCACGAAGCGCATGGTGAAGAACGCCTGCGCGACGAAACCGAGGATCACCCAGCCGTCGAACTTGATGACGAAGACGTCGTGCAGATAACCGCCGATCGAATGAATCAGTTCAATCATGGCGCGCCGCCTCGGTTGCGACCGGATTCGGCTTCTTGCGCCGGATCAGCCACCATACGCCGGCCAGATCCATGATCCCGATCCACAACCGGTCGAAGAAGCCGTAATTGGAGACGCCCGAATGGCGCGGCCGGTCGATGACGTCGATATAGGCGACGTCAAAACCCTCCCGCCGCACCAGCGCCGGCAGGAAGCGATGCAACCCGTCGAAATAAGGCAGCGTCAGAAACACTTCGCGCCGGATCGCCTTGAGGCCGCAACCGGTGTCGCGGGTGCCGTCGCGCAGGATGGCGTTGCGGACGCCGTTGGCGATGCGCGATTGCAGCTTCTTGAAACCGGTGTCCTTGCGCCCGACCCGCTGTCCGGCGGCGAGCCCGACGCCGTCGCCGCCGTGCTCCAGCGCCAGGATCAGGTCCGGCAGGAAGGCCGGGTTGTTCTGGCCGTCGCCGTCGAGGGTCACGACGATGCCGCCGCGGGCGGCGCGCACCCCGGTGCGCACCGCGGCGGACTGGCCGCGCGATTGCGCGTGACGAATATGCCGAAGATTGCGCCGCTGCCGCATCAACTCGGCGAGACGCTCGGCGGTGGCGTCGGTCGAGCCGTCATTGACGTAGATGATTTCGTAAGGCCAGCGCTCGCCCAGCGCGGCGACGATCTCGGCCACCAGCGGCGCGATGTTGTCGGCCTCGTTGCGCACCGGAACGACAATCGAAACCTCGACGGGGGGCGTATCGGACGGCGGCACGGAACCACTCACGGAATCTGGATTGATTGTCGATCCGTCGCGGGCCCGGTCACAGGCGCTTCGCGGATGGCGCTTCATATGGCGCAAAAGCCGCGCGGGCAACCTTTTTGAGATCGGCGGCCGAGGGTCCCGGCAGCGCCGACACTGTTCCGTCGGCGGCAATCGTGAACACCAGACGGCGGGCGGCGAACCAGTTCCGCACCGCCATGGCGCCGACGACGCCCACCAGCGCCCCCGCCACCACGTCGCTCGGGTGATGCGCCAGCAACACCAGCCGCGTCGCCAGGATCGCGATCACATAACCCGCCATCCACCAGCGCAGCCGCGGCCACAGCGACGCAGCCGCGAACGCCAGCGCGGCGCTGGTCATGGCGTGGCCGGACGGTAAGCTGGCATAGGCTTCGGTCCAGGCGAAATGTGAATAGTTGAACGGATTGGCGTGGCCGCCGACGAACGGCCGCCCGCGCCCGATCACGCCCTTGAGGACATCGCCCGCCAGCACCGGCACCGCGACCGCGATGAACAGGAACAGGACGCGATCGCCCCACCCGATCAGGATGGCGCGCATGCGGCCGCGCAGGCGCGGCAACGTCAGCGCCGTGATCGCCAGCGCCGCGAGCAGCGTCCACAACACGTATTCGGATTTGCCGAAGTCGGAGATCAGGCGCACCGGCCACAGGCGCGCGGCGCCGCGCGGCGGCATCAGCTGGATGACGCGGGCGTCGAGCATGAACATCAACGCGACGATGGCGACCGCAGCCAGCGCGGTGACGATCAGGACGTGACGCGCGGCGCGCCGCGCCGCCGCCGCGCGGCGCGAATGCGACGGCGTCCGCGTCAGCCGTCGCCATGCCTCTCCCAGCGTCCCGACAAGCCGCGCCGGATAGGACGACGCCTCCGCAAGACGCGCCGGCGCGGTCATCTCACCAGGTGCCTTCCGAGCGGAACACGGCGATCGAAACCGGCTTGCCCTGCGAGTAGTTGTAGCCGTCGATCCGCGTCGCCACGTTGTAGCGCAGGCCGATCGCCTCGGCGCGCTGGGCGAAGGCGCGCTCCGAACGCGATTCCACCAGCGCGAACCGGCAACTGCCCTGCGACAGGAAATCCGCCGCGCGCGAGCCGTCGGTCAAAAGCGTCGAGGTTCCGGTCATGAACACCAGGCTCGGCTCGTGGAAACCGGCGGCGGCGGCCTTCGGCCCGACGCAGACCACGTTGCGCAGCGCGCGCGCCACCTCGACGCTGGGAAACAGCGGGGTCAGCGCCGGCACGATGACGCCGTAGACCGCGATGCCGAGAAACAGCGACGACGCCACCGCGTTGAGCAGCGAGCGCTCGGCGCGATAGTCGTCGTAGAGCCACCACGCGAACAGCCCGAGGATCAGCGACACCGCCACGAACGGCCAGGCGAAAAACACCGGCTGGCGGGTGAAGTTGATCGCCGCCACCACCGCGATCACCGAGGTGATCGCGGGCACGACGAACCACCACGCCGCCCCCTTGGTCACCCAGGAGCGCGACAGGATGCGGCGTTCCAGCGCGAAGGCGATCAGGATGGCGATCGCCGGGTAGAGCGGCAGCACGTAATGCGGCAGCTTGGTGATGACCAGTTCGAACACGATCCACGACGGCACCAGCCACGCCAGCAGGAACTGGATGCCGGCCTCGCGGCGCGAGCGCCAGACCGCCGGCGCGGCCATGCCCGCCAGCGGCGCGCCGGGCCAGAACGTCACCCAGAACAGCACCAGATAGGTCAGCGGCGGCGCGCCGTGGGATTCCTGGGAGTTGGCGAACTTGTTGAGCATGTCGCCGCCGACGGAATCGGTAAAGAAGGCGTCGCCCGAACGCAGGAAGATCGCCACGAACCACGGCAGCACCAGCACGAACAGCCACAGCAGGCCCCAAACCGGCCGCAACCGCCACAGCCAGTTGGCGGAACGGTCGATGATCGCCAGCATGGCCACCGTGAGCACCACGAACATCAGGATCAGCGGGCCCTTGAGCAGCACGCCGCCGGCGATCGCGGTCCAGAAAATCGCCGGCCATGCCCATGGCGGCCGGTCCGGATCCTCGCCGCGCTGCCAGGAGAGATAGACCCGCGCCAGCGCGCCCATCGCCGCGACCACGGTGAACAGCAGCATCGCGTCGGTCTTGGCCAGCCGCGCCTCGACGCCGAGCAGCACCGAACTGCATAACAGCAACGCCGCCAGCACCGCGCCGCGCCGGCTGACGAAGGCGAGCGCGGTCCAATAGGTCAGCAGCACCGCGCCGACCGCGCCGAACAGCGACGGCACCCGGTAGAGCCAGATGCGGACCTCGGCACGCGGCAGCCCGAGCGTGGACGCGGTCTTCACCGCGGCCGCCTGAAGCCAGTAGATGCCGACCGGCTTCTTGTAGCGGACCTCGTCCTGGAAGCGGATGTCGATGAAGTCGCCGGTCTCCACCATCTGCTTGGTGGCCTGCGCGAAGCGGGCCTCGTCGCGGTCGATCGGCGGGATGGTGAAAAATCCCGGCAAGAACATCGCCAGCGCGCACAGCGCCAGGAACGCCAGCGCGCGCAAATCGCTGACGGTGACGAAGTTGACCACGTTCGCAAGCGCCCGACCGGGGTCGACCCGGTTGTTGGGTTCACGCGGCGCTCCGAACCTGGACTGGCGAAGGTTCTCGATCATCGGTTCCGCATACGATGAAACCGACGAAGCGACAACCGGTTAGCCGCGCCGTTATTGAATTCTGACGACGACTGTGTCCGCCGCGCCCGTGGCGTCCATCACCGTGAGGCGGACGAACCCCGGTCCCGGCGGCGCGACGAGGCGTTGCCGCCGGCCGTCGAGGGGGCCGACCGCGACGCCGTTCACCAGCATGGTCATCGGCGGCACGCCGCCCGCGACCTTGACCGGCAGCGCGCCGGCGTCGCCCTGCCCGCCCGTCGTCGCATCGATCCGCGCGCCGTCCGGCGGAAACTGGATATGCAGCGCCCGCTGCGCGCCGGGATCGACCAGGTCGCCGGCCGGCCGAAACCGGCGCAGCGGCAGCGGCAGCTTTGCGTTGCCGACAATCAGGGTGCCGTGCGGGGGCTTCGGCAACGGCGCGGGCAGCTTGCCGCTACGGGCGAAGGCGTCGAACAGGATCGGCGCGGCGGAGGCGCGGCCGACCATGCCCGGAACCGGCGCGCCGTCGGGGCGGCCGACCCAGACGCCCACCGTCATGCGGCCGTCGAAGCCGACCGACCAGGCGTCGCGATAGCCGTAGCTGGTGCCGGTCTTGAAGGCGATGCGGTTGCGCGCCGCGTTGTCCGGCGGCGGCGTTCCCATCAGCACGTTGCCGACCTGCCATGCGGCGACGCGATCCATCAGCCGCAACGGTTCCGCCCGTCCGTCGCCGTTACCGCGGATTTCACGCAACGGCACGGTGCTGCCGAGGCGCGGAAACCCGCTGTAGAGCTGCACCAGGTCCTGCAAGGTGACGCCGACGCCGCCGAGTCCCATGGCGAGACCGGGGACCTCGCCCGGCGGCAGCACCAGACGGCCGCCGGCCTGTTTGAGCCGCGAGGTCAGGCGGCTGGCGCCGACGCGGTCGAGCAGCGCCACCGCCGGCACGTTGAGCGACATTTGCAAGGCGTGGCGCACCGTCACCGTGCCCTGAAACGTCATGTCGAAATTTTCCGGCGCGTAAGCGCCATAGCGCACCGGCCGGTCGTCGATCAGGCTTTCGGGATGGACGACGCCGTCCTCGAACGCCAGACCGTAAATGAACGGCTTCAAGGTCGAGCCGGGCGAACGCACCGCGCGGGTCATGTCGACCTGCCCGGCGCGGCCTGCGTCGAAATAGTCCGACGAGCCGACGCGGGCCAGGATGTCGCCGCTCGAATTATCCACCGCGACGATGGCGACCGAGACGTCGGGGCCGAGCGCCGCGGCGCGGTCGCGCGCCAGCGCCTCCAGTGCGCGCTGGAGTCCGGCGTCGAGCGTCAGGCGGATGGTCGCCTTGTCCCTGACCACGGCCATGGCGCGCTCGGCCGAATGCGGCGCCAGCAGCGGCATCGGGCGGCGGACGCGCGGCACCGGCACCGCCTTGGCCTGCGCGGCGTCCTCGGCGGAGACCTTGCCCTCCGCCACCATGCGGTCGAGCACCCGGTCGCGCGCCGCCCGCGCTGCTTGCGGATGGCGGTCGATCCGCCGCGTTTCCGGCGATTGCGGCAGCGCCACCAGCAGCGCCGCCTCCGCCAGCGACAGCCGTTTCGGCTCCTTGCCGAAGTAAGCGATCGCGGCGGCGCGCACGCCTTCGAGATTGCCGCCGAACGGCGCCAGCGCCAGATACAGATTCAGGATCTGGTCCTTATCGAGCTGCCGCTCGATCTCGACGGCGCGCACGATCTGATGCAGCTTGGCATACAGCGAACGCCGCCGCCGCGGCTCCATCAGCCGCGCCAGTTGCATGGTGATGGTGGAGCCGCCCGACACGATGTGGCCGCGCGTCACCCATTGAAACGCGGCGCGGCCCAGCGCCCACGGATCGACGCCGCCGTGGTCGCGGAAACGCTGATCCTCATAGGCCAAGAGCAGCGCCACATAGCCCGGATCGACATCGGTTTTGGCATCGACCGGCAGCCGCCAGCGACCATCCGCCATGGCGAAGGCGCGCAGCAGCTTGCCATGGCGATCGACCACCGTGGTCGAGACTTGCCGCGCCGCCTCGAACGGCAACGGCCCGAGCGAGCGAACCCACCACGCGAAACCGGCGGCCGCGACCAGCGCCACCACGGCGCTCGCCAGCGCCGCGCGCGTCCACCACCGCCAACGCCGCCGGGGTTTCGCGGGGATGGCCTCGGATACCGTCATTTCGAAGCCTTGACCTCGACCGTCGCGGTCGCGGAGCGGCCGTAGCGCGCCGGGTTGTACATGTCCTCGACGTAAGCCTGCGGCAGCACGTATTTGCCCGGCGACACCGCGCGCACCACATAGGCGACGGTGAACACCGCCTGGTCGTTGGCGGCGCGGTCGATCGCGGCGCTGAAGCGGTCGTCGCGGAACTCGGTGTGCTCCGCCTCCGCGCCGTCCTCGATCCAGTCCAGCGTGCCGCTGTCGCCCGACGACACCAGATGCGGATTGTCGATCTCGAAGCCGGCCGGCAGATAATCCGCCACCATGATGTGACCGTATTCCGGCTTGGCCTCGGTGATCTTCAGCACCACCGCGAAACGCTGGTTCTGCTTCGCCTGCGCCGGATCCGCCGGGGTGCCGTCCAGCGCGAAGTAATTGCGCTCGATCTTGAAGCCGTTGGCCGCCGCCGGCTCCGGGGTGAGCGGCGCGCCGGTGACCGAGACCACCGCCTGCATCGGCGCCTCGCCGAGGTTGGTGATCGTGATCGGCCTGCCGTCGAGATCGGCCGCCTTGTAGCTGCGATTGACCACGGTCCTCACGTTCGTCCCGTCGATATCGAGCGCGATGTTGCCGGCGTCTTTCGCCAGCGCCCGCGACGCCAGCACCAGCCAGGCATTTTCCTGCGTCGAGGTGAACGGCGACAGCCCGCGCGCGGCCTCGACCCGCTGCACCGCTTGCGTCAGCGTCGCGCGCGGCGCGTTGCCCTCGCCCGCCAGCGACACCAGCGCGGCGGCGTCGCGCAACGCCGAGCCGTAGTCGGCGCGGCCGAATTGCAGCGCCGGCTTGGGATCGAGGCTCGCCAGCGCCGCGGCGTAGACCCGCTCGGCGCGGACGCGGTCGCCGACCAGCGCCAGCGCGGCGGCGAGTTGCGCCTTGGCGATCGGGGTGGCGAGGTTGTTCAGCTTGGCGTCGGCCAGATAACGCAGGTCGCCGACCGGGGCGTTGCCGTTCTTCGCCAGCACGTAGAGCCCGTAAGCGAGGTCGCGGCCGCCGTCCTTCTCCGGCTCGTCGGCGTTGACGACGAAGTTGCGGACGCGATCCAGCGCCGAGCGGAACGCGGTGTCCGGCACCGCGAAGCCTTTTTCGCGGGCGCGGCTGAGGAAATCGGTGACATAGGCGTCGAGCCAGGCGTCGTCGCCGCCCGACGACCACATCCCGAACGAACCGTTCGAGCCCTGCCGCGCCAGCAGCCGGTCGATCGCGTCCTTGATGCGCTGATCGACGGCGGTGTCCATCGCCAGATGCGCGCCGGCCGCCAGATCGTTGACGTAGAGCAGCGGCATGGCGCGGCTGGTGATCTGCTCGGAGCAGCCGAACGGATAACGGTCGAGCGCCTTGAGGACGGTGGCGGCGTCGAGCGCGGCGGAGGGGCCGATCGACAGCGAGACGCCGCCGGTGCCGGCCACCAGATCGGCGAACATATCCTTCGTCAGCGTCAGGCTTTCGCCCCTCGCCAGGGTCCGCACCGCGCGGCGCGCCAGAATTTGCGTCGGCGCCTTGACGTCGAGCGCGTAGCGCCGCGAAAGCGTCAAGCCGTCCGGCCCCTTGATGGCGACATCGATCTGCGCCGCCCCGGTGCCAGCGGCCGCGAGCGCCAGCGCCATCGACGCGCGCTGCCTGGCCTTGAGATTGACCGTGGCGGTGGCGTTGTCCGGCACCTTGACCGGCCCGGAGGCGCTGACGTTGACGCTGTAGTCGCCGGGCGCGCCTTCGACGTTGTCGAGCTCGAAGGTCATGCTGCCGCGATCGCCGGAGAGCAGGAAGCGCGGCAGGGTCGCGGTCAGCACCACCGGATCGCGCACCGTGACGTCGGTCGAGGCGCGGCCGAGCTTGGTCGCGGTCCATGCCACCGCCATCACCCGCGCGGTGCCGGCGAAGTCGGGAATGTCGAAGGCGATGTTGGCGGTGCCGTCCGGGCCGACGGTGACGATGCCGGAATACAGCGCCAGCGGCTTCTGGCTCGGCGGCGAACCCTGCATCTCGGCGGCCGCGATATCGCCGCCGGAGCGAATCTGACCGCGCGCGCCCTGCATGCCGTCGATCAACTGGCCGTAAAGGTCGCGGATTTCAGCCGAGAGCCGGCGCTGGCCGAGATAGTAGTCGTCGGGCGCCGGCGGCTTGTAGTTGGTGAGGTTGAGAATGCCGACATCGACGGCGGCGACCACGATCTTGGCGTCCTCGCCGGGGTTGAGGCCGCCGATCTTCACCGGCAGCACCAACGCGGTGCCCGGCCGCACCAAGGCGGGCGGCGACAGCTCGACCTTGAGCGTGCGGGCGTCCTTGTCGATGCCGAACCATTTCAGCCCGATGGCGCGGCCCGGCATTCTTTGCGCGGCGGCGTCGAGCGGGCGGCGCAGGGTCGTCACCACGTAAGCGCCCGTGCCCCAGTCCGCCCCGACCGGGATGCGGACCTGCGCGGTGCCTTCCCTGACGTCGACGGTTTGCGTCGTCAACAGCCGGTCGCCGAGCACGTTGACGGTCAGCTTGCCGGCGGCGCGGGCGTTGACTGACACCGTCATGGTGTCGCCGGAGGCGTATTGCGGCTTGTCGATGGAGGTTTCCAGCAGGTCCGGGGTGTCGGCGCCGCCGTCGGAATACCAACCGACGTCGAACGACACCGAGGTCAGCGGCCCGTCCCCCGCGCCCGCCTTGACGTCGAGCCGGTAGCGGCCGGGCGGCGGCGACAGTTTGAGCCGCGCCGGCTTGCCGGCGGCGACGCTGAGATCACCGTCGGCGACCCGCTTGCTGGACTTGACCGGCTCGAACTCCCATGAGCCGCTCTGGCGATACCATTGATAGCGCGACTCGATCTTGAGCAACTCATAGCGCAGGCCATCGCGCGACAGCGGCGCGCCGTCCGGCGCGACGAACACCACATCGAAACTGGCGTTGTCGCCCTCGGCGACACTGGTGCCGGAAAACAGCGGCTTGACGCCGATCATCGCCGCCGCAGGCGCCACCGGCAGCACCAGCTTGCGCTCCACGGCGCGGCCGCCGGCTTCCGCCATGCGGATGAAGATCCGGGCTTCCTGCGGCCGGGTCGAGGCCGGAGCCGTGGCGAGGCTGACCGGGAAGGTCGCGACGCCGCTTGCGTCGGATTCCGGCAGATCCTCGATCGCGGTGCGCTCGTTGCCGGCGGTCTCCTCGTCGGGCACGCCGAACTGATAGCCCTCATAGCCCGGCCGCGCCGCCGCCGGGGCCACCAGCATCTCGCCTTCGAGTTGCAGACCCGACGCCGGCGCGCCGTAAAGAAACCGTCCATCGACTTTAAGCGTGACCGGAGCATTTGCCGTGATCTGATTGGCATCGCTGGTCAAATCGAATTCGACGCGGTCCGGCACATAATCCTCGACCATGAACGTTGTCTCGCCGACCGACGCCGCCTTGGGATCGGTGAAGGCGCGGACCCGCCAGGTGCCGGTCGGCACCGCATTGTTCAGGGGCAGCGACAGGCTGCGGCCGCCCGCGCCCTGGTCGGGCAGCGTGGCGCGGCGATATTCGACGCCGTCCGGGCGCTCCACCACCAGCGTCAGCGGGGCGCCGGCCATCGCCTTGCCCTGCCCGTCGCGGAGCAGCGCGGTGAGATGGACGGTTTCGCCGGAGCGGTAGACGCCGCGCTCGGCATAGACGAAGGCGTCGGCCCCGGCGGGAACCGGACGGCCCGAGACGCCGCGATCGGACAGGTCGAAGGCGATGGTCTTGAGGCTGAGAAAGGCATAGTTCGCGCTCGCGCCGGTCACCGCCAGCAGCGCCGGCGACAGCCCGCCCTCGCCGCGCGCGAGCCCGGCCTCGAACAGCACGTGGCCGGCCGCGTCGGTCTTGCGGGTGGCGAGGATTTCGTTGTTGCGCGCCACGAGCCGCACCTCGGCATCGGTCACCGGCTCGGTCGAGGCCAGCGAATGGGCGAACAGGTGGATGCCGTCATGGCCGGAAAACGCCGTCAGCCCGAGATCGGAGACGATGAACCACTGCGTCGCCAGCGAGCCGGAATCGTTGTCGCTGTCGGCGCGCGGCCCCTTCGGCGCGGCGGTCATGACGTAGACGCCGGGTTGTAGGCTGCCCAGCGCCTGATCGACCGGGAACGCGGTGGTGACCTCGGCGTTGAGCGGCGCGGCGGTCGCAAGGTCGCCGCTCCACACCTTGACGCCGCGCTCCTCGCCGAGCGTGGTCAGCTCGTAACTGCTCAAGGCGCGCTGGAAGTCGCTGCCGATCACCGTGTTGATGAGGTTGCGGTCGCCGATCCGGAATACGTTGATCGCCACCTCGCGGGTGTTGACGCTGACCACCGGAATGCCGCGCTGGCCGGTGCGCGGCAGCACATAGGCGCGGCTGGTGAAACGGACGAACGGCTTCCGGTCGCGGACATAGACGTTGAAGTCGGCCGATTTCGGCAGCGTTTCCCGCACCTGGGACGGCAACCCGGCGCGCAGGCCGATATTGTAGCGCTCGCCATGCTTGAGACCGTCGACGCAGAGTTGCCGGTCCTCGGTCGAAAGCGCCGGCGCGTCGGTGCCGGCCATCGTCACGAACGGGGCGAAGTCGGCGCGCTTGGCGAGATCCTCGGAGAACTGGAAGCAGACACGCGGCGAGGCGGAATCCGAATCGACGCTGTAGTCGAGCAGCCGGAAGCCGTGATCGTCGCGCAGTTTCTCGTATTCGCCGCGCACCGAGGCCACCTCGCGCAGGTCGAGCGACAATTGCATGGTGTCGAGCGCCGGCCGCCACAACTTGCGTTGCGCGAAAGTGTGGCCGAGCACCGCCAGCGCCTCGGCTTCCGCGCCGGCGCCGGCGGCGTGCTGATAGGCCAGATAGGCGGCGGTGGAGGCGCGCTCGCGCAGCACGGTCTGCTCGCTGCCGGTCGCCGGGCGGACCTGGAGGATGGTCTTCGCCAGCCGCAGCCAGTTGCCGCCGTCGTCGGGGGCCACCGCCGCGATCTGCCCGAGGATTTGCAGGCTTTCCCGGAGATTGCCCTTCCGGATCGCGGTCTCGGCGTCGCTGCGCAATTGCGACGCCGGCCGGGCGACCGCGCCCGCCTCGGTCCGGATCTGCTCTTGCAGCTTGATCGCGGCGTCCGCCAGATCGTCGCGCCGGTACGCCTTGTCGGCCGCCTGCGCCGCGAGCAGGCCGAACGCGAGCACGCAGGCGACACTGATGAGGCGGGCCAGACCGGTCATGGTGTTCTCCTTCAGGCGACGAACCCTGGTCGCAGCCCATCTTCGCGCAAAGGGTGACAGGCTGATGGCGCGACCGCGCCGCTTCCCGCCGCATGCGCGCCTGAGCATAGCGGAAACCGCCATGCCGAGGCACCCCGCTTTGTCGCGACCGCGCGCGATATGGTTCGGCGGCGCGGCGACCCCGGCGCGGCCATGCGCCGCGCGGGCCGGGTTGCAGTCGCCGCCTTTTCGGTTGCTCCCTCGCAGTCCCGACACTTTAATGGTTCCCGGCAAATGGCCGGGAGGAAATGAATGAGAAAAACAGTTGTGATGGCGACGTTGATGACGCTCGCCCTGACGCTCGCCGCCTGCGGCAGGGATCCGGGGCCGCCGGGTCCGCAAGGCGCGCAAGGCGCTCCGGGCGCGGCGGGGCCACAAGGCGCTCAGGGTCCCCAAGGCGCTCAAGGACCCCAGGGCACGCAAGGACCTCAAGGCACGCCGGGACCGCAGGGCGCCGCCGGCGTTCCAGGTCCGCAGGGGCCGAAGGGCGACAAGGGCGATAAAGGAGACAAGGGCGATAGAGGCGATCCGGGCGCACCGAATATTCGCGCGGTTCAGGCCGACGGCGCGGTGAGCTGCGAGGGCGGCGAAATGCTGGTCTCGGTGTTTTGTCCCGGCGGCGGCGCGGCGGACGGCGCGAAATGCGCCACCCCGCCCACCATCGGGCTGTGCCTGAAAAAGTAAATCGGTAACGGCGGCCGCCGGGATTGACCGGCGGCCGCGAAGCCGGTCCGCGGCGATCGACGAACCGGCCGGCATCGTCGCGATCAGGCAACTGTTGGTGGCGATCCCGGCAGGACTGGCCATCCAGCGCAAATCAATAGCTTGGACTGGCAACCCCGTAAAAGGGGCGATATTGGCGCAAAAGGGCTTTCTGCGCCGTTGGCAAACCGGGATAGACCGCCCGACAAGCCCAAAAGACGAAACCCCACCTTGGGCAAAGGCGGGGCTTCGGGAAGCAAATCGAAGGCTTGAGATAGCCGTAGGATTTCAAAGTACGCCGCCGATGATTCGGTTTCAAGAGTCTCGGTTTACATCGGGCGAATTTTTCTAGGCGACGTGCTGGAGCCGAAGTCAGGCATCCACATTGCGCTCGCCGCAGACGGCACCGTTCTAGGCACCTACGCGAAACGCGAGCAGGCAGCCCGCGCATTCACCGCAGCATAGGAGCATCGCAACACCGGACACCGCGTTCGGACGGTTGCGCTCGCTCTGGTGAAGGTGCTCGAAGGTTCCGCCGTCATCATCGTTCGCAGCCGTCCGTCCAGCGCAATAGCGACTGGTCGAGATTCGGCCATGCCCCAGGGCCGACCGCTCGCCATCGAGATAACACCCGGACAACGCGGCGATCTTCGCGTCGTTCTGCCCCTTCTCTCCGGCTTGCCAGCGGCACGCTTATGCGCCGCCGATACCGCCTATGACAGCGACGGCTTTCGGCTCTTTCTGCTCGGCCGCGGGACAATCCCGGTCATCCCGAACAACCCCACGCGAAAGCGAACACATCCCTTCGACACCGAAGCCTATAAGCTGCGCAACCGCATCGAGCGCATGTTTTGCAGGCTCAAGGATTGGCGCCGCATCGCAACCCGCTACGACAAGCTGGCGCGCAACTTCGAAGCGGCCATCAATATCGCCGCCATCATAACTTGGTGGACCGATTGAGTCTGGAGCCTAGACCACGACAGGTCCTCTTGATTGATACTTCTTGAGCAACACCAGCGGGAAAGACTCCTCCTGCAGGTTATTGTTGTCGTCAGTCCAAACGCAGATTCCATAGTCTGGATTCTCGTCATCAACGCGCATGAAAATCATCTTTTGTGTACCGGTCTTGGATTGGACTTCTTCGCCCGGCTTAAACTGACATTCTGTCATTAGTTCCTCCTAAGGTTCCCGCAACCCTAAGTCACGGGAACCGGCCTAAGCAACCGGAATCGACCGAAGTGGGCTTCACTTCAACTCTCGCCGCATCCGCTGTCCGCCGAATACCTTTTCTTGCAATTCGATTACAGCGTCCTCTAACCGGACTCCGGCATTGAAGAGGACGTCAACGATATCAAGTAGTTGTTTGTGTTTCTCTAGCTCTTCCTCGATGGCGTCCATTCGGCTGGGCTGTTCAAGGTGCTGCTCCAAAGCTGCAACAACTTCCGCTGTCATTGACCGCCCGTTGGACTCGGCAAGGGCGGATAGTCTGTCGCGCATCCCGTCTGGCAGGCGGACAATAATTCGGTCTCTATCGTGGATACTATCTGATTGTTTTGCCACTACTGACCCCTCGGACATAATTTCCTTGACCTTTCGGTGCCATTATGGCATATCGACACTTAAGGAACTGTCAAGAGGTGTTGTGAATGCCGCGTAGGAAGTCCAACGTAAATCAAGCCGATGTCCAGCGCATCATCCGCGCTTGTCAGCGTGAACAGGTTCCTTTCCAGATTACCTTGCAGCCCAACGGTGCCGCTGTCTTTGAGCCGTCAAACGCTCGTCAAGACATGGCGGATGACGCCGCGCCCGGTGCAGGATGGGAGACCGTTCACGGATGAATCGTAAAAACCCACGATACGTTCATGGGTTTGTAGATCGGCACGGAGGTCCGCGTTACTACCTCCGTAAGCCCGGTGCGAAGCGTGTTGCGCTTCCCGGCCTGCCATGGTCGCCAGAGTTTATGGCGGCCTATCAGGCGGCCTTAGATGCCGAATGGCAGGCACCGCAGATAGGTGCCAGCAGAACTAAGCCCGGCACAGTCAACGCGGCGCTCGTCAATTATTACAACTTCAACGCCGAGTTTAAGGCGTTCCAGCCCAGCACACAGAAGATGCGCCGCGCCATCCTTGAGCGGTTCCGCAATGAACACGGTGACCGTCCAATGGCCACAATGGACGAAAAGGCGGTTCGGGCGATACTGGCAAAGCGGTCACCGCTCGCGGCGCGAAACCTGCTCAAGACGCTGCGACACCTGATCCGCCACACCATCGAAATCGAGATGCGGAAGGATGACCCGACCGCCGCAATCAAAATCAAGGCACCAAAGAGCGACGGCCACCACTCTTGGACGGATGCAGAAATCGCCAAGTATGAAGCGCGGCATCCGATAGGGACGCGGGCACGGCTGGCGCTGGCATTGCTGCTCTACACCGGCCAGCGTCGTGGCGATGTCGTCCGCATGGGGCGGCAACATGTCGTCAACAACATCCTGAGCCTGAAGCAGGAAAAGACAGGCAACCCAATCGACATTCCAGTGAGACAGGAGATTTGGGAGGCGGCGAACGCGATGCCGAAATCCCATCAGCTTGCTTTTCTAGTCACCGATGCAGGCAACGCCTTCACGGCGGCAGGCTTTGGAAACTGGTTTCGCGAATGCTGCAATGAAGCCGATCTTTCGCACTGTTCGGCTCACGGCCTACGGAAAGCCGCAGCAACACGGATGGCTGAAAACGGTGCCACGACTGAGCAATTGAAAAGCTGGTTCGGATGGACTTCGGACAGTGAACCTAGCCGATACACAAAGGCTGCGAACCGCGCCCGCATGGCGGCTGAGATAGCGGACAAGCTCAATCCAAGAACAGAAATTGGCAAACCGGCAATCCAGTTTGCCAAAACCAAAGCTAAGGCATTGAAATCAAAGCAGGTGAAATCATGAGTGGCGATCCCGGCAGGATTCGAACCTGCAACCCGCGGAGTAGAAATCCGCTACTCTATCCAGTTGAGCTACGGGACCGTGGCTTCGGTCTGTGTAGCATCGCCGTTAGCAAAAAGCCCGCGTCGGCGTCAAATATCGGCTGAAATGACGCTCGACAATTACGGCATTCCCTGTTGAATGGCGGCTCTCGCCTGCAACCATCAACAACCCTTTCGGAGAGCGACGCAATGTTTTCCCACGTCATGATCGGCACCAACGACCTGGATCGGGCGAAGGCGTTTTACGACAAGCTGCTCGGCACGCTCGGCATCCCGCCGGCCGTGGTCGACCGCCATCGGATTTTCTACCGCACCAAGACCGGCACCTTCGCGGTCTCCAAGCCGATCGACGGCAAGGCGGCGACGCACGCCAACGGCGGCACCATCGGCTTTCTGGCGAAATCCCCGGAAGAAGCCGACGCCTGGCATGCGACCGGCGTCGCCAATGGCGGCACCACCTGCGAGGACCCGCCGGGAGTACGCGACAACGGCACCGTCAAGTTCTACCTCGCCTATTTGCGCGATCCGGACGGCAACAAGCTGTGCGTCCTGCACCCGATGCGGTGACGCCCGGATTCCAGTTTATTCAAACGTCATTCGAGGGGATCCGGCGCACGGATCCCCTCTTTGCTTTTACGCAACAAAATCGCGCTGACCAGTGGACCGGGATGCCGTCTGTCGCGTAGACAAGGGCAACTCAAATTCCCCGTTTCGGAGCAGGCCAAGGTTATCGATGAGTGGATTCAAGGAGCCCGGCTTCGCCGATCGTCAAAAGGCGGCGCTGCAAGCCAGGAAGGACATTTTGAACAAGTTCCGCGCCCAGCCCGGCCCGGACGATCCCGCCGTCAAGCAGCGTCAGGCTGAACGCGCCGCGCAGGCCGCCGAGCGTGCCGAGGCCAGGCGGCTGCGCGAGGCCGTCAAGGCCGAAGCGGCCGCCCGCGAGGCCGAAGCTGCGCGCCTTGCCGCCGAGCAGATCGAACGCGAAAAGGCCGAGGCCGCCGCGCGCGAAGCCGCCCTCGAAGCGGAACGCAAGGCGGCGCGTGACGCGCGCTACGCCGCGCGCAAGGCGCGCGGCAAAAAGCGATAGGTCGCGTCTCTCCCGCAGACAAAGTCGTCTCCGCCTGCGCGAGGACGACACCGGGACGGCCCGATCCTGCGTGCGGCATTTCGAGGCAGACGCTCAGTCTTTTCCGGCTTTGGCCCGCTTGGCGTTCAGCGCCGACGCCACCCGGCTGACCGGCGGACGGCCGAGCAGCGCGCTCATGCGGTTGGTGGCGGCGAGCAGTTTCTCCATGTCCACCCCGGTCGAAATCCCCATGCCTTCCAGCATGTAGACCACGTCCTCGGTGGCGACGTTGCCGGTCGCGCCGGGCGCGTAAGGGCAGCCGCCGAGGCCGCCGGCGGCGGCGTCGATCACGAGGACACCCTCCTCCATCCCGGCATAGAGGTTGGCCAGCGCCTGCCCGTAGGTGTCGTGGAAGTGCATCGCCAGGTGTTCGGCCGGCACCTCGGCGGCGACCGCGCGCAACATCGCGCGGGCTTTCGCGGGGGTGCCGACGCCGATGGTGTCGCCGAGCGAAATCTCGTAGCAGCCGAGATCCCGCAGCGTCCTCGCGACGTCGGCCACCGCCGACGCCCTCACCTCGCCGTCGAACGGACAGCCGAGCACGCAGGAGACGTAGCCGCGCACCTTGACGCCATCGGCTTTGGCGCGAGCCAGCACCGGCTTGAAGCGCTCGATGGACTCCGCGATCGAACAGTTGATGTTGGCGCGGGAAAATCCTTCGGAAGCCGAGGCGAACACCGAGACCACCTTGGCGCCGGCGGCGACCGCGGCCTCATAGCCTTTCTCGTTCGGCACCAGAACGTGAAACTCGCCCCGCGGCAGCGCGGCCGAGACCGCGCGCAAGACCTGATCGGAGCCGACCATCTGCGGAATCGCCTTCGGCGACACGAACGCGCCGACCTCGCAGGTGGTGAGCCCCGCCTTAACCAGCGCCTCGACGAAGCCGATGCGCGCCTCGACGCTGACCGACACCTTTTCGTTTTGCAGGCCGTCGCGCGGCCCCATCTCGACGATCGCGACCCGCGCGCCCATCCCGCTCAAGCCTCCGTTGGCTCGATCTCGGCGAGTTCGACGCCTTCCTGGACGATATCGCCGACGTTGCAGTTGATGCGCTTCACCCGGCCCGCGAACGGCGCGCGCAGGGTCTGCTCCATCTTCATCACTTCCAGCGTCAGGATCGGCGCGCCCTTCTCCAGCGTCTCGCCTTCCTTCGCCAGCAGCGCCACCACGGTGCCCGGCAACGGCGCGACGATGCGGTCCTCGCCGACGTGCTCGTCGTCGCCGCCGCTGAACGGATCGGCCCATGTGAACTCGAAGCGCCCGTTGCGGGTGCGGACATAGACGTCGCGGCCGTCGAGCACGGCGACGGCATGGCTGCGCGCGCCGTCGAGCGACACCGCGAAGGCACTGTCGCCCTCGGCGTTGAAAGCAAAATCGATCTGGCGGCCGTCGATCTCCAGCGCCGACGAGCCGCCGCCGTAGCGGCGGGCGATGGTCAGTTCGGTGCCGGGCCCTTGCCGGAAGGTAAACACGCGATGCCGCTGGCCGACCGGCATCCAGCCGTCGGTCTGCCACGGCGACTGCACGTCGGCGCGCATCTCTTGCCGCTCATGGGTGAGAATGGCGGCGACCGCGGCCGCCAGTTCCAGCGCGCCGGGCGCGGGCAGCTTCGGCGTGAGATCCTTCAGGTGCCGCTCGATGAAGCCGGTGTCGATCTTGTTCTTGCGGACATCGGGATGGGTGATGAGCGCCGACAGGAACGGGATGTTGGTGACGACGCCGCGCACGTCCATGTCTTCCAGCCCGCGATTGAGCCGGTCGATGGCGACGTCGCGGGTGGGCGCCCAGGCGATCACCTTGGCCAGCATGGCGTCGTAGTGCGGCGACACGTCGCTGCCCTGCCGGTAGCCGGCGTCGATGCGCAGGCCGCCGATCTCCTCCGGCGTCCGCCAGGTCTTGATGCGGCCGACCGAGGGCATGAAGTTCTTGTCGGGATTTTCCGCGTAGACCCGTGCCTCGATGGCGTGGCCGTTGAGTTTCAGTTGATCCTGCGTCATCGGCAGCTTTTCGCCGAAAGCCACGCGCAACTGCCACTCGACCAGATCGACGCCGCTAATCAGTTCGGTCACGGGATGCTCGACCTGCAAGCGCGTGTTCATCTCGATGAAAAACACTTCCTTGCCGTCGGAGACGAACTCGATGGTGCCCGCGCCGACGTAATTCACCGCGCCGGCCGCCTTGCGCGCCGCCTCGCAGACCTTTTCACGCTGCGCGCCGTTGAGGGTCGGCGATGGCGCTTCCTCGATCACTTTCTGATGACGACGCTGCAACGTGCATTCGCGCTCGAACAGCGACAGCAGATTGCCGTGGCTGTCGCCGATCACCTGCACTTCAATGTGGCGCGGATTCTGGACGTATTTCTCGATCAGCATGCGGTCGTCGCCGAACGCCGCCTTGGCCTCGCGCCGCGCGCTCTCCAGCGCCGCCGTCAGTTCAGCCGCCGCGCGGACCACCCGCATGCCGCGTCCACCGCCGCCAGCCGACGCCTTGACCAGCACCGGGAAGCCCGCCTTCTCCGCCGCCGCCGCCAAGGTCGCGTCGTCCTGCGCCTCGCCGTGATAGCCCGGCACCAGCGGCACGCCGGCCTTTTCCATCAACAGTTTTGAGCCGGACTTCGAGCCCATCGCGGTCATCATCTCGGCCGTCGGGCCGACGAACACCAGATTCGCGTCGGCGCAGGCTTGCGCGAATTCGGCGTTCTCGGACAAGAAGCCGTAGCCGGGATGGATCGCCTCCGCGCCGCTCTGTTTCGCCGCCGCCAGCACGCGCTCGATATTGAGGTAGCTGTCGCGCGCCCGCGCCGGACCCAGCAGCACGGCGTCGTCGGCCATGGCGACATGGACGGCGTCGGCGTCGGCCTCGGAATAGACCGCGACGCTGCGCAAGCCCATGGCGCGCGCGGTGCGGATGACGCGGCAGGCGATCTCGCCGCGATTGGCGATCAGAAGCGTGCGGAAACGCCGGTAGTGCGCGGAAGCAGCCATCGTTACATCCTGAAAATGCCGAAGCGGGTCGGCTCGATCGGCGCGTTGGCCGCCGCCGACAGGCCCAGTCCCAGCACCAGCCTGGTATCGGCGGGGTCGATCACGCCGTCGTCCCACAGCCGCGCGGTGGCGTAATAGGGACTGCCCTGTTTTTCGTACTGCGCCCGGATCGGCGCCTGGAATTCGCGCTCCTCCTCGGCCGACCACGTACCGCCCTTGGCCTCGATGCCCTCGCGGCGCACCGTGCTCAGCACCATCGCCGCCTGCTCGCCGCCCATCACCGAGATGCGCGCGTTCGGCCACATCCACAGGAAGCGCGGCGAATAGGCGCGGCCGCACATGCCGTAGTTGCCGGCGCCGTAGGAGCCGCCGATCACCACGGTAAATTTCGGCACCGAGGTGGTCGCCACCGCCGTCACCAGCTTGGCGCCGTCGCGGGCGATGCCGCCGGCCTCGTATTTCCTGCCGACCATGAAGCCGGTGATGTTCTGCAAGAACACCAGCGGGATGTTGCGCTGGCTGCACAATTCGATGAAATGCGCGCCCTTCAGCGAGCTTTCGCTGAACAGGATGCCGTTGTTGGCGACGATGCCGACCGGATAGCCCCAGATATGGGCGAAGCCGCAGACCAGCGTCTGGCCGTAGAGCTTCTTGAACTCGTCGAACTCCGAGCCGTCGACGATCCGCGCGATGATGTCGCGGACGTCGAACGGCTTGCGGTTGTCGGCCGGCACCACGCCGTAGATGTCCCGCGGCGGGTAAAGCGGCTCGCGCGGCGATTGCCAGCCCGAGACGTGACGCGGCGACTGCTTCAGCGTCCCGACGATGCGCCGGGCGATGCCGATGGCGTGGCGGTCGTTCTGCGCGTAGTGGTCGGTGACGCCGGACTGGCGCGAGTGCACGTCGGCGCCGCCCAGTTCCTCCGCCGTCACCACCTCGCCGGTGGCGGCCTTGACCAAGGGCGGCCCGCCGAGGAAGATGGTGCCCTGGTTGCGGACGATGATGCTCTCGTCCGACATCGCCGGCACGTAGGCGCCGCCGGCGGTGCAGGAGCCCATCACGATGGCGATCTGGGCGATGCCCTGCGCCGACAGGTTGGCCTGATTGTAGAAGATGCGGCCGAAGTGGCGCTCGTCAGGAAAAATCTCGTCCTGCTGCGGCAGGAACGCGCCGCCGGAATCCACCAGATAGATGCACGGCAGGTTGTTCTGCCGCGCCACGTCCTGCGCGCGCAGATGCTTCTTCACCGTCATCGGGTAGTAAGTGCCGCCCTTGATGGTGGCGTCGTTGGCGACGATGACGCATTCGCGCCCCGCGACGCGGCCGACGCCGGTGACGACGCTGGCCGCATGCACGTCGCCGCCGTAGAGCCCGTTGGCGGCGAGCGGCGACAATTCGAGGAACGCGGTGCCGGGATCGATCAACAGATCGACGCGGTCGCGGACGAACATCTTGCCGCGCGAGGTGTGGCGCTGACGCGACGCCTTGCCGCCGCCGCCGGCGACTTCGTTCAGCTTATCCTTCAGCTCCGCCACCAGCGCGCGCATCGCCTCGGCGTTGCGGGTGAAATCCGGCGAATTCGTTGCAATATTTGAATGAAGCGGCATGACTTCCAGGCGGGTGGGTGTGAACGGCCTTCAGGCGGGACGGCGACCGGCCCATGTTGTCACTGCGACGCCCCCTCGCGCAACCATGACTTTAAGGTCGCCGGGCGGCGCGCCACGACGCGGGCCACCACAGGCCGAGCCTGACCGGGTTTGTGTGTGAATCCTCGACACGAAAATCGTCGTCCCCGCGCAGGCGGGGACCCGTACCCCGCAGCGGCTCGGCTCAATCGATCCGGGTAAGTTCGCCCAAAATGGCAATGCCAGGGGTTATGGGTCCCCGCCTGCGCGGGGACGACGCCGGGGTTGCGGAGCCTGCGCGCGACATTTCCGGTCAGTGGGTCCATGGATCGCTGCGGCGGAAGGCGAAATTGTCGGCGTAAGCGGCATGCCGCTCCGCCCGCTCCTTCGGCTCGATCACCTGATAGGCGATGCCCATGCGCTCGCAATAGGCGATGGCCTCGTCCTTGGTGGCGAAGCGCAAGGTCAGTTGCTGCTTCATGTCGCCGGAACTGGTCCACCCCATCAGCGGCTCGACCGTGCGCGGCTGCTCGGGCTCGTAGCTGAGCTGCCACTCCTTGCTCGCGGCGAAGCCGGATTGCATCACGCTCTTGGCGGGCTTGAAAATGCGTGCGGTCATGGTGTGGCGTGGCCTGCTGACTTGCGTTTCGAAGACAACCGGATCGAGACGGACACGGACTCGCATCCCCTCGAGCGCGCCGGATCGCAGGCCGAATACCGGCGATCCGCGCATGGCAGATGCTATAATCCGTTCGCGGCCTTGTGACAATCATGGCAACATGCCGCCTATCCGCGACCTTGCATTCGGCCCGATTCAGGATTACCCGACGGCCCCCATGGACATCCATGCAACCTTGCCCCCGAAAGGGCGTGACCTGCGGCTCGACCTGTTTCGCGGAATCGCCAACTGGGCCATTTTCCTCGACCACATCCCCAACAACGCGGTGAACTGGATCACCACGCGGAATTACGGCTTCAGCGACGCCGCCGACCTGTTCGTGTTCATCTCGGGCTACACCGCCTCGTTCGTCTACGCCAAGATGATGCTGGATCGCGGCTTCGTGGTCGGCGCCACCCGCCTGTTCAAGCGGGTGTGGCAGCTCTACGTCGCCCATATCGTGCTGTTCGTGATTTATATCGCCGCGATCGGCTACGTCGCGCTGCGCTATAACGACGGCGATATCATCAGCGAGTTCAACGTCGCGGGCCTGGTCGCGGACCCGATCCAGACGCTGGTTCACGGCCTGTTGCTGTCGTTCAAGCCGCTCAACCTCGACGTGCTGCCGCTCTACATCGTGCTGATGGCGTTCTTTCCGCCGGTCTTGTGGATGATGCTGCGCAAGCCCGACCTCACCATGCTGGCCTCGCTGGCCCTGTATTTCGCGGCGCGGCACTACGGCTGGAACCTGCGCGGCTACCCGGCGGGCGAATGGTACTTCAATCCATTCACCTGGCAGTTGCTGTTCATGTTCGGAGCGTGGTTCGCGCTCGGCGGCGCCACCGCCTCGCGCGCGGTGATCTGGTCGCGCGGCCTGCTCTATCTCGGCGGGGCCTATCTGGTGTTTGCGCTGGTGATGACCATGGCCGGGCGCTTTCCCGAATTCGGCGCGCTGTTTCCGGCGTGGCTGTACGACGCCTTCAACCCCAACGACAAGACCTATCTCGCGCCCTACCGGGTGCTGCATTTCGTCATCATCGCGTTCTTCGTCACCCGCTTCCTGCCGAAGGACTGGCCGGGACTCGAATGGCGGGCGTTCAAGCCGGTGATCAAATGCGGCCAGCAGTCGCTGGCGGTGTTCTGCGTCGGCGTGTTCCTGTCGTTCGTGGCGCATTTCCTGCTCACCATGAGTTCGGGTTCGTTGCTCGTGCAGATCGCCGTCAGCATCGCCGGCATCTTCGCGATGACGGTGGTGGCCTATTACACCTCGTGGTCGAAGCAGCAGGACAAGCCGCGGCCGAAACCGGCCGCGCAGGCTCCGGTGAAACAGGCCGACGCGGCATAGTCGTAAACTTGCCCGTCATTGCGAGCACTGGGATCAACGCTTCGCGTTGTCCGAGCACAGCCTCCGCGAAGCAATCCAGAGGCTGCAAAGCAAGGACTGGATGGCTTCGTCGCAAGGGCTCCTCGCAATGACGAACGGGATTTGACCCCTACCCTCGCAAGCCCGGCGCCTCGGCGCCGGTGCGGGCAACGTATTCGGTGTAGCCGCCGCCGTATTGGTGGACGCCGTCCGGCGTCAGCTCCAGCACGCGGTTGGACAGCGCGGCGAGGAAATGGCGGTCGTGCGAGACGAACAGCATGGTGCCCTCGTAATCCTTGAGCGCCGCGATCAGCATTTCCTTGGTGGCGATGTCGAGGTGGTTGGTCGGCTCGTCGAGCACCAGGAAGTTCGGCGGATCGAACAGCATCAAGGCCATCACCAGCCGCGCCTTCTCGCCGCCCGACAGCACGCGGCAGCGCTTTTCGACGTCGTCGCCGGAAAAGCCGAAGCAGCCGGCGAGCGCCCGCAGCGAGCCCTGCCCGGCCTGCGGAAACGCATCCTCCAGCGACTGGAACACGGTGCGCTCGCCGTCGAGCAGATCCATCGCGTGCTGGGCGAAGTAGCCCATCCTGACGCTGCCGCCGAGCGCCACGCTGCCGGCGTCGGGTTCGGTCGCGCGCGCCACCAGCTTCAGCAGCGTCGACTTGCCGGCGCCGTTGATGCCCATCACGCACCAGCGCTCGCGGCGGCGCACCGCGAAGTCGAGCCCCTGATAGATCACCCGCCCGCCATACGCCTTGTCGACGCCCTTCAGGCTGGCGACGTCCTCGCCGGAGCGCGGCGCGGGCGGAAAATCGAACAGCACCGTCTGCCGCCGCCGCGGCGGCTCGACACGCTCGATCTTGTCGAGCTTCTTGACCCGGCTCTGCACCTGCGCGGCGTGCGAGGCGCGCGCCTTGAAGCGCTCGATGAACTTGATCTCCTTGGCCAGCATCGCCTGCTGGCGCTCGAACTGCGCCTGCTGCTGTTTTTCGTTCAGCGCGCGCTGCTGCTCGTAGAACTCGTAATCGCCGGAATAAGTCGTCAGCGTGCCGCCGTCGATCTCGACGATCTTGCCGACGATGCGGTTCATGAAGGCGCGGTCGTGCGAGGTCATCAGCAGCAGACCGTCATAGCCCTTGAGAAACTGCTCCAGCCAGATCAGGCTTTCCAGGTCGAGATGGTTCGACGGCTCGTCGAGGATCATGGCGTCGGGCCGCATCAGCAGGATGCGCGCCAGCGCCACGCGCATCTTCCAGCCGCCCGACAGTTGGCCGACGTCGCCCTCCATCATCTCCTGGCTGAAGCCGAGACCGGCCAGCACTTCGCGGGCACGGCCGTCGAGGGCGTAGCCGTCGAGTTCCTCGAACCGCGCCTGCACCTCGCCATAGCGCGCGATGATGTCCTCGATCTCGTCGGCGCGGTCCGGATCGGCCATCGCCGTTTCCAGATCCTTCAGTTCGACCGCGACCGCGCTGACCGGCCCGGCGCCGTCCATCACCTCGGCGACGGCGCTGCGCCCGGCCATCTCGCCGACGTCCTGGCTGAAATAGCCGATGGTGACGCCGCGATCGACCGCGACTTGCCCCTCGTCCGGCGCGTCCTGCCCGGTAATCATGCGGAACAGCGTGGTCTTGCCGGCGCCGTTCGGCCCGACCAGGCCCACCTTTTCGCCACGCAACAGCGCCACCGAGGCTTCCACGAACAGCAATTGGTGGCCGTTCTGCTTCGAGATGTTGTCAAGCCGGATCATATTCCCACACCGCTCCCGCGGAAGCGCGGGCTTCCGGGACCATATCTTTGATGCTGTTGTGATTCTGGTCGGGGCAGCTGGATTCGAACCAACGACCTGCAGTACCCAAAACTGAAAAAAGTCACTTTCGCATGATTTCAAGATATTGCAGAAATCGCAGATACCCCTTGTTTTTAAGGTCGAAATGCCTTCTTTTGATTTCACTCGATTTCCGACCGTTGCGGCATTGTTGGACCCAATTTGGACCCACGAATTCCGGGAGAAGCCATGGCAACCGAGAAGCTATCTGCTGGACGGGTACAGAACATCAAGCCGCCTGCCAAGGGCTTTATTGAGCTTTGGGACACGGTTCGCGCCGGTCTTTGTCTCAGGGTCTTTTCTAGCGGAAAGAAGACGTGGAGCTTCCGCTATCGCCCTCAGGACGGTGGAGCGCGACGGCGGATCAATCTGGGTGAATATCCCGCCATTGGCCTTTCTGAGGCTCGCAAAAGCGCCATAGAGAAAGCGGGAGAGGTCGTCAAAGGCGCGGACCCACAAGGCGAGAAAAACGCCAAGCGGAAGGCCCCTACCCTTGGCGAAGTTATTGAACGCTACATCGCCGAATATGCCGAACCGTATAAGAAACCAAGGACGGTGGTGCTCTACAAGAATTACCTCCGCAACCTCCTAAGCGACGATATCAAGCGCAAGAAGGTCGCGGCCGTCACCCGTGCCGACGTGGCTGCGGTGCACAGGCAAATTGGAGTCCATGCTAAAGTCGCCGCCAATCGCGCCATAGCAACGCTATCCAACGTCTACACTTTCGCCAGCAACGAAAAACTCGCTCCGGAGGGATTCAATCCAACGCGGGGCCTCACAAAATTTCCTGAGTCGCCAAAGGAACGCTATCTGACAACCGACGAACTGACGCGGCTAGGCCACGTCATGCGCACCGCCGTAACGGACGGACTGCCATGGCCTGAGAAAGAGGTCGCCAATCCGTCGAAGCATCGCCGCAAACAGGAGAACCAAAAGACGGTTCTGGACGTCTACGTCGCCGCTGCCGTCTACCTGCTGATTTTTACGGGCTGTCGGCTTGGTGAGATTCTGGAACTGGAATGGTCGATGGTGGATACGGAACGCGGGATGCTGTTTCTGCCCGACTCCAAGACCGGCAAGAAGACCGTAGTCCTGAATACGCCGGCGCTGGCGATTCTTCAGCGCCTTGAGCCTATCGGCAAATACGTTATTCCCGGCGATCCGGGGCCGAATGGCGAGGATAGGCCGCGCGCCGACCTGAAGCGCCCTTGGGAGCTAATCAAGCATCATGCAGGCTTAGAAGGCGTCAGAATCCACGATCTGCGACATACCCATGCTAGCATCGGAGCCGGTGACGGACTCGGACTACCTATCATCGGAAAATTGCTGGGGCATAAGAACGTCACGACAACGGCGCGCTATGCTCATCTAGACGTTGATCCGGTACGGCGGGCATCCAACCATATCGGCGAGCGGCTATCGACTGCGATGCAAATAGAAAAAGCCGCCCCCGATTAAGGGAGCGGCTTGTCGGTGGTGGTGGTGCGGAAGGGTTAGGCTATCGGGAACGGAATAATCTCCGCCGAAGGAATGCCTGCGCGCTTTCGACCGTTAGTCCTAATCAGGCGAATGGCGGCGTCTACAGCATCGTCGAGGGTTGGGCGCGGATCAGCGCGCTTGTTACTGCACCCTTTCTTCGCGGGTTCGACTTGCTCGCGTTGCGCCCGTAGTTCGGCCTTTCTGGCGCGGATGGCCTGAATCATGGAATTTATAAGTTCTACCGAGGACTGAGGTGGAGTCGCGCCGGACTCGACGTCCTTTCTCATGTCGTCAATTAAATCGATCAGCGGATTGGACGATGTGGCTTTGAGTGGTCTGCTCATTGCGCCGACTCCCCCTCCAGATCGAAGCATCGCCCCATGGCACCGCTATATGTTCGACCCCGCGCGGCTTCCTCTGCGGTCCAACCCAGGCTCGGCTCATCATCTTGATTGTCGTCGCCGTCCTCGTCGACTCCCTCGCCGCGAGGATCGTCGGTTTCGTCCAGTTCTCGCTCGCAGAAACCGACGCTGGGCTCGTCGTCGCAGTAGTCAGCCTCAGCATCGTCCGCGCAAGTCAAACAATGCTCGTAGCCGGCGAGATTGGGTTTGTCGTCGTTGCCGTCTTCCAGATCTGGATCCCCGGCTTCGGCGTCCAGCGACTCAATCAGAACCTCAATCAGCGCCGCCCGGTCCTTCCGGCTCCAAGCCTTAAAGAATTCCTCGGCGGTAACGCCTATCGTCTTGTATGCCCTCCCAACGGCCTTGGGCGGCCCGCTGGTTCGTTTTATGTTCTTCCGCTGTCTGGTGGCGGATTTAGCCTTGGACGCATCACGCGCCCGCTGTGGGGATTTGGTCATGGGGTAGTCTTTCGGTTTGGCTTCCTACAGCCGTCACCGGCAACAGGCCGGCAGCCGGGGGGTAGGAACCTGCCGAAAGACAGGTCGCAGCGCTTTTAAGCCTTTCGGCTCTGGACATGGCACAGCGCCCCCGGCATAAAGCCAGAACGGCGCGCCCGCCAAGGCGCTCCAATAGCGCCTAGCGAACCCGCCAAGGCTCGCTGCGCTTTCGGCAGCAATCGACGCCAATCGACTGCCAGCCTATTTCGGTCCGGGTTCCTACACCCACGGACACCTTACCCTGATTTGCTAAGGAAATCACCCCCTCCGGGGCGCGAAAGCGCGGCCTTGTGTCGACTATTGATTGACACTCGGGCATGTGTCGCCTATAACACGACACATGGAAATCGAGAGCATCAGGCACAAGGCGCTGCGCCGGTTCGTCGAAACCGGAAAAGCAAAGGGGCTGCCGGGCGATCTGGTCCCGCGGCTGCTCAAGATGGTCAGTTTCATCATCGACGCCGGAAGCCTGGATGAACTGGCGACGCCGCCAAATTATGGCCTTCACTCCATGACGGGGGATCGGCTTGGAACGTGGTCGATGACCGTGACGAAGAATTGGCGGATGACATTCACCCTTACCGAAACCGGCGCGGTGGCCGATCTCGATCTGGAGGATTATCACTGATGGCTATCAAGGTTCACCCGACTTTCGCCGTTCACGCCGGGGAATGGCTCAAGACCGAGATCGTGGAGCCGCACGGCGTCAATGTGAAGGCGCTGGCCGAGCATCTCGGCGTCTCCCGCCAGAACCTGAGCAATGTCCTGCACGGTCACACCGCCCTGTCGGCCGACATGGCGATCCGCTTCGAGAAGGCTTTTGGCCTCAAGGCTGAAACCCTTCTGCGGATGCAGGCCCGATACGATCTCGCCCAAGCGCGGACCCATGAACGCGACATCAAGGTCAAACCGCTGACGGCAGCGGCTTGAACATCGGTCATAAGCACCACCATCGTGCGGAATGACCGGTCCAAATACGGGATTTTCCCGTATTTCGGCACCGCCTGAAAAGCCCGTCGTTGTTGGGTTTCTTGGTGATTTTCTCGGGTTTCGGCACCACATCTCGAATTGCTCAAGCGGGACGGCGGCTATCTTTTCGCAGCGATTGGCTACTGATGTGGAAATGCCAGCCGTCGCGAGCGCTTCTCTTTTTGACTTCCTCCCACCACTGGGAAGAAGTTTATCAGTGCGCTCTCCCTGGCCTGTTTCAAGTAGTGCGCTCAACTCCCCGATGCGAACCGCAGCTCGCAGGCGGATTTCGGCTATCCAGATAGGACGGCTCAATTTTGCGCCGTCCTAGCGAACGTTTCCGGTTGCCATCCCTGGTTCCCGCGCCGTAGGGTTGTGGGAACAAGGAGCGGAGCATGGCGGACTTCACTATCAACATTGAATACAATGTGGACGGACAGACAAAATATCTACGCGAGAGTTTTGGCCTTGCAGAGTTCGGGGGCGCCGTTCCGGTTGCGGGTGACATCTTCGCCCACGGCAGCGACCTATTTCGGGTCATTCACCGCAGATTCAACCCGGCGCAGCACTCTTGCATTCTCGCCTGCGAGCCACTCACTGACTAGGCGAGTCGAGGGCGTGTAGAAAGATGACGGCTCCAAACATACCAACAGCGCGTGAACGTCGCGCATTGGAGAATGCCGAAGGCGGTGGGGCGGGCGGCGAAAGCGAAGCGAAACTCTATGTCGGTCAAAAGACAATTGAACAATGTATCGCGAAGGGTTGGCTGGAACGTCTGCCGGACAGCCTTATCGGGTTAAAAATGCACCGAGTCACTGACAAAGGGCGGGCGGCCTTGGCTCGAAAATTGCCACCCAAAAAGAAGCGACCAACTATTTCCATGCTCGGACCGCGAGTAACGCCACTCGAAAAACTTAAACGGCGCTGAGTTCACTGTCCCAGCGCCGTAATGTCCAAACACCCCTGATATCGCGGGATGCTGCTGCCGGCTCAGGCACTGACCGGGTCCGGGACAACGCTCAGAATCGGCCGATTCTCATAGATTGACGCCTTCGGCTTTTCGGGGGCCGATGCTGCTTCCGATGCAATACGGCTGGCGCGAGCCTTTTCAAGCGTAGCGCGGATTTCATCGGCATCTGCATCCAGCGTACCGGATGCGATATCTTCCAGCGCGATTTCCAAAAGCGTTTCGTTGGCTTTCATGAGAAGTCTGGCACCGACGCGGCCGGCGGTTAAAATATCAATCTTGTGCAGATCACAAACCGGACGCGCCATCATGGCGACGGCGATTGAGATTTCATCGCCCCCATCGGCAAGGTGCTGGTGCCAGCATTTCTTTGCCGTCTGCATGGCGAGACGCTGCTCGCCGCTGAGGAAACTCTCGGGATCAATCATGGTATCGGTCATCGGGTTGCCTTTCTGGCCTTACGTTCCGCTATCTCGCGCTTGAGACGGGACATATTGCTAAAATCGACGGTGTTGGCGGTGCGGGCAGCGCGCCATGCTTGCCAGTCAATCGGTTGGGGCGTCACGAGTTCGCCGACTTTATCCTCGCCCCAACGATGCAGCACCTTTTGGGTGATGCCGTCTCTCGTCACCGATGTAAGAAGCGCGAACCCCAGAAAAACGTGGGCGCGGGAATAAGAGCGAAAAAGATTTCGCCGCGAAATCTTTTAGTGCTTCGATGCTATCGCGAGCGCGAACTGTTCTTGGGCATCATCGGGAATCCGCGCGACCTTAGAGGCCCCGCCGACAACGCCGGCGGGCGATTTGATTTTGTGCTGCATGGTGTCACCTCAGGCGTGATTCTGAGGTGCGGACTTCGCTTGATGGCGCTTGATCCAGCCCTGTGGATCAGCGCGCCACTCCTCCAACTCGTCACGTCGCCATGCGACGCGGCGCGGCGATAGTTTGACGCGGCGAGGAAACAAGCCGTCACGCTCGTGCCGCCACAAGGTAACTTTTTTCACTTCAGGATTGTATGATGCCGCGAGTTCGCGGAAGGTCACGAGAGGGGATTCAGACATGTATTCTCCATGGCGCGCAGCCACGAAGGGCCGCCGCCTAAACGGTGGTCGTCCTCATTGATGGTTCTCCGTTGGCTCCCGCTACGGACTGGCGTCCGCCCGTTCCCCGAGCCGTAGGCCCCACTGAAGGGGCAGCTTGCATCGGCATCCGTCGTTAAACATCTGCCGTTAGCGCCGAAGCGCTCGCGCTGCACGAGCGATGCTTAACGTAAGCATAAGATGTTCCAAATGTCAATATGTAGCAAGCGAATCGGTTACCGAGCTAGATCTAGTGCAGCGGAACAGAACTCTACAGGTGGACCGGCCTGACCCACCAAACCGGGTTTTGGACCCATAGTGGACCCAACGCACAAACGAGAACCACCCACCGATTTGGCAGGCTGTTCAATCTATTGATTTTTATGGTGATTTTGGTCGGGGCAGCTGGATTCGAACCAACGACCTGCAGTACCCAAAACTGCCGCGCTACCAGGCTGCGCTATACCCCGATCAGGGCTTCCCGATACACGCTCCCGGCGTTCCCAGCAAGCCGCGCGGCGATGTCAGCGGAAGGGTTTCGTGCCCCCGGCGCGCTGCGGCACGAAGTGGCGCTGCGCAGAACCGGGCCGTTTCAAACGCGGTATTCGAGACGGTCCCGGCTCTGCGACGCAGCGCTACGCGTTGCATCGCGTCCGGGACATGGCATCGACAGCTCGTCAGCGGCCGTTGAACAGCGGATGCGCGACGCGGTCGCCCGGCGCGATGCCGTATTTTTTGGCTGTCCCCGCGATCACTTCGAGAACGCCCCTGGCCGGCCCGCGCGAGGCGATGATTTTGGTCGATTGCGGCACGGTGTTCTCGGCGATGCGTAGGATGCGGCCGTCGGCGCCGATGAAGATCATGTCGAGCGGAATGAAGGTGTTTTTCATCCACATCGAGACTTCCTGCGCCGGCGAGAAATCGAACAGCATGCCGCGGCCGTCGGCCAGTTCCTTGCGGAACATCAGCCCGGTGCGCTTTTCCTCCTCGGTGGTGGCGACCTCGACGGAGAAAGTCTGGACGCCCGCCTTGGTGACGATTTCGAGGGTTTGCAGATCGGCCGCGCCGGCATGATCGGTCGCTATGGCCGCGGCGAGCAACATCAGCACCGCCAGCCATCGTCCAAACCTTGGTCCAAGCCGTCGTATCGCGATCATCGCCGCCAATCCTGCCCGTGAAGCGTGGGTATCCAACGGCGACGATAGGTAGCCGCTTTCGCGCCAAGCGCAACCGCGCGGCGGCGCTGACCGGACCATCTGACAAGGTTGTGAAGAACCGTCGCGAAGGCGGAAGGCTCGCCGCTCAGTGCGAGGCCAGTCCGGCGGGGCCATGCTCGGGATGGATTTCCGCCGCCATCATGCCCTTGGAGCCCGGCCCGAATCGCACCAGCACGTATTGGCCGGGGCGCAACTCGGTCATGCCGTAGCGCCGCAGCGTCTCCATGTGGACGAAAATATCCGGCGTGCCCTCGCCGCAGGTGACGAAGCCGAACCCGCGCAGGCGGTTGAACCACTTCACCTGCGCGCGTTCGAGCCCGCTGGTCGGGGTGACGCTGACATGGGTGCGCGCTGGCAGCATCTGCGCCGGGTGCACGGCGGTCGACTCGTCCATCAGGATGACGCGGAACGCCTGATAGCCCTTTTGCCGCTGCACGCATTCGCAAACGATGCGGGCGCCCTCATAGGCGGTCTGATAGCCGTCGCGGCGCAACACCGTAACGTGCAACAGCACGTCCGTCGAGCCGTCGTCCGGCACGATGAAGCCGTAGCCCTTGGAGGCATCGAACCATTTAACGACGCCCCGGATCTCGACCAGCTTGTTGGCCTCGCCGAGGCCGTTGAACGGATCGAGCGCGGCGCCGCGGCCATCCCTTGCGTAGCCGTCCTTGGCGTAACCGTCCTTGGCGTAAGTGCCGGACGACGTCTTGTCCGCGCCGGCCTGCGTTCCGAACGGCTTGGCTCCGAACTGCTTGGATTCAAATCCGTCCGACCCCATGACCCCGGACCTCACACGTTCAATAAACTCTGGCCACGCCGCCGCTCGCGACACTGCGCTTCAGCGACAACACGCAATAATTTTCGCGCCCGCGAATCTCTGGCGTCAACGATAGCATTCCCGCTCCACGCGCAAACACAAAAAACAGCTCGTCAACGATCTATAAACAATCTTGAGTCGCGTGAATCGATTCGGTGCAACTCGCTGCGCCTCGATGCGGGACTCCATTCATGGCGAATGCGGCGCGGATCAGTTGCCGACAAACGGTCCGAGCGTTTCGCCGATGTCGTGGCGGATCACCAGGTCGGCGTCGTCGTCCTGCTCGGTCGGCTCACGGTTGACGATGACGAGACGCGCGCCGGCGCGCTTCGCCAGCAGCGGCATCCCCGCCGCCGGCCACACCACCAGCGATGAACCGATCACCAGGAACAGGTCGCACGCCTGCGCCAGTTCGGTGGCGCGACGCATCGCCTCCGTCGGCATCGGCTGACCGAACGAGATGGTGGCGGTCTTGACCGGCCGCGCGCACAGATCGCATGCCGGCGCATGGCCGCTCGTTTCGAATCGGGTCCGTGCCCACAACAGATCGTACCGCGTGTCGCAGCCGAGACAGCGGGCATAGGTGGTGTTGCCGTGCAGTTCGACGACATCGTCCGCCGGAATGCCCGACGCCTGATGCAGGTTGTCGATGTTCTGGGTGACGACGCCGGGAACCTTGCCCGCGCGATGCAGCGCCGCGAGCGCCCGGTGCCCGCGCCCCGGCCGCGCGGCCGCGAAGGTCGCCTCCATCTCGAACCGCCGCCGCCACGATTCGTCGCGCGCCGCAGGGCTCGCGACGAACTCGTCATAGGGGATCGGCCGGTTGCGGGTCCACAGCCCGCCGGGAGAACGGAAATCCGGAATCCCGCACTCGGTCGAAATCCCCGCCCCGGTGAAAGGAACGATCGCGGATGCCGACGCGATCATCTCGCCAAGCCGCTCCACGCCATTCTCAAGGTCTTTTGCAATCATCCACGCCTCCGCTGCGGGAGAGATTATCGCAAAACCGCGCCCGCATGATAGAACCGCGCATCATCCGGATCGCGGCCCCGCCCCTCACCCACCGATGCCGCTGGAGAACCATCATGCGCTATCTGCACACCATGCTTCGCGTCCGCAATCTCGACGTCGCCCTGAAATTCTACCGCGACGCGCTCGGTCTTGAGGAAGTCCGCCGCATCGACAACGACAAAGGCCGCTTCACGCTGGTGTTCCTCGGCGCCGCCGGCGACGAGCAACAGATCCGGAACAGCAAAGGCCGCGGCGCGCCGCTGGTCGAACTCACCTACAACTGGGACGAGGAAGCCTATGGCGAGGATCGCTTCTTCGGTCATCTCGCCTACGAGGTTGACGATATTTACGCGACCTGCGAGCGCCTGATGAAGCTCGGCGTCACCATCAACCGTCCGCCGCGCGACGGTCAGATGGCTTTCGTCCGCTCGCCGGATCTGCATTCGATCGAACTTTTGCAGGCCGGCGATGCCAAGCCTCCGCAAGAGCCGTGGGCCTCGATGCCGAACACCGGACATTGGTAACAACGGCGCCGGAACCCCCATCGCCCCACCGCGTTGCCTCGATGATTGGAAATTGAGGAGATATTCATGGGACGCGGTATTTTGCTGTGGCTGCTGGGTGTGCCGATACCGATCATCATTCTGTTGTGGCTGTTCTTCCGCTGAGCCGCCAGATCCGTCATTGCGAGCGCAGCGAAGCAATCCATAAGCCGTCAATAAAAGAACTGGATTGCTTCGCTGCGCTCGCGATGACGATCAGTTGTGGGGACGGCTAATTGAAGCCGCGTTCGAACCACAGCACCACGACGATCACCGCCAGCGTCACGGCGGTCACCGCCGCGAGCCGGGTCCAGCTCATGCTCCGACCGAACCACCACAGCAGCGCGCAGCACATGATGACCGGCACGATGATGTCGAGACGCACGACGCTCTCCCGTGATATCAGCGCGGCGCGCCGCGCACACCCGATCCGCCGCCGACGCCGACGCTGATCGAGCCGCCGATGCGGACGCAGGTGTCGGAGCCCTCCAGCTTGACGAAGCCGGGACCGAACGCCGCGCATGAATTCATTGCGCGCGCCGGCGGCTTGGCCGGCATGTTGCGCGAGGTGCTGGATGACGTGCCGGACGAACGGGCATGCGATTGCGCCACCGCCGGCGCGGTCGCGGCCAGTCCGAACATGACGATTAACGCAGCCTTGAGCATGATGCAGATTGCTCTCGATGGATCCTGACAATGGCGACGCGGAACGATCCGCACGACAAGCCCTAACTCACTCCGGCACGACCGAGGATGACCATTATCCTTTCGGCCACAGGATCATTTGAGTATTCCGAAAATAAGCAATCACCGAATTGTCATTGTCGCGACGAACTTCGGCGTCCCAAACCTGAGTGGTTCGCCCCTTATGGATCGGGCGCGCCGAACAAATGACGTGACCGTCGCGAGCCGTGCCGATCATATTGCTCTTGAGCTCCACGGTGGTGAATCCGCTGGCTCCCGCCGGCAGATTGCGAACCGTACCATAGCCGCAACAGGTATCGGCAAGCGAGGTCACGGTTCCTGCGTGGAGATAGCCATTCCAGGCACCCAGCGCGCGGCGGACTTCAAGCGTGGCGACCACTTCATCGGGCTCGACCTTGGTGAAACGCATTCCAAGCAGGCCGGGCAGAAAATCAGCGCCGGCCGCGTTCCATTCGTCCAGGGTGGCGGGAGTCTTGATGCTCATGGACGGATCGCCTCAATTCGACGGGATTTGATCTTTCGCCCGCAATCGCGCCGAGACCGGTCAAATTCTTGAAGTCGTGGCGCTCCCTAGCGGAATCGAACCGCTCTCTCCACCGTGAAAGGGTGGCGTCCTGACCGATAGACGAAGGGAGCGAAACACCAAGCCGGCGAACCTATAGTGGCGTTTGCCGGCGCGGGCAAGCCCGGTCCGCGCCTCGCACAGGGTTGGACGATTTGTTGGACATTTTCCCAGCCATATTTTTCCAATGCGCTACTGTCGCGCCGGATGCCGGGCGCATCCCACGGCCACACCAGGAGCGACCATGGTCCGCAAGCTGATCGACATTTCCGTACCCTTGCAAAACGACGTTCCGGCCGACCCGCCGGGCAACCATCCGACCATCCAGTACATCGATCACCAGCAGGGTCTGCCGCGAATGCTGCAATTCTTCGACGGCCTCAAGGCCGAGGAACTGCCGGACGGCCAGGGCTGGGCGGTCGAGGCGGTCAGCCTCTCGACCCACAACGGCACCCATCTCGACGCGCCCTATCACTTCCACCCGACGATGAATCGCGGCGAGCGCGCCTGGACCATCGACGAGGTGCCGCTGGAGTGGTGCTTGCAGAGCGGCGTCAAGCTCGACTTCCGCCACCTGCCGGACGGTTACGTGGCGAGCGCGGCGGACGTCGCCGCCGAACTCGAACGTATCGGACACACGCTCCAGCCGCTCGACATCGTCCTCGTCAACACCGCCGCCGGCGCCAAATACGGCCGGCCCGACTATGTCGCCTCCGGCTGCGGCATGGGTTACGAGGCCACCATGTATCTGCTGGAGCGCGGCGTGCGCCTGACCGGCACCGACGCCTGGAGCTGGGACGCCCCGTTCGTCCACACCGCGCGGAAATACGCCGAGACCCACGACGCCAGCTTGATCTGGGAGGGTCACAAGGCCGGCCGCCACATCGGCTATTGCCACCTCGAAAAGCTGCACAACCTGGAACAGTTGCCGCCCAGCGGCTTCACCGTCTCATGCTTCCCGGTCAAGATCGAGCGGGCGTCGGCCGGCTGGACCCGCGCGGTCGCCATTCTCGACGCATAAAGGTTTCTAGACGGGAACCGGACCTCCCGCAACCCGTTGAGACGACGCCGGTTCCCGTTGCCGCCGCCTCGATCGCCGATCGCAGGAGAATTCCATGCCGCTGCCCGATGACCCCGACGATTTTCCCTTGCGAATGCGCGCGGCGGTGCGCGCCCACTGGAAGGTATTCCTGATCGAGGGCATCCTGCTCGCGATCCTCGGGCTGGCGGCGATGGTGGTGCCGCCGCTGGCGAGCCTCGCGGTCACCGTGTTTCTCGGTTGGATGTTTCTGGTCAGCGGCGTCATGGGACTGGCGCTGACGTTCTGGGCCCGCGAAATGCCGGGCTTCTGGTGGTCGCTGATCTCGGCGCTGCTGGCGCTCGCCGTCGGCGTCATCCTGCTGGCGCGGCCGGTGCAGGCCACCCTGACGCTGACCATCGTGGTCGGGGCCTATTTTCTCGCGGAGGGCGCCACCACCATCATGTACGCGCTGGAGCATCGCCGCGATCTGTCGCGGAGATGGGGCTGGATGCTGACCGCCGGCCTCATGGACATCGTTATCGCCGCGCTCATCCTCGCCGGCCTGCCGGGCTCGGCGGCGTGGGCGATCGGTGTTCTGGTCGGCATCAACCTGTTGTTCGGCGGCGCCACCCTGATCGGCCTGGCGCTCGCCGCGCGCAACGCCTGATCGACCCCGTCAGCAACCGCGGCAGATGCTTTTCAGCTTGCGGTCGAGTTCGGCGTCCTCGCGCGCTATCGGATCGTTGGGATTCGGCTTCAGCGATTCGCTGGGCACATCGCCCCGGCGCGGCTGGCGATGCCCGACCGGCGCGTTGAGAGCTGGGGTATTGGTATTGATGCCCGGCGCGGCCGGGTTCTGATTCTGGCCGCTCCGTCCGGTCTGCGCGATCGCGCCCGGCGTGGTCGCCATCAATCCCACGGCCAGCAGCACGGCCATCGCGGCGATCCATCTGTTCATGTCGGCCTCCATCGGTTCGGCATCGGTTCCATTGAAGCGGATTCGGAGCCGTTCCGCCACCTCCGGCGTGATGGTCGGGAGAAAACACCTGGCGATCGCGGTCGTTCCGCGGCCGCGTCGTCATGGCCGCGGCGGATAGGCATGGACGCCGCCGCAGAAGTCGGTAACTCGATACCCCGCCTCGGAATCGGGCGCAAGATAGTCCGGCCCGACCGGGGCCTTGCCGAAACCGCCGGGAATATCCAGTACGAATGCCGGCTGGCACAGCCCCGACACCCGGCCGCGCAATTCCCGCATCAGTTGCCGGCCCTCGTCCAGCGTGGCGCGCAGATGCGCGGTGCCCGGCGCGAGGTCGCCGTGATGCAGGTAATACGGCTTGATCCGGCATTCGACGAAGGCGCGCATCAAGGCTTCCAGCGCCGGCGCGGTGTCGTTGACGCCGGCGAGCAGCACCGACTGGCTGACCATCGGAATCCCAGCGTCGACGATCCGCGCACAGGCCGCGCGCGCCGCTTCTGAAAACTCCCGCGCGTGATTGGCGTGGACCGCGACCCAGGTGGACGCCCCTGGCACCCGCAGCGCCGCCACCATCTCGGGGGTGACGCGCGCGGGATCGGCCATCGGCACGCGGCTATGGACGCGGATGATCTTGACGTGATCGATGGCGGCGAGGTCGGCCATCACCTCCTTGAGGCGGCGCGGCGACAGCATCAGGGGATCGCCGCCGGTCAGGATCACCTCCCAGATCTCCGGGTGCAACCGGATATAGCCGAGCGCCGCGGCATAAACCTCCGGCGTCAAGGCGCTGTCCCCGTTCGGCCCCACCATCTCGCGGCGGAAGCAGAAACGGCAATAGACCGCGCAGACATGCACCGGCTTGAACAGCACCCGGTCGGGATAGCGATGGACGATGCCTTCCACCGGCGAGCGCGCATGGTCGCCGATCGGATCGGCGTTCTCGACCGGCAGGCTGTCCAACTCCCGCGCGTCCGGCAGGTATTGCCGTGCGATCGGATCCGCCGGATCGGCGGGATCGATCAGCGCCGCCACCTCCGGCGTCAGCGCCACCGCGTAGCGCGCCGCGACCTTTTCCAGATCGGGCAGCGTCGCGGCGGGCGCGAGGCCGTTCGACACGAGTTGCCGCGGCGTGCGCAGCGTGGTGGAGACGGCCTTGTTCATGGCTCACCCGCCGGCGGCGTCCACACCACCTGGTCGATCCGCCGCGCGCCCGACGCCAGCATCACCAGCCGGTCGAAGCCGAGCGCCACGCCGCTGGCTTGCGGCATCACGGCCAGCGCGGCGAGGAAATCCTCGTCGAGCGGATAGCGTTCGCCGTAGAGGCGCGCCTTGTCGTCCATCGCCTGTTCGAACCGCCGCCGCTGTTCGAGCGCATCGGTCAGTTCGCCAAAGCCGTTGGCGAGTTCGACGCCGCAGGCATAGACCTCGAAGCGCTCGCAGACGCGCGGATCCGTGGGTTTGGCTCGCGCCAGCGCCGATTCCGGCGCGGGGTATTCATACAGCACGGTCGGCCGGCCTTCGCCGAGGCGCGGCTCGACATGCGCGACCAGGATTTTACTGAAAATGTCCGACCAGGTGTCGTCGCCGGCGACCCGCGCCTTGTCGCGCGCGGCGCGGGCCAGCGCGTCGCGGTCGCCCGCGCCGCCGTCGATGGTCGCCAGCAGATCGATGCCGGCAAAGCGCTGAAAGGCATCAGCCACGGTCAGCCGTTCGGCGGCCGCGAACGGATCGGCGGCGCGGCCCCGGAAAGCGAAGGCGCGGGTGCCCACGGTCTCCGCCGCCAGCGCGATCAAGGCCAGACAATCGGCGATCACCGTCTCATACGGCTCCTCGGCGCGGTACCATTCCAGCATGGTGAACTCCGGCAGGTGCAGGTCGCCGCGCTCACGGTCGCGGAACACGCGGGCGAACTCGACGATCCTGCGCTCGCCCGCCGCCAAGAGTTTCTTGCAGGCGAACTCCGGCGAGGTGCGCAGGTAGCGCGGCACACCTTCGCCCTCCGCGTTGAACAGCGCGGTGCGCGGGGCATGCAGATGAGTCTCGTTGCCGGGTGAGATTTGCAACACAGCGGTTTCGACCTCGGTAAAGCCGGCGTCCGAAAACCAGCGCCGGCACGCCGTCGTGACGGCGCCGCGCGCCGCGAGGTACGGCCGGCGATCATCACGACGCCCGCGCGCCCACCATGGCGAGGGCAATGGCGCGGGTCCGGTCACCGAACCGTCCTAATCGCACGCAAGGCACTAGCGCCAGCGGCCCAAATCAGTATGTTGCAGCCCGAAACGGCCTGAGTGCCGGAACCGCCACGGCTTGAGCGGCCCCGAACCCGAACGCTAGGAATATTTTCTGTGAGAGTCATCGCCAGTTCCATCCGCAAGGGCAATGTGATCGAGCAAAACGGCCAGCTTTATGTGGTCCTGTCGGCTGAAAACATCCATCCCGGCAAGGGTACGCCGGTCAGCCAGATCGAGATGCGCCGAATCAGCGACGGCGTAAAGATCTCCGAGCGCTACAAGACCACCGATCAGGTCGAGCGCGCCACCATCGAGGACCGCAACTTCAACTTCCTCTACGAGGACGGCGACGGCTTCCACTTCATGAACGCCGAGACCTACGACCAGGTGCAGGTGCCAAAGGACGTGGTCGGCAGCTCCGCGCCCTATCTTCAGGAAAACATGACGGTGAAACTGTCGATGCACGACGTGGTGCCGGTCGCCATCACCCTGCCGCAGCGCGTCACCCTCGAAGTGGTCGAGACCGAGCCGGTGACCAAGGGCCAGACCGCGTCGTCGTCCTACAAGCCCGCGATGCTGTCGAACGGCGTCCGCTCGGCGGTGCCGCCGCATGTCGGCGTCGGCACCCGGATCGTGGTCCTGACCGAGGACGGCTCCTACGTTGAACGCGCCAAGGACTGATCGAGGACTGATTCCCACGGCCCGCGGGAGCCGAACGATTGCAAAACCCCCTCTCACGTCGCGCCGACAGGCTTTCCGCCAGGCAATGCCTCTTGGCGCTCGTGGGTCTGTTCCTGCTCTCCGCCGCCCCCGCGTCGGCGGCAGAGGACTTCAAGACCCCCGCGATCTCGGCGGTGCACGTCGAGTGGCGCGCGGCGCTCGATCAGTTCAAGTCCGAAATCGCAACGCGCCCGGAACTGACCGGCCGCTTCACCTTCACCAGCCGCCGCCGGCTGTCGCCGTCCGACCCGCGCCTGATGCCGGCGTTCGAGCAACTGAACGCCATCACCTCGCCGCTGTTTTCAGGCATCAGCCGCAGCCCGATCCCGGTGCTGCTGCCGTTCGATGTCGCCACCTATGTCAGGGATCAAGACAGCGGCGCGCCCGGCGCCACGATCGCGGATTATCAGTCCGGGTTCGGCGCGGCCGAGATGTTCGCCGCCGGCGAATCCGGTTACGACGCGCTGTTCGCCTTGTCGCGCACCGTCGAGAACGGCGCGGCGGAGCGGGTGTACGCCAAGCCGGTCGAGGTACAGATCACCGGCTCGCTGCTGGTTTATGACATCACCGATCCGGTCGCCGGCCGCGGCGAGGCGGTGCGCGCGCTGCAAGGCCAGTTTCCGGATATCAGGCGGGTGATCCGCGAGGGATTCGTGCGCTATTACTTCACCGCGTTCGGCGTGCCCTACGTGGTGTCGATCCATTGCCTCGACAGCGTGCCGCGCGCCGACCGCCTCGCCTGCCGCGAAGCCTCAAGCGTGGCCGAGCGGTTCATCAAGGGCTTGCGCATCGCCGGCGGCCGGCCGCAGCGCCCGCGCGCCAGCCGGGCGGCGGATCTCGCGCCACGCCTCGCGAACTTTTCACCCGACTTCACTTATCGGCCATCGGGCGAGATCATTCCCAATAGCGGCTATCGCGAACAAAGCGGCCATCCCGACTGGACGGTCTATTCGCAGTTCCGCTTCCCGTTGCAAGACGCCCCCGCCTTCGCCAACTCGCAGTCGTTCCTGAACTGGGGCGACTGCTTCCATCGCGGGCGCGTGCCGCCGCCGACCCGCAAGGGCGCGCGCTATCACTGCAAGTCGAACGACAAGCCGCTGATCTTCGATGAGTCCGCGGCCGAGAACTATTCCTATCCGTGGCAGGACAATTTCTGCGAGGCGCGGGATTTCGAGGTCGGGCAGTGCGCCAGCGGCTTCGGCCATCAAGGCCAGGACATCCGGCCCGGATCGTGCCGGCTGCGCAACGAGGGCGCCGACCGCTGCGAGCCGGGCGACTTCCCGGTGGTGGCGGTGCGCGACGGCGTGGTGCTGCGCTCGCCCAAACACGCGGCGGTGACCTTGCTGGTCAACACCCGCGCCGAGCACATCCGTTTTCGCTACATGCATATGGATCCGGCGCAGCTCGACGCCGACGGCGTGCTGAACGACCGGCGGGTCGCCGAGGGCGAGCAGATCGGGGTGGTGGGGAACTATCAGGACCATCCGGGCGGCACCACGGTTCACCTGCATTTCGACGTGCAGGTGTTCACGCGCGAGGGCTGGCTGTGGGTCAACCCCTACGTCACCCTGATCTCCGCCTATGAGCGGCTGATCGGCGGCCGGGGCCGCGAGGTCCCGGCGGAGGGCGATGCGGCCAAGGAAGCTGGAACGGCGACCGATCCGGCGATGAAGGCCGAGTAGCCTGTTCGAGGCCCGCGATCCCGTAATGGCCTCATTTGCCCGTCATTGCGAGGAGCGAAGCAATCCAGTCCCAGCTTTGCCGCTGCTGGATTGCTTCGCTTCGCTCGCAATGACGATTGATTTACACTTCGCCCATGGACCGCAGTGATTCCCACATGAAAACGACGCGCCGTGGCCTGTTGCAGGCAGCGGCCGGCGCGGGCGCCCTGCTCGCGATGCCCGGCGCGACATTCGCCGCCCCCGCCGGTTTCGACGCCTGGCGCGACGGTTTCGAGGCCAAGGCGCGGGCGCGCGGCATTTCCGACCAGACCTATCGCGCCGTGATGGGCCGGATCGAGCCGGACATGAGCGTGTTCGAGAAGATGCGCAAGCAGCCGGAATTTCACGAACAGGTCTGGCAATACATCAATCGCCGGGTGTCGGACTGGCGGCTGATCGCGGGCAAGGAGGCGCTGCGCAAGAACGAGGCGCTGTTCGCGCGCATCGAGCGGGATTTCGGCGTCGAGCGCGGCACGCTGCTGGCGCTGTGGGGCGTCGAATCCGCCTATGGCGATCCGCTGGTGCAGAAGAACCACATGCGCCCGGTGTTCCCCTCGCTCGCCGCGCTGGCCTGGCGCGAGCCGCGCCGCCGCCTTTATTGGGAAACCGAACTCATCAACGCGTTGAAGATCGTGCAACGCGGCTGGAGCACACCGGCCGAGATGCGCGGCTCATGGGCCGGCGCGATGGGGCACACCCAATGGATGCCGGAGGTCTGGCTCAATGTCGGCTTCGACTATGACGGCGACGGCCGCGTCTCGCCGTTCGGCCGGCCCGACGACGCGCTCGGATCGACCGCGCGCTATCTGGTGAAGCGCGGCCGCTATCACCACGGCGAGCACTGGGGATATGAAGTCCGCACGGGCGGCGGCGCGCCGGAAGCCAGCCGCAGCTACGCGGCATGGGCCGCCGCCGGCGTCACCCGCGCCGACGGAAAACCGTTCCCGCGGCCGAACGCCACCGCGAAATTATGGACCCCTGTGCCAGGCGGCCCGTCGTTCCTGCTCGGCCCGAATTTCTATTCGGTGCGCAGCTACAACCCGTCGATGAATTACGCGCTGGCGATCTGCCATCTCGGCGACCGCATCCTCGGCGCGGGACCGTTCATCCAGCCGTTCCCCGGCTCCGAGCGCATCCTGACGCTGGCCGAGGTGCAGGAGGTGCAAACCCGCCTCACCCGCGCGGGCTTCGACACCGGCGGCACCGACGGCCGCGTCGGCAACGACACCATGAAGGCGGTGCGCGATTTCCAGCGCAAGGCCGGCCTGCCCGCCGACGGCTACGCCGGCCTCAAGGTGCTGGCGCGGCTGCGGCAGGGCGGGTAGCGATCAACTTCCGGCGTCGTCCCTGCGCAGGCAGGGACCCACACGCCGCAGCGGAAGTGATACAAAAAAGCGCCTGTTGCCAGCACCTGCCATCCCAATCAAGGCCAGGGGGTTTGGGTCCTCGCCTGCGCGAGGACGACAATCTTTGTGCGGCAAATCATGCACGCAACGAACGCCCGCTCACACCCTCACCGGATCACCGCCGGCCCCGCGTCCGGCGCGGCGACGTCGATCACCCGCAGTTGCACCCGTTCCGCGCCCTGCCAGCGGTCGACCGCGAGCGAGCCGGCGACGTGCAACGCCTGCCCACGGTTGTCCTTCAGCGCGTTGCCGAGCGGCTGCCCGACTGAACGAAACGCAATGCCGTTGACGATGGCGCCGTCGCCCGCCTTGAAGCGCAGCCGCAGATGCGCCTGGCCGACCTCGTCGGCGTAAACCAGTTGATGCGCCGGCAGCGCAATCACCGGTTCCGGATTGCCGGCGCCGAACGGCCCGGCGCGATTGAGCGTCGCCACCAGCTCGGGCGTCACCGCCCGCGCGCTGACCGCGCCGTCGATCAGCAATTCGCGGACGTTGCGCGCGCGCGCGACATCGTCGGCCAGCGCCGCCTCGATATAGGCGCGAAACGCCGCCAGTTGCTCCTTGCGCAGCGTGACGCCGGCGGCCATGGCGTGGCCGCCGCCCTTCCTCAGCAGGCCGTCGGTCACCGCCCGCCGCACCGCGCGGCCGAGATCGACGCCGGCGATCGAGCGGCCCGAGCCGGTGCCGATGCCGCCGGGCTCCAGCGCGATGGCGAAGGCGGGCCGTCCGAACTTCTCCTTGAGCCGCGCCGCCACCAGCCCGACCACGCCGGGATGCCAGCCCTCGGCGGCGGTGACGATCACCGCGCCCTTGTCCTCAAGGCCGAGCGCGGCCAGCGCTTCGGCCTCGGCCTGCGCCTCGGCGGTCTGCTCGATGACGCGGCGCTCGGCGTTGAGGCGGTCGAGCTCAGCGGCGATCCGCGCCGCCTCCGAGACGTCGCCTTCCAGCAGCAGCCGCACGCCGAGATCGGCGCGGCCGATGCGGCCGCCGGCATTGATGCGCGGCCCCAGCGTGAAGCCGAGGTGCCAGGCCTCCGGCGGCCCGTTCAGCCGCGCCACGTCCATCAGGGCGGTATGGCCGACATGATCGCGGCGGCGCAGCGCCAACAGCCCCTTGGCGACGAAGGCGCGGTTGAGGCCGGTCAGCGAGGCGACATCGGCGACGGTGCCGAGCGCCACATGATGCAGCATGCCCAGCAGATCGGGCTCCGGGCGCTCGGCGTTCCAGAAGCCGCGATTGCGCAATTCGCGGTTGACCGCGACCAGCGTCACGAACACCAGCCCGACGGCGGCGAGATGGCCGAGGCCGGAGAGATCGTCCGGCCGGTTCGGGTTGACCAGCGCGTCAACCGCCGGCAGTTCGTCGCCGCACTGGTGATGGTCGATCACCACCACCGACATCCCGAGCCGCTTCGCCTCGGCCAGCGCCTCCAGGCCGGTGGTGCCGCAATCGACGGTAATCAGCAGCGTCGCGCCCTTGGCCTTGAGCGCCCGCACCGCCTCGACGTTCGGCCCGTAGCCCTCGAAAATCCGGTCGGGGATGTGGATCAGCGGATCGAGCCCGCAATGCCGCAAATGCCAGGCCAGAAGCGCCGACGAGGTCGCGCCGTCGACGTCGTAATCGCCGAAGATCGCGACGCTTTCGCCGCGCGTCACCGCGTCGGCGATGCGCGCCGTCGCCGCTTCCATCTGCGTCACGGTGAACGGATCCGGCATCAGCCTGCGGATGGTGGGATCGAGGAAATCGGAAACCGCGTCGGGATCGACGCCGCGTCCCGCCAGCACCCGCGCCAGCATCTCCGGCAGTTGATGACGCTGCGCGATCGCCAGCGCCAGCGCCGCGCCGCGCGCATCCAGCCGGTCGCGCCACCGCCGCCCGGTGGCCGAGCGCGCCACGCCGAGAAAGGCGGGCGGCGTTTCTTGCGGGAGGAGGATGGGCGGCGGGGTCATCTCGTATCCCACCCACGGCGTCGTCCCCGCGCGCAAAATGACAGTTTGCGCGGCCGCGGCACCGTCAGCAGCCCATCTTGGCCGCGAGATCGTCGAAGTCGGCGGCGACCACGTCCCAGTCGCCGTCGGGCGCGAAGTCCTTGTTCTGCAACGGGCCGTATTCGGTGACTCGCGGCACGAAGGCGGTTTTCAGCCCGAGGTCCTGCGCCGCATGCAAATCGTTGTTGTGGGCGGCCACCATCATCACCTGCCCCGGTGGCAGGCCGAGTAGCCGCGCCGCGCCGAGATAGGTTTCCGGATCCGGCTTGTAGTGCTCGAACAGTTCGGCCGACAGGATCAGGTCCCACGGCAGGCCGGCGTGCTTCGCCATGTTGTTGAGCAGCGCGACGTTGCCGTTCGACAGCGTGGCGATGGTGTATTTGCGCTTCAATCGGGTCAGGCCGCCAATGCTGTCGGGCCATGGGCGCAGCCGGTGCCAGCCCAGCGTCATGTAAGCCAGATCGTCCTCGCTCAACCCGCTGACGCCGAATCGCCCGATCAGCGTTTCCAGCGATTGCCGGTGCAGATGGTCGAGCGCCAGATAGCCGCCCTCCGGATGCCTGCGCACCTCATCCATCGACGGCACGTAGGCGCCGCGCCACGCATCGACCAGCCCGGTCCAGTCGCCCGAAAGGCCGCGCCTCGCCGCCCATTGCGTCAGGTCGGCGATCAGGCTGCCGCGCCAATCGACCACGGTGCCGAACACGTCGAACGCCATGGCTTTGACGGATGACAGGTCGGTAGCGGTCATGGCAGCCTCATTCGCATCCTGGCGTCGTTGCGAGGAGGCGAAGCCGACCAAGCAATCCAGAGCCGCGAAAGAAAGACTGGATTGCTTCGCTTCGCTCGCAATGACGATTCACATGCTTCGTCGCTGACGCTCCTCGCGATGACGGTCATCGTCACAGGATCTTGCGGTACTGGATGAAGCCCGGCCGGTCGGCGACCTGATCGTAGAGGATGCGCGCCTGCGCGTTGGTGTCGTGGGTCAGCCAGTGGACGCGGCTCGCGCCCGCCGCCCGCGCCTTGTCGTAAACCGCCTCGATCAGGGCGCGGCCGAGGCCGAGCCCGCGCGCGCCGTCATCGACGAACAGGTCCTGCAAGTAGCAGTAATTGCCCGGCGTCCAGGTCGAGCGATGGAAGATGTAGTGGACGATGCCGGTCAGCTTGCCGTCGACATAGGCGCCGAGCAGATGCATCGGCTCCGCCGGGTCGTGCAGGCGGCGCCACGTCACGTCGCTGGTCGCCGCCGGCACGCTGGTCTTGTAAAAGGTCAGGTAGCCCGACCACAGCGGCTGCCACGCCGCGCGCTCGCCCTCGCCGACCGGCCTGACGACGACATCCCTGCTCATCGCACCCTCAATCGAGGTGGAATTTTTCCAGTTGCCGGTGCTCGGACTTGATGATGCGCACCGTGCCGGTGACCGAACGCATCACCACGGTCTCGGTCTCGATCAGCCCGTCCTTGCGGAACTTGACGCCGGACAGCAGCGAGCCGTCGGTGACGCCGGTGGCGGCGAACAGGCAGTCGCCCTTCACCATGTCCTCGATGCCGTAGATCATCTTCGGGTCGTTGACGCCCATCTTGCGGGCGCGCTCGCGCTTCTCCTCGGTGTCGAGGATCAGGCGGCACTGCATCTGGCCGCCGATGCAGCGCAACGCCGCCGCCGCCAGCACGCCTTCCGGCGCGCCGCCGGTGCCCATGTAGATATCGACGCCGGTGTTCTCGGTGTCGGCGGTATGGATCACGCCGGCGACGTCGCCGTCGGTAATCAGGCGCACCGCCGCGCCGGTGGAGCGGATCGCGGCGATGATGTCGGCGTGGCGCGGGCGCTCCAGCACCAGCGCGGTGATCGCCGAGGCCGGCACGCCCTTGGCCTTGGCGAGCCGGCGGATGTTCTCGTCGGGCGAGGCGTCGAGATCGATCACGTTCTTGTCGTAGCCGGGACCGATGGCGATCTTCTCCATGTAGACGTCGGGAGCGTGCAGCAGCGTGCCGCCGTCGGCCATCGCCATGGTGGCGATCGCGCCCGGCATGTTCTTGGCGCACAGCGTGGTGCCCTCCAGCGGATCGACCGCGATATCGACCTCGGGCCCGGCGTTGATGCCGACCTTCTCGCCGATGTAGAGCATCGGGGCCTCGTCGCGCTCGCCCTCGCCGATGACGATGGTGCCGGTGATCGGCATCTTGTTGAGTTCGCGGCGCATCGCGTCCACCGCCGCCTGGTCGGCCTGCTTTTCGTTGCCGCGGCCGCGCAGCCGCGCCGCCGACACCGCCGCCCGCTCCGTCACGCGCACGATCTCCAGCGTCAGGATGCGCTCCAGCAATTGCTGCGGCGGAACGGAAATATGTGTCGACATCGATCGTACTCCCTGACGGTCACGGCGAGCGCATCGGCTCGCACCAAAGTGTGGCGGACAATCCGGACCCGGAACCCGCGGCGGGGCGCCGGACCCGGCACTAGAGCCCGATTCAACTGCGTTGGATCAGGCTCGTCGTTTATCATCGTGTTTGAGCATGATCTTTTCCGAAAACCGGTTTCCACTTTTCGGGATCATGCTCTAGTTTTTCTCGATCCTGATCACCTGCGGCCGGCCGCTGATGACCTTGTCGCGCTGCACGGCCTGCAAGGCCCCGCGCATGGCGTCTTCGCTGGTGGCGTATGTAATCAGAATGACCGGAACCGGTGAAGACGGCCGGGTCGATATCCCATGGTCACTGGCACGGTCCGGGTGGCGCTGCACGATGGATTCGAGGGAAATCCCGCGCTCCGCCAGCCTGGTGGCGATGGTCGCCGCCGTGCCGGCGAGGTCGCGCGCCATCAGGCGGATGTAATAGCCGCCTTCATGTCGCTCCATCGGCGCCTTTTTGGTCGGCTTCAGCCGGTCGGCCGGCCGCCCGAACGGCAGGGCGCGAAGGCCGCGCGCGACGTCGGCGATGTCGGCCACCACCGCCGAGGCGGTCGCTGCCCCGCCGGCGCCGGGACCGACCAGGGTGATCGGCGCGATGCCGGCGCCGTCGATGGTCACCGCGTTGGTGACGCCCATCACCTGCGCCACCGACGAGGCGCGCGGCACCATGGTCGGATGGACGCGCTGTTCGATGCCGGTCTTGGTCCGCACCGCGACTCCCAGCAGCTTGATGCGATAGCCGAGTTCCTCGGCGGCGCGCAGGTCCTGCGGCGTGATCGAGGAAATGCCCTCGACATAGACCGCGCGCTGCGCCACTTCCGTTCCGAATGCGAGCGAGGCGAGGATCGACAGCTTCTGCGCTGTGTCGTGGCCGTCGACGTCGAACGACGGGTTGGCCTCGGCATAGCCGAGACGCTGGGCGTCCTTGAGGCATTCGGCGAACGACAGCCCCTCCTGCTCCATCCGGGTCAGGATATAATTGCAAGTGCCGTTGAGGATGCCGTAGACGCGATCGACCGCGGTGCCGGCCAGTCCCTCGCGCAAGGTCTTGACGATGGGAATGGCGGCGCCGACCGCCGCCTCGAAATTCAGCGCGCCGCCGTGCCGCTCGGCGAGCTTCGCCAGCCGCAGCCCGTGTTTGGCGATCAGCGCCTTGTTGGCGGTGACCACCGACTTGCCGGCGCCGAGCGCGGCTTCGATGGCGGCGCGCGCCGGTTCGCCGTCGCCGCCCATCAACTCGACGAAGCATTCGATCTCGGGATCGGTGGCGAGCGCCAGCGGGTCCTTGGCCCAGCGCACGCCGCGCAAATCCAGTCCGCGCTTTTTAGCCTTGGAGCGCGCGGTGACCGCGACCACGCGGACGCCGCGGCCGCAGCGCACTGCCAGCTGCGACGCGTTGGCCTCGATCAGGCGCACGGTCTCGGCGCCCACAGTGCCGAGACCCGCAATTCCCACCGTGAGTGGCGCGACCATGGACAACAACCTGTCGGAAAAACTATCGCCGGTTGGCGAGGGGGACCACGTTGTGCAACGTTTCGACGCCGCTTTCAAGGAAGCGGCGGACATTGCGGGCGGCTTGGCGGATGCGCTGCTCGTTCTCCACCATGGCGATGCGGACGAACCCCTCGCCGTGCTCGCCGAAACCGACGCCCGGCGACACCACGACGCCCGATTTCTCGACCATCAGGGTGGCGAACTGCATGCTGCCGATCTCGCGGAACGCCTCCGGCAGCGGCGCCCAGGCGAACATCGAGGCGCTCGGCGGCGGGATGTCCCAGCCGGCGCGGCCGAACGACTCGACCAGGATGTCGCGCCGCTTACGGTAGATCTCGCGCATCTCGCGGATGCAGTCGTCGGGGCCGTTCAGCGCGGCGGTCGCCGCCACCTGGATCGGCGTGAACGCGCCGTAATCGAGATACGACTTCACCCGCGCCAGGGCCGCGATGATGCGCTCGTTGCCGACCGCGAAGCCCATGCGCCAGCCGGCCATCGAGAAGGTTTTCGACATCGAGGTGAACTCGACGGTGACGTCGATGGCGCCCGGCACCTGAAGCACCGACGGCGGCGGCTCGCCGTCGAAATAGACCTCCGAATAGGCCAGATCCGACAGGATGAAGATCTCGTGCTTCTTGGCGAAGGCCACGAGGTCCTTGTAGAAATCGAGGCTGGCGACGCAGGCGGTCGGGTTCGACGGATAGCACACCACCAGCGCGATCGGCTTCGGAATCGAATGGATGATGGCGCGCTCGCAGGCCGCGAAAAATTCCGGCGTCGGCGCCGACGGCACCGAGCGGATCACGCCGCCGGCCATCAGGAAGCCGAAAGCGTGGATCGGGTAGCTTGGGTTCGGGCAGATGATGACATCGCCCGGCGCGGTGATGGCCTGGGCGACATTGGCGAAGCCTTCCTTCGAGCCCAGCGTGGCGACGATCTGGGTTTCCGGGTTGAGCTTGACGCCGAAGCGGCGCTGGTAATAGCCGGCCTGGGCGCGGCGCAGCCCGGTGATGCCGCGCGACGCCGAGTAACGGTCGGTGCGCGGCTTGCCCAGCGTTTCCTTCAGCTTCTCGATGACGTGCGGCGGGGTGGCGAGATCCGGATTGCCCATGCCCAAGTCAATGATGTCGGCCCCGGCATTGCGCGCGGCGGCCTTGGCTCGATTGATTTGCTCGAACACATAGGGCGGCAGGCGGCGAATGCGATAAAATTCTTCCATGGGTCGGTCTCCGGGATCGGAAGCTCGCAACCGGCTTTATCCGCGTCCGATCTCCGGCGCGGATAAGCTCGATTCGGGTCGTCACGTCATAAGGCTTGAATCGTGTTCTTTTTAACACGGACGCCCCGAAGCGCCAGCGAAACGGCCGGATTTTTCGGGTTTCCCGCTTATTTGTTACGGGCCGCGGCGGCGGCCTGACGGTCCCGCGCGGCGGCCAGTTCGCTTTCGAGCCTGGCCTGCTCGGCGCGGTCCAGCGCGGGGTCGGCGCGCGCCGCCGGCATGTCGTGGACCGCCGGGAAGGTGCCGGGGTCCTTGGGCCGCTCGGGCGCGCCTTCCGGGGCCCCGAGCATGGGAAGATCGGCGACCGAAATCGAACAGCCCGCCAGCGGCAGGGCCGCGGCGATCAGGCCGGCGACAAGCCAGCCCCTGCCGGGGCGGGACCACCCGGCGAACCGACGCGCGAATTTTGCCATCCGAGACCCTGCCATGGTTGACCCGAATTCACCGCCCGATCCGGGCCGGTGATTTTGTCATCGATATCTCACTCAACACTTAAAGCCGCGCGGAGGTGAAACCTACGGCGGCAATATGACCTAACCAAGATGTCGCCTTGCATTGCACCATATTGAAATCACCCAAACGAAATGAACTGTGCCATCATCGCGGCGAACCGGATCCCCAACGCCGGACCCGGGCAGGAAACGAAGTGCAAGCGAGCGCAAGAAGTGAAGTGCAAGCCATGAGCGATCTCCCCGTCGAAACCAAAGCCGCCAACACCTTCGATCCGGAGGCATTCTCCCTCAATATGGCGCGCGCCATGGAAAATGGCGGCCGCGCGCTGACCGCCTATCTCGGGCCCCGGCAGGCGCTCGATCCGAAAGACCGGCCGCCGAGCGAGGTCGCGGAGGTCATCAAGACCTTTGGCATGGTGGCGCAATACTGGATGTCGGACCAGACCCGCGCCGCTGACATCCAGATGAAGCTCGGCAAGGCCTATCTCGACCTCTGGGGTTCGGCGATGCGCCGCATGGCGGGCGAGGACTCGCCGCGCGCCATCGAGCCCGCGCCGCGCGACAAGCGCTTCACCGACCCGGATTGGAAAAGCAACCAGTTCTTCGAATTCGTCATGCAGGCCTATCTGCTGACGACCAAATGGGCGTTCGATCTGGTCCGCGAGGCCGGCGACCTCGACCCCCACACCCGCAAGAAGGCGGAATTCTACGTCCAGCAGCTCACCAACGCCCTGGCGCCGTCGAATTTCGTGCTGACCAACCCGGAAGTGCTGCGCCAGACCCTGAGCAGCAACGCCGACAATCTCGCCCGCGGCATGAAGATGCTGGCCGAGGACATCGAGGCCGGGCGCGGCCATCTGCGCATTCGCCAGTCCGATTCGACCGACCTCGCGGTCGGCGTCAACATGGCGGTGACGCCCGGCAAGGTGATCTTCCAGAACGAGGTGATGCAACTGATCCAGTACGCGCCTTCCACCGAGAAGGTGCTGCGCACGCCGCTGTTGATCGTGCCGCCGTGGATCAACAAGTTCTACATCCTCGACCTGCGGCCGGAGAAATCCTTCGTCAAGTGGTGCGTCGATCAGGGCGTCACCGTGTTCGTCATCTCGTGGGTCAACCCCGACAGGAAACTCGGGCAAAAGAGCTTCGAGGACTACATGAAGGAAGGCCCGCTGACGGCGATGGACGTCATCGCGCAGATCACCGGCGAAACCAAGGTCCACACCATCGGTTACTGCGTCGGCGGCACCCTGCTCGCCACCACCCTGGCTTGGCTCGCCGAGAAGCGCCGCGACCGGATCGCCTCCGCCACCTTCCTCGCAGCGCAGGTCGACTTCACCCACGCCGGCGACCTCATGGTGTTCGTCGACGAGGAGCAGATCTCCGCGCTCGAACAGCAGATGCAGAGCGACGGCGTGCTGGAGGGCAGCAAGATGGCGATGGCCTTCAACATGCTGCGCTCGAACGACCTGATCTGGTCCTATGTCGTCAACAATTACCTGAAGGGACAGACGCCGCCGGCATTCGACCTGCTGCACTGGAATTCGGACGCGACGCGGATGCCGGCCGTCAATCATTCCTATTACCTGCGCAACTGCTACCTTGAGAACAAGCTGTCGACCGGCGGCATGGTGATCGACAACACTCGGCTCGACCTGTCGAAGGTCACCGTGCCGGTCTACAATCTCGCCACCCGCGAGGATCACATCGCCCCGGCCGAGTCCGTGCTGTATGGGTCGCGGTTCTTCGGCGGTCCGGTGAAATACGTGCTGTCGGGCTCCGGCCACATCGCGGGCGTGGTCAATCCGCCGTCCGGCAACAAATACCAGTACTGGACCAACGACAACATCAAGGCCGGCTCGGTCGCCAAATGGCTCAAGGGCGCCACCGAGCACAAGGGCTCGTGGTGGCCGGACTGGCGGGCATGGCTCGGCGGTCACGATCCCGAGGAGGTGGCGGCGCGGCCGGTCGGCGACGACGCCCATCCGCCGATCGAGGACGCCCCCGGCAGCTACGTCCGGGTCAAGGCGTAGGGGCGATCGCAACACCAAAGGCGTCGTCTCCGCGCAGGCGGAGACCCATACGCCGCAGCGGTTCGGCTCAATCGATCGGGGCGAGTTCGTTCAAATAGCAAACGCCAGGGTTATGGGTCCCCGCCTGCGCGGGGACGACCCTGATATTTCGAGCGAGACTCTATGGCTTCAAAATCGACGCGCCGGTGGTCTTGCGGCTTTCGAGGTCGATGTGGGCCTGCGCCGCGTCCTTGAGCGCATAGGCGTGATTGATCGGCAAATGCAGCTTGCCGCTGATGACGGCGGCGAACAGCGTGTCGGCCCCCTCGATCAGGTCGGCGCGGGTGGCGATGTGGTCGTTCAGCTTCGGCCGCGTCGCGAACAGCGAGCCGTGGGTGTTGAGTTCGGCCAGCGAGAACGGCGGCACGGGCCCCGAGGCGTTGCCGAACGACACGAACAGGCCGCGCGGCCGCAGGCAGGAGAGCGAGCCGGGAAACGTGGTCTTGCCGACGCCGTCATAGACCACGTCGCAGAGTTCGTTGCGGCTGATCTGCCTGACGCGCTCGACGAAATTCTCCTCGTTGTAGAGGATGACGTGGTCGCAGCCGTTGGCGAGCGCCAGTTCCGCCTTGGCCTTTGAGCCGACCGTGCCGATGACGTTGGCGCCCAGCGCCTTGGCCCACTGGCAGGCGATCAGGCCGATGCCGCCGGCGGCGGCGTGGATCAACACCCGATGGCCGGGCTCGACCTTGAAGGTCTTGTGCAGCAGATACCACACCGTCAGCCCCTTGAGCATCAGCACCGCGCCCTGCTCGTAGGTGATGTGGTCCGGCAGCCTCACCAGCCGCTCGGCGGCGATATTGCGCTCGCTGGCATAGCCGCCGAGGTTGGAATAATAGGCGACGCGGTCGCCGGGATGGAAATCCGTCACCCCCGGCCCGACCGCGACCACCTCGCCCGCCGCCTCGTTGCCGACGATGAAGGGCAGCGACGGCGCCTTATAGAGCCCGGTGCGGTAGTAGACGTCGATGAAATTCAGCCCGACCGCGTGCTGGCGGACATGCACCTCGCCGGTGCCGGGCGCCGGCAGGTCGATGCCTTCGTAGATCAGGGCCTCGGGGCCCCCCACCTGATGAACACGAACGGCCTTGACCATGCTGCGTCTCCCCTTGCGCGCGACGTCACCATCGATAGCCAGGGGGCCCGCGTTGTCAACTCGGGGCCCGCATGTCCCCTACCCGCGCGCCCGGTTCTTCCGCGCCATGATGTTGAACGCCTCCACCGCCAGCGAGAAGGTGATGGCGAAGTAGATGTAGCCGCGCGGGATGTGAAACTCGAAGCCGTCGGCGACCAGCGCCACGCCGATCAGCACCAGGAACGCCAGCGCCAGCATCTTGGTGGTCGGGTGCTCGGCGACGAAACGCGCCACCGGCCCGGACGATACGTACATGATGATGCAGGCGATGACGACGGCCGCGATCATGATTTCCAGATCCTTGGCCATGCCGATCGCGGTGATGATGGAGTCCAGCGAGAACACCAGATCGACGATGATGATCTGCACGATGACCCAGAAGAACGCCGTCCCCGGCCCCCGCGGCGCGCCGGTCTCCGCCGCCTCCCGCGCCTCGACCTCGCCGTGGATCTCGTGGGTCGCCTTGGCGATCAGGAACAGGCCGCCGCCGATCAGGATCAGGTCGCGCCAGGAGAAGCCGTTGCCGAGAATCGTGAACACCGGCTGGGTGAGGCCGATCAGCCACACCAGCACGCTGAGCAGCGCAATGCGGAACACCAGCGCCAGCGTCAGGCCGATCCGGCGCGCACGGGTCGCCCGCGGCTCCGGGATGCGCGACACCAGCACCGAGAGGAAAATGACGTTGTCGATGCCGAGGACGATTTCAAGCGCGGTCAGCGTCAACAGCGCGGCCCAGGCTTCCGGGCTGCTCAACAGCTCAATCATGTTTGGCGGCCCCGAACAGGCGGATGAGGAAATCGGCGAGGACGACATAGAGGCCGATCGCGCAAAGCGCGGCGGTAACCGGTGGCGGGACGTTGAAATCCGCCATCAGCGCGACCACCCCCAGCACCGCCCATATCGCCATCAACGCCAGATTGAATTTACGGAAACGCACGACACGCACCGGATGCAGCACATGGATCGGCGCGAAGGTCAGCACGATCAGGACGGCCATCGCCAGGGTCGAAAGCCATGGCGATGGCCGTAACAGAAACAGATAAAACGCGGCCGCGTTCCACAACGCCGGAAATCCGCGAAAATAATTATCGGCGGTCTTCATCCGCCGGTCGGCGAAATACAACGCGCTGGTGACGACGATGCCCACCCCGATCAGGGCTGCCGCGACCGGCGGCAGCAGGCGGCTGGCGGCGATGGCGTAGGCCGGGACGAAGACATAGGTGAGAAAGTCGACCACCAGATCGAGCGTCTCGCCGGACCACCGCGGCTGCGCGGCGGCGACGTCGAGGCGGCGCGCCAACGGCCCGTCCACGGCGTCGACGACCAGCGCCACGCCGAGCCACCCGAACATCGCCGCCCAGTGCTCGCGCACCGCCTCCATCAGCGCGATCAGGGCGATGCCGGCTCCCAGCGCCGTGAGCACATGAACGCCGAACGCCGCCCGACGGCGGGCCGGGGTCGATATCGAAGGTGGGGTGTCCGCGGAGGGCATTTGCGGGGCCACGTTTAACAGGATTTTCGCGCCGTTGCATCCCCGGCCTTGCGGCGATCCGCCGCGCACGGTTGCGCGAGCCGCCTTGCATTTCGGCCGCCGAATACCGATTGTCCCGTCGAGGACAGCACCATGACCAACCCGACCATAGACCAGACCTTCCACGACGCCATCGTGATCGGCGGCGGGCCGGTCGGCCTCGCCACGGCCATCGCGCTGGCGGAGGCCGGCGTCGGCGTGGCGCTGGTCGCCGCCCAAAAGCCCTATCCGGACAACCGGACCACGGCGCTGCTCGGCCCCACCATCGATTTCCTCGAACGGCTCGACGTCTGGCGGCGGTGCGCCGACAACGCCACGCCGCTGCGCGCGATGCGGCTGGTGGACGCGACCGAGCGCCTGATCCGCGCGCCGGAGGTGCGCTTTGACGCCGACGAGATCGGCCTGGAGGCGTTTGGCTACAATATCGAGAACCGGCGGCTGGTGGCGGCGCTGGAAGCACGCGCCGGCGAGATCGCGAATATCGCGCGCCATGACGACGAAGCCGCCGGCGTCGAGATCGATGCCGATGGCGTCATGGTGCGGACCCGCGACGGCGCGACGCTGCGGGGCCGGCTCATTGCCGGCGCCGACGGCCGCCAGTCGATCTGCCGCGCCACCGCCGGCATCGATGTCGATCGCCGGCCGTTGCGGCAGACCGCGCTGACCTTCAACATCGCCCATGCCCGGCCGCATCGTGACACCTCGACCGAGTTTCACACCGCCGGCGGTCCGTGCGTGTTCGTGCCGCTGCAAGGCGACCGCTCCAGCGTGGTGTGGGTGACGACGCCGAATGACGCCGCGCGGCTGACGGCGCTGTCCGACGACGCGCTGGCGATGGAAGCCGAGCGGACGATGCAGTCCATCCTCGGCCGCGTCACCGTCGAACCCGGCCGGCACTCGTTTCCGCTGGCGATCGAGCAGCCGCGCCGCTTCGCCCGCAACCGCGTCGTGCTGGTCGGCGAGGCCGCGCATGTGCTGCCGCCGATCGGCGCGCAGGGACTCAACCTCGGCCTGCGCGACGCCGACGACATCGCGCGCATCGTCGCGGATGCGGCCGCGCGGGGCGAGGACATCGGCGGCGACGCCGCCCTCGCCCGCTTCGACCGCGAGCGGCGCGGCGACATCGCCAGCCGCACGCTGGCGATCGATCTCGCCAACCGCTCGCTGCTCAGCGATTTCCTGCCGATCCAGATCGCCCGCGCGGCCGGGCTGCATCTGCTGAGCGGCGTCGGCCCGCTGCGCCGCCTCGCCATGCGCGAGGGATTGTCGCCGTCATGGCGGCGGCCGCATGCGTCCCACGCGGATCAAAATGCGCCTCACGCGGATCAAAACGCCAGATAGCCGCTCTTGAGCAGCCACATCGCGGTGGTCAGCGTCACCACCGAGGCCAGCGTCCCCAGCATCACCGCCGCCGACGCGGCCTCCGTCCAGGTGTCGTATTGCCGGGCGATTACGAAGACGTTGAGCGCCGGCGGCAGCGAGGCCATCAGCACGGCGGTCGCCGCCCATTCCGGCGTGAACGGGCCGAGCCACCAGATCAGGCCGAACGCCAGCACCGGGTGAACCACCAGCTTGATCGCGACCAGGCCCCGCAACTCCCACGGCACCCGGCCGAACGGGCGCAGCGCCACCGTCACGCCGAGCACGAACAGCGCCACCGGCGCGGCCGAATTTTGCAGGAACTGCAACACCCCGTCGACAGCCACCGGCATCTGGATCCGCAGCGCCGCCGCCGCCACTCCGCAATAGACCGCGACGATCAGGGGGTGGAGCGCGATTTCCTTGGCCACGAACCACAGCGTCGGCAGCAGCGGCCGCCGCGCGCCGTCGGTCAGCGCCATCAGCACCGGGACCACCGTGAACAGGAAAATGCTGTCGAAGCAGAAGATCAGCGCGGTCGGCACCGCCGATTTCAGCCCGAACACCGCCAGCGCCAGTCCCGGCCCCATATAGCCGATATTGCCGTAGCCGCCGGCGAGCCCGGCCATCGCCGCCTGCCGCAGCGGCAGCCGCCCGACCAGCCGCGCCACCACGACCGACAGCGTGAACGCGCCGGCGGTCGCGAGCGTCGTCGCCACCACGAACGGCAGGTTGTTGAGTTCCTCGAACGGGGTCTTCGAGACGATGCGGAAGAACAACGCCGGCAGCGACACGTACAGCACGTAGAAATTCATCCAGGCGAGGCCGCTTTCCGGCAGGCCGCGATACTTGCCGCAGGCGAAGCCGATGAAAATCAATCCAAAGTAGGGCAGCGCCAGGTTGAGAATGTCGATCATGAAGCGGTGTTTCCGCGCAATTCGGGGCTGAAATGGTGATGTGGCGCTTTCCCGCGCCGGTCAGGCCGGAGCTTTTGGCTCTAGCATCGGCCACAATCCTGGTCTATTCGACAGGACATGACAAAGATGCGGATCGCCAAATTTCAGATCGGTCAGATCGTCAAGCACCGGATTTTCTCGTTCCGGGGGGTGATTTTCGACATCGATCCGGAATTCGCCAACACCGAGGAATGGTGGCTGGCGATTCCCGAACAGGTTCGCCCGCGCAAGGACCAGCCGTTCTATCACCTGCTGGCCGAGAACGCCGAGTCGGAATACATCGCCTACGTCTCCGAGCAGAACCTGTTGCCCGACGAGTCCGGCGAGCCGGTGCGTCACTCCCAGGTCGCCGAGATTTTCATCAAGGACAAGACCGGCGGCTACCGCCCGCGCAACACCTCGCTGAACTGACACGGGCCGCGCCCGGCTCAACCAATGCGCGGCGCATCGATCCTCATGAAAAAAGGCGCTCCTCGCGGAGCGCCTTTTTCGTCGCGGTCGCGGGGACCGGGTTTACTGCTTGGCGGCCGGCGGTGTCGCGGCGGCTCCCGCTCCGGCGGCCGGCTGTTGCGCTTCCAGCTTGGCGCGCGCCTCGGCGGCCCGCTTCTGCAATTCCTCTTGCAGCTTCTTCTGGGTTTCCTCGAACACCTTCGGATCGGTCGGCGGCCCGTCGTAAGCCTTGGCGAACTCCGCCAGCGGCAGCGGCAGCGTCAGCGGCGCGCCGTTGGAATTGATTGCCTGAACAATGAGATTCTGGCCCTTCCTCAAGTGATTAATCATGTCCGGCGTGACTTCGTAATCGGACATGCAGCCGTTGGCGAAGCAGATCACGTAGGGGCTCTGCATCGGCGGGTTGTTATCGATGATGATGCGGGTGCCGTGAACCAGCTGCATGCCGAGCGGCAGCGTGACCCGGAGAATCTTCTTGGGCTCGCCTTCCGGCTCGATAATCACCGCGGCGATCACCGGCTGGCCCGACTCGATGCGGCCGTCCTTGCCGGTGAAGCAAACCTGCTTGGCGTTGGCTTCCTGCCCCTTGAGGCAGAACTTGGTCCACGGCGCGTAGATCAACTGCACCTGCTGTTGCTGCTCCTGCGCGGCCGGCGCGGGCGCCGCGGCCGGCTGCTCGGCGGCCTTGGGAGCCGCCTTCGGCGCCGCCTTGCCGCTGGACTTGGCCTTCGGCTGGTGCTGGGCCGGCGCCGCCGGCTGCTGGGCATGGGCAGCGGGAACGAACGCCATCGCGGCCAGTGCCGCCGCCGCCGTCGCGCCTCGCCCGCCCCGCCAGGCCCGGACGGCCATATCGGTGAAATTCATCGCGGAAAACCCTTTCTCGAATGGCGGCGTCCGAACCCGCGCCAGAACGCCCGCCTCAACTCTTGCGCTGCCGTTTCCCGGTCAAATGCGGCCGTTGAGTGACCGACGATGGCCCTACGGATCAAAAGTACGCCTTCAATACAGCGGCGAACAAAAAGATCAATGCCGGGACCTGGTGTTTGGCACCCGGCCGGGGCCGAAGCATGGCGGCTGTGTTAAATTTAATCCGTGACGGGACTCGAATCATCACGGCAGGCGCGGCTTCCCGCGCTGCGGCGGCTTGCGGGCGGCCTGCGGCGCACGGGCCTCGCGGTTCTCGCGGCCGCCCTGGTGGCGGGGAGCGGCGGCGCGGCGGCCGAGGCAAGCCACGGCATCGCCATGCACGGGGCGCCGGCGCTGGCCTTAGGCTTCACCCACATGCCCTATGCCAATCCCGACGCCCCCAAGGGCGGACGGCTGGTTCAGGGTGTCAGCGGCACCTTCGACAGCCTCAATCCGTTCATCGTGCGCGGGCTGGCGGTGCAGCAGATTCGCGGCTTCGTGATCGAGAGCCTGATGGCGCGCGGCCAGGACGAGCCCTTCACGCTTTACGGCCTGCTGGCGGAGCGGATCGAGACCGACGACGCGCGCACCTTCGTCACCTTCCACCTCAACCCCCGCGCGCGCTTTTCCGATGGCCGGCCGGTCCGCGCCGCCGACGTGCTGTTTTCCTGGCGATTGCTGCGCGACAAGGGCCGTCCCAACCATCGCCTCTACTACGCCAAGGTGACCCGCGCCGACGCGATCGACGATCTCACCGTACGGTTTGAGTTCGGCGGCGCGGCCGATCGCGAACTGCCGCTGATCCTCGGCCTGATGCCGGTGCTGCCGCGACACGCCGTCGATGTCGCGACCTTCGAAAACACCTCGATGGCCCCGCCGCTCGGCTCCGGCCCCTATCGCGTCACGGCGGTCGCCCCCGGCAGCAGCGTGACGCTGACCCGCGACCCGAACTATTGGGGGCGCGACCTGCCGGTCAACCGGGGCTTTTGGAACTTCGACACGATCCGGCTCGATTTCTACCGCGACGCCAACAGCCAGTTCGAAGCTTTTACACGGGGTCTCTATGATTTCCGTGTCGAGACCGAGCCGCTGCGCTGGCACAGCGGCTACGACCTGCCGGCGGTGAAATCCGGCAAGATCGTCCGCGACGTCATCAGGCCAGGCGTGCCGAATCCGACGGAATTTCTGGTCTTCAACACAAGGCGGCCGATGTTCGCCGACATTCGCATCCGCGAGGCGCTGTCGCTGTTGTACGACTTCGAATGGATCAACCGGAATTATTTCTTTGGCCTCTACGCGCGATCCGCCGGATTTTTCGCCGGCTCCGAACTTTCCGCCTATGGCCGCCCGGCCGACGCCACCGAGCGCAAACTGCTGGCGCCGTTCGCTGGCAGCGTGCGTCCGGATATCCTCGACGGCAGCTATCGACTGGCTGTTAGCGACGGCTCCGGCCGCGACCGCGCCACGCTGCGCCGCGCATTGGCGCTGCTGGCGCAGGCCGGCTATGTGCTGAAGAATACGGTGCTGCGCCGTCAGGACGACGGCGCGGCGCTCACCTTTGAAATCCTGGTGACGACGCGCGATCAGGAACGGATCGCGCTGGCCTATGCGGCGAGCCTCAGGCGCGCCGGGATCCAGGCCGTCGTGCGCGCCGTCGACGCCGTGCAGTTCGACCAGCGCCGCATCGGCTACGACTTCGACATGATCCCGAACCGCTGGGACCAGTCGCTGTCGCCCGGCAACGAACAGGCGTTCTATTGGGGCAGCGAGGCCGCCGACCATCCGGGGACGCGCAACTACATGGGCGCGCGGAATCCGGCGATCGACGCCATGATCGCGGCGATGCTGCAAGCGAGCGCCCGGCCCGCCTTCGTCTCGGCGGTGCGCGCGCTCGACCGCGCCCTGATTTCAGGCTTCTACGCGATTCCGCTGTACAACATCCGCGAGCAATGGATCGCCCGCTGGAATCGGATACAACGGCCCGCGGCCACGGCGTTGACCGGCTACCTGCCGGAAACCTGGTGGTCCGCGCCCCCATCTCCTCCGCGCAGGTAGACCGTGGTTCAAAACACCGCCTCGCCGACCCTCGATGGCTTGTTCCGCCGCATCCTGGCGCGGCAGCCGGAGGCGCTGGCGCTGATCGATCCGCCCGACAAGACGCGGGTCACCGGCGAACCGCCGCTGCGCCTGACCTTCGCGCAGGCCGACCGGGCGATTGCCGCGCTCGCGGCCCATTTCATCGCCGCCGGCCTGCCGCCGCATGCGATCATCGCGGTGCAACTCCCCAACACCGTCGAGCACGCGCTGACCATCCTCGCCGCGCATCGCGCCGGATTGGTGGTGGCGCTGATGCCGCAGCTGTGGCGGCACGCCGATCTCGCCGTCGCGCTGAACCGCATCGGCGCGCGCGCCGTGGTCGGCTGTGCCCGGATCGACGGCGTCAGCCATGGCGACCTCATCATGAACGCGGCCGCGGAGGCGTTCTCCGTCCGCCACGTCTTCGGCTTTGGATCCGATCTGCCCGCGGGCATGATGCCGCTCGACGATCTGGTCACGGGTGACGGCGCGGCCGCCGCGCCGCCGCCGCTCGATGCCCGCGCGGCGGCGCTTGTCAGCTTCGATGTCGCCGGCGACGGATTGATCGCGGTGCCGCGAACCCACCTCAACCTGATTTCGGGCGGGCTCGCGATTTTCCTCGAAAGCGGCATGGCGCCGGGCGGCACGCTTCTCACCGCGCAATGCATGGGATCGTTCGCTGGCCTCGCCGCGACGCTGGCCTGCTGGCTGTTGAGCGGCGGCACGCTGGCGCTGCATCACCCGTTCGACGGCGAGGTGCTGGAGCAGCAACTCGTCGAGTTGAAGTGCGACACGCTGGTCTGTCCCGCCGCGCTGGCGATGCGGCTCGGCGGGAACGAGGGCACGCCGCGCAACGTGATCGCGCTGTGGCGCACGCCGGAACAGGTCGCTTCCAGTCCGGTCTGGCCGCACGGACAGACCCGGCTGACCGATGTCTACGTATTCGGCGAGGCCGGCCTGTTCAGCGCGCGCCGGGCTGCCGACGGCGCGCCCGCCGCGATCATGCCGGGCCCCTTCGGGGCGCCGCGCGACGACGCGCAATCGCCGGTCGCCGGCGAGGCGCTTTTGACCGAAGCCGGGACGCTGGCCTTGCGCGGCTCGATGGTGCCGCTCGCGGCCTACGCGCCGCCCGGCCGTTCCGCGCCGCCGGCTGACCATGTCGATACCGGCTACGCCGCCCGGCTCGATCGCGCCACCGGCGCTGTCTGCATCACCGCGCCGCCGCCCGGCATCATGGCGGTCGGCGGCTACCGGTTCCGGGCCGACGACCTGCTCGCCTGGGCCCGGCGGCTCGGCGACGGCGCGATGCTGACGGCGCTGCCGGACCGCCTCAGCGGCCACCGCCTCGCCGGCCGCGCCGACGACAACGCCGGCGCGCGCGCGGCCCTCGCCGGACTTGGCCTCAATCCGCTGATGGTCGAAGCGTTTCGCGACCGCGACGGCCCGGACTGATCGCGCGACCGTTCACGCAGCCTTGCGCCCCTCGGCGAGGTTCGCCAGTTGCCGCACCACTTCGGTGGCGCCGGCGAGGCGCTCGTCCGGGGTTTCCCAGGTCTGGAGAAACACTACTTTCATGTCCGGACGCACCTTGGCCGCCTGCCCGTGCTGGCGGATGAACGCCACCAGCCGCTCCGGATGCGCGAAACTATTGTCGCGGAAGGTGATGACCGCGCCCTTCGGCCCGGCGTCGAGCTTGCCGATATTGGCGCGCAGGCAAAACGCCTTGATCGCCGCGACCTTGAACAAATAGCGCACCTCGTCCGGCAGCGGCCCGAAGCGATCGCGCAGCTCCGCGCCAAAATTCTCGATCTCCTCCTCGGTGTCGAGATCGGCCAGCCGGCGGTACAGCGACAGCCGCACCGCAAGGTCGGACACGTAGTCCTCCGGGATCAGCACCGGCATGCCGACCGTGATCTGCGGCGACCAGCGATCCGCCACCGGCTCGGCGATGCCGGCCTTGAGGTTGAGGATCGCCTCCTCCAGCATCGACTGATAAAGCTCGAAGCCGACTTCCTTGATGTGCCCCGATTGCTCCTCGCCGAGCAGATTGCCCGCGCCGCGAATATCGAGATCGTGCGACGCCAGTTGGAAGCCCGCGCCCAGCGTCTCCAGCGATTGCAGCACCTTGAGGCGGCGCTCCGCCTGCGCGGTGATCTTGTGCTGCGACGGCAGCGTGAACAGCGCATAGGCGCGCAGCTTGGAGCGCCCGACGCGGCCGCGCAACTGATAGAGTTGCGCCAGGCCGAACATATCGGCGCGATGCACGATCAGCGTGTTGGCGGTCGGGATGTCGAGCCCGGATTCGACGATGGTGGTGGAGAGCAGCACGTCGTACTTGCCGTCGTAGAACGCCGACATGATGTCCTCGATGGTGGCAGGCGGCATCTGGCCGTGGGCGACGGCCACCTTCATTTCCGGCACATGCTTGTCGAGGAAATCCTTGACCTCGGCGAGATCGTCGATGCGGGGGCAGACATAGAACGCCTGACCGCCGCGATAGCGCTCGCGCAGCAATGCCTCGCGGATCATCAGGGGATCGTGCGGCGCGACGAAGGTGCGCACCGCGAGGCGGTCCACCGGGGGCGACGCGATGATCGACAGGTCGCGCACCCCGGTCAGCGCCAGTTGCAACGTGCGCGGGATCGGCGTGGCGCTCAAGGTCAGCACATGGATCTCGGCGCGGAGTTGCTTCAGCCGCTCCTTGTGCGAGACGCCGAAATGCTGCTCCTCGTCCACCACCAAGAGGCCGAGATCCTTGAACTTGATCGCCTTGCCGAGCAGCGCGTGGGTGCCGACCACGATATCGACCGAGCCGTCGGCGATGCCCTTCTTGGTCTGACTCAATTCCTTCGGCGACACCAGCCGCGAGGCTTGCGCGACGTTCACCGGAAAGCCGCGAAACCGCTCGGTGAAGTTCTTCGCGTGCTGGCGCGCCAACAGCGTGGTCGGCACCACCACGGCGACCTGCCTGCCCTGCATGGCGACGGCGAACGTGGCTCGCAATGCCACCTCGGTTTTGCCGAAACCGACGTCGCCGCACACCAGCCGGTCCATCGGCTTGCCGCTTTCGAGATCGTGCAGCGTGGCGTTGATGGCGGTGAGTTGGTCCTCGGTTTCCTCGTAGGGAAACCGGGCGCAGAATTCATCGTAGGGGCCCGGCTCCACCGCCAGCTTCGGCGCCTCGTGCAGATGCCGCTCGGCCGCGATCTTGATGAGTTCGCCGGCGATCTCGCGGATGCGGTTCTTCAGCTTGGCCTTGCGCGCCTGCCAGCCGGAGCCGCCGAGCTTGTCGAGTTCGACGTTGGTCTGGTCGGAGCCGTAGCGCGACAGCAGGTCGATGTTCTCGACCGGCAGGAACAGCTTGGTGTCGTTGGCGTAGCGCAGTTCGACGCAATCGTGTGGCGCGCCGGCGACATCGAGCGTCTGCAAGCCGATGAAGCGGCCGATGCCGTGCTCGACATGGACGACAATGTCGCCGGTCGAAAGGCTCGTGACCTCGGAGATGAAGTTGTCGAGCTTGCGGCTGGCCTTGCGCGGCCGCACCAGGCGGTCGCCGAGGATATCCTGCTCAGTGATGACGGCAACCGCGTCGGTCTCGAAGCCGGACTCCATGCCGACCACCGCCAGCATGGTCTCGTTGCGCGGCGTCGCCTGCACCGTGCGCCAGGCGTTGACGCTGGTGAGGTTGAGGAGCTTGTGGTCCTTGAGCATGCTGGCCATGCGCTCGCGCGAGCCTTCGCTCCACAGCGCCACCACCACCTTCTTGCGCGCCGCCTGCAACGCCTGCACATGGGCGACGACGCTGGCGAACACGTTGACCGAACCGTCGGCACGCTCGGGGGCGAAGTTGCGCCCCTGTCGCGCGCCCGCGTCAATCACGTCGCCGTCGCCTTCGGGCATGGCGAACGGCGTCAGCCGCGCCAGCGCTAGAGCCTCAAGCCGCCCCCGCCATTCGCTCTCGGTGAGGTAGAGCCGGTCCGGCGGCAGCGGCTGATAGATCGCGCCGCCGCCGTCGTGGCCCAGCGCCTCGCGCCGCGCCTCGTAGTAATCGTTGATCTGGGCGAAGCGCTCGCGCGCGGCGTCCTCGCCCTGCGGCTCGACCGCGACCGGAGCGCCACCCAGATAATCGAACAGCGTCTCCATCCGCTCCTGGGACAACGGCAGCCAGTGCTCCATGCCGGGGTGGCGGCGACCCTCGCTCACCGCCTCGTAGAGCAGGTCGTCGCGGCGCGGCGCGCCGAACTGCGCGACATAGCCCATGCGGAACCGCTTGATGGTCTCGGTGACCAGTTGGAACTCCGACACCGGCACCAGATCGAGCCCGCGCATCGTCAGCAATGTGCGTTGGGTTTCGGCGTCGAAGGAGCGGATCGATTCCAGTGCGTCGCCGAAGAAATCGAGCCGCACCGGCTGGTCGAGCCCGGCCGGATAGAGGTCGAGGATGCCGCCGCGGACGGCGTATTCGCCGGGTTCGCGCACCGTCGAGGCGCGATTGTAGCCGTTGTGCTCCAGCCAGGCGACGATGGAGTCCATCGGCACCACGTTGCCCGGCGCCACCGACAGCGCCTGCGCCGCGATCTGCGCCAGCGCCGGCAGGCGCTGCACGATGGCGTTGACCGTGGTCAGCACGATCAGCGGCTTGTCGCTGCCCTTGAGCCGCGACAGCCGCGCCAGCGTGGTGACGCGCTGCGCCACGATGCCGTTGTGCGGCGACACCCGGTCGTAGGGCTGGCAGTCCCAGGCCGGGAACTGCATCACGTCGATGTCGGGGGCGAAGAAGGCCAGCGCCCGCGCCAGTTGCGCCATCCGCGGCCCGTCGCGGCAGATCACCGCGAGGCTGACCGCGGGTGGCTTCGGCCTTGCCGCCACGGCGCGCGCCAGATCGGAAACGATCAGGCCTTCCGCGCCGTCGGCGACATTGGCCAGCGTGATCGCGCGACCGGGGACCAGCCGCTCGGCGGGCGATCGGAGGGCGGTTTTCATAGGTTCGGATCCGAAACGCGAAACGCCTTGATGCGCTCGAACATCGCGCCGGCGAATTCCGGCGACGGCGCCGCGCCGCCGGCGAAGGCGGGGTAAAGATCATGGTCGTGGGCCGCGATGACCCGTTCGAGTTCCTGAAGATCAGGCTCGGAGAGATGCGCGACATGGGCGTCGGCGAAGCGGCCGAGAATGAGGTCCATCTCGCGGATGCCACGATGCCAGCAGCGATAAAGCAGCCGCTTGCGGCGGTCGTCGAGCCCGTGGCTCGAACGTGTCGTCCCAGTCATGCGCCAACCTTCGGGTAACGGCAAAAGCCCGGACGTGCCGGGCGCCGATGGTATAGTCCTCGCGGGGCGCGATGTCAGCCCTTGTCGTGGCCGTAAAAAAACGTGGACGCCCGGCACAAAGCCGGCATTCCAGTCCGAAAAATCTTTAGATTCATCCCATGCGCCCGGCCATTCTCAACCCGCTGTTCACGCCCGTCACCAGCCTGTCCGGCGTCGGCCCGCGCCAGGACAAGCTGTTGCGCTACCTGCTCGACCGCGTTGAGACGCCGCGCCTTGTCGATCTGCTGCTGCACATGCCGACCGGTGCGATCGACCGCCGGGCGCGGCCGAAAATCCGCGACGCGGTGCCGGGAACCGTGGCGACGCTGGAGGTCGTGATCGACCGGCATCGCCCGCCGCCGCCGGGCCGCTCGCGCGCGCCGTATCTGGTTTACGCCAGCGACGACACCGGCGGCGTGCTGCTGACCTATTTTCGCGGCAAGCGCGACTACCTGGAGAAGCTGCTGCCGGTCGGCGAGAAGCGTTATGTCTCCGGCACGGTGCAGCTATTCGACGGCACCTTGCAGATGGTGCATCCCGACCGCGTGGTGGATGAGGAAGGGCTGGCGAAGCTCGCCGGGATCGAGCCGGTCTATCCGCTCACCGAGGGGCTGGCGCTGGGATCGATGCGCCGGGCGGTCGCGCTGGCGCTGCAAAAGCTCCCGACGCTGCCGGAATGGATCAGCCCCGAGGTGCTGCGCCGCTGCGGTTTTCCGCCGCTCGCGGAGGCGCTGCAACGCATCCATGTCCCGGCCGATCCGACCGATATCCTCCCCGAAAACCGGTTCTGGTCGCGGCTCGCCTTCGATGAACTGCTGGCGGGTCAACTGGCGCTGGCCTTGGTGCGCGCGCGGTTGCGACGGCCCGCGGGCGCGCGCCATGCGGGCGACGGCCATCTGCGCGACAAGGTGATCGACGCCCTGCCCTATGCGCTGACCGCCTCGCAGCGCGACGCCGCCGCCGCCATCGCGGCGGACCTGCAACAGCCGGTGCGGATGCTGCGGCTGCTGCAAGGCGACGTCGGCTCCGGCAAGACGGTGGTGGCGCTATTGGCGGCGGGGGCGGTGGTGGAAGCCGGCAAGCAGGCGGCGTTGATGGCGCCCACCGAAATTTTAGCGCGGCAGCATATCAAGACCATCGCCCCGCTCGCGGCCCGCGCCGGCCTCAACGTCGCTATCCTCACCGGCCGCGAGAAAGGCAAGGAGCGCCGCGATATTCTCGCGCGACTGGAGGCGGGTGAGATCGACCTCGTGGTCGGCACCCACGCGCTGATCCAGGATGAGGTGATCTTCAAGTCGCTGGCATTGGCGATCGTCGACGAGCAGCACCGCTTCGGCGTGCGCGAGCGGCTCGCGCTCACGTCGAAGGGCGAGGCGGTCGACGTGCTGGTGCTGAGCGCGACGCCGATCCCGCGCACGCTGGTGCTGACCTATTTCGGCGACATGGACATCTCGGAGTTGCGCGAAAAACCGGCGGGGCGGCAGCCGATCGACACCCGCGCCGTTCCCGCGAGCCGCCTGAAAGAGGTGATCGACGCGGTCGGCCGCGCGGTCAAGGCCGGCAAGCTGGTGTACTGGATCTGTCCGCTGGTCGAGGAGTCCGAGACGGTCGAACACCTCACCGACGCCACCACGCGGTTCGAGAGCCTGCGAAAGCGGTTCGGCGACCGGGTCGGCCTGGTGCACGGCCAGATGAAGGGCGCGGAGAAGGACCGGGTGATGGCGCAATTCGCCGCCGCCGAAATCAGCGTGCTGGTGGCGACCACCGTGGTCGAGGTCGGCGTCGATGTGCCGGCCGCCACCATCATGGTGATCGAGAACGCCGAGCGCTTCGGGCTGGCGCAACTGCACCAGTTGCGCGGGCGGATCGGGCGCGGCGCGGAGGCGTCGACCTGCCTGCTGCTCTATCGCGAGCCACTCGGCGAAATGTCGGCGGCGCGGCTGCGGGTGATCCGCGAAACCACCGACGGCTTCCGCATCGCCGAGGAGGATTTGCGGTTGCGCGGCGAAGGCGAGGTGCTGGGCACGCGGCAGAGCGGCCTGCCGGGCTACCGCATCGCCCGCCCCGAGGTTCACGCGCAACTGATTGCGCAGGCCCGCGACGAGGCGCTGCGAATCCTGCGCGACAACCCGGCGCTCGAAGGCGAAGCCGGTGCGGCGCTGCGCTGCCTGCTCTATCTCTACGAGCGCGACGAAGCGATCCCGCTGATCGGCGCGGGGTAATCAATCCACCTTGGCGGGCGCGGCCTTGCGCGGGACGTCGCCCTCGGCGGCGCCGGCGCGCGCGGCCTCGGCGGCTTCCGCGGCCGTCGCGATCTTGCGCTGCGGATCGCTGTTCGGCTGCACCACGCCGGCGGACATAATCAGGGTCGCGGCGTCCTCGGCGCTCATGTCGATCTCGATCACCTTGCTGCGCGGCACGTAGAAGAAAAAGCCGGTGGTCGGGTTCGGCGCGCACGGCAGGAACACCGAAATATGCTCCTCGTCGCCGGGCAGCCTCGCCGCCACCTCCTCGCTCGGCGACTGCGAAATCAGCACGATCGACCACATCCCCGGCGAGGGAAACTCCACCATGCCGACCTTGCGGAAGCTCGACCCGTTGCCGGAGAACAGCGTCTCGAACACTTGCTTGAGGCCGCGATAGATGGCGCGGACCACCGGCATCCGGCCGACCAGCCGCTCGCCGAGGCTGACCAGCTTGCGCCCGATCAGATTCGCCGTCAGGAACCCGAGCAAGGTCAGCGCCACGAACGCCACCACCAGGCCGAAACCGGGCACATGGTACGGCAGGTAATTTTCCGGGCGATAGCTCGCCGGCATCAGCGGCCGCACCAGGCCATCGACCCAGGTGACGAACCACCAGGTCAGATAGAGCGTGATCGCGACCGGCCCGGCGACGATCAACCCGGTCAGGAAATAATTACGGATGCGGGCCATGAAGCCGCGCGGCGCTTCCGGCGGAACCGGCGGGGGCGGCGGCATCGGCGGCGTTACGGGTCTTGTCGTCATCTATCCCAGGTCTGTTAACGGGCGGAATCCAAGGAGCCGTCCAAGGCGCAGCAAATCATGTCAGCATTGTAGCAGACATTCGGGACGCCGCGATGGAACCATTCCGCGCAGCCGGATGGGCCGGAGCCCGCCCCCGTCTATTCGACGGTGACCGATTTGGCCAGATTTCGCGGCTGATCGACATCGGTGCCCATCACCACGGCGGTGTGATAGGCCAGCAACTGCACCGGCACGGCATAAACCAACGGCGTGAATGCCACCATGTCCGGCATGGTGATGGTCGCAACCGACTCGATGGTGGCCTCGGCGGCGCCCTTGGCGTCGGTTATCAGGATGATCCGGCCGCCACGCGCGGCCACCTCCTGCATGTTCGACACGGTTTTCTCGAAGACAGGGTCGAACGGCGCGATCACCACCACCGGCGTGGTCTCGTCGATCAGCGCGATCGGCCCGTGCTTGAGTTCGCCGGCGGCATAGCCCTCGGCATGGATGTAGGAGATTTCCTTCAGCTTCAGCGCGCCCTCCAGCGCCAGCGGGTAGCTGGTGCCGCGCCCGAGATAGAGCACGTCGCGCGATTTGGCGATCTCCCGCGCCAGCCGTTCGATTTGCGGCTCGCAGGCGAGCGCGGCCGCCATCAGCCGCGGCACCTCGACGAGATTGCGGACCAGCCTGACCTCGTCCTCCGCGGATAGTTCATCGCGGGCGCGGCCGGCGGCGATCGAAAGCGCCGCGAGCACCATCAATTGGCAGGTGAACGCCTTGGTCGAGGCCACGCCGATTTCCGGCCCGGCCAGCGTCTGCAACACAACCTGACTTTCGCGCGCGATGGTCGAGGTCGCGACGTTGACGACGGCGAGCGTGTACGCGCCCTGCGCCTTGGCGTAGCGCAAGGCCGCCAGCGTGTCGGCGGTCTCGCCAGATTGCGAAACGAAGATCGCAAGGTCGCTCTTGCCCAACGGCGCCTCGCGATAGCGGAATTCGGAGGCGACATCGAGTTCGACCGGCAGCCGCGCGAATCGCTCCAGCCAGTAGCGGGCGACGAAGCCGGCATAGCTCGCCGTGCCGCAGGCGGTGATTACCACCCGCCGGATATCGCGGAAATCGAACGGCAGCTTGACGGGCAGCGCGACACGCTCGCTCGCCATGTCCACCATGCGCGCCAGCGTATGGCCGACGACTTCCGGCTGCTCGTGGATTTCCTTGGCCATGAAATGGCGGTAATTGGCTTTGTCCACCAGGAACGCCGACGCGCCGGACCTGATGACCTCGCGCTCGACCACCGCGCCCTCGGCGTCATGAACCTCACCGCCGGCGTGATTCAGCACCACCCAGTCGCCGTCGTCGAGATAGCTGATGGTGTCGGTGAGCGACGCCAGCGCGATCGCATCGGAGCCGAGATACATCTCGCCGTCGCCATAGCCGACCGCCAGCGGCGATCCCTTGCGCGCACCGATCATCAGATCGTGGTGCCCCTGAAAAATGAAAGCCAGCGCGAACGCGCCACGCAGGCGCGGCAGCGCCGCCTTCACGGCCTCGACCGGCGAAAGCCCCTTGGTCAGGTAGCTGTCAACCAGATGGGCGACCACCTCGGTATCGGTCTCGGTGGTGAAAACGGCGCCTTCCTTTTCGAGCGCGTGGCGCAGCTCGCGGAAATTCTCGATGATGCCGTTGTGAACCACGGCGACCCGCTCGGTGACATGCGGGTGGGCGTTGTTCTCGGTCGGCTTGCCGTGGGTCGCCCAGCGGGTGTGTCCGATGCCGAGGCGGCCCGGCAGTGGCGAAGCCGCGAGGCGAGCTGCGAGATTCTTCAGTTTGCCCTCGGCGCGGCGGCGATCGATCCGGCCGTTTTCCAGCGTGGCGACACCAGCGGAATCATAGCCGCGATATTCCAGGCGCTTGAGGGAATCGACCAATTGCTCGGCGACCGGGCCGCGTCCCAAAATTCCAACGATGCCGCACATGCAATTCCATCTCTACGGTTGAAGCCGCGCCAAAATCGATACGATGTCTCTTAACGAGAAATCCTGACAACAAGGGCTCAAAAATTATTGCGAATTGCCACAGCGTTAAATGAATTCGTTAACGTATCGGAAACTCATTTCCGCAGCGCTTTCGCCGCCGCCTTCGCCTCGCGGAAATGCCGCGCCCAGCCCTCGCGCGCCGTCTGCCGGCCCCGCCCGATCGCCAGCGCGTCGTCGGCGACGTCACTGGTAATCACCGAGCCGGAGCCGATATAGGCGCCGTCGCCGATGCGGACCGGCGCGACCAGCGACGAGTTCGATCCGACGAACGCGCCCTTGCCGATGATGGTCTTGTACTTGTCGAAGCCGTCGTAGTTGCAGGTGATGGTGCCCGCGCCGATGTTGGCGCCCGCGCCGACATGGGTGTCGCCGATATAGGTCAGATGGTTGACCTTGGCGCCGGCCTCGATGGTCGCCGCCTTGGTCTCGACGAAATTACCTACCTTGGCGCCCTCGCCCAGCGAGGTTCCCGGCCGCAGCCGGGCGAACGGGCCGACCAAGGCGCGCGCGCCGATCGCGGCCTTCTCAAGGTACGAGAACGCATGGATCACAGCGCCATCGCCGACGCTGACGCCCGCGCCGAACACCACGTTAGGCTCGACCACGACATCCCGGCCGAAGGTGGTGTCGGCGGAGAGGAATACGGTGTCCGGGGCGATCAGGGTGACGCCGGCGTCGAGCGCGGCCTGACGCAGCCGCGCCTGCATCACCTGCTCGGCCTGCGCCAGTTGCGCCTTGGTGTTGATGCCGCGCACCTCATCTTCATCGGTCTCGACGACCACGACGTCGTGGCCGAGCGCGCGGACAATGCCGACCGCGTCGGTGAGATAGTATTCGCCCTTGCTGTTGGCGTTGCCGATCCGCTCCAGCACCTGCAACGCGATGCGGCCGTCGAACGCCATCACTCCGGCGTTGCACAATGTGATCGCCCGCTCGGCGGCGCTGGCGTCGGCCTGCTCGCGGATCGCCGTCAGCCGGTCGCCGTCCATCACCAGCCGGCCGTAGCCGGTCGGATCGGCGGCGCGAAAGCCGAGCACCGCCAGCCCCGCGCCGGCCGCCAGCGGCGCGCGCAGCCGCGCGAACGTCGCCGCCGAGATCAGCGGGGTGTCGCCGAAGGCGATCAGCAGATCGTCGCAGCCTTGCGCGAGCGCCGCGCGCGCCGCCATCACCGCATGCGCGGTGCCGAGCCGCTCGGCCTGGACATGGATGCCGGCCTCGGGGCGGGCCAGCCGCGCCTCGTCGGCCACCGCCTGATGATCCGGTCCGACCACCACCGCAAGCGCCGCGCCATCTCCTTTTGGCGCGGCGGCGAGCACATGGGCCAGCAGCGATTGGCCGGCAACGGGATGCAGCACCTTCGGTAGCGACGAGCGCATCCGCGTGCCCTCGCCGGCCGCAAGCACGATGGTAAGGGTGGTTCTGCCAGTCATGGAAACTTCCTGCGTGATCCGGAAATATCGCCGTCAATAATCGGTTTTTGTCAAAGATCAAACCCGGCCGGGCGGCGCGGAAACCGCGACCGGCGAGCGCACCGGCATTTCCTGATATTGTTCATCGAGCGATTCGCCGGCACTGGGGGAGGCCGACAGGATCTGATGGCAAAGCCCGACAACGACCCGGCACAAAATCCAGCTCAAGTCCCGGCCGACGATCAGCCGCCCCGCGACCCGGTAGGTTCGCGGGGCGGCTGGCTCGCCGGCGAGGATGCTTTTGAGCGTCGGACACCGTGGCGGCTGGCGTTCTGGGGCATTGGCGCGATCGGCGCGGTCATCATCGCCGTGCTGGCCCATCAATCCCACGTTGATACCCGGCAGGATCGCGCGGCCATCGCCGATCTGGCGCAACGCTCCGAACAGATTCAAGCCATCGCGCGGGAAAGCCGCAACGATATCCGCCGCCTCGCGGCGGCGATCGACACGCTGAACGGCGATCGCGACCGCCTGTTCGCCCGCGCCACCGCGCTCGAACAGGGCCTCGAATCGGTAACCGGTTCGATCGCGCGCCGAAACGCCGCCTCCCCGCCGCCGCTCGCCGCCGCGCCCCCGCCGTCATCCGGCACGGCCGCCACCGCTCCGCCGCCGTCGACGCCGGACCCAAGGCCCGAGACAGCGGTCAACACACCCGACATCACCGGCTCGATTCCCACCGAGCCGACGCCCGCCGCGCCGGAAGTCGCGGTGCCGCGCACCGCGTTCGCCGTCGATCTCGGGGGCGCCAATTCGATCGACGGCCTCCGCAATCTGTGGCGACGCCTGACGGCGGCGCACCGGGCCGTCCTCGGCAGCTTGCAGCCGGCCATCGCGCTGGAGGAACGCAAGGCGCCCGCGGGCGTGCAACTGCGGCTGATCGCCGGGCCGCTCGACAACGCGGCGCGGGCGGCGGCGATTTGCGCCGCCCTCGCCACCCGCCATCAGAATTGCGCCACCACCGTCTTCACAGGCCCGAAACTGACGATGGCCGCCGAACCGGCCGCCGCGCCACCGCTCCGGCGGCCCAATCCCCATCCCGCTCCGCGCGCGAAACCTTCGCCGCCGCCCGCTCCAACGGCGCCGCCGCCCGCGCCCGCGCCCGCGCGATAGTTCGGGTCGCGGGTTGCCGCGTCATGCACAGGGCGAACGCGCGCACGGCGCGGGCCGCGCTTGCTCCGCCATCCGATCCGAACCATAGTCGCGCCCCATGAAAAAAGATCCGTTTCGTCTCACGCCGTATCAGGTTCAGTGGCTGCTGGTCGTCGGTTTCGTCACCGTCGGTTACGCGCTCTATCTGCGTTATCTCGCCATCGAGCTGTCGACCGTGACGCTGGCTTGCGACGCCGGCCTGCAAAGCGACCTTTGCCGCGCGCGATCGATCGCGACCTATCTGTTCCGCAACTCGGTGTTCGGAAGTCTGGCGCTGATCGTCGCCGTCCTGCACGTGATCCGGCCGTCGATCGTGCTGTTGACCGTGGGGCTGGCGGCGGCGGGGGCCGGCATCGTGCTTTACAACGTCGCGTTGTCGGGCATCGCCGTCGGGATTCTTATCCTGGGATTTGCGCGGCCCGCGCCCGCCACAGTGTGATGGCGAGCATTACATAGATCAGGCAGGTCCACAGCGCCTGCCAGTTGGCGACGCCCTCGTTGAAGGCGATGTAGGCCGAGGCGATCACCAGCAGACCGGCGAACACCGCTTCCGCGATCGGGCGGGCGCCCTGGCGCGGGCGGTTGAACACCATCAGCATCCAGAACGGCACCACCGCCATCGTCAGCGCCGCGAACGGAAAATCCTTGTAGCGCGGGTCGAACACCAGACCGAGCGCGGTGGAGGCCGCGATCACCGTGGTGACGCCCAGCGTCAACCCCAACAGCACCAGCCACCACGACGCCGTGCGCCCCTGGCGCGGCCCGATCAGGTCGAGAAACGTCGGCAGCGAGTGTCCCGACATCTGCGCGCGGGCGGATAACAGCGGCGCGCTGACCCCGGCGGCCAGCAGCAGGCCCCACTGCGTCCAGCCGCCGATCCCAAGGCTCTCGGTCATCATTTTCTCGAACGCCACGCCGAGCAGCGCGCCCGCCGCGATCGCGGAGCCGGCGACGCCGAGCCATGAGCCGAGGCGCGGCGCCCAAGGGCGCCGGCGCGCGGTCCACATCGCCACCGCGAAGATCAGGACGCACAACCCCATCCCGGCGGCCATCTCCCGCTTCCACATCGGGAAGTTGTTGATCGGCACCCCGGCGGGAAATTTTTCCGCGCGGGACCTCGCGTCGAACAATCCCCAATAGCCGCCGACGGTGCCCTCAAGCCGGCGCTTCCAGGGCTGGTCGTAAGCCTCGATCAGGTTGACGCGGAAATGCTCCCGCTTCGCCAGCCCGAGAATTTCCGACACCACCCGCGCCTGGTTGGCGCGCGAGGGCAGCGCCCCTTCCCGCATCCGCCCGGCGCTCGGCCAGCCGGTCTCGCCGATCAGGATTTCCTTGTTCGGAAACGCCACCGCCACCCGTCTGCGGATCGCGGCGACGTGGTTGGCGGCGTAGCGCGCCGGAACCGGGAGATCCTCCCAATAGGGCAGGATGTGGATGGTGACGAAATCGACCGCGTCATAGACCTCGCGATTGCGCAGCCAGTATTCCCAGACGTCGGCATAGGTGACGGGGACCTTCACCTGCGCCTTGACCGAACGGATGTTGGCGGCGAGATCGGCGGCGGTCATCTCGCCCCGCAACAACACCTCGTTGCCGACGACGACCGCCGTCACCACGTCGGGATAATCATTGGCGAGACGCACGGCGGTGGCAATCTCGATCACGTTGTCGACGCGGTTGCTACCCAGCCAGATGCCGAGGATCAGCTTGAGCCCGGCCTTGCGCGCCAGTTCCGGCGCCTTGTCGAGTCCGTTCTGGATCGAATAGGTCCGGACGCATTGCGATATCTTGGCAAGCTGGGCGAAATCCTCGGCGATCTGCTCGGGCGCGATCTGCGTGCCTGGCACCAGCGGGCTCTGGCCGTCGCGGAAGGGGGCGTAGGAGACGCATTCGAGCTTGGCCGTGGGATCGATCGGCGCGCGCGCCAGCGTGATCGGCATGGCCAGCCACCACCAGATGGCGGCGATCGCGCACAACGACAGCAGCAGCAGGGTCAGCGGCGTTCGCAATGAAATCGACACGGTCCTCCTGGAGGATCATCTCCCGCGGCCCGCAGAGGGCGACCGCCGCACAGGTCAGAAACGAAACACAAGGCTCACGCCAAATCCGGCTCTTTGGGAAAGACGCCGGAAACGTCGATTAGCCAATCACCGGCGCTCTGCCAAGTGCCGGGCCGCCGCAATCCCTTACTTCTTGTCGAGATCCGCGCGCCCGGAACAACGACGCCGGCCACCGCGACCTTCGCACGGCTGGACAAAAAGTATTTTGTGTTTCATGGAATCCGGAACTGCGCTTCGCCGCATTGGGGACCCATTTGCGCGGAATCTGGGCAGCGATCGACGACGGGCGGAAATCAGCCATCAAACCGGGGACGGCATGCGTCAGATACGGGTAGAACTGCGAGCCGCGTTGATGCGGACATTGGCCGTGCCGGGACTGGCACTGTTGCTCGGCGTCGGCGGCGCCATCGCCCAGAGCGGCGATCTCCGCGCCCAGGACCAGGCGCCGAAGCCCGCGCAGCAGAACGCCAATCCGGCGACGGCGGCCGAAGCTGCGGCCAAGGAGAGCCAGCGCCGGGCCGACGAATTCGCCGAGGCCGCCAAGGCCATCAACGGCCCGGCCGGCAACCCGGAATGCGTCTGGCTCGGACGGCGCGTCGTCCTCCTGATGTGGCGCGACGATCTCGACACCGCTTTCCGCCATCTCGATCTGTATGATCGCTTCGGCTGTCCCGGCGGACATATCCAGGCGACGTTCCGCTGCCTGGTCCGCTTCGGCGCCATCGACCCGAAAGTGCCCGACAGCCTGAACAGCCGGGTGCATGCCTGCTGGATCAATCCCAATTCCCAGCCGCAAGCCGCCAGCGCCGCGCCGGCCCCCGCGCCGCCCTCCGGCGCGCCGGCGGCACCCGCGGCCGCGCCGGCCGCGCCACCGCCCGCGCCGGCGAAATAATTGACGCGGGGCGTCGGAACGAACCGAAGCGCCCGCGATTTTCTTTATTGTCGCCTGGAAAATGCCATCGCGTCATACGAGTGGATAATTGCCGCGGCATTGATATGCTCGCCTCGCCGCGGCTGACGGCGGATCGAGGGGACTGGTCCGCTCATCTGTCATGTCACCCGTCACGCCGCCCCGAAATGGTTGAGTCGCGATGCGCGCTGTGGTCGCCGTTCTATTGCTCGTAACCGCCGTCCACGCCGCTATCTGGGGCGTTTTCCGGGAGAAGCAAGCGGCGCCGGATTTCACCGGCTTGTTGCCGAGCCTGTCCTATGCGCCGTTCGACGGCTCCGGCCACCCCGACGTCGACAACATTCCGACCACCGAGAAGATTCGCGCCGACATGAAGGTGCTGGCGCCGCTGACCCGCGCCATCCGTCTCTACTCCTCGACCGGCGGCGTCGAACTGGTGCCGCCGATCGCCAACGAAGCCGGCATCAAGGTCACGGTCGGCGCCTGGATCGACAAGCACGTCGACCGCAACGAGCGCGAAATCCAGGCCGCGATCGAACTCGCCAAGCATAACAGCAACGTCAACGGCATCGTCGTCGGCAACGAAACCATCTATCGCGGCGACCAGAAGGTCGATGACCTCATCAAGCTGATTCAGCGGGTGAAGGGCCAGGTCAATGTCCCGGTGACCACGGGTGAAATCTGGAACATCTGGCTGGAGCATCCGGAGCTGGCCTCATCGGTCGATTTCATCGCCGCGCACATCCTGCCGTACTGGGAAGGGTTCTCGCACAAGCAGGCCGTCGATCAGGCGCTCATCATCTACCAGAAGCTTCGCGAGGCGTTTCCGGGCAAGCGCATCGTGATCGCCGAATTCGGCTGGCCGTCGGGCGGCTACAATCTCCAGAACGCGGTGCCCGGCCCGTTCGAGCAGGCCGTGGTGCTGCGCAATTTCGTCAGCCGCGCCGAGTCGATCGGGATGGAATACAACATTGTCGAAGCGATCGATCAGCCATGGAAGTATTTTGAAGGCGGCGTCGGTCCGTATTGGGGGATCCTCAACGCCGATCGCGAGCCGAAATTCAACTGGACCGGCCCGGTCGTCGATCAGAACTACTGGAAGCTCGCCACCATCGCCCTGCTCGTCGGCGTCCTGCTGTCGCTGCCGATCTTCCGCCTGGCGCGGCCGACGATGCTTCAGGCCGGCATGCTGTCGATCGCCGCCAACGGCGTCGGCGCCTGGGTCGCCACCGTGTTCGCCTATTGGAACGGCCATTATTTCGTCTGGGGCTCGGCCTTCGCCATGACGCTCGGCCTCACTTTGCTGGTGCCGCTGATCCTGATCGCGATGGCCCGCATCGAGGAAATCGCCACCATCGCCTTCGGCCACCGCCCGACCCGGCTGTTGTCGCCGGAGAAGACGGCCGCCGCCGCCTCGGCTCCCGACCGCAAGCATCCGATGGTGTCGATCCACGTTCCGGCCTATTTCGAGCCGCCGGAGATGCTGAAGCAGACGCTCGACGCGGTGGCGCGGCTCGACTACCCGAACTTCGAATGCGTGGTCATCATCAACAACACCCCGGACCCGGCCTTCTGGCAGCCGATCCAGGACCATTGCCGCGCGCTCGGCGAACGCTTCAAGTTCATCAACGCCGAGAAGGTGAAGGGCTTCAAGGCCGGCGCGTTGCGCATCGCCATGGACCGCACCGACGCCCGCGCCGAGATCATCGGCATCATCGACGCCGACTACGTGGTCGAGCCCGACTGGCTGAAGGACCTGGTTCCGGCGTTCGACGATCCGCGCGTGGGCCTCGTGCAAGCGCCGCAGGACCATCGCGACGAGGACCTGTCGCTGATGCACTACGCCATGAACGGCGAATATGCCGGGTTCTTCGACATCGGCATGGTGCAGCGCAACGAAACCAATTCCATCATCGTCCACGGCACCATGTGCCTGATCCGCCGCGAGGCGATGGACAAGGCCGGCGGCTGGGCCGGCGACACCATCTGCGAGGACACCGACCTCGGCCTCGCCATCATCGAACAGGGCTGGCTCACCCACTACACCAACAAGCGTTACGGCCACGGCCTGCTGCCCGACACCTACGAGGCGTTCAAGAAGCAGCGCCATCGCTGGGCCTATGGCGGCTTCCAGATCGTCAAGAAGCACTGGCGGCGCTTCCTGCCCGGCGCCAGCCGGCTCTCCCCGGACCAGAAGCGCGAATTCGCGCTGGGCTGGCTGAACTGGCTCGGCGCCGAAAGCCTCGGCGTGCTGGTGGCGCTCTTGAACCTGATCTGGGTGCCGATCGTCGCCTTCGCCGACATCGCCATTCCCGACAAGATCCTGACGCTGCCGATCATCGCCGCCTTCATCGTCTCGATGGCGCACTTCCTGTCGCTCTACAAGCTGCGCGTCACGCTCAAGCGCGGCCAGATGCTCGGCGCCATGATCGCGGCGATGTCGGTGCAATGGACGGTGTCGCGGGCGGTCGCCAACGGCCTGATTACCGAACACCTGCCATTCGCCCGCACCTCGAAGGGCGGCTTGTCGCGGATGTCGATCGAATTTCAGGCGTTCTGGGAAGCGATCATCGGCGTGCTGCTGCTGCTCGGCGCGGTGGTGCTGGTGGCCTCCAACAGTTTCCGGCAGATCACCGAGATCTACATCTTCGCCGGCGTGCTGGTGTTGCAAAGCCTGCCGTTCCTGTCGGCGGTGGCGCTGGCGACGCTGGAACTGTCGCGGATCAATTCGTTCGCATTCTGGCGCTACACCTGGACCCGCTCGGCCGAGCTGATCGGTCTGCGGCCGGCACCGATGCCGATCATCGCCCCGCCGCAGCGCGTGCCGTCCGACACGCCAACCCGGCCCTGATCGCTTGGGTCGCCCGAAATGGCTGATATCCCGCATAAGGATTAGCCATCAAGATCCGGTATTCTCGCGGGAATCCGGTTTTTCCACGACGCGAGGCCATCGCTCGCCGGCTCGGGCGACGGCAGTTCCGATTCGGTCTGAACGGGGCTGGGGATTTTTGCTTCGACGCGTTTTCCTCGTACGAACCGGTATCCACTTCGCTCGAAAACGCTCTATTGACCCACGCGGGTCCGTTCCCTACACAGCCCCCACGTGAGCGCGTAGCTCAGCCGGTAGAGCACGTGACTTTTAATCATGGGGTCGAGGGTTCGAGTCCCTCCGCGCTCACCAATGATATCAATCACTTAGCTTGTGGACAGTATGTCATTCCGACACGCTGTCACTTGCTCATTCCGACGCATTCCCCTTCTTTGTTCTGAAATCTCGGCGCTTCCGAGCGCCCTCTACTCTCTGAGTCTTGCTGGCTTGCACGTATCTGAGCATCGCCGCCGTGGTCAGATGACCGCTCAATGCTCTGATTTGCGCATCCGTTAGATTGGCTTCCGCGCCTTCCGTGTTGCCGCCGTGGCGAAGTCCCATGAACTTCACTTCGTCGGGTATGTCGGCAGCCTTCCGCACCTTCGCAACCGCCTTCGCGAAAGAAAACCGGTCCGGCCACGGCAATATCAACTTTTTGAACCTGTCGGGCTTGTCCTTCATGATGATAAGCGTCCCACGACGCTCCGCCTTATCTAGGCGCTCCATCAATTCAGGCCACAACGCCGAACCGTCAACATCGTAAAGCGGTGTGTCTACGGTCTCCCCGGTCTTATGGTGGAAGATGCGAGCACAGTTCGGTGCATCCGCCGGTTTGATGTGGCCCCATGTCAGGCGGCCGATAATGTCGGTTTCGCGCTGCAACCAGAAGAAAGCCAACATGGCGGCGGTGCCGAGCGATGGCTCGCCCCGCTCATCGGCCTTGGCGACGAACTTCATCAAGTCATCGTACTGGAAAAGTCGTGTCGGCTTGGCCTTGTAAGTCAGCCCCATTTTCCCGAAGGGGTTTTCGACGGGCACCCTAGCCGTTTCCGAGCGGCGCGCTGTATTCCATGCGCGGCTGCAAACCCTCATCGCCAAGATGGCTGTTCTGGTCCGCTCCTTGCCGTCCTTGTTAACCCGCACCTTCTCGTAAAGCTTGTCAGCGACACCGGGGGTTATGCTTTTCAACCCGATGACGCCGAGCCGCCTGCCATCGGTCAGGGTCACGTCTGACACTAGCGCCAGCATTCGGTCGTATGAACTTCGGGTTTCGGCGGGGAGCTTCGTATAGCGCGGCGAACGCTTGTAGATGGAAACGAGCCAATCGAAGGTGCCGGTCTTGGCGATTCCCGGCTCTGTCGGCTCATCTGAGCTTGTCCGCCATGCGTGGTAATGCGGATTGAGAACCGTATCGCAACGAGCCTTGGCGGCTCCGTAGTCGGTCCCTAGCGCCTCTGCGGCGACCGGACATCCCGCCTTCTTCGCTCGTGTAGGCGGTGCCCAATAGTAAGAAACCAGCCCAGACGCCAGCCTTTTTGCTGTCATCAGGTCGGGCCATCCGGCTGGTTTCTTTTGGCGCATCAGAGCAGTTCAGCGATGTTTTCCGGCTCCGCCTCAATAGGCTGAATCGGCATCGGCGGTTCAAACACGGCTGCACCGTTCGGCTGCAAGGTCACACGAAACGGCACCTTCTCACGCTGACAGGCGCGGATGATACGCTGGACGTCGGCCTGGTTAACGTTGGATTTCCTACGCGGCATTAACTCACCTCTTGACAGTTCCTTAAGTATCGATATGCCATAATGGCACCGAAAGGTCAAGGAAATTATGTCCGAGGGGTCAGCAGTGGCAAAACAATCAGATAGTATCCACGATAGAGACCGAATTATCGTCCGCCTACCTGACGGAATGCGGGACCGATTAGCCGCGCTTGCCGAGTCTAATGGGCGGTCGATGACGGCCGAAGTCGTTGCGGCACTTGAGCAGCATTTAACCGGACCAAGCCGGATGGACGCCATCGAGGAAGAGCTAGAGAAACACAAGCAGCTACTTGATATTGTTGATGTTCTCTACAATGTCGGCGGCGACTTAGAGAGTGCTGTGATTGAACTGCAAGAGCAGGTATTCGGCGGGCAGCGGCTGCCGCGCGTCCTGAAGTGAAGCCTGCTTCGGTCGATTCCGGTTGCCTAGGCCGGTTCCCGTCACTTAGGGTTGCGGGAACAAGGGAGGGTTAAATGAATGACTGGTTGCGAAAAGGCGCGCGAACCGCTGACGGTCGTCGTCTTGCTTGGCGCGGATGCGGGCGCGGGCACCGGCATAGGCGTCATCTAGCATTACTTCGCCAGATAAGACCTGTTCTGCAACCGACCGCGAATCTGCAAGGACGGTACGAGCATATGATAGTCGCTGGCTCGAAAACCCTATTGTTTCAGTAGCCTTTTTTCCTCGCCCGCCCCTCTCCGGCTCAGGATAAATCATCGCCGTAGCCATCGCGCGCTGACCGCTACTCATATGCCGACGATTAACATTGACGGAGAGGATGAACTCTTTCGGGTCGCGGTCTTCGATGCTGGTGAAGGAAGGTTCAACTCCGGCGATCTCACAAGCCTTGAGGCGGTTGCGTCCATCGATAATGACATCCTTGCCGTCTACTTTACCGACGACTATTGGATGCACGAGTCCGTTCGCCTTGATGTCTTCCGCAAGAGTGTTGAGTTCTTCATCCGACATCATTGGGAACCCGGCTAAAAGATTTACCGAGTAAATCTTTCCTTGCGCTCACCCCGCAATCGCCGGGGTCCGCACCCATCAACGAAATGTTCATCCCCCATTCGGCGGGACCAGCCCCGTCCGGGTGAAGGTCACGTCATGTCCGACTCTATCGATGGCGGCTTTCGCCCGATTGGCTGCGGCCTGGTTCATGGCTTCGACCAATCCAGCATTGCGAGCGCGGCCTTTGCATCAACACCGGCTTCCTTGGCCTGAGCGAGACCCTGCACCAAGGTCGCAAAGGCGCGAGCACTGCCACCGGCATCAAAGGCCTGGGTTGGCCCCATGGTATCGATGCTGACAGCACCGCCGAGCTTTTCGGTGCATTCTTCGGCAATGAGTCCGCCGATAGGCTGTAGCGTCCATTGGGCAAGGTGACGCTGCGCTTCCCGCACAAGCGGCCCCTGAGCGGCATCAACGAACAGGCTGGGTAAGACGCCGAAGGCGGCACAAATCGCCCCACGCGCCTCCCTGAGCGATTCCACGGCCATGCTGCGCTCTAAGTCTGGGGTAAGGTCTTGCGGCTTCCAATCAACCTGCGGCTGAGGTCCACCGGCTGCCGAAACCGTGACGGATTCTCGCAACAGGACGCGACCACGTTGGCCTCGGAAGGACCGGCCCAAAGTCTCGTTATTCGTTTCGGGTGACTCCGGAAACGGGACAACCTGACTGCCGAGCGGGGCCAATTCGAACACTTCCGCCAATGCCGATTCCACGGCGTTTAGAAGCCCGCTGGTAAGGCTGGCGCGCTTCAAGGGTGCTGTGCCGTAGTACGGAGCCGCAGCATCACAGCCCGTTCTAATGTGCAGGATTTCGCCTGCCAAAGCGGTTCGGGAAGTGCCGCCACCAGCTTCAGGAATCGAGATGCGATAAGCGACGGGTTTGCCGTTCTTCGTCCGCAAATCCCAGTCGGAGCAAGGGACCAGGCTGTCCCCTTCAATCAAGAAAACAGATTCACCACGCAAGGCGAGCGAACGTCCAATCAGCGCCAGCATCGAGGGCGGCAACATGTCCGTGCCCTTGACTTCGGCAAGCGACAAGCCGCCTTCCCAAAGGGACACGCACGACTGAGCCGTGGCCGTCAATTCAGCGATGCCACGCCGTCCGCTGATGTAGGCTTCTCTCGCCTGCATAATCTCAGCGGTGAATCCACTCATCGCTGACCGCTTTTCGACGGGAGCCGAGCGGCGAAATAAATCCATGATTCCCATTAGCGATACCCCCGCAGTAGGTCGGCTGCACCGGAGTTTTGGAGCGCCCGCGCCATCCATGAAGGCGAGCGGCTGACGGACACGGATTCGATATCGGTGACGTCAACACGTTCCGATGCAGCGCCAGCCGTGCCGGGGTCCTGCGCCAGATATTCGGCTAGACGCTTCACAGCTTCGGTGACAGCGGCCGGGATATCTGCATCGTCATCACCCACGGTTGCGGTGAATCGATACGGACCAGCGCCGGTCAACCAGACGCCATCGAAAGCGGTCGGCTCAAGGTCGACATCCTCATAGTATCCGGCAGCAAAGATTTCAGCCCTGGTGATGGTCGCAGGCTGCAACGGCGGCGACCACTCGCCCGGACCTTCGACAATCCAAACCACGCTACGCTCGCTGTAGCGGTGCGACGTGTAGGCTTCGATGCGAGCCCATGCGACATCAGCGAGCGCCGCAGCGGCGGTAGACAGCCCGCTAGGAGCATCTGGATAGGCTTCCGGGATGTTTTCGAGTTGCTTCAAAGTGACGGTCATTAGACCCTCCAGCGCCGGAGCGCGTCCTGCATATTTCCCCACTTTTGCGCGTTTTCTGGATTCCAGTTTCGCGCCTCGATTTGAGCGGTGGGATAAGCCGGCTTCGTCACCGCTGAAAATTCGGTGGCAATGGCGGCTGTCACGGTGCGAAGAACACCATTGCCGCGACGTTCAATCCGTTCGCCATTCGGCGCGACACGGAAGCCGGGAGACAGCCCGCGAATGAGTCCGGCCGCATTTGCCGCCAGAAAGTCCTGAGCCCATGACGTCCGGTTTTCGATTGTCGCCTCAATCTCAAGCGCGGAGTCGGTATCGCGGAGCTGAAGCGAACCAGCCGCGCGTGATGCAAGCGGTTTCGCCATGTCGTGCTGAAACAACAGCATGACGTCGCTGCCATCATTTACAGACTGGCGAAAGGCACCGGGGGCAAAGACTTCACGCCTGCCGGGTGCAAGTTCGGTTTCTGCATTGTACGGAAACGAAGCACGAAGGCGGGTTGTCCCGCCTTCGCTTCGAATCTCAATGCTCGCTGCGGAGCCGTACAGCATTGGCTTAGCTCGCGGAGCTTTGAACGCCGATCAGGATCTGAAGCTGCTCAGCCCGACTGACAGTCACGTCCATTGTTGCCAACGCGGTTAAACGTAGCCCGCCCGACGCCGCGTCCGAATACGGGTCGCGAATGACGTCGATGGAACCGAATGTCGCAACAAAAATAGGAGAGACCCCGTTTACGCTTGTCGTGAGCAAGGCTTTGCTAGCTTTCGGCGTGCCGGTCGGAGCGGCCAACGCATTCGACGACATCACCGGCTTGCCGACGTTTTTCACGAGTCGGTCCCATTCGGACACCGCCGTCGACGTAATCAGCGTGTCGTCCATGAAGTCATAGACTTCTGGACGAATGAGCAGATTGACCGAACCCGGACCATTGGCAGCGTTCGCCGTCATGAAGCGAACCACCGCACCACGGAACGCCTTCCACGACGCCGCAGCAGTCACCGCCGTCGAAGTGATGCCATAGCTACCGACCAGAACGCCCGCAGGCTCACCGCCGGTGCCCGCACCCTGAAACACCGCCTTGTCCATGCCAACGGCTAGACAGCCGTTCATGTCGCGGCGGATAGCGGCTTCAAGGCCAGCACCGGATTGCAGCAGCGCCTTCCGGGTAATCGACATGGTGATTCCGAAGGTGTTGTTCGGCCCCACGCTACGTTCTGCGGTGCTGTACACGGTCGGTCCCGCCACGGAGCCGCCTTCACTCGCCGCCCAGCCGCCGGTCACGGACGAATTGACAATCGGATATTCGTTCGAGCCGTGGTCAATGTTGATGAAGCGAGCACCCATCGAACCGGCTGCCGACTTGGCAAAGATACGGTCAATGATGGGAGCCGTCACCACCGGCGAAGGAACGCCGCTGGCAACGGTTTCGCCGGCGCGGGTTTCAATATCCAGCGCGGCATAAGGCACCGGAACGCCCTTGTAGGCACCATGCGAGCGCATTTCAGCGACAACTTCGGCAGTCTCACCCGAAAGCGCCCGCTGCGAGTTGTAGAAGTCCACAACCTGACGAACTTCGAACTTGCTGACCAGGTCGGCGTATTCTTTGCCGTCGCGGGTTTCCAGTTCGGCACCGGCTTCGCGGCGTTCGCTGTCTTCGGCAATCAGCGCGGCACGGAAACGGGTTTCTCCGGTACGGTATTCGAGGTCCATCGCCTCAATCTGACGAACCTCCTCTTCGGTCGGCTTTTCCTTGCCGACAAGCGCGGCGAGCGCCTGACGGATTTCGCTTTGACGACGGGAGATTTTTACTGACTCAAGCATGTAGTTTTCCTTGGTTAGGGTTTCGCCATGGCGGCGACTAATGCGCGCCAGGCTTGGCGCTTTGGGTCCGGCGGTGACCGGAGTCCAATCTCGGTGATGGTCTTGCGGGAGTGGTCCCGGGCGCACAAAGTTTGGAGATTGCTCAAAGTGAGCGCCAATTCAGGGTGAGTCCGAACCGGCTTGATATGGTCGACTTCCAGCCGATGACGTGAGCCGCATTGGACGCATTTCCAGCCATCGCGGCGCTTCGCTTCGAGCCGGACAACCTGCCATGCTTTCGTTCGCCGAATTGCTGCCGAGTGGCGGAAGTAATCCTTCACACCCAAACCGGAGCCCTTGCCTTACGAACCGGCAGCGCCGTCATACGGTCGCCTTGTGCGACGGCAAGCACCGTCGAAACCGCAGCATCGATTCTGCCGAGCGAACGCGACTTTGCCATTTTGTGATTCTGGAACGGGTCAACCAAGGTGATTGCATCCGCAAACGCGGAGCGAAGTAATAGCGATGCCGTCGTCTTAATCTTGCCGTCGAATAGCGAGCGGCGGAACCGTTCGATATCTTCGGAACCGTCTTTCCAGCCCATGCCGCGCGAAACGAACTGCACCCGCAAACCAGCGTTCTGCATCGCCTCGCTAAATTCAGCGAAGCGGAAACGGTCGCCAACGATACAAGCAATCGGATAGCCGTCAGCAAGCCGCGCTAGGTCCGCCAGCCATGGCCCCGCTGGAACTGTATTTTCACCCATGACGCGGAGTTCGCCACGCTCATGCATTCGGCTGTAGCGGTCGCCGACGCCATCGGCGGCACCGCGATCGATAAGGTTCGGTTTCGCGGCAAAGGTGCCATAGGATTCGAGCCGCCCTGTTTCCGGGAAATAGAACGATGCTGCCGACATGGAGCGCGAACCGCCAAGGTCGACGCCAAGGATGCAGATGCCTTTTCGTGGTGGTAGCTGTTCGGGTGAGACTTCAGCCGATAGCCATTCGTCGACGGTCACCAGGACCGACCTATCATCGGAACTGACACGCTCGTTTCGATTCAGGTTGCGAAAGGACGATAGAGCCGAACCGCCGCGAGCGATGGCGCGTCGTGCCTGCGCCTGCAACCATTCGAGACTGGCACCGATGCCTTCGGTGGCACCCGGATTCGCGATAAGCAGGGACTCGACATCATCGGCAGGAAGGCCGAACGCCGGTCTATGTTCCTGCACGTAGGTTCCGGGCGGAGGCTCATCTAACCAGCGGCTAAAGGTGTTGGCGTCGTCCGGTGCGGAGGTGCTGATAATTAGAGCTTTACCGTTGCGCTTTCCGAGACCCGAAAGGATAGCGTTTTCAAGCTCGTCGCCTTTTTCCGGGGACCAGGCAGACCTCTCATCAAGCACGGCGAGCGTGCTGCTACCGCCGAGTACGGACTTGCCATCGGCAGCAATACAGCGCGCCAGCCCGCCGCCATTGCCGAGGTATTCCACCTCCAGCCTTGAACCGCGACGGATGATGAACTTGTCGCGTTCTCGCTTCGGCAGCCCTTCGACGAATCCAACCAGATAGTTGAATGCGACCTTGGCTTGGTCCCGGTTCCGGGCGGCAAAAAGGATATCGCGCTTTGGCTGCTTATCGATGACTCCCATCAGAGACATCAGCGAGATTCCCGAGGAAAGTGCCGTTTTCGCATTGCCGCGACCGATGCTAAGCACCGCGACCATGTTCGCCGGGTCCAGCGCACCACGGACAAATCGCTTCTGAAATTCGGCCAAGCGGAGGCGCTTGCCCGCAAGCGGGCCTTCTGGAATCCGTAGCGTTTCGAGAAACGCGAAGGCTGTTTCCACCGTGGATTTTTCTATTTTCGGCATCTCGGGAGAGAGAAAGAAGAAGCCCCCATGCGGCAACGCGCCCCCAAACCTTTTTAAGGTATTGGGACCATTACGCTTTCAGGTAGGGATATGAAAAAGGACGGCAGCGCCTGGCTTGCCGTCCAAAGTATTCCGAGTACGGGGAACAATCGACGCAGCGTCAAAGCTTGCGCCGATACTCGTTTCCATTACCTGAACGAGTCACAGTTGTCAACCGAATACTTACGAACACGCCAATTCATGCGCGTTTGCGTATTCGTTTACTTGGTTTGGCCTTGCGAGACTTGGCCTTCCGCGCCTTCTCGGCGGCCTTGGCCTCTTCCTCTTCGATAATAACCGCGATGGCGTCACGGTTGCTTGTTGTGAGCCATGTAGACTGCGGGGACAACGCGACATCGAGCGAGGTCAGCGCGCGGACGGGACACGTCGCATAAACCAGCCTGTCATCTAGGATGCGTACCAATGTTGCCATGTGGCCGACGACATCCACGACCTTGAACACGACGCGGCCGACCATGGCGACATCACCAACGCCTAGCCTGCGCGGTGCAGGCGGGAATAGGGAGCGCAGGTCAACGTCGTCGGGGGCTATCATGCGATGAAGTCCAAGTTAGCTACACGGTCGAGCATGGTGGTGGCAGCATCATCGAACACCTTTTCATCCAGCGACCGCTTATCGCGGCCCTTGTGCTGGCGTCCGGTGCGGTTGATGTGGCGGCTGGCGGCTTTCCTCGCCATCGCGGCATCGATGCTTTCCCCGCGTTCGAGCGCGGCAAGGATTAAGTCTTGCGTGACGTCTTCGCGGTCGATTGCATCCAGCCAACCGGGAACCGCTTGACGCGCGGCGCGGTACATCCCGTTGCGGTTGAGTTGCCGCTCGCGTCGTCCGGCCTCAATGAGTTTGCGCTCGGCGTTGGAAACGGAACGCTCGATTCCAACGGTGATGTTTCGTTTCGTTAGGACTTGGTCGAGCCGCTGGCGCAGCTTTGGATTATCCAATGCGCGGCGACGAAACGTCGATAGCGCGGGAGCCTCGACAATGATGGAGTCGTAAGCGTTATCCACGGCACCAATGGCGGCAACGCGCGGCGCAAACTCGATAAGGTCGGAGTCTGTCCACTCACAAGCCTTGCCGCGTTTGGTCGCCGGGTTGGCCTCACGGCGCAATGTCGCCTCTTGGTACTGGCGACGGCGCTCCGGGTCCGCATTGAGCACGGCCCGAAAGGGTTGGTATGATGGAAACTTAGGATCCGACTTCAGCGCCTCGCGGTACAACATGCCGCCTTCGACAAGCCGCAGAATCTCATCAAAGTATTTCAGGACGGCGGTGCGACCAGGACGATTCATCCCGGTTGCGCGGCGAGCCGCCATCACCTCTGCCTTAATGTCGGCGTCGTAGGTGCAGGCCCCCTTTACGGTGGACGCTGATGGCTTTTCCGGTAGCGCCGCAGCGATTGCCTTCCACGATTTCCCCTCACCACGGAGGCGCTTAATCAAGCCTAGATGACGTTTGACGATGGTAGCCCCGTTGCGGACTCCGCTGGCCGCCTTTGCCTCGCGGAGCCGTGTCCGATGTTCGGGGCTGTGCGCGCAAAACGACGCGAACTTCAAATCAGTCGGGAACCGCGAATCGCTCTGACATGCCGCGCGTATCGTCATGCCGGATGCTATCAAAGCAATGATGGCGTCGAAGTGGACGCGCGACGGTGACGGCGGACGTTTCATCGAGACTCAATCACAAGCAGGCATAGCTCCGCCCTTTCCCTCCCTCCGGTCTAGCCTCCCGGCCAACCAGTAGAGCCCCTAACCAAGGGGAGCCGACCAATCATGGCCAGCTAGGTACTCGGTACCCTTTCGCCGGTTGTCCGGCTCACTGAATTGTCCCTTCAGTGCCTCCGAGAGCTTTTTTGGGCGCTCCCGCATCAAAATTCGGTCGCGGTGGTCAGCCGCTTGACGAGTCTTGATGCCTTTCGACCCTCTGCCGTTAGGCTTACCGTGTGGTCGCTGGATGTAATGGGCACAACAGAGCCAGCTCTGATTTTGGAACGACCCAAGCACCTCAACGGTGCCCCTTGTGGCGTGTCGCCTGCCAACCAGTGAAGTCACTGGCACCTGCGGTCATTCATCAACGGTTGCGCACACAATGGCTGCTTTTACCCGGCGACGGGACATGGCCGAATCTCGACCCGACGCTATTGCGCTGGACGGCCAGTTGCGAACGATGGCGATGGCGGGACCTCCGAGCACCTTCACCAAGAGCGAGCACAACCAGCCGAACGCGGTGTTCGGTGTTGCGATGCTCCTATGAGGTGAAGGCTGCGGCGGCCTGAGCCCGCTTCGCGTAGGTGCCTAGGATTGTGCCGTCTGCGGCAACGGCGATGTGGATGCCGGTCCGGGGTTCCAGCACGTCGCCAAGATAATTGCGGCCTACATAAACTGAGACTCTTGAAGTCGACTCGTCCGCCGCGTATCTTGCTATTTGACGGCCCGCCAGAGCCTTCGAAGTTTTGCTACGAGCCCCGCCCTTCCCGGCGGGGTTTCGTTTTTGCGGGGTATCTCCCCGCGATTTACGTTCCGACAAAGCGAAATTCTCCTTTTCGTTCAATAAGCGAACAAAAAGGGAAACTGTCGGAATGGTGATTGACTCAGTTAGTGAGTTACTGGCCTTTTAATCATGGGGTCGAGGGTTCGAGTCCCTCCGCGCTCACCATTTCAAGGCGTTCCGGGGATTTTGATCCCGCCGCGTCGGAGCGGGCCGCCATGGTTACCGATTGTTGACGATCGGCCGCTACAAAGTCCATGCGGCGGTGCAGCAAATTTTGGACACATTGGTCCGGAATAAGCCGTCCATCACATCATCGAGGATTTTGATTCATGCGTTTTCGCCGCCGGCACGCTTGCCTTGGCCTTGCCGCCATCGCCGGCGCCGCCATTACCGCCGCGACCTCGGCCCAGGCCCAGACTCCTTATGACGGGCAATGGAGCGTCACCATCGTCACCAAATCCGGAAATTGCGAACCGACGGCGCAATACCCGCTCACCGTCAACGACGGCAAGATCACCGCGCCGGGCGCCGACATCTCGGGCCGGGTCGGACCCGCCGGGCTGGTCAAGGTTTCGTTCCAGGGCGCTTTCGCCAATGGCCAGTTGAGCGGCAATGCCGGCTCCGGCAAGTGGAACGGCGCCTCCGGCGGCATCCCGTGCAGCGGCAACTGGCAGGCGTCGCGTCAATAGCCGGGCCATTTCCGTTCCGATTCGCTCAAAACGCTGTAAAGCAGGACCGATCACATGAACGCCGGGGCGACACGTCGAGGCCGGATTACGCGATGGGCCGTCGCGGCGGCAATGCTGCTGAGCGCCGGATCGTTGGCTGCGGCGCAGTCGCCGGGCGCGTTCACGGGCCTGGCAGGGGTGTGGTCCGGCAGCGGCACCGTCTCCCTCGACAACGGGCAGAGCGAGCGGATTCGCTGCCGCGCGACCTATGCCGTCAGCGCCGACGGCAACGGCCTCAACCAGACCCTGACCTGCGCCAGCGACAGCTATAAATTCGACCTCAGGAGCAACGTGATCGCCAAGGCCGGCGCGCTGTCCGGAACCTGGGGCGAACTGAGCCGCAACATCGGCGGCAATCTGCAAGGCAGCGCCCGCGGCGGCCAATTCGATGTCACCGTCAGCGGCCCTTCCTTCACGGCCGACCTGTCGATGGTCACCACCGGCAACAGGCAGCGGGTGACCATTCGCTCCGGCGGCTCGTTCCGAACCGCCTCGATCTCGCTATCGCGCTCCTGAGCATACGGGGCGGCAACCACCTTCCGCGCATCCGCATTGAGCGGCCATCGACGGCGCGAGCGGGATCGCTATGATCGCGCCCCTGTCGTTCCCCGTCCCTCCTTGCCGCCACCGGTCCCGCCCATGCCGCCTCAAGCCTCGACGTCGAAAGCCGCCCTATGGATGGCCGGCTGGCTCCTGCAATTGCTGGTGATCGCCATCGCGGGCCGCGAGGCGTTGCGCGAGTTGAGCGTTTTTCAGGTGATGGAAGTGCGCTCCGTGCTCGGTTTGATGCTGTTGCTGCCGCTGATCCATCGCGCCGGCGGGCTGGCGCGACTGCGCACCCGGCGCCCGCTCCAGCACGTCGTCCGCAATTTGGTGCATTACGCGGCGCAGCTCGGCTGGTTGCTGGCGCTGACGCTGACCCCGCTCGCCGAGGTCGTCGCCATCGAATTCACCACGCCGATCTGGACCGCGATCATGGCCGCGGTCTTTCTCGGCGAGCGCATGACTGGCGGCAAGGTTCTCGCCGTCGTGCTCGGGCTGCTCGGCGTCGTCATCATCGTCCGGCCGGGATTAAGCGGAGCCAGCATCGGACAACTTGTCGTGCTGCTCGCCGCGGTCGCCTTCGGCGTCTCGATCATCATGGTCAAGTCGCTGACCCGCACCGACACCACGCTTCAGATCATTGTCTGGATGACGGTGGTGCAGTCGGTCATCGGGCTTGTCCCCGCCGTGGCGATGTGGACCTGGCCGGATGCGACAACATGGGGCTGGCTTGTCGTGGTGGCGTTCTGCGGCACATTTTCGCATTACTGCATGGCGCGGGCGATGCTGTACGCCGATGCGACCGTCGTGGTGCCGATGGACTTCCTTCGGGTTCCTCTGACGGCGATCGCCGGCTGGCTGATCTACGCCGAACGCATCGACCTGCCGACGGTGCTGGGCGCGATCATCATCCTGGGCGGCAATTTTCTCAATCTTCGCAGTCCGGCGAGACCGCGCGCGGCGGCGTGAGGCTATTCATTTCCCCGCGGCCGCGCGCAGGGCGGCGTTGATGCGGTCCTGCCAGCCGGGGCCGTCCGCGCGAAAATACTCCAGCACGTCCTGATCGATCCGCAACGTCACCTGCTCCTTCACGCCGGGAATCGCAGTCTGGCGCGGCGGCGGCGCGGCGAGCTTGGTGGTCGCTTTCTTGAACGCCGCCTCCGCCTCGGTGCGGGCGTCGTTCAAGGTGCGGGGGCGGCGCGGCGGTTGTGACATTATCGTGTCCCGTTCAGTCAGGTTCGCGTCAGGCTGCTTTGCTATTCAAATAAGTGACGCGGCGCGAGTCGCGCAAGCCGCGATCACGCGCGATCACACGTCCGGCGTTGCGAGTGGGAAAGCTTTAGAAATCGTAAAAGCAACGCATTTGCGTTGCGACATCGTCAAATATCGCAGTGTATCCTGCCGGCGCAAATCAGCACCACAGAGGAGATCACGATGCCAGCCATTGCGGAATCCCTGTCCTCACCCCGAGGCCGCGCGGCACCGCGCGAGCGCGAATTGCCGATCTGCCCGGTTTGCGCCGACCAGATGGTCGCCGCCGAAGCCTCGGCGTTTCTCGCCGACAGCAACCTGGTCAGTTATCTGTGGACTTGCGAGACTTGCGGCTATGGCTTCGTCACCAAGCATTCATTCAGGGCGATCGTCTGCAACTGAGTCCCCGCGACCGGGCGAACGGCGCTATCGCGGCGCGAGATCGCCGCGCGCCCAGCCCTCGCGCACGCCGGCCGCGAAATCGGCGAAGGCGTCGCGCGCGATGGCGTCGCGCATTGCCGCCATCAAACCCTGGTAATAGGCGATATTGATCTCGGACAACAGCATGGCGCCGAGCGCCTCGCCCGACCTGACGAGATGATGCAGATAGGCCCGTGAGTAACCGCGCGTGGCGGGCCATGGACTGCCCTCGTCGAGCGGGCGCGGATCGTCGCCATGGCGGGCGTTGCGCAGGTTGACCGGCCCGCGCCGCGTGAACGCCAGCCCGTGGCGGCCGTTGCGGGTCGGCAGCACGCAGTCGAACATGTCGATGCCGCGCGCGACCGCATGCAGCAGATCGTCGGGGGTGCCGACGCCCATCAGGTAGCGCGGCCGGTCTTGCGGCAAATGCGGCACCGTCTCCTCGATCATCCGCAGCATCACGTCCTGCGGCTCGCCGACCGCGAGGCCGCCGATGGCATAGCCGTGAAAGCCGAGATCGACCAGGCCGCGCGCGCTTTCGTGCCGCAACGCCGGAACGTCGCCGCCCTGCACGATGCCGAACAGCATATGCCCGGCCGGCGCGGTCTCGAAGGCGCGCTTGCAGCGCTCGGCCCAGCGCAGCGACAATTGCATCGCGCGCGCGATATCGGCGCGCTCCGCCGGCAGCCGCACGCATTCGTCGAGCTGCATCGCGATGTCGGAGCCGAGCAGCCGCTGCACCGCGATGGCGCGCTCCGGCGACAATTCGACGCGCGCGCCGTCGATGTGGGAGCGGAAGGTGACGGCATGCTCGGTCACCTTGCGCAGTTGCGCCAGCGACATCACCTGGAAGCCGCCGGAATCGGTCAGCATCGGGCCGTTCCAGCCGGTGAAGACTTGCAGGCCGCCCAGCGCCGCGATGCGCTCCGCGCCCGGCCGCAGCATCAGGTGGTAGGTGTTGCCGAGCACGATATCGGCGCCGCTGTCGCGGATCTCGCGCCAATGAATGCCCTTCATCGCGCCGGCGGTGCCGACCGGCATGAAGGCCGGGGTCCGCACCGTCCCGTGCGGCGTGGTCAGCCGGCCCAAACGCGCCTCGCCGCTCTGGCCGAGCCACTCGAAATGATTGGGAAGGCTCATCGACTGGCCGGATCCGGAAACAGCAGGCTGGCGTCGCCGTAGGAATAGAAGCGGTAGCCGTCCGCGATGGCGTGCGCGTAAGCCTGCTTCATCGTCCCAAGCCCGCTGAAGGCCGACACCAGCATGAACAGCGTCGAGCGCGGCAGGTGAAAATTGGTCATCAGCACGTCGACCGCGCGAAAACGATAGCCCGGCGTGATGAAGATGTCGGTGTCGCCGGAAAACGGCTGGATGGCGCCGCTGGCGTCAGCGGCGCTTTCGAGCAGGCGCAGCGAGGTGGTGCCGACCGCGACGATGCGCCCGCCGGCCGCCCGCGCCGCGTTGAGCGCCGTCGCGGTTTGCCCGGAAACCGTCCCCCACTCGGAATGCATCCGGTGCTCGTCGGTGTCGTCGACCTTGACCGGCAGAAAGGTTCCTGCCCCCACATGCAGGGTCAGGCGATGGATCGCGACGCCGCGCGCCGCGAGCGCCGCCTCCAGCGCCGGCGTGAAATGCAGCCCGGCGGTGGGCGCCGCCACCGCGCCCGCGTGCGCCGCGAACATGGTCTGATAGTCGCTTGCGTCCTGCTCGTCCGGCGCGCGCCGCGCGGCGATATAGGGCGGCAGCGGCGGCGCGCCGACATCGGCGATGGCCTGGTCCAGCGTCGGGCCGTGAAACGAGAATGTCAGCGTTACCTCGCCGTTGTCGCCCTTGGCTTCCACCTGCGCGTCGAGATGGCCGAGCAGGCATACCCGGCCCTCGTTGCCGAAGCGAATGGTGTCGCCCTCGATCAACTTCTTGGCGGGCTTCGCCAAGGCCTGCCAGCGCGAGCCGTCGAGGCGCTTGATTAGCGTCGCCTCGATGCGCGGCTCGGCGTCGCGCCCGATGCGGCGACCCGTGAGTTGCGCCGGGATCACCCTGGTGTCGTTGACGACGAGCTGATCGCCGTCTTGCAGGAGTTCCGCGAGGTCGGACACGCGGCGGTCCTGCAAGGCCGCGCCGGGCCGCACCACGAGAAGCCGCGCGGCGTCGCGCGGATGCGCCGGCCGCAGCGCGATGCGCTCCGGCGGCAGTTCGAAGTCGAAAAGATCGGTCCGCATGTTCCTGCCCGTCATTGCCGGACTTGATCCGGCAATCCATCCTTCTTCACGAAGATGGATGCCCGGATCAAGTCCGGGCATGACACTACCCTGTTTTCAGGCGTCGGCCGCCATCCGCGCCTTGACGATCTTGTCCGGGTTCTGCACCGGCTCGCCGCGCTTGATCTTGTCGACGTTCTCCATGCCCGATGTCACCTTGCCCCAGACGGTATATTGCTTGTCGAGGAAGCGGGCGTCGTCGAAGCAGATAAAGAACTGGCTGTCGCCGGAATCCGGACTTGCGGCGCGCGCCATCGACACCACGCCGCGCACATGCGGCTCGGCGTTGAACTCGGCCTTGAGCTTCTGGCCGGAGCCGCCGGTGCCGGTGCCGTGCGGGCAGCCGGTCTGGGCCATGAAGCCGTCGATCACGCGATGGAACACGATGCCGTCGTAAAAGCCCTCGCGCACCAGTTGCTTGATCCGCGCGACGTGATTCGGCGCGAGATCCGGGCGCATCTCGATGGTGACCGGCCCCTGCGTGGTTTCGAGGATCAAAGTGTTGTCGTTGTCAGCCATGCTCTTTTCTCGGTTGGTTTGAGGGAATTTCGGCGATCGTCGAATTTCAATGTCAGCGGACGTCCGGCCACCGCATCGCCCATGCCATGGATAAATGGCATCGGAACGCAGCGCTGCAATGTTTCCATCACCGCGACGCGGTAGACCAGCCGCTCGTCGTCAGACGCGTCTCGCGTCTCGAACGTGACGCGCGGCCGCCCCAGAATGCGGCCGTCGCGCGTGAAAGCGACCCGAACCGTGATCTCCATGCCCGGACTGCCGCTCGGCAACCGCCGCGCGCGCCAACAGCTTTTCAGCCGCGCGAACATCTCCTTCAGGCTGCCGACACCCTGTTCCTGCGCCACAGTCGCGCCGGGCGCGAGGCCACACGACAGCGCCGCGAACATCAGAACGGCGAGAACGCGTCGCCACATCGTTCCTCGTCACTTGATGTCGGAGGCGACTTGCACCTTCACCATCTTGTCGGGATCGGCGACCGCGCCGCTCTGCACGCCGGGGGGCGCTTTCTTCAGTCTGTCCACCACGTCCATGCCGGACACGACGTTGCCGATCACGGTATATTTGCCGTTCAGGAACGGTGCATCGGCGAAGGTGATGAAGAACTGCGAGTTGGCGCTGTCGTTGCTGTCGCCGCGGCGCGCCATGCCGACCACGCCGCGGGTGAACGGCACCTTGGAGAACTCGGCTTTGAGGTTCGGGTATTTCGAGCCGCCGGTGCCGTTGAAGTTCTGGCCGTCGCCGGTCTGCGCCATGAACCCGTCCATCACCCGATGGAACGGCACGTTGTTGTAGAAGCCGTCGCGCGCCAGTTGCTTGATGCGCTCGGCGTGCATCGGAGCGATGTCGGGGCGCAACTGGATGACGATGCGGCCCTTGGTGGTGTCGATGACGATGGCGTTGGCCTTGTCGAGATTGGCGGGCAACGGCTGCGCCAGGACGGGAGCCGCGCAGATCAGCGCGGCGACGACGGCGAGAATGCGGATCATGTCGACTCCGGACGGAGAGAGGTAAGGTCAGCTCTGGAACTTGGTCTTGAGGCTGGCGGCGACCGAGGCCGGCACGAAGGCCGAAACGTCGCCACCCATCGCCGCGATCTGCCGCACCAGTGTGGCGGTGATCGGGCGGACGGCGACGGAAGCCGGCAAGAACACGGTCTGCACCTCCGGCGCCATGGTCTCGTTCATGCCGGCGATCTGCATTTCGTAGTCGAGATCGGTGCCGTCGCGCAGGCCCCGGATCATCAGCCGCGCGCCATGGTCGCGCGCCGAGGTGATGGTGAGGCCGTCATAAGTGACGGCCTCGAAGCCGCAGCCGGCCTTGGCCGCCACCGGACCGAACACCTCGCGGACCATCGCCAGCCGCTCCTCGGTGGTGAACAGCGGCTTCTTGCCGGGGTGGATGCCGATGGCGACGATCAGCTTGTCGCACAGGCCGACGGCCTGGCGGACCACGTCGAGGTGGCCGTTGCTGACGGGATCGAAGGAGCCGGGATAGAGCGCGACGCGGGTCATCGCTTCGTCTAACCCGCCCGGCCGCCCCCCGCAAGCGGCGGGTTCCGGACCGCCGCGCCCGGCCTGAAGTTTATTTGATCGCCGGATGAACCAAATGCCGGTTCCGGACGTCTTTCCGAAAGCGCGTCCCGGCCGACTGTTTCACGCGTCCCTCGCGATGAAACATTTCCCGGCCGGAACGAAACCGTTTTTATCCCGCCGCGACAACCGGAGGAAACCGGCCAAGGTTATCAAACGGTCAACCGGCATCCAGACCGGTCTCCAGAACGGCCGCAAGGTCCGCGCCACAGGGGAACGTCATGATTAAGGCACTTTCAGCTCTGACCGTCGTTGCATTCATCGCAGCCGCCCTGACCATCCTTCCGGGGTTCGCGCCCGAGGTCGAGGCCGGGGTCTCGACCGCCCCGCTGACCAAGAGCGACCGGCTCGACCTGCGCTCCGACGCCTGCGCCCGGCAGAACTGGCCCAATTTCGACGCATCCTGCCTGCGCGGAACCAGCGCGCGCGACACCCTGGCGCCGGCGCGTGTCATCCGCGGCTGAGCCATCGCCTTCGCCGCATGCCCGCGGCAAACCTCCGAAACGGCTCAAAACGGCGAAGGGCTCCGATCCGGAGCCCTTCGCTTTTGGCGGAAACATCATCCCTCGGCGCGGAGCCTACCCCTCGCCGTTGCCGTTGTCGCCGTCGTCCCCGATGTGCTCGACCGACACCACGCGCTCCCCCTCGGCGGTGTTGAACACGCGCACGCCCTTCGAGGCGCGGCTGGTGATGCGAATGCCTTCCACGGGCACGCGGATCAACTGGCCGCCGTCGCTCACCAGCATGATCTGGTCGGAATCCTCGACCGGAAACGCCGCCACGAGAGGGCCGATCTCGCCGAGCTTGGTCGGATCGCTGGCGCGGATGCCCTTGCCGCCGCGTCCCGAGACCCGGAACTCGAACGACGACGACCGCTTGCCGTAACCCTGCGCGGTGACGGTGAGCACGAACTGTTCGGCGCCGCCCATCTCCGCGTAGCGTTCCTGCGGCAACGAAAGGTCGGTATGAGCCGCCTCGTCGGCCTCCGGCGTCGCCTCCTCCGGCTCGATGTCCTCGCCGGTGGCGGCGCGGCGGATCGCGCCCGACTGCTTCAGATAGGCGGCGCGCTCGGCTGGCGTCGCCTCGAAATGATGCAGGATCGCCAGCGAGATCACCCGGTCGTCGGCGGCGAGCCCGATGCCGCGCACGCCCATCGAGGTGCGGCCCGAGAACACCCGAACCTCGGATACCGGGAAGCGGATGCACTGCCCGGCGGCGGCGGTGAGCAGCACGTCGTCATGCTCGGTGCAGATCTGGACGTCGACGATGGCCTCGCCCTCGTCGAGCTTCATGGCGATGATGCCGGAGCGGCGGACATCGACGAAGTCCGACAGCTTGTTGCGGCGGACGTTGCCGCCGGTGGTGGCGAACATCACGTCGAGGTCGGCCCACGAGGTTTCATCCTCCGGCAGCGGCATGATGGTGGTGATGCGCTCGCCCTGCTCCAGCGGCAGGATGTTAATCAGCGCCTTGCCGCGGCCGTTCGGCGGCGCCATCGGCAACCGCCACACCTTTTCCTTGTAGACCTGGCCGCGCGAGGAGAAGAACAGCACCGGCGTGTGCGTCGAGGCGACGAACAGCCGGCTGACGAAATCCTCGTCGCGGGTCTGCATGCCCGAGCGGCCCTTGCCGCCACGCTTCTGCGCGCGATAGGTCGAGAGCGGCACGCGCTTGACGTAGCCGAGATGCGACACGGTGACGACCATGTCCTCGCGCTGGATCAGATCCTCGTCCTCGACCTCGCCTTCCTGATCGACGATCTCGGTGCGGCGCGGGGTGGCGAATTCCGCCTTCACCGCGCCGAGTTCGTTCTTGATGATGCCCTGGATCCGCGCGCGGGAGCGCAGGATGTCGAGATAATCGGCGATCTCGACGGCCAGCTTGTCGATCTCGTCGGAGATTTCCTCGCGGCCGAGCGCGGTGAGCCGCTGCAAGCGCAGATCGAGAATGGCTTTCGCCTGCTCCAGCGACAGCCGCGCGGTGCCGTCGGGATTGACGCGGTGGCGCGGGTCGTCGATCAGCGCGATCATCGGCGCGACGTCCTGTGCCGGCCAGTCCCGCGACATCAGGGTTTCGCGCGCGGTGTTCGGGTCGGGTGATTCACGGATGACGCGGATGATCTCGTCGATATTGGCCACCGCGATCGCCAGGCCCACCAGGATATGGGCGCGGTCGCGCGCCTTGTTGAGCAGGAATTTGGTGCGCCGCGACACCACCTGCTCGCGGAACGCGATGAACAGCGTCAGCAGGTCCTTGAGGTTCATCAACTGCGGACGGCCGGCGTCGAGCGCCACCATGTTGGCGCCGAAATTGGTTTGCAGCGGGGTATATTTGTAGAGCTGGTTCAGCACCACTTCCGGCACCGCGTCGCGCTTCAGCTCCACCACCACGCGAAAGCCGTCGCGGTCGGACTCGTCGCGCAGATCGGAGATACCCTCGATCTTCTTGTCGCGCACCAGTTCGGCGATACGCTCCACCATGGTGGCCTTGTTCACCTGGTAGGGAATTTCCGAGATGATGATGGCCTCGCGATCCTTGCGCGCCGGCTCGATCGAGACCTTGCCGCGCATCACGATGGAGCCGCGGCCGAGGTGATAGGCCGAGCGGATGCCCTGGCGGCCGAGGATGATGCCGCCGGTCGGGAAATCCGGCCCCGGCACGATGCTGATGAGATCGTCGATGCCGAGCGCGGGATCGTCGATCAGCGCCACGCAGGCGTCGATCACCTCGCCGAGATTGTGCGGCGGAATGTTGGTGGCCATGCCGACCGCGATGCCGCCCGCGCCGTTGACCAGTAGATTGGGAAACTTCGCGGGAAGAACCGACGGTTCCTTCTCGCTGCTGTCGTAGTTCGGCTGGAAATCGACAGTGTCCTTGTCGATGTCGTCGAGCAGCGACTGCGCGATCTTGGCGAGGCGGGATTCGGTGTAGCGCATGGCCGCCGCCATGTCGCCGTCCACCGAGCCGAAATTGCCCTGCCCGTCGATCAGGGGCACGCGCATGGAGAAATCCTGCGCCATCCGCACCATCGCGTCATAGACCGACTGGTCGCCGTGCGGGTGATACTTACCGATTACGTCGCCGACGGTGCGCGCCGACTTGCGGTAGGGCTTGTTCCACTCGAAGCCGTTCTCGTGCATCGCGTAGAGGATGCGCCGATGCACCGGCTTGAGGCCGTCGCGCGCATCGGGCAGTGCGCGGGCCACGATCACGCTCATGGCGTAATCGAGGTAAGAGCGTTTCATCTCGTCGAGGATGGAAACGGGGCGAATATCGGAGGGCGCCGCCGGCTCCTCCGGGGTGTTGTCGTCGTTATCGGCCAAGGGTGGATTCCGATCAATTTCTGCTGGGAATCATATAGCGCATCGGGGTCGCGCAAACTACCCCCGGCCGCTGTTCCGCGCGGCTTTTTCCCTCCGTTTCTCCAAATACTTAGAGGATGGTCGCGGCTCGTCTTGAACGGTCGGCGGAGACCCTGCGGGCCGCTTTCTCCAGGCTCGCCCCCCGGTCCATCCCAGGATTTGCCGGCTCAAGCGGGAGCGCGAAACGCCGGGGCGTAATCGACGCTTCCCGTCGTCGCGGGCAGCGCCTCGACGAGCGGCCGCACCGTGAAATGCGGTCCCGCATAAGGCGACAAGAAGCCAATGGCGAGATCGGCGCGGAAGCCGAAGCGGCCGTAGTAAACCGGATCGCCCAGCACGAAGATGGCGGACCATCCATCCTGCCGCGCCTGACTGATCGCGACATTCATCAGCGCCGTGCCGACACCCTGCTTTTGACGCTCCGGGACAACGGACAACGGCGCCAGACCCAGCGCGCGAAACGGCGCCGACATCGGCGACAGCAAGACGTGCCCGATCACGGCGTCACCCGCGAGGGCGACAAGAGAGAGCGTCGCATCGCCGTCCCGTCGCAATTGCGCGACCAGTCGCGCCTCGTCGTCGCGGCCGAAGGCGCGGCTCACCACATCGCCGATGGCCGTCCCGTCACCGGCCTGCTCGGGCCGGACGCTCACCGCCCTTGTCATGCGACGGTTCGCCGCCGGCCGGTCTCAGAACGGAATGTCGTCGTCGATATCGGCATTGCGGCCGCCGCCGCCCCCGACCGCGGCGCGGCGCGGCGCGCCGCCACCGCCGGACGGCCCGCTGGCGCCGAAATCGCCGCCGCCGTCATCGCCGCCGAAGGAACCGCCGCCGCCGCGGCCGTCAAGCATGGTCAGCGTGGCGTTGAAACCTTGCAGCACCACCTCGGTGGAATAGCGCTCCGCGCCGCTCTGGTCGGTCCATTTGCGGGTCTGCAACTGGCCCTCGATATAAACCTTGGAGCCCTTCTTCAGATATTGCTCGGCGATCCGGCACAGGCCCTCGCTGAAGATCACCACGCGGTGCCACTCGGTCCTTTCCTTGCGCTCGCCGGTGTTCTTGTCGCGCCAACTCTCGGAGGTCGCGACCCGCAGGTTGGCGATCGGCCTGCCGTCCTGGGTCCGCTTGATTTCCGGATCGGCGCCGAGGTTGCCGACCAGAATCACCTTGTTCACGCTTCCCGCCATCGACGCCTCCACTCTTTCGAACCAAACTCCGACCCGCATCGCATCCGGATGGCGGACAGCCGGGCGCTTCGGCCACGGCAGCCGAAGCTATACTGCCTTCGGCTCTCAAGGGATGCCGGCAAGTAGCTTATCCACACGGCGATGCTCGCGTCAGACGGGGAATATGTTCCCTTTTTGTTCGAATGACAACAAGCTTCGCCGACCATCGCCACCCAACCTTGGGATTGCAAAGCGCCATTGCTGACGGTTTCGCCTGCCCGCCAACCGGCCAATCGTTAACGAAAGCCCTCCAATCGTTAATGAAACGACCGCCCACCACGGTCGCCGCGCCGCTCCACTTGATTGCAAAGTGTTGCATTCGGGAGACGGCATTTCTCGCGAAAGCGGGTATATTGGCGAAATCGATTTGACTTGGCGGGCCTGCAATCACCTTTCCCGCCGATACGGAAAGTTCGGAGACTAAAGATGAAATCCTTCCTTTTGGGTACGGTCGCCCTCGCAGCAATTGGCCTGGCGCTTCCCGCGAACGCCGCCGACCTGGCCGCGCGTCCCTACACCAAGGCTCCGGCTTACGTTCCGGCCCAGATCTACAACTGGACCGGCTTCTATCTCGGCGGCCACATCGGCGGCGCTTTCGGCGGCAACAACAACGTCCTCGCCGCCGGCTTCAACGGCAACAACAGCGACGGCGTGTTCATGGGCGGCGTGCAGATCGGCTATGACGCCCAGTTCGCCCAGAACTGGGTGTTCGGCATCGAAGCCAACTACAGCTTCCTCGACACCAACAGCTGGTTCGCCAACCGTGGCCTCGGCTCGGTGACCGGCCGCCTCGGCTACACCTGGGGTCCGGCGCTGCTCTACGTCAAGGGCGGCTACGGCTGGGCCGACTCGCGCTACACCAACGGCTTCAGCGGCTCCGGCGGCCGCAACGGCTACACCGTCGGCGGCGGTCTGGAATACATGTTCAACCAGAACTGGTCGGGCAAGATCGAATACCAGTACTATGATTTCGGCACCGTCAACTACGTCACCCCGAACCTGGTGGTGGGCGGTTTCCGCAACGACGAGCATACCGTCAAGGCCGGCATCAACTACCGCTTCGGCTGGGGCGCCCCGCCAGTGGTCGCCAAGTACTAAGCCCCGGCGCCCCAGCCGGTTTCTTCTTCAAGCGATTATCAAGGGCCGGCCTCGCGCCGGCCTTTTTGTTTTGTTGCGCTGTGCCGCCTCGCCGCGGCGGCGCTTACGCGACCATCGCGCCTGCCCCGGTGGGGTTCTGCGCAACAAACCGTTGGACGACGACCGGAAACGCTGGAAATCCTTCCACGTTCTTCCTATGTTCCGAACGAAGCCCCGTTCCTGACAAAGCCTTGGCGTCCGCTGCCGGCCTTCCGGTCTTGCACGCCTCAAGCGGCGCAGTTCAGCGCCCGGAAATGCCGAACATGGTCGATGAAGTTCTCAGGGCAAAACGCCAACTCGCCGCTGGCCCGAATCAGCGCTCCATTACCATTCGCGGCGCGCGCGAGCACAATCTCAAGAACATCGATGTCGAAATCCCGCGCGATCGCCTGGTGGTGCTGACGGGCCTGTCCGGTTCCGGCAAGTCGTCGCTGGCCTTCGACACCATCTATGCCGAGGGCCAGCGCCGCTATGTCGAATCGCTGTCGGCTTACGCGCGGCAATTCCTGGAGATGATGCAGAAGCCGGACGTCGACCAGATCGACGGGTTGTCGCCGGCGATCTCCATCGAGCAGAAGACCACGTCGAAGAATCCGCGCTCGACCGTCGGCACCGTCACCGAGATTTACGACTACATGCGGCTGTTGTGGGCGCGCGTCGGCGTGCCCTATTCGCCCGCGACCGGCCTGCCGATCGAGAGCCAGACCGTGTCGCAGATGGTCGACCGCGTGCTGGCGCTGCCGGAAGGCACCCGGCTCTATCTGCTGGCGCCGGTGGTGCGTGGCCGCAAGGGCGAATACCGCAAGGAACTGGCGGACTACCTCAAGAAGGGGTTTCAGCGCGTCAAGATCGACGGCGCGTTTCATGAACTGGCCGAGGCGCCGGCGCTCGACAAGAAATTCCCGCACGACATCGACGTGGTGGTCGACCGCATCGTGGTGCGGCCCGATCTCGGCCAGCGGCTGGCGGAGAGTTTCGAGACCGCGCTCAAACTCGCGGAGGGGCTCGCGGTGATCGAATACGCCGATGCACCCGCCATCGCCGACGACAAGAAGACTGACAAGAAGACGGCGAAGATCCACGACAAGAGCGGCCCCGAGCGCCTCCTGTTCTCGGAGAAATTCGCCTGTCCGGTGTCCGGCTTCACCATTCCCGAAATCGAGCCGCGGCTGTTCTCGTTCAACAATCCCTACGGCGCCTGCCCGGCCTGCGGCGGCCTTGGCATCGAGCAGCACATCGACCCCGATCTGGTCGTCCCCGACAAGGAGTTGACGCTGCGCAAGGGCGCGATCGCGCCATGGGCGAAGTCGTCGTCGCCCTATTACGTGCAGACGTTGCAGGCGCTCGGCAAATTCTACAAGTTCACCCTCGACACCAAATGGAAGGACCTGCCGAAGAAGACGCAAAACGCGCTGCTGTTCGGATCCGGCGACGACGAGATCAAGTTCTCCTACGAGGACGGCGTGCGCGCCTACGACACCAGGAAACCGTTCGAGGGCGTCGTCACCAACATCGAGCGCCGCTTCCGCGAAACCGAGAGCGAATGGGCGCGCGAGGAACTCGGCAAGTATTTCTCCGACGTGCCATGCGAAGCCTGCCACGGCTATCGCCTCAAGCCCGAGGCGTTGTGCGTCAAGGTCGGGGCCAGGCACATCGGCGAGATCGCCGAACTGTCGGTGAAGGCGGCCGGCGACTGGTTCGCCTCGGTGCCCGAGGCGCTCAACGCGCAGCAGAACGAGATCGCCGGCCGCGTGCTCAAGGAAATCCGCGAGCGGCTGTCGTTCCTGCTCGACGTCGGCCTCAATTACCTGACGCTGGCGCGCGCCTCCGGCACCTTGTCCGGCGGCGAGAGCCAGCGCATCCGCCTCGCCTCGCAGATCGGCTCGGGCCTCACCGGCGTGCTCTACGTGCTGGACGAGCCTTCCATCGGCCTGCACCAGCGCGACAACGCGCGGCTGCTCGACACTTTGAAGCGGCTGCGCGACCTCGGCAACACCGTGATCGTGGTGGAGCACGACGAGGACGCGATCCGTCTCGCCGATCATGTCATCGACGTCGGCCCCGGCGCCGGCGTTCACGGCGGCCACATCGTCGCCAAGGGCACGCCCGCCGAGATCATGGCCAACAAGAAGTCGCTCACCGGGCAATATCTCACCGGCGAGCGTTTCGTCGCCATCCCCGAGCGGCGGCCGCCGAACCACCGGCGCACGCTGAAGGTCGTCAACGCGCGCGGCAACAACTTGAAAAACGTCTCGGCGGAAATTCCGCTGGGCCTGTTCACCTGCGTCACCGGCGTCTCCGGCGGCGGCAAGTCGACGCTTCTGATCGACACGCTCTATCGCGCCATCGCGCGAAAACTCAACAATGCCAGCGAGCCGCCCGCGCCGCACGATCGCATCGAGGGGCTGGAGCACATCGACAAGATCATCGACATCGACCAGTCACCGATCGGCCGCACCCCGCGCTCGAACCCCGCGACCTACACCGGCGCGTTCACGCCGATCCGCGAATGGTTCGCGGGGCTCCCCGAGGCGAAGGCGCGCGGCTACGAGCCGGGACGTTTCAGCTTCAACGTCAAGGGCGGCCGCTGCGAGGCGTGCCAGGGCGACGGCGTCCTCAAGATCGAGATGCACTTCCTGCCGGATGTCTACGTCACCTGCGACGTCTGCAAGGGCAAGCGCTACAACCGCGAGACGCTGGAGGTGCTGTTCAAGGGCAAGTCGATCGCCGACGTGCTCGACATGACGGTGGAGGAAGCCGCCGACTTCTTCAAGGCGGTGCCGCGCGTGCGCGAAACCTTCAAGACGCTGCATCGCGTCGGCCTCGACTACATCAAGGTCGGCCAGCAGGCCACCACGCTGTCCGGCGGCGAGGCGCAGCGCGTGAAACTCGCCAAGGAGCTGTCGAAGCGCGCCACCGGCCGCACCCTTTACATCCTCGACGAGCCGACCACCGGCTTGCATTTTCATGACGTGGCGAAGCTGCTGGAGGTGCTGCACGAGCTGGTGGCGCAGGGCAACACCGTCGTCGTCATCGAGCACAATCTCGAAGTCATCAAGACCGCCGACTGGGTGATCGACCTGGGCCCCGAGGGCGGCGACGGCGGCGGCGAAATCGTCGCCTGGGGCCCGCCGGAGGACATCGCCAAGGCCCCGCGCAGCCATACGGGGGCGTTTCTGAAACCGGTGCTGGGCGAAGGCGGGCGGCAAGCGGAAGCGTGGCGAGGCGGCGGAGTGAGGAGGTCAGGTGGTGTCTGATAGCATGACCGCCTCGTGCCTGTGCGGCACTGTCCGAATATCCTGCGGCAAACAGGCCGGACCCGCCGCCTATTGCCATTGCGCGGATTGCCGCAAATGCACCGGGAGCGCGTTCAACGTCAGCCTCGCGTTCGAGAGCGACAGCTTTCAAGTACAGTCAGGCAAGATCGGGACGTTCATGAAAAACGCTGATAGCGGTCACGAACTGACGCGGCATTTCTGCCTGAATTGCGGGTCTCCCCTCTATACCTCGTCCCCGAAACATCCCGACCGGGTCTACGTCAAGGCGGGAATTATCGATCAGCCCACGCGGGTCCGGCCCGCCTATCAAAGCTGGACCCAATCGAAGGTCGAATGGGCGACGATCGACCCTCTGCTTCCGTCGTATCAAAAAGGGCGACCGTAAACTCACGCCACCTTTGCCGGCCGCACCCGCCGCGCGATTTCGTCGCCCTTCTCCCGCTCGACCACGCCGATGTCATGCTGGCTTTGCAGATCAAGCCAGAACTGCGCGCTGTTGCCGAAGTAGCGGCCGAGCCGCACCGCCGTATCGGCGGTGATCGAACGGCGCCCGTTCAGGATGTCGGTGATGCGGCCGGAAGGGACGCCGATGTCGAGCGACAGCCGGTTGGCGCTCAGTTCCCGCGCAACAAGCTCGCGCTTCAGCAAACGGCCGGGATGCACGATGGGAGCCATGATATTCAGCCTTTGTGGTAATCCACGATTTCAACCTCGTAGGCATCGCCCTTGCGAAATTCGAAGCAGACACGCCAACGTCCGTTCACCGTCATTGCCCATTGACCTTTTCGGTCGCCCTTGAGTTTGTGCAGACCGACACTTTTCAATGGGCTCAGATCGTCGAGAGCCTTAGCGACATTCAGCGCCAGCAAAAGATCAATCGCGGTATCGACGTCGAGTCCACGGAACTGGTTCGGCCTTTCGCCGTCCCAGACCTTGCGGCTCGCCACATTCCGCCACGATCCGATCATGGCGAATATATACTACGAGAAACGGTGAAGAACAACGATGCGCCATCGTGTAGGGCACATCGCCCCCTCACCGCCCGAACAGCCTGCTCTGCCTCAGCATCTCCTGATCGCTGCGCTGCCAGTCCTGCCAGAGTTCGAGCGCGGCGAGCAGGATGACGAGGCCACCGAGCGTCGAGTGCCAGAAGCGCAAGGTGCCGGCGTTGAAGTAGCCGAACACATAGGGCGACAGCACCAGCCACAGGCCAAGCAGGATCTGGCCGGTTTCCTCCCAGCGGCGCAGCGCGACGTATTCGAGTTCGGCGAGGAAGAACACCAGAACGCCGACCAGCGCTGCGTTCCAGACCGCGCTCGGGCCGACATGATCGCCCGCCGCCCACGGCGACAGCGCGATCGCGAGGCCCAGCGTCATGCCGAGCCAGTCCTGCCAACTGCGATGGATGGTGAACAACCGCGACAACATGGAAGCCTCCTGTCTGACAAGAGGCATACGCCCGCGGCGGGACAGCGTGGCGCTCCGACGATCGCGACGTCCGGTCCAGCCGCGTCGGGCGCATGTCTGCTACTTCACTTAGAGATGCGGCCAAGCGCCACAAGACCCGGCGCGATGAAATTTCAGCTTGCAGCGCGGCGTTTCCGCGGCTTGCGGCCAGACCGCGGATCGCTACGATGCCTCGAAACCCGGCGCCGGCGCACCGGCTGCCTCATCCAGCCAAAAGCAGGAATTGCCATGACCGAACCGACCCGCCGCGTCCGCGACAACACCGCGCAAAACCGCTACGAACTCAGCATCGACGGCGCCACCGCCTTCGCCACTTACCGGCGCAGCGCCACCGCCGACACCATCACCCACACCGAGACCCCGCCCACCTTGCGCGGACGCGGCATCGGCTCCGAGCTGGTCAAGGGCGCGCTGGACCTGATCCGCGCCGACGGCCGCAAGGTGATCCCCGGTTGCAGCTTCGTCGCCGATTATCTGGACAAGCATCCTGAGAACGCGGACCTGAGGGGCTGATCGGACTTCGTTTTGTGCGCGGATTGACAGTACGAATAATGTCGTCCCGGCGCGGAGGCCATGCCGAATACACAAGAAAAGGCCCGCGTTGCCGCGGGCCTTTGGTTGTCGGATCGTCGAGACCGATCAGTTCTTGAGGTCGTCCGGCACCTTGCCGCCATTGGCGGCGAGCTTGGCCATCACCTGCTTGTGCAGCCAAATGTTCATCGAGGCGGAATCGCCGGTGTCGCCGGTATAGCCGAGTTCCTTGGCGAGGTCCTTGCGCGCGGCGAAGCTGGAATCGATGTCGAGCGCCTTCATGAGGTCGACGATCGACTTGCGCCAATCCAGCTTCTCGCCCTTGGCGGCCACCGCCTTGTCGAGGATCGGAGCGACATCGACCGTCGGCGCGGCCGTGGCGGCACCGGACGAAGCCGGCGCCGCACCGCCGGCCGACCCGGCGGCGGGGGCGGTGGTTTCAGGCGTCGCGGCGTCGGCCTTGGTGCCGAAGATCGCGCCCATGATCTTTCCGAAAATGCTCATCTCATAAAGCTCCTGGTGACTGTCGAATGAATGAACCGGCAGGCGAAGGAAGGCTCCGAAGCCGGAACCCGGATCGCGCGTGACCTTAACGGGTCGGTCGATAATTGCCAATGTCGGGGGCATGTTCCGGGAGTCGGCGCGACATTGCGACCGTGGACAACGCGTGCGAGTTCCGCAAGCCTGGCACAACCAACTTCCCACCCTCCAACGGCATCCCGTTACCGTTATCATGAAGCGAGCCGTCGCGCGGTTTTGATCGCGGCGATCGGAACATCTGTCGCGAGCGGCGTTAAGCTTCATTCACCGGTCGCGGCATGATCGCACCTGCGCTCGCGGATCTGGTCGGGTCGTGACCCAATCGCGGCAGCACTTGCCGTTGCGAGGCGGTCGGCGCTGTCCCTGCGACAAGGGAGACAACCATGCCAACTTCAATTTACAGCCATGACGCACCGCTCGCGCGCGGCGAGACATCGCGGATTTCGACCTTGCCGGCGGTGCGGCGGATCGGCCTGTCCGATCTGCATGACGCGCTTCGGCGCGGCTGGGAGGATTTCAAGGCGGTGCCGAGCCACGCCATCGTCCTATGTGCGATCTATCCGGTGCTGGGCCTGATGCTGGCGCGGCTGGTGCTCGGCTATTCGGTGCTGCCGCTGCTGTTTCCGTTGGCGGCGGGTTTCGCCCTGCTCGGCCCGTTCGCCGCGCTGGGCCTCTATGAGCTGAGCCGCCGCCGCGAACTCGGCGAATCCCCCGCGGCATGGCAGGCGGCCTCGGTGCTGCGCTCGCCCTCGTTCGGCTCGATGCTGATGCTCGGCGCGTTACTGTTGACGCTGTTCGTGGTCTGGGTAGCGGCGGCGCAGGCCATCTACGTGTCCACCTTCGGCTACGAGCCGGCGGCGGATATTCCGGGCTTCGCCTCCCGCGTGCTGACCACTCCCGAAGGCTGGCGCCTGATCGCGGTGGGCTGCGGCGTCGGCTTCCTGTTCGCTTTGGCGGCCCTCTGCCTCAGCGTGGTGTCGTTCCCGATGATGCTGGACCGGCACGCCGGCGTCGCCGACGCCATGCTGACATCGATGCGGGTGATCGCCAAAAATCCGCTGACCATGGCGGCCTGGGGCTTGATCGTCGCGGTGTTGCTGGTTCTGGGTTCGATCCCGTTCTTCCTCGGCCTCGCGGTGGTGGTGCCCCTGCTCGGCCATGCGACATGGCATCTGTATCGCAAGGCGCTGGAACCGAACCCATTTCCGCAATCGGAAGCGTTGCCGCCCCAACGCGAACCCCGGTCCGCCGCCGATTTTCCCGCCGCCCTGTTCCCCTGGCAGCACAAGGGCCACTGAGAAACCCGGCCGCGCGTCGCCCGCCGGCGGCTGCCGCAAGGCATTTCCCGGCTGGAGGCGGGGCGCGGCCAGCGTCGCTGGTCCCTCACCGGAAGCCATCCGGACGCGCTCCGTGCGGCACCGCGCGGGGCCGTTTTTGTGCGTCGGGATTCAAAAGTCGGGAGATTTCGTGGATCAAACCGATCGGTCAGGAGCATTTTGTCGCTAGGGCGACGGTAACTGAATATCTGTTCATAATATGATCGCAACATGCGTCAAACGATTACCAGACAATCGCCCCGAAACCTCCATCGTCCAACCGTTAAATTCACCTTCATATTTCATGTCAAATATCAAATAAAAACATTAAATCATTGAAAAATCGATAATTTTATAAATATCTACTTTGAATATCGTCACTTGAACGAGTTCCCGAGATCAAAATCGATACCAGGAGCTGGCTCGACATACTTAATCATTTCTTTATTTAGCCATGCGTTTTTATATTAGCTGCATCGCAACAATTCGTCTGTTGCACCGCAGGGAGATATCTATATTCGCTTCAACGGTTCGCCGCTTCCTCCAAGGTCTGAACCGAGAATACAGGAGACCACCATGTTGCTTTCCATCATCCGCATGATCAACTCGTTCCGTGAGTATCGGCGGAACCTCGATGAACTGTCGCGGTTGAGCGATCGCGAACTGGCCGATATCGGCATCGAGCGTTCGGACATTCCGCGTGTCGCCTCGGGTTCCTATAACGGATAACCCGCCACGTTGCCGATGGATAAGATAGCGCCCGCTCCCGAGCGGGCGTTGTTGCGTCCGGCTCCGCGCTGCTGTCCCCACTCCCCGACCGAATCGGATTCCACTTCGGGTCAAAACGCGCTACCTGTGCGCCATGACCGATCCGATCATCGATTTGACCGCCCCGCCCCGCCCCGTTCACGTCGTCGGCGGCGGCCTCGCCGGCTCGGAAGCCGCCTGGCAGATCGCCGGGACCGGCGTCCCGGTGGTGCTGCATGAGATGCGCCCGGTGCGCACGACGGAGGCGCACCATACCGACGGCCTGGCCGAGCTGGTCTGCTCCAATTCCTTCCGCTCCGACGACGCCGCCAATAACGCGGTCGGCCTGCTGCACGCCGAGATGCGGCGACTTGGATCGCTGGTGATGCGGGCCGCCGACGCCAATCAGGTGCCCGCCGGCGGCGCGCTGGCGGTGGACCGCGACGGTTTTTCCGCCGCCGTGAGCGCGGCGATCGAGGCCCATCCCTTGATCGAGGTGGCGCGCGAGGAAATCGCGGGGATTCCGCCAGCCGACTGGTCCAACGTCATCATCGCCACCGGGCCTTTGACCTCGGCGCCGCTGGCGGAGGCGGTTCGCGGCCTTACCGGGCAGGATTCGCTGGCCTTCTTCGACGCCATCGCGCCGATCGTGCATCGCGATTCCATCGATATGGAGAAAGCCTGGTTCCAGTCGCGCTACGACAAGGTCGGCCCCGGCGGCAGCGGCGCCGACTACATCAACTGTCCCCTGACCCGCGAGCAGTACGACGCCTTCGTCGACGCCCTGATCGCCGGCGAAAAGGTCGACTTCAAGGATTGGGAGACCAACACGCCGTATTTCGACGGTTGCCTGCCGATCGAGGTGATGGCCGAGCGCGGCCGCGAAACCTTGCGCTACGGCCCGATGAAGCCGGTCGGCCTCACCGACCCGCGCAACCCCACCGTCAAGCCCTACGCCATCATCCAGTTGCGGCAGGACAACAAGCTCGGCACGCTTTATAACCTGGTCGGCTTCCAGACCAAGCTGAAGCACGGCGCGCAACTGCGGATCTTTCGCACCATTCCGGGCCTGGAGAACGCCGAGTTCGCGCGTCTCGGCGGCCTGCATCGCAACACCTTCCTGAACTCGCCCAAACTGCTGGACGAGCAGTTGCGGCTGCGCGCCGATCCGCGGCTGCGCTTCGCCGGCCAGATCACCGGCTGCGAGGGCTATGTCGAATCCGCCGGCGTCGGGCTGGTCGCCGGGCTGTGCGCCGCCGCCGACGCGCGCGGACAAACCTTGCCGCCGCCGCCTCCGACCACCGCGCTCGGCAGCCTGCTCAACCACATTACCGGCGGACATATCGAGACGGTCGATGCCGGGCCGCGTTCGTTTCAGCCGATGAACATCAATTTCGGCCTGTTCCCGCCGCTCGCCAACCCGCCGACCCGCAAGGCCGACGGCACAAGATTGCGCGGCAACGAGAAGTCGGTGGCCCGGAAACAGGCGCTCAGCGCCCGCGCGCTCGCCGATATCGACGGCTGGATCGCCGACCGGGCGCATCTGGCGCGCGCGGCCTGACGTTCGCCCGGACCCCGCTCATGACCTTGCCCGCACAGGACGAAGCCGTGCTGTCCGCCCGATGGACCGAGGGCGTGCTGCTCAAGCGCGACGTGTTCTCGACCGTCGAGCGCGGGCGGTTTCAAGGCGAGCACGGCGAGGTCGACGCGGTGCTGCGCCGGCTCGATCAGGTGCCGTGGTGGTCGTTCGCGCCCGCCTATCATCTGTTCAGCCGCGAGCGGCGGGCGCTGCGACTGGCGCACGACCTCAAGGTCGGGCCGGAGTTGCTCTGGGCCGGTCGGCGGGCGCTGGTGCGCGGCTTCATCGACGGCGTCGCGCTGCATCTGGCGCGGCCGGTCGGCGACGCCGCCTATTTCCGCTCCGCCAAGCTGGCGCTGCGCCAGTTGCACCGGCGCGGCATCTGCCACAACGATCTCGCCAAGGAGCAGAACTGGCTGCGCGGCAGCGACGGCCGCGCCTATGTGACGGATTTCCAGCTCGCGGTCTGTTTCAAGAGACGCGGCAAGCTGTTCCGCATCGCCGCCTATGAGGATCTGCGCCACCTCCTGAAACACAAGCGCACTTACGCGCCGGACCTGCTGACCCCGAAGGAGCGCAAGATCCTGGCGCGCAAATCCGCGCCCGCGCGGCTGTGGCTCGCCACCGGCAAGAAGGTCTACAAGGCGATCACCCGCGGCGTCTTCAACTTCACCGACCGCGAGGGCGGCGGGCGGCGCCTCGTCAACGACGCGCCGCTGCTGCGCGTGACGATGATGCGCGTCGATGACGTGCGCGACGTCGCCATCGTCGCCTTCGCCGACCGCCGCGCCGGTGTCGGCCTCTACGCCTTCGCGGAAACCAGCCGCCCGGACGCCGAGGATCGCCTGAAAGCGGCGCTCGACGCCGCCAACGGGCCGAAGCCGCCGGAGCACGTGCAGGCGGTCGCGGCGCTGCCGCGCGATGCCTCGGGCCAGATCCGCACCGAGATCCTGCAACTGGTGGCGATGAACCAGGTCGACCTGATTCCGCCGCTTCTCGCCACCGACGCCGACCGCGCTTTGATGCGCGACATCCTCGACGCGCGGAAGAATTTGCGGGACCGGTTCAGTTTCTGAATTCCGTTATTGCGAGACGCGTCAGCGACGAAGCAATCGAGTGCCTGCTTTGTGGCCTTCTGGATTGCTTCGCCGCGCTCGCAATGACGGTGCAAGCCGACGAGGCATTTCAAATCTTCCGCCCCGCCTGAACCCAGTACGGATCGCGCAGGCGGCGCTTGAAAATCTTGCCGGAGTCTTCACGCGGCAACTCCGCGCGCAGCTCGATATGCTTCGGCACCTTGTAGCCCGCCAGCGACTTCGCCAGCTCGGCGCGGATCGTGGCGGCGTCGAGAGCGACGCCGGCCGTCGGCTGCACCACCGCCATCAGCGCCTCGCCGAATTCGTCGTCGGGAATGCCGAACACCGCGCAATCATGCACGCCCGGCACCGCGAGCAGCACCGCCTCGATCTCGGCCGGATAGATGTTGACGCCGCCCGAAATCACCATGTCGCGCTTGCGGTCGGAGATGAAGACGTAACCGTCGGCGTCGATGTAGCCGACATCGCCCGAGGTGATGAAGCCGTCGCGGTCGATCTCGGCGCGCTTGTCCGGCTTGTTGTGATAGGTGAAGTCGGGATTGCCGGCGATCCGCGAATAGATTTCGCCGATCTCGCCCGCCGGCAGCTCGCGCCCCTGTTCGCCGACGAAGCGCAGCTCCGCGCCTGGCGAAATCTTTCCGACGGTGCCGGGCTTCCTCAGCGCATCCTCGGAGGTGGCGAAGGTCACCGCGCCGGATTCGGTGCTGCCGTAGAATTCGTAGATCACCGGCCCCCACCACTCGATCATCGCGCGCTTGACGTCGGCGGGACATGGCGCCGCGGCGTGAATGACATGACGAAGCGACGACATGTCGTATCGCGCGCGAACGCTCGGCGGCAGCTTCATCAGGCGGATGAACATGGTCGGCACCATGAAAATGGTGTCGATCTTCTCTTGCGCGATCAGGCGGAGAAACTGTTCGGGCTCGAAGCGCGGCATCAGCGCCAGCAGGCCGCCGAGCTTGCCGGCGCGCAGCCCGAAGGAATTTGGCGCGGAGTGATACAGCGGGCCGGGGCACAGCGCCCGCGCGCCCGGCTTGAGGCCATAGATCATCGCCCGCATCCGCTCGGACGACGCGGTCTGCTCCGGCGTCGGCGCGAAACGCTTGACGCCCTTGGGATGCCCGGTGGTGCCGGAGGTGTAGATCATGTTCTGCGGCTGCGGCAACGCCGGGCCGTCGTACGGCGATTGCCCGGCGAGCCACGTCTCAAGATCGATCACGCCCGGAAGCCCGTCGAGCCCGGCGGGATCGATGGCGTAGCTCGCGGAAATTTCCGGCGGTGGCGGCGCGGAGAGCACGGTGACGCCGGCCGGCACATGCCCCGCCAGCGGATGCAGCAGATCGGCGTGGCCGATCAGCACGCGCGTCCCGGTGTCGCCGAGAATATAGGCGACCTCGTCCGGCTTGAAGTGCCAGTTGATCGGCACCGCGTAGGCGCCCAGCGTCATCGTCGCGTAGGCCGCCTCGATGAAGGCGATGTCGTTGCGCATCAGGATGCAGACGCAGTCGCCGGGCCCGACGCCCAGCGCTTGCAGGCCGCCGGCAAGACGCGCCGCCCGCGCCGCGACCTCGGCATGGCTTCGCCGCCGCTCGCCGCTGAGGATGCCGTGAAAGAGAGTTTCAATCTGTGTCATCATCTTCTTGTCATTGTCGTGACCCGCACCGTCTCGGAATGCCGAAGCGCGCCCCACACAGACACTGTCATGCCCGGACATAACCGTTCGAAGAACGGCGTCGCTTCCGCTTGCCTGCGATCCGGGCATCCATCTTCAAAACGATGGATTGCCGGATCAAGTCCGGCAATGACACTTGAGAGAAACGCTCCGAAAGTCGTGCGAGCCATCAATCGACGAAATTCGGCGCGCGCTTCTCGATGTTGGCGCGGACCGCCTCGGTCTGGTTCGCCGTTCCCATCAGCGCCTGCTGTTCATAGGATTCCGCGAGCAGCGCCTTGGCCGGATCGTTCGCCAGGTTGTTGAGGAGCCGCTTCGCGGCGCGGATCGCGCTCGGGCTCTTGCCGGCGATCTCGCGCGCCGCCGCCATCGCCTCCTTGTAGGGGTCGTCGCAAACCCGCGTGGCGAGGCCGTAGTCCTTCGCCTCCCGGCCCGAGAAGATGCGGCCGGTGAAAGTCAGGTCGCGCAGGGTGTCGTCGCGGACCAGTTGCGCCAGGATCGGCGTCCCCGCCATGTCCGGCACCAGCCCCCACTTGATTTCGAGAATCGACAATTTGGTGTCGGGCGCGATGAAGCGCATGTCGGCGCCGAGCATGAGCTGGAAGCCGCCGCCGAGCGCCACGCCATGCACGGCGGCGATCACCGGCACCGGCAATTCGCGCCAGCCCCACACCGCATATTGCGGATCGTTGACGATGCCGCGGGTGCGCGGCACCAGGCTGCCGAGCCGGCCGGAGCCCTTGCCTTCCTTCATGGTCTCGAAACGGGAGGTGTCGAGGCCGGCGCAAAAACCCCGGCCCTCGCCCGACAGCACCACGGCGCGCAGCCCCTTCTCGGTCTTGAGCCGGTCGCAGGCCGCCGTCAGCGCGTCGAACATCGCGAAGTCGAGCGCATTCATCTTGTCGGCCCGCACCAGCCGGACGTCGGCGACGCCGTCCTCAATCGTGATCGAGACGCGGTCTTGCATGGAACGGTTCCCCCAAAAAAATCCAGGTTTCGCGCTTTACAGAAATGCTTCGGCAGGTTTTAGTCAACCGACTAATTAACATCCCTCATATTTCAGAACGGTGCGCCATGTTCAATCCGCAACTCCTCGCCAATCGACGCATCCTGGTGACCGGAGGCGGCACCGGCCTCGGCAAGGCGATGGCCGCGCGCTTCCTCAGCCTCGGCGCCGAGGTCCACATCTGCGGCCGCCGCAAGGGCGTGTGCGACAACACCGCCGCCGAATTGATGCGCGAGTTCGGCGGCAAGGTGACGGCCCACGGCGTCGATATCCGCGACGCCGGGGCGGTCGACCACATGGTCGAAACCATCTTCGAGGGAGGTCCCCTCACCGATCTCATCAACAACGCCGCCGGCAATTTCATCTCCCGCACCGAGGAACTGTCGCCGCGCGGCTTCGACGCCGTCGCCAACATCGTCATGCGCGGCACTTTCTATGTGACCCACGCGGTGGGGCGGCGGTGGGTCGCCGGCAAGCACCCCGGCAACGTCGTCTCGATCACGGTGACGTGGGTGCGCAACGGCAGCCCCTATGTGGTGCCCTCGGCGATGAGCAAGTCCGCCATCCATGCCATGACCATGTCGCTCGCCACCGAATGGGGCCATTACGGCATCCGCCTCAACACCATCGCGCCGGGCGAAATCCCGACCGAGGGCATGAGCAAGCGGATCAAGCCCGGCGACGAGGCCGGCGCGCGGACCAAGGCGATGAACCCGATGGGCCGGGTCGGCCGCATGGAGGAATTGCAGAACCTCGCGGTGTTCCTGATTTCCGGCGGCTGCGACTGGATCAACGGCGAAACCATCGCCATGGACGGCGGACAGGCGCTGGCGATGGGCGGCAATTTCTACCAGCTCCGCGACTGGTCGGACGCCGACTGGCAAAAGGCGCGCGATTCCATCAAGGCGCAGAACGACAAGGACCGCGCCGCGCGCGGCTGAGTCCGCGCCTCGGCGGGCGCGCCGACGCCGCAAGGATTCGCGCGCCCGCTCCGGCATGTCCACACCGATATGGCGCTCATCCGCCCAATAATGTCGCGGCAAGGCCGTTTTGCACCTTGTCAGCGGCGAATTGCGCGCCAAAGATCGCTTCCAATCGTCAAAATAAAAATCACATGAGGGAATGCAATGACCAAGCTTGAGGATGTGACCAACCTTGCCGACGCGGTGCGCTTCCACAGCCAGTCCCGCGGGGATTCGATCATCTTCGACTTCGAAGATCGCATCTCGACCTTCGCCCAGTTCGACGCGCATACCAATCAGGTCGCCAACGGGCTCAAGGCGCTGGGCGTCAAGCCCGGCGACCACATCGCCTATATCGGCAAGAACAGCGACATCTATTTCGAACTGCTGATCGGCGGCATGAAAGCCGGGGCCATCATGACGCCGGTGAACTGGCGTCTCGCGGGACCGGAAATCGCCTTCATCCTTGAGGATTCCAAGTCCGCCATCCTGTTCCTCGGCCCCGAATTCGTCGATCAGGTGCGCGGCATCAAGGATCAGATTCCGTCCGTCCGCCATATCATGACCACCGAGGGCGGCGCGCCGGAATGGCAGGACGTGCCGGCGTGGCGCGACGCCCAGAGCAGCGCCGATCCCGGCCGACCGATCGACGCCGGCGACGTGGCCATCCAGCTTTACACGTCGGGCACCACCGGCAAGCCGAAAGGCGCGATGCTGTCGCATTCCAATCTTCTGTCGATGGTGCGATCCGGCAACGGCGAGGTGCCGGAGTGGAACAAGTGGGACGATCAGGACGTCTCGCTGGTGGCGATGCCGGTGTTCCACATCGGCGGCACCGGCTGGGGCGCGCTCGGCGTGTATTTCGGCGCCAAGGGCGTGGTGGCGCGCGAGTTCGACCCGACCAAGATTCTCGACTTCATCGAGCATTCCAAGGTCAGCAAGATGTTCATGGTGCCGGCCGCGATGCAGTTCGTCGTGCGGCTGCCCCGCGCCAAGCAGACCGACTTCTCGCGCCTGCGCCATATCGCCTATGGCGCGTCGCCGATCCCGGCCGCCCTGCTCCAAGAATGCATCGACGTCTTCAAATGCGGCTTCGTCCAGATGTACGGCATGACGGAAACCACCGGCACCATCGTCGCGCTGCCGCCGGAGGACCACATTCCCGGCGAGGAGCGCATGCGCTCCGCCGGCAAGGCGCTGCCCGGCGTCGAACTCGCCATTCTCGATCCCGACGGCAATCCGCTGCCGCCGCGTCAGGTCGGCGAGATCGCCACCCGCTCCGGCGCCAACATGGTCGGCTACTGGAACCTGCCGGAGGCCACCGCCAAGACCATCACCAAGGACGGCTGGCTATTGACCGGCGACGCCGGCTATCTCGACGAGAACGGCTTCCTCTACAGGATCGCATCAAGGACATGATTATCTCCGGCGGCGAAAACGTCTATCCGGCCGAGGTCGAAAGCGCGGTCTGCGACCACCCCGACGTGGCGGAAGCCGCCGTGGTCGGCGTCCCCGACGACAAGTGGGGCGAGGCGGTGAAGGCCATCGTCGTGCTCAAGCCCGGCAAGACCGCGACCGCCACCGACATCATCAACTTCACCCGCAGCCGGATCGCCGGCTACAAGACGCCGAAGACCGTGGACTTCATCCCCGCCCTGCCGCGCAATCCGTCCGGCAAGATCCTGCGTCGTGAATTGCGCGCGCCGTTCTGGGAAGGCAAGGACCGGCAGGTGAATTGACTGCCATCGCAAAGCGACGGCCTCGGCATCACTCTCAGCGTCGTCCCCGCGCAGGCGGGGACCCATACGCCGCAGCGTCAGTGGGACGGAAAACATTTGTTGCCCGCACCCATGACGATAACCAAGGCCAGGGGTTATGGTCCTCGCCTGCGCGAGGACGACAATTCTCGTGCCGAAAATCCGCGCACAAAAAAGCCGCCCCTCACCGCTTGTTCGCGCCCATGTAGCCGAACAGGAAGCCCGCGACCTTGCGCATCTGGATTTCCTCGCTGCCCTCGGTGATGCGGTAGCGGCGGTGATGCCGGTAGATGTGCTCGAACGGCTTGTGCCGTGAATAGCCGATGCCGCCATGCACCTGAATGGCGCGGTCCGCCGCCTGCCCGCACAGCCGGTTGGCCCAGTAGTTGCACATCGACACCTTGTCGGACAGCGTGTGCTCGACCTGCGCCTGGGTCATCCGGTCCATCTCCCACGCCGTCTTGCGGATCAAGAGCCGCAGCATCTCCGCCTGGGTCGCAAGCTCCACCAGCGGGAACTGGATCGCCTGGTTGCGCGCCAGTTCCTCGCCGAACGGTTTGCGCTCGCGCGCGTATTTCACGCTCTCGTTGATGCAGAACACCGCGGCGCCCAGCGAACTCGCCGCCTGCCGGATGCGGTTCTCGTGGACGAAGCACTGCGCCAGCGAGAGCCCGCGCCCGACCTCGCCGAACAGCGCCTCGTCCGGCACGAAAACGTCGGTGAAGGAGACGCGCGGATGATCGGTCGGCATGTTGAAGGTCCACAGATACTCCTCGACCTTCACGCCCTTCGCGTCCGCTGGCACCAGGAAACAGGTGATGCCGCGCGCGTCGCCGTCCTCGCCCGAGGTGCGGGCGAACAGCGCGCAATGGGTGGCGACGTGCATGCCCGTGGTCCACATTTTCTCGCCGTTGACGATCCAGCCGGATTGGCCGTCGCGCATTCCCCGCGCCGCGCGGGTTTCCATATGCGTCGCGTCCGAGCCGTGATCCGGCTCCGTCAGGCCGAAGGTGATGCGGTACTTGCCGGCGATCGATCCCTCGATCATCGCCTTCTGGTCGTCGCGGCCGTAGAGATCGAGCATCTTCACGATCGGGAAATTACCGACGATAGAGTGCTCGTTCTGCAAATCATTGTGCAGCCCGAGCCCCTGCGCGGCGAAATGCTCGCGGATCACCGCCATCCACAGGTTGGAGCCGTCCTTGCCGCCGTAACGTTTGGGGATCGCGAAGCGCAGATGGCCGGCCTCGTCGGCCTTGTCCTTGGCCTGCCGCAGCAGCGCCTCCCACTCGTGACGCGGCAGGCCGCCGTTCTCGAAATCGGTGCGCGCCCATTCGCGGCGATGGTCGAAGAAGCGGATGTTGTCGTCCCGCGCTTCCAGCGGCTTGATCGTGGTCGCGATGAACCGGTCCAGTTCCGAAAGATAGGCGACGAGGTCCGCAGGCAAGGCAAAATCCAAGGCTTTTCTCCCACACGCCGATGTTGCTTTCGGCCGACTTAAGGTGACGATCGCGCGCGAAGTCAAGCCGACGATTGTGGTTGCGGGGCCGATGCCGCCATGCGTATCTGGACGCTCGCCGCCCGGCGCATTTCGCCTGACGACAACGACCCCGCGAGGAGCCACCATGGATTTGAAATTCTCCAAAGTCGAACGCAAGGGCCCGGTGACCATCGTGACGCTGTCGCGGCCCGAGGTCTACAACGCCCTGCACACCGACGCGCATTTCGAACTGAACCGTGTCTTCAACGATTTCGCCGCCGATCCCGAGCAATGGGTGGCCATCGTCACCGGCGCTGGCGACAAGGCGTTCTGCGCCGGCAACGACCTGAAATGGCAGGCCGCCGGCGGCAAGCGCGGCTGGGACACCGGCGGATTCGGCGGCCTCACCTCGCGCTTCGACTGCGACAAGCCGATCATCGCCGCCGTCAACGGCGTGGCGATGGGCGGCGGCTTCGAGATTGCGCTGGCCTGCGATCTCATCATCGCCGCCGAGAACGCCAAGTTCGCGCTGCCCGAGCCGCATGTCGGCCTCGCCGCGCTCGCCGGCGGGTTGCACCGGCTGCCGCGCCAGATCGGGCTGAAGCGCGCCATGGGCATGATCCTCACCGCGCGCCACGTCTCCGCGCGCGAGGGTTTCGAACTGGGCTTCGTCAACGAGGTGGTGCCGCAGGGCGAGGCGCTGAGCGCGGCGCAACGCTGGGCGGAGGCGATCTGCAAGAACAGCCCGATGTCGATCCGCGCCTCCAAGCAGGCCATTTCACGCGGGCTCGCGGTGTCGCTCGAACAGGCGATCAACGACCAGCGGGACTATCCGGCCGTCAAGGCGATGGCCGCATCGCAGGATTTCATCGAGGGACCGAAGGCGTTTGCCGAAAAGCGGCCACCGAAATGGGTGGGGAAGTAATAGCCGATTTGCCTTGAATTTCGTCATTGCGAGCGAAGCGAAGCAATCCAGTCCTCCTTTGCGGCTTCTGGATTGCTTCGTCGCTTGCGCGCCTCGCAATGACGAATGCGGCTTACGTTGAAGCTTTCTCCCCCGCCAACTCCCGGCGATAGCTCGCGTAGTTCGGCTGATCGACCGCGAGCTTATCCATCGTGGTTTGCCACAGGTGATCGGCGAGGCCCGGCGTGCGCAGGTCGATCGCCCCGGCGGCGATCGCATTCGCCAGTTTTCGATTGAGGTCGGGCAGCGTTCCGCTCTCGCCGGTGAGCTTGACGAGACGCGCCAGTTCGTCGGCGGCGCGCGGCTCCGACAATTCCAACTGCCGCACCACCAGATCGATGGCGTTGGTCGCCACCCGCAGCTTGAACGCGGCCGCGCCGGAGATTTGCGGCGCGATGTCGTTGCGAAGAAATTCGGCGACCGCGTTAAGCAGTTCGACCGGCGTCGGCTCATCCTGCATGCTCAGCCTCCCGCGCGCGGCGCCAAGAGCCGCAACAGATCGATCTCGGTCTCGGAGGCGCGCCGCCCGATCATCGCGCGCTCCATCGAATGATCCGGCCCGGTCCGGAACCGCTGCATCATGCCGCAGCACATCACGCCCCAGCGCAACGTGCCCATCACTTCCCAATAGTTCGCGCGCACGACGTCAACGTGACCACCCGCGGCCTCGTAACCGGCGAACATCTCCTCGCGCGCGCCGAAACCGCCGACCGGCTTGTCGATGGCGCCGAACCGCCACGAGTTGACGCAAATCCAGCCGAGATCCTCCATCGGGTCGCCGACATGGGCCAGCTCCCAGTCCAGCACGGCGCGAATGCCTTCCGTGCCGACGATCAGGTTGCCGTTGCGAAAATCGCCGTGAACCAGCGTGTCGTGCCGCGCCGGCCCCGGATCATTGTCGGCGAGCCAGCGCAACGCCAGATCGAACACCGGGCGCGGCCAATCGAAGCCGCGATAGTCGCGCGCGAGTTCGGCGATTTCCATCGCCGGAGTGACGCGGCGAAGCGCGGGCAGCGTGGCGGCATCGAGGCCATGGATGCCCCGCAACACCGCCCCCGCCTGCCGCGCCAGTTTCGGCCGCACCGCGGCGAAGGCGTCGTCGCGCAGAATCTTGCGCGCGATGGTCTCGCCGGCGACGCGCCCCATGATGAAGCCGGTGCCCAGCCCATCCGTCGCGGTCAGGACGTGCAGCACCGGCGGCGACGGAACGCCCGCCGCGCCGGCGCGCCGCATCAGCGCCGCCTCGGCGTCGAGCCCCGCCGCGCGCTCGGGGGCCGCGCCATAACCCGGCGGGGCGCGGCGCAGGATCGCGCCGATGTCGCCATCGGGATGCAGGATGTCGAACGACCACGTCTCCTGACTCGCGCCGCCGGACAACCGCGCGAGGCGGGCGACGCCCGTGGCGCCAGCGCACCATGCGGTGACGCAACGGGTCAGATCGGCTGCGAAACCCTCGCTCAACGGCTACTTGCCCTTGAACCTGGCGGGCCGCTTTTCGAGGAACGCGGTGACGCCCTCCTTGAAATCCTCGGTCGCGCCGGCGCGCCGCTGCATCTGGAATTCGAGGTTGAGTTGCTCCTCGTAGGAATTCTCCTCGCTGTCCCAATACAATTGGCGAATGGCCGCCAGCGCCACCGTCGGACCGCCCGCGAGATCGTGCGCGAGCTTCATCGCCTCGCCCATCAGCGCAGCGTCGTCGTACACGCGATTAACCAGCCCCCATTCCAGCGCCTTTTCGGCCGGCAGTTTCTCGCCCATCAGCGACAGCTCGACCGAACGCGCCTTGCCGATCAGGCGCGGCAGCAGCCAGGTCGAGCCGCAGTCCGGCACCAGCCCGATGCGGCGGAAGGCTTGCAGGAAGTAGGCCGAGCGCGCGCACAGGATCATGTCGCCCATCAGCGCGAAACTCATGCCCGCGCCCGCCGCCGGGCCGTTGACCGCGGTGACGATCGGGCAATGCAGGTTGCGCAAGCGCCGCAGGAACGGATGAAACGCCGTTTCCAGCGTGCCGCCCGCATTGCGCTTGCTGCCGGGCTTCGCATTGCCGCGGCCTTGCAGGTTGGCGCCGGTGCAGAACGCGCGGCCGGCGCCGGTGATGACCAGGCAACGCACCTCGCCGTGATCCTCGACGGCGTCGAGCGCCTCCGACAATCCGCCCAGCATGTCGACGGAGACCGCGTTCATCACCTCCTGATGATCGAGGGTGAGAACCGCCACCGAACCGTCGAAGTCGAGCGTCACGTGTTTGAACTGCATGGTTTCCTCATCGCACGCGGTTGGCATCCGGCACGGCGCGGGAGCCTCGCGAATTTCGGGTTGAAAGTCGGCGGCCATATTTGATTTTTAATCCGTGGTTGTCCATGGTCGCTTTCGCCAACAGCCGCCCGAACGACAGCGGGCAGCGACCACACAACGCAAGACAAAGCCAGGATTCAGCCCATGTCGATTTTCGATCTTTCCGGTCGCGTCGCGGTCGTCACCGGCGGCAATGGCGGCATCGGCCTCGGCATCGCGCAGGCGCTGGCGACGGCCGGCTGCCACGTCGCGATCTGGGGCCGCAACGCCGACAAGAACAGGAGCGCCGCCGCCAGCATGGCGGGCGCGCCGGGCGCGGTCGATACGCAGGTCTGCGACGTCACCGACATCGCCTCGGTCAAGGCGGCGATGGATGCGACGCTGACCCGATTCGGCCGCGTCGACGGCTGCTTCGCCAATGCCGGCATCGGCGGCGGCGGACGCCACGCCTTCATCGACCGCCCGCCGGAGGAATGGCGCAAGATGTTCGCGACCAATCTCGACGGCGTCGTGCATGTCTTCCAGGCGGTCGCGCGCCACATGACGGAACGCGCCGCGAAAGGCGACGCCTTCGGCCGGCTGGTGGCGACATCGAGCATGGCCGCGCTGTTCGGCACCGCGCGCAACGAGCACTATGCCGCGACCAAGGCCGCCATCAACGCGCTGGTGCGGGCGCTGGCGGTCGAGCAGGCGCGCTACGGCATCACCGCCAACGCCATCCTGCCGGGCTGGATCAAGAGCGACATGACATCCGGCCTGATGGCCAACGACAAGTTCGTCGGCAACGTCATGCCGCGCATTCCGATGCGGCGCTTCGGCGAGCCGTCGGATTTCGGCGGCATCGCGGTCTACCTGATGAGCAAGGCGTCGTCGTACCACACCGCCGACTGCTTCGTGATCGACGGCGGCTATAGCGCCTTCTGACCGCCAGCCGCCGCCGACATCCCGCAAGCTTCGGAATCCGACAAGCCCATGAGCGCTTCCGCCGCCCTTTCTCCCGATCGCATTCCCGTCATCGTCGGCGTCGGCGAGGTCTCTGACCATCCGGCGGACCCCTCCGCCGGACTGGAGCCGATCGACCTGATGGTCGCGGCGCTCGGGCAGGCCGAGCAGGACAGCGGCGGCGCGCTCTTGGCCGAGGTGCAATCGCTCGACATCGTCAATTTCCTGAGCTGGCGCTATCACGACCCGGTGGCGCTGTTGTGCGCGCGGCTCGGCATCGCGCCGGCGCACGCTTGTTACGGGCCGGTCGGCGGCGAAAGTCCGATCCGCTACATTCACGAGGCGGCGAAGCGGATCGCGCGCGGCGAATGCGGCGTCGCCGCCATTTGCGGGGCGGAGGCGCAAAGCACCTTCACCAAGGCGGAGCGCGCCGGCGTCGCGCTGCCATGGACGCCGTTCGCGCATGAGGCGCCGGTATCGCCGCGCGCCGCCAGCTTCCAGAAGCCGATGGCGGTCACGCTCGGCGTCGCCAAGCCGGTGACGGTCTATCCGCTCTACGAGGCGGCCGCGTCGGCGCATTGGGGCCAGACCCCGCGCGAGGCGCGCGCGGAGTCCGGCGAATTATGGGCGCGCTACGCCGCCGTCGCCGCGCAAAATCCCAATGCCTGGCTGAAACGCGCGGTGCCGGCGGACGAAATCGTAACGCCCTCGCCAAGCAATCGCCTGATCGCCTGGCCCTACACCAAGCTGATGGTCGCCAATCCGTCCGTCAACCAGGGCGCGGCGATCCTCGTCACCAGCCTTGCCAAGGCACGCGAAGCCGGAATCGCCGAGGAGAAACTGATTTACGTCTGGGGCGGCGCGTCGGCGGAGGAGCCGCGCGACTATCTCGACCGCGATCAATTCCACCAGAGCCACGCCCAGAACGCCGTGCTCGGCGCGGCGATGGACATGGCGGAGGGCGACGGCCGCGCCTTCGACGCCATCGAACTCTATAGCTGCTTCCCGACCGTGCCGAAGATGGCGCGGCGCACGCTGAAGCTCGGCCCCGACGTACAGCCGACCGTCACCGGCGGCCTCACCTTCTTCGGCGCACCGCTCAACGCCTACATGGCGCACGCCGCCTGCGCCATGGTGCGCCGCTTGCGCGGCGGCGGCCGGCTCGGACTGCTTTATGGCCAGGGCGGCTTCGTCACCAAGCATCACGCGCTGGTGCTGTCGCCGCAAGCCGCTTCCGCTCCGCTGGCGCAGGACACCAGCGTGCAGGCCGAGGCCGACCGCAACCGCCGGCCCGCTCCGCCTTTCGTCACCGAGGCGAACGGCCCCGCCAGGGTGGAGAGCTTTACCGTGATCTACGGCCGCAAGGGCGAGGTCGAGCACGGCGTGGCGATGCTGCGCACCGCCGAGAACTCCCGCGCCCTCGCCCGCGTCCCGGCCGACGACACGGGAACGCTGGCATGCCTGACGGATCTCGACCGCACGCCGGTCGGCGGGCTCGGCGACATTTCCACCGCCGCCGACGGCATTCTGGAGTGGCGACCACGTTGACCCCGCCACTCGCCGCTGGCATTTTGGCACATCGGAGGCAATAACTTCGCGCCACTTGTGCAAAAATGCGAGCGACGGCATGGACTGGGACAATGTCCGGGTGTTTCTGAGCGTCGCGCGCGCCGGCCAATTCCTCGCCGCTGCGCGGCAACTCAGGATCGATCACGGCACCGTCAGCCGCAGGATCGGCGCGCTGGAAAAGTCGCTCGGGGTGCGGCTGTTCGACCGCCAGACCACCGGCTGCGTGCTCACCTCGGCCGGCGACCGCCTCTACGCCGCGGCCGAGGAAGTCGAGGCGCAACTGCTGCGGGCGCAGGGCGACCTGTCGCAGTCCGACGTCGAACTGTCCGGCACCGTGCGGGTCGCCGCGCCGGACGGCTTCACCGCGCTGTTTCTGTGTTCGCGCCTCGGCAAGCTGAAGCGCAAATATCCGTCGCTGACCATTCAGACGGTGCCGATGTCGCGCACCTTCTCGCTGTCCAAGCGCGAGGCCGACATCGCCATCACCATCGAGCGGCCGGAGGAAGGCCGCCTCACCGTCCGCAAGCTGACCGATTACTCGCTGCATTTTTACGCGGCGAAGGATTATCTCGCCGAGCACGGCGCGCCGAAAACCTTAGCCGACCTCGAACCGCATTGCCTGATTACCTATGTGCAGGACCTCGTCTTCGCCGACCAGCTCCATTTCATGCCGGAACTGTACGGGCCGAACTACAGCCGGCTGGAATGCTCCGGCGCGGTCGGCCAGCTTGAGACGGTGCGCGGCGGCGCCGGCATCGGCATCCTGCACGACTACGCCGCGCAGACCGATCCGCGCTTGCAGATGGTGCTGCCGGACACCGGATTTCAACGCAGCTACTGGATCATCACCCATGTCGACATGCGCCGCTTAAGCCGGGTGCGCGCGGTGTCGGATTTCATCTTCGCGGAGGTCGGCGCGCAACGCTCGATCTTCCTGCGGTAGCGGGCTGTTGAAAATGGCTCCGTGCTCCGGGCGCGCTGCGGCACGAAGTGACGCTGCGCAGAACCGGGGCCGTTCCAACGACAGTGTTTGCGACGATCCCGGTTCTGCGAAGCAGCGTTTCACGCTGCATCGCGCCCGGGACACCGGGATCTGAAAACTGGACCTGGCAGTTTCTCAACGGCCCGTCAACCCTTCTCGTCCTGCGTCCGCGACGCAGTCGCGGGCTTCGGCGCCTTGTCTTCCCCGGCGACGCGAACCTTGTCGCCGTCGACGATGCCGTCCGGCGGCGCGATCACGACGCGGTCGCCGGCCGTGATCCCGGACGCCAGTTCGATGTCCTTGCCGAGATCGCGCGCGATCGTCACCGGCTTGAATACGATGCGGTCCTCGGCGTTCACGGTCGCGACGCGCAGGCCGTTGCGATTGAAGATCAGCGCACTCGCCGGGATGTGCAGCGGCGCGGTGCCGCGATCGAGGCTCATCCGCACATTGGCGTAGCTGCCCGGCATCAGTTCACCGCCGGGGTTGTCCAGCGCGAGCTGCATCCGCGTGGTGCCGGTCGCGGCGTCCACCGATTGCGAGGACGACTCCACCGTCGCCGCGAAGATCCGGTCGGCATAGCCCGGCATGGTGATTTCCGACTTGGCGCCGATCCGGATCATCGGGACGTAGCTTTGCGGCACGTCGACATAGACCCGCAGCCGGCTGATGTCGGAGACCACGAACATCGCCGGACCGGTGGAGGAGCCGGCGTTGATGAGCGCGCCGACGTCGGTGTTGCGCGCCGTCACCACGCCGTCGAACGGCGCGACGATGCGCTTGAATCCGGTCAGCGCCTCAAGCCGATCGACATTGGCCTGTCCGGCCTTCACCGCCGCGCGCTTGTTGGCGAGGTCGGCGGTGCGCTCGTCGATTTCCTGCTTGGACACGAAATTCGACGACAGCAGCGTCCTGCGCCGCTCCAGCGTCGCCGCCGACAATTCGGCGCTGGCCTGAAGGCTGACGAGATCGGCGCGGGCCTGCACCAGTTGCTGGTCGAGGTCGGGCGCCTCGATATCGGCCAGCATTTGCCCGGCCTTCACCTTGGCGCCGATATCGACATACCAGCCCTTCACGTAGCCCGAGACCCGCGCGTAGATCGGCGCGCGGGAATAGGCTTCCAGCCGTCCGGGCAATTGCAGCGTCGGGTTGAGCGCGGTGGCGCTCGGCGCGATCACCGCCACCGTCGGCACCGCCTGCTCGTCGGTCCAGGTTCGCAGGTCGGCGCTCGATTTCTCGCGCGACATGATCCCGGTGGCGACGGCGAACGCCGCCGCGCACACCACGACGACGCCGACGAGGCCCAGCTTGCGGGGCGCGACCTTGGCCTCGCCCTGGGTGGCATCGTGTTCAGTGGGCATACGCCATCTCCGTGGTGCGCGGAGCCGCCGCCGGCTGCCGTTTATGAACCATGCTGAAAACCACCGGCACGAACATCAATGTCGCGAAGGTCGCGAAAATCAGGCCGCCGATCACGGCGCGGCCGAGCGGCGCGTTCTGCTCGCCGCCCTCCCCTAATCCCAGCGCCATCGGCGCCATGCCGATAATCATGGCGAGCGCGGTCATCAGCACCGGGCGGAAGCGGACGAAGCCGGCTTCCAGCGCCGCCTTCACCGGATCGCCGGTGGCCTCATAGACCTCGCGGGCGAAGCTGATGACCAGCACGCTGTTGGCGGTGGCGACGCCCATGCACATGATCGCGCCGGTCAGCGCCGGCACCGACAGCGTGGTGTGGGTGAGAAACAGCATCCAGACGATGCCCGCGAGCGCCGCCGGCAGCGCCATGACGATGACGAACGGATCCGACCACGACTGGAAGTTAACGACGATCAGCAGATAAATCAGCAGGATCGAGCCGAGCAGCCCGAACAACAGCCCGGTGAACGCCTTGTTCATGGTATCGACCTGGCCGAGCAGCACCACCGAACTGCCGCGCGGCACCTCCTTGGCGGTTTCCGCGATCAACCGGCGGATGTCGCGCTCGACCGCGCCGAGGTCGCGCCCCTGCGTGGTGGCGTAGATCTGCACCAGCGGCTGGATGTCGTATTCCGACACCACGGCGCTGGAGGCTGACCGGGTGATGTCGGCGACACCGCCAAGCAGCCGCGGCGTCGAGGTGCCCGCCGCCGAGATCGGCAGGGTTTCCAGCTTGTTCAGCGAGTCGATCTGATACTGCGGCGTCTGCATCACCACGCTGTAGGAGACGCCGTTGTCCGGGTTGAGGTAGAACGTCGGCGCGACCTGCGAGCTGCCCGCCAGATTGACCACCAGGCTGTTGGTGACGTCGCGCGGCGTCAGCCCGACATACTGCGCCCGCGTGCGGTCGACATCGACGTTGAAGCTGGGATTGCTCCGCGACTGCTGGATGCGGGCGTCGGCGACGCCGGGGATCAGGCGGATGCGCCGCAACAGATCGTTGGCGTATTTGAAATTGCCTTCGGCGTTGGCGCCGCGCACTTGCAGGTCGATCGGCGCCGGCGCGCCGAAATTCAGGATCTGGCTGACGATATCGGCCGGCAGGAACGCGAACGACATGCCCGGAAACGCCCGCGGCAGCTTTTCACGCAACTCGCGAACATATTCGGCGGTCGGGCGGTGGCCTTCGCGCAGCTTGATCTGGATGTCGCCGTCCTGGGTGCCGATCACGCCGGTGTTGTTGTAGGTCATGTTGATGCCGGAGACCGGCATCCCGACATTGTCGGCGATGGTGTCGAGTTCGTCCGGCGGAATCACCTGCCGGATTACCCGCTGCACATCGGCGAGATGGCCCGCCGCTTCCTCGACGCGGGTGCCGATCTGCTGGCGGACGTGAAGCAGCATCTGCCCGGTGTCCACCGAGGGAAAGAAGTTGCGGCCGAGGAACGGCACCAGCAGGAACGACAGCGCGACGCAGCAGAGGAAGCCGGTGACGAATACTTTTCGGTGGTCCAGCGCCAGCGCCAGCGTGGCGCGGTAGTTGGCCCGCATCCGCTCGAACCGCGCCTCGAAGCCGCGCTGGAACCGCACCAGCGGATTGCGCGAGGCCGGCTTCTCGCCGTCATGGTGAAGATGCGGCTTGAGCAGATATTTCGCCATGGTCGGCACCAGCGTGCGCGACAGGATGAACGACCACGTCATCGCGAACATCACCGACAGCGCCATCGGCACGAACAGGAAGCGCGAGACCCCGGTGAGGAAGAACATCGGCACGAACACGATGCAGATGCACAACAGCGACACGAAGGCCGGCGTCACGATCTGGTTGGCGCCGTCGAGAATGGCGGGCTCGACATCCTTGCCCTGCTCCAGGTGCCAGTTGATGTTCTCGATGGTCACCGTGGCGTCGTCGACCAGGATGCCGACCGCGAGCGCGAGCCCGCCGAGCGTCATGATGTTGAGCGTCTCGCCCACCAGCGCCAGCATGATGATGGCGCCGAGCACCGACAGCGGGATCGAGATCGCGATGATGACGGTGGAGCGCCAGCTTCCGAGAAACAGCAGGATCATCAGGCTGGTCAGGATCGCGGCGATCAGACCCTCGGTGGCGACCCCGAGAATGGCGCCGCGCACGAACACCGACTGGTCGCCGAGCAGGCCGATCTTCAGCGATTCCGGCAGCGTGTCGCGGACCTGCTCGATCTTGCGCTTGATGCCGCTGATGATGTCGAGCGTCGAGACCGATCCCGCCTTCAGCACCATCATCAGCACCGAGCGGCCGCCATCGACATGGACGATGTTGGTCTGCGGCGAATTGCCGTCCAGCACGTGGCCGACGTCGCGGATGTAGACCATGGCGCCATTGACGGTCTTGATCGGCAAGTCGCCGAGTTCCTGGATCCGCAACGGCGAGTTGTTGAGCTGGATGACGTATTCGAATTGCCCGATCTTCTGGGTGCCGACCGGGGTGATGAGGTTCTGCGCCGCCAAGGCGTTGGCGACGTCCTGCGCCGACAGCCCGCGCGACTGCATCGCCACCGGATCGAGATCGATCCGGATCTGGCGCTGCTTGCCGCCGAACGGCCACGGGATCGCCGCGCCCGGCACGGTGACCAGCGGCGTCCGCAACTGGTTGGTGGCGATATCGAACAGGTTCTGCTCGGTGAGCCCCTCGCCCGCCAGCGCGATCTGGATGACCGGCACGGTCGAGGCGCTGTAATTGAGGATCAAGGGTGGCGTCGCGCCGGGCGGCATCTGCTTAATCATGGTCTGCGCGATCGCCGTCACCTGGGCGTTGGCGGTGCGGATATCGACATTGGGCTGGAAGAAGATCTTGATGATGCCGACGCCGTTATAGGAATTGGCGACGATATGCTCGATGTCGTTGACGGTGGTGGTCAGCGCCCGCTGGAACGGCGTGGTGATCCGCCCGGCCATCTGGTCCGGCGGCAGGCCGGTATAGGTCCACACCACCCCGATCACCGGGATGCGGATTTCCGGAAAGATGTCGGTCGGGGTCCGCAGCGCCGCCAGGGGCCCGACGATGAGCAACAGCAGCGCCAGCACCACGAAGGTGTAGGGACGGCTCAGCGCGATCCGGACCAGCGAGACCATTAAAAGGCGATCCTCTTCGTCAATCTTGTGGGAACTGGAGGCAAATCCCGGCCGCTTTTACCAGACGGCCGCGCCGCGCGCCTCCCATGGCGGTGGCAGCGGGTATCACGAAGCGTTGAGGTGCCTTGCCGCACGTCGTGGCCTCACCACGGAGTCCCGACCCGCTTCAAATACCGCCAATTTGGCCAAAAGTCACCGCATCAGGTCGAGCGCGTCGCTGAAGAACGCCGGGCCGCCGAAATTGCCCGATTTCAGCGCCAGCAGCATGTCGCCATGACGGCCCCCGACCGCGCGCAGCACCGGAACGCCGGGCGCGATTTCCGGGCCGAGCAGGAATCCCGGCAGGCCGAGCCGGTCCACCGCCGCGCCGGACGTCTCGCCGCCGGCGACCACCAGCCGGCGGACCCCGGCCTGGACCAGCGCCTCGGCGAGGTCCGCCATCGCCTGCTCGATGGCGTGGCCGGCGGCCTCGCGGCCGTGGCGGCCCTGCACGGCGGCAACCTGATCCGCCGTGGCGCTGCTGGCGATCAGAACCGGGCCGGCGGCCAACCGTTCCCGCGCCCAGTTCACCGCGTGGTCAATCTCCGCGGGACCGGCCATGATCCGCTCCGGATCGAGCCGCAGCACCGGCATGGCGCGCTCCGCCGCGGCGACCTGCCCCAGCGTCGCCTGCGAGCAGCTTCCGGCGAGGCAGGCGGCCGCGCCGCCAACCTCGCGTTGAACGGAACCAGCGGCCGCATCCCCGGCACGAACCCGCCCCGAGGCGACCAGTCCGCGCGCCAGGCCGAGCCCGAGGCCGGAGGCGCCGACCGACAGCCGATGATCGAGTGCCGCTCGCCCGATGGTTTCCAGGTCGGCGTCGAACACCGCGTCGACGATGGCGGCGCGCACGCCTTCGCCCGCAAGCGTCGCCAGCCGTTCGCGGATGGCATCGGAACCGCGCGCCACCGTCGCCAGATCGACCAGGGCGATCCGCGAAGAACTCTGCCGCCCCAGCACCCGCACCAGATTGGCGTCGCGCATCGGATTGAGGGGGTGGTCCTTAAGCGGACTTTCATTGAGCGGCACGGAGCCGACGAACAGGTTGCCCTGATAAACCGTGCGCGCGGTGCCGGGAAACGCCGGCGTCACCAGCACGATGGCGTCGCCGGAGTCGTCTTGCAGCGCGTCCATCACCGGGCCGATATTGCCGGCGTCGGTGGAATCGAAGGTCGAGCAGATCTTGAACAGCACATGCGCCGCGCCGCGCCCGCGCAGCCAGCGCTCGGCGGCGCGGGATTTTTCGACCGCATCGGCGGCGGCGATGGAGCGGCTTTTCAGCGACACCACCACCGCGTCCACTTCCGGCAGCGCGAAGTCGGCGGCCGGCACGCCGATGGTCTGCACCGTGCGCAAGCCACAGCGCGTCAGGGTGTTGGCGAGGTCGGAAGCGCCGGTGTAGTCGTCGGCGATGCAGCCCAGCGCCAGGCTCATGGCCTTGCTCCGCGCGGCCTGGCATGGAGGGCGAACCAGCCGAGGCCGTCCTCCGTCCCGCCGCGCGGGCGATATTCGCAACCGACAAAGCCGCGATAGCCCAACCGGTCGAGTTCGTCGAACAGGAACGGATCGTTCAGTTCGCCGCTGCCGGGTTCGTTGCGCGATGGCACGCTGGCGGTCTGGACGTGGCCGATGATCGGCATCATCTCGCGCAGCCGCATGGTGACGTCGCCATGGACGATCTGGCAGTGATAGATGTCGAACTGCAATTTCAGGTTAGGGTGATTCAGCTCCGCGATCAGGTCGCGCGCAAAGGTAAAATCGTTGAGGAAGTAGCCCGGCACGTCGCGCGGGTTGATCGGCTCGATCACGGTGTCGATGCCGTAGCGGCCGAGTTCTTCCGCGACCCACGCGACCGACTTGCGAAACGCGGCGACCGCCAGCGGGTCGCGGCGCTCCGCGATGCCCGCCATCAGGTGCAGCCGCTTGACGCCGGTCGCCGCCGCATAGGGCAGCGCGGCGCGAACGCCATCCTGCACCTGGGCGAAGCACTCCGGCCGCGCCGCGAAGCCGCGCTCACCGGCATCCCAGTCGCCCGGCGGCAGATTGAACAGCGCCTGCGTCAGGCCGTTGCCGCGCAGCCGGTCGCCGATGTCCTCCGGCGCGAAGTCGTAGGGAAACAGAAATTCGACCGCGTCGAATCCCGCCGCCGCCGCCGCGGCGAAGCGGTCGAGGAACGGCCGTTCGGTGAACATCATCGAAAGGTTGGCGGCGAAGCGGGGCATTTTTGCACTCTTTGAATGGTCACGCTGTCGATACTCGGTAATTCGCTTGCCGCTCTTAAACCGTCATTGCGAGGAGCGGAGCGACGAAGCAATCCAGGACCGCAAAGGAAGACTGGATTGCTTCGCTTCGCTCGCAATGACGGCGAGACAACAGGCTTCATATCCTCACACTTTGTTCTTTACATCCGGCAGCGGCGCGCCGGTCACCCGCGCATAGACCTTGGCGACGGCGATATCGTCGTCGCGGCCCATGCCGGCGGCGGACGCCATCAGGAACATCTGCAAGGCGGCCGCCGACAGCGGCACCGGGAATCGGGCGTTGCGCGCCATGTCCTGCACGATGCCCAGATCCTTGACGAAGATGTCCACCGCGCTGCGCGGGGTGTAGTCGCCTTCCAGCACGTGAGGCACGCGGTTCTCGAACATCCACGAATTGCCGGCCGAGGCGGTGATGACCTCGTAGACTTTTCGGATGTCGAGCCCCTGCTTCGCCGCGAACGCAATCGCCTCGGAAGCGGCGGCGATGTGAACGCCGGCCAGCAACTGGTTAATCATCTTGAAGGCCGAGCCCTGCCCCGGCGCATCGCCGAGTTCGTAGAGCTTTGCCGCCATGGCGTCGAGCGCCGGCCGCGCCCTGGCGAAGGCGGCCGGACTTCCCGAGGCGAGGATGGTGAGTTCGCCCTGCGCCGCGCGCTGCGCGCCGCCGCTGATCGGCGCGTCCAGATAAAGCCGGCCGGCCGCCTCGACCCGCGCCGCCAGCCGCCGCGCGATCTCGGGGTCCATGGTCGCGGCCGAGACGAACACCGCGCCTTTCGCCATCGCCTGACACGCGCCGTCCGCGCCGAACAGCACCGCCTCGGTCTGCGCCGCGTTGACCACGACGCTGACCACCACGTCGGCGTCGCGCGCCGCCGCCGCGGGGCTGGCCGCGCCCCGCCCGCCGGCGGCTGTGAGCCGGGCCACGCTGTCGACGGCCACGTCGCAGCCGATGACGTCGAAGCCGGCGCGCAACAGCGAGGCGGCCATCCCGAACCCCATCGAGCCCAGCCCGATCACGGCGATGCGTTGCGCGGCGACAGCCATGGTGCGCTTCCTTGTTTCCTGATTGCCTGTCTGCCTATCACGGCTTGGCCGCGTCGCCAAAGCATGGAAAAATGCCGGCCATGACGGCGAACAGCGGGCGTCAATCTCACAATCCGAGATACGCCTTGCGCACGTCGGGATTGGTGCGAATGTCCGCCGCCGGGCCCTGCATCTCGACCCGCCCGGTTTGCAGGATGTAGGCGCGGTCGGCGATCTCCAGCACCTCGGCCATGCGCTGCTCGACGATCAGCACCGTCATGCCGGTCTTGCGGATTTCCAGCACCGCCTGAAAAATCTCGTCAACCAGCTTCGGCATGATGCCCTGCGACGGCTCGTCCAGCATCAACAGGCGCGGCCGCGTCATCAGCGCGCGGCCGATCGCCAGCATCTGCTGCTCGCCGCCCGACAGCGTGCCGGCCAGTTGGTCGAGCCGCTCCTTGAGGCGGGGGAAAAGCTGAAACACCAGCGCCAGCGGCGCGTCGCGGTCGGCCTTGCCGCGATAGAGATAGCTGCCGAGCCGCAGGTTGTCCTCCACCGTCAGGCTCGGAAACAGCCGGCGGTTCTCCGGCACGTAGGCGATGCCGCGCGCGGTGATGAGGTGCTGCGCGACGCCGTCGATGCGCGCGCCGTCGAAGGTCACCGTGCCGCTGCGCGGCCGCACCGCGCCGGCGATGGTTTTCAGCAGCGTCGACTTGCCCGCGCCGTTGGCGCCGGCGACGCAGACCACCTCGCCCTTGGCGACATCGATGGAGACGCCGGAGATGGCGACCAGCCCCTCATAGGCGGTGGTCAGATCACGCGCCGACAGCATGGCGATCCCCCAGATAGGCGGCGATGACCTTCGGATCGCGCACCACGTCGGTGGGCTTGCCCTCGACCAGCACCTTGCCGAGATCGAGCACGATGGCGCGGTCCACCAGCGGCATCACGATCTCCATGACGTGCTCGACCATCAGCACCGTCACCCCGGTGTCGCGGACGCGGCGCACCAGTTCGACGCCGGTCTGCGCCTCCAGCGGCGTCAGCCCGGTCAACACCTCGTCGAGCAGTAAGAGCTTCGGCTCGGTCGCCAGCGCCCGCGCCACTTCGAGCCGGCGCTTCTCGGAGGGAATGAGTTCCGACGCCATCACGTCGGCGCGCCCGGCGAGGCCGCAGAATTCCAGCACCTCGAACGCCTTGCGCCGCGCCGCGCGCATCTCGGTGGTGCGGATCAGCGCGCCGACGATGACGTTGTCGATCACCGTCATGGTCTCGAAACTCTTGACCACCTGAAAGGTGCGGGCGATGCCGCGCCGGCAGCGTTCGGTGGCCGGCGTCGCGGTGATGTCCACGCCGTCGAGCCAGATGGTGCCCTGCGTCGGCGGCCGCACCCCGGCGATCAAGTTGAACAGCGTCGATTTGCCGGCGCCGTTCGGCCCGATCAGGCCGACGATCTCGCCGCGTCCGACCGAGATCGACACGTCTGCGTTGGCGATCAGGCCGCCGAAGCGCTGCCAGACGCCGCGGGTTTCCAGCAGAGCCATCATCGCGCCGCCTCCACCTTGCGCTTGCGTGAGAACAGCCCGAGCAGGCCGTCGGGCCGCGTCAGCGAGACGAGGACGATCAGGCTGCCGTAGACGATCAGATCGACGCCGCGTCCCGAGCCGCCGATGAACGAGCGCGTCAGTTCGGTGACCGGGATCAGCACCGCCGCGCCCAGCACCGGACCCCACAGCGTGCCGATGCCGCCGAGCACCGCCGGCAGCGAGATCAGCAGCGAGAACTGGAAGCTCATCACCGCGTCGGGATCGATGTAGGACACGAACATGGCGTAGAACGCGCCGCCGATCGCGGTGAGGAACGCCGAGATCGCCCCCGCCCCCATCTTCGATTTGAACACCACCACGCCGAGGCTTTCCGCCGCGTCCGGGTTGTCCTTCACCGCGCGCCACCAGTAGCCCCACTTCGAGTTCTCCAGCCACCAGGTGACGAGCCACGCCACGGCGGCGAAGAACAACGCGAAGTAGAAATACGGCAGCTTGGAGCGGGTGAACTGGAATTTCGCCCAGCTATCCTCGCGCACCATGATGTCGATGCCGAGCGCCGCGCCGGCCCAGTCCCAGTTCAGGAATAAGAGAAAGGCGATTTCGGCGATGACGATGGTGGCGATGGCGAAGTAATGGCCGCCGAGCCGGAAGGTCGGATAGCCTAGCGCCAGCGCGATCAACGCCGAGACGATGCCGCCGGCGAGCATGCCGAACCACGGCAGCACGCCGAACTTGGTCAGCAGGATCGCGGTGACATAGGCCCCGAGTCCGAAATACAGCGCGTGGCCGAGCGAGATCTGGCCGCAATAGCCGCCGAGGATATTCCAGCTCTGCGACAGCCCGGCATACATCAAGGTCAGCACCATGATGTTCTGGGCGTAGACGTCCTTGACGAACAGCGGCACGCAGGCCGCGAGCGCGACGAAGACGGCGGCGACGATCAGGTCGCGGCGGCGGCGGACGGCGTGGGTTGCGTCGTGCATCAGATCGATCCGAACAGCCCGCGCGGGCGAATGAACACCACCAGCAGATAGACGGCATAGATGCCGACCGCCTTCAGCGACGGCGGCATCACCAGCGCCGTCGTCGCCTCCACCAGCCCGACCAGGATGCCGCCGGCGAAGGCGCCGAACACGCTGCCGAAGCCGCCGAGCGCCACCACGACATAGGCGATCAGCGCGAACGAGGCGCCGACATCGGGATAGATGTAGAAGAACGTCGCCATGATCGCCCCGGCGAGCCCGACCAGCGCCGAGCCGAGCCCCCAGCCGAGCGCGAACACCCGGTTCTGGTCGATGCCGACCAGCGCCACCGCGCCGGCGTCCTCGCGGGTCGCCTCCAGCGCGCGGCCGAAATCGGTGCGCTTGATGAAGACGTACAGCGCGCCGAAGGCGACGATGGCGAGCAGCGCGCCGACCAGTTGCGGCACCGGCAGGAAGATGCCGCCGATCGACACGGTCTTGCCGCCGAGCCACGAGTGGGTGATGCTGCGATAGTCCGGCGTGAAGAAATATTGCGCGAGGCCACGCAGCACGATGGCGAGGCCGAAGGTGGCGAAGATCTGCACCATGCCGACATTGGTCTTGGCCCGCATCGCAAAGCGGACGATCAACAGATAGATCGCCGCCCCGAACACGAACATGCCGGCCGCGACCAGCGGCATCGACAACAGGGGATCGATGGCGAAGAACGCAAACAGGAAGAAGGCGCCGTACATCGACAGCATCAGAAATTCGCCGTGGGCGAAATTGACGATGTTCATCAGGCCGAAGATGAGCGAGAGCCCGACGGCGATGAGGCCGTAGAGCAAGCCCATCAGGAGGCCGCTCGCCAGGCTCTGGATGATGGTCTCGGCTGTCACCTGCCCTGCTCCGTTACCCCTTGTCGTCCCCGCGCAGGCGGGGACCCATAACCCCTGGCGTTCGCCATTTTGAGCGACGTCGCCCCTGCTGATCGAACCGAACCGCTGCGGCGTATGGGTCCCCGCCTGCGCGGGGACGACGCCGTGCTAAAAACTCCCTGTCATTGCAACTGAGGCGAAGCAATCCAGTCCTTTTTCGACTGCCGGGGATTGCATCGCTCACGATGACGAACAGGCACGCGCTACTTGTTCATCGGCCAGATCGCTTCCGCCACCGCCGCCTGCTCGGGGAAAATAGTGACGAAGTTCTTGTTGACGTATTGCAACAGCACCGGGTCGGCGTCGTTGTTCTGACCCTTGTCGTCGAATTTGACGCGCTTCCAAGGCATGATGGTGTGGTCGCCCGGCATGTCGGTGGCGACCAGCGCCTGACGGATTTTCTCGCCGTCGGTGGATTTGGCGCGGTTGATCGCGTCGGCCATCACGATCAGGCCCATGAACTGCCGCGACGAATAGTCGTTGAAGTCCTTGCCCGAACGCTTCTTGAACATCTCGTTGACGGCGCCGACCATCGGCCGCTTCTTGGCGAGGTCGAGCGAGAACGAGCCGCGCGAGATCACGCCTTCCAGCTTGTCGCCGACGGCGTCATAGAGCGCCTTCTCGGAGAAGCCGGCGTCCTGCGCCACGATGGCGTGCGGCTTGTAGCCGAGTTCCGCCATGGTCTTGACCAGCAGGATGCCGTCCGTGGTGTAGCTCGACGGCATCAGCACGTCGGCGTTGGCGGCCTTGAGCTGCTGCACCTCGGCGGTGAGCGAGGGCGAGTTGGCGCGATACTTGATGTCGGCGACCACCTTGTAGCCCCGCTCCTTGGCGAGCGCGAGCTGGGCGTTGGCGGAGTCGGTGCCGAAGATGGTGTCCTCGTGGAACAACGACAGCGTCTCGATCTTCTGGCCCTTCTTCTTCAGCGCGTCGAAGAAGTCGAACATCGCCTTCGAGAACATCTCGTCATGGGGGGCGGCGCGGAAATAGAATTTCAGCCCGCGCCGATGCAGGCTCGGCGAGGAGTTGTCGGCCGACAGGAACGGGATTTGGTAGCGTTCGCAGATCTGGCTGACGGTGACGGCGACGGCGCTTTGATAGGTGCCGATGATGGCGCAGACCTTCTCCTGCGTGATGAGGCGCTCGGCCTCGGCGCGGCCCTTCTGCGGATCGGCCTGATGGTCGGCGAACACCAGGCGGACTTTCGCGCCGCCAAGGCCGGGCAGCCCCTCGTCGCGCGCCAGCGGCAGGTCGAAATCGTATTTGTTGTTGATGATGTCGGCGGCGGTCTCGAACGCCCGCTGCGCGTCGACGCCGATCTGGGCGCTGGCGCCGGACAGCGGATAGATGACACCGATCACCACCTCTTTGGCCTGGGCGCGGGCCGCGAGCGGCAGCAGGGCGGCGGAAGCGGTTGCTCCCAGCAATACGGTTCGGCGCGTGATGGACATGATGTTTCCTCTCCCGTCAACTGATGTTGTTTCAGCGTTTTTTATTTCGGCTCGTTACCGTTCCGCCGATTGAAAAGGTTAAGTCAAAGCGTCAAAGCACGGCAAGGTTCTTGTTCCTGAGGTCGGTCACCAGCATCAATCCCGGCGCGTGGGTGATGGCGAACGGCACCCTGGCCGCCGCAATCACCGCTTGCGGCGTCACCCCGCAAGCCCAGAACACCGGGATTTCGTCGTCGTGGATCGGCACCGGATCGCCGTAATCGGGCCTCGCGATATCACGGATACCGATCGATTGCGGCAGCCCGAGATGCACCGGCGCGCCGTGAACCGAGGGAAAGCGCGAGGTGATCTGCACGGCGCGGATGGCGTCGGCCGGCCGCAACGGCCGCATCGACACCACCATCGGCCCGGCGAAGGGGCCCGCCGGGCTGCATGCGATATTGGTGCGGTACATCGGCACCCGGACGCCGCATTCGATGTGGCGGATCGGAATGTCGTCGGCGATCAGCGCTTCCTCGAAAGAAAACGAGCAGCCGATCACGAACGCCACCAGATCGTCGCGCCAGTGCTCCATGATATCGAGCGGCTCGGCGACCGGAACGCCGTCGCGCCACACCCGGTAGCGCGGCAGGTCGGTGCGGATGTCGAGATCGATGCCGAGCGCCGGAATGCGCGGATCGCCGACCTCGGAGATGCCGATGATCGGACACGGCTTCGGATTGAGCTGGCAGAAGCGATGGAACGCGGCCGCGTCCCGTTCGGGAAGGATGGCGAGGTTGCCCTGCACGAAACCCGGCGCGATGCCCGCGGTCTGCCCGGCGTCGCCGGCGCGACACGCCAGCCGCGCCCGATGGCTCGGCAAATCCACATCCCCGCTCCGGACCGCTTTCGCGCCACACCCCACCGGGACCGCCCTTTGCTCCCCGCTGGCATTGCACGCCGCCCGGAGAGGTTCTGTTTGTGGAAGATTTTTCTTTGCGGGAAATGGGCCACAAGTCCGGCGCAATGTCCAATCGTATTTTTCCCGTGCGGCGCGCGGTTGACGCGCCAGCGCTCGCGCGGCAATGAATCTGGGCGGCCGAGCCGCCGCCTTGTCTTGCCGGGAGCCGTCACATGAGCGCCAAGCCGTCCAACCTGCAAATCGATTCCGGACGCCTGTGGGGCGCCATCCACGAAACGGCGCAATTCGGCTTGACCGCCAAGGGCGGCGTGCGGCGCTTGACGCTCGGCGCGGAGGACAAGCAGGTGCGCGACTGGTTCCGCGATGCCTGCGTGGCCGCCGGGCTTGAGGTGCATGTCGATGCGCTCGGCTCGATGTTCGGCCTGCGCAAGGGCCGCGACATGGCGAAGCCGCCGCTCGGCATCGGCTCGCACCTCGATACCCAGCCGACCGGCGGCAAGTACGACGGCATTCTCGGCACGCTGGCGGCGCTGGAAGTGGTGCGGACGCTGAACGACGCCGGCATCGAAACCGAAATGCCGCTGTGCGTCATCAACTGGACCAACGAGGAAGGCTCGCGCTTCGCGCCGGCGATGATGGCCTCGGCCACCTATGCCGGCGACTACACCACCGAGGACATCTGGAGCCGCAAGGACGCCGCCGGCGTCACCGTGAAGGACGCGCTAGACGGCATCGGCTATCGCGGCAGCGAGCCGGTCGGCGGCCGCAAGCTCGGCGCCTTCCTCGAACTGCACATCGAACAGGGGCCGCTGCTGGAGGCCGAGGGCAAGACCATCGGCGTGGTCGATCGCGGCCAGGGCATCATCTGGTACGACGGCCGCGTCACCGGCTTCGAGAGCCACGCCGGCACCACGCCGATGCCGTTACGCCGCGACGCGCTGTCGGCGCTGGCGGAACTGACGCTGGCGATCGAGCGGATCGCAACGAGCCACGCGCCAAACGCCGTCGCCACCATCGGCGAGGTCAATATCGCCAACCCGTCGCGCAACGTCATTCCGGGCGAGATCGCCTTCACCCTCGACGTCCGCAGCCCCGACGCCGCCGTCATGGACGCGCTGGACCGCGACATCCGCGCCGCCCTTGGGGAGATCGCCGCGCGCCGCCGCGTCGACATCGCGCTCGACCGGATCTGGCGCAAGCCGCCGACCATCTTCGACGCGAGGCTGGTCGACGCCGTTCAGGCCGCCGCCGCCGAGTTGGGCTACGGCTACCGCCGCATCACCTCCGGCGCCGGCCACGACGCCTGCAACGTCGCCTCGGTGATCCCGGCGGCAATGATCTTCGTGCCATGCAAGGACGGCGTCAGCCACAACGAGCTTGAGGACGCGACGCAAGCCGATTGCGGCGCCGGCGCCAACGTGTTGCTGCACGCCGTGCTGGCGGTGGCGGGGGTGGCGGCGTAAACGGGAAGATCGTTCAGAACAACTCGCTCTCGGCGTGTCGTCCTCGCGCAGGCGAGGACTTATATCCCCTGGCGTTTGTCGTTATAAAATAACCTCGCCTAGATGATTGAGCCGAAGCGCTGCGGCGTATGGGTCCCTGCCTTCGCAGGGACGACGATCTTCGTGTAGCGCGTCCTTCCCGCGATAACGGCTGAAACCCCTACTCCACCATCTCCGCCACCGCCTTGCCGCAGGCGGTGGTGTCGGCGTTGCCGCCGAGGTCGCGGGTGCGCAGCGTGCGCTCCGCCAGCGTGCGCTCGATGGCCTCGACGATGGCTTTCGCCGCGACCCGCTCGCCGAGGTGCTCCAGCATCATCGCGCCCGACCAGATCATGCCGATCGGGTTGGCGACGCCCTGCCCGGCGATGTCCGGGGCCGAGCCATGCACCGGCTCGAACACCGAGGGGAAATCGCCGGTCGGGTTGATGTTGCCGGACGGTGCGATGCCGATGGTGCCGGTGCAGGCGGGGCCGAGATCGGACAGGATGTCGCCGAACAGGTTGGAGCCGACCACTACGTCGAACCAGTCCGGATGCAGCACGAAATGCGCGGTCAGGATATCGATGTGGTACTTGTCCCACTTCACCTGCGGGTAGCGCTTCGCCATCGCCTCGACGCGCTCGTCCCAATACGGCATCGTGATCGAGATGCCGTTGGACTTGGTGGCCGAGGTCAGGTGCTTCTTGGGCCGTGACTGCGCCAGATCGAAAGCGAACTTGAGGATGCGGTCGATCCCGGTGCGGGTCATCACCGTCTGCTGCGTCACGAACTCGCGATCGGTGCCTTCGAACATCCGCCCACCGACCGAGGAATATTCGCCCTCGGTGTTCTCGCGCACCACCCAGAAATCGATATCGCCGGGCTTGCGGCCGGCGAGCGGCGACGGCACGCCGGGCATCAGCCGGACCGGGCGCAGGTTGACGTACTGGTCGAATTCGCGCCGGAACTTGAGCAGCGAACCCCACAGCGAGACGTGATCCGGAATCTTCGCGGGCCAGCCGACCGCGCCGAAATAGATCGCGTCGTGCGCGCCGATTCTGTCCTTCCAGTCGTCGGGCATCATCTGCCCGTGCTTTTCGTAGTAATCCCACGACGCGAAATCGAAATGATCGAAATGCAGCCGGACGCCGTGCTTGCCGGCCGCCGCCTCCATCACCCGCAAGCCCTCGGGCATGACCTCCTTGCCGATGCCGTCGCCGGGAATAACGGCGATGCGATAGGTCTTTTGCTGCTGACTCACGGTGAGGATTCCTTCCGGTTCGAACGACGTTTTGGTCGAGATGCGCGCGGATGGCGGCGCCGCGAGCATAACGCAGCGGGCGCATACATCGAAAGTCTATGATCCCGCAACGCTGCACTGCAATGTTGACCTCACCAGCCGGTGAGGCATATTCCGCATCCTACTCTCGCTCTCGGGTCCCCGCGTGGTCTTGCGCCCGGCGCTCGCTGAACAGATCGAAAACCAAACAATAAGCGTTCAATCAGCCGAAAGAAGAGGAAACAACATGACCCCCATTACACACCGCCGCACGGCGTGGTCCCTCATCTTACTCGGGGCCACCGCGCTCGGGCTGAGCCTGAGCGGCGCGGCCCAGGCAGCCGACCCGATCAAGATCGGCGTCATCGCCGAGGCGCAGTCGATCGCCGGCGCGTCGATCCCGCAGGCAGCCCAGATGGCCGCCGACGAAATCAACGCCAAGGGCGGCGTCGACGGGCGGCAAATCCAGATCGTCGCCTACGACAACCACTCCTCCTCCGCCGACTCGGTTCGCGCCTTCCAGCGCGCCGTCAACGAGGACAAGGTTCACGCGGTGATCGCCAGCTACATCAGCGAGGTGGTGCTGGCGCTGATGCCGTGGGCGGCGCGGCTGAAGACGCCGTTCATCACGCCGGGCGCGGCTTCGAACGAGATCACGCGCGCGATCCATGAGAACTACGACAAGAACAAATACACCTTCCACGGCTATCTGACCTCGGCGGCGCTGGCGCTGTCGGTGTGCGACGCGGCCAAGGAACTGCTGGTCGAGGGCAAGAAGATGAAATCGGCCGTCATCATGAGCGAGGACGCCGCCTGGACCAAGCCGCTCGACATCGGTTACCAGGAATGCCTGCCGAAAATCGGCCTGAAGGTGCTCGATCACATCCGCTTCTCGCCGGACACCACCGACTTCACGCCGATCTTCAACAAGATCGAGGCGGCGAAACCCGACGTGATTATCACCGGTATCTCGCATGTCGGCGTACAGCCGACGGTGCAGTGGAAGAACCAGCAGGTGCCGATCCCGATGTTCGGGATTTCCTCGCAGGCCACCAACTCGACCTTCGGCAAGGACACCAACAACGCCGCCGACGGCGTGCTCTATCAGGGCGTGTCGGGTCCAGGGGTCGCGGTGACGCCGAAGTCGGTGCCGTTCGCGGAAAACTTCAAGAAGAAGTTCGGCAATTATCCGTCCTATGCCGGTTACACCTCCTATGACGACGTCTACATGTTCGCCGACGCCATCAAGCGCGCCGGCTCCACCGACGCCGACAAGATGGTGGCGGCGATGGAGAAGACCGATTGGGAAGGCACCATCGGCCGCATCCAGTTCTACGGCAAGGAAGACAAGTTCACCCACGGCCTGAAATACGGCAAGGGCCTGCTCACCGGCCTGATGCTGCAATGGCAGGACGGCCGGCAGATCGCCGTCTGGCCGAAGGAAGTGGCCAAGAGCGCGTTGAAGTTCCCGAGCTTCATCAAGTTCTCCGCGAACTGAAGGCCGTAGCCTCCCGGACATCCGCTCGTCCGGGAGGCGCCCCTCCATCCCACGCTCTCCCGATTGGCGCGGCGAAAGCCGCCATGGCTGGTGTCGATGCTTGCCCTGCAAATTCTGATCGACGGTTTCGCCATCAGCGCGCTCTACGCGCTGGGCGCGACCGGCTTCACCCTCATTTTCGGCGTCTCCGGCGTGTTGAACCTGTCGCACGGCGCCATCATGGTGGCCGCGGCGGTGGCCGCGTGGGCCGCGGCGAGCGTGTTCCAGCTCGACAGCTATTCCGGCGCGCTGGTCGGCGTCGCAGTCGCGGCGCTGCTGTCGCTCGCCACCTACTTCACGGTGGTGCAGCCGATCCAGCGCTCCAACAAGATCCCCAACGAGGAGAAGGAAATCTTCGTCCTCACCGCGACGCTGCTCTGGGGCATCATGATCCAGGAGGCGATCGCCTACTTCTTCACCAACAACGCCAAGACCGTGCTGCCGATCATCGAGGGCGTCGTCAACATCGTCGGCGTCCGCACCCCGAAGAACGAGCTGTTCACCGCCGCGGTGTGCTGCCTGGTGATCGGGCTGTTGTGGGTGCTGGTCAACCGCACCCGCACCGGCAAGGTGGTGCTGGCGGCGTCGATGAACCCGCGCGGGGTCACCATTCTCGGGTTCGAGCTGACCAACGTCTATATCGTGGTCTGGGCCATCTACGGCGTGTTGGCCGGCATCGCCGGCGTGCTGCTCGGCATGTTCCTCGGCGTCAGTTCCTACAGCGTCGGCCCGCTGACCGCGAGCGCGTTCTCGATCGTGGTGCTCGGCGGTCTCGGCAGCGTCTCCGGGTCGCTGATCGCGGCGTTCGTGGTCGGCTACCTCGAAACCTTCACCGCCTACATGATCTCGCCCGCCTACCGGTCGATCCCGGCGCTGCTCCTGCTCGTGATCGTGATGTACATCCGGCCGCAGGGCCTGCTCGGGAGGCGCTGAGATGACGAGCTTCTTCAAATCCCGGCTGTTCGCCGTCGCGCTGATCCTCGTCATCCTCGCGGCGACGCTGCCGTGGTATGTCTCCGGCTATATCCTCGGCCTGTTGACGGTGGCCTATTACTTCGGCGTGTTCGCGATGTCGTGGGACCTGCTGTTCGGCTTCGCCGGCGAGGTCAACTTCGGTCCGACCTTTCTGATCGGCACCGGCGCCTACACCGCCGGCATTCTCAACAACCACTTCGGCATGCCGATGTATCCCTCGATCGCGTTCGGCGCGGTGGCTGCGGTGATCGCGGGCTTCGTGCTGGCGCTGCCGGCGCTGCGGGTGCGCGGCCCCTATTTCGGCCTCACCACGCTGGTCGCGGTGCTGATCCTGCAAAGCTTCATCGTGGTGTTCGCCGACCTCACCGGCGGCGAAATCGGCCTCACCATCCCCGACGTGCTGTCGATCGACGCCGGGGTCAACTACTGGATCGCGCTCGGCTTCATGGTCGTCAGCGCGGCGATCCTGTTCGGGCTGTCGCAATCGCCGGTCGGGCTGGTGTTGCAGGCCAGCGGCCAGGATCCGGTGCAGGCCGGCGCGCTCGGCTTCAACATCGTCAAGCACAAGCTCGCGGCGTTCATCGTCTCGGCCTTCTTCTCGGGCCTGTCCGGCGCGCTGCTGGTGTTCTACTTCGGCACCGCCTCGGTCGGCACCGTAGTCGACATCGCGGTCGGCGTGCAGGTGATCGTCGCCGCCGTGCTGGGCGGACGGCGCACCGTGCTCGGCGCCGCGCTCGGCGCCATCTTCCTGATCGTCGCCGGCGAATTCCTGCGGCCGACGGGCGAACTGGCGACCTTCATCGTCTCCGCCGTTGCCCTCCTCGTCATCCTGTTCTTCCCCAACGGCTTCCTCGGATCGGTGCTGTCACGCGAGGCACGTTCATGACCAGCGCTCCCTCCACCGCCCCGGTCCTCGAAATCCGCGGACTGACGAAAAAATTCGGCGGCCTCACCGCCGTCAAGAACCTCAATTTCGACGTTCACGGCGGCGAAATTTTTGGCTTGATCGGCCCCAACGGCTCCGGCAAGTCCACCGCCATGAAAGCGATCATGGGCATCGAGCGGCCGACCGAAGGCACCGTGCGCTTCCAGGGCCAGAACGTCGCCGGGCTGCCGGCGCACAAGATCGCGCGCCAGGGGTTCGGCATGGTGTTCCAGCATTCGCGGCCGCTGAACCGGCAGACCGTGCTGGAAAACATCATGGTGGCGCTGCTGCCCGACAGCCTCTTGATGCTGTTTCCCGACAAGGCGCTGACCGAACGCGCCAAATGGATCGCCGAACGGGTCGGGCTCGGCGAGGTGATGCACCGGCGGCCGCCGACGCTGCCGTTCGCCGACCTGCGCCGCCTCGAACTCGCCAAGGCGATCGCCCGCGATCCCCAGGTGGTGCTGGTGGACGAGCCGTTCGCCGGACTGACGCTGGCGGAGGTCGCGACCTTCTCCGACCTGATCCGCTCGTTCCGCGACGAGGGCCGCGCGGTGATGCTGGTCGATCACAACGTCAAGAGCGTGGCGGCGCTGGTCGACCGCGTGCTGGCGATGTATCTCGGCGAGGAGATCGCCACCGGCCGCGCCGACGAGGTGATGCGCAACGAGACGGTGCGCCGGGTCTATCTCGGCGGCGCCATCGAGACCTCGGCGCGACCCGAGGCCGACTTCACCGACAAGGTGCCGCTGTTGCAGGTCGAGAATGTCAGCGTCCATTACGGGAAGGCGCAGGCGCTCGACAGGGTCTCGATCCACGTCCATCAGGGCGAGTTCGTCTCGATCGTCGGCCTCAACGGCGCCGGCAAGACCACGCTGTTCAACACCATCTCCGGCTTCCTGCCCTATTCGGGCGAGATCGTCCGCGACGGCGAGAAGCTGCGCGGCACCAGCGCGGCGAAAATCGCCCGCAGCGGCCTGGTGCAATGCCCGGAGACGCGCGAACTGTTCGGCGAGATGACGGTGCGGGAAAATCTCGACCTCGGCGGCCAGCACCTCGAACCGGCGGAACAGGAGCAGCAGCTCGCATGGCTGTTCGAGCTGTTCCCGATCCTCAAGCAGCGCCAGGGCCAGATGGCGCAGACGCTGTCCGGCGGCGAGCAGCAGATGCTGGCGATCGGCCGCGCGCTGATGATGAAGCCGAAGATCCTGATTCTCGACGAGCCGACGCTCGGCCTCGCCCCGGTGATCCTCGAACTTTTGTCGAAGGCGCTGGAAAAGCTGCGGCAGACCACGTCGATCACGGTGCTGCTCGGCGAGCAGAACGTCACCTTCGCGCTGCCGCACGCCGACCGTGTCTACGTGCTCGAACACGCGCGCATCGTCTGGGAAGGCGACCCCGGCCGCTTCGCCGCGGAAGCCGGAGAGGGGTATTTGTAAGCGGCTTCGCACCACGACAACCGTCGTCCCCGCCCAGGCGGGGACCCAGACCCCGCAGGGCTTCGGCTCGATCAATCCGGGTGAAATCGTTCAAATAGCAGACGCCAGGGGATCTGAGTCCTCGCCTGTGCGAGGACGACACGGAGATGATCCCGACGGCTTGTTCGGCCCTTCCCGACCAGGAGCCCACCATGGACCTTCATCTGCGCGGCAAGCGCGTTCTTATCACCGGGGCCTCGAAAGGCATCGGCGCGGCGGCGGCTGAAACCTTCGCAGAGGAAGGCTGTGACCTGCATCTCGCCGCGCGCAGCGCGGATTTGCTCGGCGCGCTCGCGGAGCGACTGCGCAAGAACCGTCAGATCAGCGTCGCGACCCATATCGTCGATCTGCGGAGCAGCAATGACATCGCCCGCCTTGCCGCCGAGACCGGCGACATCGACGTTCTGGTCAACAACGCCGGCGACATCCCCGGCGGCTCGCTCGACAAGATCGACGAGGCGACCTGGCGTCACGCCTGGGACCTCAAGGTGTTCGGCTTCATCAACCTCACCCGCCTCCTCTACGCCCGCATGAAGGCGCAAGGCCACGGCGTCATCATCAACGACATCGGCGCCGCCGGCGAGAAGTTCGACGCCAACTACATCACCGGCAGCGCCGGCAACGCCGCGCTGATGGCGTTCACCCGCGCGCTCGGCGGCAAGAGCCTCGCCGACAACATCCGCGTCGTCGGCATCAATCCCGGCCCGGTCGGCACCGATCGCCACGTCACGCTGATGAAGACCCGCGCCCGCGACCAGTTGGGCGACGAGGCCCGCTACAGGGAGTTGCAGGCCGGGTTGCCCCTGAAGCGCCCGGCGCATCCGCGCGAGATCGCCGACCTGATGGCGTTCCTCGCCTCCGAGCGCTCCGGCTACACCAGCGGCGTCATCTTTACCGTGGACGGCGGCCTCAGTGCGGGATGGAGCTGACCGCGCGATCCAGTAGGCATTTCGCGGAACCGCGATATATTGGCCGCCGCGACAACGATATCACAATTCAACGGAGGCCCCCGTGGCGGACCAATCCCTGATCCAAGACACCGCAACCGCCGTCGTGGCCAAGCTCAAGTCAGGCGAAGTAACGCCGCTCGATCTGCTCGACGTGCTGCAAGCGCGCATTGAGGCGGTGGACGGCAAGGTCAACGCGCTGCCGATCCTGTGTTTCGACCGCGCCCGCGACCACGCCAGAAAACTGATGCAGCGCCCCGCCGCCGAGCGCGGCCTTTTGGCGGGGCTGCCGGTGCCGATCAAGGACCTCAACGAGGTGGCGGGGGTGCTGACCACTCACGGCTCGCCGATCTTCAAGGACAACGTCCCGGAGAAGTCCGACGTACTGGTGGACCGCCTTGAGGAAAATGGCGCGGTGGTCTACGCCAAGTCCAACACCCCGGAGTTCGGCGCCGGCGGCAACACTTTCAACGAGGTGTTCGGCGCCACCCGCAACCCGTGGGACCTCGCCCGCTCCGCCGCCGGCTCCTCGGGCGGCGCCGCGGCGGCGCTGGCCAGCGGCACGGCGTGGCTGGCGCACGGCTCCGACATGGGCGGCTCGCTGCGCAACCCGGCGAGCTTCTGCGGCATCGTCGGCATGCGGCCGAGCTTCGGCCGGGTCGCCCACACGCCCCGGTTCAAGGTCGACGCCACCCTCGGCGTCCAGGGGCCGATGGCGCGCAACGTCGAGGACGTGGCATTGCTGCTGGACGCCATGAGCGGCGAGCACCCGGCCGACCCGATCTCGCTGCCGCTGTTGCCGACCTCGTTCCGCGCCGCCGCGCGCTCCGGCAAGAAGCCCGCGCGCGTCGCCTATTCGCGCGACCTCGGCATCCTGCCGATCGATCCGGAAGTGGCGGCGCTGACCCGCGAGGCGGCGGAACGCTTCGCCGAGGCCGGCGTCATCGTCGAGGAAGCGCAGCCCGACCTGAGCGAAACCCATGAATGCTTCCATGTACTGCGCGCGTTCGAATTCGCCATGGGCATGGCGCCGTTGCTGCGCGACAAGCGCGACCTGCTGAAGCCGGAGGTGATCTGGAACATCGAGCAGGGCCTCAAGCTGAGCGTCGATGACATCGCCCGCGCCGAGGCCCAGCGCGTCACGCTTACGCAACGCACGCTGGCCTTTTTCGAGACCTACGACCTGCTGTTGTGCCCGGCGACCATTGTCGCGCCGTTCCCGGTCGAGCAACGCTACGTCGCCGAATGCGACGGCACCAAGTTCGACAATTATGTGCAGTGGCTCGGCATCGCCTACGCCATCACGGTGGCGTGCTGCCCGGCGCTGTCGCTGCCGTGCGGCTTCACCGCGGGCGGCCTGCCGGTCGGCCTGCAAATGGTGGCGCGGCCGCGCAACGAGGCCGGCCTCCTCGCCGGCGCGCAGGTGCTGGAAGACATCCTCGGCCTGCGCGGCACAACCCCGATCGACCCGCGCCAGCCGTAACCGCTTAGCCTTGGCGCTGGCGTCCTTGAAAATGCCAGACTAGGATTCCGCAATGGTTCAAAACCACCGCCGTCGCGGCGGATTCTTCAGGGAGCGTGCGTCGCATGGCCGGCAAGCTTAAAATTCATGTCGATCCGGACAAGTGCCAGGGTCACAGCCGCTGCAAGTCGCTGGCGCCGGAACTGTTCGAACTCGACGACTACGGCTACGCCCACGCCATCGGCGACGGCGTCGTCCCGGAGGGCCTTGAAGACAAGGCGTGGCTGGCGAAATCCAACTGTCCGGAGCTGGCGATCGACATCACCGAGGATTGAAGCCGCCACATCGCCATAAATCCGTTCCATGACGCGAACCGATTGAGCCAGGATGACATCCATGACCACGCCTGTCACCGACTGGGTTTCCGACTTCGATCACACCGACCCGCGCTGGACCGAAAACCCCTACCCGATCTGGGACGAACTGCGCGCCGCGAGCCCGGTGGTTCACACCGACCGCTTTCTCGGCGTCTATATGCCGACCACCTACGAGGCGGTGAAGGCCATCGCCTACGACACCGAGCATTTCTCGTCGCGCCGCATCATCGTCCGCAATTCGCGGCCGCCGATCACCCAGACCGCGCCGCCGATCACCTCCGATCCGCCGGAGCACAAGCCGGCCAAGCAACTGCTGCTGCCGCCCTTCACGCCCGACGCCACCCGGAAACTTGAACCGCGCGTGCGCGAAATCTGCAACGAGCTGATCGACCAGTTCATCGACGAGCCTCGGGTCGACGCCGCCGCGCGCTACACCAAACACATTCCGGTGCGCGCCATCGCCCATATGCTGGGGATTCCGGAAGCGGACGGCGACCTGTTCATCAAGTGGATCCATGAAATCCTCGAACTCGGCATCAAGGACGAGGAAACCATGATGCGCGCGGTCAACGAGATGGCGGTCTATTTCGTCGGCCATATCGAGGCGCGGAAGCAGCGGCCGACCGACGACCTGATCTCGACCTTGATGAACGCCCGCGACGCCGGCGGCCAGCCGCTGTCGGACATGCACGTGCTGGGCTCGCTGCGGCTGTTGCTGATCGCCGGCATCGACACCACCTGGAGCGCGATCGGCGCCTCGCTGTGGCATCTGGCGAAAACCCCGGCGGATCGCGCGCGGCTGATCGCCGAGCCGGAGCTGATGCCGACGGCCGTCGAGGAATTTCTGCGCGCCTATTCGCCGGTCACCATGGCGCGCGAGGTCATCAAGGACACCACCGTCACCGGCTGCCCGATCAAGCCGGACAACATGGTGCTATTGTCGTTCCCGGCCGCCAACCGCGATCCGGCGATGTTTCCCGACGCCGACAAGGTGCTGATCGACCGCAAGGAGAACCGCCACGCCGCGTTCGGCCTCGGCATCCACCGCTGCGTCGGCTCCAACCTGGCGCGGATGGAAATGACGGTGGCCATCGAGGAGTGGCTGAAGCGGATCCCCGATTTCCGGCTCGACCCGGCGGGCCGGGTCACATGGTCGGAAGGCACCGTGCGTGGGCCGCGCCAGTTGCCGCTCCTGCTCGGCGCCGCGCAATGAACCCGACGACACCGTGAGGACATCGGCATGGCTCCCGTGGCCCGCATCGATCCGAAAACGCTGTTCACGCCGGACGAATGGCGGCAACTGACCCGCCGCAGTTCCTGGCGCGGCTGCTGGCTGGTGGCGCATGCCTGGGGCACCATCGCTGCGGCCGCCGCGCTGGTGACGCTGTGGCCCAATCCGCTGACCTGGCTGATCGCGGTGATGATCGTCGGCACGCGGCAGCTCGGCCTCGCCATCCTGATGCACGAGGCGGCGCATGGCGGCCTGCATGCCAACAAGGCGATCAACGAATGGATCGGACAATGGCTGTGCGCGGTGCCGGTCGGAGCGGACCTCGCCAGTTACCGCTCCTATCACTTGCAGCATCACCGCTTCACCCAGCAGCCCGAGGATCCGGACCTGTCGCTGTCCGCGCCGTTTCCGATCACAAAGGACAGTTTCACCCGCAAGGCGATCCGCGATCTCACCGGACAAACTTTCGTCAAGCAGCGGCTGCCGCTGTTCCTGTCGCTGTTCAAGCGCGATGCCGCCACCAGCGCCGACGCGCATGAAAGCTTTCTGTCCGGCGGCGCCGACAAGATGCTGCGGTTTCTGATCGCCAACGCGATTCTGTTCGTGCTGTTCTGGCTGTGCGGCGCCGGCGTCTGGTTCTTCGGCGTGTGGCTGTTCGCGATGGCGACCTGGCTGCCGCTGGTGACGCGCATCCGCAACATCGCCGAGCACGCCTGCACCAGCACCGGGCCGGATCCGTTCAGCCACGCGCGCACCACTCGCGCCAACCCGATCGAGCGCGCGCTGATCGCGCCCTATTGGGTCAATTATCACGCCGAGCACCACCTGTTCATGTATCTGCCCTGCTACCGGCTGCCGCTGGCGCACCGGCTGTTGCAGGAGAAGGGACTGATCGGCCGGATGACCGTGAGCGGCGGCTATCTCGACGTGCTGCGGCTGGCGACCGCGAAAGCCTGAGACCGACGGCGTCGCCGCCACATCGCGGGAGCCTCACGCCTTGGCCGGCCCGCGCGCCTGAAGCGGGCCGCGCAACCCGAACGCCGCGCCCGCCACGATGCCGCTGGCCGCGACGAAGGAGGCCAGCGCCAGCGTCGACAGCCCGGTGAGGCCCTGCCCGACCGAGCATCCCAGCGCCATCGCGCCGCCCGCCCCCATCAGCGCCGCGCCACCGATCGAGCGGATCATATGCGCCGGCGAGGTATAGCCTTCCCACCTGAAACGACCGGTGAGAAGCGCGGTCGCGAGGCTGCCGGCCAACACGCCGCCGACCAGCGCGATGCCGAAATTCAGCGTCAGCCCGGTGGAAAGCATGACGTATTGCACCGCGTCGGCGACCGGCGCGACGTAAGTCATCGACGTCACCGGCGCGGGGTTGAAATCGTCGGCGCCGAGGAAACCGGTGACGAACCAGCCCGCGGCCACCAGCAGACCGACGGTCACGCCGGCGGCGATCTGGCCGCCCGACTTGCGAAACGCGGGATGGGCGAAGGCGAACAGCGCGAGGCCGCCGCCGACCGCTACCAGCGCCAGCACCCGCGCGGCCATGGCGTCGAGACCCAGCGTCGCCAGCAGGCCCGGCAGCGACACGATGTCGGGGGTGGCTTGCGTCGCCCGCAGCAGCGCCAGCCGCGCCGGCGCGATCAGCCCCTTCAGCGTCATCTGCGCGGCGACGGCCAGCGTCACCACCACGACGAAGGAGCGCAGGTTGCCGCGCCCCAGCAGCACCAGCGCCCGCGAGGCGCAACCGTTCGCCAGCACCATGCCGTAGCCGAACAGCAGGCCGCCGGCGAACATCAGCGGCGCGGAAAAACTCGTTTGCAGATAGATCGAGCGGTCGAGATCGACAGCGCCGCCGAGCGCAAGTAATTGCGTCGCCGCTACCGCGACGCCGATCGCCAGCGCGTAAGTGCGCACCAGTCGGCCATCGCCGTCGCCCCACCAGCCGCGCAGGCTGCTAAGCAGACAGAAGCCGCTGAGCAGACCCGCCGCGCCGAAGATGACGCCGATCAGCAAGCCGCAACAGACAACGATATCAGGACCGAATGACAAGGACTGGCTCCGCGCGAATGCCCGCCGACGGCGGCGGGGCATCCCGGCCCGCTATATATCGCGCGCCGGATCGCCGTCCACGGCGCGGCGGACATAAGACGAAAGCCATCGCCCACTGGCAACGGGAGAGAAGAATTGCCTCTCCAGCGCTGGATCCAGGCAACTTCCTGCCATGCAACGATACGCACCCCCTCATCATTGCAAGGAGCGCAAGCGACGACGCAATCCAGCTCTTGGCCATGTCGCCCGCTGGATTGCTTCGCGGAGCCTGTGCCCGGACGGCGCGAAGCGCCGATCCGGTGCTCGCGATGACGGATTCAACCGCCGAGCGCCGTCAGGCCGGCCGCGCGCTCATGGTCAGAAGGTCGTAGCGCGCGACCGGTTCGTCGTTCTGGTTCACCACCTCGACGTCCCAGCGCACCTCGCCATATTCCGGCCGGCGCGCCGGCGACTTCTGCTTCACCGTCAGCCGCACCCGGATCACGTCGTCCGGCGAGACCGGCTTGAGGAAACGCAGGTTGTCGAGGCCGTAATTCGCCAGCAGCGGACCCGGCGCCGGATCGACGAACAATCCCGCCGCGAACGACAGAATCAGATAGCCGTGCGCGACGCGGCCCGGAAAGAACGGGTTGGCCTTGGCCGCCGCCTCGTCCATGTGGGCGTAGAAGGTGTCGCCGGTGAAATGCGCGAAATGCTCGATATCATCGAGGGTAATCGGCCGGCTGGCGGTCTCGATGGTGTCGCCGACGCGCAATTCGTTGAAGTTGCGCTTGAACGGATGCACTTCGGCATGCGGCGCGGGCGCGCCCTTCATCCAGGTGCCGGTCAGCGCCGAGAGCCGGCGCGGCGAGCCCTGCACCGCCGTGCGCTGCATGTAGTGATAGACCGCGCGCAGGCCGCCAAGCTCCTCGCCGCCGCCGGCGCGGCCGGGGCCGCCGTGCAGCAGCGACGGCAGCGGCGAGCCGTGACCGGTGGATTCCTTCGCGCAATCGCGATCGACGATCAGCACGCGGCCGTGGAACGGCGCGATGCCGAGCACCACGGTTTCCGCCACCTTGTCGTCGTAAGTGAACAGCGACGCCACCAGACTGCCCTCGCCGCGCCGGATCAGTTCGATAGCCTCATCGAGACTGTCGTAAGCCATCACGGTCGCGACCGGCCCGAACGCCTCGGTGTCGTGAACGCGCTTCGCAGACTTGGGATCATGCGCGCGCAACAACACCGGCGCGATGAAGGCGCCGGCCTGCGTGTCGACGCCGCTCGCTTCGCAGCGGTCGGGATCGCCGGACACGATCTCGGCCTCGGCTTTCAACCTGACGATCTGGGCGCGCACGGCGTCGCGCTGCGCGCGGCTGACCAGGGGCCCCATCACCTTGTCCTCGCGGCGCGGATCACCCAGCCTCACCGCGCCGAGCGCGCCCTTTAGCGCGGCGATCACCGCGTCCTCTTGCGCGCGCGGCACCAGCACGCGGCGGATCGCGGTGCATTTCTGCCCGGTCTTCACCGTCATCTCGCGCGCCACCTCGCGCACGAACAGCTCGAATTCCGGCTGCGACGGATCGATGTCCGGCCCCAGCATCGCGGCATTCAATGAATCGCGCTCCGCGACGAAGCGGATCGAGTGTCTGGCGATGTTGGGATGGTTGCGCAGTTTTTCCGAGGTCTCGATCGAGCCGGTGAAGGCGACGACATCCTGCCCGCCGAGATGATCGAGCAAGTCGCCGGCCGGGCCGCAGATCAGTTGCAGGCTGCCCCGCGGCAACGCGCCGGATTCCTGCATCAGCCGCACCAAAGCCTCGGTGACATAGGCCGTCGCCGTCGCCGGCTTGGCGATCACCGGCACGCCTGCGAGAAACGCCGGGGCGAATTTTTCCAAAAGGCCCCAGCACGGAAAGTTGAAGGCGTTGATATGCACCGCGACGCCGTTGAGCGGCGAGAGAATGTGCTGGCCGACAAAACTGCCGCCCTTCGACAGCCCCTCCGCCTCGCCCTCGACCACGAAGGGCGTCGCCGGAAGTTCGCGCCGCCCGCGCGAGGCATAGGCGGACAGCGTGCCGAGCCCGCCCTCGATATCGACGGCGTTGTCGCGGCGGCTCGCGCCGGTGTCGCCGGCGAGTTGATAGAGCTGTTCCTTGCGCTCCGACACATAGGCCGCGAGCGCCTTCAGCCGGTCGGTGCGCTGATGAAACGACAAGCCGCGCAACGCCGGCCCGCCGACCTCCCGCGCGTGTTTCACCATCGCGGCGAAATCGAGGGCGGCGCTGGAGGCCCGCGCCACGGTATGGCCGTCCACCGCGCTGACAATATCGACGAAGCCGCTCGGGGCCTCGACCCAAATGTCGCGCACGAGATTTTGCAAGGTGATGGTCATCACTCCTCCCCGCTCTCGGCCGTTGACAGCGTGGCCGGTTGGGCTAATAATTAACTGACCGATCGTTTAATTCAATAGGCTTGTGGCGGCAGGGTCGCCACCGGTCTTGCGGACGGCAAAGCCTGGTTTCGACATCGAAAGGCGGCCGCGCGATATCGGGAGGAGCGATTGAGCACCACGACGACGCTGTCACCGGACGATCTGGCGCGCGCCTGCGCCGACGCGATGTGGAAGGACGACAATGCCTCGCGCGGCCTCGGCATGGAGATCGTCGAGATCGGCGCCGGCCGCGCGGTGCTGGCGATGACGGTCAAGCCGGAGATGGTCAACGGCCATGGCATCGCCCATGGCGGCTTCATCTTCGCGCTGGCCGATTCCGCCTTCGCCTTCGCCTGCAATTCCTACAACGAACGCACGGTGGCGGCGCACGGCAACATCTCCTTCATCCGCCCCGGCAAGCTCGGCGACCGGCTGGTGGCCAGCGCCCGCGAGATTTCGAAATCCGGCCGTTCCGGCATCTACGACATCCGCGTCACCGCCGACGGCGGCGCGGTGATCGCCGAACTGCGCGGTTATTCCCGCGCCATCGGCGGCGCGATGGTCGACGCCGCGCCGGACAAAGCCTCTTAACGACCAGGACGACAGTGATGGCCTCCCCCGACACGCTTTCGAAAACCGCCGACGGCCTGGTGCTGGATGCCGCCGAGCGCGCCTCGCGCGACGAGATCATGGCGTTGCAGACCAAGCGCCTCGCCTGGTCGCTGCGGCACGCCTACGACAACGTCGCGCATTATAAGAAGGCGTTCGACGCTCACGGCGTCCATCCGTCCGACTTCAAGCAACTGTCCGACCTCGCCAAGTTTCCCTTCACGGTGAAGACGGATCTGCGCGACAACTACCCGTTCAACATGTTCGCGGTGCCACGCGAGCAACTGGTGCGGGTCCACGCTTCCTCCGGCACCACCGGCAAGCCGATCGTGGTCGGCTACACCGCCGCCGACATCGAGATCTGGTCCGACGTGATGGCGCGCTCGATCCGCGCCGCCGGCGGCCGCAAGGGCATGATCCTGCACAACGCCTATGGCTACGGCCTGTTCACCGGCGGGCTGGGCGCGCATTACGGCGGCGAGCGGCTCGGCTGCACTGTCGTTCCCGTCTCCGGCGGCATGACCGAGCGGCAGGTGCAGCTCATCAACGATTTCAAGCCGGACATCATCATGGTGACGCCGAGCTACATGCTGGCGATCCTCGACGAGTTCGGCCACCAGGGTCTCGACCCGCGAAAATGCTCGCTGAAGTTCGGCATCTTCGGCGCCGAGCCATGGACCAACGCCATGCGCCGCGAGATCGAGCACGCCTTCGACATGGACGCCACCGACATCTACGGCCTGTCGGAGGTGATCGGCCCCGGCGTCGCCCAGGAATGCGTCGAGACCAAGGACGGCCTGCACATCTGGGAGGACCACTTCTATCCCGAGATCATCGATCCGGAGACCGGCGCGGTGCTGCCCGACGGCGAGAACGGCGAACTGGTGTTCACCTCGCTCACCAAGCAGGGTTTTCCGATCATCCGCTATCGCACCCGCGACCTGTCGCGGCTCCTGCCCGGCACGGCGCGGCCGGGGATGCGGCGGATGGAGAAAGTCACCGGCCGTTCCGACGACATGATCATCCTGCGCGGCGTCAACGTGTTCCCGACCCAGATCGAGGAAATCCTGCTCGCCACCGAGGGCTGCGGCGGCCACTTCCAGATCGAACTGACGCGCGAGGGCCGCATGGACGAGATGACGATCCTGGCGGAGGCGCGGCCGGAAAGCTGGGACGGCGTCGGCCTGGTCACGCATGCCCGGCAGATCGTCACCCACATCAAGAACACCATCGGCATTTCCAGCAAGGTCACTATCGTCGCCCCGGACTCGCTGGCGCGCTCGCAGGGCAAGGCCCGGCGGGTCTACGACAAGCGGCCGAAGGACGACTGATTGATTTGATCGGTGATGCTTGGCGTCGTCCCCGCGCAGGCGAGGACCCAGACCCCCCTGGCGCACGAAAACCGTTATGCTCCGCGAAGGCGGAGCATCCAGTATGCCGTGCCGGATCGGATTTCCCACGCGTTCGCACGAAATACTGGATCGTCCGCCTTCGCGGACGATGACGGCTCATTTCCAATTTGACTCCGAGGTGCAAGCGGAAAGGAATCCGCGCGCCCCAAGGATGGCTGCTTCCGCTTCAACCGCACTCCGATGTGTCAGCGGCGAATGAGTCCACCCTCACACCTGATCGTAATCGATCACCACCTTCGCCGATGTCGGGTGCGCCTGGCAGGTCAGGATGTATCCCTTCTCCAGCTCCCACGGCTCCAGCGAATAGTTGAGATCCATCACCGCCTCGCCTTCCACCAGCCTGGCGCGGCAGGTCGAGCACATGCCGCCCTTGCAGGCGAACGGCAGATCCATGCCGGCGCGCAACGCGGCGTCGAGGATCGCCTCGCCTTCCGCCACCGGCACGTCGCGACGCTTGCCGTCGATGATTAGCGAGGCGACGGCTTTCGGCGGCGCGCCCTCGGCCACCACGGCCTTCGGCCGCGCCTTGCCGCCGAACTCGGAGACGAAGCGCTCGACATGGACGCGCTCGGGCGCGATGCCGATCTCGCGGCAGGTCGCCTCGATCCGTTCGCTCATGGCAACCGGGCCGCAGACGAACACGTGATCGACGCTTTCGGCCGGCACCAGCCAGCGCAGCAGCAGGCGCACTTTTTCGGCGTCGAGCCGGCCGTGCAGGACCGGAATGTCCTGCTCCTCCTGCGAGATGACATGAAACACCGACAACCGCTCGATATAGCGGTCCTTCAATTCCTCCAGCGCCTCGCGGAAGATGATGCCGTCGGTGGTGCGGTTGCCGTAGAACAGGAAGAAGCGGCTGTGGGGCTCGCGCGCCAGCACGCCGCGAATGATCGACAGGATCGGCGTGATGCCGGAGCCGGCGGCGAAACCGACATGGATGCGCGCCTCCTCTGGCGCCGGCGCGACGCCGAAGCGGCCGGTTGGCGTCATCACGTCGAGCGCGTCGCCCGGCTTCAGGTCCTCGGCCGCCCAGCTTGAGAACGCGCCGCCATCTACACGCTTGATAGCGATGCGCAACTCGCCGTCATCCGGTCCCGAGCAGATCGAATAGGAGCGCCGCACCTCCTCGCCGTCCATCGCGGTGCGCAAGGTCAGGTACTGGCCCGGCGTGAAAGCATAATCGTCCGCGAGGTCTTGCGGAATCGCGAAGGTCAGCGAGATCGCGTCGTTGGCCTCGCGGCGCAGGTTGTCGACGGCGAGACGGTGAAAACGGGGTGTGGCCATGGCGTGCTCGCTCCGATTCCGTTTCTCGTCATTGCGAGCGAAGCGAAGCAATCCAGAAAGCCGCAAGGAAAGACTGGATTGCTTCGTCGCTGACGCTCCTCGCAACGACGAATGGTGATGGTTATGATACTAGTGACACTTGAAGTAATCGAACGGCTCGCGGCAACTGTTGCAGCGCCACAGCGCCTTGCAGGAAGTCGAGCCGAATTCCGACAGCGTCGCGGTGTCGGTCGAGCCGCATTGCGGGCACGCCACCTCCTCGACGCCGAACAGCGCGCGGCGGCCGCCGCCCGGCCGCGGCGGGGCGATGCCGTAGTCGCGCAGCTTGCGGCGGCCGTCGTCGCTCATCCAGTCGGTGGTCCAGGCCGGCGACAGCACCGTGCGCACCACCGGCCTGCCCAAGCCGGCGCGCTCCAATGCCAACTCGATTTCGACCGCGATCATGTTCATGGCCGGACACCCCGAATAAGTCGGGGTGATCGCCACCTCGATCTCCCCGTCACGGATCGAGACGTCGCGCAGCACGCCGAGATCGGCGATGGTCAGGACCGGAATTTCCGGATCGACCACCTGCGCGGCGGCGTCCCACGCGCGCCTTCGCAACTCGGTGTCGCTGGCCGCGCCGTTCACCATGAGGCCCCCGGAAAGGAACGCTGCATCGACTGCAATTCGCTGAGCAGATGGCCGAGATGCTCGCTGTGATGGCCGATGCGCCCGCCCTTCTGCATCCAGTCGTTGGCGGGCCGCGCCAGCGTCGCCTCGCCGAGTACCCCCGCCACCGTCTTGAGCCATTGTCCGCGCAACGTCTCGGGATCGATCGCGACGCCGGCGTCGATCAGCGCGCGCTCGCTGTCGTCGACCGTGAACATCTCGCCGGTGAACGACCACAAATCCTCGATGGCGGTTTGCGCGCGGGCGTGGCTTTCCTCGGTGCCGTCGCCGAGCCGCACCATCCATTCCGACGCATGACGCAGGTGATAGGCGCTTTCCTTTTCCGATTTCGCGGCGATGGCCGCGAGGGTTGCGTCGCGCGACGCCGTCATTGTGCGCCAGTAGGGATCGGCGAAGGCGGAATAGAAAAACTGCCGCGTCATGGTGCGGGCGAAATCGCCGTTCTGCTGCTCGACCAGCAGCAGATTGCGATATTGTCGAACGTCGCGCAGGTAAGCGAGCTTGTCCTCGTCGTTATCCCTGCCCTCGACCTTCGCGGCGTAACTGTAAAGTTCGCGCGCCTGGCCCAGCAGGTCGAGCGCGATATTGGCAAGCGCCATGTCTTCTTCCAGCATCGGCGCGTGGCCGCACCATTCCGACAGGCGATGGCCGAGCACCAGCGCGTCGTCGGCGCGTCGCAGCGCATAGAGCACCAGTGGCGTTTCGGAAACTTGAATCGAAGCTGCGGTCATCGGCGCACCTGTCTTGTGCAATCATTTCAACGCCGTCATTGCGGGGAGCGTGAGCCCCGAAGCAATCCAGTCCTTGCCTCGGGCCTCTGGATTGCTTCGCGGAGCCTGTGCTCGGACGGCGCGGAGCGCCGATCCGTGTGCTCGCAATGACGGCCTCTTTCGGTCCGCGCGCGAAGCGCGATCACATATGCCCGACTTCTTCCGGCACCTCGTAGAACGTCGGATGCCGGTAGATCTTGGATTCCGCCGGCTCGAACATCATGCCCTTGTCGGCGGGATCGGACGCGGTGATGGCGCTGGAGGGCACGACCCAGATCGAAAGCCCCTCGCCGCGCCGGGTGTAGATATCACGCGCCGCCTGCAACGCCAGCGTCGCGTCGGCGGCGTGCAGCGAGCCGCAATGCTTGTGCGCGAGGCCGTTGCGGCTGCGGATGAAGACTTCCCAGAGCGGTGTGTTCGGTGTCGTCATCGAAATCTCCTGACGCATGGAAATCTAATTCCGTCATTGCGAGCACCCGGATCGGCGCTCCGCGCCGTCCGAGCACAGGCTCCGCGACGCAATCCAGTCTTGCTTCGTGACTTCTGAATTGCTTCGTCGCTGTCGCCCTCGCAATAACGGCGTTGTTACTCGGCCGCCTGAGCCATGGATCGGCGCGCGCGCTTTTCGGCGTAAGCGGCGGCGGCCTCGCGCACCCACGCGCCCTCGGCATGCGCCTTGCGGCGCGCGGCGAGCCGGTCGCGGTTGCACGGGCCGTTGCCGGCCAGCACTTGCTTGAACTCGGTCCAGTCGATCTCGCTGTAACGCCAGTGCCCGTCGGCGTCCTGCGTCATGCCGGGGTCGGGAACGGTAAGGCCGAGAAATTGCGCCTGCGGCACGGTCGCATCGACGAATTTCTGGCGCAGCTCGTCGTTGGAGAACCGCTTGATCTTCCACTTGGTCGAGGTGTCGCTGTGCTGGCTCACCTGGTCCGGCGGGCCGAACATCATCAGCACCGGCCACCACCAGCGATTGAGCGCATCCTGCGCCATCGCCTTTTGCTCCTTGGTGCCGCGGCACAGCGTCAGCAGGATTTCAAAACCTTGCCGCTGGTGGAAACTCTCCTCCTTGCAGACGCGGATCATCGCGCGCGCGTAGGGCCCATAGGAACAGCGGCACAGCGGGATCTGGTTCATGATCGCGGCGCCGTCCACCAGCCAGCCGATGGCGCCGATGTCGGCCCAGGTCAGCGTCGGATAGTTGAAGATCGAGGAATACTTCGCCTTGCCGGCCAGCATCGCGTCGACCAGTTCCTCGCGCGAGGCGCCGAGCGTTTCCGCCGCCGCATACAGATAGAGGCCGTGACCGCATTCGTCCTGCACCTTGGCAAGCAGCGCCGCCTTGCGCCGCAGCGTCGGCGCGCGGGTCAACCAATTGCCTTCCGGCAACATGCCGACGATCTCGGAATGGGCGTGCTGCGAAATCTGCCGGGTCAGCGTCTTGCGATAGGCCGCGGGCATCCAGTCGTTGGGCTCGATGCGCTGCTCGTCGTCGATGCGCGCCTGGAACGCCGCCGCCAGCGCCGCGTCCTCAATGTGACGATCCTCGCCGTCCGAGGTGTTGAGCGCCTGCGTATACATAGGCCGCCTCCCTGATGTGTTGCGGCTAATATATAACAAAAAAAATTCCAGACAAGGAATTTCTGTAACATGTTAAATTTGGTCGTCGAACCGCCCGTCCAGTTCCGCACCGGCCGGCGGCAAAGCGCCGGCGGCGCTCACGCCGTTGCGATCCAGCCATTGTTCGGAGGCCGGAATCAGCCGGCGATAGAGATCGGCGCAGAGCGCCCGCGCCGGCTTGCCCGGCCAATCCTCCGGCAACAGGCTGCCCGGCAGCAGCGGATCGCGCAGCACCACCCGGCGGTAGTGATGGATCAGGAGGATGCGCGCGGTGAAGGCGTCGGCGTCGGACAGGGCCGCGCGCCGCGCCAACGCATCGCGCAGCGGCGCGAAGGTTTTCATGAAGCGCTGATAGGCGTCCGCGGTGAGGTGCAGCGGCCAGCTTTCGCTGAGCAGCCGCCGGCCGCTGTCGTCCTCCGCCGACACCTCCAGCCGGATCGCGCCGGCCGCCTCGACCGGCACCGGCACGCCCGAGGGCGCGACGAACACGCCGGCGAGCGGGCTGCCGAAGCCGGCGGCGCGTAGCGCCTCGCGGGCCGAATCGCGATTAGCCCCGTTGCCGAGCAGCAGCAGTTCGAAACGCCCGGTCCAGTCGGAAGGCTGTGGGTTGTAGACGTGGCGCACCGCCGCATCGAAGGTCTCGCGGCCCTTGTCGGCCAGCCGGTAAAAGCTGTTGCGGCCGATCCGGGTCCGCTCGAACCAGCCGTCGGAGGCAAGCCGCGACATCGCGGTGCGCACCACGCCGCCGTCGATGTCGAGCAACGCGAAGAACGCCAGCAGCGTGCCGAGTCCGACCGAGCCGCCGCGCGGCACGATGGCGTCGCCGAACAGCGTGACGGCGATGGAGCCGGTGCGCGAGGGTTCGCGCCGGAGCTGATCGAGAATGCGGGCAAGCGGCTGGGGCATCTGATGCCGGCATAGCCTGTTTCGATCGTGCCGGCCACCGGCGCCAGCGCCGTTCCGTTCGAAAACGCCTTGGACGGCGTCGCCGGATTATAATTGACCAATTGGACGGTCAATGCGAAGTTGCCGCCCGAACCGGCGACCATTTCCGGCTACGACCCCATCGGCCAGAGGCCCAAGGACATCAGACTTGCATGGCTCGCACGCGGGCGATCGATTACGAGCAGAAACGCCTGGGTATTCTCAGCCAGTCCGCCCGGCTGTTCGCGCAACATGGTTTCACCGGCACCTCGATCACCATGATCGCGGAAGCCTGCGGCGTGTCCAAGGCGCTGATGTATCACTACTACGACTCCAAGGACGACGTGCTGTTCGACGTGCTCGCCGATCACCTCAAGCATCTCGTCGCCACGGTGGAGGCGGCGGCCACCGAGCGCGACGCCCGCCGCCGTCTTATTGCGATCTCGACCGCCCTGCTCGACGCCTATCGCGGCGCCGACGCCGAACATCAGGTGCAGATTTCCAGCCTGAAATTGTTGCCGTCCGCGCAGCAGGACGTCTTGAAGGAACTCGAACGCCGGCTGGTGACGATCTTCTCCGAAGCGATCGCCGCCTCGCTTGCCCCCGCCGCCGCGCGGCCCGACATCCTCAAGCCGCTGACGATGTCGCTGTTCGGCATGCTGAACTGGCATTACCTCTGGTTCCGCGACGGCAAGGGCATGACCCGCGACGCCTATGCGCGGATGGCGGCCAACCTGATCCTGGCCGGCGCGGAGGACGCGATCCGCGCCGCCGACACACCGGAAGCAACAGCGGCGTCGGCCAAATCCGCGATCGCGAAAAAGAAAGCCGCCAAGGCGCGGTCTTAGAAATTGGCGCGTCATTCTTCGCCGTCATTGCGCGAAGCGAAGCAATCCAGCTCTTAACTCACCACGACAATCGTCGTCCCCGCGCAGGCGGGGAGCCATACGCCGCAGCGATTCGGCTCAACGAAGGCGAGATCATTTCAAAATAGCCGAGACCAGTGCTTATGGGTCCTCGCCGGAGCCTGTCATCGGGCGGCGCTTCGCGCCGACCCGTTGGCGCGGACGACGCGGGGGTTATCCGATTCGACTTCGGCAAATCATGCTCCAGAGCCTTCCGCTTTTGTGCGCGGACTTGAAAATGCATCCGCTCTATCCGCGAATGCAAAAGCAAATGCCCGGACCAGGTCCGGGCATCGCCGATTCGATTGGAATGCGTGGGTCGCGTCAGCGGTTGGGGTCGGGATAGACCAAGCTGCGCCAACCGTTGCGGTCGAACGGCTTCCAGGCGCCTTCGGGCTGGGCCAGCCGGTCGGCGACGGCGTAGACGGCGGCGGGGTGGAATCCCATGCCGCAATGGCTGCTCTCGATCTCGATGCTCTCGGCGAGCGCCGCGGTCTTTTCCATGCAGCCCTGCCAGGCGCAAATACCGTCGGTGCGGCTGTAAATCGCGGTGGTCGGCATCGGCGGCGCTTCCGACAGCGGACCGCCGAAATGCTCGCTGGCCTCCTCCGCGCGCTGGCCGCTCGCCAGTTCATAGACCCGCCAGGCGTTGGTCGATTTCGGGTCGCCGGCGAACGGGCTGCCGAGCGTGATGACCGAACGGACGCGGTCCGGCATCATCTTGGCGAGCTGTCGCGAATAAAGCCCGCCGAGGCTCCAGCCGATCAGACTGACCTTGCGGCCATGACGATCATTGATGCGCTTGACCAGATCGATGACGGACTCCTGCACGCCGGGCCGCAGGCCGTAATTGCGTCCCATCCCCCAGCCGCTGACCGCATAACCGCGGCTGGAGAGGAATTCGCGCAGCGGCCGCGTCGAGGAATCGCCGGCCATCAGACCGGGCAGCACCAGCACCGGGTGACCGTCGCCGCGCGGGCTCAGGCTGAGCAGCGGCCATGTGGCGAGAAAGGCGCCAAGTTCGGTCAGCGCCCGGCCTTCGAGCAAAACCAGCAGTTTGGAGGGAGGCGCTAACGATTGAGCCGCGGCAGACATCGATTATCCTTTCCTGCCCGGCATATCGGAGCGGGCCAAAGATCGAGTTGAGCAATTCTGTCGTTTCGCTAAAGCCGAAACCTCGTGATGGTTCGTCGACACAACGCCGTATTTTATAAACCTAGGCTGGTTTTCGACGAATACAAGCCGATTCACACGACTGCCGACAGGTGTTGCCATTTGGCAACGCTGCCGCCGGGGCCGGATTTCTCACGCCAGGCGCAGCAAAACCTCGACCGTGTGCAGCGTCAGCCCCACCAGCCCGCCGATCAGCGTACCGTTGAAGCGGATGTATTGAAGGTCCTTGCCGACATTGGTTTCGATCAGCGTGATTAGTTGCGCCATGTCCCACCCCTTGACCTGATCGGCGATGAAAACGGAGACGCCGCTTTTCTGCTCGGCGATGAAACTGCGCAGCACGAGGACGATGCCTTGATTGATCTCGGCGCGCATCTCGCCATCGGCGGCGAGCGCCCTTCCCGCCTCGACGAAGACATTCGCGAGATGGTGTTGCAGCACGCTCGATTCACCTGACGCGCTTCGTTCGATGAATGCCTTGGCCTGCGCCCAGACGCTTTGCGCCAGTCCGCCGAGTTCGGGCCGCGCCAGCAGGCCGCGCTTCAACTCGTCGAGATGCGCGGCATAGGCGGGATCGCTGCCCATTTTATCGACGAAGGCCAACACCATGCGATCGAACTCGCCGCGGAACGGATGTTGCGGATCGGCCCGCACCTCGTCGAAGAAGGCCGACGCCGACGCCAGAATGCGTTTCACCAGGAACGCATCGGCGCGATAGAAATTCAGCAGCGACGGCAATTCCTCGCGCAGCTTGGCGCGGAACGCCGCCGTGGTTTCCGGCTGGCTGAGCGCGCTGTGAATCGCGGTCAGCAGATCGTCGAGCAGCGCCCGGTGTCGGCCTTCCGCGACGAAGGCGCGCAAGGTGTTGGTGGCGAGCGGCGCGAGGTCGACCGATTGCAATTGCGCCATCACGCGGCGCGACACGTATTGGGCGAGCCCCGAGGTTTCGGTGGCGTCGAACGCTTCCGGCAGCAGGCGAAGCGCGAATCGCGCCAGATCGGCGCTGCGCTTGCGGTCGCTCATCCACTCCGCCATGAACGAGGCGAAGTCGATCTCGCGCAGTTTGGCTTCCACCGGCGCGGCGTCGAGGAAATTGGTTTCGATGAATTCGCCGAGCTTGTCGGCGATTCGCGCCTGGTTGTTCTGGATGATCGCGGTGTGCGGAATCGGCAGCCCCAGCGGCCGGCGGAACAGCGCCACCACCGCATACCAGTCGGCGAGCCCGCCCACCATCGCAGCCTCGGCGAAGGCGGCGACGAATCCGAATGCCGGATGCGCGGTCAAAAGCAGCCGCGACGTGACGAACACGACGAGACAGCCCACCAGCGCCAGCGTCGCCAGAAACTTGACGCGATTCAACTCGGCGGCGCGCGCGGCATCCGCGCCGGTCGACGTCCATGCGAATCGAGCGTCAGGCGTCATGATGATCCCGCGGCGTTCGAGCAACCCGGCTCATGATAGCCGATGACGCCGGCCATTGCAGTCCGCGCCGATTCCGCATCACGCGCCAAACAAAAAGAAGGCCCGCGACGCGGGCCTTCCAGTTGATGACCGCCGACGGGGAGGAACATCGGCGATCGATCGAAACGTGTGCGATCAGGCGGCCTTCTTGTAGGACGCCGCGACCTTCGAGAAGTTTTCCTGGGCCGACTTGGCGCCTTCGGCGACCAGCTTGCTGATATACTCGCTCGACGCCTTGGCGCGGGCGGCAAGAACCTCGCCGTGGGCGCGCAGCAGGTCGGACTGGATGTTGAAGGCTTCCGCGAGCGACTTGGCCGAGACCAGTTTCTCGATGCCGTTGTAGAACGCTTCCGCATCCTGATACATCGCCTGCTGGATGGCGCGGCTGATCTTGGCGCTCTCGCTGACCGAGTTGCTGGCAGCGGCTTCGATCGCGGCGGTCACCTTCTCGGAACCGACATGCAGGCTGGCGGCACGTTCCTTGGCGGAGCCGGTGGCGCGCTTGACGAAATCACGAGCGGCTTCGGGAACCTCGACGTTCTGGAAGTTCTTAACCGCGTTGGAAATCGGAGCAAAGGCTTCTTGCACGCTGTTCAGCACGGAATTGGTTTCGTTGGACATGTTAATCTCCATCCTCAGGTTTGAGCTATGGGCTCGGCCCGTCCCTTGTGGCCCGGGGTGAGAGTGTTATGACACATGTCTTTGTGCATCGCAACATCAATATTGCGACGCGACATCACAAATCCGTGATTCATTGTGCGACGCAAGGAATTCAAAGTTTAAATTTAACAATAACAACAGCTTGTCGTGAAAAACGACGCCGCTCCGCCGGTGATCCCTGTGTAAGCCACGTCCGCGCGCAAGTCCCGCGCGGCGGAACGCGGTTCAAGCGAACCCGGCACAACCATTGTTAACAACCCACGCCAGCCGACAGGGTTCCGCCGGCGCGATGACTACGATTTTGCCATGAGGATAGGCCGGCAATCCCGCTCGCGCCGGACGGCCGCCGCCCTGAGGGGGCTGGTTTGGATGAAATTGTCATGCGCGGGCCGGGCCCGCGCATCCATCAAAAAAGCAATCGCTTCAGGAAGATGGATTGCCGGGACCGATGAGGGAGCGAAGCGGCGCCGGACCGCGAACGGCCAAGCCCGGCAATCCAAGCCCGACAATCCAAACCCGGCAATGACGGCTTTGTTTCCACAAGAGACAAGCGGCTCCGACGCCGAGGCACCCAGCCGCCATGCTCCCCGCCCCTGCGCCGATTCGTCGGGCGAATCGGCGCAAGGCCGCCCCCTGGCGCGCGGCTCAGGCCTGAACCGCGGCCGGGACGCCGTAGGCTTCCAGCTTGGCGCGCACCTGCGCGACATTGTGGCCGAGCACGACAATGTCGTGGGTGCGGCCGTCGCGGTCGCGGACGTGGTCGCGCAGCAGCGCCTCCGCCTTGAAGCCCAGTCCCTCGAAAATCGCGATGGCGCCGGTCTGGTCCACCGTCATCTGCGCCGCCAGCTTCTCAAGGCCCATCGACAACGCCAGCGCGAAGGTTTCCTGCGTCAGCGCCCGTCCGACGCCCTGGCCGCGCACGTCGGTCGAGATCACCATGCGAATGCCGCCGACATGCGGCGACCACGAATGCGGATCGCAGACGATGGTGCCGCAGCCCACCACCTTGTCGCCTTTCCAGGCCAACAGGCTGGTGATGGCGCCGCGCTCGATCTCCCGGACCCAGGCGGTCAACACCTTCGGCTCGGAGATGTTGCGCGGCAGGAACAGCAGGTCATGCACCGGAAGGCTGCGCGCAAAGGCCAGCACCGCCGCCTCGTCGGCCGCGCCCATCAGGCGGAACTCGATCGGCCCGGCCTCGGTGGTCACCTGCCGTGGATAGGAACGTCGTTCGGAACTGCTCATACTGATCTCTCACCCAACCATGAATCGAGTTTCGGCCACATCCGTTTGACCGCGTTGGCGCCCGCGGCAAGGCTGACATGACCGCCCTTGAGCATGACTTCCTCCTTGTCGGTCGAGCCCACTTTCGCGATCAGATGCCGCGACGCCTCATAGGGCACGATATGGTCGTGCTCGGCGACGACGTGGAGGATCGGCACCTTGATGTTAGAAAGCTTGGCCTCGCGGCCGCCCACGGTCATCGTATCGTTGAAAATCTTGTTGTCCCACATCAGGTCCTTGGTCATCTGGCGGAAATATTCGCCCGCCAGCGGCAGCGTGTCGGCGCCCCATTTGTCCATCATGCGATAGGACTTGACGAATTCGTCGTTCCAGATGTTTTCCCACAACTGGATCTGCCCCATGGTCCGCGCCGCCGGCCGCAGCATGTCGAACGACGTCATGATCATTTCCGCCGGCACGTTGCCGACGCTGTCGACCAGCCGGTCGACGTCGAAATAGCGCCGGTCCGAAAAATTCTGGAACAACTTCATCTGGGTGAAATCGATCGGCGTGGTGAAGCAGACCAGATTCTTCAGCGGCCCGTCGGTATGCGTCGACGCATACAGCGTCGACAGCATGCCGCCGGCGCAATAGCCGATGATGTTGATGTCGGTTTCGCCGGAATCCTCCTGCACCGCGCGGACGCATTCCGGGATGAAGCCGAGGACATAGTCGTCGAGCCGCAGGCTCTTTTCCTCCGGCTTCGGCGCGGTCCAGTCGAGCATATAGACGTCGTAGCCGCGCTTCAGAAGAAACTCGATCAGGCTCTGACCCGGCGCGAGGTCGAGAATATAGCCGCGATTGGTGGTCGCCATCACGATCAGCACCGGGATCCGGTAGATCTCCTCGGTCATCGGCCGGTAGTGATAGAGCTGCATGGTGCCGCGCGAGCGAATCGTGTCCTTCGGCGTCGCCCCCGGCTGCGGCCCTGACGAGGCGATGTATTCGACACCCTTGATGCTGCGCTGGATCGCGCGTTGCACCTCGGTCTGGATCCGGTCCGAAACCGAGCCGATGTCCAGCGGCGAACCTGAAACCGCGTTCATGGCGTTCCTCCCGCGGCGGAGGGTGGACGGCGCGTCCGGCGCGGCTTCGGCAGACCGCCGAATGCCTCGCCGCTCCCCCCGGTTTTGTCCTGCATCATCCGGGACAACAGCGTCCGGATCTCGTTGAGTTGCGCCTCGATGGCCTGCAACCGCTCGGCCATGCTCACCAGTTGGGTCCGGCTCGGCAGATTCATGCCGACCAGATATTTCTCCATCAGGCCTTCGAACTGCTTCTGCGCGCCCGCCGCGACGCCGCCGGCCTGGTTCATCACCTTGCTGAATTCCGGCGAGCTCATGGTCTGGGTGGCGAAGGAATTGAACCCCTTCTCCATTTCGCCGAGCATGGTGTGCCAGACATCGACCGGATCGTTGCTCTTTTTATTAGCCACCGAAGTCCCTCCTTCATTCGCGCTCGGGCCGCCATTCCGCCGGGTCGGCCTCGCTTTTCTTTTGCTATCATTCCATACTGTCGCAGCGGCACGGTCAACATGTCTCGAACCATTTTCCGATATATCTGTCCGACATTATTCTCGTCCCAATCTCACCCCCTTAAGCCAGCCGCCGCCATTCGTCCGATGACCTGAGGAGCCGACCACGTGAACCCGATCCCGCATCAACCTCCGCAAATGCTGCGCACCAACGGCATCGAGCTTTGCTATGAGATTTTCGGCGCGCCGGATGCCGAACCGCTGCTGCTTATCATGGGACTGGGCGCCCAGATGATTCACTGGGACGACGATTTCTGCCGCCAGATCGCGGCGCACGGTTTTCGCGTCATCCGGTTCGACAATCGCGACATCGGCAAATCGAGTCAGATGACCGGCGGCGGCAAGCTCGGCGCGTTCGAATTGCTCAAGCTGCGAATTCTGAAAACGCCGGTGGCTGCGCCCTACAAGCTGCGCGACATGGCGACCGACGTCGTCGGCCTGCTCGACGCCCTGAACATCCGCTCGGCGCACATCGTCGGCGCCTCGATGGGCGGCATGATCGCGCAGGAACTGGCGATCGTTTTCCCGGAGCGGGTGCGGACGCTGACCTCGATCATGTCCACCACCGGCAACCCGAAACTGCCCGGCCCCTCGCGCGAGGCGATGGCGCTGTTGCTGGCGAAGCCCGTCACCGAGCGCGAGGCCTTCATCGCGCGCTTCGCCGAGACCTGGAAGCTGCTGCGCGTCGGCAGCTTCCCGCAGGACGAGGCGCTCGACCGCGAGCGCGCCATCCGCACCTTCGAGCGCGGCCTCCATCCGGCCGGCGTCTCGCGGCAGTTGCGCGCCATCCTCGCCTCGGGCAGCCGCAAGGAGCGGCTCAAGACCGTGAAGGCGCCGACGCTGGTGATCCACGGCAACGTCGATCCGCTGGTGCGTCCCGAGGGCGGCAAGGACACCGCGGCGTCGATCCCCGGCGCGAAACTGGTGATGGTCGACGGCATGGGCCACGCGCTGCCGATCCCGCTGTGGCCGCAGATCATCGGCGCCATCGTCACCCACGCCCATGGGGCGAAAGCGGCGGTGCAATAACGTTCAACCGTCATTGCAAGCACTCGGATCAACGCTTCGCGTTGTCCGAGCACAGGCTCCGCGAAGCAATCCAAAGAGCCCCAAAGCAAGAACTGGATTGCTTCGTCGCTTTGCTCCTCGCAACGACGGTTGGGACAACGGTGGATGGAACGGGATCTACCCCCCGGCCCAGACGTCGAGCACGTAGCGGTTGCGGGCGCCGAGATCGTCGATCCAGCGCGCCGCCGCGTCCGCGTCGCCGCCGGTCTTGTCGCGATGGATCGCCATCAGCGCCGCCTTGACGTCGGGCTCCATCTTGCCGCCGTCGCCGCAGACATAGACGATCGCGCCCTGCTCGATCAGTTGCCAGACGCGGTCCTTCTGCTGCGCGATCATGTGCTGCACATAGGTCTTGTCCGCGCCCGCGCGCGAGAAGGCTGTGTGCAGCTCGGCGATGCCTTCGTCGGCGAAATCCTTCAGCTCGTCGGCATAGAGATAGTCCTGTTCCGGGTGGCGGCAGCCGAAGAACAGCATCGCAGGTCCGAGCGCGACATCCTGCGCCATCATCGCGGCGCGCTCCTGGAGGAAGCCGCGGAACGGCGCGAGTCCGGTGCCGGGGCCGATCATGATGACCGGCGTCGCGGGACTTTCGGGCAGGCGGAAACCCGCCTTGGTCTCGCGCACCGACGCGAACACGATATCGCCCGGCCGGCGGCTCGCCATGTAGTTCGAGCAGATGCCCCGGTAGGTGCCGCGGCCCGAGGCCGCCGGTCCCTCGACCACGCCGACGGTGACGCTGCAACGGCCCGGCTCCACCAGTGGCGACGACGAGATCGAATAGTAACGCGGCGCCAGCAGCGACAGCATTTCGAGATAAGCGTGGAACGGCAGGTCGCAGGCCGGGAATTCCTCCATCAGGTCGAACACCGACTTGCGCTTCGCCATCACCTCGTTGCGATAGCGCTCCTGCGCCTCGGCGTCGTCGCCGACCAGGCCGAGCAGCTTCGGCTTGGTCATCGGGCAGCGGGTGTTCTCCGCCATGATCTGGATCTGCTTGCGGGTCGCGATCTGCTGCAATTCGACGAACTCCGCCAACAGCCGCCCCACCGAGATCGACTGCCCGACCGGCAGTTGGGCGCGGCGGCCCTCCGGCACCTGCAAGCGGATCTGGTCGGTCGGCAGGAAGCCGAAGCGGCGCGCCACCGAATCCACCAGCGCCGGATCGTTGCGCGGAATGATGCTGAGGTGATCGCCGGCGCGATAGGTCATGCCGGGCGGCAATTCCACCTCGATGTGCCGCGTCGAGCGGGTCGAGGCGTTCGGTCCGGCGCGATTCTGCAATTCGGTGTTGGACAACACCTTCATCGGCACCGCGCCGCCGAGGTTGGCGATGGTGTTGGCGACGCTGGGCGCCACCGGCTCGACCTGATACAGCGGCGCGTCGTCGGCGCTGCGGCTGAACTTGGCGTCGATGCCGAGCGCCTTCACCGCCGTCGGACCGAGTTTGGCGAACCAGGCTTCGAACTGGCCGTCGAGATCCTCGCGCGCGTTGCCCTCGCCGCGCTCGAACACGCTGGTCGCGCCGTGCGCCGCGAGTTGCTCGTCGATCAGGCGCGGCACCGACTGATAGGTCGCCGCCCAGTCGCTGTTGCCGCAGCCGAACACCGCGTATTTGACGCCGGCGAAGGCGTCCTTCGGCAGATCGCCGCGCAGCCATTCGACGAACCGCGTCGCGTTGTCCGGCGGCGCGCCGTTGTAGGAGGCGCAGAAGATCAACACGCCGCCCTGCTTCGGCAGTTCGCCGGTCGCCTCGTCCAGCGATGCGAGCTTGGTCGAAAAGCCGTTGACCTCGGCGAGGTCTGCGATCCGCGTCGCCATGTCCTCGGCGGTGCCGAGATTGGAGCCGTACAGCACCAGCAGCGGCGTGTTATGGGCCGGCCGCGTCCGGGTCTGCGCCACCGGCGTCGCCGGCTTGGCGGCCGTCGCGGCCGCCGGCCCCTTGGCGGCGCGCTCGCTGTCGAGGCGCGGGCGCACCTTGATCTTGAAGCCTTCCGGCTTGGTCGTCAGCGTTTCCTTGAGGCGCAACTGATAGCGGGTGTGATCGATCATCTTGAAGCGTTGCAGGATCATGCCGATCGCCAGCGCCGCCTCGTGCATGGCGAAGCCGCGGCCGATGCAGGCGCGCTGGCCGTTGCCGAACGGCTTCCAGGCGTTGGCGGGACGCCCTGCCTCCGCCTCTCGGCTGAAATTCTCCGGATTGAAGGCATCCGGGTGCGGTCCCCACACCGAAGGGTCGCGATGCAGCGCCGTCACCAGCACGGTGACGAAGGTGCCCTTCTTCAGCTTGTACTTGCCGCCGATGGTCTCGTCCTGAAGCGGCGCGATGCCGTAGGCCGGCGCCGGCGGCCACAGCCGCAGCGCCTCCTTGAGGATCTGCGTGATGTAGGTGAGCTGGGCGACCTGCTGATAGGTCGGCCGGACGTCGAGGTCGGAGCCGAGAACGCGATCGACTTCCTCATACGCCTTCTTCAGCACCTCGGGATGCTTGAGCATCTCGTAGATCGTATAGGACAACAGGCCGCTGGTGGTTTCGTGCCCCGCGATCAGGAAGGTGTTGATCTGATAACGGATATTGACGTCGTCGAGCTGCTCGCCGGTGGCCTTATCGACGCCGGTGAGCATGGCGTTGAGCAGATCCTTGTTGGTCTCGGTGTCGCCGCCGTCGCGCCGCGCCGCGATCACGTCGTCCACCATCTTGTTCATGAAGGCGACGTCGGCGGTGAGGTCGCGGTTGCGCTTCTGCATCCAGACCTTTTCCAGCGGCAGCCCGCGCGTCATCATGATGGTTTCGAGCGAGCGCACCAGCGACTCGACGAACGGATGGTAGTCGCGGCGATAGAACGAGTTGAAGCGATAGTCGAAGCCGCACAGCCCGATGGTGTCGAGCGTCAGCGCGGTCATGTCGTGGACGACGTCGATTTCCTCGTCGGCGTTGAGGCGCTCCCATTTCTTGACGAGTTGCTCGGCGATATCGACCATGCTCGGATGGTAGGACTGCATCGCGCGGTTGCCGAACGGCTGCAACAGGATGTTGTGCGCCTTGCCCCAGTTCGGGTTTTTGGTGTCGGCGGTGAACAGGCCATCGCCGCCGAGCGCGCGCACGCGCCGCAGCGAGCCGCGCACCACCTTGTCGAAGCGGGTCTCGTCGCTCAGTTCCTCGATCAGGTCGTGGCCGGAGACCACCACCATCGGCGTGCCCATCATGTCGAGCCAGTAGATCGGCCCGAGTTCCTTGGCGAGCCGGGTCAGATTCTGGATCGGCGATGTCGAATCGATCGACAGCATGTTGCCGACCACCGGCTTCTTCGGCGGATGCGGAATTGGGTCCAGCGGATTTGTCGATGACATTTGAAATTCAGCTCCTCGCTTGCGCCATAACCCTTCATGCAAAGGGTTCGAATTACCCTCGACGTCGTCCCCGCGCAGGCGGGGACCCATAACCCCTGACGCCGGTCGTCATGAAATGACCTCGCCCTGGGTGATGGAGCCGAACCGCTGCGGCGTATGGGTCCCCGCCTGCGCGGGGACGACGGCTTTCGTGTTGACGGTTTTCCCACAATGCCAATTTGCGGCCCGGCTTTCGGAACGACGCCTACCCAAACCTGCGCCGCCGCCACTCGATCAGCTTGGCACTCAATTCTTCCGGCTGCTCCTGCTGGGTCCAGTGGCCGCTGTCGCGGATCAGGTATTTTTCGAGATCGGGAATGATTTTTTCCATGCCGTCGGCGGCGGACGGCGGCAGCACCGCGTCGTCCTCCGCCATCACCATCAGCGACGGCACCCGCACGGTGTGATCGAGCGTCGCGGCGCGCTCCCAATTGCGGGTCATGTTGCGATACCAGTTGATGCCGCCGGTGAAACCGGTGCGCGTGAAGGTGTCGACGAACACCTTCATCTCCTCCGGCGACAAAATCTTCCGGCGCGGATCGCGGCTGCCGTCATAGCCCTCGACCATCTGCGGGAACGCCAGGTTGAGCTTCGACGACGCGCCGACGCCGGCGGTCGCCACCCCCGCCGCCTGGTCGGCCGGCGGCTCCTTGTCCTTGCGCGGCATTTCGTCCTTGCGGGGCATGGGCTTGCGCATGAAGAAGTCGAACGTCTCGGCCACCTTGCCGCCGAAGATCCGGTCGGGATGCCGCGCCGGGTCCTGAAACTGCACGATATACATGCTGTCGCCGAACCGCTTGCGATAGATCGCGATCGGATCGACCGGCGCGCGGTCGGTGTGCGGGGTGTTGACGCCGACCACGCCGGCGACGCGCGCGGGATGGCGCAGCGGCATTTGCCACACCACGAAGCCGCCCCAGTCGTGGCCGACGAAAATCGCCTTGTCGATATTCAGGTGGTCGAGCAGGCCGACCAGATCGCCGGTGAGATGGTCGAGATCGTAGTCCTCGACCTTCTCGGGCCGGTCGGTCGCGCCATAGCCGCGCTGGTCCGGCGCGATCACGCGGATGCCGGCCTCGCTCAGCGCCTTGATCTGGTGGCGCCACGAGAACGCCATCTCCGGCCAGCCGTGGCACAGCACCATCGGCGGCGCGTCCGACTTCGGCCCGGCCTCGTAGTAACCCATGCGGATTCCGTTGACCTGCGCGAATTGCAGCGGCGGCATCTCGATCATCGACGGCTCCCTCCTGCTTGCCGCGCGGGGAGCGTCGGCGTCACGAAAATCTTGTCATACGGAAACGATGCGTCCGGGAAGGACGGCTTTTGGGCGCCGCTCATGCGTTGTCCTCGTGGCAGGGATCATCCGACGCCTTGACGGCGTTCTGGTTCGATTGTGCCTTTTTCCGCAGGCCGTTGGCAACGGCAATCGCCGCGAAGCCGCCGGTCCCGGAAACCGCCGCCGCCGGAGCGGCGCGGCATTGCCGCGATCTCAGGTCTTCTTGGCGCGTCCGGTGCCGAACCCGGCCATGTTGGCGAACATATCCTGAAGGCGGCCGGCCATCTTCGGATCGAACATGAACCAGTTCTGCATGATGGCTTCGGGCGAGAACTGATCGATGGTGTTCGACATCCGCTCCTGGAGCTTCTCCATCATCGCCGTCTGCATCGGCTGCACGTCGGGCAGCCCCATGAACTCGCGCGCTTCCAGCGGGGTGCAATCGACTTCGATCGTCACTTTCATTTCGTCGCTCCTAAATTGGTCCGGATGGCAGTATCGCCACCCCGCCCGCGCCGATGCAAGCGGCGCGGGCGGGCATGGTTATCGCATATCACTGTTAACCGAAACGCTCCGCTGAAAACGGCGCCGGATCGGCATAGGGGGCCTCGCCCGTCATCATTTCGGCCAACAGCCGCCCGGTCGCGGGGCCAAGCGTCAGGCCATGGTGCTGGTGGCCGAAATCGAACCACAACCCGGAATGACGCGGCGCCCGGCCAATCACCGGCAGCATGTCCGGCAGGCACGGCCGCGACCCCATCCACGGCTTTGGATCGACGCTGTCGCCCAGCGGAAACAGGTCGCGCGCCAGCGGCAGCGTGCGTTCGAGCTGCACCGGCGTCGGCGGCGCGTCGCGCCGGGCGAATTCCGCCCCCGTGGTCAGGCGGATACCCCGATCCATCGGCGCCAGCAGGAAGCCGCGATCGGCGTCGAGCACCGGATGGTGCAGCACCGCGTTGCCGCGCGGCGCGTAGTGGCAATGATAGCCGCGCTTGACGCCGAGCGGAATGGCGTAGCCGAGCGGCCGGAACACCAGATCCGACCACGGCCCCAGCGCCACCACCGCCTCGCCGGCGACGATCGCCTCGCCGCGGGCGTCGCGCAGCCGCCAGAGGCGGCCGTCCTGTTCGAGGGCGCGCGCGTCGCCGGCCAGGAACCGGCCGCCGTGGCGCACGAACAGATCCGCGTAGGTCTTGGCGAGCTTGCCCGGATCCGGCACGAAGCCCGGCGCCGGCCAGTGAATGGCGCCGGCGAAATCGCCGGAAAAATTCGGCTCGCGCGCGGCGATGGCGGCGGCGTCCAGTGCCTCGCCGGTCACGCCGGCGAAATTTTGCGCGCGCGCCAGTTCGACCAGCCCGGCGTCAAGGCTCGCCTGCGACCGGAACAGCTTGATCCAGCCGGTCCGGCGCAGCAGTTCCGGCGCGCCGGCCTGCGCGATCAGCGCCTCGTGCTCGGCCAGGCTGCGCTCGATCAGCGGCAGCGCCGCCCGCGCGCTGTGCAGCGCGCCGTGCGGCGACGACGCCAGGAAGTAGCGCCATAGCCACGGCAGCACCACCGGCAAGGCCGAAAGGTGATAATGGGATTCCGCGGAGCGATTGAGCGCGTAACGCAGCACGTGGGTCAGGTCGCGCGGAAACATGTAGGGGAACACCGAGGCGCGCTCGATCAGCCCGGCATTGCCGTAGCTGGTCTCCTCGCCGGCCTGGCCGTGCTTGTCGATCAGAACGACATCGCGCCCGCGCTGTTGCAGATGCAGCGCCGCGGAGACGCCGACCATGCCCGCGCCCAGCACCATGACGTCCACGCGCTGCTCGGCCATCGCCTGCTCCGGAATTGCGGGCGGCCGGGAACGGCCGCCGATCACTGGCTCGGATCACGGTTTGGCCATCGCGCGAATGAAATGCAAGCAGGATCGTCGGGAAGCGCCCTACCCGCGCGCGTCGCAGGCCCAGGCGCGGATGACGCATTCCTTGCCGCCGAATTCGTAGCATTTCCTCACGGCGTTGTTGAGCGAGGTGGAGATGCGCTGCTCCACCGCATAGCCGTGGGCGCCGCAGGGGTCGGCCATGTCGACCGACAACGCGGCGCAGGCCCGCTTCATGGTGAGCGTGGTGCAGTCGCCGGCGCAGTTCTTGCGGGCGGCGCGGGTCGCCTCGGCCTCGCCGGCGTAATCGATGGCCTTGCCATAGGCCCCGCATTTTCCGATGGCGAAGGCGCCCGCCGCATGGACGGGCGCTGCCGCCGGTCCGATCAGGACAAGCGCCAACACGCAACGCGCGGCAATGCCTCGTGACAACATCCCCACCCCCAATGTCCCCAATGGCGGGATGCTAGACGGCGGACGTTTCCAACTGGTGAACGGGTCAGTTCGGCGCGCCCGAGGGAAGCCGCGGCTGGGTCGGCGGCGCGGCGGTTCGCGCCGCGCGCTGCACCACGTCCAGCACCTGCGGCGTATCGATATCGAGGAAAGCGCCGTCGCCGTCCACCGGCACTTCCGTCACCGCCTCGCTGTGATGATCGACCAGATGGCGGCCGCCGATATCGCCGGACAAGTTCATCAACTCGCCGAAGAAACGCCGCGACCACAGCACCGGATTGCCGCGCCGGCCGTCGCAGGTCGGCACCACGATCAGGCTGCCGCGCTCCGGCGCGAACGCGCCGATCAGCTTGTCGAGCAGGCGCGCGTCGATCAGCGGCATGTCGCCGAGGCAGATCATGGCGCCGGCGGCCTGCGCCGGCACCGCGCCGATCCCGGTTTTCACCGAACTGGCGAGACCGCTGGCGAAATCCGGGTTGCGGACGAAGGCGACGTCGAGCCCCTTCAAGGCATCCTCCACCTGCTCGGCCTGATGCCCGGTGACGACGATCACCGGCTGCGCTTTCGATGCCAGCGCCTGCTCGACCACCAGCCGCACCAGCGGCTTGCCGTCGAGTTCGGCCAGCATCTTGTTGGGGCCGCCCATGCGGGTGGAGCGGCCGGCGGCGAGCACCACGGCGGCGACCTTGGCGTCGTCGGCGGGCGCGGGCTCGGCCACCCGCGGCTGCGGCCGGGTGACGATCTCCATCAATAGCCCTCCGACGCCGAAACCGGTGATGTCGGCGCGCCCGACCGGCAGCCCGGCCAGCATCCGCATCAGCACCCAGTCGAAACCGTTTTCCACCGGCGAGCGCGCGCAGCCCGGCGCGCCGATCACCGGCCGGCCGCCGGCGGTGCCGAGCAGCAGCAGGTTGCCGGGATCGACCGGCATGCCGAAGTGATCGACGGTGCCGCCGTTGTCGGTGATCGCCGCCGGGATCACGTCGCGGCGGTCGGCGATGGCGGAGGCGCCGAATACGATCACCATCTCGACATCACGCTTGAGCACCTCGGCGATGGCCGCGGCCAGCGCCGCCTGATCGTGCGGCACGCGCTTTTCCACCACGATTTTCGCGCCGGCCGGCGCCAGCCGCTCGGCGGTGACCCGCAGGGTCTTGTCGATCACCTTGGGCGCGAGGCCGGGCAGCATTGTCGACACCACGCCGACGCGCTTGACGACATAGGGTGCGACCCGTAGCGCGTCGCGCCCCGCCGCCGCCACGGCGGCGTCGCGCAACCGGCCCTCGACGCCGAACGGAATCAGTTTGACGGTGGCGACCATCTCGCCCTCGACCACCGGCTTATAGGCCGCGAGCGTCGCGAAGGTGATGGCCTCGTCGACATTGTTGATGCGGTCCACCGCGTCGCGGTCCACCGCCAGCACGCCGGGCCGGGTGGCGAACAGGTTGGCGCGGCCGGTGAAGGCGCGCTCGACCATGACGCCATCGCCGGCGATGGCGCGGGCGATATCGCCGGCGGCCGCGTCCTCGGAGACCTCGCCCGCCTCCAGCCGCACCACCACGATCCGTTCGACGCCGGCCGCCTTCAAGGCATCGGCTTCGGCGCGGCCGACGGCGGTGCCCTTCTTCATCACCAGCCCGCCCTGGCGCAGCGTATGCACCGTCACCCCGCCGATGGCCTCATCGGGACTGACCGGTCCGAATTTCATGACGTTCCCTCTTTCGGCAAGCGCAGTTGCGCGGTGATCTGCGCCATGATCGACACCGCCACCTCGCCGGGCGACACCGCCCCGATCGGCAACCCGATCGGGGCGTGAATCTTGGCGATGTCCGCCTCGCTGGCGCCCTGCGCCACGAGCCGCGCCAGCCGCTTGGCGTGGGTTTTGCGCGAGCCGAGCGCGCCGATATAGAAGCAGTCGCGGGCGAAGGCGTGCAGCAGCGCCGGATCGTCGATCTTCGGATCATGCGTCACCGCGACGAAGGCGGTGTAATGATCGACGTTGAGCGGCGGCAACGCCACGTCCGGCCATTCGGCGACCACGCGGACGTCGGGAAACCGCTCGGGGCTGGCGAAAGCGGTGCGCGGATCGACCACCGTGACGTCGTAGCCGAGCGCGCGCGCCATCGGCGCCAGCGCCTGGCTGATGTGAACCGCGCCGATCACCACCATGCGCGCCACCGGCGCGTAGACGTTGACGAACAGCCGCTTGCCCTCCGCCTCGATCATCCCGCTCTTGCCCATGCGCAACTGCTTGCGCAACTCGGCCTCCAGCGGATCGCCGGCGAGATCGGCGGCCTTGACCATGCGCTGGTCGCCATTGCCGATATCGGTGACGACGAGCGCCGGCCGCCGCGCCGCGCGCTCGACGTTGAGTTGGGTGAGCGTCTCAAGATTCATCGCGAACACCCCAACCCCGTCGTCCTCGCGCAGGCGGGGACCCATAACCCCTGACGTTGGTGGATATAAATAACCTCGCCAAGTGGATGGAACCGAACCGCTGCGGCGTATAGGTCCCCGCCTGCGCGGGCAAGACGCTGAGGATGGGGCGACGCGGGTTCATATCTCTCAAGTCGTCTGTCCCCTACGCCACCTTCTCGACGAACACCCGGATGGTGCCGCCGCAGGACAGGCCGACGTTGAACGCCGTCTCGTCGGCGACGCCGAATTCCAGCAGCTTCGGCTTTCCGCTTTCGATGATGTCGAGCGCCTCGGTGACCACCGCGCCTTCGACGCAGCCCCCCGACACCGAGCCCAGGAACGTGCCTTCGTCATTGATGACCAGGTTGGAGCCGGCCGGTCGCGGCGCCGAGCCCCAGGTTTCGACCACGGTGGCGATCGCCACGCCATGGCCGGCCTTCTTCCACTCCTCGGCGGCGTGCAGAATGTCCTCGTCGCGTTCAAGCATGGCTGTCTCCGGTCAGGCCGCCGGGCGGATCGCATCGCGCCGGTGCGGCGCGGGCGCTGCGGAGAGCGCGGCGATCAAGTCCTCGATAGAAGACAAGTTATGCACCGGGCGAAATTCGTCAACATAGGGCAGCATCATTTTGATGCCCTGCGCCTTGGCCTCGAAGCCGCTATAGCGCAGCAGCGGATTGAGCCAGATCAGGCGGCGGCAGGAGCGATGCAGCCGGTCCATCTCGAACGCCAGCCGGTCGTCGGCCTCGCGCTCCAGCCCGTCGGAGATCAGCAGCACGATCGCGCCCTGCCCCAGCACCCGCCGCCCCCACAACTTGTTGAAGCTTTGCAGCGAGGTGCCGATCCGCGTGCCGCCGGCCCAATCCTCGACCGTGGACGAACAGCTCGCCAGCGCCTCGTCGGGATCGCGGGCGCGCAGCGCGCGGGTGACGTTGGTGAGCCGCGTGCCGAACAGGAACACCGAGACACGCTTGCGCGCGTCGGTGATGGCGTGGAGGAAATGCAGGAACAGCCGGGTGTATTCGCTCATCGAGCCGGAAATATCCAGCAACGCCACGATCGGCGCGGGCTTGTCGATGCGGCCGAGCCGGCGCAGATCGACGATATCGCCGCCGGTGCGCAGACTGGCGCGGATGGTGCGGCGCAGATCGAGCTTGAGGCCGCGCGAATCCGGCGCGAATCGCCGCGTCCGCAACTCGGCCTGCGGCAGCCGCATCTTGGCGATGGCGCGGGTGACCTCGGCGATCTCCGCCGCGCTCATCTGCGCGAAATCCTTCTTTTGCAGGATTTCCTGATCCGACGGCGACAGCCGCAATTCCCGCGCCTCAGTCGGCACCTGCTCGATGGTCCGGGTCTGCGACATCGCCTCCTGCACCCGGCGCGAGGCCGGTTTCGGCTTCGGCTTGGCATGGTCGGGCAGCGGCACCGAGTCCAGCAGGTGCATCCACTCCTGCTCGGCGCGAAAGAACAGGTTGAAGGCTTGCGCGAAAATCAGCGCATGCTCGTGACGCTTGACGAACACCGCCTCAAGCGTGGCGTAGACCTCGCCGCGATGGCCGATGTCGATCACGCGCAGGGCTTGCAGCGCGTCGATCACCGCGCCGGGCCCGACCGGAATGCCGGCGGCGCGCAACGCGCGGGCGAAGCCGACGATATTGTCGGCGATCAATCCGGTCGCGGGCGAAGGCGTCGTCATGGGCGGCTCGGGCCACCTTGACCCGCCTGCGGGGAGACGACGGTTTGGGCGTTATGTTCCAACCTAGATCTCGCTGGTGGCTTCCTTCAAAACCTTTTGCATCGTGCCGGCCTGCATTTTCGCGATATCGTCCTGGTACTTGAGCAGCGCGCCCAAGGTGTCGCCGACCACTTCCGGCGTCAGCGCGCGGGCGTCGAGCTGGGTCAGCGCGGTGGCCCAGTCGATGGTCTCGGCGACGCCGGGGTTCTTGTAGAAATCCTGATCGCGCAGTTCCTGCACGAAACGCACCACCTGCTCCGACAGCTTCGCGGAAATGCCCGGCACCCGCGACTTGACGATGGCCAGTTCGCGCTCGGCGGAGGGATAATCGACCCAGTGATAGAGGCAACGCCGCTTCAGCGCGTCGTGGATTTCGCGGGTGCGGTTCGAGGTGACGATGACGATCGGCGGCTGCGGCGCCTTGAAGGTGCCGAGTTCGGGGATGGTGATCTGGAAATCGCTGAGGATTTCCAACAGATACGCCTCGAACGCCTCGTCGGCGCGGTCGAGTTCGTCAATCAGCAGCACCGGCGCGCCGGCGACATCCGGCTCCAGCGCCCTGAGCAGCGGCCGCTTGATTAGGTAGCGCTCGCTGAAGATGTCGCTTGAGAGTTGCTCGCGCTCGGAATCGCCGGCGGCCTCGGCGAGGCGGATGGCGATCATCTGCGCCGCGCTGTTCCACTCGTAGACGGCGGAGGCGACGTCCAGCCCCTCGTAGCATTGCAGCCGGATCAGGTTGCGCTTGAGCGTCGCCGCCAGCACCTTGGCGATCTCGGTCTTGCCGACGCCGGCCTCGCCTTCGAGAAACAGCGGCCGACCCAGCCGCAGCGATAGATAGACCACGGTGGCGAGCGATCGCTCGGCGAAATAGCCGTGGCTGTTGAGAAGCTGGAGCGTGGCGTCGACCGAGTCGGGCAGCTCCGGGGATTTACTCATCTTGAAGGCCAGTCTGGGCTCTTGCTGATTACGCCCGGTTGTTTGCGGCATCGACGGCACGGCGCGCCAGCACCCCGATCAAATGCGCGCGATAGTCCGCGCTGCCGTGCAGGTCGCTGTTAAGCCCCTCCGCGGAAACCGGCAAGCCATCCAGCACTTTCGGCGAAAAACGCTTCTTCAGGGCTTCCTCGAAGGCGGTCAGGCGGAATACGCCGTCGGCACCCGCCCCGGTCACCGCGACGCGCACCTCCGACGGCATCCGGGCGACGAACACGCCGACCAGCGCGTAACGCGACGCCTGATTGCGAAACTTCTCATAGGCCGCCTTTTTCGGCAGCGGAAACAGCACGCGGACGACGATCTCGTCGGCTTCCAGCGCCGTGGTGAACAGGCCCTGGAAGAAATCCTCAGCCTTGATCCGGCGCTTGTTGGTGACGATGGTGGCGCCGAGCGCCAGGCATGCCGCCGGATAGTCGGCGGTGGGGTCGTTGTTGGCGATGGAGCCGCCGATGGTGCCCTTGTGGCGCACCGCCGGATCGCCGATCACGCCGGCGAGTTCCGCCAGCGCCGGGATCGCCTCGCGCACCGTGGCCGAATCCGCCACCTCGGCGTGGGTGGTGGTGGCGCCGATCGCCAGCGCGCGGCCCTTGATCTCGATGCCGCTCAACCCCTCGATACGGGTCAGGTCGACCAGATGCGGCGGCGCGGCGAGGCGCTGCTTCATCACCGGCACCAGGGTATGGCCGCCGGCGATCAGCTTGGCGTCCTCGTTCCTGGCCAGCAGGTTGGCCGCCTGGCGCACCGTTGCGGGCCGATGATATTTGAATTCATACATGGGCTTGTCCCAAGGATCCTAATGTATCACGCGAGATCGGATTTCGCCATCGCGCGAGCGCCGGCGGCGATCGACACCACGATGTTCTGATAGCCGGTGCAGCGGCACAGATTGCCTTCGAGTTCCTCGCGGATGGTGTGGTCGTCGAGATCGTGGCCCTTGCGATGCACCATGTCCACCGCGGTCATAATCATGCCCGGCGTGCAGAAGCCGCATTGCAGCCCATGATGCTCGCGGAACGCCTCCTGCATCGGATGCAGCGGCGCGCCCTCGGCCGAAAGCCCCTCGATGGTGGTGACGCTGCCGCCGTCGGCCATTACCGCCAGCGTGGTGCAGGATTTCACCGCCTTGCCGTCGAGGTGCACGACGCAGGCGCCGCATTGCGAGGTGTCGCAGCCGACATGGGTGCCGGTCAACCGCAGGTGTTCGCGGAGGAACTGCACCAGCAGGGTGCGGGGATCGATGGTCGCGGTGACGGGATTGCCGTTAACGACGAGAGAAATCTTGGCCATATGCGCTCTCTGCCCGCGCCGCATCACGTGCCGCGCGGTTCTTTGAAATCATTCCAAACGCATATTATGGCCCATCGGCGGCTTGGGCAACCTCGCCCTCGCGGGCTTGTTCGGGCCTGTGTTCGAGGTCTTCCTCAACCCTGCACGGCGCGGGCGAAGCCGGCAAAAAACTCGTCCGCCAGCTTCTTCGCGGAGCCGTTAATCAGGCGCTGGCCGAGTTGCGCCAGCTTGCCGCCGATCTGGGCCTCGACATTGTAGCTGAGCAACGTGCCGCCATCCTTGTCGGCGAGGCCGACGGTGGCGCCGCCCTTGGCGAAGCCGGCGATGCCGCCCTCGCCCTCGCCGGAAATCCGGTAGCCGTTCGGCGGATCGAGGTCGCTGAGCGTGACCTTGCCCTTGAAGCGCGCCGACACCGGGCCGACCTTGATCTTGGCGACCGCCCGGAAGCCGTTGTCCTCGGTGCGCTCCAGCTCCTCACAACCGGGAATGCAGGCTTTCAGCACCTCGGGATCGTTGAGCTTCTCCCATACGGTCTGGCGCGGCGCGTCGAGCTGGACCTCGCCATTCATCGTCATGGCCATGAGAGCATCCTCCCCTGATCGTCACCGCCCGCCGCCGCGCGCGATGCTGTGTCATGAAACCTGTGATGCTCAACTAACCCGTCCCGCCGACAAATAAAAGAGGACCGGCGCCATGCCATGGGAAGGATTGGCACGGAGCCCCGTGAGCGAATAAGGTTCCGCCACATGAGCACGTCCCTCTCCCCCCTGCTGGCGCCGATGCTGTCGAGCGCCGCGATGCGCGCGGTGTGCGACGACCGCGCTTTCCTCCAGCACATGCTGGATGTCGAGGCGGCGCTGGCCCGCGCCGAGGCCGCGACGGGCGCGATCCCGAAAACCGCAGCCATGCCGATCGCCGCCGCCTGCCGCGCGGAACGCTTCGATATCGCCGCGCTGGCCGAGGCGGCGACACGCGCCGGCAATCTCGCCATCCCGCTGGTCAAGGCGCTGACCGCCGAGGTCGCGACAATCGACCCGGAGGCGGCGCGCTACGTGCATTGGGGCGCGACCAGCCAGGACATCATCGACACCGCCACCGTGCTGACGCTGCGCGCCGCCATCGACGCACTCAAGGCCGACCTCGATCGCGCCGTCTCCGGCTTCGCGCGGCTCGCGGCGGCGCATCGCGACACCGCCACGGTGGCGCGAACCTGGTTGCAGCACGCGCTGCCGATGCCGTTCGGCCTCAAGCTCGCCGGTTACGCCGCCGCGCTCGGCCGCGCGCGCGGCCGGTTGACGGCATTGCGCGACGATGCCCTGGCGCTGCAATTCGGCGGCGCCGCCGGCACGCTGGCGGCGCTCGGCGACCATGGGCTCGCGGTCGCCGAAGCGTTGGCGCGCGAACTGCGGCTGCCGCTGCCCGAGGCGCCATGGCACACCCATCGCGACCGCATCGCGGAAGCCGCCGCTGCGATGGCGATCCTCGCCGGCACCTGCGGCAAGATCGCCCGCGACGCCTCGCTGCTGATGCAGACCGATGTCGGCGAAGCCTTCGAACCCGCCGGCGAAGGCCGAGGCGGCTCCTCGACCATGCCGCACAAGCGCAACCCGGTGGCCGCGGCCTCGGCGCTGGCCGCCGCCGCCATGGCGCCGAACCTCGCCGCCACGATCTTCGCCGCGCAGGTGCAGGAACACGAGCGCAGCGCCGGCCCTTGGCACGCCGAATGGCCGACCCTGCCGACGCTGCTGCTGGTCACCTCCGGCGCGCTCGGCGCTATCGTCGATATCGCCGAGGGTCTTGAGGTCGACGCGGCGCGGATGCGCGCCAATCTCGATACAACCCACGGGCTAATCATGGCCGAGGCGGTGACGATGGCGCTGGCGGAGAGCATCGGCAAGGCCGACGCCCATCACCTCATCGAGGCGGCTTCGCGCCAGGCGGTGGCGTCGGGGCGTCATTTGCGCGAAGTGCTCGCCGATGATCCGCGCGTCACCGCGCATCTTAACGCCGCGCGGCTCGAAAAACTATTCGACCCGCTGGCCTATCAGGGCGCATCGCAACAACTGATCGACCGCTTGCTCGCGTCGCTCAACAACACCTAACCAGCGTCATTGCGAGCGAAGCGAAGCAATCCAGAAGCCGCGAAACCAGGACTGGATTGCCTCGCTTCGCTCGCAATGACGGCAGATGCAGGAGGATCCATCCCATGCCCACGATCAACGCCGACGACGGCTGCCCGCTCAACGTCGCGGTGGACGGCCGCGACGAGGCCCCCGCGCTGATGCTGTCGAACTCGCTCGGCTGCACCATGGCGATGTGGCAGCCGCAACTCGACGCGCTCGCCAAACAGTTCCAGGTGATCCGCTACGACCGCCGCGGCCACGGCCGGTCCGGCGTGCCGGCGGGACCGTACTCGATGGCGCGATTCGGCCACGACGTGCTGGCGATTCTTGACGCGCTGAATATCCGCAAGGCGCACTGGTGCGGGCTGTCGATGGGCGGCATGGTCGGGCAATGGCTCGGCGCCAACGCCCCCGACCGCTTCGACCGCATGATCCTGTGCAACACCAGTTGCTACTACCCGGACCCGACCAACTGGGACAACCGCATCAAGGCGGTGACGGAAGGCGGCATCGCGGCGGTGGCCGACGCGGTGATCGGCGGCTGGCTGACGGCGGATTTCCGCGCCCGCGAGCCGGAAGCGACCGCGCGCATGAAGGCGATGCTGATCGCCTCGCCACAAGCCGGCTACCTCGCCTGCTGCGAAGCGCTGCGCACGCTCGACCAGCGCGACCTGTTGCCACGAATCCCGCGCCCGACGCTGGTGATCGCCGGACGGCACGACCCCGCCACGCCGGTCGCGGCGGGCGAATACATCCGCGACCATATTCCCGGCGCCGCCATGACCATCCTCGACGCCGCGCACATTTCCAACGTCGAGCAGCCGCAGGCATTCACCGAGGCGGTGACCGGCTTTTTGACGCAATCGTAACCGTTTCCGTCATTGCGAGCGCGGCGAAGCAATCCAGAAAGCCATAAAGCAGGAACTGGCCTGCTTCGTCGCTCACGCTCCTCGCAATGACGACCTTCAGCGAGGCACCACCATGGACGACCAACAACGCCGCGACGACGGCACGAAAATGCGCCGCAAGGTGCTGGGCGACGCCTGGGTCGACAAATCGGTCGGCAACAGCAATGCCTTCAACGCCGAGTTCCTCGACCTCATCACCCGCCACGCCTGGGGCGAGATCTGGACCCGGCCGCACTTCGACGAACGCACCCGCCGCGTGCTGGTGATCGGCACCCTGGTGGCGCTGGGGCAATGGGACGAATTCCGCCTGCACGTCCGCGCCGCGCTCGGCGAGGGCGGCTTCACGCCGGACGACATCAAGGAGATCCTGCTTCAGCAGGCGATCTATTGCGGCGTTCCGGCCGCCAACCACGCGGTCAAGGAAGCTGGCTCGGTGCTTCAGGAACTGGGATTGCTCAAGCCGTAGTTCGCCGCCTCGGCATCGGCCGCCGCCGTTGCGGCCGGGGGCTGATCGACCAGCATCAGGACCGCGGTGCCGAGCAGCAGCATGAGTTCGGTGGCGTGCAGCCGCAGCGCCGCCGCCTCATGAACCTGGGCCGCGAACATCATGGCGGCGAAGCTGATGACGCAGCCCAATCCCAGCGCGATGCCGAGCGCCTCGTCGCCGCCGCGCCCGAGGCGGACCGCGCGGCGCAGCAGCAACGCCGCGAACAGCAGAAAGAACGCCACCACCGTCAGTTTGCCGAGCGCCAGCAGCCAGGCGACCCGCACCATGGTCAGCGCCGGAACTTGCAGGTGCTCGCTGACGAAGATCGCGACCGCGACGTTGGGTCGCTCGAACAGGCCGTGGATCGGCGACAGCACGATGCGCCACGCCGCCCACCCCCACGCCGGCACGAAATAGCCGGCGAGCAGCAAGCCGCTGAACGTGCTCAATCGCCAGTTTGTCGCCTGGGTCCAGTTCGTGCGCATCGGGGCTCCGCCTGCCGCGCGCCGCGAAATCGGCGATGCGCGCCGCCAGCGACCAAAGCCCCGCCGCCGCGCGGTCGCAATTGAAACCCTTTGTTAACCCTAACCGCCCTGTGGACAAACGTCCGCCCGGCCGCCGCGCGCGGGGGTCAATCGCCTCGCCCGACCGTTGCCGTGGCAAAACCCCGCTGTTAAGACGGAGCGGGAGGAATCGGGGGGACGATGGATTATTTCTTCCAGCAGCTCATCAACGGCCTGGTGCTGGGCTCGATCTATGGGCTGATCGCCATCGGCTACACCATGGTCTACGGCATTGTCGGCATGATTAATTTCGCCCATGGCGACATTTTCATGATCGGCGGGTTCATCGCCCTAATCACCTTTCTGATCCTGGTGTCGATCGGGCTGACCATGGTGCCGGTGATCCTGCTGCTGGTGCTGCTGGTGGCGATGGCGGTGACCGCGCTCTACGGCTGGACGGTGGAGCGCATCGCCTATCGGCCGTTGCGGCAATCGTTCCGCCTCGCGCCGATGCTGTCGGCCATCGGCATGTCGTTCGTGCTGTCGAACTTCGCGCAAGTCTCACAGGGTGCGCGCGTAAAACCGGTGCCGCCGATCATCACCGGCGGCTACACGCTGCACGACTCGGGCAACTTCGCGGTGCAACTGTCCAATGTGCAGATCGTGGTCGTCGCCACCACCATCGTGCTGCTGGCGGTGTTCAGCTATATCGTCGCGCGCACCCGCTTCGGCCGCGACATGCGGGCCTGCGAGCAGGACCAGACCATGGCGGCGCTGCTCGGCGTCGATGTCGACCGCACCATCTCCATGACCTTCGTGATCGGGGCCGCGCTCGCCGCCGTCGCCGGCATGATGTACCTGCTCTATTACGGGCTGGTCGATTTCTTCATGGGCTTCATCGCCGGCATCAAGGCGTTCACCGCCGCCGTCCTCGGCGGCATCGGCTCGCTGCCCGGCGCGATGCTGGGCGGGCTCGCCATCGGCCTGATCGAGACATTCTGGTCGGCCTATTTCTCGGTCGAATACAAGGACGTCGCGGCGTTCTCGATTCTCATCGTCGTGCTGATCTTCATGCCCACCGGCCTGCTCGGCCGCCCCGAAGTCGAAAAAGTCTGACGGATGGCCACGCCCGCCCCTGCTCCGTCCCTTGCCGCGCCGGTCGCGGGCATGGCCTTCATCCTCAAGAAAGCGGCGATCAGCGCGCTGGTGGCGCTGGGGCTGTTCTTCCTGATGATCGGCATCCGCACCGAAGCCGGATCGTCGGGCCAATTGATCTACTGGACACGCTTCGGCGAACTCGCCGCCATGGTCGGCGCGGTGTTTGCCGGCTCCATCGTCATCGAATTGCTGCGGCGCTGGATCGGCCCGGTCGGCGGCGTCGAATTGCCGGCCGGCGTTCGCGCGACATTCGCAACGCTGGGCCGCCTGCTGGCGCCGGCGCTGCTGATCTTCGCGCTGCTGGTGCCGGTGATCTTCTACAAGGAACGCTATCTGCTCGACCTCGGCATCCTGGTGCTGACCTATGTGATGCTGGGCTGGGGCCTCAACATCGTGGTCGGCCTCGCCGGCCTGCTCGATCTCGGCTACGTCGCGTTCTACGCGGTCGGCGCTTACTCCTACGCGCTGCTGGCGCAGAGCCCGCTGCCTCTGCCGCACCTGGTCGACGGCTTTCCTTTCGTCGCCTTCAGCATGGAGCAACTCGGGCCGTGGGCGTTCTGGGTGCTGCTGCCGGTGTCCGGCCTGCTCGCAGCGCTGTGGGGTGTCATTCTCGGCTTTCCGGTGCTGCGGCTGCGCGGCGACTATCTCGCCATCGTCACGCTGGCGTTCGGCGAGATCATTCGCCTCGTCATTCTCAACTGGCAGGACCTGACCGGCGGGCCGAACGGCATCAGCGGCATCCCGCGCCCCACCGTGTTCGGCATTCCGCTGACGCCCGGCGAACACGGCTTCGCGGCGATGATCGGCGTGCCGTTCTCGCCGACCCATCGCCTGGTGTTCCTGTTCTATTTGATCCTGGCGCTGGCGCTGCTCACCAACTGGGCGACCATCCGGCTGCGGCGGCTGCCGATCGGCCGCGCCTGGGAGGCGATGCGCGAGGACGAGGTCGCCTGCCGCGCGCTCGGCATCAACATCACCACGACCAAACTCTCGGCCTTCGCCATCGGGGCGATGTTCGGCGGCTTCGCCGGCGCGTTCTTCGCCACCCGTCAGGGTTTCATCAGCCCGGAGTCGTTCACTTTCCAGGAATCGGCGCTGGTGCTGGCGATCGTCGTGCTCGGCGGCATGGGCTCGCAGCTCGGCGTGGCGCTGGCCGCCATCGCCATGATCGGCGGCTTCGAGCTGTTCCGCGGCCTCGACCAGTTCCGCATGCTGGTGTTCGGCGGCGTCATGGTGCTGCTGATGATCTGGCGGCCGCGCGGCCTGATCGGCCATCGCGCCCCCACCGTGTTTCTGCAAAAACGAACCGAGATATCGTCGTCGCTGGTGAAGGAAGGCCACGGATGACGACGGAAGCGCCGATTCTCGCCATCGACCGCCTCACCATGCGCTTCGGCGGCATTGTCGCCGTCAACGAGCTGTCGTTCACGGCCGGCCGCCGCCAGATCACCGCGCTGATCGGGCCGAACGGCGCCGGCAAGACCACCGTGTTCAACTGCATCACCGGCTTCTACCGGCCCTCCAGCGGCGTCATGCAACTGGTCCATGACGACGGCGCGGCGTTCCGGCTCGACCGGCTGCACGATTTCCGCATCTGCAAATACGCGAAGGTCGCGCGCACCTTCCAGAACATCCGGCTGTTCCCCGGCATGACCGCGCTGGAAAACCTGATGGTGGCGCAGCACAACACCCTGATGCGCGCCTCCGGCTTCAGCCTGCTCGGCCTTCTCGGCGCGCCTTCGTTCCGCGCCGCCGAGCGGGCTGCGATCGACTTCGCCCGCCACTGGCTGGAGCGCATCGGCCTCACTGAGCGCGCCGACGACGCCGCCGGCAACCTGCCCTACGGCGACCAGCGCCGGCTGGAAATCGCCCGCGCGATGTGCGCGCGGCCGGCGCTGCTCTGCCTCGACGAGCCGGCCGCCGGCCTCAACGCCAACGAGAGCGCCGCGCTCAGCGAATTGCTGCTGTCGATCCGCGACGATGTCGGCACCTCGATCCTGCTGATCGAGCACGACATGAGCGTGGTGATGGAAATCTCCGACCACATCGTGGTGCTCGACCACGGCGTCAAGATCGCCGACGGCGCGCCGCGCGCGGTGCGCGACGACCCAAAGGTGGTCGCCGCCTATCTCGGCGCCGACGAGGAAGACGCCGCCCAAGTGATGGAGGGCGGCGCATGAGCGCCGCCGCCACGCCGCTGCTCGCCATTCGCGGCCTGCGCGCCGCCTACGGCAAGATCGAGGCGCTGAAGGGCGTCGACCTCGATATCGCCACCGGCGAGATCGTGGCGCTGATCGGCGCCAACGGCGCCGGCAAATCCACCCTGATGATGTCGATCTTCGGCCGCCCGCGCGCCCGCGCCGGCCACATCCTGTTCGGTGGCCGCGACATCACCGCGCTGCCGGCCCATGAGGTAGCGCGGCTACGCATCGCGCAATCGCCGGAGGGCCGCCGCATCTTCCCGCGCATGAGCGTGGCGGAAAACCTGCAAATGGGCGCCGACGCCACCCCCGGCAGCGCCGCCGAGCGCGCCATGAGCCTCGAACGGGTGCTGAAGCTGTTCCCCCGCCTCGAGGAACGCATGGCGCAACGCGGCGGCACGCTGTCCGGCGGCGAGCAGCAGATGCTGGCGATCGGCCGCGCGCTGATGAGCCGCCCGCGCCTTTTGTTGCTGGACGAGCCCTCGCTCGGCCTCGCGCCGCTGATTACCCGGCAGATTTTCGCGGCGATCCGCGCGCTCAACCGCGAGGACGGCCTCACCGTGCTGATCGTCGAGCAGAACGCCAACCACGCGCTGCGGCTGGCCCATCGCGGCTATGTGATGGTCAACGGCCTTATCACCATGAGCGGCGGCGGCATGGAGCTGCTGCAACGCCCGGAAATCCGCGCCGCCTATCTCGAAGGCGGCCGGCGCGCTTGATTTGCTGCGCGAAAATGAATTGTCGTCCCTGCGCAGGCAGGGACCCATACGCCGCAGCGGATCGGCTTCATCATCCAAGGCAAGGTTGTCCATACCGACCAATGCCATGGGTTATGGGTCCCTGCCTGCGCAGGGACGACACGGGGGATCGCTGAGCAGAATCGACCGCGGCGACCAAGTGACGCGGTTCCGCAAAAATGCCCATGACACCGCCGGCAAATCAGCCGACAATGCCGCCGATTTGCAAAGCCGGCAGAGTCCGGCGCATCCATCACAACCACCACGAGGGTCATTCGCATGAAACCATTGAAGCTGATCGGACTGGCGTTTGGCGCATCGCTCGCGTTGTCGACCGCCGCGTTCGCCCAGGACATCACCGTCGCGGTGGCCGGCCCGATGACCGGCAGCGAGTCCGCCTTCGGCCGCCAGTTGCTGAACGGCGCCGAGCAGTTCGTCGCCGACACCAACGCCGCCGGCGGCGTGCTGGGCAAGAAGCTGAAGCTGTTCGTCGGCGACGACGCCTGCGATCCGAAGCAGGCGCGCTCCGTCGCCGAAAAGATCGGCAGCGCCGGCATCCCGTTCGTCGCCGGGCACTTCTGCTCGTCGTCGTCGATCCCGGCTTCTGAAGCCTATGCCGACAGCAACGTGTTGCAGATCACCCCGGCCTCGACCAATCCGCTGTTCACCGAGCGCAAGCTCAAGAACGTGCTGCGCGTCTGCGGCCGTGACGACCAGCAGGGCGTGGTCGCGGCCGACTACATCGTGAAGAATTTCAAGGGCAAGAACGTCGCGATCCTCAACGACAAGACCACCTACGGCAAGGGTCTCGCCGACGAAACCAAGAAGGCGCTGAACAAGGCCGGCTTCCAGGAGAAGATGTTCGAGTCCTACAACAAGGGCGACAAGGACTTTAACTCCATCGTCTCGCGCCTGAAGCGCGACAATATCGACCTGGTGTTCGTCGGCGGCTACCATCAGGAAGCCGGGCTGATCCTGCGCCAGATGCGCGATCAGGGCCTCAAGACCGTGCTGATGGCGGGCGACGCCATGAACGACAAGGAATTCGCCTCGATCACCGGCCCGCTCGCGGCCGGCACGCTGTTCACCTTCGGCCCCGACCCGCGCCTCAAGCCGACCGCGAAGGCCATTGTCGAGGAGTTCAAGAAGAAGGGCGTCGATCCCGAGGGCTACACGCTCTACACCTACGCCGCGATGCAGGTGTGGACCGAGGCCGTCAAGAAGGCCGGCACCACCGACCCGGAGAAGGTGATGAAGGTCATCAAGGCCGGCGAATGGGACACCGTGCTCGGCAAGCTCGCCTTCGACGAGAAGGGCGACATCAAGGCGATCGACTACGTCGTCTATAAATGGGACGACAAGGGCAATTACGCCGAGATCGGCTCCGGCAAGGGAACCTGACGACGACGCCCGCCCCCGGTTGTCGAGGAGCGACCGGGGGCGGCGCGCCAAGAGACATTTGTCTTTTGATGAAACAAAGTCGTCATTGCCGGGCTTGACCCGGCAATCCATCGTCCTGGAAGGATTCAACCCTTTTGATGGATGCGCGGGTCAAGCCCGCGCATGACGATCTCAACCAAATCTGCTGCTAAACATTCCGCGTCACCGGGATGCGGCGCGCGCGGATCGCGGCCTTTAGCCGGTCGTAGTCGGCCGCGTTCTGCTCGGCGTAGCGATCGGCGAACAGGCCGATCGCCTCCGGCAGCGCGTCGCCGGTGCCGCAATAGCCGGCGATCATGGCGGCGTCGCCGGATTTGGCGTGGGCCAGCGCCAGCGCCCATCCGCAAAGATCGCAATAGTTCATCAGGCCCTTGATGCCGGAGCGGTCGTTCTCGACCATTTTGAACGAGCCCTTCATGTCGGCCAGTTGGCGGACATAGTAGTCCTTGGCATTGACGGCGACGCTGCGTCCCCAGCCGAGGAAGATGTCCGGCGACCCCTGGATCAGCCTTTGACCGGTGACCACCCGCAAGCCGTTATTGTCGAAGTGGAACCTGGTGGTCACGTAGGGCGCGAGGACGGATTGCCCGGCTTCCTTGACTTGCAGGAACAGCGGATCGTCGGCGTCGGTGCCCTGGAGCAGGATGACCCAGCAACTGGTCCCGACGCTGCCGACGCCGACCACCTTGCGCACGACGTCCCGGATTCGATAGCGGCGCAACAGCCTGATCCGGTCCGGCGACAGCGAGGCGATGTAGTCCCGCAACAAGCCGTCGAGCGCGACCGGCGCCGGCGTGCCGTCGGGCAGACGGGTCTCGCGCACGATGATCGGGCGATCCTCGATCATCCGGTGCGCGTCGCCGACCTTCTCGGTCAGCCGCTCCAGGCTGCTCTGGTGGCCGCGCCCGCGCGCGCGCGCGAGCATCTTGCGGGCGTGGCCGGCCGCATCCGCCGGCAGGGCGTCGAGAATGGTCGCCTCGTCGATGTGATCGTACCAGACTTCCAGCACGCCCATGCGGGCGTAGCGGTTGATGTGTTCGGCATAGGCCCTGACCACGCGTTCGGCGGCCTCGCGCCCCTGATGGCGGTCGCCGCCGCAGAAGCCGACCGCCACCGCCGCGCTGGCGGCCAGCCGCTTCAGGTCCCATTCCCAGGGACCGGGATGGACCTCGTCGAAATCGTTGATGGCGAAGATCAGGTTGCGCTCCGCCGAGGCGAAAACGCCGAAATTGCTCAGGTGCATGTCGCCGCAGGCCATCACCTCCAGCCCGGTGTGCGGCGTGCCGGCCAGATCCGCCGCCATCACCGCCGCGCTGCCGCGCAGGAAGGCGAAGGGCGACGCCGCCATCCGCCCCATGCGCAGCGGCACCAGCTTCGCCACCCGCTGGGCGTTCTGCGCGTGCAGGATCGCGATCGGATCCTTGCGGTCGCCGGCCGGCGCCCACTCGGCATGGGCCTTGCGCGGCAGCTTGCCGCGCAGCGCCTTGCCGGCCGCCAGCCGCGCCTTGACGGTCGGCTGGGCCGCGATGAATTCGCTCAGGTTTCGCAGCCGTTTGGTCTTTGCCGCGAGGTTGATCGGTTTGCGCATGACTTCCACTCGGAGCGGCCGTTGGGGTTCAGAAACGGACGGGGAGGTTCGATGTCCCGGTTCCCAGGATCGCAGGAACCCGGAAAAATAGGAAGAAGCGCTACATTAATTATGCATCTCCTCGCCATCGGAGAGGACGGTCGCGTCCCGACGATCCCGAGGATGTTGGTGACCTCGCCGGCAGGTTCATGATTAAATCGACGCCCGGCCCGGACCCGCCCGACCAAGGGTCGCCTGCCAACGATCCAGCGATCCAGCGAAGGAAACCGAGCCATGAGCGATCGTCCCAGCGGCCGTCCCGACAATGACGCCGCCCCTGTGTTCTCCTCCTCCGACATCACCGCGCTGGCGCATCTGTATCGCGGCGAACTCTATCGCAGCACGGTGTGGCGCACCCGGCTCGACGCCACCACCAACTGGGCGGTGCTGACCACCGGCATCGCGCTGTCGCTGACCTTCAGCCACGATACCGCCTCGCCGCTGCCGCTGGTCGTGGTCGGCCTGCTGGTGGCGACCTTTCTCGGCATCGAGGCGCGGCGCTACCGCTTCTTCGATTTCTGGCGCATGCGCGCGCACATCCTGGAAGTCTATTTCTTCGGACCGATCCTGCGCGGCGACGGCGTGCGCACCGACAACGGCTGGAACAAGGTGCTGTTCGAGGACTACCGTGCGCCCAACCTTCACATCACCTACGCCGAGGCGGTCGGCCGCCGGCTACGCCACAACTATTGCTGGATTTTCGCGATCCAGGTCACCGCCTATGTCGGCAAGATCCTGATCCACCCGGCGCCGGTCGCCTCGCTGCAAGAGGTTTGGGCCCGCGCCGCGATCGGGCCGATTCCGGGCCAGGTCGTGGTGCTCGCCGGGCTCGCCTTTCATGTGACCTGGATCGTGGTGGCGATCGCGACCTATCATAGCCGCCGCGGCGCCGGCCGCACCCGGCCGCCACGCCCAACCTCCGACCCGCTGCTCGACCTCGCGCGGGGGTGAGCGGAATAATCTGCTTTTCGACCGGCCGAATGCGCGTCGTCAGGCTGCTTTCGCCGGGCCAGCGATCGGCTCGACGACCAGTTTGACCCCAACCGCATTCAGAACTTTCCGCACGGTGTCAAACTCGGGCCTGGTCGTTCCGCTCAGCGATTTGTAAAGGCTTTCACGGGACACGCCTGCCTCGCTGGCCACCCCCGCCATGCCCTTTGCTCTCGCGACCGTGCCGATGGCCCGCGAGATCAAGGCAGGATCGTTGCTTTCGAATGCTTCCGTGAGATAGGCCGCGATCGTCGCGGGATTATCGAGATATTCAGCGGCATCGAATTTTGAAATCTTCGCCATGATCCTGACCTCACAATTCGGCGACGAGAGCCTTGGCGCGCTGGATATCCCTCTGCTGCGTTGACTTGTCGCCACCACACAACAAGAGCACGATCATCCTGCCGGTCTGCTTGTAGTAAACGCGATAGCCCGGCCCCGAATGGATTCTCAGTTCGCTGATTCCATCGCCGACTGACGCGGCATCACCGGGATTACCCTGCTCCAGACGTTCAATCCGCGAGACGATCCGCGCCTTCCCGACCTGATCCTTGAGATTCACAAGCCACGTATCGAACTCCGCGGTTTTGAAAACCTCATACATGATTTGTATCCTATGGGATACTATCCGATTGTGTCAACCATGGCGTCGCACCCGATCGATCTATCGCCTCAGCCGAAATTCGCCAGCGCCGGAAACGTCTCCAGCAGCCAGATGCTCAGCCAGTTGATCGAGCCGGTGAGGAAGGCGATGCCGGTGACGACCATCAGCACGCCCATCACCGTCTCGACCACGTGAAGGTGGCGCTTCATCCGCGCGAACAGGCCGGTGAACTGCTCGATCATCAGCGCGGCAAGCAGGAACGGGATGCCGAGCCCGGCGGAATAGACTGCGAGCAGCCCCGCGCCTTTCGTCACCGTGGCCTCGGCGGCGGCGACCGACAGGATGGCGGCGAGGATCGGCCCGATGCACGGGGTCCAGCCGAAGGCAAACGCAAGGCCCATGATGTAGGCGCCCCATAGCCCGACCGGCCGCGGCATCGACAGCCGCCCTTCGCGCATCAGGAAGCCGATCCGCGTCAGCCCGAGGAAATGCAGCCCCATCAGGATGATGACGATGCCGGCGACAATCGACAGTTGCGCCGACCAGGCCCGGATCAGGCCGCCGATCAGGCTGGCGCTGGCGCCGAGCGCCACGAACACCGTCGAGAAGCCGAGCACGAACAGCAGCGCCGACAGCAACACGCTGCGTTTGGATGCCGCCGGCAAAGTCTCGTCGGCGACCTGCTCGATGGTGGTCCCGGTGAGATAGACCAGATAGGGCGGCACCAGCGGCAGCACGCACGGCGACAGGAAGCTGATAAGACCGGCGATCAGCGCGGCGGGCAAGGTGACGTCGTGAATCATGCGGGTAGATGCACCGCTCTCGCGATTTTATGCAAGGCCGCGCCGCCCAACCAGCGCGTTTGTGATCGCGCCTGGGCGAGTTGACCCGGCGGCGAAGGCACGCTCATCTGCCTTTGGTCTGGAGAATCACGATGAAGAACCTTCTCACCGATATCGCCGGCGTCCGCGTCGGCAATGCCGACGACGCGGCGCTGGCGTCCGGCGTCACCGCCATCCTGTTCGACAAGCCGGCGGTGGCCTCGCTGGACATTCGCGGCGGCGGCCCCGGCACCCGCGACAGCGCCCTGCTCGACCCGGTCAACACCGTGGACGGCATCGACGGCATCGCGCTGTCCGGCGGCTCCGCTTTCGGGCTCGACGCCGCCGGCGGCATCCAGGGCTGGCTCGCCGAGCAGGGGCGCGGTTTCGCCATCGCCGACGCGGTGATCCCGATCGTACCCGGCGCCGTCGTGTTCGACCTCATCAACGGCGGCAACAAGAAGTGGGGCCGCTTCTCGCCCTATCGCGATCTCGGCTACGCGGCGGCGGCGGCGGCGGGCGACAATTTCGCGCTCGGCACCGTCGGCGCGGGTTTTGGCGCGACCACGGTGAACTTCAAGGGCGGGTTGGGTTCGGCCTCGGCCGAGTTGCCGAACGGCGTCCGCGTCGCCGCGGTCGCGGTGGTCAACGCGGTCGGCAGCGTCAACGTCGGCGACGGCCCGTGGTTCTGGTCGGCGCCTTACGAGATCGGCACTGAATTCGGCGGCCGTGGCCTGCCCGCCGCCTTCACCGACGACATGCGCGCGATGCGGGCCAAGGGCGCGACCGAGGCCACCGCCATCGAGAACACCACGCTGGTCGCGGTGGTCACCGACGCCCTGCTGACCAAGGCGCAGGCGCAACGGCTGGCGATGCTGGCGCAGACCGGTTTCGCCCGCGCCATCTACCCGGTTCACGCGCCCCTCGACGGCGATCTGGTGTTCGCCGCCGCCACCGGCGAAAAGCCGATCGACCCGCTCTACGGCCTCACCGAACTCGGCACCGTCGCCGCCAACGTGACGGCGCGCGCCATCGCCCGCGGCGTTTATGAGGCGACCGCGCTGCCGTTCCCCGGCGCGCTGCCGGCCTGGAAGGATCGCTTCGGCAAGGGCTGACGCCCGGTCATGCGCTCACCGACACCGAGGCCGTGGTCGGGGCGGTGGCCGCCCGCTCCGTGAGGCTGTAGGACGAAGTGGCCGCGCCCGACGCCGCATTGCCGGCGTGATGGTGGTGGCCGTGGCCACGCCGCGATCCGGCGAGCGCCGAAGCCAGCTCATCCGCGTTCACGCCGCCGTCGCCATCCTTGTCCATCCTGGCGAACACGCCATCGGCGGCGGCGGTATTGGTCCCGCCCGCCCCCAGCGCGGTCTCGAATTCGGATTTGCTGATCGCGCCGTCGCCGTCGGCGTCGAGCAGGCCGAACAGATCGTTCAGCGTATCCGGCGACAGCTTGCCGCCATTCGCGCCATCGCCGGACCGCGACGGGCTATTGGCCGTCGGCGGGCTCGCGGAGAACGACGTCGTGGCCGGCGTGAAGCCGGTGGTGGCCTTCGATGAGGCGGACGAAGACGACGACAGCGACGTCACCACGTCGAAAATCGAGGATACAACCCCCAAGGCTGCCAGCATGTTGATCTCCCGCGCAAGGCCGCCCCGGAAGGTCAAAGGCGGCAGGACACTCGCCCTCCGACGCAAGCAAGCCGTGTGCCGCAATTCATCATATTGAAAAACATTGATAATTTCCGGGATTATCGCGACGCCCCCCGGCAAATGCTGCCGCCGATGTTCCGACGACGGCAACCCTTGCCGGCCCCGCCCGCCGGATTTGCCCCGGCGCGCCGCGCGTGATACCGGGGCGCATTCCAACACCGGAAACATCGGGAAGCAGCCGCCATGTCCCAACCTTTCGCGCCGCGCCCGCTGGTGATCGCGCCCTCGATCCTGGCGTCCGACTTCGCCCGCCTCGGCGAGGAAGTCCGCGCCGTCGACCAGGCCGGGGCCGACTGGCTGCATCTCGACGTGATGGACGGCCATTTCGTGCCGAACATCTCGTTCGGCCCCGACGTCATCAAGGCGATGCGGCCCTATACGAAGAAGATCTTCGACGCCCACCTGATGATCGCGCCGTGCGACCCCTACCTCGAAGCCTTCGCCAAGGCGGGATGCGACCACATCACCATTCACGCCGAGGCCGGGCCGCACCTGCACCGCTCGCTGCAATCGATCCGGGCGCTGGGGAAGAAGGCCGGCGTCTCGCTCAATCCGGCGACGCCGCTCTCCGCCATCGAATACGTGCTCGATCTGATCGATCTGGTGCTGGTGATGTCGGTCAATCCCGGCTTCGGCGGCCAGGCTTTCATTCCGGCGATGGTCAACAAGGTCACCGACCTGCGCGCCATGGTCGCCGGCCGCGATATCGATATCGAGGTTGACGGCGGCGTCGTGCCCGAGGTCGCGGCGCGGCTCGCCGCCGCCGGCGCCAACGCGCTGGTCGCGGGCTCGGCGGTGTTCAAGGGCGGCACCGAGGCGAGCTACAAGGCCAACATCGACGCCATCCGCCACGCGGCGGCGACCGCGCGCGGCGAGATGGTGTAGCGGCGCGCCAAAAAAAAGCCGCTGGCCGCGCCATCGTCCGCCTTCTAGTATCCGGGCATTGATCGTCTGGCTATTTGCGAGGGCGAAAAAATGAATTACCGGCAGCGACTGCTTTTTCACGGCATGGTCCTGTTCCTGATCGGACTGTTGACCGGCCTCGCCGAACAACACTTTACTAACGTGCGGATGGGGCTCGCGGCGCATCTCGAAGGCGTCATGAACGGCACCTTCCTGCTGGCCGTCGGCGCGGTCTGGAATGAGGTCAAACTGTCACCCCGCGCCAGCGCCGCGGCCTATTGGACGCTGCTCGGCGGCACCTACGGCAACTGGGTGGTGACGACGCTGGCCGCCATTCTCGGCACCGCGGCGCTTTCACCGGTCAGTTCGGCCGGCCACTCCGCCGCGCCATGGCAGGAGGCGCTGGTGACCCTGGGCTTCGTCCTGATCGGTCTGGCCATCATCGTGGCGGCGGCGCTGCTGTTGTGGGGGCTGCGATCCAGGGCCGGACATCAAGCCGCCGTTTCATGACGGTCATCCGCAGCCAAGGGTGGCCTCAAGGGGCATGAACTGCTACAGCGCGGGCAAAATCCCTCGATTCTGTTTCAACTTCGTTGAAACAGAATCGTCGTCTATTTTCTGTTTGAGCATGATCTTTTCCGAAAACCGGTTTCCACTTTTCGGAATCATGCTCCCAAGCTGACGAGTTTTCCATGATCCCGCGCTACACCCGTCCCGACATGGCCGCCATCTGGGAGCCGCAGACCCGCTTCAAGATCTGGTTCGAGATCGAGGCGCACGCCGCCGACGCGCTGGCGGAACTGGGGGTGATCCCGAAAGAGGCCGCGAAAACCATCTGGGCCAAGGCGAAGGACGCCACCTTCGACGTCGCGCGCATCGACGAAATCGAGCGCGAGACCAAGCACGACGTCATCGCCTTCCTGACGCATCTCGCCGAAATCGTCGGCCCCGAGGCGCGCTTCGTGCATCAGGGCATGACGTCGTCGGACGTGCTCGACACCTGTCTCAACGTGCAGCTCACCCGCGCCGCCGACATCCTGCTGGCCGATCTCGACAAGCTCTTGGCCGCGCTGAAGACGCGCGCCTTCGAGCACAAGATGACGCCGACCATCGGCCGCTCGCACGGCATCCACGCCGAGCCGGTGACCTTCGGCCTCAAGATGGCCTATGCCTATGCGGAATTTTCGCGCGCCAAGGAGCGCCTGGTCGCCGCGCGAAAAGACATCGCGACCTGCGCGATTTCCGGCGCGGTCGGCACCTTCGCGCAGATCGACCCACGGGTGGAGGAACACGTCGCCAGGGCGATGGGGCTGACGCCGGAGCCGATCTCGACCCAGGTCATTCCGCGCGACCGCCACGCCATGTTCTTCGCGACGCTGGGTGTCATCGCCTCGTCGATGGAGCGGCTGGCGATCGAAATCCGCCACCTGCAACGCACGGAAGTGCTGGAAGCCGAGGAGTTCTTCTCCGAGGGGCAGAAGGGTTCCTCGGCGATGCCGCACAAGCGCAATCCGGTGCTGACCGAGAACATTACCGGACTCGCCCGCATGGTCCGCGCCTATGTGACGCCGGCGCTGGAGAACGTCGCGCTGTGGCACGAGCGCGATATCTCGCACTCCTCCGCCGAGCGCATGTTCGGCCCCGACGCCACGGTGACGCTGGATTTCGCGCTGAATCGTCTGGCCGGCGTGGTGGAGAAGCTCCTGGTCTATCCCGCCAACATGCAGAAGAACCTCGACCGCCTCGGCGGCCTCGTTCACTCCCAGCGCGTGCTGATCGCGCTGACGCAGAAGGGCGCGAGCCGCGAGGATTCCTATAAGATGGTCCAGCGCAATGCGATGCCGGTATGGCGGGGCGAAGGCGATTTCCAGACGCTGCTGAAGAACGATCCGGACGTGCGAAAGTATCTCTCCGAGGCCGAGATCGCGGAAAAATTCGACCTCGGCTATCACTTGAAGCATGTCGATACGATCTTCCGGCGGGTGTTCGGGGAAGTGTGAGCGCATCCGCCTTCGCGGACGATGACGCCCCGTCCGCGATCACCAAACGCTCCAGGGATCGCAATCCCATTCCTGCCGTAATGGCAACGCACTGGTAACCATGCGGGGATATGATCGTCAGGTGCCGAAAAATCCCACCATTCTCGTGTTCGATTCCGGCCTCGGCGGCCTGACCGTGCTGCGCGAGATCGTGCGGGCGCGGCCCGACGCGGACAACGTCTACGTCGCCGATGATGCTTTTTTCCCCTACGGCCAGCACAGCGAGGCCGCATTGGCGGACCGCGTGGTGCCGCTGATCGGCGAACTGATCGCCACCCACGCCCCCGACCTCGCGGTGATCGCCTGCAACACCGCCTCGACGCTGGTGCTGAGCCACCTGCGCGCCGCCTATGGCGTGCCGTTCGTCGGCACCGTGCCGGCGATCAAGCCGGCCTGCGAACGCTCCAAAACCCGCCACGTCTCGGTGCTCGGCACCAAGGGCACCGTGCAGCGCGAATACACCCGCGCCCTGATCCGCGATTTCGCCCACGACTGCGAGGTGACGCTGGTGGGATCGCCCCGCCTCGCCGCGCTGACCGAGGCGGCGCTCGACGGCGAAAGCGTCCCCGACGCCGAGATCGCCGCCGAGATCGCGCCTTGCTTCATCGACGGGGAAGCCCGCACCGATGCCGTGGTGCTGGCCTGCACCCATTATCCGCTGCTGCTCGACCGGCTGGTGCGGCTGGCGCCCTGGCCGGTCGAGTGGATCGACCCGGCGCCGGCGATCGCCCGCCGCGTCTCCGCCCTGCTCGGCCCGGCGCGCGCCGATGCACCGCCCGCCCACGATCCGCGGCTGATCTTCACCTCGGGCCGGCGACACCCGGCGGCGGAGGCGCTGGTGCACGGCTTCGCCTCCGAGATCGCGGCGTGATTGAATCGTCATTGCGAGCGCAGCGAAGCAATCCAGTCTTTCTTTGCGGCTCTGGATTGCCCCGTCGCTTCGCTCCTTGCGATGACGGACGAATAGCAACTTTATTCGGACTTCTCCCGGCCGTGGCGCGCTGCTAGCGTGAGCGCTCCATTGGGAGGAACAATGATGGTCAAGATCAAGTCAATCGTGCTCGGGCTGGGCGTCCTGTCATTCGCGCTGGCGGGCGCCGCCGTCGCGCAGCAGGGCGGCATCAAGCGCACGCCGTTGCAGAAGGTCGAGTTTCCGGATGGTTATGTCACCGTCACCGGCCTGGCCGAACTGCCGCCCGGCGCCGCCGCCGGCCGCCACACCCATCCCGGAATCGAGACCGGCTACGTGCTGGACGGCGAACTGACCCTTGAGATCGACGGCCAGCCGGCCAAGCTGCTGAAGCCCGGCGATTCCTACCAGATCCCGGCGGGCGCGGTTCACGACGCCAAGGTCCACGGCGACAAGTCCATGAAGGTGCTGGGCGTGTACGTCGTGGACAAGACCAAGCCGCTGGCCTCACCGGCGAAGTAGGACGCGCCCGGACGGATTTGACATTCCGGGGCGATCCCCCTAAAAGCCGCTTGCTCGCGGGCCGTTTTCGGCCCGCGTTGCGTTTCGCGACCCGTGGTCCTCCCCTTATGCTTTAAGGACGGACCTGTCGGCAGCGGGGCTCCGTCCCGTCGCACAGGAGGGCGCGTTTCCTCAACCGGTTTCTCAGGAAACCATTACAACTATCAGAGGACGCGATGACAAAGCGTGCGGAAGCCAAGTACAAAATCGACCGCCGGATGGGCCAGAACATCTGGGGCCGTCCGAAAAGCCCGGTCAACAAGCGTGAATACGGCCCCGGCCAACACGGCCAGCGCCGCAAGGGCAAGCTGTCCGACTTCGGCACCCAGCTTCGCGCCAAGCAGAAGCTGAAGGGCTATTACGCCAACATCTCCGAGCGGCAGTTCTACGCCATCTATGTCGAGGCGACCCGCATGAAGGGCGACTCCGGCGAGAACCTGATCGGCCTGCTGGAGCGCCGCCTCGACACCGTGGTCTACCGCGCCAAGTTCGTCTCCACCATGTTCGCCGCGCGCCAGTTCATCAATCACGGCCACGTCAAGGTCAACGGCAAGCGCGTCAACATCTCAAGCTACAAGGTCAAGCCCGGCGACGTGATCGAGGTCAAGGACGCCTCCAAGCAGCTCGCCATCGTGCTCGAAGCCAACCAGCTCGGCGAGCGCGACGTGCCGGACTTCATCGAAGCCGACCACAACAAGCAGACCGCGACCTTCGTCCGGATTCCGCAACTGGCCGACGTGCCGTTCGCGGTGCAGATGGAGCCGCACCTGATCGTCGAATTCTATTCGCGCTGATTTTTTCGCGCGATCCTGCCAACCGCGAAAAGGCCCCGGTTTTGCCGGGGCCTTTTTGTTGTTACCGTGCGCCAAAGGACTTTGCGCGTGCCTTACGCCCCCTCGCCCACCGACCGAGCCCTGCCGCCGATCCGCATCAACCTGCTGTCGGACACCCAGACGCGCCCGACGCCTTCGATGCGCGAGGCAATGGCGCGCGCCGAGGTCGGCGACGAGCAGATCGGCGACGACCCGACCGTCAACCTGTTGTGCGAGCGCGTCGCCGACCTGCTCGGCAAGGAAGCGGCGGTGTTCATGCCGTCCGGCACCATGTGCAACGTCGCGGCGACGCTTGCGCATTGCCGCCCCGGCGATGAAATCCTCGCCGAGCGCACCGCGCATCTGATCGCGCGCGAGGGCGGCGCCCACGCCGCGCTGGGCGGCTTCCAGATCATGCCGCTCGACGGCGTCGACGGGCAATTCACCCTGGAGACGCTGCGCGCGGCGCTGCGGCCGCCGACCCGCTACCAGCCGCCGCAAACGCTGGTCAGCGCCGAGCAGACCGCCAATCTCGGCGGCGGCACGGTGTGGCCCCGCGCGCGGCTCGCCGACATCGCCGCGCTGGCGTATCAGCACGGCATCGCCACCCACATGGACGGCGCGCGGCTGATGAACGCCTGCGTCGCCACCGGCGTCCCGGCGCGCGAAATGGCGGCGGGCTGGGATTCGGCGTGGATCGATTTCAGCAAGGGGTTAGGTGCGCCGGTCGGCGCGGTGATCGCCGGCTCGACCGGCTTCGTCGATGAAGTATGGCGCTGGAAGCAACGGCTCGGCGGCGCGATGCGGCAGGCCGGCGTCTGCGCGGCGGCCTGCCTGCACGCCCTCGACCATCATGTCGCGCGCCTCGCCGAGGACCACGCCAACGCGACGGCGCTGGCGCGCGGCCTGTCGCGGATCGAAGGCATCACCGTGCAGGAACCGCAGACCAATCTGGTGTTCTTCGCGCCTTCCGACGTCGCTCTTTCAGCCGACGCGCTGGTCGCGGCGCTGCGCGTCCATGGCGTGCTGCTCGCCACCATGGACGGCCGCATTCGCGCCTGCACCCATCTCGACGTCACGGCGGCGATGATCGACGACACCATCGCCCTGGTGCGCGAGATTTTGCGCGGCGCGTGACAGCGCGCCGCGCCAATGATGCGTCGTGAAACCGCCGTCAGGCCGGGGCGCCGAGCGTGATGCCCTTGTCGGCGAACATCTTCTGCAATTCGCCGGCCTGGAACATCTCGCGGATGATATCGCAGCCGCCGACGAACTCGCCCTTGACATAAAGCTGCGGGATGGTCGGCCAGTTCGAATAGACCTTGATGCCGTCGCGCAGCTCCGGCGATTCCAGCACGTTGTGGCCCTTATAGCCGACGCCGATATGGTCGAGAATCTGCACCACCTGACCTGAGAACCCGCATTGCGGGAATTGCGGGGTGCCCTTCATGAACAGCACCACGTCGTTCGACTTCACTTCGTTCTCGATAAACTGCTCAATGCTCATCTTGCATCCTCTTGAAGGCCGTTCGCGACCCGCCGGCGAACCGGCCCGCCTTCTATATATGTAGCCTGAAACGGTTGACACCCCAAGCAAAATGCAAGCGATTTCAGGCGCCCCGCGCAGCCGTCACCGAAACGTGTCGAGCTGTCCCGGTTCCGCGGCGACGCAATGGAGCGCCGGCTCGGCGAAGCGGCACCGCGCCTTGGCCCGCGCCGCATCACCTGCCGAAAACGCGGCGATTTTGGCGTGACATCAGCCGCCCGCGGGAGGAAACTTTCCCGGAACGCATCCGCCGCGACGGCGTTTTTCCCCGAACCGGAGATGTCCGTGACCCAATCCCTGTTCGCCCACCGCTCCTCGCCGCGCCCGGAGGCGCTGGCCGTGCGCCTCGCCGACGCCTATCGCGCCGTCCGCGACGAGACCGAGCGCCGCGCCGCCCCGCTCTCGGCCGAGGATCAGCTGGTGCAGTCGATGCCGGACGCGAGCCCCGCCAAATGGCACCGCGCCCATACCACCTGGTTTTTCGAGCAGTTCCTGCTCGGGCCGCATTGCGCCGGCTACCGGTCGTTCGACCCGGATTACGCCTTCCTGTTCAATTCCTATTACGTCAGCGCCGGGCCGCGCCACGCCCGCGCCGAGCGCGGCCACCTCACCCGCCCCGGCGCCGCCGAGGTCGCCGCCTATCGCCGCCATGTGGATGCGGCGGTGCTGACATTCTTCAGCGAGGCCGGTCCCGACAAGCTGGCGGAGATCGCGCCGCTGGTCGAGGTCGGGCTCAATCACGAGCAGCAGCATCAGGAATTGATGCTCACCGATATCCTGCACGCCTTCGCCCAGAATCCGCTCTGCCCGGCCTACGATCCGGCCTGGAAGCCGCCTGCCCCGACCGCTGGCGGCGAGGCGTGGCGCGAACTCAAGGAAGGCATCCACAGCATCGGTCACGCCGCCGGGACGTTCCACTTCGACAACGAAACGCCGGCGCACCGCGCGCTGGTCGGTCCGGTGCGACTGGCGCGCGGCCTCGTCAGCAACCGTGAGTGGCTCGCCTTCATCGAGGACGGCGGCTACCGCACCCCCACGCTGTGGCTGATGGACGGCTTCGCCAAGGCCGGCGCGGAGCAATGGGAGGCCCCCGGCCATTGGCGCCACATCGACGGCGCATGGCGCGTAATGACGCTGGGCGGCCTGCGCCCGCTCGACCTCGATGCCCCGGTGATGCACGTCAGCTACTACGAAGCCGACGCCTTCGCGCGCTGGCGCGGCCGGCACCTGCCGACCGAGATGGAATGGGAAGTCGCGGCCCGCGCCGGTCTTCTCGACGACGCCTTCGGCATCGTCTGGCAGTGGACCCGCAGCGCCTATGCGCCCTATCCCGGCTATCGCGCCGCCCCCGGCGCGCTCGGCGAATACAACGGCAAGTTCATGGTCAATCAACTGGTGCTGCGCGGCTCGTCGCTGGCGACGCCGCGGGGCCATAGCCGCGTCACCTATCGCAACTTCTTCTATCCGCATCACCGCTGGCAGTTCACCGGACTGCGGCTTGCCGACTACGGCGATTGATGCCGTATCCGAACGCCGGGAGACTCCGATGAACGCTCACGCCGCCGCCTTGGCTGGAAACCCGCGCCGCGACCCGCCGACCTCGGCGTTCGCCGCCGACGTGCTCGACGGCCTGAGCCGCCAGCCGAAACAACTGCCGCCGAAATATTTCTACGACGCCACCGGTTCCGAACTGTTCGAGCGGATCACCGCGCTGCCGGAATATTATCCGACGCGCACCGAACTCGGTATTTTGCGCGCGCACGGCGCGGATATCGCGCGGATGCTGCCGGCGCACGCCGCCCTGATCGAGTTTGGCGCGGGCGCGACCACCAAGGCGCGTCTTTTACTGTCGCAATCCGGCTTCGATGCCCAATCCGGCTTCGATGCCTATGTGCCGGTGGATATCTCCGGCGAATTCCTCGCCGCGCAGGCGCGCGCGCTGCGCGCGGATTTTCCCGGCCTCGCCGTGCATCCGGTGACCGCCGATTTCACCCAGCCGTTCGAATTGCCGGATGCGGTGCGCGACAAGCCGAAGGTCGGCTTCTTCCCCGGCTCGACGCTGGGCAATTTCGAGCCGCACGAGGCGGGCGCCTTCCTGCGCGGCGCCCGCGCCATTCTCGGGCCCGGCGCGCTGATGCTGATCGGCGTCGATCTGGAAAAGAGCGACCGGGTGCTGCACGCCGCCTATAACGACGACGCCGGCGTCACCGCGCGGTTCAACCTTAACCTGCTGGCGCGCATCAACCGCGAATTGGGCGGCAACTTCAATCTCGCGGGGTTCATTCATCGCGCGATCTTCAACCGCGAGCGCCACCGCGTCGAGATGCACCTGGTGAGCCGCGAGGCGCAAACCGTGCGCGTTCTCGGCAAGAGCTTTTCGTTCCGCGCCGGTGAAAGCATCCACACCGAGAACAGTTACAAATACAGCCTGGAACGCTTCGCCGCGCTGGCCAGAAGCTCGGGCTGGACGCCGCAGGTATCATGGACCGACGACGAAAACCTGTTCTCGGTTCACGCGCTGCTGGCTCAAGCGTGAGATCCGGCTGATGCCTCGGGCGAGCCCAGCGAAATCGCTTCCCACGCCGCGACCAGCATCAGGATCGCCATGGCGGCGGCCGAAAGCCACAGCGGCGACAACATCGCGCCGAACGGGATCAGCGCGAGCAGCAGCCCGATGCCGACCAGATGCGACAGTTGCAGGTGGCCGCGGATGGTGCGCTTGAACAGAATGACGCCGGCAAGGTAGATCAGCGGCCCGCCGATCATCGCCAATATTTCTTTCATGCCGCTGTGGCCGTCGGGATGCGCCAGCAGCATCTCGTCGCCCACCGCGCAGACCACGATGCCGGCGACGATCAGCAGATGCAGATAGGTATAGGCCAGCCGCGCCATCCGGCCGGTCTCGTCGGCATGGGAAATCCGGTGCGAGCCGGCTTCCGCGCCGATGTGGAAATAGATCCACCACATCGCGATCGAGCCGAGCAGCGCGATCACGAATGCAAAGGCCGAGGTCCAGGTCCACGCCGCCTCGCTGAAGGTCGCGCCGGTGACCACGATGGACTCGCCGAGCGCGATGATGATGAACAGCGCGCAACGCTCCGCCATGTGGCCGCCCTCGACGTCCCAGTCCCGCATCGTGGACGCGCCGAGACCGGGCGTGCGGAAACGCATGGCGGGGCCGGCATATTCGATCGCGACCGCGATCAGCCACAGCCACAGCCGCGCCGCCGGATCGGCGAGACCGCCGGCGATCCAGAACACGCCGCTGACCGACATCCAGATCGCGATGCGCTGGAAATTCCGGCGATGGCCGGTCTCGGATTCCGGCACCGCGACGATGAAGAACAGCGAGCGTCCGACCTGCATGAACACGAAAGCCAGCGCGAAAGTCAGGCCGCGGCCCGCGAACGCCTGCGGGATCGAGGTCGACATCAACAGTCCCGCGACCATCATGACGAACAGCATGACGCGCACCGGCGTCCGCTCCGGGTCGAGCCAGTTGGTGACCCAGGACATGAAGACCCAGACCCACCACACCGCCAGCATCAGGATGCCGACCTGCGCCACCCCGAGCGGAGTGAAATGCGCCAGCAGCGTGTGCGAGATCTGGGTGATCGCGAACACGAAAACCAGATCGAAGAACAGTTCGACGAAGGTGACGCGGTGGTGCTGATCGGGATTGCGCTCGCGCAGCAGGCTGCCGCGTCGTCCAGCGTCGGTCATGCGCCGCTCCCCTCCCCTTCGGTCGCGCGCGACGCGCGTCAGTCCGGCACGCCGGTCTGGAGCGCCAGCGCGTGCAGCACGCCGCCCATCTGCCCTTGCAGCGCGCGATAGACGATCTGGTGCTGCGCGACGCGCGACTTGCCCCGGAACGATTCGGAGATCACCGTCGCCGCGTAATGATCGCCGTCGCCGGCGAGGTCCCGGATCGTTACCTCGGCGTCGGGTATCGCGGCCTTAATCATGGATTCGATATCACGGGCGTCCATCGGCATGTCTGCTCTCCAGGCGGCCGGACGGGCGATCCGCGACCTGACGCGGTGCTGTTCCGGCGTGTCCCGGCGACTATACCCGATTCACCGCCAATCACCCGCGCCGATCCCGCCGCTTTCCGGATGGCGGTCCGGGACAACCGCGGAGCCGGCCCGTCACGCCCGAAAGATCGTCAGCCCCAGAATCAGCAGGATCAGGAAAATCACCACGAAGATGTAGAACAGAACGCGCGCGATATCGGCCGAGGCCGCCGAGACGCCGGTGAAACCCAGCAAGCCCGCGACGATCGAGACCACCAGAAAAATCAGGGCCCATTTAAGAATGCTCATCTTTCGCTCTCCCGGAATCTCATGCGATAACACCGGCCCCCGAAACTTGGTTCCACTTCCGTCGGCGGCGGCCGCATCGCGCAGGAGTCCGCATGAAGTCGATTGCCCATCCGGCGCCCGACGTCGCTCCCGAGTTCGCTCCCAAGGCGCACGGCCGCAACAACGCGCTCGACCGCGTGCGCACCTTCCTCACCGTGATCGTGCTGGTCCATCACGCGGTGATTCCCTACACCTATTTCGGCCACACCGACCCGAAGTCGTGGATCGGCTTCGACGCCGTCGTGCTCGCGACCGACAGCTTCTTCATGGCGATGTTTTTCATGCTGTCCGGCTTGTTCGTGTGGCCGAGCCTTGCGCGCCGGGTGCCCTGGGCTTTTACCCGCGACCGCGCGTTACGGCTGCTGCTGCCGTTCGCGATCGCCGCCCTCACCGTGATCCCGATCGCCTATTACGCCATCGCGCTGCGTCAGGATCCGACGCTGCGCTTTTCCGAATTCTGGTGGAAGACGGTGAGCGTGGGGCCGTGGCCGAGCGGCCCGGTCTGGTTCACCTGGGTGCTGTTCGTGTTCGATTTTCTCGCGGGCGTCATGTTCCGCGCCAACGAACATAGCCTCGACGCCGTCAATCGCCTCTCCACCCGCAGCTTCGACAGGCCGTGGCTGTTCTTCCTGTTTCTGGCGGCGGTGACGATGATCGTCTACGTGCCGGCGCGGCTCTACTTCGGGCCGAGCGACTGGTTCACGTTCGGTCCGCTGTCGGTGCAATCAAGCCGCGTGCTGCTCTATCTCGCCTATTTCCTGATCGGCGCCGGCATCGGCGTCGCCGGCGTGCGGAGCGGCGTACTCGGCGCCGACGGCCGCCTCGCCAACGGCGGCACCTGGGGCTGGGCGGTGCTTGCGTTCATCCCCTACTGCCTGCTGTGGGGGCTGATCTACATCAAGCGCGGAATCCTCGGCAATCCGGACACGCTGCCGCTCTGGTACGAGGCGGCCTACGGCGTGCTGTTCGTGGTCTTCAGCGCCGCGATCACCTTCGCTATCCTGGCTTATTTCCTGCGCTACAAGCGCGACGGCAAGAGCCTGCTCGATCCGATGCAGCACGACGCCTACGGCATCTTCCTGGTGCATTATCCGTTCGCGCTGTGGATTCAGTACGGGTTGTTCGACTACGACCTGCCCGCCATCGCCAAGGCAGCGATCGGCTTCGTCGTGACGCTCGCCGCGGCGTGGGCCACGACGCGGCTGTTGCGGCAGATACCGGGGGCGGAACGGGTGCTGTGAGCGAATTGTTTTTCTGATCGCACAAAAATTTCAACAAAAATTGCAATATGAAAACCGTCATGCTCCGCGGAGGCGGAGCATCCAGTATTCCAAAGCGATACTGATTTCCTGCTCGCTCTCCCCCGGAGTACTGGATCGTCCGCCTTCGCGGACGATAACGCCGCAATTCTGGGCAACAACCCGCAAAACAACTCCACCGGATACGCGGCGTCTCCTCTCCTCAGCCCTTCCCCGCCATGTAGTCCGGCAGCCAGCTTTCGAACGCCGCGCGGAGTCGCGCGATTTTCACGGGCCGCTCGCCGGCGATCGCGACCGCGTCGCCGCCGGTGCGGCCGATCTGCGCCACCGGCACCTCGACCGCCTTCAGCTTGCTCAGCACGCCGAGCAGATCGGCGTCGCGCACGGTAACGAGGTAACGCGCCTGATCCTCGCCGAACCAATAGCCGTGCGGCACCAGTTCGCTCGGCGCGGCGTCGAGCACCGCGCCGATATCGCCCGCCATCGCCATCTCGGCCAGCGCCACCAGCAGCCCGCCGTCGGAGAGATCATGCACCGCCGTCGCGGTGCCGGCGTGGATCATGCCGCGCACCACGTCGCCGTTGCGCTTCTCGGCGGCGAGATCGACCGGCGGCGGCGCGCCTTCCTCGCGGCCGCAGACATCGCGCAAATAGACCGACTGGCCGAGCCAGCCTTTCGTCTCGCCGATCAGAAGAATCGTTTCGCCCTTGGCCTTGAATGCGAGCGTCGCGGACTTCGTGAAGTCGTCGAGCAGCCCGACGCCGCCGATCGAGGGCGTCGGCAGAATGCCGCGGCCGTTGGTCTCGTTGTAGAGCGAGACGTTGCCGGACACGACCGGGAAATCCAGCGCGCGGCAGGCGTCGCCGATGCCGCGCAGCGCACCGACGAACTGACCCATGATCTCGGGCCGCTCCGGATTACCGAAATTGAGGTTGTCGGTGATGGCGAGCGGTTTTGCCCCGACGGCGGTCAGGTTGCGCCAGGCTTCGGCCACCGCCTGCATGCCGCCCTCATAGGGACCGGCCTCGCAGTAGCGCGGCGTCACGTCCACGGTCATGGCAAGGCCCTTGGGGCCATCCTCGATGCGCACCACCGCGGCGTCGCCGCCGGGCCGCTGCACGGTGTTGCCGCCGATGATGTGATCGTATTGCTCCCACACCCAGCGCCGCGAGCACAGGTCGGGCGAACCGATCAGCTTCACCAGCGCCTCGCCGAGCGGAAGCGGCGGCGCGACGTCGCGCGCGTGGATCACCGGCAACGCCGGCGACGGCAGATACGGGCGGTCATAGACCGGGGCCTCGTCGCCGAGTTCCTTGATCGGCAGATCGGCCATCACCTTGCCGCCGTGCTTGACGACAAAGCGCTTGCTCGGCGTGGTGTAGCCGACGATGGCGAAATCGAGCCCCCATTTGCGGAAGATCGCCTCGGCTTCCTTTTCCTTCTCGGGCTTGAGCACCATGAGCATGCGCTCCTGGCTCTCCGACAGCATCATTTCGTAGGCGCTCATGCCCGCCTCGCGGGTCGGCACCGCGTCGAGATCGAGATCGACGCCGAGGTCGCCCTTGGCCCCCATCTCCACCGCCGAGCAGGTCAGCCCGGCCGCGCCCATGTCCTGAATGGCGATGACGCAGTCCTTCGCCATGATTTCGAGGCAGGCTTCCAGCAACAGCTTTTCCGCGAACGGATCGCCGACCTGGACGGTCGGGCGCTTTTCCTCGCTGTCGTCGTCGAATTCGGCCGACGCCATGGTGGCGCCGTGGATGCCGTCGCGGCCGGTCTTGGAGCCGAGATAGACGATCGGCATGTTGACGCCGGAGGCCGCCGCCAGAAAGATTCCATCGGTCCGCGCGAGCCCGACCGCCATGGCGTTGACCAGGATGTTGCCGTCATAGCGGGTGTGGAAGCGCACCTGTCCGCCGACCGTAGGCACACCAAAGGAATTGCCGTAGCCGCCGACGCCGGCCACCACGCCCGACACCAGATGCCGCGTCCTCGGATGCTCCGGCGCGCCGAAGCTCAAGGCGTTGAGGCAGGCGATGGGGCGCGCGCCCATGGTGAAAACGTCGCGCAGAATGCCGCCGACGCCGGTGGTCGCGCCCTGATAGGGCTCGATGAAGCTCGGGTGGTTATGGCTTTCCATCTTGAAAACCACGGCCTGCCCGTCGCCGATGTCGATCACGCCGGCGTTCTCGCCGGGGCCGACCAGCACCCACGGCGCCGTGGTCGGCAACGCCCGCAGGTGGATGCGCGACGACTTGTAGGAACAATGCTCGTTCCACATCGCCGAGAAGATGCCGAGTTCGGTGAAGGTCGGCTCGCGCCCGATCAGCTTGAGGATGCGGTCGTATTCGTCCGGCTTGAGGCCGTGGCTGGCGACGAGGTCGGGGGTGATTTTGGGTTGATGGTCCATCATGCGCATCTTCGTGGCGGGTGCCCCTTATTAAGGAGATCGCGCCGGGGAAAAAAGCCCCCGTCCGGCTTTTCCCGCCCCGCCGCCCCGCCGCCGGGTTTGCACTGGCCGCGCGGATCGGATTTAACCCTGCCCTGACGCATTTCGCAGGGAGCCTCGAAGCCGTGGACAATATCGCCGTCTCAACCCCGATGCAGCGGGCCGTTTTCGTCGCAACCGAGGGTGAATTCGCCGGCTGGCGGACCTGGAAGCGGGATTCCTTCGAATCCAACAACGGCCCGTTCTGGCACAAGATCGAGGACGACGGCTCGGTCCGCTGCGCCTTCCGGGTCGAGGCCAAGCACCTCAACGGCATGCGCAACGTCCATGGCGGCTGCTACATGACCTTCGCGGATTATTGCCTGTTCGCGATCGCCCGCGCCCATCTCGAAGGCCCCGGCGTCACCGTCTCGTTCGCCTGCGACTTCCTCGACGCCGCGCGCGAGGGCGACCGCATCGATTGCGACGGCGAGGTCACCCGCGCCGGCGGCTCGCTGATTTTTCTACGCGGCACCCTACGGTGCGGCGAGCGGCGGCTGTTCACCTTCTCCGCCACCATCAAGAAGGTGAGGCGGAAACCGGCTACGCCGGCGGCGGACTAAGCCGCCCGCGCCAGGTGATCGACTAGCCCGGCGAACAGGCCGCGGCCGTCGGTGCAGCCCATGATGTCCTCGACGTGATTTTCCGGGTGCGGCATCATGCCGAGCACGTTGCCGCGCTCGTTGACAATGCCGGCGATCGAGGCCGCCGCGCCGTTGATGTTGTGGGTGTCGCCGATCTCGCCGGCGGGCGAGCAGTAGCGGTAGAGCACGCGGTTATCGCCTTCGAGGCGGCGAACGGTGTCCTCATCGGCGGCGTAGTTGCCCTCGCCATGCGCCACCGGCACCCGGATCACCTGCCCCGCGTTGTAGCCCCGCGTAAACGGCGTGTCGGAGCGCTCGACCCGCAGATGCACGTCGTGACAGATGAATTTCAGCCGCGCGTTGCGCATCAGGACGCCCGGCAGCAGGCCGGATTCGCACAGGATCTGAAAGCCGTTGCAGACGCCGAGCACCAGGCCGCCGCCGGCGGCGAATTGGCGCACCGCGTCCATCACCGGCGACCGCGCGGCGATCGCCCCGCAGCGCAGGTAATCGCCATAGGAGAAGCCGCCCGGCAGCACCACCAGATCGGTGCCCTTGGGCAGCGCGGTCTCGGCGTGCCAGACCATCGCGGGCTCATGGCCGGACACCAGCTTGAGCGTGCGCGCCATGTCGCGTTCGCGATTGATGCCGGGGAAAACGAGGACGGCGGATTTCATGAGGATCCCGATCAGCTTGACGCAGGCCATGCCATGCCTGCACGGCGTGACTTAGCGCATATGGCGCCTCTGTTTCCAGTGCCAAGCTGGCGCGGGACAGATCCCGCTCGGGAGCATGCCTCGCTTAAAGCCGGATGACGTGATTCGGGTTGGGCCGCTCGTCCTCGGGGGCCTGGCTGTAGTCGCCGAACAGGCCGTCGCGTCGCGCCACCGCCGCGCGCACGCCCTCGGCCTCGGCGAGACGGATGAAATCCAGCGCGTCCGGGGTGTTGCGCATCAGCCCGTCGAGGATGGTGCCGAGCGTCTGGGTGCTGGTCAGGCCCATGTTCTCGTAGGCCTGGTTGACGATCAGCTTCATCGCCGCCAGCTGCGACGACGGGATGCTCGCGAGTTGCTCCGCCGTCTGCCGCACTGTGGCCTCAAGCCGGTCGAACGGCACCGAGCGATTGATGAGGCCGATCTCGGCGGCGCGCCGGCCCGACAGCGGCTTGCCGGTCAGCGCATATTCCTTGGCCTTGGTCAGGCCGAGCCGATAGAGCCACATGCCGCTGAGATAGCAGCCCCACATCCGCGCATAGGGCGTGCCGATCTGGGCGTCGTCGCTGGCGATCACGATGTCGGCGCACAGCGCGGTGTCGCTGCCGCCGCCGACGCACCAGCCATGGACCTGCGCGATCACCGGCTTGGGCGCGCGCCACATGCTCATGAACTTCTGCGTCGGCGCGATGGCGTCGGCGGTGGCGAAGACGAAATCCTTGCCGGGATCCCATTTGCCGTCGGTGTTGAGATTGCTCTCCCAATGGTGGAAGCCGTCGCCGAAGTCGTAGCCGGCGCAGAAGGCGCGGCCGGCGCCGCGCAGCACGATGACCTTGACCGCCGTGTCGCGCACCGCGCGCCCGATCGCCTGTTCGAACTCCTCCGGCATCGGCGGCACGATGGTGTTGAGGTGCTCGGGCCGATTGAGGGTGATGGTGGCGATCGCACCGTCCACGACATAGACCAGGGTCTCGAACGACATCGGCACAGTTCCTGGGTTGGCGGGCGGAAGACCGCAATCTAGCGACCGACCGATCAGTCGGTCAAGCGGTTGCGTCCGTCCCTGGCCCTACCATCCGCAGCACCGCCTCACCGATCAGCGCGGCCCATTGCTCCGCGGGCTCGCCCGCCGCCGGCCCCAGCGCCTGCGCCAAGGTCGGCCGGACGCTGGCGGCGTAGCTCAGCGTACCGAGAATGATGCAGAGCAGCGCGATCGCCGGCACGTCCCGGCGCGCAACGCCGGCCCGCTGCGCCGCCTCGATCAGGTCGAGCCCGAGCAGCAGATAGCCGCGCAACGGCAGCACCTGGGCCGCCGCGACCCGTTCGGCATTGTCGAGCAGTTCGCGCTGGATCACCCGGAAGCCGTGCGGCCGCGCCCGGATCCAGTCGATCTGGAGATCGACGAACCGGGTCAGCCGCGCGCGCGGATCGGTCTGTCCGGCGAGCCCGGCCTCGACGCGCCCGGTGACATCGCCGGCCAGCGCCTCCAGCACCGCGCGATAAAGCTTGGCCTTGCTGGGGAAATGGTGAAGCAAACCGGCATTGCCGAGCCCCGCGGCGCGGGCGATCGCCGGCAGCGAGGCGCCCTGATAGCCGTGTTCGGCGAACTGCTCCTCGGCCCGCCGCAAAATCTCGCCGCGCCGGCCCGCCGGCTGTTGCCGCGTCATCGCCAGCCATCGACGGGGCGCGGCGGCACCGTTACACGATCTCGACGCGGTAGTTCTCGATCACCGTGTTCGCCAGCAGCTTGTCGGCGGCGTCCTTGAGCGCCGCCTCGGCCCTGGCCTTGTCGACGCCGGGCAGTTCGATGTCGAATACCTTGCCCTGCCGCACGCTGGCGATGCCCTCGACGCCGAGCGATTTCAGCGCGCCCTCGATGGCCTTGCCCTGCGGATCGAGAATGCCGTTCTTCAATGTCACCGTCACACGCGCTTTCACGACCGCCTCACCCTTTCACCAGCACCGGACCGCCGCCGACCGGCCGTTCGTTCTCGGTCAGAATGCCGAGCCGCTTGGCGACGTCGGTGTAGGCTTCGATCAACCCGCCGAGATCGCGGCGAAAGCGGTCCTTGTCGAGCTTCTCGTTCGACTTGACGTCCCACAGCCGGCATGAATCGGGGGAAATCTCGTCGGCGACGATGATCCGCATCATGTCGTTCTCGAACAGCCTGCCGCACTCCATCTTGAAATCGACCAGGCGGATGCCGATGCCGAGGAACAACCCGGAGAGGAAGTCGTTGACGCGGATCGCCAGCGCCATGATGTCGTCGATCTCCTGCGGCGTCGCCCAGCCGAACGCGGTGATGTGCTCCTCGGAGACCATCGGGTCGTTGAGCTGGTCGTTCTTGTAGTAGAACTCGATGATCGAGCGCGGCAGTTGCGTGCCCTCCTCGATGCCGAGCCGCTGCGACAGCGAGCCCGCCGCGACATTGCGCACCACTACCTCCAGCGGCACGATTTCGACCTCGCGGATCAACTGCTCGCGCATGTTGAGGCGGCGAATAAAATGGGTCGGCACCCCGATGTCGTTGAGGTGCTGGAAGATGTATTCCGAAATCCGGTTGTTGAGGACGCCCTTGCCCTCGATCACCTGATGCTTCTTGGCGTTGAACGCGGTGGCGTCGTCCTTGAAGTGCTGGATCAGGGTTCCCGGCTCCGGCCCTTCGTACAGGACCTTGGCCTTGCCTTCGTAAATGCGACGCCGCCGGCTCATGGGGATGTACCGTGTGTTGTTGAAATCCATGGGATGGGGTGCTCCGTATGAAGATGCGATCCACGACGGAGCTGCCGTGAAGACCGGATACGCGAAACAGAACGAGAACCGGGACCTCCCGGCAACCTACCCGATCGGCTCCGCCAGCACAATCGCCGCCCGGCCGAAGGCTGTGCTTTACCGCCGCGTGCGACCTCGGGAGCCGTTGTTTTGGCTTCATCCGCCGTCTATCTATGCTCGCGAACCCCTCTCCGCAATGCGGCCGCGACGGCCCGAAACAGGATCGGAACCCGAATCATGACGACCTTCGACAAGCGCCAGGAAGGTTTCGAAAAGAAGTTCGCCCTCGACGAGGAGCAGAAGTTCAAGGCCGAGGCCCGCCGCAACAAGCTGCTCGGCCTGTGGGCCGCCGAACAGCTCGGCAAGAACGCCGACGAGGCCGCCGCCTATGCCAAGGAAGTGGTCGCCGCGGACTTCGAGGAATCCGGCGACGCCGACGTGCTGCGCAAGGTCGCGACCGACCTCGCCGGCAAGGGCGTCACCGAACAGCAGATCCGCGCCAAGATGGATCAGTTGCTGGCGGAAGCGATCGCCCAGGTGAAGGCGGGCATCTGAGCCCCAGCCCTTAGGAAAAGTCGATCCGGGCGTCGCTCAATGCGGCGCCCGCGTCATTTCGGCGAGCATCTCCAGCGCCGAACCAGGATCGGCGGTGATGCGCTCCGCCGCAATCTCCACCACCCGATAGCCTCTGGCCTCCAGCCACTCCCGCCGCGCGGCGCGGTCGGCCGCGATGGCGTCCGATTCGTCCGGGTTGACGATCTCGATGGCCAGGCGGCGCGCGAACGAGACGAAATCGGGGATGTGCCGCCCGACCGGGGTCTGGCGCTGGAACTGGCCGGCGAAGCGGCGGTCGGTGGTCAGCGCCTTCCAGAGATCGCGCTCGGCGTCGGTCGGATTGCGGCGCAACAGCCGCGCCAGCCCGCGAAAGCTGCCGCCGTCGGCGCCGCCGCCGCCACCCTGCTCGGCCAGCAGTTCCCGCAGCCGCTTGCCCTGGCTGGCATCGAGCACGCCGCCCTTGGCCGGGCCCTTGCGGCCTTCGGCGATCGCCATCACCACGCCGTGCAGCGTGTGCATGTCCTGCTTGGTCGGCTCCATCCGGGTAAAAATGTTGCGCAGGTTCACCAGCATGGTGTCGCGCTTTTCCGGCGGCCGCAAAAACTCGACCTTGTCGAGTTCGCGCACCAGATTGTCGAAGAACGCCTGCATCTGGTGCTGCGAGGCGCGCTCGGAGCGTTGCGGCATGGCGAACGGCAGGACGTTGCCGGTCGAGAGCTTGAACCACTCGTAGCCCATCAGCAGCACCGCCTGCGCCAGGTTGAGCGAGGCGAAGCCGGGATTGACCGGATAGGTGACGATGCGGTCGGCCAGCGCCACCTCGTCGTTGGTCAGGCCATAGCGCTCGCGGCCGAACAGGATCGCGGCGCTGGCGCCGGTGGCGATATGGGCCGACATTTCCCGCGCCGCGGCCTCGGGACCCACCACCGGCTTGGCCTGGTCGTGGGCCCGCGCGGTGGTGGCGAACAACAGCGACACGTCGGCGACCGCCGCCTCGACCGTGTCGAACAATTCCACCCCGTCGAGGATATGGTCGGCGCCGGCGGCGGCGCGCTGCGCCGCGAGATTCGGCCAGCCGTCGCGCGGCTTGACCAGCCGCAGCCGGGTCAGCCCGAAATTGCCCATGGCGCGGGCGCACATGCCGATGTTCTCGCCGAGCTGCGGCTCGACCAGCACCACCACCGGCCCATCGATGGCCGGGCCGGTCTTGGTCTTGTCGGTGCCTGAGCCGGACATTTCGTCGCTTTCGGGTTGGTTCGGCGGATCGCCGCGAGAACCAGCATTTTTGCCGCCGCGACGCAACCCTCGCGCCTGGCTTCGGCACGGAAACTATACGGCGGCCCGGCTTTCGTCCCCCGCCGCGCGGTGCTATAGCCCGGCCATCACGAAAATCACCCGCGCCCCGTCACGCGAATACCGAAAAGGCCCTCTTTCCCATGGCGAAAATCAAGGTGACCAACCCCGTCGTCGAACTGGACGGCGACGAGATGACCCGGATCATCTGGCAGTACATCAAGGACAAGTTGATCCATCCGTTCCTCGATGTGAACCTTGACTACTACGACCTCGGCATCGAGCACCGCGACCACACCAACGATCAGGTCACCATCGACGCCGCCAACGCCATCAAGAAGCACGGCGTCGGCGTCAAATGCGCGACCATCACGCCCGACGAGGCGCGGGTGAAGGAATTCAACCTCAAGCAGATGTGGAAGTCGCCCAACGGCACCATCCGCAACATTCTCGGCGGCGTCATCTTCCGCGAGCCGATCATCTGCAAGAACGTGCCGCGCCTGGTGCCGGGCTGGACCAAACCCATCATCATCGGCCGCCATGCCTTCGGCGACCAGTACCGCGCCACCGACTTCCGTTTTCCCGGCAAGGGCGTGCTGACGATGAAATTCGTCGGCGAGGACGGTAGCGTGATCGAGCGCGAGGTATTCCAGGCTCCCGGCGGCGGCGTCGCCATGGGCATGTACAACCTCGACGACTCCATCCGCGACTTCGCCCGCGCCTCGTTCAATTACGGCCTGTCGCGCGGCTACCCGGTCTATCTCTCCACCAAGAACACCATCCTCAAGGTCTATGACGGCCGCTTCAAGGACATCTTCCAGGAAATTTACGACGCCGATTTCAAAAAGGATTTCGAGGCCAAGGGCCTGACCTATGAACACCGCCTGATCGACGACATGGTGGCCTCCGCGCTGAAATGGTCCGGCGGCTACGTCTGGGCCTGCAAGAACTATGACGGCGACGTGCAGTCCGACACCGTGGCGCAGGGCTACGGCTCGCTCGGCCTGATGACCTCGGTGCTGCTGACGCCGGACGGCAAGACGGTGGAAGCCGAAGCCGCCCACGGCACCGTCACCCGCCACTACCGCGAACACCAGAAGGGCAAGGAGACCTCGACCAACTCCATCGCCTCGATCTTCGCCTGGACGCAAGGGCTGGCCCATCGCGCCAAGCTCGACGGCAACGAGGAACTGGCGAAGTTCGCCAAGACGCTGGAGCGGGTCTGCGTCGCCACCGTGGAATCCGGTTTCATGACCAAGGACCTCGCGCTGCTGGTCGGCGCCGACCAGCGCTGGCTCTCGACCACCGGGTTCCTCGACAAGGTGGCGGACAACCTGACCAAGGCGATGGCCACGGCGTAACCAAGGATCCACCGAGCCATGACGCGCGATCAGTTTCGCTTCTTCCATCCGTTCCGGGTGCGCTATTCGGAGATCGACGGCCAGGGCGTGCTGTTCAACGCCCACTACCTCACCTATTACGACACCGCCATCACCGAGTTCTTCCGCGCGCTGGGCTACGACCAGTTCGCCGACGCGCAAAAATCCGGCGTCGATTTCCACGTCGTCAAGGCGGTGGTCGAATACAAGGCGCCGATCCGGTTCGACTGGGATCTCGATGTCGGCGTCCGGGTAGCGCGGATCGGCAATTCGAGCCTCGCGTTCGAACTGGCGATCTTCCGCAAGGGCGAGAACGATCTGCTGGCGAGCGGTGAAATCGTCTGGGTCAACACCGACCAGACCACTCACCGGCCGGTGCCGATCCCGGCGGCGACGCGGCACATGCTCGGCGGCGATGTCCCGCTGACGGCCTGACGCTCACGCCGCCGACGGCGCGCCGCCTTGCTCCGCCGGCTTCGGCCGCAGCGCCGCCGCCACGTTGCCCGCGATCTGCGCCAGCATCGCGTTGGCGATCTCGCGCTCGCCCATGATGACCGAGGTCGCGCCGTGAAATTTCAGGTGCGCGACCTCCTCCTCGGAATGGGCGCGCGCGATGATCGGAAGCGTCGCGCTGAGCGCGCGCGCCTTGGCGACGATCTGGCCGCCCTCGAACGCATCGGGGATCGCCACCAATAGCCCCCGCGCCGAGGTGACGTTGGCGGCTTGCAGCATGTCCGGCGCGGCGGCGTTGCCGCTGAGGCTGTCGATCCCCTGCTCCCGCAACCGCTCGACGATGCCGGGATTGTCCTCGATCACCAGAACCGGGGTCCCGACCTGCCGCAGCGCCGCGCTGACCACGCTGCCGACCCGGCCGTGCCCGACCAGCACCACATGGTCGGTCAGCTTCGACACCGGCAGCGGCTCGCGGGTCGCCGTGCCCTCATCGGCGGCAGGCGCCTCGGCGACCTGGGTCGCCTCGCGCCGGGCCAGAAAGCGATCCAGCAACGCGAACCACAGCGGGTTGAGCATGATCGAGATGATCGCGCCGGCCAGCACCAGGTCGCGGCCGCGCTCGGTCATCAACGACAGGCTGACGCCGAGCGTCACCAGGATGAAGGAGAATTCGCCGATCTGCGCCAGACTCGCGGAAATCGTCAGCGCCGTCGAGGTCGGATGCCCGAACAGCCGGACGATGGCGAAAGCCGCGAACGACTTGCCGAACAGGATGATGAACAGCGTCCCCAACAGCGGAAACGGCTCCTTCACGATGATCGAGGGATCGAACAGCATGCCGACGGAGACGAAAAACAGCACCGCGAAGGCGTCGCGCAGCGGCAGCGTCTCGTTGGCGGCGCGCTGGCTCAGTTCGGATTCGCTCAGGATCATGCCGGCGAAGAACGCGCCCAGCGCGAAGGAGACGTCGAACAATAGCGCCGCGCCGAAGGCGACGCCGAGCGAAATCGCGAACACCGCCAGCCGGAACAGTTCGCGCGAGCCGGTGTGGGCGACATAATGCAGGATCCACGGGATCACACGCCGCCCCACCAGCAGCATCAGCACCACGAAGGCGGCGACCTTGCCCAGCGTCATCGTGATCGGCCAGGCCAGCGTCGCGAAGTCGAGGCCGCCCGTTGTCGCCTCGCCGTTCATGAGCCCGGCGAGCGGCGGCAGCATCACCAGCGTCAGCACGCAGGCGATGTCCTCGACGATCAGCCAGCCGACCGCGATGCGGCCGCGCTCGGTATCGATCAGCCGCCGCTCCTGCATGGCGCGCAGCAGCACCACGGTCGAGGCCGTCGACAGCGCGATGCCGAACATGATGCCCTTGCCGGTGCTCCAGCCCAGCAGCCAGCCCAGTCCCCAGCCCATGACGGTGGCGGCGGAAATCTGCACCACGGCGCCGGGCAGCGCGATGGCGCGGACCGACAGCAGATCCTTCAACGAGAAATGCAGGCCGACGCCGAACATCAGCAGGATGATCCCGATCTCGGCCAGTTCGTTGGCAATGGTTTGATTGGCGACGAAACCCGGCGTGAACGGCCCCATCACCACGCCGGCCAGCAGATAGCCGACCAGCGGCGAGACCCGCAGGCGCTGGACCAGCGCGCCGAGGACGAAAGCCAGCACGAGGCCAACCACGATCGTGGAAATCAGTGGAGTGTTGTGATGCATGGGGTATTTTGCGGCGGGGCCGGCGGCGACGCCAGCGGGTTTTTGGTGACCCATCGCCGCACCGTGACGCGGACGCATCGCCGGGCCGTGACCCGACCGTTTGATGGCAAGGCCGAGGCTCCCGATCCGGGGAATCCGGAACTATATTGACTCATCGCAAGTTCGCTCTCACCACGGCGCGCTAGGCTCGGCCAACCTCAACAAGGAACGTCCGCCATGAAAGACATCATCGTTAAAATCGAGCATGACAAGCAGCACGATCAGGCGCTCGATTTCGCGATTTCGGTCGCGGAAACCTTCGATGCGCACGTCGCCGGGGTGAGCTTCGGCGTCCTTGGCGGGCTGCCGAACTACAGCCTGATCGGCATTCCCGGCACCGTCCTCGCCGACCTCCTCGCCGAAAGCGAGAAGGACGCCCGCACGGCGCTGGAGCGTTTTCGCGGGCTTGCCGGCCGCAGCAAGCTCTCGTTCTCGGAGCACCTCATTCTCGATGCCGAATTCGGCGTGGGCGACGCCTTCGCCAGCCTGGCGCGGCACTACGATCTGAGCATCGTCCGCCAGAGCGACGATGACGGCCCCGACAACGAACTGGCGATCGAGGCGGCGCTGTTCAACACCGGACGGCCGACGATCGTGGTTCCCTACATCCATCAGGGCGGGCTGAAACTCGATCGCGTGCTGTGCTGCTGGGACGGCGGCGCCCCCGCGGCGCGGGCGGTGAACGACGCCCTGCCGCTTTTGAAGCGCGCGGGCACGGTTGAAATTCTCAACGTGACCGGCCCGAGCGAGGCGTCGAAGGGAGAAATCCACGGCGTCGAGATCGCCAATCATCTGGCCCGGCATGACGTCAAGGTCGAGATCGAAACCCTCGCGGCGCTCGGCACCGGCGTCGCCGACATCATCCTGTCGCATGCCGCCGACCGCGCGGTGGACATGATCGTGATGGGCGGCTACGGCCATTCGCGCCTGCGCGAATTCGTGCTCGGCGGCGTCACCCGCGACCTGCTGCGCTCGATGACGGTGCCGGCGCTGATGTCGCGCTGACGCCCGCTCGCGCGCCGGGCGCTATTGCGCGGGAGCGCCGCCGCTCAATTCCGGCGGCGGCGCATCGTCCAGCGCTTGCCCCCTGGCGCCGTCGAGCAGCGTCAACTGATAGGTTTCAATCACCAGCGGGCCACGCTTGCGCGTCTCCTCGGCGACCGTCTCGACCCGCGCGAAGCGTTGCGAAAGCTTCGCCAGCAGGTCCGGCCTCTCCTCGTGGACCAGCAGCAGCTTGCCGCTCAGGGCGGCCGCATCCGGCGGCGGGGCGTTCACCCAGCGGATCCGCTCGTTGTATTGCGCCACGCAAGTCGCCTTCGGCAGATAGAACATCAGCCAGCTCGTGGTGCCGTAATCCTGGGCCAGCACGCAGGCCGCGCCGGTGCTCACGCGCACCGCTTCGATCCGCGACGCCAGATCGCGCCAACCGACACCGATGCTGCGCACCGTGGCGTCGCGGCGATAGCCGCTCAGGAGGCCGGTGTTGGCCTGGATCACCAGCAGCGCGAACATGGCGATGCCGACCGGCGCGGCCCAGCGCAGCGAAAAGCGCACGAGGCGATCGGCGCGGCCGTCCCACCTCACCACATGCGCGGCGATCGCGGCGACGATGGCGAAGGCGGGATAGATCGGGCCGAACCAGTTCGCCTCGACCCGGCTGTGCAGCGAATGCCAGGTGAAATACAGCACGATGGTCCAGATCACCGCGCTGAGCAGCGCCCGCGCCGCATAGGCGCCGCCGCGCCTCGCCGCCATCGCGTACAGCCCCATCGCGCCCAGGACGAACACCAGCGGCGAGGCGAACAGGATTTGCGTCGGCACGATCTCGACAATGTAACGTAACGTCAGATGTTCGATCCGCGCGCGGCCGAACTGCTTGAGGAACGACACCCAGTGATGTTCGGCGTTCCACCAGATCACCGGCGCGCAGGCCGCGAACGCCACCGCGCCGCCAAGGTAAGGCCACGGCGACACCAGCCAGCGGCGCAGCTTCGGCACCGCGACGAGCCAGATCAGAATGGCCGGCCCGAAGAACAGCGCGGTGTATTTCGACGCCAGCGCCGCGCCGACCGCGAGCCCCGCCCCCAGCCACCACGCCCCGCGTTCCGTGGTAAGCACTTTCGCAAGGGCGTAGAGAACGAAGCTGGATGCCACCATCAACGGCGCGTCCGGCGTCACGATCATGGTGCCGACCGCCGCCATCAGCGTGACGTTGAGCAGAATGGCGGCGGTGGATGCGACCCGGCGGCCGCCGAACAGCATCGCCGTGGTCTCATACACCGCCCAGCTCATCGGCAGCGCCAGCAGCACCGACACCAGACGGACGCCGAACGGGGTATCGCCGGCGATCATGGTGCCGAGCCGGATCACCACCGCGACCATCGGCGGATGGTCGTAATAGCCGGCGGCCAGATGCCGCGACCAGGTCCAGTAATAGGCTTCGTCGAAACTCAGCGGCGTCACCGCCGCCGACACCAGCCGGACCAGCACCAGCGCGGCGATGGCGAGCCAGGTCTGGAGATAAACCGGACGCAACAGCCGCGCCTCGCCGGCGGTCATGACGCCTTCATCGCTTGCGCCACACGAACAGGCCGGACATCGCGTAGTTCCAGACCACGCCCATCAGGGCGCCGGCCGCGCCGGCAAGCCACCAGATCGGCTGCTGGCCGTAGATCGAGAACGCCACGCCGACATTGGCGAGCAGCCCGACGCTGCACACGAGATAGAACGTCAGCAGGCCGCGCAGCACCGCCAGCCCCTTCAGGCGCTGGTCGCGATAGGTCAGAAAATTGTTCAGAACGAAATTGCTGGTCATGGCGGCGACCGCGCCGATCAACTGGGCGCCGGCGAACGAATAGCCGAACAGGTTGAATGCGACGTCGAGCACCGCGAGATGCACCACCAGGCCGATCGAGCCGACCAGCGCGAACAGCAGGAAACGCAGCGAGACGGCGTCGCCGGTCAGTTTCGCCAGCAACAGGCCGAGGAAATCCAGCGCAACCATCGAATCGAGCTTGCTCTCGCCGTGCAGGCGGGAGCCGAACGTGTAGGGAATTTCGACGGCGCGCAGCTGGCCCTTGGCGGTGGCGACGATATCGAGCAGGATCTTGAAGCCCTGCACCGAAAGCTCCGGCGCGACCTGCTCGAAGCGGTCGCGCCGCATCATGAAGAAGCCGCTCATCGGATCGGCGATCTCGACCCGCAACAGCTTCTTCGCCAGCGTGGTGGCGAATTCGCTGGCGCCCCGTCGCTGCCGGTTGAAACTGTCGGCGCTGCCGCCGTCGATATAACGGCTGCCGACCACCAGCTCGGCGTCGCCTCCCCGCAGCAGCGCCAGCATCTTCGGCAACTGCGTTTCGTCGTGCTGCAAATCGGCGTCCATGACCGCGACGTAAGGCGCGCTCGACGCCAGGATACCCTCGATGCAGGCTCCCGACAGTCCACGCCGGCCGATCCGGCGCAGGCAGCGCACCCGCGGATCGCGCTGCGCCATCTCCTGCACCCGCCGCCAGGTGGCGTCCGGCGAATTGTCGTCGACGAAGATGACTTCCCAGGCGATGCCGTCGAGGGTCTCGGCCAGCCGCGCGAACAGCACGGCGACGTTGTCGCGCTCGTTGAAGGTGGGCACGACCACCGACAACTCACGTGCCGCAGCCACTTGCGAGGCGCTCTCCCCGTCGCCGGTGCGCGAAACGTGCTGGGGTGCTTGCCCGACCAATCGATCCATGGCGCCAGCATATATCCGCGCCATCCAGCCCTGCCAAGACAGGCCACCGCATGAGGGCATGCGATGGCCACCGTCTCTCGAAGGGGCAACCGTCTCTTGAGGGAGAAAATGCCAACGGCCACGAACGGCAGGGTCAGCGTACATCCGGCATGACCATGCTATGTTGTGGCCGTTCCAGCAACGGAGCCGTGAGAAGCGTCGACGTTGCCGTTCTTCGCCAGATAGGAACGTCACCCGCCATTCGCAAGAGGGGTCCTGATAAATGGCCAAAAAGGCAGGGAAAATTCGTCTTGGCATCGGAGGCTGGACATTCGCCCCGTGGCGCGGGGTGTTTTACCCCGACAAGCTTCCGCAGGCGCAGGAGCTCTCCTATGCGGCCAGCCACCTCACCTCGATCGAGATCAACGGCACCTATTACGGCTCGCAGAAGCCCGCGACCTATCGCAAATGGGCCAGCGAGGTTCCTGACGGATTTGTGTTCTCGCTGAAAGGCCCCCGCTTCGCCACCAATCGCCGGGTGCTGGCCGAGGCAGGCGATTCGATCGAGCGCTTCTACGATTCCGGCGTGCTGGAACTGGGCGATCACCTCGGTCCGGTGTTGTGGCAGTTCGCGCCGACCAAGAAATTCGACGAAGCGGATTTTGGCGCGTTCCTGGAATTGCTGCCGCGCGAACGCGACGGGGGCGCATTGCGTCACGTCGTCGAAGTGCGCCATGACAGCTTTCGCGCGCCGGCCTTCGTGGCGCTGCTGCGGCAATTCGGAATCCCGGTGGTCTATGCGGAGCATGCCAGCTACCCGGCGATCGCCGACGTGACCGGCGACTTCATTTACGCACGATTGCAGAAGGGCCGCGACGACATCGAGACCGGTTATCCGCCAAAGGCGCTCGATGACTGGGCCGGGCGGCTCGAAACCTGGGCCGCCGGCGGCGAGCCGGACGACCTTCCGCGCGTCGGGCCGGCGGCAAGGAAGAAACAGCCGCGCGACGTGTTCGCCTACGTCATCCACGAGGGTAAAGTGCGCGCCCCGGCCGCGGCCATGGCCCTGATTGAGCGGGTGGGTTGAAAGCCCCGCTTCCTCCACGCGCCCGCATGTAAAATTTTACCCTAAGTTCCGCAATTGTTCCGGCCAATGCACTGGACCGCGCGATCCTGTCAGGCTTCACTCGCATAGGTAGTTTTACGTATATGCGTAAAGGCCGGATGCCATGGCGGGGGCGCGAAACCGGAGCGGGTGGCGGGTGGTCGCGACGCTCCTGGCGTGCTGGTCCGGCCCCACCCTTGCGCAAACGCAGGTATCCTCCGATCCCGACGAATTGAGCGGCGGCGCCGCGCCCGAGCGATTTCTGTTCTTCAGCGGGTTCGACCTCTGGAACTTCGGCTACGCGGGCTATGCCGGCGCGCAATGGGCGCCCGCTTCGCTCAACAGCGACGGCTTCGTTCTCGGCGCCTTCGTCTCGGAGGGCGTCGAGCGCTTCGACACGCCGGCGACGCGGTATCGAACCGCCATCCTGCGCGCCTCGATCCTTCCCGGCTGGCGCTTCAAGCGCGGGAGCCTCGAAGTGAAAGTCTTCGCCGGACCGGATTTCGAGCGCGACACCGTCGCGCCGGCGCAGGTCGGCCGCCTGCCCTATCGTAACAGTTTCGGCGCGCGGGCCACGGTCGACCTGTGGTGGGAGCCGACCGCCGCGACGATGCTGTCGGCGTCAGCCTCCGCCACCACCATCGGCAGCGGCACCAGCGCCCGCGTCGCCGGCGGCTGGCGGCTGAGCGACGCCGGCTGGATCGGGCCGGAGATCGCCGTGTCGGCGGACCGCTTCAGCGAACAGTATCGCGTCGGCGCCCATCTCACCGGCGTTCGCACCGGGGACTTCGAATGGTCGCTCGCCGCCGGCTACGTGCGGGACAGCTTTCGGCGCAGCGGCATCTATGGCCGAATCACCGTGCTGACGCGGCGCTGAGATTGTGCCCTACGCCGATTTGCGCACGGCGTTGTCGACCAGCGTCTTGCCGAGCGACCAGATCGCGCCCGGCACCTGATGGCTGGCGGCGATGGTGGCGTCGAACGCACGCTCGATCCAGTTGCAATCGTCAGCGGTGATCGTCAGCGACGGCAGCAGCTTGACGGTGTGGCTGCCGTGGCCGGCCACTTGCGTCAGGATTTTGTGATCCTTGAACAGCGGCACCGTGATGAGCTGGCAGAACAGCCCCTTGTTGGCGCTCTCCAGCAAATTCCACGCCGCCTTGAGGCGGAACGATTTCGGCGGCCCGAACTCGACGCCGATCATCAATCCCTTGCCACGCACATCCTTCAGCATCTCGTAGCGCGGGATCATCGCCGACAGCGCCGTCAGCAATTGCTCGCCGCGCGCCGCCGCGTTCTCGATCAGCTTCTCGGCCTGCATCACCTGCAGCGTGGCGATGCCGGCCGCCATCGCCAGATCGTTCTTGGCGAAGGTCGAGCCGTGCACCACGGCGCGGTCCATGCGGTTGAAGATCTTGTCGAAGATGTTTTTGCGCGTCAGCACCGCGCCGACCGGCACGTGGCCGCCGGACAGCGATTTGGACAATAGCACCATGTCGGGTTCGACGTTCCAGTGCTCGACCGCGAGGAACTTGCCGGTGCGGCCCATGCCCGACTGGATTTCATCGGCCACCATGATGGTGCCGTAACGGCGACAAAGCGCCGCGGCGCCGGGCAGGAAATCATCCGCCGGCATGTTGACGCCCTTGCCCTGGATCGGCTCGACAATGAAGGCCGCGACCTGCCGCGTCGACAGCGCCCGCTCCAGCGCGCCGAGATCGTTGAACGGCACCGCGCTGCAATCCGGCAGCAGCGCCCCGAAGCCGTCGCGAAAATTGTTGTCGGCGGTCAGCGACAGCGAGCCGTAGGTCAATCCGTGATAGCCATGGTCGCAAGAGACGATGCCGGGGCGCCCGGTCGCGGCGCGCGCGAACTTGATCGCGGCCTCGACGCATTCGGTGCCGGAATTGGCGAAGAACACCTTGTCGAGATAAGGCACCCGCGAAAGCAGGCGCTCGGCCAGAATCCCGGCGAGCGTCGACACATCCATTTGCACGAGATTGGGCAGATCGGCGTCGAGCACGCTCTTGAGCGCCTGGCGCAGCGCCGGATGGTTCCGTCCGATGGCGAACACGCCGAAGCCGCTCAGGAGATCGAGATAACGCGCGCCCCCGCGATCGAACAGATATTGCCCCTCGCCGCGCGTGAAGCCGACATCGTAGCCGATCGTCTTGAGAACCCGGACGAGTTGTTCGTTGAGATGACGGGTATGCAGCGAACTGCGCTCCGCCTCGCGACCCACAAACATCTCGGAAACGTCTAGATTTGAATATACCATCGGCTACTTATTTCGGTTGATATGCCGCGCGTCAATCAAAGCCGGCCAGCGTGTTCTCAATTCTGCCCGGTCAACTCTCGAATACTCAACTCTCGCATACCAGGGACCACCATGTCGCAGCCGTTCCGATCCACCAAGCGCATCCTGGCCCATTGCAGCTTTCTTCTGGCTGTCGGCATGACGCCCGCGTTGGCGGGCGATCCGACCGGCGACTGGCTTGTCGAGGACGGCGTGGCTCATATCCGAGTCGCCGCGTGTCAGGGTAGCATGTGGGGCGCGGTGTCATGGGAGAAAACCCCCGGTGGCCGCGATACCAACAACCCCGACGTCACCAAGCAATCGCGGCCGACGCTCGGAATGCCCATCCTGCTCGACATGAAAAAGAAAAAGGGAGCCGCCGACCAGTGGGCAGGCCAGATCTATAATTCCAAGGACGGCAAGCTCTACGACTCCACGATGACGCTCACCAATCCCGACGAACTCGAAGTCCAGGGATGCGTCCTCGGTTTCCTGTGCGGCGGCCAGACCTGGACGCGCGTCAGCGGCCCGATTCCGAGCAGTCCCTCCAATGACCCCGCCCCCGCGGCCGCCAAGGAAGGAACCAAGGGAACCAAGGCGGCGAAAGCCGCGCCCCCCAAGACCGCGCCGCCGGCGCATAAGGGGACCGCTGGCAAGGCGCCGCCGAAGGGCGCCGGCCACAAAGGCTCGGCGACTCCCACCGATGCCGCCGACCCGGTCGGCGACATCTGCCTACTTCCCGGTATCGCGCGGACGCCCCATTAGCGCCGGCTGGAACAGCAGCACGGCCGCCAGCGTCGTCAGCAGCGACAGCGCCAGCAATTTGCCCATGCTGGCGGTGCCGGGATGGCTCGACAACCACAGGCTCCCGAACGCGGTGGCGGTGGTCAGCGCGCTGAAGAAGATCGCCCGCGTCAGGCTCGATTGCAGCAGGTTGGTGTGTCCGGCCCGCCACGCCACCACATAATAGATCTTGAACGCGACACCGACGCCGAGCAGCAGCGGCAAGGCGATGATGTTGGCGAAGTTGAGCGGCAGGCCGATCAGCACGCAGATTTCCAGCGTCAGCGCGCCCGCCACCAAGAGCGGCACCAGCGTCATCAGCACGTCGCTGACGCGCCGCAACGCAATCCACAACAGGATGCTGATCGACAACAACGCCCAGATGCCGGCATGGATGAACGCCCGCACGATGGTGTCGCCGGATTTGAGGATCGACACCGGCCCGCCGATGGCGTTGGGCTCGGCGGCCAGCACCGCGTCGGCGAAGCTCCGCAAGGTTTCGTTATCGTTGGAATCGCCGCTCGGCGAGACTTCGACGCGAACCCGGCCGTCGGCGGTCTGCCACGATCGCACCAGATCGGGCGGCAGCGTTTCCAGGCTCACCGGCCGCGCCTGCAATGAAGCGCGCAACTGATCGAGCATGATGCCGAGCGGCTTGACGAACACCGCCTGCACCTTGTCGCGCAGCGCCTGGTTGCCGGCGGCGAGTTTCGACAGCGCGTCCGCAAGCCGCCGCGCCGCCAGCGCGCCGGGACCTTGGTTGTCGCCCGCGGTCCGGCGCAGGTTGTCGGCCGCGCCCTTCAGCGCGGCGACGTTCTCGGCGTCCGACGGGGCCGGGTCGATGGAATCGGGATTGATCGCCGGCTCAAGCACCTTCGCACCGGCGGCGATCAGTTTCAGCTTGGCCGGCTGATCGTCGGGCACGAAGCTGTCCAGCGACATCACGCGCAGCACCTGCGGCAATTTGGCGAGCTTCTCCTGAACCTGCTTCGCCGCCGCGACGTTCGGCGCCATCACGTTGATGGCATTGGCGCCGGTGTTCGGATCCTTGCGCAAATCGAGATAGGTCGCGATCGATTCGACCTTCGGATTGCGCAGGTGCAGCGGGTTGAAATCGAAGCGCAGGAAGTACAATAGCGGCAGGCCGGCGATCACCACCAGCAGCGTGCCGACGATGATCGGCACGCGATAGGTTTCCAGGAAATGGTCGACCGGCGCGAGGAAGGCGTAGCCCACGGCGTCCTTTTCGCCGCGCGGGTTCAGCAAGGTCAGGAGCGCGGGCAATATCGTGATGCTGGCGAAAAACGCCACCATCATGCCGACGCCGGCGATCACGCCGAGTTCGGAAACGCCTTTGTAGTCGGTCGGCAGGAACGACAAAAAACCCGCCGCCGTCGCCACCGCCGCCAGCGACAACGGCACGGCGGAGCGCTTCGCCGCCCGCAGCAGCGCCATGCGCAGGTCGTCCTGCTTGTAGCGCTCGGAGCGGTAACGCACGCTGTACTGGATGCCGAAATCGACGCCGAGGCCGACGAACAGCACGGCGAACGCCACCGAAATCAGGTTGAGCGCGCCGACCATCATCAGTCCCGCCGCCGTGGTGATGGCGAGGCCGGCAATCAGCGTCGCGAATACGGCGAAAATGATCTTCGGCGAGCGCAGGGCCAGCCAGAGGATGACCAGCACCACCAGGATGGTGCCGATACCGTTGACCAGCGCGCCCTCCTGCACGGTGGCGAATTCCTCGTTGGCGATCGGCACCGGGCCGGTCAGGCGCACCCGCGCGCCGAATTCGCCGGCGAGGTTGATATCGGCCGCCGCCTTGCGGATCGCGTCGGTCGCGGCCTTGCCGGGCTCCAGTTCGTCGAAATTGAGCACCGGCTTGACCTCGATGAAGGCCCGCCTGTCGGCATCGGTCAGCGGCTTGTCGCTGACCAGTTCGCGCCAGGAGAAGGTCGCGGCGCGGTTGTCGAGCGCCTGCTCGACGGTGCCGGCGATGGTGTTCAGCGGACGCGCGGCGGCGTCGAGGGTAAACTGACCGCGCTTGACGCCGGTCAGCGCGATCTCCAGCGCGCCGGTCAGTCCGCGCAGGCTGGGATCGCCCGCCACGATCTCCAGCAGCGGCGCGGCCGATTCGAACTGGCCGGTCATCTGCGCCACCTCCTCGGTGGGCAGGAACAACAGGCCGTTCTTTTCGAAGAACTCGCCGCCGCCCAGACGCCGCACCGATTCGAAATTGACGTGATTGTCGCGAAGCTTTTTCTCCAGCGCCAAGCCGGCCGCGCTGGCGAATTCCGGCGTCGGCGCCTCCACCACCGCGATAATCAGCCGTTCCTGGTCGAACGCCTTCTCGAAGGCGATATCGCGCTGCCGCCAATCGAGGTCCGGCGAAATCAGCTTGTTGATGTCGGTGTTGATGGCGAAGTTCTGGACGGCGTAGACGCCCGCGAACGCCGTCGCGAGCACGGCGATCAGCACGGTCGGGATCGCAAATCGCGTACAAAACCCGACAATGGAAACGACGAGGCGTGTCAGCACGGTCTTACTTTCTTTTGGCAGCGAGCAATCGATGCGGGAATCGAGATGGGTTCAACGCGGGGTTGTCTTACCAAACTTCGGATTTGAGGAAACATTCGACCGCAACCCGCGACGACGCGATCCGACTTCCTGGAGGTCCGCGATCCGCCGGTCGTAAAGCGTGTGAACAACCTCCGGCTCGCAAATGTTCCCGCAATTACCGCGGGAACCGAATAGTCAGGACTAAATGGCGGCAAGATGACGACCGCCGTGGGGGGGGCGCCTCCACGAACGCCACCATATATTACCACAGGCCGCTAACCATGTCGCCAACCGCGCGGCCGGTGCCCGCGCCAAGGTCTGGCGGCGGCCGGCTGAACCCATATAGAAAGCGAAACGACACACTGTTCCGTATCGATCCCATGGAGATATCGGACGCGTGGCGCGTCCTGGCTGAAGGTCCCGCAATGGAAGTCTTTCTCGCCCAACCCCGGGGGTTTTGCGCCGGTGTGGTGCGCGCCATCGAGATCGTCGAACGCGCCCTCGAAAAATACGGCCCCCCGGTCTATGTTCGGCACGAAATCGTCCATAACAAGCACGTCGTCGAAAGCCTGAAGGCCAAGGGCGCGATTTTCGTCGAGGATCTCGACGAAGTGCCGTCCCAGGCCGTCACGGTGTTTTCCGCCCATGGGGTCGCCAAAAGCGTCGAGGAGGAGGCCATGAGACGCGGCCTGCCGGTTCTCAACGCCACCTGCCCGCTGGTGACCAAGGTCCACAATCAGGGCAAGCGCTACATCGACAGGGGGCGGATCGTGATCCTGATCGGCCACCGAAGCCATCCCGAGGTGGTCGGCACCATGGGACAGATCCCCGGCCCGGTGCTTCTGGTACAAAATGTCGCGGACGTCGCCGCCCTCGACCTGCCCGCCGATGCCCCGGTCGCCTATGTCACCCAGACCACCCTGAGCGTCGACGACACCAAGGCGATCATCGCCGCGCTTCAGGCCAGGTTTACAGACATTCAAGGTCCGGATATCCGGGATATCTGCTATGCGACACAAAACCGTCAATCTGCTGTAAGAGACCTTGGCAGGCTCGTGGACGTTATTCTCGTGGTCGGCGCGGCGAACAGCTCAAATTCGAACCGTCTTCGCGAGATCGGAGCCGAGGCTGGCGTCCCGAGTTATCTCATCGCGGATGGCAGCGAACTCAATCCGGATTGGCTGGCGAGCGCAAAAGCTGTAGGCATTACGGCGGGCGCCTCGGCTCCCGAGGTGCTGGTGGACGACGTGATCGAAACGCTGCGGCGGATCGGTCCGGTGTCCGTTTCGGTCCTGCCTGGCCGCGAGGAGACTATCGAATTCCGGCTTCCCGCCGAATTGACACGGGCCGACGTCGCCTGAACGGCGAGCTACCATGCGGCCAGAAAGAACCTTGATAATGGCTATACCTTTTCTGAAAGAAATCCGCATCGGCGGCTACATCATGAAGCAGAAGCTGATGGGCCGTAAGCGCTATCCGCTCGTCCTGATGCTGGAACCGCTGTTCCGCTGCAACCTGGCCTGCGCCGGCTGCGGCAAGATCGATTATCCCGACGCGATCCTCAATCGCCGCATGTCGGCGCAGGAGTGCTGGGACGCCGCCGAGGAATGCGGCGCGCCGATGGTGGCGATCCCCGGCGGCGAGCCGCTGATTCACAAGGAGATCGGCGAGATCGTGCGCGGCCTGGTGGCGCGCAAGAAATTCGTCTCGCTCTGCACCAACGCGCTGCTCCTGGAGAAGAAGCTCGACCTGTTCGAGCCCTCGCCCTACCTGTTCTTCTCGGTCCATCTCGACGGCCTCAAGGAACACCACGACAAGTCGGTGTGCCAGACCGGCGTGTTCGACCGCGCGGTGTCGGCGATCAAGGCGGCCAAGGCCAGGGGCTTCACCGTCAACGTCAACGCCACCATCTTCGACGGCTACCCGGCCGAGGAAATCGCGAAATTCCTCGATTTCACTGCGGAGCTGGGCGTCGGGGTGTCGATGTCGCCGGGCTATGCCTATGAGCGCGCCCCCGATCAGGAACATTTCCTCAACCGCACCAAGACCAAGAAGCTGTTCCGCGACGTCTTCGCGCTCGGCAAGGGCAAGAAGTGGAACTTCATGCATTCCGGCCTGTTCCTCGACTTCCTTGCCGGCAATCAGAGCTACGAATGCACCCCGTGGGGGATGCCGGCGCGCAACATCTTCGGCTGGCAGAAGCCGTGCTACCTGCTCGGCGAGGGTTATGTGAAAACCTTCAAGGAGCTGATGGAAACCACCGACTGGGATTCCTACGGCACCGGCAAATACGAGAAGTGCGCGAACTGCATGGCGCATTGCGGCTACGAGCCGACCGCGGCCGACGCCGCGTTCCGCAACCCGCTGAAGGCCGCCTGGGTGGCGCTGCGCGGCATCCGCACCACCGGCCCGATGACGCCGGAGATCAACCTCGCCAACCAGCGCCCGGCGCAATACGTGTTCGCCCAGCAGGTGCAGAAGACGCTGTCCGAAATCCGCCGCGACGAGGCGGCGGAAGCCGCCGCCAAGGCTGCCGCTAAAGAGGCTGCCGCCAAGCAGAAGGCATCGACCGCCGCGTAGGGTTGAAGCGGGCAAGACCCCACACATTCGAAAGCCTCGCTTCCGGCCACCGGGAGCGAGGCTTTTCCTTGCCTGTGAATGTCGGAAGCGATGTCCGCCGCTTTCGGGGGCTGGCTGGAAATGCGTCTTACGCACGGATTTGCAGCACGAAAATCGTCGTCCCCGCGCAGGCGAGGACCCAGACTCCGCAGCCGCTCGGCCTAGTCAAACCGGGCGAAATCGTTCAAAACGTCGAATGCTAGGGGGATCTGGGTCCTCGCCGGAGCCTGTCATCGGGCGGCGCTCCGCGCCGACCCGTTGGCGAGGACGAGACCGAGATCATTTCGTCCTGCGCGCGGCATTTGGATTCAGTCTTCAAGACCCCGCCGCCGCGAGCTGGCGGCCGATCGCCGAAATCGCCGGCGTGGCGATGTCGGCCGGACGCCGGGCGGCATGGTTGCGGTTATGGTGGGCCGCGCTGCGCTGCATCATCAAGGCCGGCTGACAGCCGCGCAGGCTGCGCAAGGCGCGATTGAAGTCGCGTCCCGTGGTCATCAGCGCGCCGACCACCATCGGGTTGCGCGCGATGCCGCGCAGCACGGCGCCGAGATTGATGTTGCCGTCGGGCTTCACGGCGCTGACGGCGAGCGCCGGCAAGGCGCGCCGCGCCGGATCGCTGATGACGCGGAGCCCTGCGAACGGCAGCCCGGCATCGCTGGCGTAAGCGGCGGCGATATGGCTTTCCATATCGACGGCGGCGGCCCCGGTCTCGCGGTGCAACGCGGCCTTGGCCGCCCGTGCCGGCACCACCTGCTCGACGCCGGCCAGCCGCGCGCGGACGATGCGCCGGCCGCCGAGTTCGGCGTCGTCGATCAGCTCCTCGCTGAGCGCCGCGCCGGCCCGCCAGCATTGCCGGCCGGCCGTGACCTCCGTGGCGACCACGACGTCGCCGGATTCAAGCTCGGGATCGAGGCCGCCGGCCACGCCAAAACTAATCACGCCGCGCACCGTGCCCGGATCGAAGCCGGTCAGGAGCGAACGGAGCTGCGCCGGATTGCTGCTGCTGCAAATCACGGTCATGCCGGGCCCGGCGGCAATGCGGGCCTCCTGCAAGAGGCCGGTCACGATCAGGACCGGCCGCGCATCGTCGTCACCCGCGAGCGCAAGCCCTTCCCCAGTCCCCAAGATCACATCCCGACCCCTACGAGCCTGCTGTTCGTCGAATGAAGGTTGCGGTATCGGGCCAGCGCCCAGAGGGGGAAGAATTTCCGATAACCGTGATACCTCAGGTAGAATACACGCGGAAAACCGGTCGCTGTATAGCGGGTCTCGTCCCATTCACCCGCTTCATTTTGTGTCCGTGACAAATACGCAACACCCTTGTGAACCGCGGGATGATCGGCCTCGCCGGCCGCCATCAGCGCCAGCAACGCCCACGCGGTCTGCGACGAGGTGCTGGGCGCCGGCTCATAGCCCTTGTAATCCAGCTTGTAACTGTCGCCATCCTCGCCCCAGCCGCCGTCCGGGTTCTGGATTTTGACCAGCCAGTCGACCGCCTTGCGCATGGTCGGCGAGCGATGGTCGACGCCGGCGGCGTTGAGCGCGCACATCACCGACCAGGTGCCGTAGATGTAGTTGAGGCCCCAGCGGCCGTACCAGGAGCCCTCCTCCAGCTGGGTACGAATCAGATAGTCGACCCCCCGCCTCATCGCCGGGCTGGATTCGACGGTCTCGCCGAGTTGCGCCAGCATCGAGACGCAGCGGCCGGTGACGTCCTCGGTCGGCGGATCCAGCATCGCGCCATGGTCCGCGAACGGGATGTTGTTGATGTAATATTCCAGGTTGTCGGCATCGAAGGCGGCGAAGCCGCCGTCCTTGCTTTGCAGCCCTTCGATCCATTCCCGCGCGCGGGCGATCGCCGCGTCATAGTCCGTAGCCCCGTCGAGCCGCCGGGCGCGGTCCATCGCCATCACCACCACGGCGGTATCGTCGAGGTCGGGATAGTGCGCGTTGGCGTACTGGAAGGCCCAGCCGCCGGGCCGCACGTCGGGACGCTTGGCGGCCCAGTCGCCCTTCACATCGAGCACCTGCAGCGGCTTGAGCCAGTCGAGCCCGCGGCGCGCGCGCGCGACGGATTCGTCGTCGCCGGCCTCCAGCAGCGCGTGGCCGGTCAGCACCGTGTCCCACACCGGCGAGACGCAGGGCTGGCAATAGGCTTCGTCGTCGTGGATGGCGAGCAGCTTGTCGATGCCGCGCAAGGTGGTGGCGCGCGGCGGGTGGTCCTTCGGATAGCCCAGCGCGTCATACATCAGCACGGTGTTGACCATCGGCGGAAAGATCGCGCCGATGCCATCCTCGCCGTTCAGCCGTTCCTCGACGAAGGCTTGCGCCTGCGCCATCGCGCGGGCCCGCAGCTTTTTCGGAAACAGCGGTTCGACGACGCGCAGCACCGCGTCGATGCCGCGGAACAGCAGGAACCACGCCGTGCTCTGGTGCGGCGCCTTGGGCGAGAACCCGACCTGCGCCGGCGGCGCCAGAAACAGCTCGTCGACGCCGACGCCGCGCGCGTTCTGCGCCTTGATCTTCAACGCCGCCAGCATCATCAGCGGCACCATGGTGGTGCGCGCCCAGTAGGAAATCTTGGTGAGGTGGAACGGCGACCAGCGCGGCAGCAGCATGATCTCGATCGGCAGCACCGGCACCGCGCGCCACGACACCACGCCGAAGAACGCCAGCAGGAAGCGGGTGAAGACGTTGGCCTTCTCCGCGCCGCCGTGAGCGCGGATGGCGTCGCGGGCGCGCGCCATGTGCGGCGCGTCGGGGGAATCCCCGATCATCTTCAGCGCGAAATAAGCCTTGACGCTGGCGCTGACATCCAGCGCGCCGTCCTGAAACAGCGGCCAGCCGCCATGCGCGCCCTGAATGCGGCGCAGGTAGTTGCCGATCTTGGCCTCGATCTCCGGCGACGCGGGTTCGCCGATCTGGTGCCGGAACAGAATGTATTCCGCGGGAATGGTGGCGTCGGCCTCAAGCTCGAAGACCCAATGGCCATCGGCCTGCTGATGGCCATGCAACGCCTTCGTCGCAGCGGCAATGCTGCGGTCGAGTTCGGTTTTTTCAATGACGGATTGAGCGGTGGTGGTGAGCATCTCGATCTCGTGGTCCAATGAGACAGCGCGGGCCTGCCAAGGCGGCCCGTCAGTTCTTCAGGAGCAAGTCGGCTGCGCGGTTGCCCGAACGCACCGAGCCTTCGATGGTCGCCGGCAGGCCGGTATCGGTCCAGTCGCCGGCGAGAACCAGATTGGTCCATTGCGTCCGCGCGCCCGGCCGCAGCGCGTGCTGTTCCGGGGTCGCCTCGAAGGTGGCGCGGCGCTCGCGCACGATCTGCCACGGCGGCAGCGGCGCGGCAATGCCGGCGGCCTTGCAGACCTCGTCCCAGATCGCCTGCGCCAGTTCCTCGCGCGGCCGGTCGACCAGATGGTCGCCGCCGCTGATGGTCACCGACAACCGCTCCGGAAACGCGAACAGCCAGTCGATCAGGCCACTGACCACGCCCATGATCGGCGGCAGCCCCGGCGGCGGGGCAAAGCGAAAATGCGCGTTGACGATGGCGCAGAATTTGTTCGGGGCGGTAAGGCCCGGCAGCAGCGCCACGGCGGGGCGCGGCGGCACCGCCATCACCACCGCGTCCGCAGGCCCGAGGTCGATGGTCCGGTCGCCCAGCGACAGCGCGCTGACGCGCGCGCCGTCGAAGGTGAAGCCGCGCGCCTCGTGGCCGGTATCGACGCTGCCGCCGTGGTCGCGGATGAAGCGGACCGCCGGATCGATCAGCACCGAACTCAAGCCCCCGGCGGCGATCAGCGGCCGGCACGCCTGCCCGCCGACCAGCAGCGTTTCCCGGATGATCGCGCCGGCGAGCCCGGCCGAGCCGTTCGGCGGATCGATGTTGAGCGCCGCCAGCAGCAGCGGCTGCACCAGCCGCCGGTACAGCGTGCCGTCGCATTTGATCGTGTCGCCGATGCGCTTGTCGGTTCCCGCCCACACCAGCGGCGCGAGGCCGAAGTAGTCGGCCGCCGAAGTCCCCAGCACGCGCCGCCGGGCATCGAACACCCAGAACGGCACCCGGCCGTCGTTCATCCGCAGCACCCAGCGCTCATCGGTGGCGAAGTCGACGAAGTCGAAACGCGCCTCGTCCGGCCCCTTCAGGCCGTCGGCGTTGCCGATCTGCCGCGCATAGGCGAGCGCGTGATGATTGCCCGACAACAGCAGGTGATTGCCGTTGTCGATGGTGAGGTCGGTCGCGCCGTCATAATAGGAACGGCAGCGGCCGCCGACCTGTTGCGTCGCCTCATGGACCCGCACGACGCGGCCGGCGGCGGCGAGCCGCACGCCCGCGGCAAGGCCGGAAATCCCGGCGCCGATGATGTGAACGGTGGATGGCATCAGATGACCGCGTAGCGCAGGAGGATCATCAGCTTCGCCGCCTTGCTGAGGCGCACCGGCGCGCGCGGCGGCGCGAAACCGCGCGCCGTCAGGCGGTCGAGGATGACCTGATAATATTTCGACATGATGCGCGGCGCGCGCACGATTTTTCGCGGATGCCGCGCCATGATCTCGTCGGACGTTGCGAAATGCTCGCGCGCCCGCGCCAGCAGCGGCGCGCAAACCTGCTGCATCGCGCCCTCGCGCATCACCACGGCCGGATCGTCGCTGGTGATGCCGGCGGCGAGCAGCGCCTCGCGCGGCAGATACAGCCGGCCGATACCGGCGTCCTCGTCGATGTCGCGCAAGATATTGGTGAGTTGCAGCGCGCGGCCGAGATGATAAGCGAGCCGTTCGCCGTCGTCCTCCGGCAGGCCGAACACCCGCACCGAGAGCCGGCCGACGGCGCTGGCGACGCGATCGCAATAGAGGTCGAGCGTGGCTTCGTCCGGCGCGCGGATGTCGCCGGTGACGTCCATCTCCATGCCGTCGATGATCGCCAGGAAATCCGCGCGGCGCAGCCCGAAGGTCCGCACCGACGGCAGATAGGCTTTCAGCCGCTGCGGCGGATGGCCGGCGCACAGCGCGTCGATATCGCTGCGCCATTGCGCCAGCGCCTCGCGGCGCCCCTCGCGCGGGCCGTCGGAATCGGCGATGTCGTCCACCTCACGGCAGAAGGTGTAGATCTGGAACATCGCCTCGCGCTGCGCGCGCGGCAGGATGCGCATCGCCGCGTAGAACGAACTGCCGGACGCGGATGCGCCGGAACTTGCGTCGGTCGCCGCCTCGATGCTCATACGCCGGCCGTCCGCTTGGCCACCGGCCGCCGCCACAACCGGCGCGCCAGTTCCACGGTCATGCCGCCGATGCTGTAGGCAGCCAACTGATGCTTCCGCAAATGGACGCGCTCGCTCAAGGGATCGCGGACCTTGAGCAGTTGCACGATCTTGTCGGCAAAAGTCTGGATCACCGCGATTTCAAGGCCGAGCCGGGTGTCGGCGACGCCCTCGTTGAGCGCGCGCCCCTCGTTGAGCAGCGCCTCGTTGCGGCGCGCCAGCGTGTGCAGGCACTGCAACAGCGGCGGCGGCGACCTGTCGAGCCCCAGCATTTCGACGCTGGCACCGGCCGCCGCCAAGGCGTCGCGCGGCAGGTAGACGCGGTTGAGGACGCGAAAATCCTTGCCGCAGTCCTGCAAGTGGTTGTTGATCTGCAAGCCGGCGCAGACCGCGTCCGACGCCGGCCAGGTCGCCGTGCTCTCACCGTGGACGTCGAGCATGAAGCGGCCGACCGGCATCGCCGAATAGCGGCAATAGTGGATCAGGTCGTCCCAGTTCTCGTAGCGCAGCTTGGTGACGTCCATCCGGAACGCCACCAGCAGGTCGAGCGCATGGCGCGGCGGCATGCCGCGCGCCGCGAACGCCTCGCGCAGGCGCACCGCTTCCGGCTGGCTGTCGCCGCGCCCGAGCAGTTCGGCTTCCAGCAGATCGAGATGCGCGAGCTTGGCCGCGGCGTCGAGCGTCGCATGATCGGCGATGTCGTCGGCGGTGCGGACGAAATTATAAAAGGCGAGAATCAGCGCACGGTGGCGCGGATGGATGATCCACGAGGCCACCGGGAAATTCTCGTCGCGATGGGTCTTGCCCGATCGCAGCTCGCTCGCAGTCGTCATCGGAAACGGCTACATTCATTTCAAGGGCGGACAGGCGCTGACGCGCCATGGCTCGGCGCGCGTCGGCTTGGCGCACGCCCGCGGTCCGCCCTCATATATGGGAAGTTCGCCCATAAAACCATTGCATACTGTCGCAGACGGCTGGCCGCCCGTTCAGCAAGGCGGAACCGTCAACCGACGGTCATGGCGCAGACCTTATTGCCCAGACCTCATTGCCCGTGACTGGCGAGAACCTGCTCGCAAGCCTTGGTCAGCTTCGAACGATGTTCCTTGAGGCAGGACAGAATCACCAGGTCGCCCTGATCCATCAAATGGCGGCAATGCCGCGTGACATCCCGCGTGCAGGCTTTTTGCTCGGCCTCGGTGCCGCCGCGCTGGCTCGGGCTCTGTTTCTGAGCCATTGCAGGGGTGGAAAGCGGCGCCAGCAGCGCGAGCAGCAGGAGAATTCGGGGCATTGTGATCCTTCGTTTCTGACAAGACAAACATCGACCGTGATCGATTCCCGGTCGATCGCGGCTGGAGGGGCAACGCCGACGGCGAGTCATGAACCGCCCGCCAGCGAATGGAGTACCGACAGGGACAACACGCCGTCAACAATGACGTTTCATCGACGTTACGCGCATCTGCACGCTTGCGCGTTCATATCTGCGCGGGGCCCCGCCTCCACCTTCGAGCGGCGACGACAGCACCGACCGCCACAGCGCCTTCAAATAGGGCTGAAATTACGGCAAACCATGACGAGAGCGGCGGGCCACGCCTGCAACTTTCGAGAAAATTTTTCAATATCAACGACTTAAGGCGGAGGCAGGAAATAAAATTCTGCTTTCCGCGATGCCGCCCCGGCCGCGCCACGCGGTGACGATCCGGCACACCCTCCGCGCGTCGCGGCGTTGCCGCCATCGAACCCTTATATTGAACTTCGAGACGGTTTCGAGACACTATGAATGAACTTACGCGCCCGGCGCGGCGTTGCTATCCTTATGGCTATTCTCGTGACGGACAAACCAGAGTTAGGGCACAGGCGATGAAGTCGTTCGGTTTTGGCATTTCGCGGATCATTCAGACGATGGGCCTTGCTGGCGCGCTGATGTTCCCGATCTCGGCGAGCCATGCCCAATCCGGCCCGTTCACCAGCTTCAACGGCGCATGGTCGGGCACCGGTTCGGTCTCGCTGTCCGACGGCTCGACCGAGCGCATTCGCTGCAAGGCGAACTACAAGGTCAACACCGGCGGCCAGGGCTTGCGACAGACGCTGCGCTGCGCCAGCGACAGCTATCGCTTCGATCTCGACAGCGATGTCGTCGCCCAGGGCGGCACCGTCACCGGAAGTTGGAGCGAGCAGAGCCGCAACATCAACGGCAATCTGCAAGGCCGCGCCAGCGACGGCAGGATCGAGGTGTTCGTCGAGGCCGCGGGCTTCGCCGCCAACCTGACGGTCATCACCCACGGCAACAAGCAGTCGGTGTCGATCAACTCGAAGGGCGAAATTCGCGGCGTCAACATCACCCTGGTCAAGGGTTGACGCGGGAGCATCGCGGCGTTCCGCGTCGTCGCTCCGTCGGCTTTATTCAGCCGGTTTGGGCCGCGCGGTCACGCCGCGCAGGCGTTGCGACATGCTGATGAGCCACATCGCGGTCGGCCGCAGGATGAACAGGTCGGCGACCAGCGCCGCCACCATGGCGAACGCGCCGAGCCAGCCGAACAGCCGCAGCGACGGCAGGTCGGAGAACACCGTCACCACCAGCCCGCAGGCCAGAACGACCGTGGTCAGGATCAGCGCCGGCCCGACCAGCACGGTGGCGCTTTCCACCGCGATCGCCGGGTCCTCGCCGGGCTTCTGCTCAAGCCGCAGGCGGTTGAGGAAGTGAATCGTCGCGCTCAACCCCAGCCCGAACGACACCGTGAGCGCCACCACGCTGGCGAATTGCAGCCCCTCCCCCAGCAACCACAGCACCGTGCCCGACAGCACCACCGGAAAAATGCCGGGCAGGATGCAGGCGAGCCCGACCACCACCGAGCGGAACGCCAGCCCGATGAACAGCGCCACGAAGCCGAACTCGATGGTGAGGCCGTGGTTGAGCTTCTCGATCATGCTCGCCGAATTGCGCGCCGCGATCGCCGACAGGCCGGTCACCGCGATCTCGTAGCCCGGATTAGCCTTGCGGACGGCGTTCAGGCTGTCGTCGAGCTTCTTGACCACCGGCAGGATCCGGCTGGAGTCGCTGTCGGGAACCCGGCCTGACACCAGCACCGCCTCCTGGTTCTTCGCGATGAAGCGCCGCACCAGGTACTTCGGCAGCAGGTCGACATATTCCTTCAGGGTCGCGGCGTCCGAGGCGCCCACCTTCTCGGCCAGCCAGCGGCGCAGCGTTTCCAGCGACCAGACGTTGCCGACGCCGGCCTGGGTCTCCACCCGCTGATGGATCTGCGCGATGACGTCGAGCGTCCGCGGCGAGTAGAGCGATTCCCCCTTGGGAAACTCGATCAGCACGTCGATCGGGTTGGCGCCGGTGAGCTTGGCGTCGAGGCGGCCGCTCGCCGCCACCGCCTGCTGCTTGTCGGGCACCTGGTCGGCCAGCCGGTAGCGCGGCTGAAGGTTGGCGTAGATCACCCCAAGCCCGCCAACCACCAGAAGCGCGATCAGGCTGAACAGGCCCGGCCGGCTGACCATGCGCACCGCGATCCACATGCAGAACGCGCGCAGCGCGTTGACGCCGGCATCGGCGGTCTTGAACCGGGCGGCGAACACCTTCTCGTTGCGCACCAGCAGCACGCCGAACACCGGCACCAGCAGCAGCACCGCCAGCAACGCGATGACGGTGGCCGCGAACCCGGCCTCGCCGAAGGTGCGGATCAGATCCGAATCGGAGAATTGCAGCGCGAGGAACGAAATGCCCGCGGTGGCGTGGGTCAGCACGCAGGCCGGACCGACCACCAGCACCGAATTGCGGAACGCCGAATAGCGATCCTCGCCCGCGATCAGCCGGTCCCGCGCCGCGAACGTCAGCTGCATCGAGTCGGAGAAACTGATGACCATGATCAGCGGCGTCATCACGTTGAGGAACATGTTGAGGCTGAACCCGGCCCAGCCCAGCGCGCCGAGCGCCAGCAGGATGGCCAACAGCGGCGGAAACGCCGCGACGATCATGAACGAGATCTTGCGGAAGAACACGATGGCGATCAGGCAGCCCGCCAGAACGCCGACGACGTTGTAGATGATCCCGTCGCGCTCGACCGCGTTGCGGATTTCGAGCTGCATCACCGGCACGCCCGACAGGTCGGTGGTCAGGCCGGAGCCCGCCATATCGTCGCGCATCACCTGACGGATCTCGCCGACCACCTTGCCGAGGCTGTTGTTGCGGACCACGGCGGGATCGAGCGCCAGCACGATCAACGCCAGCGTGCCGTCCTCCGATAACAGCTTGCCGCGGATGATTTCGTTGGACTTCACCGTCTCGATGAACTTGTCGTAGGCCGCGCCTTGCGGCAGGTCGTTCGGGAACAGCGCCGCCGGCAGCTTGCCCGCCTCGGGCGCCTGCCGCGCCGAGAACAGCGAGATCAGGCCGCGCGTGCCGTCGATCAGTTGCAGGTCGGTGACCATGTCGCGCAGCTTCTGGAGGTTGTCGCGGGCGAGCAGAGTCTTGCCCTCGACCACCACCAGCACGTCGAATTCGGTCGCGGGGAAGCGGCGGGTGACTTCCTCATACTGCTTGTATTCGATCGAATCGGACCGGAACAACTGACTGAGCGAATCGTCGATCTTGATTCGCTGAATGCCGAACGCCGCGCCGATGCACAGCACGGCGAGGATCAGGCACGACAGCAGCGGCGCGCGAATCCCGATCAGTCCGATTCGCTCCAGCCCGAAAGCAATGCTCGGCAATTTCCTGCCCGGCTTGCGGGCATCGAGATCGCTTCCATTCACGTCGTGCATGCAATGTCCGTCATCGGCTGATGGCCCGGCGCCAGCGCGAACGGGAGCCTTTGAAAACATGAAATATTTTCAGGGGCAGAGGTTTAGCAGGTCTGTGCGATCCCGCAAGCGCGGCCTGCCCGCGCGGCGCCCGGCGCGGCGGCTTTCACGGAATCGTCATCGGCACCCGCCGGCGCGGCGCGGAAAGCCGGCTTACTCCGCCGGCACCGCGGCATCCGGCAATTTGAGCGAATAATACGAGGCGGTGGTCTGGCCGCGCGAGGCGTGGCGCGCGAAGGTGATGAGATGGTGCGCCACCATGATCGAGGAGATGAGATACTCGATTTCGCCGCGCAAGAGCCGGCGCAGCGCGAACTTCCAGAACGCGCGGCGGTAGTCGCCCCGCACCCCGACCTTCCAGAAGATGTTGCGCAGCATGGTCAGGCCGAGCTTGATGTTGGCGGCCGACAGCCGCGCGCGCGACAGCTTCGGCCGCACCCGATGCGGATAGGTTTGGCGGATCTGATATTCGAACCGCTCCAGCAATTTGTCGGGCGCGTAGGCGCGCCCCATGCATTCGCGCCAGGTGCCGACGACATGCTCGTAGGGCAGCACGAAATCCACGTTGGAATCGCGGCCCTCGTCCTCGATCAGGCGGTTTTCCCGCTCCAGGCGGTCCCACAGCGGGGTCTTCGGTAGGGCCTGCAACAGATTGATGGTGAGCAGCGGAATCTGCGACTGCTCGATGAAATGCAGCAGATGCGCGCCGGTTTCCGGCTTGTCGGTGTCGAGACCGAGGATGATGCCCGACACCACCTCGATGCCGAAACCGTTCAGGGTGTGGATCGCCTCCATGATCGGGACCATCATGTTGTGGTCCTTGTGCATGGCCTTCAGCGCCACCGGATCCGGCGTCTCAATGCCGCAGAAGATGGTGGCGAAAAACGCCTCGCGCATCAGCGACAGGATTTCGGGGCGCTTGGCGATGTTGAGCGTCGCCTCGCAGGAAAACCGCAGCACGAAGCCGGTCTTGTTCTGCCATTCGATCAGATGCGGCAACAGGTCGAGCGCGGCCTTGCGGTTGCCGATGAAGTTGTCGTCGACGAAATAGACCGAGCCGCGAATGCCGCATTCCAGCAGCTTGTCGAGTTCGCGGGTGATCTGCTGCGGCGATTTCAGCCGCGGATTGCGGCCGTAGAGGCCGGGAATGTCGCAGAACTCGCATTGATACGGGCAGCCGCTGGAATACTGGATGCTGCCGAGGAAATAGCGCGGGATTTCCGCCAGCTCATAGGCCGGAACCGGAAAGCGCGTCATGTCGAGCCGCTCCGCGGTTCGCAGCACGATCTGCTCGGGCGGCCGCGACGGGTCGCGCGCGAGACGGGCGATCAAATCGTCCGTGGCGTCGCCCAGTTCGCCGACATGCAGATAATCGAACGACGGATAATAGTGCGGACAGGCGCTCACCGACGGCCCGCCCAGCGCGACCGCGCGGTCGAACGCGTGCGCGCGCTGGCAGATGTCGTTCATCTGCACGCGCTGGATGTGCATCCCGCTCACCAGCACGGCATCGGCCCAGAGAAAGTCCTCGTCGGTGGCGGCGCGGATGTTCTCGTCGATGAAACGCACCTGCCAGCGCGCGGGAAGATAGGCCGCGATCAGCAACAGTCCCTGCGGCGGCATGAAAGCCTGCACGCCGTCGGTCAGGGGATAGGCGTGTTCGAACGTCCCGAACGAGGATGTGTAGCGCGGAAACACGCACAGGATGCGACGTGCGGTCTCACCAGCCCCGGATGACATCGAACCTCCGAAACACGATTCAATCCGATGAGCCGCAGCCTGCGCGGCTCATCCATGACAACAGCCGGAGCGGTGAACCGTTCCGCGCGACCCATCGTTCGATCTTGTCAGGCTGGGTTCGAAATCTTTCAACATTGTGGCAGCATGCGCAACCCAAGCGGCCGCCCGCGCGTTACATGGTCGCGCCCAGCACCCACGGCGCGAACTCCGCGCCGCCGAAATCGAAACTCTCGCTTTTCGTCGCTTCTCCCGAAGCCACGCGCAGCATCAGTTCGAAAATGCGCTGGCCGCATTGCTGCACGCTCTCGTCGCCGTCGAGAACGGTGCCGCAATTCACATCCATGTCGTCTTCCATGCGACGATACATCGCGGAATTGGTCGCGAGCTTGATCGAGGGCGCGGGCTTGCAGCCGAACACGCTGCCGCGCCCCGTGGTGAAGCAAACGAGGTTGGCGCCGCCCGCCACCTGCCCGGTCGCGGCCACCGGGTCGTAGCCCGGCGTATCCATGAAAACAAAGCCTTTCTTGGTCACCGCTTCGGCGTAATTCACCACGTCGACGAGATTGGTGCTGCCGGCCTTGGCCATCGCGCCGAGCGACTTCTCCAAAATGGTGGTGAGCCCGCCCGCCTTGTTGCCGGGGCTGGGATTGGCGTTCATCTCCGCGCCCTCGCGCCGGGTGTAGTCCTCCCACCAGCGCATCAGGCCCACCAGTTTCTCGCCGACCTCGCGGCCGACCGCGCGGCGCGTCAACAGGTGCTCGGCGCCATAGGTCTCCGGCGTCTCCGACAGGATGACGGTGCCGCCGTGGCGCACCAGAAGATCGCTCGCGGCCCCCAGCGCCGGATTGGCCGAGATGCCGGAATAGCCGTCCGAGCCGCCGCATTGCAGCGCCACGGTGAGTTCGCTCGCCGGCACGGTTTCGCGCCGCACCTTGTTGGCGTCCTGCAAGGCTTCCCTGACGAAGGCGATGCCGGCCTCGGTGGTCTTGCGGGTGCCGCCGATGTCCTGGATCTGCAATTCGCGCAGGCGTCCCGCGAGTTTCTGTTCGGCCATCAGGCCGCCGATCTGGTTGATCTCGCAGCCGAGCCCGAGCACCACCACGGCGGCGAAGTTGGCGTGGCGGGCGTAGCCGCCGAGCGTGCGGCGCAACAGCGCCAGCGGCTCGTCCTGCGTCATGCCGCAGCCGGTCTTGTGGGTCAGCGCCACCACGCCGTCGACATTGGGGAAATCCGCCAGCGGATCGTGGCCGCTGAACGGATTCTTCTTGAACACGTCCGCCACCAGCCCGGCGACATGGGCGCTGCAATTGACGCTGGTCAGGAGGCCGATGTAGTTGCGCGTCGCCACCCGCCCGTCGGCGCGGCGGATGCCCTGAAACGTCGCGGGCGGATCGATGAAGGCGGTCGGCTTCGCGTCGACGCCGTAGGCGTAGTCGCGGGAAAAGTCGCCCATGCCGCAGTTGTGGGTGTGAATATGCTGTCCCGGCGCGATCGGCGTGGTGGCGAAACCGATGATCTGGCCGTAGCGGCGGATGGCCTCGCCCGGCGCGATCGGACGGATCGCGACCTTGTGCCCCGCCGGAATGCGGTCGGACGTGGTGACGCCATCGCTCACCGCCACCCCCGGCAACAGCGTGGTCCGCGCGATCAGGACGCTGTCGTCGGGGTGCAGACGGATGACGGGCGCGACGGTCATGATGCTCTCTCCTCGAAGCGGGCGCGGCTCATGCTGCGCCCAACCCCGCCCCCGCGCAACCGAATTACGCCTTCCCCTTCGCGCCCTTGCGGGTTTCCGTGATCCAGGCGCGGGCGCCGGTCGCCATGATGCCGCTGTCGTTGAGCAGCGTCACCAGCCTGAAGCCCAGGCCGATGGCGCGCAACGCGCCCGCCGGGCCGCTGCAATGAATGCCGGCGGCGATGCCGCGCTTGTCGCACTCCTTGATGAGCTTGTCGTAGATTTTCAGAATCTCCGGCTCGTCGCGGTCGAGCTTCGGCACCAGCCCGTAGGAGAAGCCGAGATCGGACGGGCCGACATAGACGCCGGCGATGCCTTCGACATCGAGGATCGCTGTCATGTTCTTGACGGCGGTCTTGGTCTCGATCATCGGAATGCACAGCGTCTCGGTGTTGGCGGTCGTCTGATAGCCGCTTGAGGAACCGTAGAGCCCGGCGCGGATCGGCCCGTTGCTGCGGGTGCCGCGCGGCGGATATTTACAGTAGGAAACGAAGTTCTCGGCTTCCTGTTTGGTGTTAATCATCGGGCAGATCACGCCGTAGGCGCCGCCGTCCAGCACCTTGCCGATGATGCCCGGCTCGTTCCACGGCACCCGCACCATCGGCGTCACCGGATGCGCCTGCATGCCCTGGAAGCAGGCGACCATCGACTGATAGTCCTGCACGCCGTGCTGCATGTCGACGGTGACGCTGTCGAAGCCGCATTGCGCCATCACCTCGGCGGAAAAGCCCGAGGGGATCGCCAGCCAGCCGTTCACCACCACCTTGCCTTCGGCCCAGAGTTTCTTGACGTTGTTGGTCATCGTTCATCCTCTCGATTGGTCTGCATTATGTCGTCATTGCGAGGAGCGCGAGCGACGAAGCAATCCAGTCCTTGCTTGTTGCTTTCTGGATTGCTTCGCTTCGCTCGCAATGACGGAGAATCTTTATTGCGTCGCCCTGGCGATCGCCGCCTCATCGACGCCGACCTCGCGCGCGGTGGCGACGATGGCCGCCCAGGTGTCGTCGGGCAGCGGCACGCCGTTCGCGGTGCGCTCCGCCCGCGTCCGCGCCTCGGGATCGCCGGGAATCAGCACGGCGTCGTTGCCCTGCGCCGGCCGGGTGTCCTTGAAATAGGCGACGTAGCGGGCCATCTCGCCGTCGAAGAAATTCGCCGGGTCGATCCGCTTGGGATCAATGTAGATCGCCAGCATGCCGTTGGCGAAGCGGCGGTCGGGCGCGGTGGCGCCGGTGCCGGTCAGCGCGCCGCCGAGCAGTTCGCAGATCAGGGCCAGCCCCGAGCCCTTGTGGTCGCCGAAAGCCCGGATCGCGCCCTTGCCTTGCGCGTGATCGCGGGTGCCGTCCTGGGTATAGGGCCCGTAAAGCACGTGCGGATCCGCGCTCAGCGTGCCATCGGCGTCGATCAGCGCGCCGGCCGGCAGCTTCTTGCCGCCGCGGCTCGCCACCAGCGCCTTGCCCTCGGCGACGATCGAGGTGGCGAAGTCGAGCACGATCGGCCGCTCGCCCTGGCGCGGAATGCCGACGCAATAGGGCGCGGTGGAGAGCCGCCGCTCGACGCCGCCATAGGGCGCGACCAGGATCGAGCCGGCGGCGTTGACGAAATGAATCGACACCAGCCCCTCGGCCGCCGCCATCTCGGCCCAATCGCCGACGCGGCCGATGTGGCCGGCGTTGCGCAGCGCCACCGCGGCGAGCCCGCTCGCCTTGCACTTGTCGATGCCAATCCTCACCGCCTGCGGCGCCACGGTCTGGCCGTAGCCGAACCGGCCGTCCACCACCGCCAGCGCCGGCGTATCCACCACCACCTCGACCGTCTGGTCCGGCACCACGCCGCCCATGTTCTTCCAGCGCACGTAGACCGGCACCCGGATGACGCCGTGGCTGTCGTGGCCGGTCAGGTTGGCGGTGGTGAGATAGCTGGCGATCCGCCTGGCTTCTTCCGGCGAGGAGCCCGCGTGGGCGAAGACCTCGGCGACGAAATCGATCAGTTTCTCAACCTGCACGGTCACCATGGCGCGACGTTCGCTCCCGTTGTCAGTGTTTGTTTCAGTTCAGTTTGCGCGAAAACGCGACGGGCTGTCCATGCCGGTGACGGATGCGAAACCCGATCCAGTCATGCGTTTTTGCCGCTACGGGGATGCGTCGCCGTCGTCACGCCGGCCAGCGCCGGGCAGCGGCATATCGGCGAGGCTGGCCTCCAGCGCGCCCAGCATCTCATGCAGCGCGGCCAGCCGCTCCGCGCCGTAGCGCCGGGTGATTTCCGCGTAAATCGCTTCCGATGACGGCGCCACCGCTTCGATCAGGCTGAGCCCCTTGGCGCTGATTGAGACGATGCCGCGCCGCAGATCGGTCTTGACGCTGCGGCGCTCGATCAGGCCGCGCTGCTCAAGGTCGCGCAGGATGCGCGACAGGCTGGGACCGAGCAGATAGGCGGATCGCGCCAGTTCGGTCACCTCGATGGCGTCGATGGCGCTCAAGGCACGCAGAATGCGCCATTGCTGTTCGGTCAGCCCATGCGCGCGCAGCGAGATGCGGAAATGCCGCATCACCGCCTCGCGGGCGCGCAACAGCGCCATCGGCAGCGAACGCGAGAAATCGCGGATCGGCATCTCGCGCCCCGCCGCAGCAGCGGCCGGCGCGGCGGCCTTGCGCGGGGGGGCGCCCCTGCCCGCGGCTTTCGTCTTCACCGGCATCGGCGTCGCCTTCTCCCGCGTCATTGCCATATTTCATTTAACATGTTAATCATATTCCGGACCCGTCGTTCAAGACAAACCACGCGGGCGGATAGCGACATGCCACATTTCACGCTGGAATACTCCGCCAATCTTGAGCCGCGCGTCGATATCGCCGCCGCCGTCGAGGTGGTGCGCAAGGCCGCGGTCGAGACCGGCATCTTCCCGCTCGGCGGCATCCGCGTCCGCGCCATCCGCTGCGAGCGCTACGCCATCGCCGACGGCAATCCCGACATGGGTTTTCTCGCCATGGTGCTGCGGCTCGGCGCGGGCCGCGACCTGCCGACGCGGCAGCGCGCCGGGGAGCATATCTTTCAGGCGCTCTCGCAATTCCTCGAACCGGCCTTCGCGGCGATGCCGTTCGCCCTGTCGTTCGACATGCAGATCAACGACAAGGACATGAGCTGGAAACGCAACAACATCCACCAGCACCTGGCGAGGCAGGCCGGGCCCGCCGATCCTCCCGCTTGATCCGCGTCAAGGATCCCGCGACATCACGACGACACTATCATCGCAACGCAGTCCGGAACCCCATCATGCCGATCCCGCAACACATCTTCGATCCGCCGTTCAATATCATTCGTTGCAGCCATGCCATGCTCGACGTCACCGATCTCGACGCCAGCCGCAAGTTCTACGAAACCGTCATCGGCCTGCACGTCGAGGACGCCGACGGCGACACGGTTTACCTGCGCGGGTTCGAGGAGCATCAGCATCATTCGCTGGTGCTGCGCAAGGCGGCCACCGCCGCCTGCGACCGGCTCGGCTTCAAGGTCGGCAACGACGCCGACCTCGACAAGGCCGCCGCCTTCTTGGCGGCGAACAAGATCGAACACGCCTTCGCCAAGGTGGCGTTCCAGGGCCGCACCCTGCAATTCACCGACCCGTTCGGCTATCGCATCGAGCTTTACGCCGAAATGGAGAAGCGCCCGCATCTGCTGCGCCGCTACGAAATGTACAAGGGCTGTCATCCGCAGCGGCTCGACCACTTCAACGTGTTCGCCCCCGAGGTGCAGGACACCATGGAATTTTACGCGCGGCTCGGTTTTCGCCTCAGCGAATACGCCGAGGAGGACGGTCCCGACGGCCGCATCGCCGCCGCCTGGATGCATCGCAAGGGCAACGTCCACGATTTCGCCCTCACCAACGGCCGCGGCCCGCGGCTGCATCACTTCGCCTATTGGGTGCCGACCGCGATGAACATCCTGCACCTGTGCGACGTGATGGCCTCGTGCGGCTACCTCGTCAACATGGAGCGCGGCCCCGGACGCCACGGCATCTCCAACGCCTTCTTTCTCTATGTCCGCGATCCCGACGGCCATCGGCTGGAAATCTATACCAGCGACTACAACACCATGGACCACGACCACGCGCCGCTGCGATGGTCGCTGCGCGATCCGCGCCGCCAGACGCTGTGGGGCGCGCCGGCGCCACGCTCGTGGTTCGAGGAAGGCTCGGAGTTCCCCGGACAACCGTTGCGCGAGCCGAAATTCAAGGCCGACGTGATCGTGGCGGACTGACCGATGAGCACTATCGTTCGCCCCCGCCTCGCCACATTCACCGCGAATGGCGCGACGCGCTATGGCGCGGTGACCGACGACGGCATCGTCGATCTGTCGATGCATTTCGCCCAGACCTGGCCGACGCTGCGCGAGGCGATCGCAAGCGGCGCGCTGATGACGCTCGCCGACGATGCCGCCGCGCGCGCGCCCGACCACGCGCTCGACGCCGTCGCCTTCCAGCCGCCGGTCCCCGCGCCGGAAAAGATCATCTGCATCGGCGTCAACTATCCGGACCGCAACGAGGAGTACAAGGACGGCAAGGAGGCGCCGCCCTATCCCAGCATGTTCATGCGCACGCCGCGCTCCTTCGTCGGCCACGCCACGCCGCTGGTGCGCCCCAAGGCGTCGCCGCAACTCGACTACGAGGGCGAGGTGGTGATGGTGATCGGCAAGCCCGGCCGCCACATCGCCGAGCGCGACGCGCTCGACCACATCGCCGCGCTGACCTTGTGCAACGAAGGCACCATCCGCGACTGGGTCCGCCACGCTAAATTCAACGTCACGCAGGGCAAGAACTTCGATTCGACCGGCAGCCTCGGCCCGTGGCTGGTGCCCTTCACCGACGAGGCGCAGATCGCCGACATCGCGCTGACCACGCGCGTCAACGGCGAGACGCGGCAGAGCGACCGCACCTCGCGGATGATCTTCAGCTTCCGCTATCTCATCAACTACATCTCGACCTTCACCACGCTGATGCCGGGCGACGTCATCGTCACCGGTACGCCCACCGGCGCCGGCGCGCGCTTCGATCCGCCGCGCTATCTCAAGCCCGGCGACATAATCGAAGTGGAGGCCGAGGGCATCGGCACCTTGCGCAACGGCGTGGTGGACGAATAGTCGGGGAACGCACTGAAACATTCTCGGCGGCGTCCCCGCGCGGGCGGGGACGACGCTGCGGCAGGGCCCTATCCTACACCGTCTTGCGAAACGTCAGGTTGATGCGCTGACGCTTGAGCAGCGGATGCTCGCCTTCCGCCAACGGCGCGACGCCGTGATAGAGCAGGCGTGACGGCCCGCCCCACACCGCGACATCGCCATGGGCCAGGCGATAGCGTTGCGTCTTGTCGTTGCGCTTCAGGCCGCCGAACAGAAACGTCGCCGGCAATCCAAGCGACACCGAGACGATCGGCGCCGAAAAATCCGTCTCATCCTTGTCCTGATGCAGCGACATCTTCGCGCCGGGCACGTAGCGATTAATCAGGCACGCATCCGGCTTGAAATCCCTGAAGCCGCCCGCCTCCGCCGCATCATGCGCCAGTTGCAACAACACAGGCGGCATTGCCGGCCACGGCTGGCCGCTCTCCGGATCATGCGTGTCGTAGCGATAGCCGCGCCGGTCGGTCACCCAGCCGACCCGGCCGCAATTGGTCATCGCCACCGACATGGTGAAGCCGCCCGGCGTCACCATGTGGCGGAACGGCGCGGCGGCGATCACCTCGCGCAACGCCGCCAGCAACGCGTCCTGCCGCGCCAGCGCCAGGCCGCGCAACAGCACCGCGCCCTCGGCCAACGCCTGACGCGACGGCCGCGCCTGCGTCAATCCCTCGAACAGATCGCCGGTCACGCCCTCACCGCGCCTCACTTCGCGTCATGGAAGATGATGCCGACGGTATGGCGGCGGCCGGAGCGCAGCCGGCTGACACCGTGACGCAGGTTGACACGATAGAAGCCGCGCGTGCCGCGCACCGGCCGGTGATGCACCGCGAACACCACCGCGTCCCCTTGCATCAACGGCACCACTTCCGCGCGCGACTGCATCCGCGGCCGCTGCTCGGTGAGCACGAATTCGCCGCCGGTGAACTCGCGTCCCGGTTGCGACAGCAGCACCGCCACCTGCAACGGGAACACGTGCTCGCCATACAGATCCTGATGCAGGCAGTTGTAGTCGTCGGTGACGTATTGCAGCAGCAGCGGCGTCGGCCGGGTCTGGCCCGCCTGGTGGCAGCGCGCGAGAAATTCGTCGTGCGCCGCCGGGTAGCGCACGTCGATGCCCATGGTCGCGTTCCAGCGGTTGGCGATCCCCGACAACGGCGCGTAAAGCGCGGGACGCAAATGCGCGATCGGCTCCGGCAGCGGATAGCTGAAATATTTGTATTCGCCGCGCCCAAAACCGTGTCGCGCCATCACCACGCGGCTGCGGAAGCGCGCGTCGTCGGAATACAGCGCGGCGAGATCGACGCATTGCTGCGGCGTCAGCAGCTTCTCGATCACGGCGCAACCGCGCGCGTCGAGATCGTCGCCGACGCGTTGCCAGTCGATTGTCTCGATCGCCGGCGGTGGATCGATCAGGCGGGCAGTGCGGGCGCTGGGCATGTCATGGCCTCCGAAAACAGACACCAGGTGATATGCGCCTTGCCCCGCGCCGCCGCCACCCGTTTCCCGTCAGCCGCGCATGGCGGATTCGACGCCGGCGGCGAGTTCGAATACGCGGCGATCCGCGCCGCCGGAGGCCACCAGCATCAACCCCACCGGCGCCTCGCCCTCGCGCTGGATCGGCAGGCTGATGGCGCAACCGTCGATGGTGTTAATCAGCGTGCAGTTGCGCAGCGAGAGCACATTCGCCTTGGCGTAGGCGTCGTCGTCCTTTTCCAGATCGGCGATGCGCGGCGGGGTGATGGCGACGGTCGGCATCACCAGCGCGTCGTAAGGCGCGACGCGGGCATCGAAGCCGTCGATCATGGCGCGGCGATGCTTGAGGAGATCGACGTAGTCCGCCGCGCTCTGGGTCTCGCCGCGCCGGATGCGGGCGATGACGCGCGGATCGTATTCGGCGCCGCGCCGCGCGATCAGCGCGCGATGCCAGGCCCAGGCTTCGGCGCCCGAGAAACCACCCTTGGCGTTGAGCACCGCCACCTCGGCGAATTCCGGCACCGCGAGGCGCTCGATCACCGCGCCCTGTTGCGCCAGCGTATCCAGCGCGCGCTCGAAAGCCTGCGCCACCTCATGGGCGAGATCGTCGAGCGCCACCGTGACCGGCACCGCCAGCCGCATGCCCTTGATGGGGCGCGGCGCGAGCGGCCGGATCGGCTCATCGGCATGAACGGCGTCGAGGGTGGCGCAGCAGGCGACGCTGCGCGCCAAGGGCCCGTAGCTGTCGAGCGTGAACGACAGCGGCACGCCGCCGTCAAGCGGAATCCGCCGCGCCGTCGGCTTGTAGCCGACGATGCCGCAATAGGCGGCGGGAATCCGGCAGGAGCCGCCGGTGTCGGTGCCGAGCGCGCCGTGCGCCATGCCGTCCGCGACCGAGACCGCCGCGCCGGACGACGAGCCGCCCGGCACATGGCCGATGTCGCGCCGCCACGGGCTTTTCGGCGTGCCGTAATGCGGGTTGAGGCCGAGGCCCGAATAGGCGAACTCCACCATGTTGCTGCGGCCGATCACCACGAAGCCGGCGCGCCGCAGCCGCGCCACCACCGGCGCGTCGGCCTTGGCCGGCGGCGTATCGTCGAGCGCCCTGGAGCCGGCGCGGGTCTGCTGACCCTTGATGTCGAACAGATCCTTGATCGACACCGGAATGCCGGCGAAGCGCGACGGCGCGGCATTGGCCTCGCGCAATCGGTCCATGGCGTCGGCGGCGGCCCGCGCACCCTCGGCATCGACGTGGATGAATGTCCGCGCCCCCTCGCCGCTCTTGTCCGCGATTTTCGCGAGGCAGTCCTCCACCAGCGCGCGGGCGGTGACGCGGCCCGCTTCGAGATCGGCGGCGAGGGATTCGAGAGTCGGCGTATTTGGCATCATGGGACCTCGTTGGCAGAAAAATCGTTCAAGCGCTGCCGCGATCATGATCCGGCGGCAGTTCGATTTCCAGATCGAGCAGCGCGGAGGAGAGCGATTTGCCATGCGCGTCGAGCGCCAGCGACCGCGTCACGCCGCCGCCGAGCGCCTGATCCAGCACGAAATTCAGCGCGGCGATGTTCGGCAGCTCGTAGCGCACCACTTCGCCGAACACGATGCCCTCGAAATGCGCCTTCACGCGCGCCGCCGTCACCTGCGCGCGCAGTAACGGATAGTCGCGCGCATCGAAAGCGATCACCGAGATGTTGGAGATGTTGCCCTTGTCGCCGGTGCGGGAATGAGCGATGTCGCGCAGCTTCACCATTTCACGCCTCCACGAAACGGACCTGCGGCGCGACCAGCTCGCGCGCCAGCAGCACCGAGGCGACCGCGACGATATCGCGCGCCGACTTGAACGCGCCGCCGCCGCCCGCCGGGCCGTTGGTGTAGAGCGTCTCGACCTCGTCGCCGATCCGCACCGCTTCCGCAAGCGTCTCGGTGCGCCCGGCGACGCGCAGGCGCACCTCGTAAGGCGCGCCGCCTTGCGAGCGCCGCGCGCCATGCAGCGCGTCGATGCCGATCAGGTCGAAGCGCCATTCGCCGACCTCGACCTTGGTCAGCTTCAGCCGCTCGCGCACGATTTCCAGCGCCAGCCGGGCGCGCGCCTCGGCGCCCGGCCCGGCATAGGACATCTGGCCCTCGCCGATATAGCCGTCGACATAGCCGACCGAGATTTTCAGCGTGTCGGGCCGCGGCTGGCCGCGTCCGCCCGAAACGCGCACGCGGTCGGGACCGATCTCCTCGACGGTAACGCGCGAGAAATCCGCCACCACGTCCGGCTGCATGTAGCGCGCCGGGTCGTGCACCTCGTAAAGCAACTGCTCCTTGCAGCTGCGCGCGGAAACCTCGCCGCCGGAACCCGCGACCTTGGTGATGACGAGGCCGCCGTCCTCGCCGACTTCGCCGATCGGAAAGCCGAGCCGCGAAAGCCCCGCGACATCCTTGAAGCCGGGATCGGCGAAATAGCCGCCGGTCACCTGCCCGGCGCATTCCAGCAAATGGCCTGCGACGGTGCCGCGCCCGAGCCGATCCCAGTCGTCCATCGGCCAGCCGAACGCCTCCACCATCGGCGCGAGGAACAGCGCCGGGTCGGAGGCGCGGCCGGTGATGACGATATCCGCGCCCGCGCGCAGCGCCGCCGCCATCGGCTCGGCGCCGAGATAGGCGTTGGCGGAGACGACGCGGTTGCCCAGCGTCTTCAAGGTGCCGTCGATCTCGATCAGCGGCAGGTCGCGGTTCCGGCAAGCCTCCAGCACGTCGTCGCCGGTCACCGCCGCGATCTTCAGCCGCGGCAGCCCGAGCGACGCCGCGATTTGCGCGGTCTTGCGCGCAGCCGCCCACGGATTGGCCGCGCCCATGTTGGTGACGATCCTGATGCCGTTCGCCGCGCAGGCCGGCAGCACCGCGCGCATCCGCGCCTCCAGCAGCGGATCGAAACCGTCGTCGGGATTTTTCAGCCGCGCGCGCTGCGCCAGCGCCACGGTGCGCTCGCCGAGGCATTCGAACACCAGATACTGGATGTCGCCCTTTTCCGCGAGTTCGACCGCCGGCTCGATGCGGTCGCCGGAATAGCCCGCGCCGGAGCCAATCCTGATGCTGCGCATCGGCTCTACTCCGCGGCGTCCAGCGCCGGGGCGCGGCGGTGCCAGTCGGTGACCGTCTGATAGGCGCGGCCGACGCGCAGCGCCATGGCCTCGTCATTGGCGGCGCAGACGATGTGCAGCGAGGTCGGCAGACCGGCGGGTGAGAAGCCGTTCGGCACCGCCAGCGCGCAACGGCCGAGGAAGTTGACGATGCGCGTGAAGTGCGACGCCGCGATCGTTCCCTGTTCGGCGGTGGCGAGCGGGTGCGCCGTCATCGGCGTGGTCGGCGTCAGCAGCGCGTCGACGCCGGCCAGCGCCGCGTCGGCGGCGGCGCTCATCGCCGCGCGCTCGCGCAGCAGCCGCAGATAATCCGTCACCGTCATGGCCCGCGCCACGGCGAAGCGTGCCCGCACCAATTCGTCCACCGGCGCGGCGGCATCGTCGATGATCTCCTTGAGGAACGAATAGCCCTCCGCCGCGATTAGGCGGCCGGTCAGCCCGCCGAGGTCGTTGACGCGGAACGGCAGCGCGACATCGACGATCTCCGCGCCCATGTCGGCGAGTTGCGCGAGCGAGCCGTCGTAGGCGGCGAGCACCGCCGGCTCGCAGACCTCACGCTCGTGCTCCGGTATCCGCGCCAGCCGCAGCCCCTTGACGCCGCGCGGCGACGGACCGTCGAGAACCGCGTCGATGGCGCGCGCGTCCGCGCCGCGCATCGCCGCGAACAGGAGCGCGGCGTCGAGGGCGCTGCGCGCCAGCGGGCCCGGCGTGTCGAGCGTGGTCGAGAGCGGCAGGATGCCGTCGGTCGGAACCTGCCCCACCGTGGTCTTCAACCCGGTGACGCCGCACAGCGCCGAGGGAATCCGCACCGAGCCGCCGGTGTCGGTGCCGACCGCCCACGGCACCAGCCGCCCCGCCACCGCGACGCCGGAGCCGCTGGAGGAGCCGCCGGGGGTGCGCGCCTCGCGCATACCCCACGGATTGCGCGGCGCGCCCATGTGCTGGTTGGTGCCCCATGCGCCGAAGGCGAATTCCACGGTATGGGTCTTGCCGGCGACGATCATGCCGTGCGCCAGCAGCCGGCGCGCCAAAGTGCCGGTGGCGGGCGAGACACGCTTGTCCCAGACTTTCGAGCCGCCGGTGGTGACTTTGCCTTCGAGATCGACAAGGTCCTTCAGGCCGAACGGGATGCCGTGCAGCGGCCCCAGCGCATAACCCGCGCCACGCGCGAGATCGGCAGCCTTGGCGGCCGCGCGCGCCGCGTCGGCATAGACCGCGATGAAGGCGTGCAGCGCCGCGTCGTGCCGCGCGATGCGCGAAAGACATGCGTCGGTGAGTTCGACGGCGGATGCCTCGCGGCGCGCCAGCAGGCCCGCCAGTTCCGCGACCGTCAAGGCCGTGAGATCGTTTCCGCCACCCATCGCCGCACCCCGTTGTTATTGATCTTGTATTCTTGATCTTGGGGTCGGTCTTAGCGGAATTTACTTCAAGCCGAAATAGGCGCGGCGCAGCGCCTCGTTGTCGGTCATCTCGGCGACGGTGCCGGAAAAGCGGATGCGGCCGCCTTCCAGCACGAACACCCGCGTCGCCACCCCAAGGAAGCCGATGTTCTGCTCGGCGATCAGGAGCGCCAGCCCCTGCCCTTGCAGGCGGCTCAGCACCTGAAGCACTTCCTTGACCAGAAGCGGCGACAGCCCGGCGGACGGCTCGTCCATCACAAGGAGTTTCGGCTCCGCCGCCAGCGCCTTGGCGATGCCCAGCATCTTGCGCTGGCCGCCGGAAAGACTGGAAGCCGCGTTGCGGCGCTTCTCACGCAAGACCGGGAACAGGCCGTAAAGCTCCTCCGTGCGCGCGCCCGGATTGGCGTGGCCGAGCGCCTGCGCGCCGACTTTCAGGTTTTCCTCGATCGACAGGTCGGGAAACACCGCCAGCTCCGACATGTAGGTCATGCCGAGCCGCATCCGGTCGCTGGAGCGCATCCGCGTCACGTCGTGGCCGCCGAGCGCGATCTGGCCGTGCCGTGTCTCGATCAGGCCGACCAGCGATTTCAGGAAGGTGGTCTTGCCGGCGCCGTTGGCGCCGAGCAGCAGCACGGTCTCACCCGGCCGCACGTCGAGATCGACGCCCCACAGCACCTGCATGGTGCCGTAGCCGGCATCGACGCCCTTCGCCTCCAGCAGTGACGCGGCTTCAGACGCCATGATCGCCTCCGAGAAACACCTCGATCACCTGCGGCACCTTCACGGCCACCGCCAGCGGACCCTCGAAAATGTCCTTGCCGGCATTCATCACGATCACCCGGTCGGTGATCTGCTCGATGAAGCCCATCAGATGCTCGACCACGATGATGGCGAGGCCGGATTGCGCCAGGGCCCTGACATGCCCGGCGATCCAGTCGAGTTCGGTCGGGTTGAGGCCGGCGGCGAGTTCGTCGAGCAGCAGCAGGCGCGGCCGCGTCGCCAGCGCCCGCACCAGATCGAGCATTTTTTGCTGCGAGCTGTTGAGGTCGGCGGCAGGCCGGTCGGCGAGATCGGCAAGGTGATATTGTTCGAGCAGATCGGAAAGCCGCGGCGGCGCGATCTCGGCGCGGCCATAGGCCAGCGCCACCTCGACATTCTGCCGCACCGTGAGCGACAGGAACGGCTTCGGGATCTGGAACGTGCGGTTGATGCCGCGATGAACCAGCTTGTGCGAGGCCAACCCGCCGATCGATGCGCCGTCATAAGTCAAGGTGCCGCCGTCCGGCGCGTAGAGCCCGGAGATGACGTTGATCGTCGTGGTCTTGCCCGAGCCGTTCGGCCCGACCAGCCCGAGGATTTCACCCGCGGAGACGTGAAAGCTGACGCCGTCCAGCGCGTGGAAGCCGCCGAAGCGCTTGACCAGCCCGTTGACGGCGAGAATGGGCGCGGGCTCAGGGGACATTCCAGCCTCGCCGCGTCGCCAGCGACACCAGTCCGGCCGGCAGGAACAAGACCAGCGCCATGATGAGCACGCCGTAGATCAATTGAAAATATTGCGGCGTGGTGAAGCCGATCAGATTGTAGATGCCGTAGAGGATCACCACGCCGACGATCGGCCCGGTAATGGTCGCCACCCCGCCGAACAGCGCGAACACGATGGCGAAAATGCTGAAGTCGTTGCTGAAGACGTTGTCGGGATAGAACACCGAGACGTACCAGGCGAACACCCCGCCGGCGAGGCCGGCGACCAGCGCCGAGGCGAGCCACGCGATCACCCGCATCCGCACCACGTTGACGCCGGCCATCGCGGCGCTGACCGCATCCTCGCGCACCGCCTGCAACGCCAGCCCGAAGCTGGAATTTTTCAGGAACACCACGAACGCAAGCGTCAGCGTCAGGATGATTACCGCGCCGGTATAGGCCAGCGTCGGGTTGAAGGTGCCGTTGAGCGCCACGCCGTACGGCCCCTTGGTGATCTGTTCCAGCGCCGGATTGGCGACGAAATGCAGCACCGCCAGCGCCGCCGCCAGGTTGGCGATGGCGAAATACGCGCCCGACAGCCGCAGCAGCGGCGTCAGCAGCAGCCCCAGCAGCACGCCGACCGCGCCGGCCGCCAGCACCGCCACGGGGGCCGGCGTATGCAGGTGCATCACCGCGATGGCGAAGCCGTAGGCGCCCGCGCCGAAGAAGCCGACATAGCCGAACGGCAGATAGCCGGTGAAGCCGTAGATGATGTTCACGCCCTGCGCGAGGATCAGGAAGATCACGAAATTGAACAGCAGCAGGTGATTGTCGTAAACGCCGGGCAGGATCGCGAACGCCGCGACCAGCGGCGCGACGATCACCAGCATGTGGCGCATGAAATCAGGCAACGCGCACCTTCCTTCCCAACAGGCCGCTCGGGCGCAGCAGCAAGACCAGGATCAGCAGCACATAAGGCAGAAGGTCGGCCCACGACGACAGGTAGGTCTGCACCAGCATGTAGCAGATGCCGTAGACGACGCCGCCGAGCGCGGTGCCGAGCGGATTGCCCAGCGAGCCCAGCACCACGATGACGAACGCGGTCACCGTCGCGTCGGCGCCGAACGCCGGCGTCACCGAGCCGAACATGAACGGCGCGAACACGCCGGCGATCGCGGCGAGGCCCAGCCCGATGCCGAACGCCGCGGCGCAGACCCGATCGACATTGATGCCGGTGGCGAACGCCTCGTCGCGGCGCGACATCACCGCGCGCGTCAGGGTGCCGAGCCGGGTGCGGTAGAGATAGACATAGACCAGCGCGATGGCGATGATGCTCACCGCCGCCGAGATCACCCACGCCGCCGGAAACGACTGGCCGAAAATCTCCACCGGCCCGCCCTCGGGCTTGGCGCCGAACGCCTTGGCCACAGTGGTCGTCAGGCTGCCCAGCTCGCGGCTCGGGATCGATCGCTCGCTGGTGCCGAAAGCGATGGTCACCAGCGCCTCGATCACCTGCGACAGGCCGAAAAACAGGATGATCGACAGCATTTCCGGATCGCGCGAGCCTTGCAGGCGCGGCACCAGCAGCCCGTACAGCACGATGCCGACGATGACGAAGATCATGAACGCCAGCGGCACCGCCAGCAGCGGATCCAGCCCGAGCAGATAAAACACCCCGAACGCGACGAAGGCCCCGAGCATCAGGAAATCGCCATGCGCCAGGTTGACGATGCGCATGACGCCGAACACCAGGTTCAACCCGATCCCGAGCAGGCTGAAATACAGCCCGAACAGAACCCCGGCGATGAGCGGATAGGCCAGCATCAGGTCTCCGTTGCGTCGGTCAAGTTCGAAACGCCGCTCGCAGAATCAAACAATCCCGGCGTCGTCCCCGCGAAGGCGGGGCCCCATAACCCCTGGCCTTGGTTGGCGGCGAAGAACTTCGCCTGGCTGATCGCACCGAACCGCTGCTGCGTATGGGTCCCCGCCTTCGCGGGGACGACGGTTTTCGTGTTGCAAATCCGTGCGCCATGCGAACCCCGGTCAGGCTCCGAGGCGCACGGAGCGCGCCTCGGAGATGAACCGCTCACGGCCTCGGATAGACCGGCTTGCCGGTGGCGACGTCGTGCGGATAGATCGCGACGAACTTGATGTGGCCGTGGTCGTTGAGCGCGATCTGGCCGAGCGGCGTCAGTTCGCCGACCTGCCCGCCCATCTCGTCCAGCGCGAAGGTGCCGTCCAGCGTCTTGAGCTTGCCGGACAGGCTGAACACCGCGCGGCGCAATTCCATCTGGTCGAGGCTGGTCGCCTCCGCCAGCGTCTTCTCGATCACCAGCCCGGTGGTGTAGCCCGCCACCGAATTGAAGCCGAACTCGATCTTGCCGTCGGGATACTTCTTGTCCCATGCCTTGCGGTAATCGGCGATGTTCATGCCGAAATTGACCGGATAGGCCATTTCCGACGGCGGCACGTAGGTGAAGACGTGCTCCAAGCCCTTGGCGCCGACGTTCTTCTCCAGCAGTTCGGTTTCGAGGCCGGCATAGATGCTGAACAGCATGGGGAACTTGATGCCGAGATCCTGCACGTTGCGCAGGAAGGCGATGTCGTTCGGCGCGTAGCCGAGATGAATCACCGCGTCCGGCTTCGCCGCGCGGATGTTGTTGAGGATCACCGTGTAGTTGGTGGTCTCGGTCGGAATCCCCTGATCGTAGACGATCTCGATCGGCGCGTTGGCCTCCTTGATGAATTTGCGCAGCGCGTTGGCCTGGGTGCCGGTGAATTCATTGGTCGAATACAGGATCGCGACCCGCTTGATGCCGAGCGCCGGGCCGTCCTTGGTCAGGAAGTCGGCGATCGGCTTCGGCCAGATGGTCGAAACCGGATCCGACATCAGCGCGATATACGGATTGTCCTTGGAGAAGAAGCTGGCGCCGGTGCCGGTCTGGTCGAACAGGAACATCTTGTGGTCGCGGGCGATGGTCACCGCCGGCGCGGTCAGCACCGAGCCGGAATCGGCTACGAACAGGTCGACCTTGTCCTGGGTGATGAGCTGGTTGTAGAGCGTCGAGGCGGTTGCGGTGTTGCTCTGGTCGTCATAGGCGACGAGCTTGATCGGGATCTTCTTGTCGAACGCCTTCACATAGACGCCGCCCTCGGCGTTCTTCTGCTCGGCCCAGAGTTTCAGCCCGGCATGGACCGGCATCGAGATCGAGGCATAGCGGCCGGACGAGGCATAGAGCGTCCCGATCTTGATCTCCGACGGCGCATCCGCCGCCAGCACCGGCGACGCCAGGGACAGGCCCATAGCCAGCCCCAGGCCCAAAGCTGCAATCGCTCTTTTCAGCATCTCGTTCCTCCCGGATTGGTTTTGCGTGTGGCGGACCAAGCTGCGACAGATCGGCCTGCGGCAGAATAGCGCTGCGACAATCTATCGTCTTGCATTGACAGGATGCAAGGCCGGGAAGCAGGGTTTTCGGCCCAAAGCCGGGCGGCCGGTCCTCGTCCATTCCGTCGCGCGGGCCGCCTCGCGCCGCCCGCATGTCTGCCCGTCGGTCGCCGCGGGCGCGTTGACGCTGGGCGGAAAAATGGCGCATCAAGATCGTCCCGCGCCGGCGTGACGGACCCGCGCCGCGACACCATGAGGAACTCAGAGATGGCCGAAGCCGCCCGCGCCCGTCCGATGCCGACCCCGGAAACGCAACACTTCTGGGACGGCACGCGGGCCGGCGAATTGCGCCTGCAGCGCTGCGACGCCTGCGATCAGGTCTATTTTCCGCCGCGCCCATTCTGCCCCGCCTGCGGCTCGCGCAAGGTCTCGGTGTTCGCGGCAACCGGCAAGGCGACGCTCTACAGCTACGTCATCAACCACCGCCCCGCGGCGCCGGGCTTCACGCCGCCCTACGCCATCGCCGTGGTGACGCTTGCGGAAGGCCCGCGGATGATGACCAACATCGTCGATTGCCCGCAGACGCCGGAGGCGCTGGTGCTCGACATGCCGCTTCAGGTGAAATTCGAAAAACTCGACGACGCCATCACCCTCCCCCTGTTCGCTCCGGCAAAGGCATAAACCCATGCGACGCAATCAGGTCGCCGTGGTCGGCGCGGCGGAAACCACCAAACTCGGCGTCATCCCCGACATGTCGCAGATTCAACTTCATGCCGACGCGGCGCTCAACGCCATCGCCGACGCCGGGCTGAAACTCTCCGACATCGACGGCATCGCCACGGCGGTCGAGACGCCGCAGCAGATCGCGCATTACCTCGGCATCACGCCGACCTGGGCCGACGGCACCTCGGTCGGCGGCTGCTCGTTCATGCTGCACGTGCGCCACGCGGCCGCCGCCATCGAGGCCGGCCTGTGCAAGACCGTGCTCATCACCCATGCCGAGAGCGGCAAGTCGATGATCGGCAAGCCGCCGCGCTCGATTCCCGCCTACAGCCTGCAAGGCCAGTTCGAGGCGCCGTTCGGCGTCTACGGCCCGCCGAGCATGTTTCCGATTCCGGTGCTGCGCTTCATGAAAACCCACGGCATCACCCACGAGCAGATCGCCTCCGTCGCGGTCGTGCAGCGCGAATGGGCGGCGAAGAACCCGCGCGCGATGATGAAGGATCCGATCACGGTCGCGGACGTGCTCAACTCGCGGATGATCGCCTACCCGTTCCGGCTGCTGCAATGCTGCCTCGTCACCGATGGCGGCGGCGCGCTGATCCTCACCTCGGCCGAGCGCGCCAAGGACTTTCCGCAGAAGCCGGTCTACATCCTCGGCACCGGCGAGAGCGTCGAGACGCCGATGGTGAGCCAGATGGAAACCTTCGATTCCTCGCGCGCCTTCAAGGTGGCGGGGCCGCTGGCATTCAAGGAGGCCGGCATCGCCCACAAGGACGTCGATCACCTGATGATCTACGATGCCTTCGCGCATCTGCCGCTCTACGGCCTCGGCGATCTCGGCTTCATGCCCTTTGAGGAAACCGGAAAATTCATCGCCGATGGCAACACCCGCCCCGGCGGCAAACTGCCGCTCAACACCAACGGCGGCGGCCTGAGCTACATGCACTCGGGCATGTACGGCATGTACGCCTTGCAGGAAAGCGTGCGGCAGATGCGCGGCAGCGCGCCGGCGCAGGTCGAGGGCGCGAAGATTTCGGTGTGCCACGGCGTCGGCGGCATGTTCGCGGCGTCCGGCACCATCATTTTCACGAATGAGAAATGAGACGACGCAGCCGCCCGGAAAAGATCGTCACCGCCGGACTTGATCCGGCGGACCATCTTCTCCTCTGAAAAAATTCAGATCTGGAAAGATGGATGCGCGGGTCAAGCCCGCGCATGACGCCTCGAACAAAATCAGCATCAGACGAACAACAAGGATTTCACCATGGCGAACACCAAATCCCTGCAAGACAAAGTCGTCATCGTCACCGGCGCGGGGCGCGGCATCGGCCGCGCCATCGCGCTGCTCGCGGCCGCCGAGGGCGCCAAGGTCGTGGTCAACGACCCCGGCGTCGCGTCCGACGGCTCCGGCAAGGACGCCGCCCCCGCCGAGGAAGTGGTCGAGGAAATCCGTAAAGCGGGCGGCACGGCGGTGGCCAATTTCGACAGCGTCGCCGAGGCGCTCGCCGCCGCCAACATCGTCAAGACCGCGACCGACGCCTATGGCAGGCTCGACGGCGTGGTCAACAACGCCGGTATTCTGCGCGACGCGATCTTCCACCGCATGAGCGTCGACGCCTTCGAGCAGGTCATCAAGGTGCATCTGATGGGCTCGTTCTACGTGTCGCATGCGGCGGCGCGCCTGTTCAAGGAACAGGAGAGCGGCTCGTTCGTCCACTTCACCTCGACCTCGGGGCTGATCGGCAATTTCGGCCAGGCCAACTACGCCGCCGCCAAGCTCGGTATCGTCGGATTGTCGAAATCGATCGCGCTCGACATGAGCCGCTTCCACGTCCGCTCCAACTGCATCTCGCCGTTCGCCTGGAGCCGGCTGATCGGCACCATCCCGACCGAGACGGAAGCCGAGAAGGCGCGCGTCGCGCGGATGCAGCAGATGGGACCGGAGAAGATCGCCGCGCTCGCGGTCTATCTGCTCGGCGACGCCGCCAAGGACGTCACCGGGCAAATCTTCGCGGTGCGCATGAACGAGATCTTCCTGATGGGCCAGTCGCGGCCGATCCGCTCGATCCATCGCGGCGAGGGCTGGACCCCGCAGACCATCGCCGAGCACGGCATGCCGGCGCTGAAATCGTCGTTCTACAAACTCGACCGCTCCGCCGACATTTTCAATTGGGACGCGGTGTAGCTTGAGACGCCGTCCCTGTCATTGCGAGGAGCGAAGCGACGACGCAATCCAGCCTCTTGAAGAAAGAACTGGATTGCTTCGCTTCGCTCGCAATGACGGAAGTATCTATATTCCCACCCGGAGATATGCATCTTGACGCATCCGGCCAGGATTCCCCCGCGCCACCCGTTCGGGGACACGATCAAGCTCCGCATCGATGAGCAGGGCTCGGGGCGCAGCCTCTGTTCGGTCGAGATCGTTCCCGATCTCCATCACAATCCGCATCGGATCGCGCACGGCGCGGTGCTCTACGCGCTCGCCGACACCGGCATGGGCGTGGCGCTCTACCCGACCCTCGCCGAGACCGAGACCTGCGCCACCATCGAGATTAAGATGAGCTACTTTCGCGCGGTGCCGTCCGGCGTCGTCCACTGCGAGACCACGCTCGTCAATCGCGGGCGCACCATCGCCAATCTCGATTCCCGTCTCTACGTCGGCGATACGCTGGTCGCGCAGGCCAACGGCAACTACGCCATCCTCAAGCCGAGAACCGAAGCCGCCGTCAAGGCGTCGTAAGGCGAACCATCCGTCAGCCGCGGAAATCGCGCGAGCGCGAGGCGCGCCACAGCGTCCACAGGATGCGCAGCCGCGAGTCGGGTTGCGGCTTGTAGGGGTCGAAATCCGGTAGCAGCGTCCGCTCCAGCGTGCGGCGCGCCATCGCCATCGGCAGGAACACCCGCCGCGCGCCCGGCGGCAGCGCCATCAGCGGCCCGTACATCAGCTTGAAGTGCGACAGCGCAAGGCCGCTCAACTCGTCGAGCGCCGCGCGCAGCGCCGGCGTCATCCTGCCCGCGAACACTTCGTCCGCGCTGCTTCCCTGCGCCGCGAGCAGATCGAGCGGCACATAGAGCTGTTGCCGCGAGGCGTCGAACGGCAGCCGCGTCAGCACATGCAGATAAGTCTCCGCGATACCCGCCTGCCGCGTCACTTCGGCAAGCGCATCGGGCGCCGCGCCGGCGATCCGCGCGCCAAGGTCGAACAGCGCGGATGCGGTATCCAGCGCATAGGCGTCGAGCATGTCGATGTCCGGCATCGGGTCGTTGTAGAGATCGAACTGATGCGCCTCGATCAGCCGCGTCAGCCGCGCCACCGGCAGCGCATGCGCGTCGATCGCGCGCATCAGTTCGGAGGCGACCGGGCTGCCCTCGACATAGCCCTGCCCCTGCCCCGCCAGCATGTCGGTCCACCATTGCAGGCGGATTTCGCCGGCCAGCGGCTGGCGAATATGCTCGTGCACCCGCGCGATCTCGACATTGAAAGCGTAGAGCGCGAGCAGCGCGCGGCGCTGTTCCGGCGGCACGAACAGCGTCGATGCATAGCGGGTGAAATCGAACTCGCGCACCAGGCCGGCGCAGAACTCCGCCGCGTCATGTTGCGACGTGCTCATGGCACCGCGATCAACGCCGCCGCGACGCGCCGCCGCTCGCCCAGCATGATGTTGTAGGTGCGGATCGCCGGCCCCGTCCGCATCGCGTCGATGCCGACATGCAGCCGCCGCAACGCCTCGCGCAGATCGTTCGGCGGCAGCCAGACCTCATCGCCGGTGCCGATGATAAGGGTATCGATGACGTTGGCCTTCTCGAATACGCGCATCAGCGCGTGGCGGTCGATTTCGCGCGGCGTCGTCACCGGCCACGCCCACATCGAATCCGGCAGGCACAACAGCGAGCCGCGATGCGACATCTCGTCGAAGCGGAACCCGCCGTTGCCGTAGGCTTCGATCGGCGCGGCGCGCGGCAGATGCGGGGCGTCATCGCGCGGCGTCACGTCACGCCTTGGCGGTTTTGCCGCCGACCTTGTCACCCGCCTTGCCACCGGTCTTATCACCGGTCTTGGCCGGCTTCGCCGGCGCGGGCGCGGCGTCCTCGCGATGGATGCCGACGCCGAGATAGATCAGGATCGGCGCCGCGATGAAGATCGAGGTGTAGGTGCCGACCAGCACCACGCCGAACATCATGACGGCGGTGAAGGAGTGGATCGCGTTGCCGCCGAACAACAGCAGCGCCAGCAGCGCCAGCGTCACCGTGAAGTGGGTGATGATGGAGCGCGACAGCGTCTGGTTGATCGACTCGTTGAGAAGCTGCGGCATCGGCATCTTCTTGTAGCGCCGCAGGATCTCGCGGATACGGTCGTAGATCACCACGGTGTCGTTGAGCGAGTAGCCGAGAATGGTCAGAAGCGCCGCGATGCTGGTGAGGTCGAAATCCACCTGCGAGATCGACATGAAGCCGATGGTCAGCACGATATCGTGAACGTTGGCGACCATGGCGCCGAGCGCGAACTGCCATTCGAAGCGGAACCAGAGATAGATCAGGATGCCGACGATGGCGAGGATCAGGCCGAGCATGCCGTAGGCGAGCAACTCGCCGGAGACGCGCGGGCCGACCACCTCGACGCGGCGATATTCGACGTTGTCGCCGAGCACGCCGCGCACCTTCTGCACCGCCGCCTGCTGCGCCTCGTCGCCGCCGGGTTGTTCGGCGACGCGGATCAGCACGTTGTCCGGTCCGCCGAATTGCTGGAGCTGCACCTCGCCAAGGCCGAGCCCGCCGAGCGTGGTGCGCATCGCCGCGATGTCCGCCGGACCGCTCTTGGTCTGCACCTCCATCAGGGTGCCACCCTTGAAGTCGATGCCGAAATTCAGGCCGTGGGTGAAGAACAGCGTGATGGCGCAGATCGACAGCACCGCCGAGATCGGAAAACTGATGCGGCGGAACTGGGTGAAATCGAAATGGGTGTCGTCGGGCACGATGCGGAGCGCGGGCAGCCAGCCGAAGATGCTGACCACGGTCAGCACCGCGATGAGCGCCGCGAGAATGAGCAGGATGGTATGTGTCACAGCCGGCTCCGTTCTCTCAAATCGGCACGGTTTGCGGCCGTTTCCACCGCACCCACGCCGCGACGATCAGGCGCGTCACTTCGAAGGCGGTGAAGACCGTGGTGATGATGCCGATGCCGAGCGTCACGGCGAAGCCGCGCACCGGCCCGGTGCCGATGTAGAACAGCACCGCGGCGGCGATGAAGGTGGTGATGTTGGAATCGAGAATGGTCGCCAAGGCCCGCTTGAAGCCGGCGTCGATCGCCGCGATGGCGGTGCGGCCGGCGCGCACTTCCTCGCGGATGCGCTCATAGATCAGCACGTTGGAGTCGACGGCGATGCCGACCGTGAGCACGATGCCGGCGATGCCCGGCAGCGTCAGCGTCGCGTTGAGCAGCGACAGCACGCCGAAGATCATGGCGACGTTGATCGCCACCGCGATGTTGGCGAATACGCCGAACAGCCGGTAGGTCAGCAGCATGAAGACGATGACCAGCACCGAGCCGACATAGGCCGCGAGTTCGCCCTTCTCGATCGAGTCCTGTCCGAGGCCGGGGCCGACGGTGCGCTCCTCGATGATGGTCAGCGGCGCCGGCAGCGCGCCGGCCCTCAGCAGGATCGCGAGGTCGTTGGCCTGCTGCACCGTGAAGCCGCCGGAAATCTGGCCCGAGCCGCCGGTGATCGGCTCGCGGATCACCGGCGCGGAAATCACCTCGTTGTCGAGGATGATGGCGAACGGCGTGCCGACGTTCTTCAGCGTGGCCTCGGCGAACTTGCGCGCGCCGGTGGTGTTGAACTTGAAGCTGACGATCGGTTCGCCGGTGCGCTGGTCGAAACCGGGCTGCGCGTCGATCAGGTCGCCGCCCGACACCAGCACTTCCTTGCGGACCACGTAGGGAACCTTCGGCTCCTGCGCGCTCATCAGCACCTCGACGTCCGACGGCGCGCGGCCCTGCATCACCTGCTCCGGCGAGACGTTGGTGTCGACCATGCGGAAATCCATCTTCGCCGTCTTGCCGAGGATTTCCTTCAGCCGCGTCGGGTCTTGCAGGCCCGGCACCTGGACCAGGATGCGGTCCAGGCCCTGGCGCTGGATCAACGGCTCGACGGTGCCCAGTTCGTTGACGCGACGCTCGACAATCTGGATCGACTGATCCACCGACTGGCGGATGCGATCGGAGATCGCCGCCTGCGGCACGTTCATGCGGATCAGGCCGCCACCGGCGTCGCTCACCTCGACGCTGCGGGCGCCGGTGGAGCCGAGCAGGCCGCCGAGCGGCTGCGACAGTTCCTTCAGCTTGGCCAGCGCCTTCTCGACATCGGCCTCCTTGACGCGGACCTCGACGGCGTCGCCGCGAATGGCGAGACCGGTATAGCCGATGCGGGCGTCACGCAGCGTCCGGCGGGTCTCGTCCCGAACCTGATCGAGCTTGTCCTTCTTGACCGACTTGGCGTCGACTTCGAGCAGGATGTGCGAGCCGCCCTGCAAGTCGAGGCCGAGCACCAGATGGCGCTGCGCCCACCGCGGCCAGGTTTTGACGGTCGCCTCGGGGAAGAAGTTGGGAACCGCGCACAGGCACACTATCAGCGCCGTGGCAATGATCGCCAAAGCCTTCCATCGCGTGAAATACAACATCGAATTGATCCGTCAGACGTTCCGGAATGGCCTCGATCGGCGCGGCGGCGATCAACTCGCCGCCGCGTCCTTGTCCTTTTCCTTGGCGTCGCCCTTGTCCTTGGCGGGTTCGCCCTTGGTGCGCACGCCGCTAATCATCTGCCGCATCTGCCGGATGCGCACGCCATCGGCGACCTCGACCTCGATCTGTTCGTCGTCCACCACCTTGGTGACCTTGCCGACCAGGCCGCCATTGGTGACCACCGTGTCGCCGCGGCGGATATTCTTCACCAGGTCGGCATGCTCCTTCACCTTGCGCTGCTGCGGCCGCAGGATGAGGAAATACATGATGACGAAGATCAGCGCGAACGGCAGCAGCGACATCAGCATGCTGTTGGTGTCGCCAGCCGCGCCGGCGGCCTGAGCGAAGGCAGGGGTCATCAACATCCAAAATTCCTCGTGAAACGGGAGTAGACCGGCGCGACGCGGCGGCGTCCGGGCCGGTTTGGGGCAAATTCGCGCGGACTATAGCGGCCACGGTTTCAATTGCAACGCCGCCCCGCCCGGTTCCGCTCCGCGTCCGGCCGGGTTGCGGCGGCGCGCCGGGGCCGCTAAGGGTGCGACATCAGAAAGATCGGAAAATGTCGAGAAAACCGAGCAAAAAACCCTCCAAAACCGCCCTCCCCGCTGTCAAGGCCAAGACCGCCGTCAAAACCGCCGCAGACCGCCCCGGCGCGGCAAAACGTCCCTCGCCGGCCGCCGCCGACGACACCGCGGCTCGAATCGCCCGCGCGCTGGAAGCCATCGCCGCGCAGCTTTCGGCCGGCGCGGCGCCCGCCTCCACCCCCGCCGACCTCGCCACCGCCGACGCCTTCATCTGGAACCCGTCCGGCCGGCTGATCCCGGTGCCGAAGGTCAACCGCGTCGACCTCGGCCTGCTCAAGGGCATCGACCGGATGCGCGACATCCTGATCGAGAACACCGAGCGCTTCGCCACCGGCCTGCCCGCCAACAACGCGCTGCTCTGGGGGGCGCGCGGCATGGGCAAATCGTCGCTGGTCAAGGCGGCGCATGCCAGCGTCAACGCCCGTCCCGACGTCGCCGGCCGCCTCAAGCTGATCGAGATCCACCGCGAGGACATCGAGAGCCTGCCGGCGCTGATGGCGCTGTTGCGCGCGGCGTCGGGATTGCTGTTCATCGTGTTCTGCGACGACCTGTCGTTCGACGGCAACGACGCCTCCTACAAATCGCTGAAGGCCGTGCTGGAAGGCGGCATCGAGGGCCGTCCCGACAACGTCATCCTCTACGCGACCTCGAACCGGCGTCACCTGCTCGCCCGCGAGATGGTCGAGAACGAGCGCTCCACCGCGATCAATCCCGGCGAGGCGGTCGAGGAGAAGGTGTCGCTGTCGGATCGCTTCGGCCTGTGGCTCGGCTTCCACAAGTGCAGCCAGGACGAATACCTCGCCATGGTGCGCGGCTATTGCGCCCACTTCGGGATCGCGCTCGACGACGAGCAGCTTGAGCACGAGGCGCTGGAGTGGTCGACCACGCGCGGCTCGCGCTCCGGCCGCGTCGCCTGGCAGTTCACCCAGGAACTCGCCGGCCGCCTCGGCGTGCGGCTCGCGGCGAGGTAAAAACTTCAACGTTATCGCGAGAAGCGAAGCGACGAACCAATCCAGCCGCTTGGAAGAAAGGCAGGATTGCTTCGCTTCGCTCGGAATGGCGGCCTTGGAGAATCTACGCCCCGTTGAGGAACTTCAACGGATCCACCGGCGTCGAACCCTTGCGGATCTCGAAGTGCAACTGCGGCGATCCCGCTTCGCCGGACTGGCCGGACTTGGCGATGGTCTGGCCGCGCTTGATGGTCTCGCCACGCTTCACCAACAGCTCACTGGCGTGGGCATACGCCGTGACATAGCCGTTGGAGTGTCGCACGAGCACCAGATTGCCATAGCCTTTCAGTTCGTTGCCGGCGTAAGCGACGACGCCGTCCTCGGCGGCCTTGACCGGCGTGCCTTCCGGCACCGCGACGTTAATGCCGTCATTGGCCTTGCCGTTGGTCTTGGCGCCGTAGGCGGTGACGACGCGGCCGCGCACCGGCCAGCGGAAGGTCGGCAGCGCGCCGGTGGCCTCCGCCGCCTTCACCGGCGACGGCGCGGCCTCGGTTGCGGCGGCCGGCGTTTCGACCGGGCTGACCATCCGCGCCTTCTGCACCGGCTCGGCCGGAACCCGCGCCACCTGCACCGGAGCGGCGGCGACCGGCGCGCTCGCCATGGCGGGCGCGGCCGGCGCGGCCTTGCGGACAGGGATCACGATCTTGCTGCCGACCTTGAGCGGCGCGCCGGGCGCGATGTGGTTGGCGCGCGCCAGTTCGGCGGCGGTCGTGTTATTGCGACGCGCGATGCTCGCCAGCGTATCGCCGCGATTGACGTAGTGCGCGCCCGCGCCGGCGGCCACCGGAGCTACAGCCGCGACCTTCGGCACCGCGACGGGAGCCGGAGCCGGCTGGGCGTGGGCGGTCTGCCGCGACGGAATAATCAACTGCTGGCCCGGACGCAGCGCGCGCGGCCCCTTGTAGCCGTTGGCGCGCAGAATCTCGGCCGACGACACGTTGTAGCGCCGCGACAGGCCCTCCAGCGTGTCGCTGGTGCCGACGATGATGGTGGTGCCATTGCCATGAGCGGGCGCGGCGGCGACATGCGGCGCGGGGGCCGCCGCGACCGAGCGCGGCGCCACGGTGCCGGTGGCTTCGATGCGTGGCCGCGCCGGCGGCTCGTAGGAGGAGACGCCGCGTCCGCCGCCCGACACCCCAGACGTGGTCGGGTAGCTCGGATAGCTTTGCGGCGCCGAGACCGGCGGCGGCAGCGCCTGGGTGGTGTAGGATGGCTGCGGCGATTGCGGACGGGCGTATTGCGGCAGTTCCTGCCGCTGCACATACGGCGTCGGCGCCGCGTAAGGCGCGCCACGCACCGTACCGGTGGTGTCGTTGCGCGAATTGAAGGGGTTTTCCGCGAACCGCGTGGACGTGTCGGCGCTACAGCCGGCGAAACCGATCGACATCAGCGCGAGGACCGCCACCTGCGGAACACGGCGGGAGCAAAGCAGGTCGACTACCCGAGACATGGTTACTCACTCATACGCAACACCACTATGATTTTGAGTAAACACATCGGCAGTAAACAAGGCTTTAAGTCCGGCGAATTTGATTCACCATTTCACCGTCCTGACAAACCGCCGCTACATTTCGCGCGCAATGCCCGGCAGCGCGGGAACGAAACGCACGTCGAACAATTCGTGTCGCTCCACGCCGTCCGGCGTGGATTGGATGCGCACCAGGGTCTGGCGGCCGCGCGGCGGGCCGACCGGCGCGACCATGATGCCGTCCGGCCGCAACAGCCCGATCAGCGACGGGGGAATCTCCGGCAGCGCCGCGGTGACGACGATGCGATCGAATTCGCCGATCTCCTCACCCAGCGCCAGGCCGTCGGCCAGCACCACCTCGACATTGTCGTAACCGAGCTTCGCCAGCCGTGCGCGCGCGGTGTCGGCCAGGGTGCGAAAACGCTCGACGCTGACCACGTGCGCGCACAGCCGCGCCAGCACCGCAGCCTGATAGCCGGATCCGGTGCCGATTTCGAGCACGCGATGCTCCGGCCGCAACCGCAACTGCCCTGTCATGTAGGCGACCACGAACGGCTGGCTGATGGTCTGCCCGCAGGCGATGCCGAGCGCGGTGTCGCGCCACGCCGCGTCGCGATCCGCCGGATCGACGAAGATATCGCGCGGCACCTCCTCCATCGCCCGCAGCACCGCCTGATCGCTGATGCCGCGGCGGCGCAGGCCGAGCTGAAACAGCATCTTCTCCGGGGGATCGTCGGCAGGTGACATGTCGGCCTCGCAGAACTGCTCTAACCGCCGCTGCGGTAATGGCGTGCCGGCTCGCGCCGCCGCGCCCTATCGCCTGTAACTCTATCGCTGACAGGTTTACATAATTTTTACCATCCGCGCCCGCCCATACCGCATCGCGGCAACGGGTTCCGCGACGTTTCGGTCCGCGACCGGCCCACGCGGCGATGTTGCTTTTGGTTCTGTTATTTGCGATTTTCGCCGCCTTATTGACAAAGGGCTCCCCATGACTGCGTCGAGGCCGACGGGCGGTTCGGTCTTCCTGGTCGAAGACGAAACCATGATCCGGATGATGGTCGCGGAAATGCTGGAGGATCTTGGCTACAGGGTCGCCGGCGAAACCGGAGACGTCGACGACGCGCTGCGACTGATCGAGACCGTCGATTTCGACATCGCGCTGCTCGACGTCAACGTCAACGGCAAGGTCATCACGCCGGTGGCGCACGCCATCGCCGCGCGCAAGCGCCCGTTCGTCTTCGCCACCGGCTACGGCACGCAGGGCATGCCGGAAGAATTCCGCGACCGCCCGGCGTTGCAGAAGCCGTTCCAGATGGAAACGCTGGCGCGGCTGCTCGCGGACACGCTGCAAAAACCGGCGGCCTGAGCGGTGGCCGGTTCGCAGGCTACTGAAAACTTTTAGGTTCGGCGTTCATTGCCGCCGCGTCCGGGCGCGATGCAGCGTGCAACGCTGCTTCGCAGAACCGGGACCGTCGCAAACACCCTTGGGACTCCCCCGGTTCTGCGGAGCGGCATTTCATGCCGCGCCGCGTCCGGGGCACGGAGCCATTCTCAACAGCCGGTCAGCCGTTGTCGATTCCGAACGTCATTCCGGCGTGGTCCGACAGCCGCTTGACGAGGCGGTGGCCGAGCGCCGCGCCCGGCGTCCAGATGCCGCCCGCAACCTCCGGCGCCTCGCGCACCAGGCAGATCGCGCTTTCGGCGATCATCTTCGAGGTGCAGCCATAACCCGGATCGCGGTCGCCGGTCACCACCGCGCGCATGCGGCGGCCATCCGGTCCGACACCGAGGAACAGCAGGTCGAAGTAACCGGCCTCGCGCTCCGCCTTCGAAGGTCCCTCGCCCGGCTTCGGGCCGCCCTGCGCGCCCATCTTGTTGTTGGCGGCGACCATCGCCTTGGCCCGCTCCTCGCCGGCGTCGCCGGGGCCGGCGATCATCATCTCGTCGTAGACGAAATCCCGGCCGTAGGGGAAACCGAGCAGGAAATTCGAGCGGTGGACGTTGCGGGTGTTGATGTTGGCCATCACGAACGGCGTGAGCCAGACGTCGAGGTCGTCGTCGAACAGCGGCTTGTTGCCGGGCGGCTGTTTCGGCCCGGCAAATCCCGGCGTCAGCACGAACGGATCGCGCAGCATCGGCAACAAGGTGGGGTCGCTGGCGGCGGCGGCGAAGATCGCCTTCATGCTGGCCGCCGTGCCGCCGGAGAAGGTGCCCTTCATCTTGCGCACGCGGCCCTTGACGCGGCTGAACGGCGCGCCGAATGCCTTTTTCGCGGCGTCCTGAAGAAAGAACACGCCAAGCTCGAACGGAATCGAATCGTAGCCGCAGGAAAACACGATGCGCGCGCCGGACGCCCGCGCCGTATCCTGATGCTTGTCGATCATCTGCCGCATCCATACCGGCTCGCCGCAAAGGTCGAGATAGTCGGTGCCGCTTGCCGCACAGGCGGCGACCAGTTCCGAGCCGTAAAGCTGATACGGCCCCACGGTGGTCACGACCGCCCGCGTCTCGCCCAGCATGGCGTCGAGGGAAGCGGGATCGGCGGCGTCGGCGGCGATCAGCGGGATGTCCTTCGGCGCGCCGATCTCGTCGCGCACGGCGGCGAGCTTGTCGAGGCTGCGCCCGGCCATCGCCCATTTGAGGTCGTGCGGCGCGCCCGCGCGCGTCGCCAGGTATTCCGCAACCAGACGCCCGGTGAAACCGCTGGCGCCATAAACCACGACATCGAATTGGGCCGAGGATTTCATCGTCACTCCGTCAGTTGATCCGGCGCGCGCCGGGGCGCCCGTTGCATCATCGCCCGATGCAACGGTCAAGCCCATATGCGCCGGCGCTAGGCGCGGCGATCCGGGTAGGACGCGCCCATCCCGGCGCGCACGTCGTTCTGGATGCCGTAGGGCGCGATCGGATAGCGCAGGCCGTTCCGCGCCAGCGCCTTCATGCCGGTGACCGCCTTGGCGAGATGCGCCGGCGACAGCGCCATCAGCATTTCCTCGTCCGGCACGCCGCCGTAGCGCCGCTCGGCGAAGCATGGCAGCGACAGGCTCGGCTCGCCGGTCGCCAGCGCCCGCCCCCAGGAATCGGCGCAGGCGGTCTCACCGACCACGCCCCACTCGAACTTCTTGTAGCCGGTGTATTGCAGCCCGTTGATGAGAATAATCATCTGGCCCGGCGTAGCGTAGACCATGCAGATGTCCGGCGGATCGAGCCGGCCACTGGCGAGCGGACTCACCGCCATCGCCTGATAGCGGCCGTAAGGCACGGTGCACAGCGCCTCCTGCCGCTTCTGCGCGTCGGCCTGCGTGCCGTGCCAGACGCCGACATAGGATTCGCCCGCCAGGAATTTCTCGTCGACCGGCGAGAGCCCGATCACGGCGCGGCATTGCGCGCCGACCAGGTCGGCTGAGGTGATGCCCACGGTCCAGTTCAGCCGCGACGCCATGCTGACGATCTGGTCGGTGGTGTGGATCGCGTTCGGCCGGCGGATTTTCGGTATCGCCTCCATCTCGGCCACGGTGGCGAACATCTTCATGCCGATCACGGTGGTCTTGAGGCGCAGCAGCGCATTGAGATCGGCGACCAGCGCCGCGAGATCGATCCGTTCGTTCTGCGCCGGTTCGCGCGCCTTGACTTCCTGCTGCATCGCTTCGGTCCTTGCCTGTGTCCTGGTTCTCCGCAGTTTAGAACAACAATAAACAATGGAAACAGCAAAACACGAATGGCGACCGTCGCGGCGACGACCGTGGACAGGCCGCCGCCGTTGCGATAACGCCATCGCGCTGGCCGCTACTTGGTGGTGTAGCCGCCGTTCACCAAAATGGTCTGCCCGGTCATCCACCAGCCGTCCGACACCAGAAAACGGATGAACGGCACGATATCCTCGATGTCGGTCAGCCCGGTCTTCGAGAATTTCGACAGCGCCGCCGCGGTCTTGTGATAGGCGACCGCGTCCGCGCCCTCCGCCGGATAGAAGAACGGCGTGTCCATCGGACCGGGGCCGACTTGGCGTTCACCGCGCTCATCTCGTCGTATTCGGCCTCGCTGATCTCCAGCATCCATCAAGAACGAAGAATCACGTCAAGAGGATGGATGCCCGGATCAAGTCCGGGCATGACGGTGGATGATTCCGCCAAAAGCGGAAAACCTCTAGCCGAGTTTCCAGCCCGCCTCCTTGGCGACGCGCGCATGAAACTCCGGCTCGTAGGCGGCCTCCGGGGTCTCGCGCACCCAGCGATCGAGCAGTTCGGCGTCGTGGCCCACAAGAATCCGCCAGCGGTCCGCCCTGACGCCGTCGAGGATGATCTTGGCGGCGGCCGCCGCCGTCAGCGGCGCCTCCTCAAGAAAAACCCGCGCGCGCTCCGCCGCCATCTGCCGGATCGCCTCGTCGGACAGTTGCGAGACATCGACGCCGCCGGCGACCAGCCGCCCGCGCGCCTGTTCGATCTCGACCTGATCGAGCGCGTCGCTCTCGGTGTCCTTCTGCACCTTGCGCGAATTCGAGACGATCGAAGTGCCGACATGGCCCGGCATCACCACCGAGCATTTGATGTGCGGCGCGTTCAGCCGCAGGTCGGTAATCAGCGCCTCGGTGAATCCCTTCACCGCGAACTTGGCGGCGCTGTAGGCGGTATGCGGCACGGTCGGGCCGAGCGAAGCCCAGAAGCCGTTGACGCTGGAGGTGTTGACGATGTGGCCGGCGTCCGCCTTCACCAGCATCGGCAGGAACGCGCGGGTGCCGAGATAGACGCCGCCCCAGCAGATGTTGAAGGTGCGCTCCCACTGCTCGCGGCTGTTGAAAAACAGGCTGCCGCCGCCGCCGATGCCGGCATTGTTGAACAACAGGTGGATCGATTCCGTTTCATGCTGCTCGGCCACCTCGTCGCGAAATCGCAGCATCTGCGCCTCATCGGCGACATCGGCGACATGGGTGGTGACGCGCAGCCCCTGGGGCAGGCGGTCGGCCTCGCACAGGCGCTTGGTTTCCGCCATGTTGGCCGCCGAGACGTCGCAGATCGCGACATGACAACCCTCGGCGGCAAGCTGCCGGGCCAGTTCGCGGCCCATGCCCGTGCCGCCGCCGGTGATGACCGCGATCCGCCCCGCGAAATCCTTCATGCCTGCTCCTTGCCGTTGTCGTGCGTCAATTCTTTCAGCTTCACCATGCAGAGCAAGGTGAGATTCACCGGCGTCGGAATGTTCAATTCCGCGCCCTTGCGGACCACGTAGCCGTTGAGAAAGTCGATCTCGCTCGGCCGCCCGCGCGCCACATCCTGCGCCGTCGACGAATACTGGTTCGGCATCGACGTGACCAGCGCGACGACCGACGCATAGATGTCGTTGGGAAGCGCCACGCCGAGCGGACCCGCGACCGCCGCGCATTCCTCGACCACGTTGCGCATCACCTCGCGCACGCCCTCGACATCGAACAGCCGGCCGTAAGGCAGTTGCGCCACCGCGGACAGTGCGTTGTAGGCGCAATTGACCACCAGCTTGGCCCAAAGCTGATCGACGACGCGATCCGACACCCGGATCGGAATGGCGGCGGCGCTCAATTGCGCGGCGATGGCCTCGCTGTCGGCGGAGACGCCGATCACCAGATCGCCGCGTCCGTGATGGATGACATGGCCCGGCCCCGCCATCTCGGTCGCGACATAGACCGCCGCCGCCACCACCGACTGCCGCAGCAAGGGCTGCAACCGCGCCGGGTTGTCGACGCCGTTCTGCAACGACAGCACGGTCGCGGCGTCCTTCAGAAACGGCGCCATCGCGCGGCCGGCGGATTCGGTATCGCCCGACTTGACGCAGAACAGCACCACGTCGGCGTCGGCGACGCCGTCCGGCTCGGTGGTGGCGGCGAGCGGCACCACGCCGGCGAACGCCTTGCTGTCCAGCCGGACGCCACCCGTATCGCGGATCGCCTCGACATGGGCAGGGCGGCCGATCAGCACGACGTCATGGCCGTGCCGCGCCAGCATGGCTCCGAAATAGCAGCCGACCGCGCCGGCGCCCATCACCGCGACTTTCATATTTCCCGACTCCAGCCTCGCGATGGTTTACAGCGACGCGAACCGCGCAGCGGTCCCGCGAACGGCCCGACGCCGTCCGCTTCCGATCACAGTGGCACTGATTTGTCGTGGTTCGCAATGGCCGTCGCGGCGGATCGCAGACAGACGCGGACAGATGCCCCGGCGCGAGACGCCGGGACGTACCGGTCGGGACAGGATAGACCGGTCAGATCTGCCGGTCCCTGTTGCGTTCCACCAGCTGCGATTGCGCCTCGGTTTCGAGCAGCGCCTCGAAGGTCAGCGCGTTGGGGCAGTATTCGTGGTAGTTTCGCGCCGCCGAACCCGCCTCAAGCTCGCGGCGGCAGCGATCGACCACCGCGCAGACGGTGCAGACGACGCTCATGTCGCGGGTGACCGTGCCGGGATTGGCAAGCTCCATCTTTTCGAGATCCAGCGCGAGCGCTTGCATCAAGCGCTCCATTTCGTCGGGACTCCGGTCCCTGACCGCGAAAAGACGCTCGAAATCACACTCGGACAAGCCGACGTCGCGAGCCAGTTCCTCGCGCTGAGCCATGCTGAGCGAATTGAACTCGCTGGCGCGGGCGCAGCGATCCTTGAACTTTTCCCAAATCTCCGAGACACTCATTCCGGCACCTCCAGATGATCGCCCGCCAGCCTGTCACGCGCGCGAAACCCCGACTTTGATCTGGCTCAATTCGGGCGGGAGTGCGCGGCCGGGTCCGGGAACGGCGCCGCCCTTCGGGACAAGGCGGGCCGACAATGGTGCGGGCGACCGGAATCGAACCGGTACAGACCTTGCGGTCCTACGGATTTTAAGTCCGTTGCGTCTACCAATTTCGCCACGCCCGCGCGCCTTTCTTTTCAAGAACTTAGAAAGGAAAAGCAACCGGGGTTTTGCAGATAGGCTCTTTTTGCGGATCAGCCCAGGCGTTTTGCAAAATCGGCTCTCCGGGCCCCGCCGCTCAATTCCGCGCCCGGTCGCCGCGCGGGTCCGGCGGTCCGCTTCACTTGACCGTCGCGAGGCCGCGGCCGAAGATGCGGCCGATGCTTCCGCGCGCCCCCGCGAGCCCAAATCCAAGACAAACAGAATCCACGACCAACGGAAACGCCCATGCCCATCATCGAACGTATTGAAGGTTTCGCCGACGAACTGACCGCGATTCGTCGCGATCTCCACGCCCATCCGGAAATCGGCTTCGAGGAGAAGCGCACCTCCGGCATCGTCGCCGACAAGCTCGCGCAGTGGGGCATCGAGGTGCATCGCGGGCTGGGCGGCACCGGCGTGGTCGGCGTGCTCAAGGGCAAGGGCGACGGCGGCCGGCGGATCGGATTGCGCGCCGACATGGATGCGCTACCGATGGAGGAGAACACCAACCTGCCGTGGCGCTCCACCATCCCCGGCCGCTTCCACGGCTGCGGCCACGACGGCCACACCACCATGCTGCTCGGCACCGCGCGCTATCTCGCGGAGACCAAAAATTTCGACGGCACCGTGCATTTCATCTTCCAGCCGGCCGAGGAAGGGCTCGGCGGCGCCCGCGCCATGCTCAAGGACGGCCTGTTCGAGAGGTTTCCGTGCGACGAAATCTACGGCATCCACAACGCCCCGGACCTCAAGCACGGCGAACTGGTGATCTCGCCCGGCCCCAGCATGGCCAGCGCCGATTTCTTCGACATCACCATCACCGGCTTCGGCGCCCACGGCGCGATGCCGGAGCGTTCGCGCGATCCGGTGGTGATCGCGATGAATCTCGGGCAGGCGCTGCAAAGCATCGTCAGCCGCAACGTCGACCCGCTGCACGCCGCGGTGCTCTCGATCACCCAGATCCACGCCGGCTCCGCCTACAACGTAATTCCGAACGAGGCCACCCTCGCCGGCACCGTCCGCACCTTCGATCAACCCACCCGCATGCAGATCCGCCAGCGCATGAAGGCCATCGCGAGCGGCATGGCGCAGGCGTTCGGGGTCGACATCAAGGTCGAGATTCGCGACATCTTCAGCGTGCTGATTAACAGCGAGGAACACTCCAAGGTGGTGTTCGACGTGGCGCGCACCGTGCTCGATCCCGCCAACGTCGCCATCAAGGAGACCCCGCGAATGGGCAGCGAGGACTTCGCCGACATGCTGCTGGCGGTGCCGGGCGCCTATTTCTGGCTCGGCCACGACGGTTCGGTGCCGGTGCACAATCCGGGCTTCGTGCTCGACGACAAGATCCTGCCGATCGGCGCCAGCATGTTCGCGCGCATCATCGAGACCCGGCTGCCGGCGTCGGCATGAGCGCGCTTAACGATCTCTCCGCCGTCGAACTGCTGGCCGGCTATCACGGCAAAAAATTCTCGCCGAGCGAGGTGCTGGACGACGTGATCGCCCAGATCGGACGCTGGGAGCCGCATATTCACGCGCTCTATGCTTTCGATCCGGACGGCGCGCGCGCATCGGCGAAAGCCTCCACCGAGCGCTGGCGCAGGGGCGAGCCGATCGGCGCGCTCGACGGCGTGCCGATCACCATCAAGGAGAACATCGCCACCGAGGGCGTTCCGGTGCCGCTCGGCGCCGCCACCACGACGCTCGTGCCCGCGCCAGTCGACGCGCCGCAGGCGGCGCGCGTGCGTGAAGCCGGCGCGGTGATCTTCTCCAAGACCACGATGCCGGACTACGGCATGTTGTCGTCGGGCCTGTCCAGTTTCCATCCGCTCACCCGCAATCCGTGGGACCTGCGGCAAAATCCCGGCGGCTCAAGCGCCGGCGCGGGCGCGGCGGGTGCCGCCGGCTACGGCCCGCTGCATCTGGGCACCGACATTGGCGGCTCGGTGCGGCTGCCGGCCTGCTGGTGCGGCATTTTCGCGCTGAAGCCGAGCCTCGGCCGGGTGCCGATCGATCCGCCCTATATCGGCCGCGTCACCGGCCCGATGACCCGCACCGTCGAGGACGCGGCGCTCTTGATGAGCGTCTTGTCGCAGCCCGACCCGCGCGACGGCATGAGCCTGCCGCCCGCCGACATCGACTGGCCCGCGCTCGACGCTTCCCCCAAGGACAAGCGCATCGGCCTGATGCTCGATCTCGGCTTCGGCGAGCCGCTGGAGGAGGCGGTGCGCGCCACGGTGATCGCCGCCGCCCGCGCCTTTGAGGCCGCCGGCGCGTCGGTGCGCGAGGTCTCCGGCGTCATCACCCGCGAGACGCTCGACGGCCTCGACGCCTTCTGGCGGGCGCGGGCGTGGGACGATCTGTCCAAGCTGCCGCCCGAGACAGCCGCCAAGGCGCTGCCCTACATTTATCAATGGGCGGAAGGCGGCGCGAAACTCTCCGGTGTCGATGTGGTGCGCGGCTTTAACGCCACCATGACCATCCGCGCCGCGGCCGCCCAACTATTCGCGGATCTCGACTATGTGATTTCGCCGGTGTCGCCGCTGGTCAAGTTCGCCGCCGAGCTTGCCGCTCCGCGTAACGATCCGGCAAAGCCGTTCGAGCACATTATCTACACGGTGCCGTGGAACATGGCGGAAAATCCGGCGGCGTCGATCAACGGCGGCTACGACGCGGAAGGCTTCCCGATCGGCGTGCAGATCATCGGCCGCCGCTTCGACGGTCTCGGCGTGCTGCGGATGGCGAAGGCGTTCGAGACCTTGCGCGGGCCGCAAAAGCCGTGGCCGTCGCCGCCGTCATAACCCCGCGTTGGTCATTGCGAGGAGCGAAGCGACGAAGCAATCCAGTTCTTGTCTGGGGCTTTCTGGATTGCTTCGCTACGCTCGCAATGACGAATCCAAATTGACTCTCAGAAAAGGAAAGGCTCCGCATGGCCTACAAGACCATCAAATACGACGTCGCCGACCAGATCCTCACTATCACGTTGAACCGGCCCGACAAGCTCAACGCCTTCAACATGACGATGATGACCGAGTTGATCGACGCCTTCGACAAGGCCGACGCCGACGACGGCGTGCGCGCCATCATCGTCACCGGCGAAGGCCGCGGCTTCTGCGCCGGCGCCGACCTGTCGTCGGGCGGCGATACCTTCGACCGCGACGCCAAGCGCGGCCCGGCGAAGCGCACCGCCAGCGGCGCGGTCGATTACAGCGACCCCGGCATCCGCGACGGCGGCGGCCAGGTGACGCTGCGCATCTTCAAGTGCCTGAAGCCGGTGATCGGCGCGATCAACGGGCCGGCGGTCGGCATCGGCGTCACCATGCAACTGCCGATGGACATCCGCATCGCCTCGGACAACGCCCGCTTCGGCTTCGTGTTCTCGCAGCGCGGCATCGTGCCGGAGGCGGCGTCGAGCTGGTTCCTGCCGCGCCTCGTCGGCATCTCGCAGGCGCTGGAATGGTGCTATTCCGGCCGCGTCTTCCCGGCGCAGGAAGCGCTGGCGGGCGGCCTCGTCAGCCGCGTGGTGCCGCCGGAGCAACTGATCCCGGCCGCGCGCGAACTGGCGCGCAGCTTCATCGACAAGACCGCGCCGGTCTCGATCGCGCTGATCCGCCAGCAGATGTGGCGGCTGATGGGCGCGGACGACCCGATGGAAGCGCACAAGGTGGACAGCCGCGGCATCTATGCGCGCGGGCGCTCCAATGACGTCAAGGAAGGCGTGATGTCGTTCCTGGAAAAGCGCCCGGCGCAGTTCAAGGACAAGGTGTCGGCCGACATGCCCGACTATTTCCCGTGGTGGACCGAGCGGGAGTATAAGTAACAGGCGTTTACGAACGGATGCGCCACATGAACGACGTCGTCCCCGCGCAGGCGGGGACCCATACGCCGCAGCGATCCGGCTCCATCATCTGATGGCAATGTCATTCTACAACTACCGACGTCAGGGGTTATAGGTCTCCGCCTGCGCGGGGACGACGCCGCATGTGGTGATAGGCTTTACGAAAGACCCTATTCCATCGTCAGCGCGACCCGGCCGATGGCCTTGCGGTCGATCAGAAGCCGCATTGCCTTGGCCACCTCCTCCAGCGGCAGGCGGTGCGAGATGTTGGGCCGCACGCGCCCCGCCTCGGCCCATTCCACCAGCGTCCTCAGCCGCGCCTGGCCCCGTTCGGGATCGCGCCGCGCCGCCTCGCCGGCGCGCACGCCGAACACGCTCGCGCCCTTGATGAGCAGAAGATTGGTCTTCGCCAGCCCGATGCCGCCGGTGAAGCCGATCACCAGCATCCGCGCGCCCCAGGCGATGCAGCGCTGGCTCGCTTCAAAAATGTCGCCGCCGACCGGATCGAACACCACGTCGGCGCCCTCGCCGCCGGTCAGGCGTTTCACCGCGTCCTGAAACGGCTCGCGCTTGTACAGCACCAGGTGATCGGCGCCACGCGCCTTAGCCACCGCGAGTTTCTTTTCGCTCGACGCCGCCGCGATCACCGTGGCCCCCAGCAGCTTGCCGACCTCCACCGCCGCGAGCCCGACGCCGCCGCCCGCGCCATGCACCAGCAGCGTCTCGCCGGGCTTGAGCGCGCCGCGGTCCATCAGCGCGTAGCAGGCGGTGCCGTGAGCGGCGAGAAAGGTCGCGCCTTCGGCGTAATCGAACGTCGAGGGCATCGGCGTAAGATGCGCCGGCGTCACCGCCACCCGCTCGGCGAAGCAGCCGTTGCGCAGCTTGACGATGACGCGTTCGCCGACGCGCACGTCGCGCACGTCGCTGCCGGCCTCGATCACCTCGCCGGCCGCCTCCATGCCGGGCACGAACGGCAGCTCGGGCTTGAACTGATATTGCCCCGCCACCATCAGCACATCGGGAAAATTCAACCCCGCCGCGCGGATGGCGACGCGAACCTTGCCCGGCGCCAACGGCGTCGCGCAGGCGGTTTCGACGCGCAGCAGTTCCGGCGCGCCGAGTTCGCGGCAGACGACGGCGCGCGCCATCAGGATCGTCCCGCCTTGCGGCGCAGGATCGCCTCGCGGATCAGCGGCAGGCGGTCGTTGCCGAAATACATGTCGGTCTTGTCGACATAGATGGTCGGCGAGCCGAAGCCGCCGCGCGCGATCACCTCGTCGGTGTTGGCCTTGAGCTGGTCCTTCACCGCCTGCTCAGCGATGCCGGCGAAGAATTTTTGCGGATCGATCCCGGTCGCCTTGCAGATGTCGCCCAGCACCGCGTCCTGCGAGATGTCCTTGTCGTCGCCCCAATAGGCTTCGAAGGCGGCGGTCGCGAACGGCACCATCGCCGCGTTGCCGAGCCAGACGCAGCCGCGCATCGCCTTGACGCTGTTCACCGGAAACACCGTCGGCGGCATCTTGATCTTGAGCCCGGCGGAGCGCGCCCAGTCGCCGAGATCCTTCAGCATATAGCGCGCCTTCGGCACCACCGGCTTGTCGCGCGAGGCGTAGACGCTGGGGTTGACGGTATTGAACACGCCGCCGACCAGGATCGGCCGCCATGTGATCGGAACGTCCAGCTCCTTCGCCAGCGGCTGGATATTGTGGAAGGCGAGGTAGGTCCACGGGCTGGAGCAGTCGAAAAAGAACTCGATCATGAGACGGCGTCCCTCTGTTCTTGTTATTGCGGGGCCGGCGCGGCGTGCGCGCCGAACATGATCCGCCGCGCCTCGTCGCTGAACGGCTCCTTGACGAACTTGCCCACCGCGAGCCCGGCCTGCACCTGCGGCCGCGCCCGCATCTCGGCGTACCAGCGCTTGACGTAGGGATAATCCTCCAGCGTGAAGCCCTGCGCCTTGTGGGTCATCGTCCACGGGAAACAGGCGATGTCGGCGATGGAATAGTCGCCCGCCACCCAAGCGCCGGTGCGGCCGAGCTGGCCGTCGAGCACGCCGTAAAGCCGCGCCGCCTCGTGCCGGTAGCGCTCGATGGCATAGGGAATTTTCTCGCTGGCATAAAGCCGGAAATGGCCGTGCTGGCCGAGCATCGGCCCGAGCCCGCCCATCTGCCACATCAGCCACTGCATGACACGCGCCCGGCCGCGCGCGTCCGCGGGCAGCAACCGCCCGGTCTTTTCCGCGAAATAGATCAGGATCGCCCCGCTCTCGAACACGAAGATCGGCTCCAAGCCGTCGGCCGGCGCGCGATCGACGATGGCCGGAATGCGATTGTTGGGGCTGACGGCGAGGAATTCCGGCTTGAACTGATCGCCGGCGCGGATATCGACCGGGATCACGTTGTAGGGAATGCCCAGTTCTTCGAGCATGATCGTGATCTTCCAGCCGTTCGGCGTCGGAGCGTAATACAGGTCGATCATGCGTCATCCGGTTCGGGGAATTCGCCCCATCCTAACCCCCAGCCGGCGTTTCGACCAACACCCCATCATGGCATATGTACGCAGCGCCTCCGGCATGGCACACCAGCGCGGGCCCAAAGCTCCTTTCACGCCGCTATTTTCCGGGGAGGTCAACTCATGCTGTTTCCAGCCACCAACGCCGGTTCGCTGCCCAAGCCCGAATGGCTGGCCGAGCCCGACATGCTCTGGGCGCCGTGGAAATCCCGAGGCGCGGAACTGGCGCGCGCCAAGCGCGACGCCACCATGCTGGCGCTGAAACTCCAGGAGGACGCCGGTCTCGATATCGTCACCGAGGGCGAACAGTCGCGGCAGCATTTCGTCCACGGCTTCCTCGAAAACGTCGAGGGCATCGACTTCGCCAACAAGGTCGAGATGGGCATCCGCGACGACCGCTACAAGGCGATGGTGCCGCAGGTGGTGGCGCCGCTGCGGCTCAAGGGCCGGGTCCACGCCGCCGAGGCGCAAGTGGCGCGGGCCCACACAAGCCGCCGGTTGAAGTTCACCCTGCCCGGCCCGATGACGCTGATCGACACCATCGCCGATCGCCACTACGGCGACCGGGTGAAGATGGCCTTCGCCTTCGCCGAACTGCTCAACGAGGAAGCCCGCGCGCTCGAAGCCGACGGCGTCGACGTGATCCAGTTCGACGAGCCGGCGTTCAACGTCTACATGGCCGAGGTCAACGACTGGGGCATCGCCGCGCTGGAGCGCGCCGCGCAGGGCCTCACCTGCGCCACCGCCGTGCATATCTGCTACGGCTATGGCATCAAGGCCAACATCGACTGGAAGCACGGGCTCGGCCGCGAATGGCGGCAGTACGAGCAGATTTTTCCGGCGATCGCCGCAAGCCGGATCCAGCAGGTCGCGATCGAATGCGTCAATTCGCGGGTGCCGCTCGATCTGTTGCAACTGCTCGACGGCAAGGTGATCCAGGCCGGCGTCATCGACGTCGCAACCGACGCGGTGGAGACAGCCGACGATATCGTGAGGACAGTGGAGGCGGTGATGGCGTTCGTGCCGAAGGAACGCATCGTGCTCACCACCAATTGCGGCATGGCCCCGATGCGCCGCGAGACCGCCGAGGCCAAGCTGAACGCGCTCGGCGCGGGAGCAAGGCTGGCGCGGGAACGGCTGGGATAGCGTTCAGGATGACGCGACCGCGCTTCGGTGCAGCGCCGGCCGATAGCCGGCGGCGAGCGCGCGGAGCGTCGATGGCGGCGTAATCAGGCGCACGTCGCCGGCCGGCATCGGAGCCGGCTGGTAGCCGTCGAACGACCAGCGCAGCGCCTCCCCGCCGACAATCAAATACGCCGCGCCGCCGGCCTGCACCATCGTGCCGTCCGGCAGCGCGTCGACCGGCGCGGGCAGCGGATGCAGCCGCTTGGCGCGCCCGTCGAGGCGCTCGGCGTGCAGTGCGTCGTCCATCTCCTGCGCGCGCGGCGGCGGCGTGCCGTGCCCCCTCGCCCACGCCGCGCGAAAAGCGCCGGCGTCGGCGCGGCGGCAGAAGAAGCACGGCCGATGTCCCGCCGCCAGCGCGGTGGCCTCATCGAGGAAGAACAGTTCGGTCCAGCTTCGCCGCGCCATCACCGCGCGCCGCCGGCCGCGAAATTCGCAGACGCAGGTGATCCATGCGCGGCTCGACCAGCGACGCTTGAGCAGCGTCCGCGTCGCCGGATCGTGAATGATGCCGCGATTGCCGGTGAACAGGCCGCGCTGCGGCACGGCGACGATATCGCCCCACGGCGTGACGCGGTTTTGCAGCGGCATGTCAGCCTCCCTGTCCCGGACGCGACGCAGCGTTCTTCACGGTGCGTCGCAGAGCCGGGACCGTTTCACAACAGGCTTCCGCCGCAACGGCCCCGGCTCAGCAAAGCATCACGCCTGCGGCGCGCTGCATTGCATCCGGGGCACGACACCCCGCCGTTCGCCTACGCCGCGCCGTCGCGGATCGGCGGCTGGAACGACAGTCCGGTGTCCCAAGGAAAAAAGATCCAGGTATCCTGCGATACCTCGGTGATGAAGGTATCGACCAGCGGCTTGCCCATCGGCTTGGCGTAGACCGCCGCGAGGTGCGCCCGCGGAAACATCTCGCGCACCGCGCGCGCGGTGGCCCCGGTATCGACCAGATCGTCGATCACCAGCAGTCCGCGCCCGCCCTCGCCGCACAATCGCGCCACCGGGTCGGACACGCCCTTCAGCAGCTTGAGCTCGCCTCTGGTGGTGTGATCGTAGCTGGCGAGGCAAATGGTGTCGATGGTGCGCAATCCCAGTTCGCGCGCGACGATCGCCGCCGGCACCAGCCCGCCGCGCGTCACCGCCGCCAGCGCCTGGAACGGTCCCGCGGCGTCGAGCCGCCACGCCAGCACGCGGGCGTCGCGGTGAAACTGGTCCCAGGACACCGGAAACGCCTTCTCGGCCCGCGCCCGGTCGATGCTCGCCCTGTCGTTGTCGGCCACGGCCTTCACATCCGGCGGATGACCGCGGTCGCGGTCGCGGTGGCGACGATCCTGTCGTCCTGGCGCAGTTCGGCGCTGAGCTGGCACACCTCCCGGCCGCGCATCACCACGCGGCCGACACCCCTGAGCGGGCCGGGCTTCGCCGGCCGATGAAACTGGACGTTGAGATTGACGGTCGGGGCGAACTCGCCGGCGTCAAGGGTGGCGACCAGCGCCGGCCCCATGGTGTCGTCGAGCATGGCGGCGAGAAAGCCGCCCTGAACATGGCCGACCGGATTGAGGAATTCCGGTTTGGCCTCGAAATCGACCTCGACCGTGCCGCGCTCGGGATCGATATTGGCGAACGAAAGTCCCAGCGTGTGGGCACAGGCCGGCGGTGGCAGCCGGCCATCGGCCATCTTCCAGAATAGCGAATCCCTATCGACCATCCGTCCACCGCCTCTCCTTAAAGTCCAACCCGAAACGAAGCGTCATCGTCCGCGAAGGCGGACGATCCAGTAATCTGCGCGAGCGCGTGGGAAACTTGACTTAACACGTGGTACTGGATGCTCCGCCTTCGCGGAGCATGACGGATTTTCGTGGTGTGGATCTGTTCCAAGAACCATTTCCGCTCGAACACCAAGGTCTACCGCGTCACTTTGAGATTGGCGATCATCGCCTTCACCGCGTCCATCGCCGCGGTCAGCTTGGCCTGATCGCGCGAGCGCACCACAAGGTTGGTGTTCGGCTTGCGCTCCTCGTCGAAAAACGGATAGCTGCCGATGATGGTCTCGGGATGGGCGTTGGCGATCTCGCGCAGCGGCCCGCCGATATCGCCCTCGCGGGCGTTGGCGCGCACCGAATCGGACAACATTCGCACGCCGGTCTTCAACTTCGGCGCGACGATGTCCATCATCGCCTGCATGATCGAGGGCACGCCGGCCATCACGATGACGTTGCCGAGCATGAAGCCCGGCGCGAGAATGGTCGCGCTCTGGATCAGATCGGCGCCGTCGGGGATCCGCGCCATCCGCAGCCGCGCCTCGTTGAGGTCCTGCCCGCTGAACCGCTCGCGGAACCGGGCCACCACCTCGGGGTGATGATCGATGCCGACGCCGAACGCCTTGGCCACGCTGTCGGCGGTGATGTCGTCGTGGGTCGGGCCGATGCCGCCGGTGGTGAAGACATAGCCGTAGCGGTGGCGCAGCGCGTCGAGGGCCGCGACGATGTCGGCCTCCTCGTCGGCGACCACCCGCACCTCCTTCAGGTCGATCCCGATATTGGTGAGGTATTCGGCGATGAAACCGATGTTCTTGTCCTTGGTGCGCCCGGAGAGGATCTCGTCGCCGATCACCAACAGGCCCGCCGTCACCACCTCACTCATGATCGCCTCACCTCGTTCGTCCACCCTGTCATCCTTAGCAGAAGCCGCGCGGCCATGCCTAGGCAACTCCGGCGATGGATGTCATAACAAGCCGCGCAACGGCTCATTCGGGGTGGGAACATGGCAGCCACAGCTTCACACAAGGTCGCATTGGTCACCGGCGCGGGCTCGGGGGTCGGTCGCGCCAGCGCGCTGGCGCTGATGAAGGCGGGTTTTTCGGTGGTGCTCGCCGGCCGCCGCGCCGACAAGCTGAATGAGACCGCCGAGGCCGGCCGGGCGTTCGGCCAATCGCTGGCGGTGCCCTCGGACATGACCGATCCGGCCTCGATCGCCGCGCTGTTCGAAAGGACAAAAGACGCCTTCGGCCGGCTCGACGTGCTGTTCAACAATGCCGGCATCGGCGCGCCGCCGGTCGCGTTCGAGGACGTCAGCGTCGAGCAATGGAAAGCGGTGGTCGACACCAACCTCACCGCGCCATTCCTGTGCACCCAGCACGCCTTCCGCATCATGAAGGACCAGAGCCCGCGCGGCGGCCGCATCATCAACAACGGCTCGATCTCGGCCTACGCGCCGCGCCCGTTCTCGGCCGCCTATACCGCCACCAAGCATGCCGTCACCGGCCTGACGCGGGCGACCTCGCTGGACGGACGCGCCTACGACATCGCCTGCGGCCAGATCGACATCGGCAATGCCGAAACCGAGATGACCGCGCGCATGGCCGACGGCGTGTTGCAGCCGGACGGCCGCAAGATGATCGAGCCACGCATGGACGTCACCAACGTCGCCGACGCGGTGGTGTTCATGGCGACGCGGCCGCTCGACGCCAATGTCATGTTCCTCAACGTGATGGCGACCAAGATGCCGTTCGTCGGGCGCGGCTGAGCACGCGCGCCGGCGCGACGGAATCTGTCGCCATCGATTTCAAAGCCAGCGGATTGACGCATGATTACGGGCACGATCCGGTTTAGCGATCAGGATTTCGCGCTGTCCCGCGTCGCGTTCTCACAGGGACAGCCGATATCCTTGTGGCTCGGGGCCGGCATCATGGCCTGTCTCGGCGCGGTGATCGGCTTCGGCCTCGCCATGCTGGCGTCGAAGGCGCTGCCCGCCGTCTCGCCGCACGCGGCCTGGGGCGCGGTCTGCGGCGCAATTCTTGCGGTCAGCGCCGGGGCATGGAAGCTGTCCGCCAAGCAATCCCCCATGCAGAGCGCCCTGCTGCAAATTCAACAGACTTTCGTTCTCGATGACAACGGCGTCCGGCTCGGCACCGACACAGCCCAGACCGATATGAGCTGGGCGCATTTTGTCGCCGCGCGCATCGCGCCCGAATGGATGGTGCTGAAGACGCGCGAGGAAACCGTCGTGCTGTTGCGCCCGGCCTTCTTCGCGGATCCGGCGGACTGGCGCGAAGCCCGCCGGATCGTCGGCGCGAATGTCGCGACAGCTTCGGGTTAGAGCGGATTTCGATCTGACGGAACCGTCATTGCGAGGAGCGGAGCGAGGAAGCAATCCAGCTATCGCGAAGAAGGATCTGGATTGCTTCGCTTCGCGTTCGGGGCACTGAGCCATTTTTGGCTAAACGTCCGGCAGCAGGGCGTTCCAGCGCAGCCTGGTCTCCACGACATTCCATGACTCCGCGACGGTCCCGACGAATTCGGATGGAGCCGGCTCGCTTTCCGGCAAGTTGACCCAAAGCAGAAAGTGCCCGTTTCCGGTCCGCAGCGCCGCACCGCCGTTGCCGAAGCGCGCGTGGAACGGCGGCAGCGAGTCCCATTGCATCGGCCATGACGCCTGTTGCTGAAGCGACAGCTCGCGGCCCGCGCGAAACGCGCGCAGATACCACGGCGGCTTCTCCCGCAACGGCTTGCTCAGAAGGCGAGCCGCGCCGAACCGGGACAATGCCGCGATGACACGCGCCAACACCTCCTCAGCCGCTCGGTCCCAAGCCTCGTCATTGTCGCCGAACAAGGTGAAGCCGGCTTCCGCGAAGCAGGCATCGCGATTCACGGGCGCCGGCCAGATCGCCAGCAGCCGGCAACCCGGCGAAGCCAGACCTCCGGCCTCCTCGATTGGTACGATCGACCAGTGGACCTGAAAATTCGGCGGGGCGGCGAAGTCCATTCGGGGGCGGCGTCCGGAGGGTGAAGCGACGGATGTAGCCCCACATGGCATGAACGACACCGGCGCCGCAATTCATCAAAGCGACCACCTCCCGGTCCTTGCCGCCGCGCCGGCTGAACGCCCCCGGCCGCCGCGCGGTCACGGCCCCGCCGCCGCCCCAATGGGCGACGGGATCGCACGACTCACATGGGCGCGCCTCAGTGCAGGCGGAAGACGCCGTCGACCGCGCGCAGCTCGGCGGGCTTCACCAGCCGCGAATGCGCCACCGTCACCGCCACCAGCGGGCCGTCGAGCGACTTTTGCCAGAAGGCGAGAAACCCCTGCAACGCCGGGAATTTCGGAAACAGGTCGTAGGCCTGCCAGACATAGGATTGCAGCAGCCAGCGGTGATCCGGCCGGCGATAAAGAATTTCCGCCGTGGTCAGGCCGTAGCCCAGCAGCGCCTTGCGAAAATCCTCCGACACCGCGCCACCCACGGCCGGGTCCTTCGCAACCAGGTCGTTCGAAACCAAGTCCTTCGCAACCATGTCAACCCTCCTATCCGGAGCGCGTCTGACAGGGCGGCCGACAACCGAGAGCCACCCGGTTCGAAATGCGCTCACATATGAGAAATGTGACGCAGGGCACCGGTCGATCTCAAGCCTAAAAGTTTAATAATATGTTGAGATATTCAGCGCTGGCAGCCACTTACCGCATCTGCTAACAACGCATTCAAGTATCCATGCGCGGAGATGGAAACCATTTTGGCAATCAGTTCGCCGGAGTGCTAAATTTTTTCCCGCCCCCCCTTGCCCCGCGGATTTGACCGGCCTATCTCCGAGGCAATCGTGGTGGCACTCGCCGGCCGCGATTGCCAATTCAAAATTTCGAATACCTTCAAAATCTTAGGAGGACTGCATGAAATTCCGTCCGCTTCACGACCGGGTCGTGGTCAAGCGCATCGACGCCGAAGAAAAGACAGCAGGCGGCATCATCATTCCGGACAGCGCCAAGGAGAAGCCGTCGCAGGGTGAGATCCTCTCGGTCGGCCCCGGCGGCCGCGACGAGGCCGGCAAGCTGATCCCGATCGACCTCAAGGTCGGCGATCGCGTGCTGTTCGGCAAATGGTCCGGCACCGAGGTCAAGATCGACGGCCAGGAAGTGCTGATTATGAAGGAGAGCGACATCATGGGCGTTCTCGAGGACACCGCCGCCAAGAAGAAGGCCGCCTAAGCGCCTTATCCCTCCCGTTCATTCGCAAGGAAAACCTACATGGCAAGCAAAGAAGTGAAATTCGGCGTCGAGGCCCGCGACAAGATGCTGCGCGGCGTCGACATCCTCGCCAACGCGGTGAAGGTGACGCTCGGCCCGAAGGGCCGCAACGTCGTGCTCGACAAGTCGTTCGGCGCGCCGCGCATCACCAAGGATGGCGTCACCGTCGCCAAGGAAATCGAGCTTGAGGACAAGTTCGAGAACATGGGCGCGCAGATGGTGCGCGAAGTCGCCTCGAAGTCGGCCGACCTCGCCGGCGACGGCACCACCACCGCCACCGTTCTCGCCCAGGCCATCGTCAAGGAAGGCGCCAAGTCGGTCGCCGCCGGCATGAACCCGATGGATCTGAAGCGCGGCATCGACCTCGCGGTGGAAGCCGTGGTCGAGGACCTGAAGAAGAACTCGAAGAAGGTCACCTCCAACGAGGAAATCGCCCAGGTCGGCACCATCTCCGCCAACGGCGACACCGAGATCGGAAAATTCCTCGCCGAGGCGATGAAGAAGGTCGGCAACGAGGGCGTCATCACCGTCGAGGAAGCCAAGTCGCTCGACACCGAGCTTGACGTCGTCGAGGGCATGCAGTTCGACCGCGGCTACATCTCGCCCTACTTCGTCACCAACGCCGACAAGATGCGCGTCGAGTTCGACGACGCCTACATCCTCATCAACGAGAAGAAGCTGTCGTCGCTGAACGAACTGCTGCCGCTGCTCGAAGCGGTGGTGCAGTCGGGCAAGCCGCTGGTGATCGTCGCGGAAGACGTCGAAGGCGAGGCGCTGGCGACGCTGGTGGTCAACCGCCTGCGCGGCGGCCTCAAGGTCGCGGCCGTCAAGGCGCCGGGCTTCGGCGACCGCCGCAAGGCGATGTTGCAGGACATCGCGATCCTGACCGGCGGTCAGGCGATCAGCGAGGACCTCGGCATCAAGCTGGAGAACGTCACGCTGCAAATGCTCGGCCGCGCCAAGAAGGTGATGATCGACAAGGAGAACACCACCATCGTCAACGGCGCCGGCAAGAAGGCCGACATCGACGCCCGCGTCGCGCAGATCAAGGCGCAGATCGAGGAAACCACCTCGGACTACGACCGCGAGAAGTTGCAGGAGCGTCTGGCCAAGCTGGCCGGCGGCGTCGCGGTGATCCGCGTCGGCGGCGCGACCGAGGTCGAGGTCAAGGAGCGCAAGGATCGCGTTGACGACGCGATGCACGCCACCCGCGCCGCGGTCGAGGAAGGCATCGTGCCGGGCGGCGGCGTCGCCCTGCTGCGCGCCTCCGAGCAGCTCAAGCGCATCAAGACCCAGAACGACGACCAGAAGACCGGCGTCGAGATCGTGCGCAAGGCGCTGTCGGCGCCCGCCCGCCAGATCGCCATCAACGCCGGCGAGGACGGCTCGGTGATCGTCGGCAAGGTGCTGGAGAAGGAGCAGTACGCCTACGGCTACGACTCGCAGAACCACGAGTACGGCAACCTGGTCTCCAAGGGCATCATCGACCCGACCAAGGTGGTGCGCGCGGCGATCCAGAACGCGGCTTCCGTCGCGGCGCTGCTCATCACCACCGAGGCGATGATCGCCGAGCTGCCGAAGAAGAACGCCGGCGGCCCCGCGATGCCTCCGGGCGGCGGCATGGGCGGGATGGATTTCTAAACCTTACTCCCCTCTCCCCGCTTGCGGGGAGAGGGTTAGGGTGGGGAAGTCCTCAGCTCATGCGAATACGACACGAAATGCAAAACCCCGGCAGCGATGCCGGGGTTTTGCATGACAAACTGAGAGATTTTTTTGATTCAATCTCTTGTGAAGGGGAACTTCAGCCCCATATATCATCATGTCTTGCATTCGGAAGGGGAACTTCAGCCCCATATATCATCATGTCTTGCATTCGCAAGACGCAGAGCGGCCCCGAAGGTGTTGACGCACCAACCGGGCCTTTAATCCCACCTAACCGGTGAGAGATACGTGATCACGTATGGCATATGTAGGAAACTCCTACGATCTGTCAAGTCGTGAACGTGTGCCTATCGTCGGCAAATAGGAAACGCGATCTTGACAATCACTGAGAATGAAACTGCTCTCCTCACTGTTCTGATTGCCTCTGAACAATCGAACGGTATCGCATCGTATAATCGGCTCCGAGGCGAAATCCCCGTGCGCTATCGGCTTTCATCTGCCGATCTTCAGCAATCAAAAACTCGACCAAATGAAAAAATTTGGGAACAAAAGATTCGAAACATCAAATCACACCACAAATCCGAAGGTAATTTTATTCACGACGGATACTTGGTGCACGTTCCTCGTGTGGGTTATCGAGTGACTAGCAAGGGTCTGTCCCTCCTTGAACATCGTCACGCAGCATAACGCTTGCGATAGCCGGGCTTGAACCACTTCAATTCGGTCGAGCCCGGCGAATTTTTATCCCATACAAACCAAGCGTAGGCAGTGGTCCCACTACCTTTGGGCTCGATACCACTTGGGTAAAAAGTAATTCGCTCGCTAAATACCCAAACGCGAGAAGGCGGCATCTCTGCAAAGATAGTGTTCGCTCGATTTGCGCCCTCGAGAAACGCCAATCGAAGTAACAACGCAAATTTCTTGCGTGAGTGCTTCACCCCACTAGCTACGAATCCTTCAGCGCAATTGTACGGAGGATTGGTGACGATGTTCTCTGCCATCCTTTGCGGAGACAAAAAATCGATGCCAGAATCGCCAAATCCCCGATCATAGAGATCGCTACTGTACACCGCTTGGCCAGTCTCCTCCAGAACACGAGACATGCTGCCATCACCACAAGCACTTTCCCAAATTTCACTACTGAAATTTTCATTGTCGATTAGGGCGTACGTCGCCCAACGCGGTGTTGGAAAAAAATCCGGGCCGCTCAAGTCTGCAAATCGCTTGAGCGTCGGCTTAAAGCCACCGTTCAAATTGTAGGTCGTATCGACCATGCGAATCTCCTTGAGCCTGAAAATACATAGAGTCAGGGATTGACATGTTTGCCAATCGGATTATATTCCTATCCATCCCGTCTCACCGAGGGGCGGAATCGCGATCGTCACGAACGCGAGGCGGGATGCGGTGGCGCGGCAGCGTCGGGCCGCGGATTGTCGCGCAGGGCGCAAGCCCGGAGGGACGACGCATGCCTTGTACAAAGGGTGCGTCCGATATCCGGAGCAGCGTGAGGGCGGCATGAGGCGGCGGACGAACCACGCTGATCGCGCCGGCCCAAGTCGTGTGGTCTTGCGAAATCCGGCCTGCTCTTTCGCGCGCCAACCGGCAAACGAAAGTACCGCGGAGACGACGGCGTCAGGTTTCGACCGTTGCCGGGGAGAGCACGAAGCAAGCCGGAGCCCACCGCGCGCGGAACGCCGGATGTATCCGGTGCTTTCGTGGTGACTAACTCGTGCGCTTTTCACTTTGCGCATGAGGCTGCGGACGCACCGTGCGTCCGGCGTTCCGCGCGCCCTCCGCGATCGAGGGCGATGACGAGAACCAAAACTCGGGCGCATCACGCCGCGAGATCGCGCAAGTGTGCTTTGCGTCGGTACGAATGGGGCAAACCCCGGTCACGCTGGCTGTTTGACAATTCAATCCGAGACGAAACCAAGGCATCTATGCGCGCTGGTCACGCCGCCGCCGCGCCCTCCTCCTCCCGCCACTGCCGCCGCAGCAGATACAGATCGCTCGCGGTCTTCAGCGCCACCAGCAGCGCGAGGAGCGCAAAATTGTTGCCGAACGCGGTGGCGAGAAATGCGCCGAGCAGGATCGAGACGTGCATGATCATCACGCGCCGGTAGGGGCCGAACATCGCGCGGCCGGCGAGGTTGGCTTCGGTATCCTCGCGCAGCCCGCGGCCCCGCCAGCGTCGCCGCAGCCACGGCAGCAGGACCGCGAACAGGAAGCCGAGGCCGTGGCTGACGGCCAGGCCGATCAGTACCACCCAAAGCCCCTCGGCGACGATCATGTCGTGCAGCCGGCGCGGGATCGCCGAAAGGTCGCCGCCGCGCCCCCCGCCGAACATCAGGTCCAGGAACATGAAATGGCCGGCCATGAAGCCGCCGAAGTGGACGATGAAGAACGGCACCGCGAACAGCGCGAACCAGCCCGTCGTCAACACCAGCTGCATGATCCCGAAGCCGCCGATCACCAGCGTCTCCAGCCAGTAGATCACGATCAGATCGAACAGCTTCCAGCCCCAAAACGCAACGCCTAAGAGCGGCAGCAGGTTGGCGGCCAGCAAGGTCGCGAGCGACAGCGCGCGACGCGCCTTGCGAAGCGACGGATGCAGCAGCAGCGGCACCGCGCCCGCCTCGCCTGTCACGACTTGCTCCACGCCGTTCCCTCGATTGCTGGAAGGGGAGCTTATGCGACCGAACGACCGCCCCTCACGCCTCCGCCATCGCCGCCGCGACCGCGTCCAGCGCGGCCGCCGCCTTGGCGCCGTCGGGGCCGCCGGCCTGCGCCATGTCGGGGCGGCCGCCGCCGCCCTTGCCGCCGAGCGCCTCGGAGCCCTTACGCACCAGATCGACGGCGTTGAAGCGCCCGGTCAAATCCTTGGTGACGCCGACCACGATGCCGGCCTTGCCGTCGCCGGTGACGCCGACGATGGCGACCACGCCGGAGCCGAGCTGCTTCTTGCCGTCGTCGGCGAGGCTCTTGAGATCCTTCATCTCGATGCCCTCGACCGCGCGCGCCAGCAGCTTGACGCCGCCGGCCTCGCGCACGGCGGCATCGCCCGCCGCGCCACTCGCGCCGCCGCCGCCCATCGCCAGCTTCTTGCGGGCGTCGGCCAGTTCGCGCTCCAGCTTCTTGCGCTCCTCAAGCAGCGCCGCCACCCGCGCCGGCATGTCGTCGAGCGTGGTGCGCAGTTCGGCCGCCGTGTCGCGCGCCAGTTGCAGGGCGTCGTTGGCGCGGCGACGCGCCGCCGCGCCGGTCAGCGCCTCGATCCGGCGCACGCCGGAGGCCACGGCGCTCTCAGCCGTGACCGAGATCACGCCGATGTCGCCGGTGCGCCGCACATGGGTGCCGCCGCACAGTTCGACCGACCAGCCGAGCGCGTTCGAGGTCGGCGCGTTGTCGCGGGCGCGGCTGCCCATCGACACCACGCGCACCTCGTCGCCGTATTTCTCGCCGAACAGCGCGCGCGCGCCGGATTCGCGGGCGTCGTCGAGCGCCATCAGCCGCGTCGTCACCTCGCCGTTCTCAAGCACCACCTCGTTGGCGATGTCCTCGATCCGGCGCAACTCGTCCGCCGCGATCGGCTTGTTGTGGGCGAAGTCGAAGCGCAGCCGGTCGGGCGCGACCAGCGAGCCGCGCTGCGCGATGTGATCGCCCAGCACCTGCCGCAACGCCTCATGCAAGAGATGCGTGGCGGAGTGATTGGCGCGAATCGCGCTGCGGCGTTCGTGATCGACTTCGAGCTGCAACCCCGCGCCCGGCTTCAGGGTGCCCTGCTCCACCGTGCCGAAATGCACGAACAGGTCGCCGGCCTTTTTCTGCGTCTCGGTGATGCGCGCGCGCACGCCTTCGCCGATCATCACGCCGGTATCGCCGACCTGACCGCCGCTCTCGCCGTAGAAAGGCGTCTGGTTGAGGACGATGACGCCGCTCTCGCCGCTCGTGAGTTGATCGACTTCCTTGCCGTCCTTGACCAGCGCCGCGACGACGCCTTCCGCGCTCTCGGTCTCGTAGCCGAGAAACTCGGTCGCGCCGAGTTTTTCGCGCAACGGAAACCAGATCGATTCCGTCGCCGCTTCGCCGGAGCCGGCCCACGACGCCCGCGCCTTGGCCTTCTGCCGTTCCATCGCGTCGGTGAACGACGCCAGATCGACGCCGATGCCGCGCGCGCGAAGTGCGTCCTGCGTCAGGTCGAGCGGGAAGCCGTAGGTATCGTACAGCGTGAACGCGGTCTCGCCGTCGAACATGTCGCCTTTCTTCAGGCCGCCGCTCTTGTCGTCGAGGATCGAAAGCCCGCGCTCCAGCGTCTTGCGGAAGCGCGTCTCCTCAAGCCGCAGCGTTTCCTCGATCAGCGATTCCGCGCGCACCAACTCAGGGTAAGCCTGTCCCATCTCGCGCACCAGCGCCCACACCAGCCGCCACATCAGCGGCTCTTTCGCGCCCAGCAATTGCGCGTGGCGCATGGCGCGGCGCATGATCCGGCGCAGCACGTAGCCGCGGCCCTCGTTCGAGGGCAGCACGCCGTCGGCGATCAGGAACGAGGAGGCGCGCAGGTGATCGGCGATCACCCGCAGCGACGCCTTCATCTCGCCGTGCGGATCGGCGCCAGTGAGTTCGGAAATGGCGCGGATCAGCGCCACGAACAGGTCGATGTCATAGTTGTCGTGCTTGCCTTGCAGCACGGCGGCGATGCGCTCCAGCCCCATGCCGGTGTCGATCGACGGTTTTGGCAGGTTATTGCGCACGCCCGGCGCGACCTGCTCGAACTGCATGAACACCAGGTTCCAGATCTCGATGAAGCGGTCGCCGTCCTCGTCCGGCGATCCGGGCGGGCCGCCGGGAATGTGGTCGCCGTGGTCGTAGAAGATTTCCGAGCACGGGCCGCACGGGCCGGTGTCGCCCATCTGCCAGAAATTGTCCGAGGTCGGAATCCGGATGATCCGCGACTCCGGCAGGCCCGCGATCTTCTTCCACAGGTCGAACGCCACGTCGTCCTCGGAATAGACGGTGACCAACAGCTTGTCCTTCGGCAGCCCGTATTCCCTGGTGATGAGTTGCCACGCCAGTTCGATGGCGCGGTCCTTGAAGTAATCGCCAAAGGAAAAGTTGCCGAGCATCTCGAAGAAGGTGTGATGCCGCGCGGTGTAGCCGACATTGTCGAGGTCGTTGTGCTTGCCGCCGGCGCGCACGCATTTCTGCGAGGTGGTGGCGCGCTGATAGGGCCGCTTCTCGACGCCAGTGAAGACGTTCTTGAATTGCACCATGCCGGCGTTGGTGAACATCAGCGTCGGGTCGTTGCGCGGCACCAACGGCGACGACGGCACGATGGCGTGATCGTTCTTCGCAAAATAATTCAGGAACGTTGACCTGATTTCGTTGACGCCACTCATCTTGGACCTATCGCGTTAACCCTGTCGTGCCATCTGCCGGATATTCATCCGCCGGATGCCGGCACCCGCCAGCGCCCGCTTTTAGACGGCGGGGCCGGCGCTGTCCAGAAAATGGGCTCCCGATCAGAGGGTTGCCAGCCGCCGCACAACCTCGTTGATAGCTCCGCGCCCGAATCGACAGCCTTGTTGACAGCATCGGGGAAGCCGTGTTTTGGGTGTTTCCCTTACGACCGATCACGTCGGGAGAGACCGGCCGCTACCCGATCGAGGGAGCCGGCCGGCGCCGAAGGAGCAACCGCCCCAGGAAACTCTCAGGCAAAAGGACCGGGTGATCGAGACTGCATCTGGAAAGAGACGTGACGGCGTTCGCGCCGGGAGCGTCCGCCGACGGGATAATACTCTCAGGCACAGCGACAGATGGGGCTTCGACAGCGCTTCCGGACCTCCGGAATCACAGGAGCCTTGATCGCGATGGATGCTGACCTCACCACGCCTTCCCCCTTGAACCGCACCCCGCTGCACGCGCTGCACCTGGCGCGCGGCGGCAAGATGGTGCCGTTCGCAGGTTACGAGATGCCGGTGCAATATCCGGCGGGCGTGCTCAAGGAACACCTCCACACCCGCGCTTCGGCCGGGCTGTTCGACGTCTCCCACATGGGCCAGATCGCGCTGCGGCCGAAATCCGGCAAGGTCGAGGATGCCGCGCTGGCGCTGGAACGGCTGGTGCCGCAGGATATCGTCGCGGTTCCACCGGGCCGCCAGCGCTACGCCCAGTTCACCAACGCCGCCGGCGGCATTCTCGACGACCTCATGGTGGCGAATTTCGGCGATCACCTGTTCCTTGTGGTCAACGCCGCCTGCAAGGCCGAGGACGAGGCGCTGTTGCGGAACGCGCTTGACGGCGAGTGCGTCATCGAGGTTCTGGCGGATCGCGCCCTCATCGCCTTGCAGGGACCGAAGGCCGTCGAGGTGCTGGGCCGGCTCAGCCCCGGCATCGCCGCGATGCGCTTCATGGACGCCGGCCCGCGCGAGGTGATGGGGCTCGCCTGCTTCGTCTCGCGCTCGGGCTATACCGGCGAGGACGGCTTTGAGATTTCGGTGCCGGCAGCGGACGCGGCGGCGCTGGCCGAGGCGTTATTGGCCGATCCGGCAGTGGCGCCGATCGGCCTGGGCGCCCGCGACAGCCTGCGGCTGGAGGCCGGGCTCTGCCTCTACGGCCACGACATCGACGCCGCGACCACGCCGGTCGAGGGCGACCTGGTGTGGTCGATCCAGAAAAGCCGCCGCAACGGCGGCGCGCGCGCCGGCGGCTTCCCCGGCGCCGATGCCATCCTGCCGCAGATCGAGCGTGGCGCGTCCCGCAAGCGCGTCGGGCTCAAGCCCGAGGGCCGCGCCCCGGTGCGCGACGGCGCCGCGCTCTACGCCGACGCCGAGGCGCGCGACGCCATCGGCGCCGTCACCTCCGGCGGCTTCGGGCCGAGCCTGAACGCCCCGATCGCGATGGGGTATCTGCCGATCCCGCATGTCGCCGCCGGCACGCGCGTGTTCGCGCAAGTGCGCGGCCAGCGCCTGCCGATGACCGTGACCGCTCTCCCCTTCGTTCCCCACAGCTATCAGCGTTGAGGATTGACCATGCCTGTTCTTTACACCACCGACCATGAATGGCTCCGCATCGACGGCGACGTCGCCACCATCGGCATCACCGACTACGCGCAGTCGCAACTCGGCGACGTAGTGTTCGTCGAATTGCCGAAACTCGGCCGCCAGTTGAAGAAAGCCGAGGCCGCCGCCGTGGTGGAATCGGTCAAGGCGGCGTCCGACGTCTACGCGCCGATCAGCGGCGAGGTTGTCGAGGTCAACGACGCCGTGACCGGCGATCCGACGCTGGTGAACTCCGACGCCGCCGACAAGGCATGGCTGTTCAAGGTCAAGATCGCCGACAAGGACGAACTGAGCGGCCTGATGGACGCAGCCGCCTACGAGAAGCACACCGCCTGAGGCGCGCGGGCGTCATTCACCATCTCACGGGACGGTGAATGACCCCAAGCTTCCGTTTTGACGCGGTTTCCTCACGCGAACCGGACGTCCTCCTCGCTCGAAAACGCTATTCAAGGATGCTGCGATGACCAAGCCCACCGCGATCGCCGACGATGCCGCGCCGCCGTTCTCGCGCCGCCACATCGGCCCCTCGCCGCGCGCCATCGAGGCGATGCTCGCAACCGTCGGGGCCGCGAGCCTCGCCGCGCTGATGGACCAGACGCTGCCGCCGGATATCCGCCAGCGCGCCGCGCTCGATCTCGGCCGCGCCCTGAGCGAGACCGAGGCGCTGGCGCATATCGGCGCAATCGCCGCCCAGAACCAGGTCTTCACCTCGCTGATCGGGCAAGGCTACAGCGGCACCGTCCTGCCCGCGGTGATCCAGCGCAACATCCTCGAAAATCCCGCCTGGTACACGGCCTACACGCCGTATCAGCCGGAAATCAGCCAGGGTCGACTGGAGGCGCTGTTCAACTTCCAGACCATGATCTGCGACCTGACCGGGCTCGACGTCGCCAACGCCTCGCTGCTCGACGAGGCCACCGCCGCCGCCGAGGCCATGGCGATCGCCGAGCGCGCCGCGCACGGCAACGCCAGAAACGAGGTCGCCGCGTTCTTCGTCGATCACGAGGTGCATCCGCAGACGCTGGCGGTGCTGCGCACCCGCGCCGAACCGCTGGGCTGGACCATCGTGGTCGGCGATCCGCTCACCGACCTCGAGCACAGGTCGGTGGTCGGCGCGCTGCTGCAATATCCCGGCACCTCCGGCGCGGTGCGCGACCTGCGCCCGGCGATCGAGGCCGTGCATGCCCAGGGCGGCGTCGCCGTCGTCGCCGCCGACCTGCTGGCGCTGACGCTGCTCGCCTCGCCCGGCGAACTCGGCGCCGACATCGCCATCGGCTCGGCGCAGCGTTTCGGCGTGCCGATGGGGTTCGGCGGCCCGCACGCCGCCTATATGGCGGTGCGCGACGGCCTCAAGCGCGCCATCCCCGGCCGCCTGGTCGGCCTCTCGGTCGATGCGCGCGGCGCGCCGGCCTATCGCCTCGCCTTGCAGACCCGCGAGCAGCACATCCGCCGCGAGAAGGCCACCTCCAACATCTGCACCGCGCAGGTGCTGCTGGCAGTAATCGCCGCGATGTACGCCGTCTATCATGGCCCCGAAGGGCTGGCGGGAATCGCCCGCGCCGTGCATCGCCGCGCGAATACGCTGGCGACGGGCCTGCGCAAGCTCGGCTTCGCGCCGCTGAGCGAGACGTTCTTCGATACCGTCACCGTCGAGGCCGGCGCCAAGGCCGCCGACATCGTCGCGGGCGCGGGGGCCGAACGCATCAACCTGCGCCGCGACGGCACGCGGATCGGCATCGCGCTGGACGAGACCACCACGCCGGCCATCGTCGAGGCGGTGTGGCGGGCGTTCGGCGGCGATCTCGCCTACGCGGAGATCGAGACCGCCGCGGAAACCGCGCTGCCGCAGGGTTTGCAGCGGACCAGCGCCTATCTCACCCATCCGGTGTTTCACGCCCATCGCTCGGAGACCGAACTGCTGCGCTACATGCGCAAGCTCGCCGACCGCGACCTCGCGCTCGACCGCGCGATGATCCCGCTCGGCTCCTGCACCATGAAGCTCAACGCCACCACCGAGATGATGCCGCTGACCTGGCCGGCGTTCGGCGCGCTGCATCCGTTCGCGCCGCGCGAGCAGGCGGCGGGCTATCACGCGCTGTTCGCGCAACTCGAAAAATGGCTGGTGGAGATCACCGGCTACGACGCGGTGTCGTTGCAGCCGAACTCCGGCGCGCAGGGCGAATATGCCGGGCTGCTCGCGATCCGCGGTTTTCACGCGGCGCGCGGGCAATCCCACCGTAAGGTCTGCCTGATCCCGTCCTCGGCGCACGGCACCAATCCCGCCTCCGCCGCGATGGCCGGCATGGAGGTGGTGGTGGTGGCCTGCGACAAGCACGGCAACGTCTCGGTCGACGACCTGCGCGCCAAGGCCGAACAGCACGGCGAGCGTCTCGCCGCGGTGATGATCACCTATCCGTCCACTCACGGCGTGTTCGAAAAGAAGATCCGCGAGATCTGCGACATCGTCCACGCCCATGGCGGACAGGTCTATCTCGACGGCGCCAATCTCAACGCCCAGGTTGGCCTCGCCCGCCCCGGCGACTACGGCGCCGACGTCAGCCACCTCAACCTGCACAAGACCTTCTGCATTCCGCATGGCGGCGGCGGCCCCGGCATGGGCCCGATCGGGGTCAAGGCCCATCTCAAACCGTTCCTGCCCGGACATCCGGCGCTCGACGGCGGCGAGGCCGCGGTCGGCCCGGTGGCGGCGGCGCCGTTCGGCTCCGCCTCGATCCTCACCATCTCCTATCTCTATATTCTGATGATGGGCGGCGAAGGATTGCGGCGCGCCACCGAAGTCGCGATCCTCAACGCCAATTACATCGCCGACCGGCTGGAGCCGCACTTCCCGGTGCTCTATCGCGGCGTCAGCGGCCGCGTGGCGCACGAGTGCATCATCGATCCGCGCCCGCTCAAGACAAGCTGCGGCGTCACCGTCGACGATATCGCCAAGCGGCTGATCGACTACGGCTTCCACGCCCCGACCATGAGCTTTCCGGTGGCCGGGACGCTGATGATCGAGCCGACCGAATCCGAGTCCAAGGCCGAGATCGACCGCTTCATCGAGGCCATGATCGCGATCCGGCGCGAAATCGCCGAGGTCGAGGCGGGGCGCTGGAGCGTCGAAACATCGCCGCTGCGCCACGCGCCGCACACCGTGCACGACATCGCCGACGACAGTTGGGACCGGCCCTATTCGCGCACCGAGGGCTGCTTCCCCGCCGGCACCTCGCGCACCGACAAATACTGGTCGCCGGTCGGCCGCGTCGACAACGTCTATGGCGATCGCAACCTGGTGTGCTCCTGCCCGCCGGTGACCGACTACGCCGAGGCCGCGGAGTAGCCGCGGAGAATCCGTCATCGCAAGCGCTCGGATCGGCGTTTCACGCCGTCCGGGCACAGGCTTCGCGCGGCAATCCAGTCACCATCCAACATTCCGGATTGTTTGCTGGACGGCTTCGTCGCTCACGCTCCTCGCATGACGACGGCAGCAGCCTGGACGGAACGTCAATACGGGAACGGACGCCGAGGACGTCGGCAATTCAACGTCCACGACGCCCGTTCGCCTCCGAAGACATGATCTGGTCCGAAGCCGATTCCCAGGGCTTCGAGATCACAAGGCTTCGGGATTACGCCGCAACTCAAGCCACGACGACTCAAGTCGCGGAAGCTCAATCCTCCGCGGGCGCCTCGCCGTCCGCATCGCGCTCCGGCGTGCCGGCCAGTATCTGATCGGCGATCAACCCGGAATTCTGCCGGATCGCGGCTTCGATCTTGGCCGTCATGTCCGGATTGGCGCGCAGGAAGGTCTTGGCGTTCTCGCGGCCTTGCCCGAGCCGCTGGCTGTCATAGGAGAACCAGGCGCCCGACTTCTCGACGATGCCGGCCTTGACGCCGAGATCGAGGATTTCGCCCATCTTCGACACGCCCTCGCCGTACATGATGTCGAACTCGACCTGCTTGAACGGCGGCGCCAGCTTGTTCTTCACCACCTTGACGCGGGTTGCGTTGCCGATCACCTCATCGCGCTCCTTGATGGCGCCGATGCGGCGAATGTCGAGCCGCACCGAAGCGTAGAACTTCAGCGCGTTACCGCCGGTCGTGGTTTCCGGCGAGCCGTACATCACCCCGATCTTCATGCGGATCTGGTTGATGAAGATCACCATGGTGTTCGACTTGTTGATCGAGGCGGTCAGCTTGCGCAAAGCCTGGCTCATCAGCCGCGCCTGCAAGCCGGGCAAGGCGTCGCCCATCTCGCCTTCGAGTTCGGCGCGCGGCACCAGGGCCGCGACCGAATCGACGATCAGCACGTCCACCGCGCCGGAGCGCACCAGCGTGTCGGCGATTTCCAGCGCCTGCTCGCCATGGTCGGGCTGCGAGATCAAAAGCTCATCGACATTGACGCCGAGCTTGCGGGCGTAGACCGGATCGAGCGCGTGCTCGGCGTCGATGAAAGCACAGATGCCGCCTTTCTTCTGCGCCTCCGCCACGCAATGCAGCGCCAGCGTGGTCTTGCCCGAGGATTCCGGCCCGTAAATCTCGACGATGCGCCCCTTCGGCAGTCCGCCGACGCCGAGCGCGATGTCCAGCCCGAGCGACCCCGAGGAGATCGTCTCGATCTCCATCGCGCGATCGTTCTTGCCGAGCTTCATTACCGAGCCCTTGCCGAACTGACGCTCGATCTGGGACAGCGCGGCGGACAACGCCTTGGTTTTGTCCATGGAGGATCCTTCGACGATACGCAGGGCAGAGGCGGACATGTGGTGCTCCTTATGAACGGGATTCGCCAGAGGGACAACGAAGGCCGGCGCGGTTGAACAGAAACTTCAACTCTCGATCTCGGTGAACAAAATGTACCCTATTTGTTCCTTGTTCGCAATATGTTCTTTTGAAGCTTTTGGCGGCCACCCGATTGCCGGTGCAACGTCCGGTGCGATGTCCGGCGGCGGATCGGTGCGGCTCAGGCGATGCTGCGGATCAGGTGCAGGCCGGCGAACAGCGCCAGGATCGAGACCACCACCGAGGCGACGATATAGGCCGCCGCCGCCCCCAGCTCGCCGCGTTCCATCAGCAGGACGGATTCCAGCGAGAAGGTCGAGAAGGTGGTGAACCCGCCGCAGATGCCGATGGTGAGGAACACGCGCGCGGTTTGCGGCAGATCCCAACGCAGCGCGAAGCTTTCGACGAACACCCCGATCAGGAACGAACCGGCGATGTTGATGAGGAGCGTCCCCCACGGAAAGCCGAAGCCGACCAGCTTGCCGACGCCGATGCCGGCGAGATAGCGCGCGACCGAGCCGATCGCGCCGCCCGCGGCCACCGCCGCGATCAATTGCAGATTCATGAAGCCTCCATCCCGATACTGCGCGCCCCGACATGGGCATGCTCGGGTGAAGGCAGCCGCCACCCGGCACTATCGCGCCCGGTAGGAGTCATCAGCCTCGCGGCGGTTATCGGGGGAACCCCATCCCCATCAACGTGTCATCGTAAAACTAAGCCGGGCAGGCCGGACGTCAAGGGCCTCCGACCAACCGTCCCCAGGGCGGCGGCGCCGCTATTGCGCAGTGCCGGCGCCGCGGGGCTTGGCCTTCGGCTTGGCGCGGTGCGTCGCAGCCGAGGCCGGCGCTTCGCTGCCGCGCATCGAGCCCCACGGATCGTTGGACGCCTTGGCATCGGGAATTTTGCGCAGCGACTCACGATAGGCTTTCTGAAGCTGCTGGTCGCGCTCGATCTGCTCCGGTGTCTTGGAGGGCAGATCCGGAATCAGGTTGACGTTCGGCGATTGAGCCAAAGCCGGCGTCACGACCATCGCCGCCATCGCCACCGCGCGCAAAATCTTCATGCCAACGCTCCACCCGTACCGCCGTCATATCGGGACCGGCAACCGCGCCGATCCGCCCGACGACGCCCCTTCACGCAAAGCCCGCGCCGTCGGCAATTCTACCGGCGAAGAAGGCGTGGATTCAAGCCACGGGGCAAGCCGATAGGAGGCGATCGGGTCGGATCCAAGGCAAGACGCTGCCCAACCGGATGGAACTGCCCTACACTCCACGCACATTCCGCAACCGGGAGATGAGACACCGATGACCATTGCTGAGCCTGCGACCGCCGCTTTCGACTTCGACGCTGCAAGACGTGTGCTGGGCGAGGTCTTCGCGCCGTGGATCCACGATCTTCGCTTGACGCTCGACCGCTTCGAAACCGCTCCGCCGCCCGGCGCGGCGGCCGACTGGCAGCCCGGCGCGACGCTGCGGATGCCGTTCTCGGACCGGCTGTGCCGTCAGGGCGGCATCGTCTGCGGCCAGGCGCTGATGGCGCTGGCGGATACCTCGATGGTGATGGCGATCCTCGCCGCCGCCGGCGGCTATCGGCCGATGACGACGGTCGATCAGACCACGCATTTCCTCAAGGCGGTGAATTCGTCCGACGTCGTGGCCGATGCCCGCGTGGTGCGGCTCGGGCGCACCATGAGTTTCGGCCGGGTAACGCTGCACGCCGCCAGCGACGGCAAGCCGGTGGCGATGGTTTCCAGCGCGTTCGCGATGCTGTGAGAGCGGGCGGAGAGGCGGGACGGCATGATGCGACGAGGTGAGATGGTGGGCGGCGAGAGATTCGAACTCCCGACCCTCTCGGTGTAAACGAGATGCTCTAACCAGCTGAGCTAGCCGCCCTCGCCGCTTCATACCCGTTTCACCGCCGCCGAGGCAAGCGAGCGGCCGTTCCGAACGATGCGGCGCGAAACAAAACGGCGCCCCGCGAGGAGCGCCGTTTTCGCGTCAATGCTTGAGTCGGTGGCGCTCAGTGCGCGACCAGTCCGCCGGCGGCCTCGTCGCCGGCATCCGGCTTGGCCGGGATGGCGGCCTCCTCCTCCCATTCGATCGGCTGGGGCGGCCGCACCAGCGCCTTGGCGATCACCTCGTCCATCCGCGAGACCGGAATGATTTCCAGGCCCTCCTTGATGGCGTCGGGGATCTCGGTGAGATCCTTGGCGTTGTCTTCCGGGATCAGCACCGTCTTGATGCCGCCCCGGCCCGCCGCCAACAGCTTCTCCTTCAACCCGCCGATCGGCAGCACCCTGCCCCGCAGCGTGATCTCGCCGGTCATGGCGACATCGTGCCGGATCGGAATGCCGGTCAGCACCGAGACGATGGTGGTGGCCATCGCCACGCCCGCCGACGGGCCGTCCTTCGGGGTCGCGCCCTCCGGCACGTGGACGTGGATGTCGCGCTTCTCGAACAGCGGCGGCTCGACGCCGTAGGTGATCGCCCGCGAGCGGACATAGGACGCCGCCGCCGAGATCGATTCCTTCATCACGTCGCGCAGGTTGCCGGTCACCGTCATGCGGCCCTTGCCGGGCATCATGACGCTCTCGATGGTCAGCAACTCGCCGCCGACATCGGTCCAGGCGAGGCCGGTGACGACACCGACCTGATCGTCCTTCTCGATCTCGCCGTAGCGGAATTTCGGCACGCCGAGGAAGCCTTCGAGCGACTTCTCGGTGATCTTCACCGCCTTCTTCTTCGACAGCATCAACTCCTTCACCGCCTTGCGGGCCAGCGTCGAAATCTCGCGTTCGAGATTACGCACCCCCGCCTCGCGGGTGTAGCGGCGGATCAGCAGCAGCAGCGCGTCGTCGTCGATCGACCATTCCTTGGAGGCGAGGCCGTGCTTGGTGAGCGCGTTGGGGATGAGATGCTTGCGGGCGATCTCGACCTTCTCGTTCTCGGTGTAGCCGGCGATGCGGATGATCTCCATACGGTCCATCAGCGGTCCCGGAATATTCAGCGTATTCGCGGTGGTGATGAACATCACGTTGGAGAGATCGTAATCGACCTCAAGGTAGTGATCGTTGAACGTGCCGTTCTGCTCGGGGTCGAGCACCTCAAGCAGGGCCGACGACGGGTCGCCGCGGAAATCGGCGCCCATCTTGTCGATCTCGTCGAGCAGGAACAGCGGATTCGAGGTCTTGGCCTTGCGCATCGACTGGATGATCTTGCCGGGCATCGAGCCGATATAGGTGCGGCGATGTCCACGGATCTCCGCTTCGTCGCGCACGCCGCCGAGCGACACCCGCACGAATTCGCGCCCCGTCGCCTTGGCGATCGACTTGCCGAGCGAGGTCTTGCCGACGCCCGGAGGGCCGACCAGGCACAGGATCGGGCCGGTGAGCTTGTTGGCGCGGCTTTGCACGGCAAGGTATTCGACGATGCGGTCCTTGACCTTCTCCAGCCCGTAGTGGTCGTCGTCGAGCGTCGCCTGCGCGCTCGCGAGGTCCTTCTTGACCTTCGACTTCTTGTTCCACGGGATCGACAGCAGCCAGTCGAGATAATTGCGCACGACGGTGGCTTCCGCCGACATCGGCGACATCTGGCGCAGCTTCTTCAGCTCGTGCTGCGCCTTCTCCCGCGCGTCCTTCGACAGCTTGGTCTTGGCGATGCGTTCTTCCAGATCGGCCAGTTCGTCGCGACCCTCGTCGTCGCCGAGCTCCTTCTGGATCGCCTTCATCTGCTCGTTGAGATAATATTCGCGCTGGGTCTTCTCCATCTGGCGCTTGACGCGCGAGCGGATGCGCTTCTCGACCTGCAAGACCGAGATTTCGCTTTCCATCAGCCCGAGTACCTTTTCCAGGCGCGCGGTGACCGACAGCGTTTCCAGAAGCCCCTGACGGTCGGCGATCTTGACCGCGAGATGGGAAGCCACGGTGTCGGACAGTTCGGCGAAGTCGGTCTTCGACTGCACCACCGCGACGACTTCCGCGGAGATCTTCTTATTGAGCTTCACATAGCTTTCGAAATCGGACACCACCGAACGCGCCAGCGCCTCGGCCTCGACGCTGACGGCGTCGGTGTCGGCGAGCGCCACGGCGGTCGCCTCATAATAGTCCGTGCGGTCCGAGTACTGCTCGGCGCGCGCGCGCGTCAAACCCTCGACCAGCACCTTGACGGTGCCGTCCGGCAGCTTGAGCAATTGCAGCACGCTGGCGAGCGTTCCGATCTCGTAGATCGCATCAGGGCGCGGATCGTCGTCCGACGCATTCTTCTGCGTCGCGAGCATGATTAGCCCGTCATTCTTCATGACCTGTTCGAGCGCCTTGATCGATTTCTCGCGGCCGACGAACAGCGGCACGATCATGTGCGGAAAGACGACGATGTCCCGCAGCGGCAGCACCGGATAGAGATGGCTTTCGCCATGAACGATAGTCGGTCGAGGCTTTGATGTTGACATGGCCTGTTCCCTTTGTTGCGCCCCCCCGCACGCGATCCGCGACATGCGCAACCGCCACAGGGTGCCGAGATGTTCTTGATGAGCAGCGGGAAACCGCCTTCTGTCAGGAACGGACGAGCGGCGAATCCAGCGAGATTTGGCTTCACCGAGAGCATTAGGTGGCTATCGCGCGGCATGGTGTCAAGTCAGCCAAAAGGCTCTGCGCACAGCGCTTTTTGGACGCCGAACAAAACGAACCGACAGCGAAAAGCAAGCTCTGAGTCGTCTCCGCGCAGGCGGGGACCCATTCGCCGCAGCGGTTCGGCTCCATCACCTGAGGCGAGGTTATCTATCAGAACCAACGCTAGGGGTTATGGGTCCCCGCCCGCGCGGGGACGACAATTCTCGTGTTGCAGACACCTACTCGAACAACGCGTCAAGTAACCGTTCTTGATCGCCGGCGCATCCCGGCCCGCCGGCGTCAGGCGCTGGCGCTGGTCTCGTTGGCCCGGTCGGAGCGGTCGGCGTAGATGTAGAGCGGCCGCGCCGTGCCCTCGACCACCTCGCGCGAGATCACCACTTCCTCGACGCCTTCGAGGCCGGGCAGATCGAACATGGTTTCGAGCAGGATGCTCTCCAGGATGGAGCGCAGCCCGCGCGCGCCGGTCTTGCGCTCGATGGCCTTGCGCGCCACCGCGCCGAGCGCCTCGTCGGCGAAGGTCAGCTCGATGTTCTCCATCTCGAACAGCCGCTGATACTGCTTGACCAGCGCGTTCTTCGGCTCCACCAGGATCTTCTTCAGCGACGCCTCGTCGAGATCCTCCAGCGTGGCGACCACCGGCAAGCGGCCGACGAACTCCGGAATCAGGCCGTATTTCAGCAGGTCCTCCGGCTCGACGTGACGGAAGATCTCGCCGGTGCGGCGATCCTCCGGCGCCAGCACCTGCGCGGCGAAGCCGATCGAGGTGGTGCGGCCCCGCGCGGAAATGATCTTCTCAAGGCCGGCGAAGGCGCCGCCGCAGATGAACAGGATGTTGGTGGTGTCGACCTGCAAGAATTCCTGCTGCGGATGCTTGCGGCCGCCCTGCGGCGGAACGCTGGCCACCGTGCCTTCCATGATCTTCAGAAGCGCCTGCTGCACGCCCTCGCCCGACACGTCGCGGGTGATCGAGGGATTGTCGGACTTGCGCGAGATCTTGTCGATCTCGTCGATGTAGACGATGCCGCGCTGGGCGCGCTCGACGTTATAGTCGGCAGCCTGCAACAGCTTCAGGATAATGTTCTCGACATCCTCGCCGACATAGCCGGCTTCCGTCAGCGTGGTGGCGTCCGCCATGGTGAAGGGCACGTCGAGGATGCGCGCCAGCGTCTGCGCCAGCAGCGTCTTGCCGGAGCCGGTCGGCCCGATCAGCAGGATGTTGGACTTCGCCAGTTCGACGTCGTTGTGCTTGGTCTGGTGGTTGAGCCGCTTGTAGTGGTTATGAACGGCGACCGACAGCACCTTCTTGGCGTGGCCCTGGCCGATCACGTAGTCGTCCAGCACCTTGCAGATTTCCTTCGGCGTCGGAATGCCGTCGCGCGACTTCACCAGCGAGGACTTGTTCTCCTCGCGGATGATGTCCATGCACAGTTCGACGCATTCGTCGCAGATGAAGACCGTGGGACCCGCGATCAGCTTGCGGACTTCATGCTGGCTCTTGCCGCAGAACGAGCAATAAAGCGTGTTCTTCGAGTCGCTGGCGCCGACCTTGCTCATTCTTGTCTCCGTCTGCCGTTCGATCCCGTCGCGCAGTCTTCCCGATCGAGACCGCTCCCATCCGGCGCATTCGCCGAAAACTCAAGATAAGAGCAATCTCGGGACCCAAAAGACCCTGCGTGGAAGACTCCGTCGGATCGCGCTTCGTATCGTACCTCGTGAGCCGCGACGAATCGCGGCCGGCTCAAACCGTCAATCACCGGTGTCAGCCAACCATGCTGACAGCCGACTATCAAGATTTCGCTAATCGGCCATTGGTCCGGCGCCGTGACAATAGCGTGATTTGCCACCCCGGCGCGACCCCTAACCGGTGCAATTCGCCATGACGTGACGTGATGGCCACGCCCGCGGGCAAAATGTGATGGAACCGGGCGCGGCTCAGGCGGGCTTCGCCGCCGGCTCCTCGGCGCGCTTCTCGATCACCTTGTCGATCAGGCCGAACTCCTTGGCCATGTCGGAGGTGAGGAACTTGTCGCGCTCCAGCGCGTCCTCGATCGCCTTGTAGGTCTGTCCGGTATGGCGCACGTAGATTTCGTTCAAGCGCTTCTTCAGATTGAGGATTTCCTGGGCGTGCAGCATGATGTCGGTGGCCTGGCCCTGGAACCCGCCGGAGGGTTGGTGGACCATGATGCGGGCGTTCGGCAGCGCGAACCGCATGTCCTTCTCGCCGGCGGCGAGCAACAGCGAGCCCATCGAGGCGGCCTGGCCGGTGCACAGCGTCGACACCGGCGGGCGGATGAACTGCATGGTGTCGTAGATCGCCAGCCCCGACGTCACCACCCCGCCCGGCGAGTTGATGTACATCGAGATTTCCTTTTTCGGATTTTCCGCCTCAAGGAACAGCAACTGGGCGACCGTCAAGGTCGACATGCCGTCCTCGACCGGCCCGGTGACGAAAATGATGCGCTCTTTCAGCAGGCGCGAGAAGATGTCGTAGGCCCGTTCGCCGCGATTGGTCTGCTCGACCACCATCGGCACAAGGTTCATGTAGGTCTCGATCGGGTCGCGCATTGATCACCTGAGGTTGTAGCGGGACGTAACAAACGGCGTACAGATATACCCCGATCCGGCGGCGACAAGACCCGCCGCCGGGACCGGCGGTCTACTTCAAACCGATTCGGGCATGGGGGCATAGCGGTGCGGCCGCGCGACGGCGGTGTTTCGCCCGACAACCTTAATGCCCCGTATGGTGGTCATCGTGACGCCAGCCGGGGCCTTTACCTCCGAGATCATGGCTTCTTCGCCCGCAAACTGCCAGCATGGGCGTGTCTGCATAAGGAATGCCCATGCTCTACGCCCAGGATCTGACCGTCGGCCAGCGCTTCCCGTTCGGCACCTACCGGATGGAGGAGGCCGAGATCATCGAATTCGCCACCCGCTATGACCCGCTCTATATCCATATCGACCCCGAGGCCGCCGCCAAGGGACCGTTCGGCGGGGTAATCGCCAGCGGGCTGCATACCATGGCGGTCTATCAGCGGCTGGTGGCGGAGGCGTTGTGGTGGAAGGTGGCGGGGATCGCCGGCAAGCGGTTCGAGATCGATCTGCAACGGCCGGTGCGGCCCGGCACCGTGCTCACCGGCCACGCCGAGATCGAATCGATCACACCGCGCCCCGAGCGCAACGACGCGCTGATGACGCTGCGCGCCGTCATCACCGACGGCAGTAAGCCGATGCTGTCGCTGCGCCTGGAATCGCTGATCCAGATGCGGCCGGGGTGAAGGATCACCAATTGCCATTGCCGGGCTTGACCCGGCAATCCATCATTTTGAAAAGGATGGATGCGCGGATCAAGTCCGCGCATGACGCTTCACAATAACTTCCATCAAAATCGAAAACACGCCAGGGCTGCGACCCACCCGTTGGCGGGGACGCCCCAAAGCGCGAGTTCGGCTCACGCCGCCGTCTCGTCGTCGTCCTTGTAAAGCTCGTCGCGCGACACCTTCTTCTCGGCGACGCTGGCGAGTTCGAGCAGGAAGTCCACCACCTTGTCTTCATAAATCGGTGCGCGAAGCTGCGCCAAGGCGCTGGGATTGTTGCGATAATAATCCCAAACTTCTTTCTCGCGGCCGGGCATCTGGCGCGCGCGCTCGATCACCGCGCGGCTGACCTCGTCGTCGGTCACCGAAATCTTGTTCTTCTCGCCGATCTCCGACAGTACCAGCCCGAGGCGGACCCGGCGGTCGGCGATCTTGCGGTACTCGGCGTTGGCCGCCTCCTCGGTGGTGTTCTCGTCGGCGAAAGTCTTGCCGGCGGACTCCATCTCGGCCTTGATCGAGTTCCACATCAGGTTGAACTCCTCGTCGACCAGCGACGGCGGCGCCTCGAATTTGTGCGCCTCGTCGAGGCGGTCGAGCAGCGTCCGCTTGACCTTCTGGCGCGACACCGCCGCGTATTCCGCGGTCAGGCGCTCGCGCACCGCCTCTTTCAGCTTGTCGAGCGACTCCATGCCGAGCGCCTTGGCGAACTCGTCGTCGATCGCCTTGTCCTTGGGTGCCTCGATCAGGGTCGCGGTGGTCTCGAACTCGGCGTCCTTGCCGGCCAGTTCGGCGTTGGCGTAGTTCTTTGGGAACGGCACCTTGAGGGTGCGGGTCTCGTCCTTGGCGATGCCGATCAACTGGTCCTCGAAGCCGGGAATGAAGGTGTTCGAGCCGATCGCCACCGGAATGCCCTCGCCGGTGCCGCCCTCGAACGCCGTGCCGTCGATGGTGCCCTTGAAGGAAACGGTGACGCGGTCACCGGTCTCGGCCTTGGCGCCCTCGCCCTTGTCGGCATAGTCGCGGTTCTGGTCGGCGATGCGCTTGATCGCCTCGTCGACGTCGGCGTCGGCGACCTCGGCCACCGGCTTCTCGACGCTGAACGTCTTGAAATCGGCGAGCTGGATCGCCGGCACCACCTCGATGGCGACGGTGTAGGTCAGGTCGGCGTTGCCGTTGAGGATCTCCTCGACCGCCTTGGCCTCGGTCGGCAGCGTCACCTTCGGCTCGGTGGCGAGCTTGAAGCCGCGCTCGGTGAAGATCTGGCTGTTGGTTTCCTGAATGGTCTTCTCGACCGTCTCGGCCATCACTGAGCGGCCGTAGAGCTTCTTGAGGTGAGCGGTCGGCACCTTGCCCGGACGGAAACCGTTGATACGGACCTTGCCCTTGAGATCGGCAAGCTGCGCATCGGCCTTGGCGCCGATGTCGGCGGCCGGAATGCTGACCTGGAACTCGCGCTTCAATCCGTCGGCGACGGTTTCGTTCACCTGCATGGCGTCAATCTTCTTCCCGCTTGGCCGGCGAAAGGCCGGTCGTTGTCAATCCTGTCGGTCCGTTGCGTTCGTCATTCGGGAGTGGTGCGGGCGGAGGGACTCGAACCCCCACAACTTGCGTCACTGGAACCTAAATCCAGCGCGTCTACCAATTCCGCCACGCCCGCGCTCGAAGTCCCCGTCCGGCCGCGATGTCATCGCATGACGACGATCGCCGCCATGCGGCTCGCGTGCATCATGCTGCAACAAATTGAAATCGATCGCAGGCGTCCCGCGAAACCCGGCGAAACCACCCCGATCGTTGCGGCGGGCTTATAGCATGCGGTGGCGTCCGCGCAGCAAAAAAATGGGCCCGATGCGCTTTTGTGACGCCTGCCGCCCCGTCGCCGGCCCGCTGGACTTCCGCGCGCGAAAATGGTCCGCATGGGCGATGACAACACAGAGCCTGTCCGCCGCTTCCCTCCATCGCCGCGCGGTGCTCGCCGGGCTGGCGGGTGGCCTCCTTGCCGTGTCTCGCGGCTCCGCGCAGCCGGCCGCGACGCCGATCCCTCTCACCTTGCGCGCCAGGCCCGTTCGCCGGGCGCTGCGGCCGGGCGGACCGGACGCCGAAATCTGGACGCTGGAGCCGGACGCCGGCGGCCCGCTCGCCTTCCGCCGGGGCGACCGGCTCGTCGTGACTTTCCGGAACGAGTTGCCGGTTCCGGCCGTCCTGAACTGGCGCGGACTGGACGGGGTGCCGGAGGCCGAGCCGCTGCTCGCCCGCCCGCCGCTCGCGCCCGGCGCCCAGGACACCTTCGCCTTGCCCCTGCGCCAGGCCGGAACCCTGCTGTGCGACGCCCGGCTGCTGGGCGACGGCGGGATGCGGGCGAGCGGCGCGCTGGCGCTCGCGGTCGGCGGCGACGGCGGCGCGGCCGACCGCGACCTGACGTTTCTGATCGAGGACTGGCGGCTGCGCGCCGACGGCGGCGCGATCGCTCCGGGAGCCGCCGCCAGCGATGCGCCTGTGATCCATACCGTCAACGGCCACCTACCCGAGGACATCGCGGCACGGCCCAACGAGCAGCTGAGATTTTGCTTTATCAATGGCTGTCAACGCAGCATTATTGCTTTAAAAATCGAAAATTACAACGTGCGCGTTCTGGCCATCGACGGCCGCCCCGCCGAGCCGTTTCAGGCGCGCGACGGCCAATTGGTGCTGGCGCCCGGAACCCGGATCGACGCCGTGATCGACGCGACCGGCGGGCCCGGATCGGCTGCCCAAATCCTGCTGCGCGATGACACCGGGACCCGGCCGATCGGCCGGTTGACGATTTCCGGCGATCCGGTCCGCGCCGCGCCGTTGCCGCCCCCGGCCGCGCTGGCTTCGGAGGGGCTGCCGGAGCGGATCGAGCTTCGGAATGCGCTTCGCCTCGATCTGGCGCTCGACCGCGACGGCGGATCGCCCGGCGGCTGGATCGCGCCGGCGCGGTTCGACCCAACCGCCGCACCGGCGTTCCGGGTGAGGCGCGACCGCGCCGTCGTCCTCGCGCTGACCAACCGGGCGCCCGTCCCGGTCACCTTCCACCTGCACGGCCATCCCATGCGTCTGCTCGACCGGCTCGACGACGGCTGGAAGCCGTTCTGGCTCGATACGCTGGCGATCGGTCCCGGCCAGACCCAGCGCGTCGCCTTCAAGGCCGAAACGACCGGACGGTGGCTGATGCAATCCTTGGCGGCGGACTGGGCCGCGCCCCGGCTGATCCACCACTATGTGGTGGAATGAGGCGAAGCTTTCAGTAATCCACCTCGAACAGGTCGTAGAGCCGGCGCAGCACCGCCGGCAGCACCTCCGGCAAATCCTCCGCGATCAGGCCCGGCCCGGCCTCGCGCCCGGCCTCGCCGTGCATCCAGACCGCGATGCAGGCGGCCTCGAAGCCTGGCGCGCCCTGTGCCAGCATGGCGGCGATCATGCCCGACAGCACGTCGCCGGAGCCCGCCGTCGCCAGCCATGGCGGCGCGTTGGCGGCGATCGCGGCACGGCCGTCAGGAGCGGCGACCACGGTGTCCGGCCCCTTGAGCAGCACCACGGCATTGCTGCGGACGGCCGCCGCACGCACCCGCTCAAGTTTCGATTTAAATGGATGTTTGGTATCCATCTCACTGAACAAACGGGAAAATTCGCCCTGATGCGGAGTCAGGACGACATCCGCATCTCCGCTCCGGATCGCCTCGAACAGGTCGTCCGGCCGATCGGTGAAGCTGGTCAGCGCATCGGCGTCGAGCACGGTATGACGTCCGGCCGCGAGCGCGGCGAGCACCAGCGCGCGGGTCCGCAACCCGATCCCCGCGCCCGGCCCGATCACGCAGGCGTTGAGGCGGCGGTCCTGCAAGACCTCCGTCAGTTCGTCGGCGGTGTCGACCGGACGAACCATGATCGCGGTTAGCGCCGCCGCATTCACCGTCAACGCCGCCGGCGGCGACAGCACCGTCACCAACCCGGCGCCGCCGCGCAGGGCCCCGCGCGCCGCCAGCCGCGCCGCGCCAGTGGCGGCGACCCCGCCCGACAGCACCACGGCATGACCGCGAGCGTATTTGTGGCCTTCGACGCCAGGCACCGGAAACGCATGCGCCCACAGGTCGGGGACGTTCTCGAACGTCGCGGGGGCGATCGCCTCAAGCACCGCGTCGGGAATGCCGATATCCGCCACCCGCACCCGGCCGCAGCGGGCACGGCCCGGCAGCAGCAGATGGCCCGGCTTGCGGCGGAAGAAGGTGACGGTTTCGGTGGCCTGAACCGCCGCCCCCATCACCGCCCCGCTGTCGCCGTTGACGCCGCTCGGCAGGTCGACGGCGACCACCGGAACGCCGGCGGCGTTGATGGCCTCGATCAGCGCGCGCGCGCCGTCCTTGACGGTCCGGTTCAGCCCCGCCCCGAACAGCGCGTCGACGATCAGCGCGGGACGGCCGAGCGACGCCGCCTCGCCCGGCAGCAGCGGTCCGCGCCATTGCCGCGCCGCCAGCGCCGCGTCGCCGCTCAATGCCTCGGGCGCGCCGAGCAGCACCACCCTGACCGGACGGCCCCATGCCTCCAATTCGGCCGCCGCGACAAAACCGTCGCCGCCGTTGTTGCCGCCGCCGGCAACGACGACGATCAGCCCGTCCTCCGCGACCAGATCGGCGGCGGCCTCGGCGACCGCCATCCCCGCGCGCGTCATCAGGGCGAAGCCGCTGACGCCGCCGGCAATCGCGCGCCGGTCGGCCTCGGCCATTTCCGCCGTGGTCAGAACCTGCATGGTTTCACCGCTCCTCTGCCATCGCCGCATTCATCCAATCCCGGCAAATCGCGCGGCTGCCTTAAAAACGTGCAGACTGCCTACTTATACGCCGGTCGCTGCCGCAGAATGCGGCGGCAGCGACATGGAACACGCCATGGGTTTCTGCTAACTGATCGGCATCGGATGAAGCCGGCCGGGCCGCGCGCCTGGCATGCCAAGGATTGTTTGGGAACCGACGGCCCGCGGCATCGGCCGCGCCCGCAAGGCCCCTAGCCCCAAGAGAGCACCGCGCCGGGAGAGATTTCGTGAAAAAGATCGAAGCCATCATCAAACCCTTCAAGCTCGACGAGGTGAAGGAAGCCCTTCAGGAAGTCGGCCTGCAAGGCATCACGGTCACCGAGGCCAAGGGCTTCGGCCGGCAGAAGGGCCACGCCGAACTGTATCGCGGCGCCGAGTATATCGTCGATTTCCTGCCGAAGGTGAAAATCGAGATCGTCATCGGCGACGAGTTGGTCGAGAAGGCCATCGAGGCGATCCGCCGCGCGGCCCAGACCGGCCGCATCGGCGACGGCAAGATTTTCGTGTCCAACATCGAGGAGGCCATCCGCATCCGCACCGGAGAAACCGGCAACGACGCCATCTGACCGCTCGCCCCGATCCACCGCCCCGTCCGCGCGCCGCGCGCAACCCTGTTCGTTGAACATCATCTCATGAGGAATCCATGACCACCGCCCAGGAAGTCCTGAAGTCCATCAAGGACAATGACGTCAAGTATGTCGATCTGCGTTTCACCGATCCGCGCGGCAAATGGCAGCACGTCACCTTCGACGTCTCGATGATCGACGAGGACATCTTCGCCGAAGGCACCATGTTCGACGGCTCCTCGATCGCCGGCTGGAAGGCGATCAACGAGTCCGACATGACCCTGATGCCGGACCCGGCCACCGCCTGCATCGATCCGTTCTTCGCCGAGACCACCATGGTCCTCACCTGCGACGTGCTGGAGCCGACCACCGGCGAGCCCTACAACCGCGACCCTCGCGGCATCGCCAAGAAGGCCGAGGCCATGGTGAAGGCGATGGGCGTCGGCGACGCCGTCTATGTCGGCCCCGAGGCCGAGTTCTTCGTGTTCGACGACGTGCGCTACAGCGCCACCCCCTACAACACCGGCTTCCGCCTCGACGCCGCCGAACTGCCGACCAATTCGGACACCCAATACGAGGGCGGCAACCTCGGCCACCGCATCGCCACCAAGGGCGGCTACTTCCCGGTGCCGCCGCAGGATTCGCTCCAGGACATGCGCTCGGAGATGCTGGGCTCGATGGCGCGCATGGGCGTCAAGGTCGAAAAGCACCATCACGAGGTGGCCTCGGCCCAGCACGAACTCGGCATGAAGTTCGACACGCTGACCTATATGGCCGACCAGATGCAGGTTTATAAATACTGCATCCATCAGGTCGCGCACATCTACGGCAAGACCGCCACCTTCATGCCGAAGCCGGTGTTCGGCGACAACGGCTCGGGCATGCACGTGCATCAATCGATCTGGAAGGACGGCAAGCCGACTTTCGCCGGCAACAAATACGCCGACCTGTCGGAAAACTGCCTGCACTACATCGGCGGCATCATCAAGCACGCCAAGGCGCTCAACGCCTTCACCAACCCCTCGACCAATTCCTACAAGCGCCTGGTGCCGGGCTACGAGGCCCCGGTGCTGCTGGCCTACTCGGCCCGCAACCGCTCGGCCTCCTGCCGCATTCCCTACACCACCTCGCCCAAGGCCAAGCGCGTCGAGGTGCGCTTCCCCGATCCGATGGCCAATCCGTATCTCGCCTTCGCGGCGATGCTGATGGCCGGGCTCGACGGCATCAAGAACAAGATCGATCCGGGTCCGGCGATGGACAAGGACCTCTACGATCTGCCGCGCGAGGAGCTGAAGCAGATCCCGACGGTGTGCGGGAGCTTGCGCGAGGCGCTGGAAAGCCTCGACAAGGACCGCGCCTTCCTGAAGGCCGGCGGGGTGTTCGACGACGACTTCATCGACGCCTTCATCGAACTGAAGATGACCGAGGTGATGCGCTTCGAGATGACCCCGCACCCGGTCGAGTTCGATATGTATTACTCGCTGTAAGCGGCGCGCCGGTTCTTCCGGCCGCGAACGACATCGAAAGGCGCCCGCGCGGGCGCCTTTTTATTTGATCGCGGATCGAATCGACGGAAAAGTGGAATTGTCCGCCGTCATTCGCGGACTTGATCCGCGCATCCGTCTTCTTCGATAATGATGGATTGCCGGGTCAAGCTCGGCAATGACGCTGCATGGTATTTCCGCCAGAACATGAAAGCTCAACGGCCGGGGGAGGAATCACATTGACGATCGAGACGGAAAATCCGCCCGTGCCCTATTCTGGTCTGGCCCGGCAGATCGCCGCCGGCGGCATCGGCATTGTCGCTTTCGCGGCGTTCCTGGCGTTGCTCTGGTATTCCTCGACGACCCTGCTCCTGCTGTTTGCCGGCATCCTGTTCGGTGTGTTTCTCAGCGCCATGGCCGACCTGCTGCGCTCGGTCATGGGCGGTGGTCCCACGCTGCGTCTGGTGATCGTCTGCGCGCTGTTCGTCGGGCTGTTGTCCAGCGTCGCAACGCTCGGCGGCACCACCATCGGCCAGCAGGCCATGGCGCTAAGCTCGACGCTTCGCGCGCAGCTCGGCACCGTGAAGACCTTCATGGAAGAACGCGGCATCGATACCAGCTTCCTCAACCTCGGAACCGTCAAGGCCACGCCCGACGACTCCGCTCCTTCGATGGAGGCATCCGCCGCGCCGGCGCGGAAGCCGAAGCTGCCCGACGCCAGCACCATCGCATCGGGAACCGGCGCGATCATCAGCCAGACCTTCAAGATTCTGGCCGGGGTTTTCGAAGGCGTCGGCACGATCTTCGTGATTATCTTCCTCGGAGTGCTGCTGGCGGCGCAGCCGAAACTCTATCGCAACGGCCTGCTGCGCTTCGTGCCGCGCCAACGCCAGCGGAACGCCGCGAAACTGATCGACGACATCAGCGAGACGCTGCGGCGCTGGCTGCTCGGCCAGATGGCCACCATGACCGTGCTGTTCCTGCTGACCTGGATCGGACTGACGCTGATCGGGATTCCCGGCGCGCTGGTGCTCGGCTTCCTGACCGGGCTCATGACGTTCATTCCCAATGTCGGCGGCATCCTCGCCGGCGGTCTGATCCTGCTGGCGAGCCTCGGTTCCGGTTGGGCGGCCGTCGTCAGCTCCTTTGGGCTGTTTCTCGTGATACAGTTTCTCGAAGGCAGCATCCTGACGCCGTTAATCCAGCGCCACGCCATCAGCATTCCGCCGGCGACCCTGTTCGCCGCGCAGATTTTTCTCGGCGTATTGTTCGGGCTATGGGGACTGGCGCTGGCGCTGCCGCTGATCGCGATCATCAAGGTGGTGTTGAACCATCTGTGGCCGAATCAGACGGCGAGCGCGTGAGAGCGCCGTCAGCCGCCAGCGGTCAAAACCGTTTCGGTGTGCTCGACCTCGGGCGGCGCGGCGAAATACGGCCCGACCAGCGCGCGCCACGCGGCGAACTGCGCGGAGCCGCGAAAATCCACCGTGTGATTTTCCAGCGTCGCCCATTTCACCATCAGGCGATAACGCCGGGGTTTCTCGATCGAGCGATGCAGCTCAAAGCCGTGAAAGCCTTTCGATGCGCCGAACTCGGAGCGCGCCTTGCCGACGGCGGCCTCGAAGTCGGCCTCGCAACCCGGCTTGATGTCGATCTGGGCGATTTCAGTAATCATGATGGCGATGGCCTCTACCGTAGCGTTTTCGAGCGAAGCGGTTCGCGCGAAGAAAACGCGTCAAATAAAGCAAGTCGGGAGCCATCAGTCTATCGCAATCTCGCCGTCGGCTGAAGCCGGATCGGTTCAGAGCATCCAGAGCGCGCCGACTGCTACGATCAGCGCCAGGCCGACCATGGCGGCCGTCGGCCAGTTGCGGCGCGGCCGGGAATAGCGCCCTTGCGCCCGCCGCTCGGTAATCAGCGCGGTCTCATATTCATCCGATGTCGAGAACACGCAGGCGAAGCCGCCGCGCGCCGAGGCGGCGGCCGCTTCCAACGCCATCAAGGCCGCATGCGATGTTTGGTGACGTGCCGGATTCATGCCGGCGATCATAGTGCCGGAATGGTAAACCGCCGGTTAGCACGCGAACGATCGAGGCCGACCTCTCGCTTCGCGCGCAACGCGATTCAATTTATTCATCTCACGCCGGTTCGAGTTGCGGCCGCGACGCTGGCGTGGCCGGTCCCGCCATATCAGGGCGATCCTGCTCCGGCGCATCGGAGGCCGAGCGGACGCGATTGCGGCCGGCGCGCTTGGCCTGATAAAGCGCGGCGTCGGCGGCGGCGAGCAACACGTCCAGCTCGGCGCCGACGGGGCTGCAGGCGACACCGATGCTGACGGTGGTCTCGACCGGAGTGCCCGCGATCACGATGCCGCTACTGGCGAACGCCTGACGAACCCGCTCCGCCGCGGACATCGCCTCCTCCGTCGCGCACGACAACAGCACGGCGAATTCTTCCCCGCCGATGCGGCCGCAAAGATCGGTGACGCGCAACGTCTGGGCGATGACGCCGGCGAAGCGGCGCAGCACCTCGTCGCCCGCCGCATGACCGAAGCGGTCGTTGATCGACTTGAAATGATCGATGTCGAGGATCATCACCGTGACCGGGCGCCCCGCCCCGGCCTCCCGCGCGATCGCGCGCGCGGTCGCCTCGGCGAAGCCGCGGCGATTGAGCACGCCGGTCAGGGGATCGATCGACGCCGCGACCTTGTGGGTACGCACCGCCCGTTCCGACACCAGCATGAAGATGACGAAGACGGTGCCGACCGCGTAGAGCACCAGTTCGATCATGAACACCGTCGCCCAGATGCTGTCGGCGAACGCCGCGTCGTCGCCGTGAAAATAGGCGCCGAGCAGGATCGGCAGCATCAGGACGATCCCGTGCAGCGCCGGCGCCACGCAGCACGGCCCCGGCCGCTTGACCGCCTTGCGCCGCTCGGCCCGCAGTTCGTGCGCGGTCAACACGACGTAGGCGGTGACGATCGCCGCGCCGACGATCATCCGCGTCGCGGCCGCGGCCGGCGCGAGACCGCCGATGACCACGAGCCAGACCCATGCGCCCAGCGAGACGCCCGGCCAGCTCAGTGAACGGCCGTGGAAGATCCGCGCCGCGCCCCATACCATGCCGCAGGCCAGGAACCCGACCGCGCTCAACGCCAGCGCCATCGGATGGTCGAGAACCGAGCCGGTGAACCTCGACGCCGCCACCGAGGCCGACCCGAGCACATAGGCCGCGCCCCACCATTTCAGCGCGCGGATTTTCTCCTGACGTCCGAAAACCAGCAGCATCACGCCAAGGAGCGCGGCGACCAGCGTGGCCACGAGATACAGCGTCGAAGCATCGAGCGACATGGCAGCGTTACCGGGAAACTCGGCGGATCGGGGGATCGGTCGAGAAAGCAAATGTTTGGTCGGAAACGATGCTAGGCAGCGCGGATTTTCAATCCGTTTGTATCCACCGCCAAGTTTTCGACGAAAATCATGTCAAATCCCGTGGGTTTCACGTCCCCGGAAAAGCACAGCAAAAAGGGCGCCCGGAGGCGCCCTTTTCGGTGATGGGACGATTGCGAAGCGATCAGCGCTTCGAGAACTGGAACGAGCGGCGGGCCTTGGCCTTGCCGTACTTCTTGCGCTCGACCACGCGGGAGTCGCGGGTGAGGAAGCCGCCCTTTTTCAGCACGCCGCGCAGTTCCGGCTCGAAGTGGGTCAACGCCTTCGACAGGCCGTGACGCACCGCGCCGGCCTGGCCCGACAGGCCGCCGCCGGTGACGGTGCAAACCACGTCGTACTGACCGGTCCGCGCCGCCGCGACCAGCGGTTGCTGGATCAGCATGCGCAGCACCGGGCGGGCGAAGTAGACGTCGACCTCGCGGGTGTTGACGGTGATCTTGCCGGCGCCCGGCTTGATCCAGACCCGCGCCACCGCGTCCTTGCGCTTGCCGGTGGCATAGGCGCGGCCGTGCTTGTCGACCTTCTTGACGTGCTTCGGCGCCTCGGGCGACGCCGGCTTGAGCGCGGCCAATTGTTCGAGAGACTGCATGGTGTCGGACATCTTATGCGGCCCTCTTGTTCTTGCGATTCATCGCGCCGATATCGACGGCTTCCGGTTGCTGGGCTTCATGCGGATGCTCCGCGCCGGGGTAGACCCGGAGATTGCCCATCTGGACCCGGCCGAGCGGCCCGCGCGGGATCATGCGCTCGACCGCCTTTTCCAGCACGCGCTCGGGGAAGCGGCCTTCGAGGATCGACTTGGCGCTGCGTTCCTTGATGCCGCCGATGAAACCGGTGTGGTTGTAATAGACCTTCTGGTCCCGCTTGCGGCCGGTCAGCACCACCTTGGCGGCGTTGATGACAATGACATGGTCGCCGCAATCAACATGGGGCGTATAGGTCGGGAGGTGCTTGCCGCGCAGCCGCATCGCCACCAGCGTTGCGAGGCGGCCGACAACCAGACCGCTGGCGTCGATCACCACCCACTTCTTGGTGACTTCGGCGGGCTTGGCCGAAAACGTCTTCATGTGAATATTCCTGAAAGGGATCGGGTCCGCGCCGATTGCGACGGACAGGCGCGCTTTTAGAGCCCGACGGCCGCCGCGTCAATGCGCGCCAGCGGAAAATTGCTTCATATTTCCAATGGATTAAAAATATGGTATTTTAATACCGCAAAAATCATCCCACCTTTGGAATGGAATAGGTGGAGGTGACGTGGGCGATCGGATCCGGTGACGAGCCCGACAGCAGGGTCACCTCGCCGACCGCCAGCCGCTTGCCGAGCTTCAGCAACCGCGCGGCCGCGAGCACGTCCTGCCCAGGCTGGCCCTTGCGCAGAAAATTGATGTTGAGGTTGGTGGTCACCGCCAGACCGACCGGGCCGATGGCGGAGAGCAGCACCACATACATCGCCAGATCGGCCAGGAACATCAGCGTCGGACCGGAGACAGTGCCGCCGGGGCGCAGCATCCGTTCGCTGTATTGCTGGCGCACCAGGCAGGTCGACCCGTCGGCGCTCTCGATCGAAACGTCATTCATGCTGACCGCTTGTGGAAACTCGCGCTGGAGAAACGCTTCCAACTCGGCGACGCTCATTTTCGCAACGGCCATGCCTGCCCTCACTCTCGCTTGCCGCTCCCTGTTACAGTACGATGACGCATCCCGCCAGATGGCCGAACCGAAACGATCGCCTGCCTCATGAACCACGACATCTACGACGACGACTACATCCGCGGCATCCTCGACAGCATGAAGACCATCGCCATGGTCGGCGCCTCGCCGGTCAACGTGCGGCCGAGCTACTTCGCGTTCAAATATCTGGCGCAGCGCGGCTATGACATGATCCCGGTCAATCCCGGACAGGTCGGCAAAAGCCTGATCGGCAAGCCCTTCGTCGCCTCGCTCGACGACATCGACCGCGCGGTGGACATGATCGATATCTTCCGCAACTCGGAAGCCGCGCTGCCGCTGGTCGAGCAGGCGCTCAAGATGACGCCGCGACCAAAAGTGATCTGGATGCAACTCGGCGTCCGCAACGACGACGCCTGTGCGCTGGCCGAGAATGCCGGCCTGAAAGTGGTGATGAATCGCTGCCCGAAGATCGAATACGGCCGCCTGTCGTCGGAGATTTCCTGGATGGGCGTCAATTCGCGCACGCTGAGTTCGAAGCGCGCGCCGGTTCCGACGCAGGGCATGCGGCTGTCGCTCCACCGGGTCAGCGTCGGCGGCGGCGACACCGCGGCCGCCGACCGAGCGGCGCGGCTCAAGGACGACAAGAACAATCGTTCCTGAAGCGACGCCGTCCGCGCCATTTAATGCTCCAAAGCCGGCGCCGCGCGGCATGGCCGGTCAAGCCGCCTGCTCCGGCTTGACGCCGCAAGGCGGGTGTGATGGTTCAAGCGCCACGCTTGCGATACAGGCCGGCCCACGACACAGACAGGAAGCCAGAATGACCGACCGCACCCCCGGATTTGCCACGCTCGCGATCCATGCCGGCGCGCAGCCGGACCCGACCACCGGCGCGCGCACCACCCCGATCTATCAGACCACCTCGTTCGTCTTCAACGACGCCGACCACGCCGCCTCGCTGTTCGGCCTGCAAGCGTTCGGCAACATCTATACGCGGCTCGGCAACCCGACCACCGCGGTGCTGGAGGAACGGGTGGCGGCGCTCGAAGGCGGCACCGCCGCGGTGGCGACCGCGTCCGGCCACGCCGCGCAGGTCACGGCGCTGCATCAATTGCTGCGGCCCGGCGACGAATTCATCGCCGCCCGGAAACTCTATGGCGGCTCGATCAACCAGTTCACCCACGCCTTCAAGAGTTTCGGCTGGAACGTGGTGTGGGCCGATCCCGACGATATCGCCAGCTTCGAGCGCGCGGTGACGCCGCGCACCAAGGCGATCTACGTCGAGTCGATCGCCAATCCCAGCGGCTCGATCACCGACATCGCGGCGATCGCGGCGGTGGCGCGCGACGCCGGCGTGCCGCTGATCGTCGATAACACGCTGGCGAGCCCCTATCTGATCCGGCCGATCGACCACGGCGCCGACATCGTGCTGCACTCGCTGACCAAGTTCATCGGCGGCCACGGCAACTCGATCGGCGGCGTCATTGTCGATGCCGGCACCTTCGACTGGTCGCGCGACAACAAGTATCCGATCCTCAGCGAGCCGCGCCCGGAATATCACGGCATCAAGTTGCAGGAGACGTTCGGCAACTTCGCCTTCGCCATCGCCTGCCGCGTGCTCGGCCTGCGCGATCTCGGCGCGGCGCTGTCGCCGTTCAACGCCTTCCTGTTCCTGACCGGAGTCGAGACGCTGCCGCTGCGGATGCAGCGCCATTGCGACAACGCCCTGGCGGTGGCGGAATGGCTGGCGGCGCACCCGGCGGTCAACGAGGTGAACTATGCCGGCCTGCCCGGCAACCGCTACAACGAACTCGCGCGCAAATACGCGCCGAAGGGCGCCGGCGCGCTGTTCACCTTCACGCTCAAGGGAGGTTACGAGGCCGGCGTCAATCTGGTGTCGAACCTGAAGCTGTTCTCGCATCTCGCCAATATCGGCGACACCCGCTCGCTGGTGATCCATCCGGCCTCGACCACCCATAGCCAGCTCACCGACGAGCAGAAGATCCAGGCCGGCGCCGGCCCCGATCTGGTGCGGCTGTCGATCGGACTGGAAGACAAGGAAGACCTGATCGCCGACCTCGATCAGGCGCTGCGGGGGTAAGACCTCGCGCAAACTCTCGGTGGTCGTCATTGCGAGCACTCGGATCGGCGTTTCACGCCGTCCGAGTGCTCGCAATGACGACTATCAAATCAGCGCGCCGCGCCAACCGCGACGGCGGCCGCGGCGGCGTCGGACGCGGGCGCGTTGAGTCGCTCGACCTGCGCGATCGTCAGCGTCAGCACCACGATGGCGACGCCCTGATGCGCCAGCGCCAGCTCGATCGGCACCTGGTAGAGCAACGTCAGGATGCCCAGCGTCGCCTGGATCGTCATCGTCACCGCGATCCACAGCGCGCCGTTGACCGTGACGCGGCCGGCGCGGGCGCGAACGGCGTCGATCAGATGCAGCAGCGCCACCACCCACAAGACATAGGCGACCATGCGGTGATTGAACTGCACCGTCAGCACATTGTCGAACAGGTTGCGCCACCACGGCTGTTCGAAGAACAGGCGATCCGCGCTCGGAATCAAGCCGCCGTCGATCAGGGGCCAGGTGTTGTACGCCTTTCCGGCGCGAAGCCCCGCCACCAGCGCGCCGAGATAGAGTTGCAGGAACACCAGCGCCAGCAGCGCAATGCTGGTCACTCTGAGCCGCGCGGGCGTCGCGAGCGGCGGCCGCCGCGACAGCCGCCGCAAGGTCCAGACAATGGCGGCAAAAATCAGCAGCGCCAGTAACAGATGCGTCGCCAGCCGATACTGCGAGACCTCGACACGCTGGGTCAGGCCGGACGCGACCATCCACCATCCGACCGCCCCCTGCAACGCGCCGAGCGCGAAAATTTCCCACAGCCGCCGCTTCAGGTCGCGCGGCAGCAAGCCGCGCCACATGAACCACAGGAACGGCAGCAGATAGGCCAGGCCGATCACGCGCCCGAGCAGGCGGTGACTCCACTCCCACCAGAAAATGGTCTTGAACTCGTGCAGCGTCATGCCCGCATTGAGTTCGCGATATTGTGGAATCGCCTTGTAGCCCTCGAACGCCTCGTTCCATTGCTGCGCGTTGAGCGGCGGCAGCGTGCCGGTCACCGGTTTCCATTCGACGATGGACAGGCCGGATTCGGTCAACCGCGTCGCCCCGCCGACCAGCACCATCAGCGCGATCAAAACCGCCATGACCACGAGCCACCAGCGCACCGCGCGAATGCGGGCGGGTTCCGCGAGGATAGGGTTTTCGCTCATGACAGCCGTGATTTCGAGATGAATTTCAGGTCGGTTATAGCCCTATCATATGGCCGCGCAAGGCGCGCTTGATCTTGCTCAAGCGAGGCTCTACACGTTCGCGTCATGACCATCCGCGTCCGCAAATTCCTCGGCACCATCGCGCTGCTTGTCCTTGTGGTGGTGTGGTCGCTGCTCGGCATGACGGTGGCGCAGACGCCGTGGCTCGCCGCCAACGGCTGGTATCAGGCGATCTTCTATGTCGTGGCCGGGCTCGGCTGGGTGCTGCCGGCGATGCCGATCGTCAGTTGGATGTCGCGGCCCGACGCCTGAGCGCGCGATGCCGGCCGCCGCGTGGCGGCGTTTTCGCCATCCGTCTTATGACAAGGCTTACCGGATGTTGCGCCTGCGCGCATGACGGTTTCCGTGTTGCACGCTCACGCCGCGACGAAGCGCGCGTCGCGACCGCCGAGGTCCATCGTCACCGCCCGGCTCAGCATGGTGACATCGCTGAAACCGACCATGCGCAGTTGATCGGACATTGACCGGCGCGCCTCGACGCTCAGCGCGTCGTCGGGCACGACGATGGCGCGCGCGTCCCGTGTCAACAGTCCGGCCGGCAGATCGTCGGCCGCGCCGGCATCGAGCAGCACATGGTCGTAGGTCCGCAGCAAGGCATCCAGCGCCAGCGTCAGGCGCGGTGACCGCAATAGCGCGCGATCGGCGCCGGCGCGCCCCGCGCTCACCAGATTCACCGACGAATCCCGATCCCTGGTGATGACCTGACCGAACGAGGCTTGCCCCCGCATCAGTTCGGCGAGCCCCGGCGCCGCGCCCTCGGCCGAGGCGGCCCGCAGCATTGGCGAAGCCGACAGATCGACCAGCACGACCTTGGCGCGCCGCGCCAGCAACCGCGCCAGCACGAGCGCGGTGCGGCTGGTGCCGTCCACCGGACCGGCGGCGAGAACCGACAGTTTTCGCGCCGCGACGCCGGGCGCCTGCAACGCGGCCGCCAGGCGTTCGAGTTCGCGCAGACCCTGCCCGTCCGGATCCCAGACCGCAGCGGGCTCCGGCATGCGCGGCGCCACGTCGCCGTCCGGCATCGCCGCCACGATCGACGGCGCGCGGCCGGCGACAGGGGCCTCGGCCGCGATCGTTCGCGGCGGGGTCGTGCGCAGCCATTCACCGCTGGCGACGTATCCGGCGGTCAGCATCAGCATCGCCAGGGTGGAGATCAGCACGATCGGCAGCTTCTTCGGATAACTCGACGTGTTGGCGACGACGGCGCGCGAAATGATCCGGCCCTCGGCGGGTTCGGGGTCGATGCTCTCTCGCGCGGTGGCTTCGCGATATTCGGCGAGCTGGGACTCCAGCAGGTCGCGCGCGGCCTTGGCCTCACGATCGAGCGTGCGAAGCTTGACATCCTGGTCGCCGGTCGAGGTGGCCTGACGCTTGAGCTGATCGAGGCTGGCGTTGAGGTTTTCGACCCGCGCCTCGGCGGCGCGCGCATCGTTTTCCAGCGCGCGCGACAGCTTGCCGGCTTCCTCGCGGATCTGGTGGTCGAGATCGGCGATCCGCGCCTTCAGCTCCTTGATGCGCGGATGGCCACCGAGCAAGGTCGAGGATAGTTCGGCGAGTTGCACGCGCAGCGTCGCCCGCTGCTCCGACAGGCGGCGGATCAATTCGGAATTCAGCACCTCCGATGCCTCGATCGGCTTGCCGGATTTCAGCATGTCGCGGATCATGCGCGCCTTGGTTTCGGCGTCGGCTTTCAGCGCCCGCGCGCTGTTGAGCTGTGAGGTCAACTCGCCGAGTTGCTGATTGGGCAGCGTGCTGGTGTTGGCGCCAACGAACAGGCCGGACTCCGAACGAAACGCTTCCGCGCGTTGCTCGGCCTCCGCGACCCGCTTGCGCTGGCTGTCGATTTCGCCGGACAGCCGCTGACTCGCCGCCTTGGCCTGCTGCTGCCGCGCAGCTTGCCGCAACACCAGATAGTTGTCGACGACGGAATTGGCGACCCGCGCCGCCAGTTCCGGATCGCGCGACTGGAATTCGATCGCGATCACGCGCGATTTGTCGATGGCGAAGGCGGACAGCCGATCGAAATAGGCATCCAGCACACGCTCCTCCGGAGTCACCCGGAACGGATCGCGGCCGATGCCGATCAGGCCGAGCAGCATCTTCAGCGGCGAGACGCCTTGCAACACCGGATCGAACTCGGGAAGCTCGGCGAGATTGTTCTGCTTGATGACCATGCGCGCCAGATCGCGCGACAGGATCAGTTGCACTTGGCTGGCGCTGGCCTTCGGGTCGAATGCGTTGCCTTCCTCGGCGCGCTCGTCGGCGGGGCGCGGGAATGCATTCTCGCGCCCGTCGGCCCAGATGCGTGCCTCGGATTTGTAAAGCGGCGCGATCATGTTGACGATGGCGAGCGACACCACGGCCGCCAGCAGGGTCGGCATGATGATGAAGTTCTTTCTGGCGACGATGTCGTGCCAGATCGCGCGCGGGTCGAGAGCGCCATGGCTGGCAGCGGCAAGCGCGGGGGTCTGCCGCGCGGGGGGCTTGTTTGCGGGCGGGCTCGGGGTCTTTTGCTTCGGCGCGATCACGGCGGCGGCACGCGAGCGGCGGCGCGGCAATTTCCCCTTGATCGTGCTCCAGAGATCGAACCGCATGGAATACTCCCACCGGCGCGCGCAACCCCACGCCGCCAGCGATCGAAGCGCATTATGGTTTCCGATTCGTTAAACGCCCCGTGCGACGCCGGAAGGACCGAGGGCGTGACCGCCGGTCAACGCGAGGCGTTAACCTGTCGTTAACGCTTCACAACGGGCCCGTGGTGTTTCTTGTTCGCCGTTCACTAAGTAGTGGGGACGGCCCGCTACAGTCGCGCCCGCGCAACCCAGCGCACGCGAACCAAGTGGACGACCTAACGTGGAACAGATCAACGCCCGTTCCTTCATCGACGCCGCCGCGACCTCGGGAGCGGCTCCCCGCGTCGAGCGCCGGCGCCGCCTGTCGCCGGCGGCGCTGGAGGTGACCAATCAGAAAGTCGGCACAGCCTATTCGCCGGTCGTGATCGCGGGATTCGTGCGCCTCGCCGACCTCGTGCTCATCGCCGCGATCGGCTTTGCGTTGTATGTCGGCTTCGTCGCACGCATCGGCGGCTTCAACTGGTTCTATCCCACCGCCATCCTGGCCGTGACGCTGACCTCGGTGCTGATGTTCCAGGCCGCCGACATCTACGAAGTCGAGGTGTTTCGCGGCCAGTTGCACCAGATGACCCGCATGATCTCGGCCTGGGTGCTGGTGTTCCTGCTGATGATGGGCATCTCGTTTCTGCTCAAGATCGGAAGCTCCTTCTCCCGGCTGTGGCTGACGACTTATTTCGTCGTCGGCGGCGCCGTGCTGGTCGGCGGACGGCTGGCGCTGCGCTCCCTGGTCCGGCGCTGGGCCCGCGAGGGCCGCCTTGACCGCCGCACCGTTATCATCGGCGCCGATCAGAACGGCGAAAAACTAATCGAGCTTCTGAAGGCGGACGAGGATTCCGACATCAAGATCCTCGGTGTGTTCGACGACCGCGGCGATTCCCGCGCGCTCGACACCTGCGCGGGCTTTCCGAAGCTCGGCAAGGTCGACGACATCACCGAATTCGCGCGCCGCACCCGCATCGACCTCGTGCTGTTCGCAATGCCGATCTCGGCGGAGACCCGCATCCTCGATATGTTGAAGAAGCTGTGGGTGCTTCCGGTCGATATCCGGCTTTCGGCGCACACCAACAAGCTGCGCTTCCGGCCGCGCTCCTATTCCTATCTCGGCAAGGTGCCGACGCTCGACGTGTTCGAAGCTCCGATCACCGATTGGGATCAGGTGATGAAGTCGCTGTTCGACCATGTCGTCGGCGCCATTTTGCTGCTGCTGCTGTCGCCGGTGATGGCGCTGATCGCGCTGGCGATCAAGCTCGACAGCCCCGGCCCGGTGCTGTTCCGACAGAAACGCTTCGGCTTCAACAACGAACGCATCGACGTGTTCAAGTTCCGCTCGCTCTATCACGATCAGGCCGACCCCTCCGCCAGCAAGGTCGTCACCAAGAACGATCCGCGCGTCACCCGCGTCGGCCGCTTCATTCGCAAAAGCAGCATCGACGAGTTGCCGCAACTGTTCAACGTGGTGTTCAAGAACAATCTGTCGCTGGTGGGCCCGCGCCCGCACGCGGTGCAGGGCAAGCTGAAAAGCCGCCTGTTCGACGAAACCGTGGACGGTTACTTCGCCCGTCACCGCGTCAAACCGGGCATCACCGGCTGGGCGCAGATCAACGGCTGGCGCGGCGAAATCGACAGCGAGGAAAAGATTCAGAAACGGGTCGAGTTCGACCTCTACTACATCGAGAACTGGTCGGTGCTGTTCGATCTCTACATTCTGCTGAAAACGCCGATCGCGCTTCTGAAAACCGAGAACGCTTACTGAACGTCATTCGGCGGGAGGTCATCGTCCGCGAACGCGGAGCATGGCGGCTTTCGTCATGCTCCGGTCGCCGGCGGCGGCTGCGTCACCTCAGCGTCGTCGCCAGCGTTTCGGAAAACGCCTCGTCGGTGCGGTTGAGCTTGAGCGGCGTCACCGAGACGTAGTTGGCGGCCAGCGCCGCGAGGTCGGTGCCGGCGTCCGGGGTGTCGATCATTGCCGCGCGTTCGAAACCGATCCAGAAATACGGATTGCCGCGCCCGTCGTGGCGTTGATCGACCTTCAGGAAGCCGAGGTTGCGCTTGCCCTGCCGCGTCACTTGCACGCCGGCCACGTCGCCCGGCGCGCAAGCGGGGAAGTTGATATTAATCACGGTGTTCCTCGGCACGCCCGCCTCCATCACCTTGCGGATGATGCGCGGGCCATACTCGATCCCGGTATCCCAGGTGGGGCTGCCGCGCGTCTCGAACGAGAACTCCTGCGACAGCGCGAATGACGGCAGACCCAGGATGGTGCCCTCCAGAGCGCCGGCGATGGTGCCGGAATAGACCACGTCCTCGGCGACGTTGCGGCCCTTGTTGACGCCGGACAGCACCAGGTCCGGCTGCTTGTCCTTCAGGATGTGGCGCGCGCCCATGATGACGCAGTCGGTCGGCGTGCCGCGCACCGCGTAGCGCCGCTCCCCCACCTCGCGCAGCCGCAGCGGATCGTTCAGCGACAGCGAATGCGACACGCCGGACTGGTCGAGTTCGGGGGCGACGATCCAGACGTCGTCGGACAGCGCCCGCGCGATCTGCTCGACGATCTGCAAGCCCGGCGCATGAATGCCGTCGTCGTTGGTGCAAAGAATCCGCATCGGTTACTTGCTTTCCTTCTCGATCAGCTTGATCCCGCCCATGTAGGGCTGCAACGCCTCCGGCACCGCGATGACGCCGTCGGCTTGCTGATAGGTCTCGATCACCGCGATCAGCGCGCGGCCGACCGCCGTGCCGGAACCGTTCAGCGTGTGGACGAAGCGCGGCTTGCCGTCGCTTCCGCGATAGCGCGCGTCCATGCGCCGCGCCTGAAAATCGCCGCACACCGAGCACGACGAAATCTCGCGATAGGCCCCGCCCTCGCCCTGACCCGGCATCCAGACCTCGATGTCGTAGGTCTTTTGCGACGCGAATCCCATGTCGCCGGCGCACAAGGTCACCACGCGGTAGTGCAGGTCGAGCCGGCGCAACACCTCCTCGGCGCAGGCCAGCATGCGCTCGTGCTCGTTGCCGGATTCCTCCGGCGTGGTGACCGACACCAGTTCGACCTTGCTGAACTGATGCTGGCGGATCATGCCGCGGGTGTCGCGGCCCGCCGCCCCCGCCTCGGCGCGGAAGCAGTGCGTCAGCGCGGTCAGGCGCAGCGGCAATTCCTTCTCGTCGAGAATGGATTCGCGAACCAGGTTGGTCAGCGGCACCTCGGCGGTGGGAATGAGCCAAAATCCCTTGCTGTCCTCGGACAGCGAACCGGCCGCGAACTGATCCTCGCGGAATTTCGGCAGTTGCGCGGTGCCGAACATCGCGGCGTCCTTGACCAGCAGCGGCGGGTTCACTTCCGTGTAGCCGTGCTCGCCGGTGTGGACGTCGAGGAAAAACTGGCCGAGGGCGCGCTCCAGGCGGGCGAGGCCCTGCTTCAGCACCACGAAGCGCGCGCCGGACAGTTTCGCCGCCGCGGCAAAATCCATCTGGCCGAGCGCCGCGCCGAGATCGTCATGCGGTTTCGGCGCGAAGGCATAGTCGCGCCTTTTGCCGAAGCGGTGATGCTCGACATTGTCGTGCTCGTCCTTGCCATCGGGGACGTCGTCGCGCGGCAGGTTGGGAATTTCCGCCAATGCCTCCTGCAATTCCCCGTCGGCGGCCTTGGCGCGATTCTCAAGCTCCGGCATCGCGACTTTCAGGTCCGCGACCTCGGCCATCAACGCCTGGGCGCGCGCCTCGTCCCTCGCCTTCTTGGCCTCGCCGATGTCCTTCGAGGCCGCGTTGCGCCGCGCCTGCGCCTGCTCGAAGGCATGGATCGCCGCGCGCCGCGCCTCGTCGATGGCGAGCAGCCGGCCCGACAGCGCCCCGAGCCCCCGCCGTTTCAGCGCAGTGTCGAAGGCTTCCGGGTTGTCGCGGATCGCTTTGATGTCGTGCATGGGATGGTTCCGGGAATCGGCGATCGTCAGTCTGCCAAACCGTGGTTTGTCTACGGAGCGGGCTTCAAGTAACCCGAAACAGCGCGATTTGAAACCTCAAACCACGAATAAGCGTCGTCCCTGCGCAGGCAGGGACCCATACGCCGCAGCGGCCGCCAGAGACTATGGCTCCCTGCCTGCGCAGGGACGACGCCGAGGGTGGAATGACGCCACATATCTTAATGTGCCGTCGTCAGAGCCCTACTCCGCCGGCTTGCTTTCGGCGGGCGGCGCGGCATCGGCGGATGCGGTCGCCGCCTTCTGGGCGGCCGCTTTCTTCTCCACCACGCGCACCGCGATGATCGAGCCCTCGTAGAGCAGCAGCAGCGGCACGGCGAGCGACATCTGGCTGATGACGTCCGGCGGCGTCAGCACCGCGGCGATGATGAAGGCTCCGACCACGAAATAGCGCCGCTTCTCGCGCAATTGCTTCGACGTCAGCACGCCGATGCGGCCGAGCAGCGTCAGGATCACCGGAAGCTGGAAGGCGATGCCGAACGCGAAGATCAGCGACATCATCAGCGACAGATATTCGCCGACCTTCGGCAACAGCGCGATCTGCGCCGTGTCGGCGCCGGGCGCCTGCTGCATCCCCAGCGAAAACCGGATCAGCATCGGCAGCACCAGGAAGTACACCACCAGCGAGCCGAGCGCGAAGAAGAACGGCGTCGCGACCAGGTACGGCAGGAAGGCGTTGCGCTCGTGCTTGTAGAGGCCGGGCGCGACGAACTTGTAGATCTGCGCGGCGACGATCGGAAACGAGATGAAGCCCGCGCCGAACATCGCAAGCTTCAGTTGCGTGATGAAGTATTCGAGCAGCGCGGTGTAGATGAACTTGGAGTTCTCCGGACCCGCCACCCAGACGAACGGCCATACCAGCACGTTGTAGATCTGCTTGGCGAACACGAAGCACAGGATGAAGGCCACGCCGAACGCCAGCAGCGCCTTGATCAGCCGCGAGCGCAGCTCGATCAGGTGGTCCATCAGGGGGGCCTTGCTGGCCTCGATGTCCTCGGCGCTCATGACGCTTTCGCATCCCTGCGCAGATCGGCGTCCAGATAGCGGTCGGCCGCGCCAGCCTCGGCGGCTTGAGGCGGCGCGGCGGTCGCCTCGCCGGCGATCGCCAGCGGCTCGGAGACGGCGCCGTGCGTTTCAACCTGTGTTTCGATTTGCGTCGCGGTTTCGGCCGGCGGCGGGGCCGGCTCGGGCGACGATGCGGCCGTCGAGGACGGCGGCGCGTTGAGATCGCCGACCTTCAGCGCGTCGCTGGCCTCCTGGGTCAGCGACGTCAGGATGTTGTTCTTCGACAGGCTGGTGGCGGTGTCCTTGATCTCGTCGAACGACTTCTTGAGGTCGGCCATTTCGGCCTCGCGCATGGCCTCGTTGAACTGGCCCTGGAACTCGGCGGCCATGCGGCGCACCTTGCCCATCCACTGCCCGACCGTGCGCAGCACGCCGGGCAGTTCCTTCGGGCCGATGGCGATCAGCGCCACGACGCCGATGACGACCAGTTCACTCCACCCGATGTCAAACATCAGCGCCAAACATCCTGGTCAAACACCCGCGCCAAATATCGAAACGTCCGCTCACGGGAGCCGATCATCGCCGGTCGGCGGCGAACCCGTCCGGTCACGCCGCAACCCGCCGACCCTCACCGGCCGATAGCCGCCGGCGAGCCCGTCATCGGACTGTTCAGCCGACCTTGCTGCCGACGTCGGAGCGCGCCGCCGAGGGCTGCGTGCCATGGTCGATGGTCTTCACGGGCTCGGGCTTTTCCGCAGGCTTTTCATCGTCCTGCATGCCCTTCTTGAAAGCCTTGATGCCCTGCGCCACGTCGCCCATCAGGTCGGAAATCTTCCCGCGCCCGAAAAGCAGCAGGACGATCGCGATAACGACGATCCAGTGCCAAATGCTGAGTGAACCCATCCTGCATTCCTCCAAACGCGCGGTCCGCGCGCGGTCTCATCTCGCCTGAACCTAGGCTGCGAGGGCGGCAAAAACAAGGACTTCAGCCGCGTCAATCGGCAGCCGGCAGTCCGTCTTTCGGTTAGTCTTAAAGTGCGGCGGCTGTTGGAAAATCAGCCTTCCGGGTCGGCTTCGGGTTCCGCGGCCGGCGGCGCCAGCGCCAGTTCGAGTTCGCCGTCCTCCAGCGCCTCCTCGTCCTCGCGCAGCGCGGGGTCGTCGGACGGCACCGGCACGCTGAAGCCGGACGGCAGGCGGGAATCGAGCAGGCCGGTGCCCTTGAGTTCGTCCAGGCCCGGCAGATCGCCCAGCGCCTCTAGGCTGAATTGCGCGAGGAAGGCTTCGGTGGTGCCGAAGGTCAACGGGCGGCCCGGCGTCTTGCGGCGGCCGCGCGGCCGGATCCAGCCGGTTTCCAGCAGCACGTCGAGCGTGCCCTTGGACGTGACGACGCCGCGAATCTCCTCGATCTCCGCCCGCGTCACCGGCTGATGATAGGCGACGATCGCCAGCACCTCGATGGCCGCACGCGACAGCTTTCGCGTTTCGGTACTCTCGCGCGTCATCAGCCATGCCAGATCGCCGGCGGTGCGGAACGTCCATTTGTTGGCGACGCGGACCAGGTTGACGCCGCGCATGGCGTAATCCGCCTGCAATTGCATCAGCGCCGCCTTGACGTTGACGCCCTCGGGCATGCGCTTGGCGAGCGAGGCCGTATCGAGCGGCTCGGAGGATGCGAACAACAGCGCTTCGAGCAGGCGCAATTCCTCCGGCCGCGCCTCGGGCTCAACGTCCGCCCCGGCGGCATCGGACGGGACGACACCGGTCGGCTCGACAAGGGCGTCCTCGGCTTGCGGCTGCTCGGCCTGAAGCTCCTCGACTTGAGGCCGCTCGACTTGAGGCCGCTCGGCATCAGGCTGCCCGGCGACATCTTCGACGACCTCGAAATGCTCGACGCGCTTTCCAGCCAGACTTGCCATGGCGATGCCTCCTTGTTCCACTTACTGCGCCGGGGTTTCCGGCGCAGCCGCTGCATCGAACGCCGCGACCGGCATCCGCTTGCGAAAATACAGCGGCGCGAACGCCGCCTTCTGGTTCACTTCCATGGTGCCCTCGCGCACCAGTTCGAGCGCCGCCGCGAAGCTCGACGCGAACACGGTGGCGCGCTGCGACGGATCCAGCACGTAGGCGGTGAGATACTCGTCGAGACAACTCCACTCCTCGGCGATGCCGACGAGACGCTCCAGCGAGGCACGCGCTTCCGCCAGCGACCACACCGAGCGCTTGGCCAGATGCACCGTCGCCAGCACGCGCTGCTGGCGCTGCGTGGCGTAGGCGCTGAGCAGATCGAATAGCGTCGCGGTGAATTTCGGATGCCTGATCTCGGCGATCGCCTCCGGCTGGCCGCGCATGAAAATCTCGCGCTGCAATTGCGGCCGCGTCATCAGGCGGTTGGCGGCCTCGCGGATGGCTTCCAGCCGGCGCAGCCGGTTGGCCAGCGCGGTGGCCATTTCCTCGGCGCTCGGCCCTTCCTCGGACGGCGGCTCCGGCAGCAGCAGCCGCGACTTCAGGAAGGCGAGCCAGGCCGCCATCACCAGATAATCGGCGGCCAGTTCCAGCCGGATTTTCCGCGCCGCCTCGATGAAGGCGAGATATTGATCGGCGAGCGCCAGGATCGAGATCTTGGTGAGGTCGACCTTCTGCTGCCGCGCCAGATTGAGCAGCAGATCGAGCGGCCCTTCATAGCCGCCGACATCGACCACCAGCGCCGCCTCGTCGTCGGCCGGTTCGGTGATCGTGGGCCGTCCGGTGTCGAACGAGAGAATTTCCGCGCTCATGCGTTGGCCTCCCCGGCGCGAGCGATCAGCGCCGCGAGTTCCGCCCGCCCCGCCGCGATATCGAAGCCGGCATCCGGCGCGCTTCGCGCCGCCACCGCGGCGGCGGCGCGCGCGCGGGCCTCGCCCGCGAGCCACGGCGTCTCGTCGGCGACCGCGCGCATCTCCGCGAGATTGCCGTTGCAATGCAGCGCGACATCGCAGCCGGCGGCGAACAGCGCCCGCGTCCGCTGCGCGATCGAGCCTTCCAGCGCGTTCATCGACACGTCATCGCTCATCAGCAAACCCCGGAACCCGATCCCGTCGCGAATCACCTCTTTGATTATTGTCGCAGAAGTGGTCGCGGGTTGGGCGGGATCAATGGCGCTGAACACAACATGCGCGGTCATCGCGATCGGCAGGTCGTGCAGCGGCCGGAACGCCGCGAAATCGGTCCGTTCCAGTTCCGCCTGCGGGGTGTCCACCAACGGGAGACGCAGATGGCTGTCGGCGGTGGCCCGCCCGTGGCCGGGGATATGCTTGAGAACCGGCAGCACGCCGCCCTGGCGCAAACCGTCCGCGACGGCGCGGCCGATCGCCGCCACCTTGCCCGGCTCGGTGCCATAGGCGCGGTTGCCGATCACGGCGTCGGCGCCGGCGACCGGAACGTCGGCCAGCGGCAGGCAGTCGACGGTGATGCCGAGCGCCGCGAGGTCGAACGCGATCAGCGTCGCCGCGAGACGGGCGGCCCGCAGCCCCCGTTCGGGGTCTTGGTCGTAGAGCACGCCGAACAGCGCGCCCGGCGGATAGACCGGCCAGTGCGGCGGGCCGAGCCGCTGCACCCGGCCGCCCTCCTGATCGATCAGGACCGGGGCGTCGCGGCCGCCGACACAGTCGCGCAGGCTCGCCACCAGGTCCTTGACCTGCGACGGGCTGTCGACGTTCCGCTTGAAAAGAATGAAGCCCCACGGCTGGCGCTCGCGCAGGAACGCGCGTTCGTCGGCCGTCAGGGCAAGCCCGGAAACTCCGGTGATAAAAGCGCGCGCATCCATCTTGGCGGATTAGCCGCGCGCATGGCGGGGGTCAAGGAAAGCGCCGTTAATTCCTTTGGACGACGCACTGGCCGCCGGCGGATTTCAGGTTTCCACAGAATTGTGTGGCCTGCTCCGAGGTGCCGAACGGCCCGACCATGGCGCGATAGTAGACGCCGCGCGATCCGAGATCCGCCCGCTTGATTAGCGGCGCGTGCGAGCCCAGCGCGGACGGGAACTTGTGCTGCAAGGTCTTGAACGAGGCCCGCGCGTCCGCCTCGCTGCGCTGCGACGACACCTGGACGACGTAGCCGCCGGTCGCGGCGGCGGGCTCCGCCTGAGCCGGATTGACCGACGCCACCCGCTGCGGGGCGGCCTGCGGCGCCAGCGACAGCGGCGCGTTGGCGGCGGGCGCCACGGCGGCGCGGGTGGTCGGCGGCGGCGCCGGCACCGGAGCCGGCGCACGGGCCGCTGGAGCCGTGGCCGCGTGGGCCTCGTCGGAGCGCACCGTCAGCGTCTTGATCTTGCGCGGCTCGCCGCCGCCTACGGCGGCGGCGGCGCCGCCATTGGCGGCGAGCTTGTCGCCGGGAGCGACGCTCGCGGTCGACGGCGGATTGGCGTTCTGGTTCAGCGGCGGAAACACCACGCGCGGTCCGGACCTGGCGATATCCTTGACGTCGACGGGCTGCTCCTCGCGCGAGACCAGTTGCTCGGCGGCGTTTCCGGCGGCCATGCGATCCTGAATCTGCTTGTCGGTGGACGCCGCGACCGGCACCACCTTGTTCGGGCCGGCGTCGGCCTTGATGATCGGGGGCTCGCCGCTGCGCGTCGTCCCGACGAAGGTGCGATAAGCGAACGCGGCGCCGGTGCCGACCACCGCGAGCGCGACCACCGCGGCGACCGTGGCCAGCCCCTTGCGGCGCGGCTTGCGGGCCTCGGCGTCGCCCTCCTCATAGATTTCATCGTCGTAGTATTCGGCATGCTGCGCGCCGCCATAGGCCGCGTGATCGGCGTCCGTCGGCGCCGGGCCGTAAAGCGCGTCGTCGTAGCGCCCCGAATGATCGGCCTCGGGCTGGGTCTGCGGCGAGGTCTGATAGCTCGGCTCGGGCAGGTGATGCGCGGCGGCGTAGCGGCGCAGCGGGTGGACGTCCCGCGCGACCGCGGGCTCGGCGGAGGACGGCGGCGCGGCGCGATCCCGCATCCATGGCGGCCCGCCGGCGTGGTCGTCCGCGGCGGCATAATCGGACTCGACCGGCCGCTGCGGCTGGCGGCCATAGGAGCGCGCCGGGACGGCGTCCCGTTCACGGCCGAAATCGGCATTCGGATCGGTCTGGCCGATCAATCGCGCCAGTTCGGCGAGCGGATCGCTCTCGGCTCGCGCCGATGGGTGATAATCGCGTTCCATCGCGTCCGCCGCGGCAAATGTTCGTTCGTGATATCGATCAGCCATGTGATGTGCATCCCCTTCGGGAAAGCGCCGACCCGTCGTTCTAACGAAACGAACGCTACCGGATGCCGGCGTCACTCCATGCCGCCGACGATCCTTGACCCCACTCTAACGCATCTCGACCGGCGCGGTGACGCCCAGAACGGCAAGACCCGATGCCAGAACCGAGACGACGCCCTGCACCAAGGCCAGACGCGATAAGGTAAGTTCTGCATCATTATTGATAATGAAGCGTAAATGAGGCGCATCCCGCCCCTTGGTCCAGAGCGCGTGAAACTCGCTGGCGAGGTCGTAGAGATAGAAGGCGACCCGGTGGGGCTCGTGGGCCAGCGCCGCCGCCTCCAGCGTACGGGGGTAGAGCGCCAGCCTGCGAATGAGATCGAGTTCGGCCGGATCGGTCAGCCGATCGAGTTTCGCGGCGCGCAGCAATCGGCGCCGCGCGCGATCGTCCTCCGGCAGGTCGGCGATCACCTCGCGGGCGTTGCGGAAGATCGAGTGGCCGCGGGCATGGCCATACTGCACGTAGAAGACCGGGTTGTCCTTCGACTGTTCGATCACGCGGGCGAGGTCGAAGTCGAGCACCGCGTCGTTCTTGCGAAACAGCATCATGAAGCGCACGGCGTCGCAGCCGACCTCGTCCACCACCTCACGCAAGGTGACGAAATCGCCGGCGCGCTTCGACATCTTCACCGGCTCGCCGTTGCGCAGCAACCGAACCAGTTGCACGATCTTGACGTCGAGCGCGGCCTCGCCATTGGTGACAGCCGCGATTGCCGCCTGCACGCGCTTGATGTAGCCGCCGTGATCGGCGCCCCAGACATCGACCAGATCGCGAAAGCCGCGATCGTACTTGGTCTTGTGATAGGCGATGTCGGAGGCGAAATAGGTATAACCGCCGTCCGACTTCAACAGCGGCCGGTCGACATCGTCGCCGTAGGTGGTGGCGCGGAACAGTGTCTGCTCGCGATCCTCCCAATCCTCCACCGGCGCGCCCTTCGGCGGCGGCAGCCGGCCTTCGTAGACGTCGCCCTTGGCGCGCAGGAAATCGATGGTCGCGGCGACGCGATCCGCGCCACCCTCGATCAGCGAGCGCTCCGAGAAAAACACCTCATGGGTGATGTTGAGCGCGGCGAGATCGCCCCGGATCATCGCCATCATCATCGCGATCGACGTGGCGCGCACGGTCGGCAGCCATTCGGATTCCGGCTGCGCGAGCAGCGCCTCGCCATGCGTCGCCGCCAGCGCCGCGCCGACCGGCTTGAGATAGTCGCCGGGATAAAGCCCGTCCGGAATCTCGCCGATGTTCTGGCCGAGCGCCTCGCGGTAGCGCAGGTAAGCGGAGCGCGCCAGCACGTCGACCTGGGCGCCGGCGTCGTTGATGTAGTATTCGCGCGTCACATCGTACCCGGCGAACGCGAGCAGACTCGCGAGCGCGTCGCCGAACACCGCGCCACGGCAATGGCCGACATGCATCGGTCCGGTCGGATTGGCGGAGACGTATTCGACGTTGACCTTGCGGGTGTCGCCGATGCGGCTGCCGCCGTAGCCCGCACCGTGGTCGAGGATGTCGCCGAGCGCGTCGATCCACACTCCAGGCCGCAAGGTCATGTTGATGAAACCGGGACCGGCGACATCGACGGCGGCCACCAGCGGGTCGGCGCGCAGGCCGGCCGCGATCTTCTCGGCCAGATCACGCGGCTTGGCCTTCGCCTCCTTCGCCAGCACCATCGCGGCGTTGGTGGCCATGTCGCCGTGGGAGGCGTCCCGCGGCGGCTCCACCACCACCCGCGACAGGTCGATATCCGCCGGCAGGACCCCGTCGGCGGCCAGGGCGCGGCAGACCCCCTGCACGCGCGCGAGCAGGTTGGCGAAGGGGTGCGGTGCGGGGACGGGATCGGGCATGACTGTCGCTCGGTTTGATCGAAACGGGAACGCGGAGCGCCTTGGACCGGGTTGCATTTTGATAGAAGTACCAAGAGGCGTCATTGCCGGGCTTGACCCGGCAATCCATCATTTTTCAAGAAGATGGATGCCCGGATCAAGTCCGGGCATGACACACGGTGACCCCATCCGACGGCAACACGCTCTCGGCGGCGAAGCGGGCGCCCGCGCCGCCTAACGCAAATCCGGGGTCGAGTCAAAAATCCGCCGGTGCTCGGTCAGGGCGTAACGATCGGTCATTCCGGCGATGTAATTGCAGACCCGCCGGGCGAAATCGCCCTCCGGCTCGTCGCCCGCAGCCGGCAGCCATTCCGCCGGCAGGTCCGCCGGCACCGTCCGGTAATGCGCGAACAGATCGCCGACCACCCCCTCGGCGTCGCGCATCACCCGCGCTACGCGCGGATGGCGGTACATGTGTTGCTTCAGGAACGCCTTGATGCTCGCCTCCTCCGCCGCGATATCGGCGGAGAACGCCACCAGCGCGCCGTCATGACGCCGCACATCGTCGACGCCGGCCGGCCTTGCCACCGCGAGCCGGCGCCGCGTCTCGGCCACCACCGACCCGATCAGGCAGGAAATCAACTCGCGGATCAGTTCGGCGCCGAACCGAGGCGCGGCGAGCCCCGGATAGCGCGCCGCGGTTTGCGCGATCAGGGCCGCCAGCAGCGGCACCGCCTCCAGGTCGGCGATGGTGAACAATCCGGCGCGCAACCCGTCGTCCATGTCATGGGCGTCATAGGCGATGTCGTCGGCGACGGCGGCGACCTGCGCCTCCAGCGAGGCGAAGGTCCCCAGTTCCAGATCCCAGACGCGATTGAACTCGGCGATGCCCACCGGCAGTTTGGAATCGGCGTCGGGATCATGGCGGTCCAGCAGCGGGCCGTTGTGCTTGACAATGCCTTCCAGCGTTTCCCAGGTCAGGTTGAGGCCGTCGAAATTCGGGTAACGGTGCTCCAGCGCGGTCACCACCCGCAGCGCCTGCGCGTTGTGGTCGAAGCCGCCGTACTCCTTCAGGCAGCGGTCCAGCGCCCGCTCCCCGGCATGGCCGAACGGCGGATGGCCGAGATCGTGCGCCAGCGCCAGCGTCTCGGTCAGATCCTCGTCGAGCCCGAGCTGCCGCGAAAGCGCGCGGGCGATCTGCGCCACTTCCAGCGAATGGGTCAGCCTTGTGCGATAGTGGTCGCCCTCGTGGAAGACGAACACTTGGGTCTTGTGCTTGAGGCGGCGGAAGGCGGTGGAATGGATGACGCGGTCGCAATCCCGCCGGAAGGCGTTGCGGGTCGCGCTCGGCGGTTCCTCGAACTGCCGACCCCGGCTGCGGGCCGGGTCGCAGGCATATGCCTGCCGGGGAGCAGCCATTCCAACCGCCACGTCGTTTTCAGCCCCAAAAGTTTGATTCCACTATGGTGCACACTTAACTATGCTTCGTGGCATATACAAATGGATGCCCTTGATTCCGGAGCGACAGCGATGACGGACGTCACCATCAGCGAGCGGGCCGCCCGCCGCATTGGCGAAATCCTCAAGACAGAGGGCGACGGCGCGATGCTGCGCATCAGCGTCGAGGGTGGCGGCTGCTCCGGATTCCAGTACAAATTCGATGTCGAGCGGGCGCGCGCCGACGACGACCTGGTGATCGCCCGCGACAGCGCCGTGGTGGTGGTGGACCCCGCCTCGGCGCCGTTCCTGGCGGGCTCTGAGGTCGATTTCGTCGACGACCTGATCGGCGCCTCGTTCCGGGTCAACAACCCCAACGCCACCGCCTCTTGCGGCTGCGGCACCAGTTTTTCGGTCTGATCGCGGCTGATCCGCCCGTCGCGGATCGCCAACCGCCGCCTACTCGGCCGCCGCCGCGCGCGAATGCCCCACTTCGGTCTCCTCGAACCGTGGCGGCTCCAGCTTCCGTTTCAGGCGTTGGTCGACGCGGTCGAGATAGATGTAGATCACCGGGGTGATGAACAGCGTCAGAAGCTGCGACACCATCAGGCCGCCGACCACCGCGACGCCGAGCGGCTGACGCAATTCGGCGCCCGCGCCGGTGCCGAGCGCGATCGGCAAGGTGCCGAAAATCGCCGCGAACGTCGTCATCATGATCGGGCGGAAACGCAGCAGCGCCGCTTCCCGGATCGCGTGCTCGGCGGACAGCCCGGCATTGCGCCGCTCGATGGCGAAATCCACCATCATGATGGCGTTCTTCTTGACGATGCCGACCAGCATGACGATGCCGATCATGGCGATCACCGACAATTCCATATGAAACAGCATCAGCGTCAGGATGGCGCCGATGCCGGCCGACGGCAGGCCGGAGATGATGGTGATCGGGTGGATGAAGCTCTCGTAGAGAATGCCGAGAATGACGAAGGCGGCGAAGATCGCGGCCAGGATCAGGATGCCCTGCCCGCGCAACGAATCCTGGAACACCTGCGCGGTGCCGGAGAAGCCGGTGACGATGGTGACCGGCAGCCGCGCCTCGCGCTCGATCTCGGTGATCTTGTCCACCGCGTAGCCGAGCGAGACGCCCGGCGCGAGGTTAAACGAGATCGTCACCGCCGGTTGCTGGCCCTGATGGTTGATCTGCAACGGCCCGACCGAGGGCACCATGTGCGCCACCGCGTCGAGCGGGATCGGCTGGCCCTGCGCGGTCTTGACGTAGAGTTTCGACAGATCGGAAGGATCGACGCGAAACTCGGGCTTGGCCTCCATGATGATCTTGTAGTCGTTGGAGGGCATGTAGATGGTGCCGACCTGCCGCGTGCCGTAGGCGTTGAACAGCTCGTTGCGGATCTGGCCGACGGAAATGCCGAACACCGCCGCCTTCTCGCGATCGACCTCGACGGTGAGCTGCGGGTTCTTAATGTAGAGGTCGTTGGTGACGTCGAGCAGCCCCGGCACCTTCGAGATCAGCTCGTTCATCTTCGGCGCCAGCCGGTAGAGCGCGTCGGTGTCGCCGCTCTGGAGCACATACTGATACTGGCTCTTTGAAATGCGGCCGCCGATGCTGAGATTCTGGATGCTCTGGAAGAACGCCTGCAAGCCCGGCACCTCCAGCGCCGTGCGGCGCAGCCGCCCGATCACGGTCTGGACGTTGTCGCGCTCGCTTTTCGGCTTCAGCGAAATGAAGAAACGGCCATAATTGGTGGTGGTGTTGGGACCGCCCGATCCCACCGTGCTGTTGATGTATTCGATCGCCGGATCGGCTTGCAGCAGCGCCGCGAGCGCCTGCTGGCGCTGCGCCATCGCCTCGTACGAGGTGTCGGTGGCGGCCTCGGTGACGCCGATCAGGAAGCCGGTGTCCTCCTGCGGGAAAAATCCCTTAGGCACGATGATGTACAGATAGACGGTGCCGGCCAGCGTCAGCAGCGTGACGCCGAGCATGATCGACTTGTAGGCCAGGACGCGGTCGAGCGCCCATTCGTAGGCGCGCAACAGGCCGGCGAACATGCTCTCGAAGGCGCGCAGCACGATGTTCGGCCGCTTCGCGTGATCGTGCGCGCGCAACAGCCGCGCGCACAGCATCGGCGTCAGCGTCAGCGAGACGAAGCCGGACATCAGGATGGCGACGGCCACCGTCACCGCGAACTCGCGGAAAATGCGCCCGACGATGCCGCCCATCAGCAGCACCGGGATGAACACCGCGATCAGCGAGAAGGTGATCGAGATGATGGTGAAGCCGATCTCGCGCGAGCCCTTCAGCGCCGCCTCGAACGGCGGCGTGCCCTCCTCGATATGGCGCATGATGTTTTCGAGCATGACGATGGCGTCGTCGACGACGAACCCCACCGACAGCGTCAGCGCCAGCAGCGTCATGTTGTTGATCGAGAAGTCGAACAGGTACATGACCGCGCAGGTGCCGATCAGCGAGATCGGCACCGCCAGCGCCGGAATGAAGGTCGCGGGAACCGAGCGCAGGAACAGGAAGATCACCAGGATCACCAGCACCACGGCGATCATGAGCGTTTCCTCGACGTCGGCCACCGCCTGACGGATCGAGACCGAGCGATCCATCATCACGTCGACCGACACCGACGGCGGGATCTGCGCCCGCAACACCGGCAGCTTGGCGCGCACGCGGTCCACCACATCGACCAGATTGGCGTCCGGCTGCTTCTGGACCGCCAGCACGATGGAGCGGTTGCCGTTGAGCCAGGTCGCGATCTTGTCGTTCTCGACGCTGTCGTGGATCGAGGCGATCTCGTCGAGTTTCACCGGCGAGCCGTTGCGCCACGCCACGATCACCTTGCTGTATTCGGACGCCTTCGGCATCTGGCCCGACGCCACCAGCGCGACGTCCTGCTCGGGGCCGTTGAGGGTTCCGACCGGCGTCGAGGAATTGGCGTTGGTGACGGCGCTGCGCACATCATCCAGCGTCAGCCCCCGCGCCGCCGCGGCCTGCGGATCGACCTGGACGCGGATCGCGAATTTCTGGCTGCCATAGACCAGCACCTGGGCGACGCCGGGAATCTGCGACAGCGTCTGCCCAACGGTGATCTCACCGTATTCGTTCACCGCCGACAGCGGCAGGGTGTCGGAGGACAGCGACAGGTAGATCACCGGATAGTCCGCCGGGTTCACCTTGCGGAAACTCGGCGGGATCGTCATCTCGACCGGCAGCCGCCGCTGCGCGATGGTCAGCGCGGTCTGCACGTCCAGCGAGGCCGCGTCGATATTGCGGTTGAGGTCGAACTGGATGGTGATGGTGGACTGGCCCTGCGACGATTGCGACGACATCGACGAGATGCCGGCGATGGTCGACAGTTGCCGCTCGATGATGCCGGCGACCGACGCCGCCATGGTCTCGGCGCTGGCGCCGGGCAGCGTCGCGGTCACCGCGATGGTCGGGAAATCGACCTTGGGCAGCGCCGACACCGGCAGCAGGCGGAAGCCGAAAACGCCGAACACGATGATCGACGCCGTCAGCAGCGTCGTCAGCACAGGGCGGCGGATGCATAGCTCGGGAAGCGTCATGCGTCAGGCTCCCGCCTTGCGTTCCCGCACCTGGACCAGCGTGCCGTCGCGCAGCAGCAACTGGCCATCGACGACGACCTCCTCGCCGCCGTTCAGTCCGCTCGCGATCACGGAGTTGCCGGCGGCGGTGCGGGCCACAGTCACCGGACGCACCGAAGCCTTGCCGTCGCCGACGACGAACACGAAATCGCCCTTCTGGCTGCGCTGCACCGCCGCCGACGGCACCACGACGGCATCCTCGGTGCGGACAATCAATCGGGTGTTGACCAGCGTTCCGGGCCACAACGCCTCGCGGCCATTGTCCATGATGCCGCGGACCATCACCATGCCGGTGGTGGCGTCGACGGTGTTCTCCACCATCGCGACCTTGCCCTGCTCCGATGCCTCACGCCCCGGCACCGAGGCGACAACCCGCGCCGAACCGCTCGCCATCGCATCGCGCAGGTCGCTCAACACCGCCTGCGGCACCGCGAACGTCACATAGACCGGCGCCATCTGGTTGATGGTGGCGAGCGGTGCGACATCGGCGGGACGCACGAAATTGCCGACCTTGACATTGGCGGCGCTGATCCGGCCGTCGAACGGCGCGCGAATGACGGTGTAGCTTTTCTGCACCCGCAAATTGTCCAGCGCCGCCTCGTCGGCCTTGATGGTTCCGGTCAGGGTGTCGGCCTGGGTGCGGGCGTTGTCGAGATTGACCTGGGTGGTGGCGCCCTTGCCGATCAATTCGCTGTAGCGATGAAGATCGCGCTGCGCGCCGGCGAGTTGCGCGCGGTCGCGGGCCAGCGCACCCTCGGCCTGCTCGATCTGCGCGTCGATCTGGCGTGCGTCCAGCGTGAACAGGAGATCGCCCTGCTTGACGCGGGCGCCGTCCTGGAAATGAACCGCGACGATGGTGGTCTCGATCCGGGATTTCAGCGCCACGCTGGAAATCGGCGTCACCGTGCCGATGGCCTCGACCGCCACCGGAACCGGCTGGCGCGCCGCCTTGGCGACCTCCACCACGACCTTGCGCGGGCCGGGCGCGACCTTGGCGGCGGCGCGTTCGGGATACCAAGACGCGCGCGTCTGATAGGCGGCCATTCCGCCAGCCGCCAGCAACACCGCCGCAACGATCCAACCCCGCTTCGCCATCGCCATTCCGCACCCGCCGCGCGACGCAAGACCGGCGCGACTTCAATTCGTGAGAAGTCCCGGAACCTGTATTCCGGCGGATGGACTTACCACACCGTGCCGGTTCGGGATACGCGGCAATGTGAAATCCGGCCGTATGGTTCGTGATATCTTTGTCATCTTGTTTGTCATCCTGCCGGCGCGGCCCGCGCGGCCGCCGGTTCCGCCCATCCCTATCCGGCTTTCGCGGGAGACGGTATGTTTTGATCTCCGGCCGGTAGAAGGCATCTCGAAAAGGCAGCGTAGTTCATGAGAATCGCCACCTGGAACGTCAATTCGGTTCGCCAGCGTCTCGACCACCTTCTGACATGGCTCAGCGAATGCGCGCCGGACATTGCCTGCCTGCAAGAGATCAAATGCGTCGACGAGGCTTTTCCGCGCGAGGCGGTCGAGGCACTCGGCTACAACGTCGTCACCCATGGCCAGAAGACCTTCAACGGCGTGGCCTTGCTGTCGCGCCTGCCGTTCGACGAAACCACGCCCCGGCTCGCCGGCGATCCCGACGATGCCCATGCCCGTTTTCTCGAAGGCGTGGTGCCGCTGAAACGCGGCGTGCTGCGCGTCGCCTGCCTCTATCTCCCCAACGGCAATCCGGCCAACACCGACAAGTATCCCTATAAGCTGAACTGGATGTCGCGGCTCCACGCCTATGCCGAGGCGCGCCTCAAGGCGGAGGAGCCGCTGGTGCTGGCCGGCGACTTCAACGTCATTCCGGACGCGCGGGACGTTTACAATCCGGAAAGCTGGGTCGACGACGCGCTGTTCCGGCCGCAGACGCGGGAACGGTTTCAGGCCCTGCTCGGCCTGGGGCTGACCGACGCGCTGCGCGCCACCACCGACGCCGCCGGCCAATATACCTTCTGGGACTATCAGGCCGGCGCCTGGCAGAAGAACAACGGGTTGCGCATCGACCACCTGCTGCTGTCGCCGCAGGCCGGCGACCGCCTCGCCGGCGTCGGCATCGACAAATACGTCCGCACCTGGGAAAAGCCGTCGGACCACGTCCCGGTGTGGATCGACCTCGATCTGGAATAGGGACGCCGCCGCCCGCGCTCAGTCGCGGCGGCCCTGCACCCAGTGCTCAAGCATCTTCAACGCCATGGCGCGATCGTCCTCGGACGCCTTGGCGATCGCCTTGTTGTAGCTGTCCTTGATCCAGGCTTCCTCCGGGCCGGCGCTGTCGCGCGCCAGCGTCAGCCACATCAGGCCGCGCGCCGCCTGGCGCGGCAGGTGATCGCCGTTGAACAGCATCTGGCCCAGCAGCGCCTGCGCCTGATGCTGGCCCTTCTGGGCGGCGAGCCCGAGCCAGCGAATGCCGTATTTCGGATCGCGCGCCGTGCCGGTGCCGTCAAGGTAAAGCCGCGCCAGGTCGTATTGCGCGTCGGCGTTGCCGAAATACGACGCGGCGTAGGAGAGCATTTCGCGCGCGCGATTGACGTCCGGCTTGATCTTGGTGTTGGGGATGCCGGCGAGGAAATAACGGCCGAGCGCCACGAAGGCGTTGGCGACCACCGCGGCCTGCGGCGCGGTCGGGCTGTCCTCGGCATGGGCGTTGGCGATCCGGCTGAAATAGTGGAACGCGCGCAGATCGTCCCGCGCGACGCCGTCGCCCTTGGCGTACATCCGGCCAAGTTTCCACTGCGCGATCGGGTGGCCGTCCTCGGCGGCGTATTGCAGGGCGCTCAGCGAATTGGTCGCGGGCGGCTGTTTGCCCAGCGCGCCGGCGGCGGCCGCCGGCGGCGCGGCGGAGACCATCGGCGACGCCGGATCCTGCCCGACGGTGGTGCCGTCGAACGCGAGCGCCGGCGCGCCCGCCAATGTCAAGCACACACCCAACGCAACAACGATACGCTCAGATATCCGCATAACACTGTTTCTCGTGCGCACCGCCCGGATGAGTCACGGCACCGTCCACGGCGGGGCCGACCTGCTGGGCATATTTCCATAGCGCGCCCGAGCGATAATCGTTTTCGCGCGGCCGCCAGTCCTTCCTTCGCTCCGCCAGTTCGGCGTCCGATAGCCGGACCTCGATGATTCCTTCAACCGCATCGATGGCGATGACGTCGCCGTCGCGCAACAGCGCGATCGGGCCGCCGATCGCGGCCTCCGGGCCGACATGTCCGATGCAGAAACCGCGGGTCGCGCCGGAGAAACGGCCATCGGTGATGAGCGCGACCTTGCCGCCCATGCCCTGCCCGTATAGCGCCGCAGTGGTCGCCAGCATTTCCCGCATTCCGGGACCGCCGCGCGGCCCCTCGTAGCGGATCACCAGAACGTCGCCTTCCTTGTAGGTGCGATTCTTGACCGCCTCGAACGCATCTTCCTCGCGGTCGAAGCAGCGCGCCGGGCCGGTAAACTTCAACTCCGACATGCCAGCGACCTTCACGATCGCACCCTCCGGGGCCAGATTGCCTTTCAAACCGACCACCCCGCCCGTGACGGTGATCGGCTGATCGGCCGGCCGCACCACGTCCTGGTGCGGATTCCACTTCACCGACTTGAGGTTCTCCGCGATGGTCCGGCCGGTGACGGTGAGACAATCGCCATGCAGGAAGCCGTGATCGAGCAGCGTCTTCATCAAGAGCGGTATGCCGCCAACCTCGAACATGTCTTTGGCGACATAACGGCCACCCGGCTTCAAATCCGCGACATATGGAGTCTTTTTGAAGATTTCGGCGACGTCGAACAGGTCGAACTTGATGCCGCACTCATGGGCGATAGCCGGCAGGTGCAGCGCCGCGTTGGTCGAGCCGCCGGAAGCGGCGACAACCGCGGCGGCGTTTTCCAGCGCCTTGCGGGTGACGATGTCGCGCGGCCGGATATTGGCGGCGATCAGGTCCATGATCTTCTCGCCGGCCGCCATGCAGAACGAATCGCGGATCTCGTAGGGCGCGGGCGCGCCGGCCGAATACGGCAGCGCCAGTCCGATCGCCTCGGAGACGGTCGCCATGGTGTTGGCGGTGAACTGCGCGCCGCAGGCCCCGGCCGAGGGACACGCCACCCGCTCGATCTCGTCGAGGTCGGCGTCGGAGAATTCGCCGGTCGAGTGCTTGCCGACCGCCTCGAACATGTCCTGCACGGTGACCGGCTGGCCGCGGAAATTGCCCGGCAGGATCGAGCCGCCATAGATGAAGATCGACGGCACGTTGAGACGGATCATCGCCATCATCATGCCCGGCAGCGATTTGTCGCAACCGGCGAGCCCCACCAGCGCGTCGTAGGAGTGGCCGCGGATGGTCAGTTCGACGGTGTCGGCGATCGCCTCGCGCGACGGCAGCGACGAGCGCATGCCGTCGTGGCCCATGGCGATGCCGTCGGTCACGGTGATGGTGCAGAATTCGCGCGGGGTGCCGCCGCCGGACGCCACGCCCTTCTTCACCGCCTGCGCCTGGCGCATCAGCGAGATGTTGCACGGCGCGGCTTCGTTCCAGCAGGTGGCGACGCCGACGAAAGGTTGATGAATCTGGGCTGTCGTCAGCCCCATGGCATAGAGATAGGAGCGGTGCGGCGCGCGATCGGGCCCCTCGGTCACATGCCGGCTCGGCAGCCTCGCCTTGATGTTGGTTTTTGTATCCATTGCGAACCCGCGCCCCCGGGACCGTTTGCCCGCAAAGGCCGCGCCCAATCTAACCGGCGAAAGCCTTCGCGCCCTCGCGACCGGCCGGGCCGGAAGTCCGTCCGCCGAGGTGTCTGGAATGATTTCATCAAGTCGTGTGGCTAAATAGCGGCGCGCTCAACGCCGCCGGCCGCAAAGCCCAAATGTTCGCCGAGTGTTGCGTCCACGCAACATCCGTTGCGCCTCCGCAATGCTCACCGCGCGAGGCCGGGCCGTGCGCCGGGATTGAACCGGCGATGACCGGACGCTCCGGATCGCCGGAGCTAAATGTTCAGCACCCGGCCGTAAGCGTCGAGCACCGCTTCCTTCATCATCTCCGACAGCGTCGGATGCGGGAAGACGGTGTGCATCAGGTCTTCCTCGGTGGTCTCCAGGTTCATCGCCACCACATAGCCCTGGATCAGCTCGGTGACCTCCGCCCCGACCATGTGCGCGCCGAGAAGCTGACCGGTCTTCTTGTCGAAGATCACCTTCACCAGCCCCTGATCCTCGCCGAGCGCGATCGCCTTGCCGTTGCCGACGAAGGGGAAGCGGCCGACACGCATGTCGCGGCCCAGTTCCTTCGCCTTGGCCTCGGTCAGGCCGACGGAGGCGATCTGCGGATGGCAATAGGTGCAGCCGGGGATCAGGCTCTTGTCCATGGCGTGCGGGTGCAGGCCCTTGATCGCCTCGACGCAGATCACGCCCTCGTGCTCGGCCTTGTGCGCCAGCATCGGCGGACCCGCGACGTCGCCGATGGCGTAGATGCCGGGGACATTGGTCTTGCCGTAACCGTCGACCACGACGCAGCCGCGATCGGTCTTGACGCCGAGTTTCTCCAGCCCCAGCCCCTCGATGTTGCCGACCACGCCGACCGCCGAAATCACCCGCTCGAACTCGGCGGTGACCGGCTTGCCGTCGCCCGCGTCGACGGTGGCGACGACGCTGTCGGCCTTCTTGTCGAGCTTCGTCACCTTCGTGCCGGACATGATCTTGATGCCCTGCTTCTCGAACTGCTTGCGCGCCAGCGCGGCGATCTCGGCATCTTCAACGGGAAGAATCTGCGGCAGCACCTCGACCACCGTCACCTCGGCGCCCATGGTGCGGAAGAACGAGGCGAACTCGATGCCGATCGCGCCGGAGCCGACCACCAGCAGCGACTTCGGCATCCGGTCCGGCACCATGGCTTCGAAATAGGTCCACACCAGCTTCTTGTCGCCCTCCAGCCCCGGCAGCGCGCGCGGCCGCGCGCCGGTGGCGAGGATGATGTGTTTTGCCTGATAGCTGCCCTCGCCCAATGCGCCCTTCGGCGCTTCGACGGCCGATTTTTTCACCGTGATCTTGCCGGGCGCGTCGATCGACGCCTCGCCCCAGATCACGGTGACCTTGTTCTTCTTCATCAGGAAGCCGACGCCGTCGTTGAGGCGCTTCGAGACGCCGCGCGAGCGCGCCACCACCGCCTTCGGATCGTAGGACACGTTATCCGCCGACAGGCCGTAGTTCTTGGCGTGCTTCATGTAGTGATAGATTTCCGCCGAGCGCAGCAGCGCCTTGGTCGGAATGCAACCCCAGTTGAGACAAATGCCGCCGAGATACTGCTTCTCGACGATCGCGGTCTTCAAACCAAGCTGGGCGGCGCGGATCGCGGTGACGTAACCGCCGGGGCCGGAGCCGATGATGATGACGTCGAAAGATGTGTCGGCCATTGTCACGCGCTTCTTATCTTCCCCTCTGCCGTTGTGGGAGAGGGTGGCGAGCACAGCTCGCCGGGTGACCCTCTCCCACAACGGGAGAGGGAAAGAAAAATTACACCATCATCGTCATCGGGTTTTCGATCAGTTGCCTGAACGCGCCGAGCAGTTCGGCGCCGAGCGCGCCGTCCACCGCGCGGTGATCGCAGGACAGCGTCACGCTCATCATGTTGGCGACCTCGACCTTGCCGTTGCGGACGACGGCGCGCTGCTCGCCGGCCCCGACCGCGAGGATGGTGGCGTGGGGCGGATTGATGACGGCGGTGAAATCCTTGATGCCGTACATGCCGAGATTGGAGACCGCCGTGGTGCCGCCCTGATATTCCTCGGGTTTAAGCTTGCGATTGCGCGCGCGCGCGGCAAAATCCTTCATCCGGTTGGAGATCACCGACAGCGTCAGGGTTTCCGCCTGGCGCACGATCGGCGTAATCAGGCCGCCCGGCATCGCCACCGCGACGCCGACGTCGGAATTCCTGTGCTTCAGCATTCCGCCTTCGGTCCAGCTCACATTGGCGTCCGGCACGCGCTGGAGCGCGAGCGCCATCGCCTTCACCACGAAGTCGTTGACCGAGAGCTTGTAAGCGGGCTTGCCGTCCTTGTCCTTCGACGCGGCGGCGTTGAGCTGCTCGCGCAAGGCCAGCAGCTTGTCGAGATCGCAGTCCATCGTCAGATAGAAATGCGGGATGGTCTGCATCGATTGCGTCAGGCGCTGGGCGATGACGCGGCGCATGTTGTCGTGCGGCGCGACCTCGTAGGAGCCGTCCGCGAACAGCGCGCGCACCTGCTGGTCGGACATCGACGGCGCGACGGCCGGCGCGGCCGCTTGCGACGCCGCAGCGGGCGCGGCTGCGGCGGCCGGTGCCTTGAGGCCCTGCCCCGACTTCGCCGCCTCGACGTCGCGGGCGATGACGCGGCCGTGCGGTCCGGTGCCGTTGACGCGGGACAATTCGATGCCTGCCTCCTTCGCCAGCCGGCGTGCCAGCGGCGAGGAGAAAATGCGATCGCCCGAAGGTTGCGCGGCGGATGGCTGCGCCGACGCCGGCGCGGCGGGCGGCTGCGGAGCCGGCGCGGCCGGCGGCGCTTCGGCCTTCGCGGCGGGAGCAGCGGGCGCTTTCGCTTCGGCCTTCGCCGCGCCGCCGCTGGCCGCCGCCTTCACGTCCTCGCCCTCCGTAGCAAGGATCGCGATCACGTCGTTGACCGGCACGTCGGCGGTACCCTCGGGTACGATAATTTTCGCGATGGTGCCCTCGTCGACAGCCTCGACCTCCATCGTCGCCTTGTCGGTCTCGATCTCGGCGATGACGTCGCCGGACTTGACCGGGTCACCCTCCTTCTTGAGCCACTTGGCGAGGTTGCCCTTCTCCATCGTCGGCGACAGCGCGGGCATCAGGATATTGATCGGCATATGTCAGCCCTGCTCTCTTAGCGATAACAAACGGCCTTGGCGGCCTCGACCACGTCCGCCACCGTCGGCAGCGCCAGCTTTTCGAGGTTGGCGGCGTAGGGCATCGGCACGTCCTTGCCCGAAACGCGCGCCACCGGCGCGTCGAGATAGTCGAAGGCGTGCTCCATCAGCCGCGCCGCGACCTCGGCGCCGACGCCGGACTGCTGCCAGCCTTCCTCGACCACCACCGCGCGGCCGGTTTTCCGCACCGACGCGACAAAAGTCTCGGTGTCCATCGGCCGGATGGTCCGCAGATCGATCACCTCGGCGGCGATGCCCTCCTTCGCCAATTCGTCGGCGGCCTTCAGCGCGTAGGTCATGCCGTTCGACCATGCGATCAGGGTGACGTCGCCCCCCGCGCGCGCGATCCTGGCCTTGCCGATCGGGACGATGAAATCTTCCAGCTTCGGCACCTCGCCGGTGTGGCCGTAGAGGATTTCGTTCTCAAGGAAGATCACCGGATTGGGATCGCGGATCGCGGCCTTGAGCAGGCCCTTGTAGTCGGCGGCGGAATAGGGCGCGATCACCTTGAGGCCGGGCACTTGCGAATACCACGCCGCGTAGTCCTGGCTGTGCTGGGCGGCGACCCGCGAAGCCGCGCCGTTCGGCCCGCGGAACACGATCGAGCAGCCCATCTGTCCGCCCGACATGTACAGCGTCTTGGCCGCCGAGTTGATGATGTGATCGATCGCCTGCATGGCGAAATTAAAGGTCATGAACTCGACGATCGGCTTGAGGCCGGCGAAGCCCGCGCCGACGCCGATGCCGGCGAAGCCGTGCTCGGTGATCGGCGTGTCGATGACGCGGCGCGCGCCGAATTCCTGTAACAGGCCCTGCGTCACCTTGTAGGCGCCCTGATATTCCGCGACCTCCTCGCCCATGATGAAGACGTCGTCGTCGCGGCGCATCTCCTCGGCCATGGCGTCGCGCAGCGCGTCGCGGATGGTCATGGTCACCATCTCGGTGCCTGCCGGAATCTCCGGATCGGCCGGGGCGGCGGCTGCCGGCGCTTGAGGCGCGGGAGCGGCCTTCGCCTCGGCCGGCGCGGCTTCGGGCTTCGCCTCCGGCTTCGGCGCGGCCGGCGCCGCCTTGTCGAGATCGGCGGCGCTCTCGCCTTCGGCGAGGATGGTGGCGATCGGGGTGTTGACCGCGACGTCGGAGGTGCCTTCGGGGATCAGGATCCGGCCGAGCGTGCCCTCGTCGGTGGCCTCGACCTCCATGGTCGCCTTGTCGGTCTCGATCTCGGCGATGACGTCGCCGGACTTGATCGCCTCGCCCTCTTTCTTGAGCCACTTGGCGAGATTGCCCTTCTCCATCGTCGGCGACAGCGCGGGCATCAGAACTTGAATCGGCATATTCGCTCCAGGACTTATGGGGGCCGCGCGCTCAGCGATAGACGTCGGTGTAAAGCTCGGACGGATCCGGCTCGGGATCGTTGAGGGCGAAGTCGGCGGAGGCATTGACGATCTCGCGCACCTCGGCGTCGATCGCCTTCAACTCCTGCTCGCTGACCTTGGCGGCGAGCAACCGGCTGCGGACCTGTTCGATGGGATCGGAATCGTGGCGGACCTTCTCGACCTCCTCGCGGGTGCGGTACTTCGCCGGGTCGGACATCGAGTGGCCGCGATAGCGATAGGTCTGCATTTCCAGGATGAACGGTCCGTTACCCTCGCGGCACCACTTCACCGCCTTGTCGGCGGCGGCCTTCACCGCCCGCACGTCCATGCCGTCGACCTGCTCGCCGGGAATGTTGAACGAGGCGCCGCGCTTGGAAAAATCCTGCTGCGCCGAGGAGCGGCTGACCGAGGTGCCCATGGCGTAGCGGTTGTTCTCGATGACGTAGATCACCGGCAGCTTCCACAGCTCGGCCATGTTGAAGCTTTCGTAGACCTGGCCCTGATTGGCGGCGCCGTCGCCGAAATAGGCCACGGCGACATTATCGTTGCCGCGATAGCGGTTGGCGAAGGCGAGCCCGGTGCCGAGCGACACCTGCGCGCCGACGATGCCGTGGCCGCCGTAGAAGTGCTTCTCCTTGCTGAACATGTGCATGGAGCCGCCCTTGCCCTTGGAATAGCCGCCGCGACGCCCGGTCAATTCCGCCATCACACCGTTGGCGTCCATGCCGGTCGCCAGCATGTGGCCGTGATCGCGATAGCCGGTGATGATCTGGTCGCCGTATTTCAGCGCCATCTGCATGCCGACGACGATGGCTTCCTGGCCGATATAGAGATGGCAGAAGCCGCCGATCGCGCCCATGCCGTAAAGCTGGCCGGCCTTTTCCTCGAAGCGGCGGATCAGCAGCATCTCACGCAGCGCCGCCAGATCCTGTTCCTTGGTGAAATTCAGACTGGATGAACGGGGCGCGCCGTTGTTCGTCTCCTGCCCTGATGCCTGCGATGCGGTCTTCTTCGGTGCTGCCATGGCTGATCCGGATAAGAGGAGCGATAATCCTCTCTATCCCAACTCACCCGAGCTTGAAAGACAAGCGCGATGATCGATCGCATCGCGTCATGTCGCAATGCAGCGAAACGAAACGATCGAGGTGTGATCGCGCCGATTCTCGCGCGGCGAAAAACCGCGCCGCCGTGGCGCGCTCAATTCGGCCGCTTAATCAGGACCACCAGATCGCGGGGATGAGCGTATTCGAGTTGGAAGCGGACCCGCTCGTCGAGCATGTCGGGATCCATGCGGTCGGCGCGCAGCAACGACACGCGCTGCTCGCCCTCGGCGCGCTCCTTCTTGAGCCGGGCCAGTTCGGAGGTCAGCGCGATGATTTCCTGGTCAAGCTCCTGACGCGCGTTCAGGCCGTACTTGCCGGTATAGGCGTTGACGCTGAAATAACCGACCGTCGCCGCGGCCATCGCATAGAGGGCCACACCGGTCAGCAATCCTTTCAGTCTTGCGCGCGAAACCATGCGCGGACGATGCGACGGCGCGGTTAACGAACAGCTAACCGCGCCGCCGCCGTCCCGCCGGATCTTACTTTTTCTGCTGCGCGACCCACGCGGCGAACGCCGTCATGTAGTTATCAAGGAAGCCACGCAGCGACTCCTTGGTTAGCTCGCCCTTGTCGTCGAAGGCGTCGCCGACACCCCCGGCATAGGCTTCGGGCTGCTGGAGGACCGCGATATTGAGGAACATCAGCGATTGCCGCAAATGGTGGTTGGCGCCGAATCCGCCGATCGCGCCCGGCGAGTTGCTGATGACGCCGCCCGGCTTGCCGTTGAAGACGCTCTGGCCGTAGGGTCGCGACCCGACGTCGATGGCGTTCTTGAGCACGCCCGGCACCGAGCGGTTGTATTCCGGGGTGACGAACAGCACGGCGTCGACGGGCCTGATCCGGTCGCGGAACGCCACCCAGTCCGCCGGCGGATTGGCTTCGAGGTCCTGGTTGAAAAACGACAGACCGTGCAGCGTGACGATGTCGAGTTTCAGCGACGGCGGCGCCAGCTTGGCCAGCGCGTTGGCGATGCGCAGCGAAAAGGCCTCCTTGCGGAGGCTGCCGACGATGACGGCGACGTTATAGGCGGTCATGGATAGTCCTCATGTGGTCAGGGTCAGGTTCCCTGAACTACCCGCCCCGCAAAGAAGATGCAAGTGCATGAACATCGCAAACCCGCCCCGGCGCGCAAAATGTCGGCGGCGGGCGATCACAATCACTTTACGGCTGCCCGGCTCGGATCGATCAGGAATTTCTCGCCGGTCGCGCGCTTGTTGTAAATCGCGATGTTGGCCGGTTGCAGCGCCTCTTGCAGCGAGATGACGCCGGTATAGTGGCTGGCAAAGGTGGTCTTGAGTTCGTCCAGCACCCGCTGGCGCAGCCGCGCGCCGTCCGCCGGGCCGATCTTTTGCAGGAACGGAAACAGCAGCCAGCCGCCGACGCCCCAGGTCATGCCGAACGCGCGGTTGATGATGGTCGGCCCGGTGTCGAGCGAACCGTAGATGTAGACCTGCTTGTGCACGTCCGAGCCGTAGCGGCTGTAGACCTTGGCGGTCCGGTTGGCGGCGATTTCCATGGCCGTCAGGATCTGCCCGGCGAGCTTGCCGCCGCCGATGGCGTCGAAGGCGATGGTCGCGCCGGTCTCGACCAGCGCCTGCGTCAGGTCGTCGATGAAGGTCGGGGACGTGGAGTCGCAGACATATTTTGCGCCGATGCCGCGCAGCAGCGCGGCCTGCTCGGCGCTGCGCACGATGTTGACCAGCGCGACGCCGTCCTTGATGCAGATCTTGTTCAGCATCTGTCCGAGATTGGAGGCGGCGGCGGTGTGGACCAGCGCCTTGTGGCCCTCGCGCCGCATCGTCTCGACCATGCCCAGCGACGTCAGCGGATTGACGAAGCACGACGCGCCGTCGGCGGCCGTCGCGCCCGCCGGCAACGCCATGCAATCGCGCGCCTTGATGGTGCGGTACTGCGCGTACATCGCGCCGCCGATCATCGCCACGGTCTTGCCGAGCAGCGCTTTTGCGGCGTCGGACGCGCCGGCCCTGACCACGACGCCCGCGCCCTCGTTGCCGACCGGCATCGATTGATCGAGCCGCCCGGCCATCGCCCGCATCGCGGCCGCGGGCACCGCGGCCGTCAGCACCGGCTCTCCCGCGGTGCCGGACACTTTCGCCGTCGACATGTCGGCCGCGCCGAACAGCAATCCGAGATCGGACGGATTGATCGGGGTCGCCTCGACCCGCACCACCACCTCGTCGGCGGCGGGCTCCGGGACATCGACCCGCGCCAACGACACTTCAAGCGTGCCGTCGGCCTTGATGAGGGAACGAAGCTCAAGTCCACTGGTGTGATCGTTGCTCATGCATTCCTCCCGAGGTTGATCGCTGTTGCGTCAGGCCAGCGCCTTCAGCGCCGCCCGGCCGGCATATTTCGCCTGCGTCCCCAGTTCCTGCTCGATCCGCAGCAACTGGTTGTATTTGGCGGTGCGGTCCGCGCGCGCCAGCGAGCCGGTCTTGATCTGACCGCAGTTGGTGGCGACGGCGAGGTCGGCGATGGTGGAATCCTCGGTCTCGCCGGAGCGGTGCGACATCACCGCGGTGTAGCCGGCCTTGAACGCCATTTCGACGGCGGCCAGCGTTTCGGTCAGCGTGCCGATCTGGTTGACCTTGACCAGGATCGAGTTGGCGCGGCCGTTTTTGATGCCGTCTTCGAGGCGCGCGACATTGGTGACGAACAGGTCGTCGCCGACGAGCTGGCACCTGGACCCGATCAGGTCTGTCAGTTCCTTCCAGCCCTCCATGTCGTCCTCGCTCATGCCGTCCTCGATGGTGACGATCGGATAGCGCGACGCCAGATCGGCGAGATATTTCGCCTGTTCGGAGCGCGAGCGGGTCTTGTTCTCGCCGCCATAGACGTATTGGCCGTCCTTGAAAAACTCGGTGGCGGCGCAGTCGAGGCCGAGCATCACGTCCTCGCCGGGCTTGTAGCCGGCCTGCGCGATGGCGTTCATGACGAAATCGAGCGCGGCGTCCGCCGACGGCAGGTTCGGCGCGAAGCCGCCCTCGTCGCCGACATTGGTATTGTGCCCGGCCTTCTTCAGTCCCGCCTTGAGCGTGTGGAAGACCTCCGCGCCGCAGCGCAGCGCCTCGGCGAACGACGACGCGCCGACCGGCAGGATCATGAATTCCTGGAAGTCGATCGGGTTGTCGGCGTGGACGCCGCCGTTGATGATGTTCATCATCGACACCGGCAACAGCCGCGCCGAGGTACCGCCGACATAGCGGTACAGCGGCATGTCGTAGGAATCGGCCGCGGCCTTGGCCACCGCCAGCGACACGCCGAGGATGGCGTTGGCGCCGAGCCGGCTCTTGTTCGCCGTGCCGTCGAGCGCGATCATGGTTTCGTCGATCTGCACCTGCTCCTCGGCGTCCATGCCACCGATGGCGTCGAAGATTTCACCGTTGACGGCTTCCACCGCCTTGCGCACGCCCTTGCCGGCATAGCGCGCCTTGTCGCCGTCGCGCAGTTCGACCGCCTCGTGGGCGCCGGTGGAGGCCCCCGACGGGACCGCCGCGCGACCCTGCGAGCCGTCCTCAAGCACCACGTCGACCTCGATGGTCGGGTTGCCGCGGCTATCGAGAATTTCGCGGCCGATGATGTCGACGATGGCGGTCATGGAAGCCTCTTGTCTGTCAGGGAAAACTTTGGCCGTGCTTCTACAGCAACGCATCCGGCGGGGAAAGGCCGGGCGCGGCCCTTGCCGCCTTGCCGGATCGCCGCCGAGGCGTTACGCAGGCGCTCATGTCCAGATCGCCCCGCCCCCGCGCCAAGACCGCCAGCCTGCAACTCGGCCGCGATGTCGCCTGGCCCGCCTCCCCCGACGCCGCGCAGCTCGACCGGGTGCCGAACCCGCAGAAGGGCACCAACTACCTGGTGCGCTTCACCGCGCCCGAGTTCACCTCGCTGTGCCCGATCACCGGCCAGCCCGACTTCGCCCATCTGATGATCGACTACGTGCCCGGCGCGTGGCTGGTGGAATCGAAATCGCTGAAACTGTATCTGGCGAGCTTCCGCAATCACGGCGCGTTCCACGAGGACTGCACGGTGGCGATCGGCAAGCGCCTCACGGCCGAGATCAAGCCGCGCTACCTGCGGATCGGCGGCTACTGGTATCCGCGCGGCGGCATTCCCATCGACGTGTTCTGGCAGACCGGCAAGCCGCCGAAAGACGTCTGGCTGCCGGAGCAGGGCGTGCCGCCCTATCGCGGCCGGGGCTGACAAACCGGTTTACACGGCCGCGCGCGCCTCGGGCGCCGGGGTCACCAGCAGCCGCGCGGCGACGATCCCGACCAGCGCCATTATGACGGCGCAGACGATCAGCGTCGGCATCTTGCCGGCATGGGCGATGCCGAAGCCGTAGACGATCGGCCCCGCGGTCTGGCCGAGGAAAAAGAAACAGGAGTGCAGCGACATCGAGGTCGCCCGCGCCTCGACCGCCAACTCGCTGGCGAACACCTGCATGCAGCCATGCAGCATGTAGAAGCCGAGCCCCATCACCACGAAGCTCGCCATCTGCGCCTGCCACGGCAGGCCGAGGCCGAGCACCACCAGTTGCAGCGCCATCAGCGCGCCGCCGCCGATCATCAGGCCGCGAACGCCCATCCACCGCAGCATCCCGGTCACGCTCGCGGTATAGACCAGCCCGCCGAGCGCGAAGCCGGCGATCACCACGCCGGCGATCGACAGCCGCGTCTCGCCGAGATCGAACAGGAATGCCGCGACGAACGGAAACACCCCGAGGACGCAGCAGCCCTCGATGAACACCACGCTGTAGCAGACCCGCGTTCGCGGGTTGCGGAACAGCACCTGATAGCCGTGCCACAGCGTCGCCAGGCTGGTGCCGCCGGAGGCGATCGCGGTCGAGGTCCGGCTCAGGCCGACGCCGACCGCCACCGAGGCGATCACCGTGGTGACGCCAAGAAACCCCAGCACGCCGCGCCAGCCGAACAGGTCGCCGACCACGCCGCCGAGCGTCGAGCCGAGGATGTTGCCGATCATCGCCCCCGCCAGCACCCGGCTGATCGCCACCTGCCGACCCGAAACCGGCACCAGATCGCTGGTCAGGCTCAGCGTCACCGGAAACACCCCGCCGGCGCCGACGCCGCACACGATGCGCGTCACCAGCAGCAGCGGATAGGTTTCGGCGAAGCTGCCCAGGATGCTGCCGACGCCGAGCAGCGCCAGACACGTCACCATGACGCGGGCCTTGCCGACCAGATCGGCGATGGCGCCGATGATCGGCTGCACGATGGCGAAGGTGAAAGCCAGCGCCGCCGACAGGCCGGCGGCCTGCGCGATCGAGACGCCGAGGTCGTCGGCGATATGCGGGATCACCGGATCGATCGCGCGCACCGACAGGTTGGCCGCGAACGACGCCAGCGCAATCAGGTACAGCACGGACGGCATCAGGACGAACGCCACCCCTCGGAGCTTGCGGACATCAGTCGGACCCGCTCTTGTCGGGATCGCTCTTGGCGAGACGGTCGAACGCCATCAGGCGTCGCACCAGCCCCTCGAACGCGGCCAGCGGCACCATGTTGGGGCCGTCGGAGGGCGCGCGGTCGGGGTCGGGATGGGTTTCGATGAACACGCCGGCGACGCCGACCGCGACCGCCGCGCGCGCCAGCACCGGGACGAATTCGCGCTCGCCGCCGGAGGACGTCCCCTTGCCGCCCGGCTGCTGCACCGAATGAGTGGCGTCGAAGATCACCGGCGCGCCGGTGGTGCGGGCGAGAATCGGCAAGGCGCGCATGTCGGAGACCAGCGTGTTGTAGCCGAACGAGGCGCCGCGCTCGGTCACCAGCACGTTGGGATTGCCGCCGCCGACGATCTTCGCCACCACGTTGGTCATGTCCCAGGGCGCGAGGAACTGGCCCTTCTTGACGTTGACCGCGCGTCCGGTCGCCGCCGCCGCCAGCAACAGGTCGGTCTGCCGGCACAGGAAGGCCGGGATTTGCAGCACGTCCACCGCCTGCGCCACCTCGGCGCACTGGGCGGGCTCATGCACGTCGGTCAGGACCGGCAGCCCCAGCGACGAACGGATTTCGGCGAAGATCGGCAGCGCCTGCGCAAGCCCGATGCCGCGCGCGGCGGTGGCGCTGGTGCGGTTGGCCTTGTCGAACGAGGTCTTGTAGACCAGCCCGATGCCGAGCCGGCCCGCGATCTCCTTCAGCGCGCTCGCCGTCTCCAGCGCGTGCGCCCGGCTTTCGAGCTGGCACGGACCCGCGATCACGGCGAGCGGCAGGGCGTGGCCGAATCGCACCGTGCCAAGCGTGACGACGGGCGACGGCGTGGCGGGCATGACCGGGGGCAAGCTGAAATCCTTTCGCGCCGACCATGCCGGATGGTTCCCGCCGTCACAAGCGGCGGATCGCGGATACGAGGGTTGCGCTAGGGGATGCCGTGCATGAGCGCCCCGGTTTCGGACCGCCTGCTACCTGACCGAGGAAAACGCCGTCGGTTGCAGAAACTGATTGACGATGTTGTCGACGATCTGGCCGTCCTTCTCGGACTCCGCGCGCGCGGTCAACCAGGCGGGATCGGTCGCGAACGCGGTCCATTTGGCTTCCCGCTCGGCCATCGAGTCCCATGCCAACAGATAGGTCAGTTCCTGATTCGAGGTGCCGACAAGCGTGGTGAAAAATCCCGCCTGTCGGATGCCGTGCTTGTCCCACAGCTTCAGCGTCACGGTCTCGAAGCGCCTGAGCAGCGCCGGCAGCCGGCCGGGGACGCAGCGATAGACACGCATTTCATAGATCATGGGCGCTTCCTTTCCGCTACACCAGCCTCGACTGCACCACCGCCGCCTGGATGAAGGATGCGAACAGGGGATGCGGCTCGAACGGCCGCGACTTCAGTTCAGGGTGATACTGCACGCCGATGAACCATGGGTGGTCCTGGTATTCGACGATCTCCGGCAGCACGCCGTCCGGCGACAGTCCGGAGAAACGCAAGCCGTGCCGCTCCAGTCGGTCCTTGTAGGCGGTGTTGACCTCGTAGCGGTGGCGGTGGCGCTCCGAAATCTCGGTCGCGCCGCCATAGATCGCCGAGACCCGGCTGCCCCTGGTCAGCAGCGCCGGATAGGCCCCGAGCCGCATGGTGCCGCCGAGATCGCCGGCCCGCGAGCGCTTTTCCAGTTCGTTGCCGCGCAGCCACTCGGTCATCAGGCCGACGACGGGCTCGTCAGTCGGGCCAAACTCGGTGGAGTTGGCGTCCTTGATGCCGGCAAGATTGCGCGCCGCCTCGATCACCGCCATCTGCATGCCGAAGCAGATGCCGAAATACGGCACCTTGCGCTCGCGGGCGAAGCGCGCCGCGCGGATCTTGCCTTCCGCGCCGCGCTGACCGAAGCCGCCCGGCACCATGATGCCGTCGACATGCTCCAGCAGCGGCGCCGGGTCGTCCTTCTCGAACACCTCGCTCTCGATCCAGTCGAGGTTGACCTTGACGTTGTTGGCGATGCCGCCGTGGTGCAGCGCCTCGATCAGCGATTTGTAGGCGTCCTTCATGCCGGTGTACTTGCCGACGATGGCGATGGTCACCGCGCTTTCCGGGTTGCGCACCCGCTCGTTGATAAGGTGCCAGCCGTCGAGCGCCGGCGGCGCCTTGGCCTCGATGCCGAACGCCGCCAGCACCTCGTCGTCGAGCCCGGCGGCGTGATAGCCCTCGGGCACGGCGTAGATGTTGTCGACGTCGCGCGCCTCGATCACCGCGCTCTCGCGCACGTTGCAGAACAGCCCGAGCTTGCGCCGCTCCTCCTTCGGAATCTCGCGATCGGTGCGGCACAACAGGATGTCCGGCTGGATGCCGATCGAGCGCAGTTCCTTGACCGAATGCTGGGTCGGCTTGGTCTTGAGTTCGCCGGCGCTCGGGATGTAGGGCAACAGCGTCAGATGGATGTAGATCACCTGCCCGCGCGGCAGGTCGTTCCTGATCTGCCGAATCGCCTCGAAGAACGGCAGGCCCTCGATGTCGCCGACGGTGCCGCCGATCTCGACCAGCACGAAATCGTAACCCTCGTTGCCGCTGAGGACGAAATCCTTGATGGCGTTGGTGACGTGCGGAATCACCTGGATGGTGGCCCCGAGATAGTCGCCGCGCCGCTCCCGCGTCAGGATGTCCTGATAGATGCGGCCGGTGGTGATGTTGTCCTGCCGGGTCGCCGGCCGCCCGGTGAAGCGCTCGTAGTGGCCGAGGTCGAGGTCGGTTTCGGCGCCGTCGTCGGTGACGAACACCTCGCCGTGCTGATACGGCGACATCGTGCCGGGATCGAGGTTGAGATAGGGGTCGAGCTTGCGAAGCCGGACCTTGTAGCCCCGCGCTTGCAGCAGGGCGCCGAGCGCCGCCGATGCCAGACCCTTGCCGAGCGAGGAAACCACGCCGCCGGTGATGAAAATGTACCGCGCCATGGGGCTCAACCTCTACGCTGACTCTTGGCGATTCGCCAAAACGAATCGAAACCATGGCCCGGTCGCGGGCCATGCTGTGGATTCATCGAAATTCATAGTAAAAACGGTATCTTGAGGACGATTCTCAAGAAATGACGTTAAACCGGCCGGCGGAAATGCAGGGCTTCATTGCGAGCGCGGCGGCTGCGGCACGCCGGGGGCTTGCCGTTCCTGCTGCTTGAGCGTGTCGAGCACGCCGCCGCCGGAAGGCGCGACCGGGGTTCCGGGCTGCGACAGCGGCGCGGTGGTCTGATTGATGATCGAGGTCGGCGCGCGCTGGTAGTTGGCGAGCCACGACAACAACAGGGAGGTGACGAAGAACAGCCCGGCCACGATCGCCGTGGTCCGCGTCAACAGGTTCGCGGTGCCGCGGCTCGACATGAAGCCGCCGCCACCGCCGCCGCCGATGCCGAGGCCGCCGCCTTCGGACTTCTGCACCAGTACCACCGCGATCAGCACCACGACGAGCATCAGGTGAATGACGATAATGACGGTTTCCATGGATACCTTCCATCGCGGCGCGACGCCGGGACCGGGTCCGGGCGGTGGCCCACGCGAGATTGAATTTGCCGCGCTGTCTACACGACCCGGACGGCCATGGCCACCCCTGCCCGGCCGACGCGGCGTACCGTCGTTCAGTTAGGGACAGGCGGTCGCGATCGCAAGAAAGTCCGCGGCCTTGAGGCTGGCGCCGCCGATCAGCGCGCCGTTGACGTTCGAGGCCGCCAGCAGTTCGGCGGCGTTCGACGGCTTGACCGAGCCGCCATAGAGCAGCCGGATTCCGGCGGCCTCGCCGGGAAACCGCGCCATGAGGGTTTTGCGCATGAAATCATGCATTTCGGCGACATCCGCGACGGTCGGCGTGCGCCCGGTGCCGATCGCCCACACCGGCTCGTAGGCGACCACGGTGTTGGCGGCGGTGGCGCCGTCCGGCACCGAGCCGGCGAGCTGCCCCCCGACCACGTCGAGCGCCCGCCCGGCGTCGCGCTGCTCCTGCGTCTCGCCGACGCAGACGATCGCGGTCAGGCCCTCGTGCCACGCCGCCTCGGCCTTCCGGCGCACCAGCGCGTCGGTTTCGCCGTGATCGGCGCGCCGCTCGGAATGGCCGACGATGACCGCGCTGGCGCCGGCATCCGCCAGCATCTGCGCCGAAATGTCGCCGGTATGGGCGCCCGAGGCGGCGACGTGGCAATCCTGCGCGCCGATTGAAAGCTTCGCGCCGATCACCGAGGCCGCCGCTGCGAACATCAAGGTCGCCGGCGGGCAGATCAGGAGATCGGCCTTGCGCCACAGGGCCCCCGCGCCTTGCCCGATCGCCGCGATTTCGGCCAGCGATGCCTTGAGGCCATTCATCTTCCAGTTGCCCGCGATCAGCGGGCGGATCGGCTTGGTCATGGGTCGAACTCTCGCGCTCGGACGGGTTACGGTCGGGATGGCCAGAGCCAATAGCCGCCGCGAACGCAACTGACAACGCCCCGGCGATGGATTCGGCGGCGAATTCACCGCCGCCGCGCCACGGTTGCGACGGCGCGGCCGGCTCTTTATGATGGCCGGATCAGTTCGTGCCGCCCTTCGGACGCCTTCCGGCGACGTGGAACGCCGGTTCGCGCCAGGACCAACCCGGATCTCCGCACCGGCGGAGCGGTCCCGCGCCTTACCGCGACCATGACGCCGGGCCGATCCGAAAGGCGTCCCGCTCTCCGGCAAACTTTAAGAACAGGCCCATGCTCCGCGGAATTCGTAACGCCACGTCCAACTGGTTCGGCAAGATCATCATGTCCCTCGTGATGGGCGTCCTGATCGTCAGTTTCGGCATCTGGGGCATCGGCGACATCTTCCGGGGCTTTGGCCAGTCGACCCTGGCCAAGGTCGGCAAGACCGAGATTTCCACCGAGCAGTTCCGCCAGATCTATACCGACCGGCTCCAGCAGATCAGCCGCCAGATCGGTCGCCCGCTCAGCCCCGACCAGGCGCGCGCCTTCGGCCTCGACCGCCAGGTGCTGCAACAGGTGATCGCCGAGACGACGCTGGACGAAGCGGCGCGCAAGCTCGGCTTGCAGCAGTCGAACGAGCAGATCATGGCGTCGATCACCAGCGATCCGGCCTTCAAGGGAGCGGGCGGCGCGTTCGATCCGGTGCGTTTCGCCCAGTTGATCCGTCAGGCCAACTATACGGAGCAGCGCTACATCGCCGAGCGCCGGCAGATCGCGCTGCGCCGGCAGCTCGCCGGCTCGTTGTCCGGGGAGCTGGAGCCGAGCCAGACCGCCCTCGCCGCCCTCAACCAGTTCCAGAACGAGTTGCGCACGGTGGAGTTCGTCCGGCTGGAGGCGGCGCAGGCCGGCACCATCGACGCGCCGACGCCCGAGGCGCTGGCGAGCTTCTTCGAAGCCCACAAGGCGCAGTTCCGCGCCCCCGAATATCGCAAGATCGCCTTCGTCGCGATTACCCCCGACGAACTGGCGAAGTGGATGACGATTTCCGACGACGATGCCAGAAAGGTCTACGAGGAACGCAAGGACAGCTTTGCGACTCCGGAAAAGCGCGAAGTCTGGCAGATGGTGTTCCGCAACGCCGAGGACGCCGCCAGCGCGCGGGCGCGCCTGACCGGCGGCATGTCGTTCGACGATCTGGCCAAGGAGCGCGGCCTCAAGCCGTCCGACGTGGATCTCGGCCTGGTCGCCAAATCGGCGATCATCGATCCGAAAGTGGCCGACGCCGCCTTCGCGCTGAAGACCGGCGAGATCAGCGAACCGATCCAGGGCACGTTCGGCACGGTGCTGGTCAAGGTCGGCAAGATCGAGCCGGGTAGCCAGGCCAGTTTCGAGAGCGTCGCCCCGACCTTGAAACGGGAAATCGCGCAGGAGCGGGCGCAGAAGTCGGTGAAGGAACTGCACGACAAGCTGGAGGACGAGCGCGCCGGCGGCGCCAGCGTCAGCGAGGCCGCCGAGAAGCTGAAGCTGCCGGTCGTCACTATCGAGGCGATCGATCGCTCCGGCCGCGCGCCGGACGGCAAGCCGGTCGCCACCATCCCGCCGGGCCTCGATCTGGTGGCGCAGGCATTCGCCAGCGACGTCGGCGTCGACAACGAGACAATCTCCTATCGCGGCGGCTACGTGTCGTTCGACGTGCTCGGAGTCACGCCGTCGCGCGAGCGGACCCTCGACGAGGTCAAGGATCAGGTCGAGGCGCGCTGGCGTGCCGACCAGATCGCCGAGCGGCTCCGGGCCAAGGCCACCGAGATGGTCGAGCGCCTCGGCAAGGGGGCCAAGCTCGCCGACGAAGCCGCCGCGATCGGCCTCAAGGTGGAGACCGCGGAAAAGTTCAAGCGCGACGCCACCGTCGCCAACCTGCCGGCCGGCGCGGTGGCCGCCGCCTTCCGCACCGCCAAGGGCTTGGCCGGCCAGAGCGAGGGCGCAAGCGCCACCGAGCGGGTGGTGTTCCGCGTCACCGACATCGTCGAGCCGACGCTCGACCCGGCCTCCGAGGAAGCGAAGAATCTCAAGGCATCGATCGAGCGCGCGGTCGCCGACGAACTGCTCGGGCAATACGTGGTCCGGATGGAGAACGAGATCGGCGTGACGATCAATCAGCCGGCGGTGGCGCAGATCACCGGCGCCAACAATTGATCGATCGCTTCGTGCCCCGGGCGCGCCGCGGCACGAAGTGACGCTGCGCAGAACCGGGGCCGTTCCAGACACGGTGTTTGCGACGGTCCCGGTTCTGCGAAGCAGCGTTTCACGCTGCATCGCGCCCGGGACACGGAGGGGACGAAAGCTGAACCTGGCTGTTTTCAACAGCCTGCGAAACGACTGGAAGGCACGGATTCGATGGACGATTTCAAAACCATTATCGCCAAGGTCGCCACCGGTGCGAGCCTCACCCGCGACGAGGCCGCTTCAGCCTTCGACCGCATGATGTCCGGCGAGGCCACCCCCTCGCAGATGGGCGCGATGCTGATGGGACTGCGGGTGCGCGGCGAGACGGTGGACGAGATTACCGGCGCGGTCGCGGCGATGCGCGCCAAGATGCTGCGCGTCAGCGCGCCGCCGGGCGCGGTCGATATCGTCGGCACCGGCGGCGACGGCTCCGGCTCGGTCAACGTCTCGACCTGCGCCGCCTTCATCGTGGCCGGCGCCGGCGTGCCGGTCGCCAAGCACGGCAACCGCGCGCTGTCGTCGAAGTCGGGCGCGGCCGACGTGCTGGCGGCGCTCGGCGTCAAGATCGACCTCGCGCCGGATCAGGTGACGCGCTGCATCGAGGAGACCGGCATCGGCTTCATGTTCGCGCCGGCGCATCATCCGGCGATGAAGAACGTCGGCCCGACCCGCGTCGAACTGGCGACACGGACCATTTTCAACCTGCTGGGGCCGCTGTCGAACCCGGCCGGCGTGACGCGGCAAATGGTCGGCGTGTTCTCGCGGCAGTGGGTGCAGCCCCTGGCGCAGGTGCTGAAGAACCTCGGCGCGGAATCGGTCTGGGTGGTGCACGGCTCCGACGGCCTCGACGAGATCACCCTGACCGGTGCGACCTTCGTCGCCGCGCTGGACGGCGGCGCGATCCGTTCGTTCGAGATCGCGCCCGAGAACGCCGGCCTGCCGCGCGCCGGCGCCGACGCGCTCAAGGGCGGCGACGCCAGCGCCAACGCGGTGGCGCTCAAGGGCGTGCTCGACGGCAAGCCGGGGCCGTATCGCGACGTCGCGCTGCTCAACGCGGCGGCGGCGCTGATCGTCGCCGGCCGCGCCCGCGATCTGAGGGAAGGCGTCGCCATCGGCGCCAAGGCGCTCGATACCGGCGCCGCCGCCGAGCGGCTGAAGCAACTTATCGCGGTCTCCAACAGTTAAGAGCGCGGAAGGCGGCGATGTCCGACATCCTGAGAAAAATCGAGACCTACAAGCGCGAGGAGATCGCCGCCGCCAAGCGCGTGCGCTCCCTGGCCGACCTTGAGCATCTGGCGCACGCCGCGACCGCCCCGCGCGGCTTCATCGCGGCGCTGCGCCGCAAGCTGTCGCAGGGCGACTACGCGCTGATCGCGGAGGTGAAGAAGGCATCGCCCTCCAAGGGCCTGATCCGCGCCGATTTCGATCCGCCGCGGCTGGCGCGCGCCTACGAGGCCGGCGGCGCGGCCTGCCTCTCGGTCCTGACCGACACGCCCTCGTTCCAGGGCCACCTCGATTTCATGGTTGCGGCGCGCGCGGCGGTGGCGCTGCCGGTGCTGCGCAAGGACTTCATGTTCGATCCCTATCAGGTGGTGGAGGCCCGCGCCCACGGCGCGGATTGCATCCTCATCATCATGGCCGCGCTCGACGACGGCGCGGCGCGCGAGATCGAGGACGCCGCGCGCATTCACGGCATGGACGTGCTGGTGGAAGTCCACGACCGCGCCGAGCTGGATCGCGCGCTCAAACTGCGCTCGCCGATGATCGGCATCAACAATCGCAACCTGCGCACCTTCGAGACCACGCTGGCCACCAGCGAGGAACTAGCCCCGCACATTCCCGCCGACCGGCTGATCGTCGGCGAAAGCGGCATCTTCACCCCGGACGATCTGGCGCGGCTCGCCCGCGTCGGCATCTCCACCTTCCTGGTCGGCGAAAGCCTGATGCGGCAGGACGACGTCGCGGCGGCGACGCGGGCGCTGCTGGCGCGCCCCGCAAAGGCCCGCTGACGCCATGGCCCGCAAACCCGCCCTCACCCACATCGACGGCAAGGGCGAGGCCCGCATGGTCGATGTCTCGAAGAAGCCCGCGACCGAGCGGATCGCCGTCGCCGAGGGTTTTGTCGTCATGAGCCGGGCGACGCTCGACCTCATCGTCAAGGGCGACGCCGCCAAGGGCGACGTGCTTGGGACCGCGCGCATCGCCGGCATCATGGCGGCGAAGCGGACGTCAGAGCTGATCCCGCTGTGCCATCCGCTGGCGCTGTCCAAGGTGACGCTCGACATCGCGCCGGACGCCGCGCTGCCGGGCTGCCGCATCGAGGCGAGCGTGAAGGTCACCGGGCCGACCGGCGTCGAGATGGAGGCGTTGACCGCGGTGTCGGTCGCGGCGCTGACGGTTTACGACATGATTAAGGCGGTGGAGCGCGGCGCGCGGATCGAGGGCATCCGCCTGGTGGAGAAGCGCGGCGGCAAGTCCGGGCACTATCGCGCCCGGGCGCGCAAGGCCCTGAAATGAACGGCGCGCGACGCCGACAAGGGAGGTCGTCATGGCGCTGATGCCGGTCGCCGATGCGCTTCACGCCGTGCTCGACGGCGCGGCCGCCCTGCCGGTCGAGATGGCGCCGCTGCTGGAGGCCCATCGCCGCGTGCTCGCCCGCGACATCGCCGCGCTGCGCACCCAGCCGCCCGCCGATATGTCGGCGATGGACGGCTACGCGGTGCGCGCGACCGACGCCGCGACGACGCCGGCGCGGCTCACCGTGATCGGCGAGGCCGCCGCCGGCAGCCCGTTCGACGTGGCTGTGAGACCCGGCGAAGCGGTGCGCATCTTCACCGGCGGCGTGATGCCGCGAGGGGCCGACGCGGTGGTGATTCAGGAGAACACCGCGCGCGACGGCGATGCCGTGATCGTCAACGCGCCGATCGCCGCCGGGCGCAACATCCGGTTCGCCGGCATCGATTTCCGCGAAGGCGACGTCTTGCTACGCGCCGGCCGCCGCCTGACCGACCGCGACCTCGCGCTCGCCGCCGGCATGAACCATGCGCGCCTGCCGGTCTATCGGCGGCCGCGCGTCGCGGTGCTGGCGACCGGCGACGAACTGGTGCCGCCCGGCACGGATCCGAAGCCGGGGCAGATCGTGCTGTCCAACGGCTTCGCGCTGCACGCGCTGGCGCGGCGCGAAGGCGCCGACACCGTCGACCTCGGCATCGCCGCCGACACCATGGAGGCCACCACGGCGGCGATCCGGCGCGCGCGCGAGCTGGGCGCCGACATCCTCGTCACCACCGGCGGCGCCTCGGTCGGCGATCACGACCTGATGCACGTCGCGCTGCAAGCAGAAGGCGTCGCGCTTTCGTTCTGGAAAATCGCGCTGCGCCCCGGCAAGCCGATGATGCACGGCCGCCTCGGCGACATGCGGGTGATCGGGCTGCCCGGCAACCCGGTGTCGTCCTATGTCTGCGCCTTCCTGTTCATGGCGCCGCTGCTGCGCGCGTTGTCCGGCCGCACCGACATCCACCATGCCCTTGAGCCGGCCGTGCTCGGCTGCGACCTGCCCGCCAACGACCAGCGCCAGGATTACATGCGCGCCCGCCTCGCCCGCCGCGCCGACGGCATCGGCGTCGCCACCACCGTCAGCCAGCAGGACTCCTCGCTGCTGGCGAATCTGGCGGCCGCCGACGCGCTGGTGCTGCGGCTGCCGTTCGCCCCCGCCGCCAAGGCCGGCGATCCCTGCGAAGTGATCCGCCTGCCGGCGTGACGCCTCCGACCGGCTCCCGGTACATCGGCCCGGTTTCATCGAAAATTAAGAGGTTGCGGAACACATATCGAACATATAGTGTTCGTTCATGATTTGTTTCGAGCGGCCGTCTTGTTTCGACGTGAGTATCGGCCGGTGAATGACCGGCGGCAAGCGATGGGCTTGCGCGCTGGTCTGGAATCTGGGGATGGGACCGACATGCTGACACGCAAACAATACGAGCTTCTGCGGTTCATCAACGAACGGTTGAGCGAAAGCGGCGTCCCGCCCTCCTTCGACGAGATGAAGGACGCGCTCGACCTGCGCTCCAAGTCCGGGATCCATCGTCTCATCACCGCGCTGGAGGAACGCGGCTTCATCCGCCGGCTGCCCAACCGCGCCCGCGCCATCGAGGTCATCAAGCTGCCGGAGGCCAGCGCCGGGACCACCGCCCGGCGCGGCTTCACCCCCAGCGTCATCGAGGGCAATCTCGGCAAGGTCCGTCCCGCCGCGAGCCATGCCGACAGCGACGCCGATCATCCGGTCGCGGTGCCGGTGATGGGCCGCATCGCCGCCGGCACGCCGATCGAGGCGTTGCAGACCCGCAGCCACACCATCAGCGTGCCGCCCGACATGCTCGGCTCCGGCGAGCATTACGCGCTGGAAGTGCGCGGCGATTCGATGGTCGAGGCCGGCATTCTCGACGGCGACATGGCGCTGATCCAGCGCAACGACAGCGCCGACACCGGCGACATCGTCGTCGCCCTGATCGACGAGGAGGAAGCCACGCTGAAGCGTTTCCGCCGGCGCGGCGCCTCGATCGCGCTGGAGCCGGCCAACGCCGCCTACGAGGTCCGCATCCTGCCGCCCAACCGGGTGCGGATTCAGGGCAAGCTGATCGGGCTGTACCGGCGGTATTAAATATTTTTCGGTCAGACTAAGTCGCCGCAGATGCCGCGCGTTCCCTCTCCCCACCGGGGAGAGGGTTAGGGTGGGGGGATCGGGCTTAGTCGACATGGCATTCCCTCGCCCGGATTGCCGTAGCGCCTTGAGGACGCGCGTAAACGCGCTTATGGCAATCCGACTTCTCGCCGAAAGGGCGTTAACGCCCGTCTTCGACGCTATGGGAGAGGTGAACCTGTGGCGCGATGATCTGGCAACGTTCGTGTTGCATATTTATTCCCCCTGGTTCGCGCTCAGTCGTCCGGCTGACGATCCGTCTCGGGCGGCGTCGCATCGATGGGCGGCGCGATGCGCGGCCGCGCTGTTGTCGCGGGCGTGGCGGTTTCCGCTGACGCCGCCGGCGACCATGGCCGGTCGACGCCGTCGCGCCGGATCGCGGTGACGGCGAAGCCGCGGCCCGCCTTGCGCAGCGCCAGCGCGCCGTGGTTTCGCAGTTTCGCCTGATCGATCACCAGCGCGGCGCAATCCGGCGGCGCGTCGTGCCGGGTGACGATGATCGCGGCGCGCGTGCAGTCGTCGTCGAACGCCTCCGGCCGCAACGCCAGCGCCACCAGCCGGCCGTCGCGAAGCGGCGCGACGCAACCCGCCGGATCGCACGACACGCCCGCCGTCAATGCCGCATCCGCCTGCCCCCGGCCGTCGGCATCGGCCGCCAGCCATTCGCGCACGAGAAACGTGTTCTTCGCGCTCTGCATCATCCGCAGGCGACCGTCGTCGCCGCGCACCGCGACGCTGTGGCCGTCGCCCGCGACCAGCACATCGGGTTGCGCCACCGACACCGCCCAGGCCGTCGCCGCCGCCAACGCCACCCCGCCGCTCCAGCGCAGCGGCGTGCGCAACAGGCCGAGCAGCACAATGCCCAGACTCGCCAGCAGCAGCGGGCCGCTGCCGAACGCCGCCATGCGGCCGATCGCGCCGGGCAGCGCCGCGACCCAGACCGCGACCGCGATCATCCAGTCGATGCCGAGGCCCATAATGTCCCAGAAGACACGGTCGAGCCCGAACGGCGCGGCGATGAGGCCGATGAGCCCGGCCGGCATCACCACCCCCGACACCACCGGCATCGCGGCGAGGTTGGCCAGCACGCCGTAGGGTGTGACGCGGTGGAAGTGGAAGGCGGCATAGGGCATGGTGGCGAGCCCCGCGACCAGCGAGGCCAGCGCCAGCGTCACGATCTCGCGGCCGCCCCAGAGCGCGGCGCGCGCCGCCGCGGAATTGTCCGGAGCAGCGAACAGTTTCGGCATCCCGATCTGGACCAGCGCCACCAGTCCCAGCGTCGCCGCGAACGACATCTGGAAACTCGGATGCACCAGCGATTCGGGCGCCGCGATCAGCACGATCATCGCCGCGATCGCCAGCGTGCGAAAGGTGACGGCGCGACGGTCGGCCATCACCGCGATCAGCACCACGGCGGTCATGAAGTAGGAGCGCCGGGTCGCGACCTCCGCGCCCGACAGCAGCAGATAGAACGTCGCGGCCGCGAGCGCCGCGAGCGCCGCCCACTTCTTGATCGGAAACGTCACCGTCAGGCCGGGGACAAGCGCAAGAAGCGCGCGCACCGCGAAGAACACCACGCCCGCGACCACCGCCATGTGGTAGCCGGAAATCGACAGCACGTGGCCGAGGCCGGACACGAACATCGCGTCGTTGACCGGCGGCGTGATGGCGTCGCGCCGCCCGGTCAGGAGCGCGGTGGCGATGGCACGGTTGTCGCCGTCGAGCGCGGTGCGGATACGCGCGTCGATGGCGTCGCGCAGATCCTGCATGATCGTCGCGTAGCGCAATCGCCAGCCGCCGCCGGCGGGCGGATCGCGCGTCCCGATCGCGCCCATGACGAAACCGGAGGCGCCGATACCCTGGAAATACAGATCGCGGCCGAAGTCGTAAGCGCCCGGCCGCAGCGGCGACAACGGCGGCAACAGCCGCGCCTTCAACGCGACAAAACTGCCGACCGGCGGCGCGGTCCCCTTGCGCACCGCAAGGCGCACCCGCTTCAGCGCCACGGCGCCGCGCGCGGCGGTCAGCTCGGTGACGCGCAGCACGAAACGATCGGTGCGCTCGCGCGCCTCGCGCGCCTCGACAAAGCCTTGCAGCGCGGCCGAATAGATCGGCTGCGCCAGCACCGGATGCGCCACCCACGCCGTCCGCAACGCGGCCACGGCGAAACCCGCGACCATCGCCGCCAGCATCAGCGTCGCGGCGAACGCCTTGCGGTGCCGCAGCAACACAGCCGCGCCAAACGCCGCCAGCGCCACCGTCGCCGCAAGCCAGGCGACCGGTTCGCGATCGGCGGAAAAATACAACGCGATGCCGGTGCCGAACGCGACCGGCACCCATGGCAACAGGCGGCCGTCCCCCGTCTCGGCGCGGAGCCATGCGCGCAGTTTGGCGAGGGTGGGCTCAAGGGTCGCGGCGGCGGGCGCGGTCCATCGCCGCGCGCGCGCGCCGTCCCTCGGCCACACCCAAACGCCCGCCTCAGCCCTGCCCTTACCCTCGCGCCCGTCCGCCATGCGCGCTCCCGCAAACGGTCAAGTCAGCATGGGACAAAAGGCGGCGGGCGGCAACGCGGTTTCAGCGGCGGCGGGGCGCTCTCTTGATACGAAGATTCGCTATACGAAACGCGTCGTCCCCGCGTCGGCGGGGACCCAGATGCCGCAGCGTTTCGGCTCCGTCACGGAGCGAGGTTAGTCCATCACAACCAAGGCCAGGGGTTATGGGTCCCGCCGACGCGGGGACGATGCCTTGGACGGGGATGCGTCGTGCGACGAACTCTGTTCGCCTCAGCCCTTGGCGACATCCTTCACAAAACTGTCGCGCAGGCCGATGGTGCGGTTGAACACCGGCTTGTCCTGCATCGAATCGCGGTCGCGGACGAAATAGCCCTGCCGCTCGAACTGCACGACGTCGTCGGCGGTCGCGTTCGCCATTGTCGGCTCGATCCGGGCATCGCTCAGCACTTCGAGCGAGTCCGGATTGAGGTCGGCGGTGAAATTCGCCGCGTCCGGGGCCGGATTTGTGAACAGCGGATTGTAAATCCGGACTTCGGCCGGGATCGACTCCGCCGCCGGCAGCCAGTGCATCGTCGCCTTGACCTTGCGGCCGTCCGGCGCGTTGCCGCCGCGGGTCGCGGGATCGTAGGTGCAGCGCAATTCGATCACCTCGCCGCTGGCGTCCTTCACCGCCTGGCGGCAGGTGATGAAGTAGGCGTAGCGCAGCCGCACCTCGCGGCCCGGCGCCAGGCGGAAGAATTTCTTCGGCGGATCTTCCATGAAGTCGTCGCGCTCGATGTAGAGTTCGCGGCCGAAAGTCACCTTGCGGGTGCCGGCGGCGGGATCGTCCGGATGGTTGACGGCCTCCAGTTCCTCGCTTTGCCCTTCCGGATAGTTCTCGATCACCACCTTGAGCGGCCGCAGCACCGCCATGCGCCGCTGCGCGGTGCGGTTCAGCACCTCGCGGATGCAGAACTCCAGCATCCCGACATCGACCACGCTGTTGGCCTTGGCGACGCCGATCCGCCGGATGAATTCGCGGATCGCCTCCGGCGGCACGCCGCGCCGCCTGAGGCCGGCGATGGTCGGCATTCGCGGATCGTCCCAGCCGCCGACATGCTGACCTCGCACCAGTTCGGTGAGCACGCGCTTGGACAGCAATGTGTAAGTCAGGTTGAGCCGCGCGAATTCGTACTGGCGCGGATGCGACGGCACCGGCAGCTTGTCGAGGAACCAGTCGTAGAGCGGCCGGTGATCCTCGAACTCCAGCGTGCAGATCGAGTGGGTGATGCCCTCGATGGCGTCGGACTGGCCGTGGGCGTAGTCGTAGCTCGGATAGATCGACCAGGCGCGGCCGGTGCGCGGATGCTCGGCGTGCAGGATGCGGTAGAGCACCGGGTCGCGCAGGTTGATGTTGCCCGACGCCATGTCGATTTTGGCGCGCAGCACCCGCGCGCCATTGGCGAACTCGCCGGCCTTCATGCGGCGGAACAGGTCGAGGTTTTCCTCAACGCCACGGTCGCGGAACGGGCTGTTGCGGCCGGGCTCGGTCAGCGTGCCGCGCGCAAGGCGGATTTCCTCCTGCGACTGGTCGTCGACATAGGCGAGGCCGGCGCGGATCAGATCCTCGGCCCAGCCATAAAGGCGCTCGAAATAATCCGAGGCATAGAACAGGTTGTCGCCCCAGTCGAAGCCGAGCCAGCGCACGTCGCGCTGGATCGAATCGATATATTCCTGTTCTTCCTTGGCCGGGTTGGTGTCGTCGAAGCGCAGGTGACAGCGACCGCCGAACTCCTGCGCGATGCCGAAATTCAGCGCGATCGACTTGGCGTGGCCGATATGCAGGTAGCCGTTCGGCTCCGGCGGAAAGCGGGTCACGATGCTGGCGTGCCGCTTCGCGTCGAGATCGGCCTGAACGATGTCGCGGATGAAATCGCGCCCTGTCTCCGCCGGAGTCGTTTCTGCCGTCATGCTCAAATCCCGTTGCCGATTGCGCGCATCTTCTGCCAAATCCGCCCGCCGCCGCCAAGCCCGCATATCGGCGCGGCGGCACCCAAGAAGGCTTTAGTTATGCCGCGATCCTGCTATACACCGACCGCGCGTTTACAGCCCGCCCCGTTTCCCTTGCTTCCGGTATCATGAAAAGACCCGTCGTCACCCGCTTCGCGCCCTCGCCCACCGGCTTCCTGCACATCGGCGGCGCCCGCACCGCGCTGTTCAACTGGCTGTTCGCCCGCCATCACGGCGGCACGATGCTGCTGCGAATCGAGGACACCGACCGCGAGCGCTCCACCGACGCCGCCATCGCCGCCATTCTCGACGGCCTGAAATGGCTCGGGCTCGATTGGGACGGCGACGTCGTCTATCAGTTCCAGCGCGCCGCGCGCCACCGCGAGGTGGTCGCGGAGTTGCTCGCCTCGGGCAACGCCTATCGCTGCTACGCCACCCCCGATGAACTGACCGCGATGCGCGAAAAGGCGCGCGCCGAGGGCCGCACCCGGCTCTACAACGGGCTGTGGCGCGATCGCGATCCCGCCGAGGCGCCCCCCGGCGTCGCGCCGGTGATCCGCCTCAAGGCGCCGCTGACCGGCGAAACCGTGATCGAGGATCAGGTTCAAGGCCGTGTGGTCTGGCAGAACGAGAACCTCGACGATCTGGTGCTGCTGCGTTCCGACGGCAATCCGACCTACATGCTGGCGGTGGTCGCCGACGATCACGACATGGGCGTCACCCACATCATCCGCGGCGACGATCATCTCACCAACGCCGCGCGGCAGAAGCAGATCTACGACGCGCTGGGCTGGGACCTGCCCAGCATGGCCCACATCCCGCTGATCCACGGCCCCGACGGCTCGAAGCTGTCGAAGCGCCACGGCGCGCTCGGCGTCGATGCCTATCGCGCGATGGGCTACCTGCCCGAGGCGCTGCGCAACTATCTGGTGCGGCTCGGCTGGAGCCACGGCGACCAGGAGATTTTCTCGACGCGGGAGATGATCGACGCCTTCGAGCTTGCCGCGATCGGCCGCTCGGCGGCGCGGTTCGATTTCGCCAAGCTGGAAAACCTCAACGGCCATTATATCCGCCACAGCGACGATCAATCTCTCGTGACCATGCTGGAGAACCAGGCCGGCTATCTGCCGAATGGCGCGGCGCTGAAGGCGAAGCTGAACGACACCGTGCGCGACCAGCTGCTGCGCGCGATGCCCGGCCTGAAGGAGCGCGCCAAAACCCTGATCGACCTGATCGACGGCGCGCACTTCATCGTCGCCGACCGGCCGCTGCCGCTCGACGCCAAGGCCGCCGCCCTGCTGACGCCGGAAACCCGCCGCCTGATCGGACGAATCCGCGCGGCGCTAGAGGCGGTCACCGACTGGCGCCACGACACTACCGAAGCCGCGATGCGGGCGTTCGCCGAGCAGAACGGCCTGAAGCTCGGCGCGGTGGCGCAGCCGCTGCGCGTCGCCCTGACCGGCCGCACCACCTCTCCGGGCATCTTCGACGTGCTGGCCGTTCTGGGACGGGACGAGTGCCTCGGCCGCCTCGCAGACCAGGCCGCCGCCTGACGCGACCAAAGGCGTAAAGCCGCATCTTGCGATGCCTACTGCAATGCGATACCCCTTGGCCCGGCGCTTTTCGGCCACCCCGGCTGCCACCCGTCGCCACAATTCCGGCGCCTGGCAAGCTCGGCTTTTCAATGATCTCATCGGGGATATGCGATGGACGCAAAAACCAATTCACAATCGGCCACCCTGACCGTTGGCGGCAAGTCGCATGAGTTCCCGGTGAAAACCGGAACCATAGGCCCTCAGGTCATCGACATCAGCAAGCTCTATGCCCAGGCCGGCATGTTCACCTACGACCCCGGCTTCACGTCCACCGGCAGTTGCGAATCCAAGATCACCTACATCGACGGCGACGAGGGCGTGCTGCTTTATCGCGGCTACCCGATCGAGCAACTGGCCGACAAGGGCGACTTCCTCGAAACCTGCTATCTGCTGATGCACGGCGAACTGCCGACCAAGGCGCAGAAGGACGATTTCGATTACCGCGTGACCCATCACACGATGGTCCACGAGCAGATGACGCGCTTTTTCCAGGCGTTCCGCCGCGACGCGCATCCGATGGCGGTGATGGTCGCTTCCGTCGGCGCGATGGCCGCGTTCTACCATGACTCCACCGACATCAACGATCCGCGGCAGCGCATGATCGCGTCGATGCGGATGATCGCCAAGGTGCCGACGCTGGCGGCGATGGCCTACAAATACTCGGTCGGCCAGCCGTTCGTGTATCCGCAAAACGATCTCGACTATGCGTCGAACTTCCTGCGCATGTGCTTCGCGGTGCCGTGCGAGGAATACAAGATCAACCCGGTGCTGGCCGACGCGCTGGACAAGATCTTCATCCTCCATGCCGATCACGAGCAAAACGCCTCCACCTCCACCGTGCGCATCGCCGGCTCGTCGGGCGCCAACCCGTTCGCCTGCATCGCGGCAGGCATCGCCTGCCTGTGGGGCCCGGCGCATGGCGGCGCCAACGAAGCGGCCTTGCAGATGCTCGCCGAGATCGGCTCGGTCGACAAGATTCCGGAATTCATCGCCAAGGTGAAGGACAAGAATTCGTCGGTGCGGCTGATGGGCTTCGGCCATCGCGTCTACAAGAACTACGATCCGCGCGCCAAGATCATGCAGAAGATGTGTCACGCCGTGCTCAAGGAGACCGGGCACGCCAACGATCCGCTGCTGCCGATCGCGCTGGAGCTGGAGAAGATCGCGTTGAGCGATCCTTACTTCATCGAGCGCAAGCTGTATCCGAACGTCGATTTCTATTCGGGCATCACGCTGAAGGCGATGGGCTTCCCGACCTCGATGTTCACCGTGCTGTTCGCGGTCGCCCGCACCGTCGGCTGGATCAGCCAGTGGAGCGAGATGATCGAGGATCCGGCGCAGAAGATCGGCCGTCCGCGCCAGCTCTATACCGGCCCGACGCGCCGCGACTACGTCGAACTGGACAAGCGCGCGTAATCCTCTTTCAATCGAGGCCGCGAACCATCACGGGCCCGATCCGGATCGCCGGATCGGGCCCGTTGCTTTAGCCAGGCCCTCGCACCGAGGAGACGCGCCATGACCAGAATAGCCGACACGCTGTTTCGAAACGCCCGCCTGGCCGATGGCGCGTTGGCCGCCATCGCCGTCACCGACGGCGCCATTGCCGCGATCGCGCCGGAGGCGGCGGCGCACGACATCGGCGCGGCATCCGGCGTCGACCTCGGCGGGCGACTGGTGGTGCCGGGATTCGTCGAAGGCCACATCCATCTGGACACTAGTTTTTACGGCGACGCCTGGCGGCCCTACGTCCCCTACACCGCCGGTTTCGATGTCCGCGAGCGCGTGGCGATCCAGCACCGCAACATGGCGGCGGCGGCGCCGATGGCGGAGCGCGCGCGCCATCAGCTCGACCTGTGTATCAGCAACGGTTCGACGCGGATGCGCAGCCACGTCATGGTCGACGCCAGCGTCGGGTTGACATCGCTGCAAACCATCGCGGCGGTGCGCGAGCAATATCGCGACCTGATCGATATCCAGTTGGTGGCGTTTCCGCAAAGCGGCCTGCTCACCTGCCCCGGCACCGCCGATCTGCTGGATGCCGCGTTCGATCACGGCGCCGACCTGATCGGCGGGCTCGATCCCGCCGCGATCGACCGCGACGTCAAGGGCCATCTCGACATGGTGTTCGGCATCGCCGAAAAGCGCGGCGTCGGCGTCGATATCCACCTGCACGAAGCGGACACGATGGGCATCTTCACAATCGAGGAGATCGCAGCGCGCACCCGCGCGCTCGGAATGCAGGGCCGGGTGACCATCAGCCATGCCTACGCCCTCGGCGATATTCCCGCCGATGCGGTCCGGCGCGTCGCGGACAGTCTCGCCGCGTCCGGCGTCGCCATCCTGACCACCGCGCCCGGCGCGCGGGCGTTTCCGCCTGTCGCGGCGCTGCGCGACGCCGGCGTCACGGTGTTCGGCGGCAACGACAACATCCGCGACAGCTGGTCGCCTTACGGCGACGGCGATATGCTTCGCCGCGCCATGATGATCGGCCATCGCTCCGACTTCCGCACCGACGCGGAGCTTGGCATCGCCTTCGAAGCCGTCACGACGGCCGGCGCGAGCGCGCTCGGCCTCGCGAATTACGGGTTGCGCGTCGGCGCGCGCGCCGACTTCGTCACGCTGCGCGCGGCGCACATCCCGGAAGCCGTGGTCGCCGTGCCGAAGGGACGTTCGGTCTATCGCGGCGGCGTCTGCATTGTCCGCGACGACGAACTGATCGCGTCCCCGGCGCGGGCATAACGCCGCGCGCTATCGCAACAGGGCGATCACGATATCGGCGGCGCATGCGCTGGGCGCGCGCGCACCGGTCGACATGATGCCGTCGATCCGCGCGAACGCCGCCTGCTGCCGCCGCCGCATCGGCGTCTCGGTCAGCACATCGCGCAGCGCGGGCGCGAGCTTTGAGGCCGTGCAATTCTCCTGAAGGAATTCGGGGATGACGTTCTCGCCGATCACCAGATTGGCGAGAATCACCGACGACGCCGTGATGTAGCGGCGCACGATCCAGGCCTCCACCGCGCCGCCCCGGTAGGCGGTGACCATCGGCACTTGCGCCAGCGCCAGTTCGAGCGTGACCGTGCCGGATTTGGCGAGAGCGGCATGCGCCACCCGAAACGCCGCGCGCTTGGCGTCCTCGCCGACCACGACGCGCGGCCGCACCGGCCAATTCTCCAACCCGCGCGCGACGGCGTTCTCCAGATGCGGCATGGTCGGCAGCACCGCCTCGAACGCCATGTCCTCGGCCTGCAATCGCGCCAGCGTTTCGCCGAACACCGTCATGTGGTGGCCGATCTCGCCGCGGCGGCTGCCGGGCAGCACGAGCAGGATCGGCGGCGATGCGTCGCGCCGCGCCTGTTCGACCGGGCTCGGCCGCAGTTCACCAACCTGCTCGGTCAACGGGTGACCGACGAAGGTGCATGGCGGCCCGTCGAGTTTGCGCAGCGCCTCCGGCTCGAACGGCAGGATCGCCAGCACGTGATCGATGTAACCGCGCATTTTCCGCGCGCGGCCGGGGCGCCAGGCCCATACCGAGGGCGACACGTAGTCGACGATCGGGATGTTCGGCGCACGCGCGCGCACGCGCTTGGCGACGCGATGGGTGAAGTCGGGGCTGTCGATGATAATCAGAACATCCGGCGCGGCCGCGACCACCGCGTCGGCGGTCTCGCGGATGCGGCGAAGAATGCCTCGCAATTGCCGCGCCACCGCGGCAAAGCCCATGATCGACAGTTCCTCGATCGGAAACCGCGAGCGAAGCCCGGCCTCGGCCATGGCGCGGCCGCCGACGCCCTCGAAGCGCACGCCCGCGCCGAGGCGCGCGCGCAATTCGCGCATCAGGCCGGCGCCGAGCCGGTCGCCAGACTCCTCCGTCGCGATCAGGAAGATCGTTGGCGCTCCGGCTTCCATCACGCCGGCAACCCGACGATGAACACCCTGGCGCGATCGGCCGCCGCGATCATGCCCTGAAGATCGGCCGCGATGGTGTGGCCCGCGACCGTCGCCATGCCGGCAAGACCGGCGGTGGCGACGCCCTCGACGGTGCGCAGGCCGGTGGTCGGCAGGTCGAAGCGCAGATCCTGGGTCTCCTTCGGCGCCTTGACCAGCACGCCGCGCCCGCCGCGCGCGCGGATACGCCCCTCGCCGCGCAGCCGCGCGACGCGCTTCAACAGCGCGTCGGTGCCCTCGATATCCTCGACCGCGACGACGTGACCGTCAATCACCACCGCCGCCTGTCCGATATCGAACGGGCTCAGCGCCGCGAGCAGGCCGCGCCCCCGGACAATATCGAGGTCCGCATCGGCATCCGGCGCGGCGTGCGTCAGCCTGCCCTCCGGCATCAGCAGGTCGGGCGCGAGATCGCGAATGCCGACCATCGCAAAACCCTCGCGTTCGAACAACCGGCCGACGTTCGACAGCAGGTGATCGTCGCCGCCGCGAAACGCCGGGAGAAGGCGCGGGAGAATGCGCAGCGCGCCGAGATCCATGCGGATTTCGGACAGCGCCGGACGCACCAACGTCCCGATGAACGCCAGTTGACGGCAGCCCTCCGCGTGCAACAGCCGGCACAGCTTGCCGAAATGGCCGATCGAAACCCAGTGATGGCGGAAACGCCCGACGCCTTGCGGGTCGCAGATGCCTTGCAGGGCGAACAGCACCGGGGTGACGCCGCGCGCAATGAGGCTGTCCGCCACCGCGAACGGCAGCACGCCGCCGCCGGCGACCAGTCCGACCGGCGATGAAATCGGCTGCGTGTCGTCGGTCATGGCGGGTCCATCACCTTGTCGTCACGACTTGTCGCTGTTGTCTCCGGGCAGGCAGAGCGGCCGATGCTTGCCTTCGCCGATGAAGGTCAGGATCTCCGCGATGGCCGGATCGTCCGCCGCCATCGGCTGCGCCGCCTGCAACCGCTCGGCGAAGGTGCCGGGGCCGTGGAACAGCGCGCGGTAGAAGCCGCGCACCACAGCCAGCCGGTCGCGGGTGAACTTGCGGCGGCGCATGCCGACGATGTTGAGGCCCTCAAGCCGCGCATATTGTCCGTTGACGAGACCATAGGGGATGATGTCGCCGCGTACTCCGCAAACGCCGCCGATCATCACCTGCGAGCCGACACGCGTGAACTGATGCACGGCGGACAAGCCGCCGACATAGACGAAGTCGCCGATGATGCAGTGGCCGCCGAGTGTTGCCGAGGTCGCGAAAATGGCGTCGCTGCCGACGATGCAGTCGTGCCCCACGTGACTGTTGTTCATGAAGAAGCCGCGCGCGCCGACGCGGGTGACGCCGCCGCCCTTGACGGTCCCGACGTTCATCGTCGCGCCTTCGCGGATCGTGCAATCCTCACCGATCTCCAGGCGCGTCGGCTCGCCGCGATAGCTCAGGTCCTGCGGCGCGCCGCCGAGCGACACGAACGGCGAGATCCGACAGCGCGCGCCGATCGTCGTGCGCCCCATGACCGACACATGCGCGTCGAGGCGGCATTGCGCGCCGATCACCGCGTCGGGGCCGATCACGCAATACGGGCCGATGAAACAGTCCTCGCCGATCACCGCGCCGTCGGCGACCCGCGCGCTTGGATCAATCTTGCTCATGCTCGCTCATGTCCCATCAAGGTCGCGCCGCCGGTATCGCGGCGCCGGGGGTCAATCGGTCAGCATGGCGCCGACGTCAGCCTCGGCCACGACCACGCCGTTGACCTTGGCGTCGCCGTGATACCACCACATCGCCTTGCGCCGGCTGACATAGCGCATGTGATATTCGACGGTGTCACCGGGGATCACCGGTTTGCGGAATTTGCATTTGTCGATGGTGACGAAATACACCGCCCGCGGCTTCTCGCCGCCGCCGGCACCGGCCGCGCGAATGCCGATCACGCCCGCCGTCTGCGCCATCGCCTCGATCATCAGCACGCCGGGATAAACCGGGCGCTCCGGAAAGTGGCCGAGAAACGGCGGCTCGGTGATGGTGACGTTCTTGATGCCGATCCCGCTGAAATCCTCGCGAATGTTGATGACCTTGTCGATCAGCAGAAACGGATAGCGGTGCGGGAGCGTCTTGAGAATGGCGTTGATATCGAGGACGTCGAAAACGATTGGCGATTCCATTAGTCCTTTTCCCCAGCCTTCGAATTCCTGTCGCGCGCGTCCTTCGCGGTGCCCGCCAGCCGCTCCAGCGCGAGAACCTCCCGGAACCATTGCTTGGTCGGGCGCGCGATATGGCCGCCCCAGCGCGTACTGGCCGGAATATCGTCCTTGACGCCCGACATCGCGGCGACCTGCGCGCCATCGCCGACATGGATATGGTTGTTAAGGCCGACCTTGGCGCCGAGCGCGACATTATCGCCGATCGTCAGGCTGCCGGCCAGCCCGCACTGCGCGGCGATCAGCGAATGCCGGCCGATCACGACGTTATGGCCGACCTGAACCTGGTTGTCGATCTTGGTGCCCTCGCCGATCACCGTATCGCGCAGGCTGCCGCGATCGACGGTGGTTCCGGCACCGATCTCGACATGGTTCTGGATCAGCACACGGCCGGTCTGCGGCACCTTGGTATGACCGTCCTTGCCGAACACGAAGCCGTAGCCGTCCTGCCCGATGTGGCAACCGGGATGGATCAGGACGTTGTTGCCGATGAAGGTGTTGTGGATCGAGGAGTTCGGGCCGACATTGCAGTCCCGGCCGATTTTGACGCCCGGCCCCAGCACCACATGCGCGCCGATGACGGTGCCCGAGCCGATTTCGACATTGGGACCGATCACCGCCAGCGGATCGACGACGACGTCGTCCTCCAGACGCGCCGCGGGATCGATCACGGCCGACGGCGAAATGCCGACGGTGCCGCAGGACGACCGCGGCCGCAGCGCATCGGCGTGAAGATGGCGCGCGAGCGCGACGAACGCGCGAAACGGCTGCGCGGCGCGCAACACGGCGACGTGCGAGGGCACCCGCGCCACGAACCTGTCATGGACCAGACAGGCTCCGGCGTGGGTCCGGGTCAACTGGTCGAGGTATTTCAGGTTGTCGAAGAAGGCGAGATCGGCCGGTCCGGCCTCGTCAAGCGCGGCGACATCGCGCACGGATTGGCCGGCGCGCGAGGCATCGAGCAGATCCGCCCCGACCAGCGCCGCGACCTCGGCCAGCGTCATTCTCTGCGGTTGTCGGAAGAATGTCGGCTGCGCCATGTTATCCGCCGCGAATGGTCGCGGGAGTACGCTTTACGAAACGGATCCGACATTCGCCACCCAACTCACCGCAACCTCGGTACGCGAATGTCAAATCCTGAGCTCCACCGGGGTCCGATCCAACCACGTTGGAGAAGGCCCGTCGTTGATCGTTCGGCCCGAGCCCGATCCTGTTCGCTCCGAAAAGCCGCGAGGCGCAAAGCGGCTCCCGGCTTTCGGATCATGGGCTAGAGCACGTTTCAACCGCGTTGAATCATGCTCGTCGCTTATCTTTTTGTTTGAACACGATCTTTTCCGAAAGCCGGTGTCCACTTTTCGGGATCATGCTCTAGAAGGTCGTGCCGCCGCCGAACCGGAATTCCTGCACGCGGTCATACTTACCCTTGGTGATGGGAACGGCATAATCGAAGCGCAACGGTCCGAACGGAGACTCCCAGATCAGGCCCACACCCACCGACGTGCGGACGACATCGTCGCTATAGGGAACGAAGCTTCGCTGATCGAGCGGCGGAGGAATGATCTGACCGGGATAAGGAGGCCCCTTGTAGTTAGACAACTGACCGGCATCGGCATAGATCGCGCCCTTCAGGCCCACTTCCTTCGGCATGAACCAGAACGGCATCTGCAACTCGACCGACGCGCCCCAGTACTGCGTGCCGCCCAGCGCGTCACCATAGCCATAGGTGCCCCACACCGAGATATCACGTGGACCGATGCCGTTCGGGGCGAAGCCGCGCACCAGGTTCGGCCCCATCTGGAAATGGTCGAGCATGCGCAGATCCTTGCTGCCGACCTTGTTCATGATGCCGCCCTGGAGGTGGATGATGCCGACGATGTCGGAAACCAGCGACGTGTAATACTTCATGTCGATCGCCGACTTGAGATAACTGACGTCGCCACCGACCCCCGCGAAATCCTGCCGCCAGTCGATCAGCAAGCCTTCCTTGGGATTCTTGTTGTTGTCGAGGGTGTTGTAGGTCAGCGTGTAGCCGACCATCGAGGTGAGCTTCGCGCCTTCGGACAATTCCATCAGCACCGGCAGCGAGATTGCCGTTGTCGAGATGTTGGCGAGCACCGTGTCCGGCAACGTGATTTCCTGGCGATAGATCGAATAGCGCAGTTGCAGCGTCAGATCCTCGCGCAGCTGGAAGCCGAGGCGCGGGCTGAAACCGAGCGTCTTGGTTCCGTAGGAAATGTACTGGTTGGGCAGTTGCGTGCGCTGATACAGATCGAGCCCCAGCGCGATGCGATAGTCGAGCAGATAGGGCTCGACGAACGACAGCGAGTAGCCGCGCGCGTACTGACCGTACTGCACCGAAGCCTTGGCGAACAGGCCGCGGCCGAGGAAGTTACGCTCGGAGATGGAAACCTCGCCCATCGCGCCGTCGGTGGTCGAGTAACCGCCCGACACCGAGAAGTCGCCGGTCGACTTCTCCTCAAGCGCCACCACGACGATGACGCGATCGCTGGAGGAGCCCGGCTCGGTGGTGACCTTCACCGAGCGGAAGAAGTCGAGATTCTTCAGCCGGCGCTCGGCGCGATCCACCAGGGCGCGGTTATAGGCGTCGCCCTCGGAGATATCGAACTCGCGGCGAATGACGTAATCGCGGGTGCGGGTGTTGCCGCGCACGTCGATGCGTTCGATGTAGGTGCGCGGCCCCTCGTCGATGGCGAAGGTGATCGCCACGGTATGGTTCTCGAAATTGCGCTCGCCGCGCGGCCGGACCACCGCGAAGGCGTAGCCGCGGCGCGAGGTCTCGATCTGCATCTCCTCGACCGACTTCTCCAGCGCCTCGGCATTATAGATGCTGCCGACATTGACGCGGGACCAGCTTCGCAGGGAATCGCCCTTCAGCGTCGGAATGGTCGACTGGAAATTGACCGAACCGACACGATACTGCTGCCCTTCCTCGATCTTGAAGGTGACCAGGAAGCCCTTCTTGTCCGGATCGTATTCCGTCAGCGCGGCCACCACCTGCACGTCGGCGTAGCCGTTCTTCAGGTAGAAGCGGCGAATCAGGTCGCGGTCCGCCTCGACGCGATCCGGATCATAGACGTCGCCCGAGGACAGGAAGCTCAGCCAGTTCGTCTCGCGGGTCTTGATGACGTCCTTGAGGCGATAGGAGGAGAACGCCTTGTTGCCGATGAATTCGATGGACCTGACGCCGGTCTTCTGGCCCTCGCTGATGACGAACACCAGATCGACGCGATTGTTCGGCTGCTGGATCATCTGCGGATCGACGCGCACGTCATAACGCCCGGCGTGCCGGTAGATTTCGGTGATGCGCAGCGCATCCGCCTGCACCATCGGGCGCGACAGCGTTCCGCGCGGCTTGCTCTGCACCTCGGCCGAGAGCTGCTCGTCCTTGATCTTCTTGTTGCCTTCGAAAGCGACGCGGTTGATGACCGGATTCTCGACCACCGAGACCACCAGCCGGCCGCCGGCGTGATTGATCTTCACGTCCTCGAACAGGCCGGTCGCGATCAGCGCCTTGAGGCCGTCATCGATCACGCCCTGATCGAGCCGGCCGCTCGGCCCGGTCTTGAAATAGGACCGGATGGTCGCGGCTTCGATGCGCTGATTCCCCTGAACCACGATGGAGGAAGCCGTCTGGGCTATCGCGGCCGAGGAAACCATCACGGTCCCCATCGTCGACGCGACGGGCATGGCGACCATGACCAAGGCGGCAAGAAAGCCACCCCGTAGAACTCGCATTCCAACCTTCATGCGCCGTGCGCCCTTATTCTTTCCAGTGTTCAGCCCGATCCCCCGGAACACCGGCAGACTCTCTCGTATTGCCTTGCTTGTAGCCAATTTTCCCCGCATCGCAAACGCTCTTTCGCAAAGCAATTTCAATTTCAATCCAAGACGTTGCCCAATAGTCACGCCTCGTATCCTCACGAGGTCGCAAAATGCAGAATGTCGTTGTAGGTCGCGAACACCATCAGCATCAGCACCAGACCCAGCCCGATCCGGAATCCCATTTCCTGGGCCCGTTCCGACAGCGGGCGCCCGCGCAGCCCCTCGATCGCATAGAACAAAAGGTGGCCGCCATCGAGCAAGGGCACCGGAAACAGGTTCAACAGGCCGATTGACACCGAGAGCACCGCCGTCAGGTGGATCAGCGCGGCGAGGCCGATGGTCGCCACCTGCCCCGAAATCTGGGCGATGCGCAGCGGCCCGCCGACCTGATCCGCGGCTTCGCGGCCGACGAAGATGCCGCCGATATAGGCCAGCGTGCGGTCGATGACGAACCAGGTTTCCTTGACGCCGAGCCACAGCCCGGTGGCCGGATCGACCCGCTCGATCAGAACGTCGCCGGGGGCGTTGGAGCGGGTGATGCCGAGCACGCCCAGTTTATGGACATTGCCGAAATTATCTTTGATTTCCTTGAGTTGCGGCGTGGCTTGCAGCGTCACGGAGGCGTCGCCGCGCTTCACGGTGAAGGCCAGTTGCTGGCCGGCCTCGGCGCCGACGATGCGCTGCATCTCGGCGAAATTGCCGATCGCGGCGCCGTTGATGGCGGTGACGAGGTCGCCGGACTTGAAGCCGGCGGCGGCGGCGGCGCTGCCCTCCATCACCTTGTCGACGCGGGCGGTGGCGTTCGGCCGGCCGTAGAACGTGAATAGTCCGCCGAAGATCAGAACCGCCAGGATGAAATTGGCGATCGGCCCGGCGGCGACGATGGCGGCGCGCGGACCGAGCTTCTTGTGATGGAAACTGCCCTCGCGCTCGTCCGCCGTCATCGCCTGGAGCTTGGCGTTGTCCGGCGTGCTGGCCTCGCTCTCGTCGCCGAAAAAGCGGACATAGCCGCCGAGCGGGATCGCCGACAGTTTCCAGCGGGTGCCGCGCCGGTCGTTGAAGCCGGCGAGTTCAGGACCGAAACCGAGGGAAAACGTCAGAACCTTGACGCCGGCCCAGCGGGCCACCAGGAAGTGGCCAAGTTCGTGGAAGAACACAACGATGGTCAGGACGAACAGGAAGGGAATGATGTAACCGATCACGCCATGGCTCAACGCATTGAAGCCATGGAGAAAAAACTCAGACATGGATATTCCCTCACCTGAGGCCGCAAGCGCGATGCACGCGCCCGAACCTCACCCCGAAATGCCTAGAATGCCTTTGCGGCAATTTGAGGCAAGAGCGAGGCCGCAAGACGTCTCGCATCATGGTCGACAGCGATCGCATCGTCGGCCGAGGTCAGCGGCGCCAGATGGCCACCGGCGATCCAGTGCTCCAGCGTCGCCTCGACCAGGCGGGCAATGGCGCCGAAGCGGATTTGCCTGGCGATGAAGGCCGCCACCGCGACCTCGTTGGCGGCATTGAAAACCGTGGTCGCCCCCTGCCCGGTCCGCAGCGCCTCGAACGCCAGCCGCAGGCCGGGAAACCGTTCGAAATCCGGCGTCTCGAAGGTCAGTTGACCGATCTTGGCGAGATCGAGCCGCACCGAGGGTCCGACGATGCGCTCCGGCCAGCCCAGGCAATGGGCGATCGGAATCCGCATGTCCGGCGCGCCGAGTTGCGCCACCACCGAGCGGTCGGCGAATTCCACCAGGCCGTGAACGATCGACTGCGGATGCACCAGCACGTCGATCTGGTCGGGGTCGAGCGCGAACAGGTAAGCGGCCTCGATCACCTCCAGGCCCTTGTTCATCATCGAGGCCGAATCGATGGTGATCTTCTGTCCCATGCTCCAGTTGGGATGTTTCAGCGCCTGCTCCAGCGTGGCCTGCTCAATGTCGGCGGCGGTCCAGGTGCGGAACGGGCCGCCAGAGGCGGTGATGATGACGCGCGTCAGTTCCGCCCGATTGCCGGAGCCGAGCGCCTGGAACAGGGCGTTGTGCTCGGAGTCCGCCGGCAGGATGCAGGCGCCGGCATCGACGGCGCGCTGCATGAACAGATCGCCGGCGCACACCAGGCATTCCTTGTTGGCGAGCGCGATGGTGGCGCCGCGATCGACCGCGGCCAGGGCGGGCTTCAGCCCGGCCGCGCCGCTGACCGCCGCCATCAACCAATCGGCCGGGCGCGCCGCCGCCTCGATGATCGCGCTGTCTCCGGCGCCGCAGGCGATGCCGCTGCCGCCCAGCGCGTCCCTCAATTCGTCGAGCCGCGCGGGATCGGCGATGGCGGCGAAGCGGGCGTTGAACTCGCGCGCGAGCTTGGCCAGCGCAGCGACGTTGCTATGCGCGGTCAGCGCCTCGACGCGGTAGCGCTCCGGCGCCAGCCGCAACAGGTCCATGGTGCTGTCGCCGATCGAGCCGGTGGCGCCGAGCACCGTGACGGCGCGCGGCCCGTTGCCGGCTGGCCGGTCGTTCCTTAACGGGACTGCGCTCATTCGATCACCACATCATCAGGCCGCGACCGGCGGCATCCCAACCCCCACGCAATACGCCGATCGCGGCGGCCGTGACAATGGCCGCGACGAAACCGTCGAGCCGGTCGAGCAGGCCGCCATGGCCGGGAATGATATTGCTGGAATCCTTGACGCCAAAGCGCCGCTTCACCGCCGATTCGAACAGGTCGCCGAGTTGCGACACCACCGACAGCACCGCCGCGAGCAGCATTAGCGGCGCCACGCGGCCGAAATCCGCGGCGGCAAACCCCGCCGCCACGGCGAGGCTGCCGGCAAACCCGCCGATGGCGCCCGCCCAGGTCTTTTTCGGACTGACGCGCACCCACAATTTCGGCCCGCCGATGCTCCGGCCGGCGAAATAGCCGCCGATATCGGTGGCCCAGACGATCAGCAGCACGAACAGGAGCGCGGTGAAGCCGGTTTGCGGATCGGCGCGCACCGCGACCGCCCCGAACAGCGCGGCGGCGGCGTAGATCAGCCCCGCGCCCGCCCAGGCGCGATTGACGCGGGCCGTCAGCATGACGGCGATCAAACCGGTCGCGACCGCGAGCCACGCCGTTCCCGGCCAGCCGAAAGCGAACGCGAGGCCGGCCACCGCAAGCGGCGCGATTCCCGCCGCGACCACGGGCTTGCCGGTCGCCCGCGTCACGAACAGCCATTCGGCGTACATGCCGGCGGCAGCCAGCGTCGCCAGCGCGATCCACCACCAGCCGCCGAAATAGGCGGCGGCCAGCGTCAGCGGCGCCAGCACCACGCCCGCCAGCACGCGCAGCATCAGGTTGCTGGAGCCGGGCACGGCGTCACCGGCGGGCGGCGCGGGTTTCGGCGTCACGCGCGGCCCGATCCGGCTTTGCCGGCGAGGCCACCGAACCGGCGCTCGCGCTTGGCGTATTCGGCGATCGCCTCCTCCAGCGCCGCCTTGTCGAAGTCCGGCCAGTGCAGCGGCGCGAACACCAGTTCGCTATAGGCCGCCTGCCACATCAGGAAGTTCGACAGCCGCTGCTCGCCCGAGGTGCGGATGATGAGATCGGGGTCCGGCAGGTCCGAGGTGTCGAGATAGGTCGAGATCGCGCGCTCGTCGATGCTGGACGGGTCGCGGCGGCCCTCCGCCACCTCGCGCGCCAGCCGCTGCGCGGCGTTGGCGATTTCCTGCCGCGAGCCGTAGTTGAACGCCACCGTGAGCTGAAGCCGGACATTGCCGCGCGTCAATTCCTCGGCCTCATCGAGCAGCGCCACGATATCCGGCTCAAGCCCTTCACGCTCGCCGATCACCCGGACCCGCACGCCGTCGCGGTGCAGGGTGGCGAGATCGTTGCGGATGAAACGTCGCAGCAGGCCGAACAGATCGCCGATCTCGCTCGCCGGCCGCGACCAGTTCTCCGAGCTGAACGAGAAGATCGTCAGGTAGCGGATGCCCAGTTCGGGCGCGGCGCGGACCACGCGCCGCAGCGCCTCGACGCCACGGCGATGGCCCTCCGCGCGGGGCAGACCGCGCGACGCGGCCCAGCGGCCGTTGCCGTCCATGATGATCGCAACATGCTCCGGCGCGCCGGAGCGGTCCGGTCCCTCGGTCAAGGGCATTGCGACATTCGACATCGGCTGGGTTCTCGATGGGGTTTCTGGGCGCGCGGCCTTGAGATCCGAACGTTAGACGGTGAGGATTTCCTTTTCCTTGCCGGCCAGCATCTGGTCGATTTCCGCGATCATGCTGTCGGTGGCCTTCTGCACGTCGCTCGCGAGGCGCTTCTCGTCGTCCTCGGAAATCTCGCTGCCCTTTTCGAGCTTCTTGAGCGTGTCGAGACCGTCGCGGCGGACGTGACGCACCGCGACCTTGGCGGCTTCGGCGTATTTGTGCGCGACCTTCACCAGTTCCTTGCGGCGCTCCTGGTTCAACTCAGGGATGCGCAGCCGCAGCACCTGCCCCTCGGTCGCCGGGCTGAGGCCGAGATTGGAATCGACGATCGCCTTCTCGACCGCCTTGACCATCGACTTGTCCCAGACCTGCACCGACAGCAGCCGCGGCTCCGGCACGCTGACGGTGGCGAGCTGGTTGAGCGGCATGTGGCTGCCATAGGCCTCGACCTGCACCGGCTCCAGCATCGACGCCGACGCGCGCCCGGTGCGCAAACCGCCCAGTTCGTGCTTGAGCGACTGAGTGGCGCCCTGCATCCGCCGTTTCAATTCGTTGATGTCGAAATTCCCGGACGGCATACCGCTCTCCTTCTTGAAATCGCAGTCTTAATCTTGAGAAAGTCTTGTTCTTGAGAAGCCTTGTTCTTGAGAAGTCTTGCTCAAAACCGTGACCCCGGCCCGGCCTTGCGCGGCCGGCCCCGTCAGCCGGCGACAATGGTGCCGTAACCCGTGCCGCCGAGAATCGCCCCGATCGAACCCGCCTCCGTGATGGAAAACACGATGATAGGCAGCGACGTTTCGCGGGCAAGGGCGAATGCGGTGGCATCCATCACCTTATAGCCGCCTTCCAGCGCTTGCGAGTGGGTCAGCCGGTCGAAGCGCCGGGCGGTCGGGTCGTGTTTGGGGTCGGCGCTGTAGACGCCGTCGACATTGGTGGCCTTGAGCACCGCCTCGGCGCCGATCTCGCCGGCGCGCAGCACGGCGGTGGTGTCGGTGGTGAAGAACGGATTGCCGGTGCCCGCCGCCAGCAGCACGATCTTGCCCTCGGCCAGATAGCGGTGCGCGACGCCGCGGGTGAACAGCTCGCAAACCTGCGGCATCACCAGCGCCGACAGTGTCCGCGCCGGCTGGCCGCGCCGTTCCAGCGCGGCTTCCAGCGCCAGGCAGTTCATGACGGTGGCGAGCATGCCCATGGTGTCGCCGGTCGGGCGCGACACGCCGCGCGACGACACCTCGACGCCGCGAAAGATGTTGCCGCCGCCGACGACGACGGCGATCTCGACGCCGAGCTGCCGCGCCGCGACGAGATCGCCGGCGACGCGGTCGATGGTGTCCTGATCGATGCCGAACGACTTGCCGCCGGCGAAAGATTCGCCCGACAGCTTGACGACGACCCGGCGGTAGACTGGCTCACCCATGACGCGATCGATCCTCCGATGAGCCTGACGCCTACCTCTCCCGGTGTTGTGGTCCGCGTCCCGGGCGCGATGCAGCGTGCAACGCTGCGTCGCAGAACCGGGACCGTCTCAAACACCGTCGTTGGAACGGCCCCGGTTCTGCGCCGCGTCACTTCGTGCCGCAGCGCATCCGGGGCACGGGGCAACTTCCAACAGCCCGTTACGCCTTGGCCTGACCGCTCGCCGCGGCGACCTCGGCCGCGAAGTCCGATTCGGCCTTCTCGATTCCCTCGCCGAGAGCATAGCGCACGAAGCCGGTGATTTTCACCGCGCCGCCGACCTTACCCTCGGCCTCCTTCACCGCCTGCGCCACCGACTTGCCGGTGTCGTGGATGAACGCCTGCTCCAACAGGCAGACCTCCTTGTAATAGGTCTTCAGCCCCGACTCGACGATCTTCTCGATCACGTTGTCCGGCTTGCCCTGCTGGCGATACTTGTCGGCCAGCACGTCCTTCTCGCGCTTGACCACTTCAGGGTCGAGGCCGGAAGCGTCGAGCGCCAGCGGGTTGGCGGCGGCGACGTGCATCGCGATCTGGCGGCCGAGCGCAGCCAGTTCGTCGGCCTTGCCAGCCGATTCCAGCGCCACGATCACGCCCAGCTTGCCTGCGCCGTCGATCACCGCGCCATGGACGTAGCTCGCGACCACGCCCTTGCCGACTTCGAGCGAGGCGGCGCGGCGCAGCGACATGTTCTCGCCGATGGTGGCGATGGCGTCGCTGATCGCGGCCTCGACGGTGGCGGAGCCGACCTTGGTGGCCTTGATCTTCTCGACATCGGCGCCGGCGTGCAGCGCCACTTGCGCGATCATCTTGACCAGGCCCTGGAACTGCTCGTTGCGGGCGACGAAGTCGGTCTCGGAGTTGACCTCGACCAGCACGCCCTTGGTGCCGGAGGTCATCGCGCCGATCAGGCCCTCGGCGGCGACGCGGCCGGCCTTCTTGGCGGCCTTCGACAGACCTTTCTTGCGCAGCCAGTCGATCGAGGCCTGCATGTCGCCGTTGTTCTCGGTCAACGCCGCCTTGCAGTCCATCATGCCCGCGCCGGTGGCCTCGCGAAGTTCCTTGACCATTGCCGCGCTGATCGTCGCCATGTCCGTTTTCCTTTGCCTGTTCGGGCGGACGCCGCGGCCTCGCCGCCGCGCCGTTCGCCATCAGGAATGTCTCAAGTGATGAAGCCCGCGCGCGCGGCCGAAGCCGGCCGCGCCGCGAAAACTATTCCGCCTCGGCGGTGAGCGTCTTGGCCTGCGCCACCCAGGCGTCGGCGCGACTCGGCAAGCCGACGCTCTCGCCGATCTGGTGTGCGGTCGCGCCGTCGAGTTCGGCCAGCTGCCAGTAGTGGAAGATGCCGAGGTCGTTCAGCTTCTTCTCGATCTCGCCGGAAACGCCGGCCAGCTTCTTGAGGTTGTCGGCGGTGCCGCGCGGGCCGGCCAGTCCTTGGAAGGCGCTCGCGGCCGGAAGCTCCTCGGCGACCGGCTGCACGGCGGCGCCGATGTCGATGCCGGAATCGCCCTGCGCGCGCGAGATGCCGTCGATGGCGGCGCGCGCGATCAGGTCGCAATACAGGCTGATGGCGCGGCCGGCGTCGTCGTTGCCGGGCACGATATAGCTGATGCCCTTGGGATCGCAGTTGGTGTCGACGATCGCCGCCACCGGGATGTTGAGCCGCTGGGCTTCCTGGATCGCGATGTCTTCCTTGTTGGTGTCGATCACGAAGATCAGGTCCGGCAGGCCGCCCATGTCCTTGATGCCGCCGAGCGAACGGTCGAGCTTGTCGCGCTCGCGCTGAAGCGTCAGGCGCTCCTTCTTGGTGTAGGCATTGGCGTCGCCGGACGCCAGCACCTCATCGAGATGGCGCAGCCGCTTGATCGAGCCCGAGATGGTCTTCCAGTTGGTCAGCGTGCCGCCGAGCCAGCGCGAATTGACGAAATATTGCGCCGACCGCTTGGCGGCATCGGCGACGCCGTCCTGCGCCTGCCGCTTGGTGCCGACGAACAGGATGCGGCCGCCGCGGGCGACGGTGTCGCTCACCGCCTGCAACGCGCGATGCAGCATCGGCACGGTCTGCGCCAGATCGATGATGTGGATGTTGTTGCGCGCGCCGAAAATGTATTCGGCCATTTTCGGATTCCAGCGGTGCGACTGGTGGCCGAAATGAACGCCAGCCTCAAGCAACTGACGCATGGTGAAATCGGGAAGTGCCATTTTGTAGTTCTCCGGTTGGTTCCTCCGGAAACGTGTGAGCAAGCCAGGCTTCAAAGCGATATGCCTTGCGGCCCGGAATGCCACCGGACGGCCAAATCAGCCATGTTTCCGTGTGAGATGGCGCGCTATATAGCGGCCTGTCCCGGCATACGCAAGGGAGCCGGGCCGCCCCGTTTGGCCGGGGAAGCCGCCGGTTCGTGTCCCGGACGCGGTGCAGCGTGCAACGCCGCGCCGGGACCGCATCGGCGGTGGCGCCCGCGACGATCCCGGTTCCGCGCAGCGTCACTTCGTGCCGCGGCGCGCCCGGCAAACGGGGCGACCGGCTTAAAGCGTCTCGACCTGCTCGACGCCGCTTATCGCCTTGATGGCGCCGGCGATTTGCGGCGAAACCGGGAAGCGGCCGGGCAGTTCGAATTCCACCTCGGTTTGCGGATCGAGTCGCAAAACAAGGGAAACATTCCCATTTCCCGGCCCGCCGCCCGGCGTTTGCAACCGTTTGGTGATCGAATCGAGCGGCTTGGTGTCGCGCAGGAACACCCGCAGCCCCTTCTGGGTCTTGGCCGCCGCGTCGTCGAGCGGCTCGGCGTGCAGCACCCGCGCCCGGACGTCGTCGCCCTGCAACTCGGCGCCGAGCTTGAGCAGTACCGCGACGCCGGGTTCCAGCACCTCACGGAACTGGGCGAGCCCTTCCGAGAACAGTACCGCCTCGAAATGGCCGGTCGGGTCCGACAGGCCGATGATGCCCATCTTGTTGCCGGTCTTGGTGCGGCGCTCCATCCGCGACACCACGGTCGCGGCGACCTTGCCCGCCGTCTCGCCGTTCTTGACCGCGCGCGAAAACTCCGCCCAGGACTTTACCCGCAACCGCTTCAGGATGGCGGCGTAATCGTCCAGCGGATGGCCGGACAGGAAAAAGCCGACCGCGTCGTATTCGCGGCGCAGCTTGTCGGCCGGCAACCAGTTGTCGACCGCCGGCAGCATCACGGTCGGCGCGTCGGCCATGCCGCCGAACATGTCGTTCTGTCCCGAGGTTTGCGCCTCGAAACTGCGCTGGCTGGCGGCGAGGATGGCCTCGGCCCCGGCGAAGGCGCGGGCGCGGTTGGGCTCGATGGCGTCGAACGCGCCGGCGGCGGCGAGGCTCTCGATCACCCGCTTGTTGATGGCGCGGGGCGACACCCGCGCCGCGAAATCGGCCAGCGAGGTGAACCGCCCCTGCGTGCGCGCCTCGACGATCTGCTCGATGGCGTGCGCGCCGACGCCCTTCAGCGCCGCGAGCGCGTAATGGATCGCGCTGTCGGCGACCTCGAAGGTCGCGCCCGAGCGGTTGATCGACGGCGGCTCCACCTTGATGCCGAGCCGCTGCGCCTCGGCGCGAAACTCCGACAGCTTGTCGGTATTGCTCATGTCGAGCGTCATCGAGGCGGCGATGAACTCCACCGGATAATGCGCCTTCATATAGGCGGTCTGGTACGACACCAGCGCGTAGGCCGCCGCGTGGCTCTTGTTGAAGCCGTAATCGGCGAATTTCGCCAGCAATTCGAAGATGGTTTCCGCCTGCCCCTTGCCGACGCCGTTCTTCATCGCGCCTTCGACGAAAATGGCGCGCTGCTTGTCCATCTCGGCGCGGATCTTCTTGCCCATCGCGCGGCGCAGCAGGTCGGCGTCGCCGAGCGAATAGCCGGCCATCACCTGCGCGATCTGCATCACCTGTTCCTGGTAGATGATGACGCCAAAAGTTTCCTTCAGGATCGATTCGAGCATCGGGTGCATGTATTCCGACTGCTCGTCGCCGTGCTTGCGCGCGCAATAGGTCGGGATGTTCGCCATCGGCCCCGGACGATACAGCGCCACCAGCGCGATCAGGTCCTCCAGCCGGTCGGGCCGCATGTCGACCAGCGCCCGCCGCATGCCCTGACTTTCAACCTGGAACACGCCGACCACGTCGCCGCGCGCCAGCATCTCGTAGGTCTTGGCGTCATCGAGCGGCAGGGTCGACAGGTCGAGATCGACGTTGCGCTGCTTGAGCAGTTTCACCGCGACGTCGAGCACCGTCAGCGTCTTGAGGCCGAGGAAGTCGAACTTCACCAGCCCCGCCGGCTCCACCCATTTCATGTTGAACTGGGTCACCGGCATGTCGGATTTCGGATCGCGATACAGCGGCACCAGTTCGTGCAGCGGCCGGTCGCCGATCACGATGCCGGCGGCGTGGGTGGAGGCGTGGCGGTTCAAACCTTCCAGCTTCTGCGCGATCGAAAAGGCGCGCGCTATCACCGGATCCTCGTCGCGAAAAGCTTGCAGCTTCGGCTCGCCCTCGATCGCCTGCTTCAGCGACACCGGCGCGGCCGGGTTCTGCGGCACCAGCTTGGTCAGCTTGTCGACCTGGCCATACGGCATCTGCAACACGCGGCCGACGTCGCGCAGCACGCCGCGCGCCTGCAAGGTGCCGAAGGTGATGATCTGGGCGACGTGGTCGCTGCCGTAGCGGCGCTGCACGTAGTCGATCACCTCGCCGCGGCGGTCCTGGCAGAAATCGATGTCGAAGTCCGGCATCGACACCCGCTCCGGATTGAGGAAGCGCTCGAACAGCAGGCCGAAGCGGATCGGATCGAGGTCGGTGATGGTGAGCGAATAGGCCACCAGGGAGCCTGCGCCGGAGCCGCGCCCCGGCCCGACCGGAATACCTTGCGCCTTGGCCCACTTGATGAAGTCGGACACGATCAGAAAGTACCCGGAATATTTCATCCGGGTGATGACGTCGAGTTCGAAGCTCAATCGCTTTTGATAGTCTTCTTCCGAAACGCCTTGCGAAAGGCCGTGCAGGGCGAGTCGGCGCGCCAGCCCCTCCTCCGCCTGCTTGCGCAGTTCGGCGGCCTCCTCGCGCTCGGCGTCCTCGCCGCTGGTGTCGGGATCGACGGTGAAATGCGGCAGGAGCGGCTTTCGCGTGCGCGGCCGATAGGCGCAACGCGCGGCGATCTCGACGGTGGAGGCGAGCGCCTCCGGCAAGTCGGCGAACAGCACCGCCATCTCGGCGCGGGTCTTGAAGCGATGATCCGGCGTCAGTTGATCGCGGTCGGTCTCGGCGATCAGTTTGCCGGCGGCGATGCAGAGCAGCGCGTCGTGCGCCTCGTAGTCCTCGGCGGCGGCGAAGTACGGCTCGTTGGTCGCGACCAGCGGCAGCCCCTTGGCATAGGCCAGATCGATCAGCGCCGGCTCGGCGCGGCGCTCGCGCTCGACGCCATGGCGTTGCAACTCGATATAGAAGCGATCGCCGAACAGCGCGGCCAATCGATCGCAACGCGCGGCCGCCAGCGCCGCCTGATCGGCGGTGACGGCGAGCGAAACCGGCCCGTCCGGCCCGCCGCTCAGCGCGATCAACCCGTCGGTCTCGCCTTGCAGCCAGTCGAGCTTGACATGCGGCGCCTGATGCGTCGGCGTCTCCAGGAAGGCGCGCGAGTTGAGCCGCATCAGGCTGCGATAGCCGGCCTCGCGCGCCGCCAGAAGCACGATGCGCGCCGGCCCCGGCACGACGCCGCTACGTGCGTTGGGGTCCTGATCGCAAAAATCCACCGCGAGCGCGAGGCCGGCGATCGGCTGGATGCCGTAGCCCGCGAGCTTGTCGGAAAATTCCAGCGCGCCGAACAAATTGTCGGTGTCGGTGAGCGCCAGCGCCGGCTGATGGTCGGCCTTCGCCAGTTCCGCGAGCTTCTGCACCTTCATCGCGCCGCGCAGCAGCGAGTAGGCGGAATGGACGTGAAGATGAACGAAACCGGGATTGGCCGGCGGCGTATCGGGCATGCGCATGGATCACGATCGGGCTTGACTGGAGAGCGGTCGGCCGCCGCGCGCGCCGACTCGCAACGCCCATATGGTGCGACGAACCGGCAGTGCCTGTCCATGCCGTCGCGCGGCGCGCGAACGGTTTTCGCGACCGTATCCCTGCTTTCCCCAACGGTTTCCGAAGGCCGTTTTGGGGAACAATCGGGGGATTGAAAGCATTCAACTCGGACTGGCGGTTTGCGGCGAGACCGATGCTCAATCGTTCATTTCAGGTTCATCGCGATCTGCCACGCTGGTTTCACGGTCATCGAAACTATCGAGCCCCGAACAACAAGGAGAGAGACAAATGAAAAAGTTTTTGTTCGCCCTCGCCGGCGTCGCGGCGCTCGCCGTTGCGTCCGCGAGCGCGCCGGCTTCGGCGATGCCCATGCAGAGCGGCCTCGCCGGCACCATGAACAGCATCGATCAGGTGCAGTGGCATCACCCGCATCATCGCGGCTGGGGCCATCCCAACCATCGCCGCTGGGGCCATCACCATCGCTGCTGGAACGAGCGCGTGATGCGCCGCGACCGCTGGGGCCGGGCCTACTGGACGACCCGTCGCGTCTGCCGCTGAAATCCCGGATCGATGGGGCGGCCGATCGCGGCCGCCCCATTTTCGTGCGACGGCAGGGCCGCCGAATTGCGGAAATGGCGCGGAAAAGTCAACGAAATCTGGATGGGCTGGAAATCTCGGATGCCGGCTGGGCCTGGCTGGCAGGAGTGGCAGGGCTCGAACCTGCGACCCCCGGTTTTGGAGACCGGTGCTCTACCAATTGAGCTACACTCCTAGCGCGACGCTTCTATAGCGAACCAAAAGCGCCCCGTCAGCTACAAAATGAGCGAATGGCGAAGAGTCAGTAGCGAATAGAGGAAATTCTACTCGCTACCCCCTACTCGCTCACTTACTCGATAATCGAGGCCACGACACCGACGCCGACCGCAAGTGCGATGTTTCGCACTTGCGCAATCTTTAATGCGGTTGGAGCGGACGGATTGTCGCATCGATCATTCAATGATCGATGCGACAACTCCTGCTCCAACCGTGCGGCCGCCTTCGCGGATGGCGAAGCGCAGCTTTTCCTCCATGGCGATCGGCACGATCAGGTGCACTTCCATGGCGATGTTGTCGCCGGGCATCACCATCTCCGTGCCTTCCGGCAGGTGCACGACGCCGGTCACGTCGGTGGTGCGGAAGTAGAACTGCGGGCGGTAGTTGGTGAAGAACGGCGTGTGGCGGCCGCCCTCCTCCTTGGTCAGGATGTAGGCTTCCGCCTTGAACTTGGTGTGCGGCTTCACCGAGCCCGGCTTGCACAGCACCTGGCCGCGCTCGACGTCCTCGCGCTTGGTGCCGCGCAGCAGCGCGCCGATGTTGTCGCCCGCCTGGCCCTGGTCCAGCAGCTTGCGGAACATCTCCACGCCCGTCACCGTGGTCTTCTGCGTCGGGCGGATGCCGACGATCTCGATTTCCTCGCCGACCTTGACGATGCCGCGCTCGACGCGACCCGTCACCACCGTGCCGCGGCCCGAGATCGAGAACACGTCCTCGACCGGCATCAGGAACGGCTGGTCGACCGGACGGTCCGGCTGCGGGATGTAGGCGTCGACGTTCTTCATCAGTTCGAGAATGGCGTCATGGCCGAGCTTCGGATCGGAGTTTTCCAGCGCCGCCAAGGCCGAGCCCTTGACGATCGGAATGTCGTCGCCGGGGAAGTCGTACTTCGACAGCAGCTCGCGCACTTCCATCTCGACCAGCTCCAGAAGCTCCGGATCGTCGACCATGTCGCACTTGTTCAGGAACACCACCAGCGCCGGCACGCCGACCTGGCGCGCCAGAAGAATGTGCTCGCGGGTCTGCGGCATCGGGCCGTCGGCCGCCGACACCACCAGGATCGCGCCGTCCATCTGCGCCGCGCCGGTAATCATGTTCTTGACGTAGTCGGCGTGGCCCGGACAATCGACGTGGGCGTAGTGCCGGTTCGAGGTCTCGTACTCGACATGCGCCGTCGAGATCGTGATGCCGCGCGCCTTCTCCTCCGGCGCCTTGTCGATCTGGTCGTAGGCCGTGAACGTCGCACCGCCCGTCTCCGCCAGAACCTTGGTGATCGCAGCCGTCAGCGACGTCTTGCCATGGTCAACGTGACCAATCGTGCCAATGTTGCAATGCGGCTTCGTGCGTTCAAACTTCTCTTTGGCCATCTGTCAGTCCACCTCTCACGGCCGGGCATCTGCGCGGCTTCAGACCGGCGGCTGGTTACTCAAAAAAACGGCCCTGTTCAAGTCGTAGGTTCTGGGCCAATCTTGCCAGCGACGCCGGAAAATGTCCTATTTAGTCAGCCGAACAAGAAGATCAATCGGGAGACGCCCATGAACCCGCCCGCAAATGCACAGGCCGCCCAAAAACCCGCCGACCGCCCGGCCACCCCGCCGCTGCCGCAGGCAAAGCCGGAGACGCTAGGTCTGTCGCCTGTCCGCCTGGCGCGGATGTCCGACGCCTTTCGGCGCGACATCGACAAGGGAACGACCCCCGGCGTGACGGTCCTGGTGGCGCGGCAGGGCCGGATCGGCTGGTTCGAGGCGCTCGGCCGGCAAAGCCCGACCTCCGACGCGCCGATGCGCCACGACAGCATCTTCCGCATCTTCTCGATGACCAAGCCGATCGTCTCGCTCGCGATCATGACGCTGTTCGAGGAAGGCCGGCTGCTGCTGGACGATCCACTGACCAAATACATCCCGGAATTCGCCGGGCAGAAGGTCGGCGTCGAGAACGGCGGCAAGCTGGAACTGGTGCCCCTCGCGCGGGCGATCACCATTCAGGACCTGCTGCGCCACACCTCCGGCATCGCCTATGAGCACACCGGCAACGGGCCGGTGCACAAGATGTATCAGGAGGCGCGGCTCTACAGCCGCAAGATCGACAACGCCGAGCACGCCCGCCTCATTGCCGGCCTGCCGCTGATCTGCCAGCCGGGCGCGGAATGGAACTACAGCCGCTCCACCGACATTCTCGGCCGCGTCGTCGAGGTGGTGTCGGGGCAGACGCTCGGCGCCTACCTCACCGAACGCATCCTCGCGCCGCTGCGGATGGCCGAAACCGGCTTCCACACCAGCGCCGGCAACAAGGATCGTCTCGCCGAGCCGTTCGCCAAGGATCCCTGGACCGGCGATCCCGTCAAACTGTTCGACATGACCGAGAAACCGGCGATGGAATCCGGCGGCGGCGGACTGGTCTCGACCACGATGGACTACGCGCGGTTCTGCCAGATGCTGCTGAACGGCGGCACGCTCGACGGCGAACGCATCATCGGCCGCAAGACGCTGGCCTTCATGGCGTCGGACCATCTCGGCGCCGGCCTGCCGCGCAACGGCACGCTGCTGACGCCGGGCCACGGCTTCGGACTGGGCTTCTGCGTCCGCACCCACGAAGGCATGGCCTCGGTGACGAGTTCGCCCGGTCAGTTCTTCTGGAGCGGCATCGCCGGGACGTTCTTCTGGATCGACCCGAAGGAAGAACTGTTCGCCGTCTTCATGTCGCAAGGGCCGGGCCAGCGCGAATATTTCCGCAACGTGATCCGGAACCTGGTCTACGCGGCGGTGGAGTGACTCCACCCACGTCATTGCCGGGCTCGACCCGGCAATCCATCCTTTTCAAAAAGATGGATGCGCGGGTCAAGCCCGCGCATGACGCCGTGTAAACCGCGCGAACTAACTGATCGTCGCGCCGCCGTCGATCACCACGGTCTGGCCGGTCATGAAATTGCCGGCGGCCGAGCCCATGAACACCGCGGCGCCGGCGATCTCGTCCGGGATGCCGATGCGCAACAGCGGCGAGCGCGCCGTCGAGGCCTTGAGGTTGTCCGGATTGTCCCACAGCGCCTTGGCGAAGTCGGTCTTGATGAGGCCGGGCGCGATGCAGTTCACGCGGACGTTGTGCGGCCCGTATTCGCAGGCGAGGTTGCGCGCGAGCTGCATGTCGGCGGCCTTCGAGATGGCGTAGGCGCCGAGAATGGTCGAGCCCTTGAGGCCGCCGATCGACGACACGATGATGATCGAGCCGTCCTTGCGTTCGATCATCTGCGGCACCACCATGCTGATGAGCCAGTTGTTGGCGACGATGTTGTTGCCGAGGATCTTGTTGAACTGATCGTCGGAGATTTTCGCGAGCGGCCCGTAATACGGGTTCGACGCCGCGTTGCAGACCAGCACGTCGATCCTGCCGAACGCCTTGTTCGATTCATCGACGAGGTTCTGCAAATTTTCCTTGCTGGAGATATTGGCGGCGATCGCCACCGCGGTGCCCTTGCCGAACTTGTCGTTGATCTCCTTGGCGACCTCGTCGCAGACATCCTGCTTGCGTGACGAGATCACCACCTTGGCGCCGTGCTCCGCCATCCGTTCGGCGATGGCGCGGCCGATGCCGCGCGTCGAGCCGGTGATTACCGCGACTTTTCCAGACATATCGAACAAGGTCATCTGCTTCTCCTGTGATATTCAACTTGGTGTTTGTCGAAACGATTTCGCGTCACGCCAGCTTGGTGGCGCCCGCCGGCTCCGCGCCGGAGGGCTGGTGCATCGCGGCGTGGGAGGCGTCGGCGATCCACGGTTGCTGATTGACCATCGGGATGCGCCAGCCGCTGTGGCCGTCGCTCGCCAGATGGTCGAGCCGGGTCACCGACACGTTGTCGATGGTGAAGGCCAGTCCCCGCTCCGGCTGATCGCTCAGCGCGACGCCGAGCGCGGCCTTGATGGTGCCGCCATGCGCCACCACTACCACGTCGCCGCCGGCATGCGCGGCGTTGATACGCGCGATCGCGGCCTTGACGCGGTTGTAGAGGTCCATGAAGCTTTCGCCGCCGGGCGACGGCTCGTCGATCGGCGCGAACCAGTAGCTGCCGACCGCGATCGGCCGGCTGGCGAAAAACGCCGCGCGATTCAGCCCCTGCCATTGCCCGAGATGCTGCTCGGCGAACGCCGCCTCATGCGGCATCGACGCGGGCTGCGGATAGCCGGCCTGCCACAGCGCCTGCGCGGTCTGATGCGTGCGCCTGAGATTGCTGGCGAACCACGCCGCGCTACGCGGCAGGATGCGCGCCACCGCGTCGAACACGACGCGGTCGCTGCAATCGCAGCCGATGTCGGTCTGCCCGTAGATGCAGCCGCCGTCTTCGCGCACCGGCGCGTGGCGCACCCACCACCATCGCGTCGCCACCACGCCGGCGGGAACGCTGTGCTGGGCCACGAACGGCGACGGCGCGGGATTGGACATCACGAAAACCCTTCAATAGTGTTTCACGCGGCTGTAAGTGAGATATAGCGGGACCGCAAGTCAACGCCATCTCCGGCATGGCTGTCTGCGCCGCGGCTTGCTTCAAACATTGTATGAATTCCAAGCGCCAATTCCACCGCGCGAAAAACATCGGAGAATGTCATGGGTCGCCTCGAAGGCAAATCGGTCATCATCACCGGCGCCGGCAGCGGCATCGGCCGCGCGGCGGCGCTCATGTTCACGCGGGAAGGCGCCAGGCTGATCGCGGTGGACCGGACCGACGGCGTCAACGAGACCGTCGCGGAGATCCGCAAGGCGGGCGGCGCCGCCGAAGCCGTCACCGCCGACGCCGGCTCGGAGAAGGACGTGATCGCCTTCATCGACAAGGCGCTGTCGGCCTACGGCAAGCTCGACGTGATCTGGGCCAACGCCGGCATCGGCGGCGGCCTCATCCCGCTTGCCGAACAGACCGTGGAGCACTGGCAGGAGGTGCTGCGCGTCAACCTGATCGGGCCGTTCCTCGCGGTGAAATATTCGATCCCGCACATGGTGAAGCACGGTTCCGGCGCGATCGTCTGCACCGCCTCGGTCGCGGGCCTCAAGGCCAATGCCAGCGGCCACCCCTACGCCGCCTCGAAAGCCGGCGTCATCAGCCTGGTGCAGACCACCGCCTATTCGCTCTCCGGCACCGGCGTGCGCATCAACGCGGTGTGTCCCGGCCTGATCGAGACCGGCATGACCAAACCGATTTTCGACAACGCCAAGGAGCGCGGCACGGAAGGCAAGATCGGCCAGCTCAATCCGCTGAAGCGGGCCGGCCAGCCGCACGAGCTGGCGGCGATGGGTCTGTTCCTCGCCAGCGACGAAGCCTCCTACGTCAACGGACAGGCGTTCCCGGTCGACGGCGGCCTGACCGCGTCGATGCCCTATGCGGGCCGGCCGATCTGAGGCCGATCACAACCCGTCCGGCGGCAGGCTTGTCGCGCTCGCCGCCGGGCGCATCCTCGCCCGCACGCGTTCGCGATAGAACGCATAAAGCCCGGACATCACGATCATCGACGCGCCGACGATCATCGGACCGTCGGGGGTTTCGCCGAACAGCATGTAACCGAGCAGGATCGCCCACAGCAGCGCGGTGTAGCGAAACGGCGCCACCGCGGAGATGTCGCCGGCGCGCATCGCCATGATGACGCATTGATAGCCGGTCAGCACGAAGATCGCGGCCAATGCCAACAGCCCGATCACGCGCGCGGACGGCTGCGCCCAGCCGCCGAGCGGCACCAGCACCAGCGCGCCCATCACCGTCACCACGACCGTGGTCAGCAGCGTGATGAACAGCGACGGAATGGCGGCGGGAACGCGGTTGGTGGCGAGGTCGCGCAGCGTGCAAAACAGCACCGAGACCAGCGCCAGCAGCGCGAAGCGGTTGAAGCCGTCGAACCCCGGACGAACGATCACCAGCACGCCGGCGAAGCCGATGCCGATCGCCGTCCAGCGCCGCCAGCCGACCGGCTCGCTGAGCACCACCGCCGCGCCGAGCGTGATCGCCAGCGGCAGCGCTTGCATGATGGCGGAGATATTGGCGAGCGGCAGATGGACGATGGCGGCAAGAAACGCCACGGTGCCGCCGACCTCGCCGATCACCCGCAGCGCCACCGGCCTCACCATCAGCGTGCGCATCGGCCGGATCGCGCGGCGATGGACCGCCAGCGCGGCGATCAGCACGATGGCGAACAGGCCGCGCACCAGCATGATCTCGCCGAAGTTGATCTCCGACGACACCTGCTTGGTGATGGCGTCGTTCATGGTGAAGCTGGCCATGGCCACCGCCATGAACAGGCTGCCGCGAAGATTGGGGGAAAGGGCCACGATGGGGTTCGGGTCCGGCGCGCGGAACCGCGCGCCCACGGGCAAATCGGGAAACGGCGGCTGGGGAAGCCAAGGCGCGACCCTGTGCGGACCGCGCCTCGATCGTCGCGTTATTGCGCGCCGGCCTTGCGCGCGTATTCCCAGGAGGCCTTCGACAGCGGCACGGTCCGCTTGGCGGACTCCATCGCCTTGGCGTTGGCGGCGGTGCCGTCGCGCACGCGCCCGGCGATGCCCTGGGTGATGCACGCGAGACGAAACAGGTTGTAGGCGAAGTACCAGTTGAAGTCCGGCACGTGGTCGCCCGTGACCTTGCAGTAGATCGCGGCGGCCTCGTCCCTCGACGGGATGTTGAGCGCCTCAAGATCGAGGTCGGCGAGCCCCGGCATGGTCCACTGCATCAACAGATAGGTGAAATCCGCCATCGGATCGCCGAGCGTCGACAATTCCCAATCCAGCACCGCCAGCACGCGCGGCTCGGTGGGGTGGAAGATCATGTTGTCGAGACGATAGTCGCCATGCACGACCGAAACCCGACGCTGCTCGGGCAGCGTGCGCGGCAGCCACTCGATCAGCCGCTCGACTTCCGGAATATGCTGGGTTTCCGAGGCGCGATATTGCTTGGTCCAGCGGTCGATCTGCCGGGCGAAATAATTTCCCGGTTTGCCGAAGTCGCCGAGGCCGATCTCCTGCGGATCGTAGCGATGCAGCTTGGCCAGCGTCTCGATCTTGCTGGTGAAGATCGCGCGCCGCGCCGCCGGCGGCTGGCTCGGCAGCGCCGGATCCCAGAACACCCGGCCTTCTTCCATCGACATGATGTAGAACGCCGCGCCGATCACCGAATCGTCGGTGCACAGCGCATAGGCGTGGGCGACCGGGAAGCCCTGCCTGCCGAGCGCGGCGATCACCCGGAACTCGCGATCCACCGCGTGCGCCGACGGCAGCAGCTTGCCGAACGGCTTGCGCCGCATCACGTAGGAACGGCCGGGCGTATCCAGCCGATAGGTCGGATTGGACTGGCCGCCCTTGAATTGCAGGACCGTCAGCGGTCCCGCGTAGCCCTCGACATGCTCGCGCATCCAGTTGTCGAGGCGGATCTCGTCGATCCGATGCCGCTCCTCGACAGGCTTGGTGCCGGAGTATTCCTCGTCGTTTCTTACGCCTTCAGCCAAAGTGGCGCTCCGTTTGGTTTCGTCCCGCGGGATGTCGGCCAGCGGGAGCGCCACGATGGGCCGACCCGCTATTTCGAAGCCGCCTGATTGGCATACTTCCGAAGTTCAAGTCTGGCAATGGCGCGGTTGTGGACCTCGTCCGGACCGTCCGCCAGCCGCAAGGTGCGGACGTGGGCGTAGGACTCGGCAAGGCCGGCCTCGTCGGACACGCCGGCGCCGCCGAACGCCTGGATCGCATCGTCGATGATCCGGAGCGCCATGTTCGGCGCGGCGACCTTAATCATCGCGATTTCGAGCTGGGCGGTCTTGTTGCCGACCTTGTCCATCATGTCGGCGGCCTTGAGGCACAGCAGCCGGTTCATCTCGATATCGATCCGGGCCGCGGCGATGCGCTGCTCCCACACCGACTGCTCGATGATCTTCTTGCCGAAAGCGGTGCGCGACGACAGCCGCTTGACCATCTTCTCCAGCGCTTCCTCGGCCTTGCCGATGGTGCGCATGCAGTGATGGATGCGGCCCGGCCCGAGGCGGCCCTGCGCGATCTCGAAGCCGCGGCCCTCGCCGAGAAGCAGGTTGCTGGCGGGCACGCGGACGTTCTCGAACAGCACCTGCGCGTGGCCGTGCGGCGCGTCGTCGTAACCGAACACCGGCAGCATCTTCTCGATGGTGATGCCCTTGGTATCCATCGGCACCAGGATCTGCGACTGCTGCTGATGGCGCGCGGCGTTGAAATCGGTCTTGCCCATCAGGATGCCGATCTTGCAGCGCGGATCGCCGGCGCCGGACGACCACCACTTGCGGCCGTTGATGACGTAGTCATCGCCGTCGCGCTTGATGCTGGTTTCGATGTTGGTGGCGTCGGAGGAGGCGACCGCCGGCTCCGTCATCAGGAACACCGAGCGGATCTTGCCGTCCATCAGGGGACGCAGCCACTGGCGCTTGTGCTCCTTGGTGCCGTAGCGCATCAGCACTTCCATGTTGCCGGTGTCCGGCGCGGAGCAGTTGAAGACTTCCGAGGACCAGCTCACGCGGCCCATTTCCTCGGCCAGCAACGCATATTCGAGGTTGGTCAGGCCGGCGCCGCGAAACTCGTCGTCCTCGTGCTCGGACGGCGGCATGAACATGTTCCACAGCCCTTCCGCGCGAGCCTTCTCCTTCAGTTCGCCAAGAACGGGAATGACTTTCCAGCGCTCGCCGGCTGCGTCCTGCTGGCGGTAGATCGCCTCGGCCGGGCGCACATGCTTGGTCATGAACGAGCGCACGCGGTCGAGCCATTCGCGCTGGCGATCAGACATATTGAAGTCCATCGGAGGATCCTCGCGGTTGTCTTTGCAAAATGAGGGATCACGCCGCCGGCGCGCCCCCCGCGCCGATCCGCGACGAGGTCGCGGCGACATCGGAAGACCGCGCGAGGCGGCGACCGCGAAACGCCCGATGCGGATACGCATTGACAATTCGCGACTGTGAAACGATAGTTTCATACAACTGTTTGAATTGCAACCGCTGGATCCATCCGGGGTATGCCCGCCCCGCATGGCGCCCCCGACGAAGCAAGGCGCGGCACTGATGGCGACCGACCGGACCCGAGCGGCGATTCTCAACGCCGCCGAACAGCTTTACGCCGAGCGGGGTTTCTCCGACGTGACGCTGCGCGATATCGTCGCGGCCGCGAACGTCAATCTCGCCGCCGTCAACTACCACTTCGGCTCCAAGGACGAACTGATCGCCGAACTGTTCGTGACGCGCAGCATCGCCACCAATCGCGAGCGGCTCAAGGAACTGAAGGCCGCCGAGGACGAAGGCCGTGGCCGCGCCCCGATCGAGGCGGTGTTGCGGTCGCTGGTCGGCCCCACCCTGCGCGGCTGTCTCGGCCCCGATCGGGAACGCGCCACGGCGGCGCGCTTCATGATCCGCGCCTCGATCGAGGCGGTGCCGCCGATCCGCAAGATCCGCAACCGCGAGATCAGCCATCTGCGGCGCTTCGCAGCCGCGATGGGGCGCTCCCTCCCCGACGTCGCGGAAGTGGATATCTACTGGGGCCTGCACTTCGCGCTGGCGATGGCGCACCAGACCATTCGCGACGGCGAGCGGCTCGACAAGCTCTCGGGCGGCCTGTGCGACCTCGACGACGTCGACGCCGTCATCGCGCGCGTCGTCACCGCCGCGACCCTGGCGCTGACGGCGCGACGAACCGGCGCGGCAGGCGCCAAGGCGCAACGCGCCTGAGCGCACGCCGGCCAAGCGCCATGTTTTGCGGCTTGCGCTTTGAGGCCAACGATGGCAATCAAATCAGCGCGCAAATCGCCGCTCGCGGGTGTAGCTCAATGGTAGAGCAGCAGCCTTCCAAGCTGAATACGAGGGTTCGATTCCCTTCACCCGCTCCAGCCTTCTTCTCCCGCCATCTCCGATCTCGATAGTTGCCGGCAATGCGTCGACGCTTGAGCGGGTGAACCTGCCGGCGGTTGCACGTTACCGGGCGGGGCATGGCCGTCTCCGACTCATCACAAAGATGCCCAACTGCGCACGCAACCAACCCCCAGACGCTTCGTTGAGCCAGCGTTGCTAACAACGAAACGGAGAAGCACACATGGCACAGGCGCACGAACAGCGCGGCGGCTCAGGTAACTTCGCGAATGATCCGAAGCGAGCGGCGGAGGCCGGCCAGAAGGGTGGTCAGCACAGTCAAGGCGTCTCGCATGAACAGCACGGCGGTAGCGGCAACAGCAATCCCGGCAACTTTGCGAACGATCGCGAGAAGGCCAGCGAGGCCGGTCGCAAGGGCGGCCAGCACTAGCGAACCAACGGAAAACCCGCCGTTGAGGCGGGTTCTTCCAATTTGGGAGATCCACATGCAGCCGGAGCCTGGACGTCCCCACGATCCGATCCCGATGCCGCCGCCAGCCCCCGCTCCCGATATCAAGGAGCCGCCGCCCCATGAATTGCCCGACGAGGTCCCCAACCCGAACCCGGACGAAACGCCGAGTCCGCCCGTGAAAAGTCAGGTGAATTGAGCGCGCGTCACGGAAGAGTCGCAATCGCCACGCGCCTCTGAGGATGTTTCGCCATGCGTTGCGAGAAACGGCGGCTCAGTCGTCGGCGAATTCGGAAAACATCGCGCGCGTCAACCGCCAGCCGCGCGGCTTGGCTCGCGTCGCGACTTCGCCCGGCTGATGCGTCATGATGACCGGCTTGCTTTCCCGCGCGCGATAAGGCGGCGGCCAATTCGCCAGCCGTGTCCGTCCGGTTTCCGCCGAGGGTGACAACGCGGATCGCAGTCCGCTTCGGACTTGGGGATCGCGGGCTTTGGCCATGGCGCAACTCCTGTCGCGTCAGGCTTCCGCAAAGATGTTGAGAAGGCGTTAAACGCGACGGCCGTTGTGGCCCGACCGATAGCCGTCGATGGCGTGGGCGAGGAAAATACCGGCACTCAGAAAACCGAAAAGCGCAGTCACCGTCTCAAACATTGTCGTCGTCCCTGACCCAGCGGCGTCAGGTAACGGCATCGGCCCCCGCACAGTCAAAAGGAAAACCGGAACAATCACGATTCCGCGAGGTGCTGATGATTTTCGGCAACAGGTTGTGGCCGGATCATGTGCGGGCCGGGTCGCGAGCGTGGCCCCCGCCATGCCACTGTGAGCGGGGTCACAGTTCAAGCCGCCGGCCGGGTCCATCTTTGGCGCGCCTCCGCAATTTACGGAGGCGATTTGAGAACCAAAAAATCTTGAATGACGGCAAATTTCATCACGTCATGGGCCGCCGCAACCCGGCGGCCCATTTTTTTGACGACACGCGCCATCCGAAATGAATCGTCACGAGATTCGTCGCGCCATTGGTTGACTTTGCCATGGCCTTTCCGCCATAAACCGGCCCAGCCGAACACCCTCTCACAGGGTGCTCGTTTTATCGTCACTGATCGCGTCGCCGGCCGCCATTCGGTGGACACGTCGCGTGTGGGCGAGGAACGGGGGAGTGTCCCGAGTGGCAAAGGGAGCTGACTGTAAATCAGCCGCCGTATGGCTTCGAAGGTTCGAGTCCTTCTTCCCCCACCATCCTCCTGGTCTCTCTCGACAATTGACGGCCTTCCGGCCCCATCGAACCCGTGAGACAAGGCCGCATGAGCGACCATGACCGAAAGCCGCGTTTTTCACGCGCCCCCGGCAGGGGCGCCCGGCCCGGCGCGCGACCCTCCGGTCCCCGCCGCGACCGCGGCTCGTCCGGCGACGACGCGGTGATTCTCTATGGCTGGCACACCGTCACCGCGGCGCTGGCCAATCCGCGCCGGCGCATCCGCAAGCTGTTGCTGACCGAGAACGCCGCCCGCCGGCTCGCGGACGAGAACATCGCAACCCGCGTCACCCCGGAAATCGTCCGGCCGCAGCAGATCGACCACCGGCTCGGCCCGGACGCCGTCCACCAGGGCTTGCTGGCGGAGGCCGACCCGCTACCGGCGCCGAGCATCGAAACCCTGCCCGAGGGCGGCATCGTGCTGGTGCTGGACCAAATCACCGATCCGCACAATGTCGGGGCGATCATGCGCTCGGCGGCGGCCTTCGCGGTCAAGGCGATCGTCACCACGGCGCGCCACAGCCCGGAGGCGACCGGCGTGCTCGCCAAGTCGGCCTCCGGCGCGCTCGAACTGGTGCCGCTGGTGCTGGTGCAGAATCTCGCCCGCGCGCTGACCGCGCTGAACGAGCGCGGCTTTCTCACCGTCGGCCTCGACAGCGAAGGCGGCGAGAACCTCGCGCACGTTCCGTTGCGCCAGCCGCTGGCGCTGGTGCTCGGCGCCGAGGGCAAGGGCCTGCGGCACCTGACACGCGACACCTGCGCCGTGATGACGCGGCTCGACATGCCGGGCGACATCAAGAGCCTGAACGTGTCAAACGCGGCAGCTCTCTCGCTCTACATCTGCACCAGCCGGCTCGGCCTGATGAACTGAGCCCTCCCCGCGACCGGCGCGGCGGGCGTTTCCACCCCGGCGAAAACGCGGTAGCCTCGCAGCAGCGATCTTGGCCGGCGAACGGAGTGGTCGCCGTGACGCAGATTTACGCGCGAAAAATCGCATGGCGGGAAGTCGGCGAGGTCGACAAGCCCGGCCGCTATCTTTTCAGGTTCGGCTGGCTGACGGTCACCGCCGACGACATCGCCATCTGGCGGGACCATCCCCACGCCTCGTTCACGCTGGTCGCGGTGACGCCGCTGGGTGAGACGCCGGACGAATTCCGCCTCGGCGCTTTCGCTCTCGGCGACATCTGAGTCGGGGCGCTTTCGAATTGGGTTGAATCGTTGCAACCTGGTCGTTCCGGGGCGCTCGCATTTTCGCGAGCGAGCCCGGAACCCATAACCACTGCCGGGATTATGGGCCTGCGCCTGAAGAAAGCGCATCCCGGAATGACGGCGGTGCTTGGGCTATGCGTCGATCCAATCCGAAATGAGTTTAATAATTCGACGGCGCCGGTCCACCCCAGCCGAAGCGATAGTTCAAGCCGGCCTTAACCGTATGCTCGTCGTTGCGAAAGCGCGTGCCGACGATATCGGCCGGGCCGCCGGTGAATGTGGCGTTGCCGAAGTTATAGTATTGATACTCGACCTTGGCCGACCAGTTCGGCGCGAACATGTATTCCAGGCCGGCGCCGACGGTGTAGCCGTCCTGATGATTGCCGGTGGTGGTGAAGGGCTGCGAAACGCCGGCGACGCTGACGTCCAGGCTGCGGTCCCGGAACGCATAGCCGCCCTTGGCGTAGAGCAGCACCGGTCCCGTGGTGAAGCCGAGCCGGCCGGTGACCGATCCGAGGCCGCGGTTGTCCAGCACCGCCAGCGATCCGCCGGGGAACGTCACGCCGGCTCCCGCCGACGCCAGCCAGCTATAGCTAGCTTCCACGCCCAACACCCAGTTGTTGGCGAACTGGTAGTCGTAGCCGCCCTGCACGCCGCCCAGGAACCGGGCGTCGCTGCCTTGCAGGCTGCTGTCGCCCGAGAACCCGCCGCCGAGATGGCCGCCGATGTAAAAGCCGGTCCAGTTGTAGACCAGCGCCGGCGCGGTCACCGGCGGCGGCGCCTTGGTGTAAGGCCGTGGCGGCAGGTCCGCCGCATGCGCCACCCCACTTGCGACTGACGCGGCCAGCGCCAAGGATGCGGCCGTCGCGAATACAAACGTCTTCATGGCAGGTCCCCTGTTCGTGGCGAAGACCCTGTTGAAACAACGTGGCGTCAATTTGGTTGCGTGATGGCATTCAAATAGCAAGGTTCGTCCATCACTGTGTCATGCCGTCGCGATGGAATGGGTTCCATCGGCCCCGATGTGTCTCTACACTGCACGTCGTGCCATCCAGCGCGCACAGACGCCAGGGAGACAACATGATCGCCAAGGACCTGATGAACGATTTTCCGCCGTCGCCGGACAAGCAGGTGACGCTGGCGAACTGGCGTCAATCGCCGTTCAATAGCTGGAGCTACCGCAATGTACGCCGGCTGCTGCCGACCGCGAACATCGCGGCGTCCCGTCCGGGCAAGCCGTTCGAACTGGCGCCGGAAAGCATCATGGACATCGAGTTCGTCGGCGTCGACGGCGAGCCCACGACCCTGGCGAAGGCGCTGCGCGCCACCCACACCGACGCGCTGGTGGTGTTGCGGCGCGGGCGCATCGCCGCCGAATGGTACGGCAACGGCATGGACGCGCGGACGCCGCATATCGTGTTCTCGGTCAGCAAGTCGATCTGCGGCGCGCTCGGCGGCATCCTGACCGAGCGCAACCTGCTCGATCCCGACGACCCGATTACCGACTACGTGCCCGAACTTGAAAAGTCAGTCTATGGCAACGCCACCGTGCGCCACCTGCTCGACATGACGGTCGGCATCAAGTTCGTCGAGGATTACGACGACCCCGACGGCGACGTGATCCGCTACCGCTACGCCATGGGCTGGGATATCCCGCCGCCGGGCCGCGAGGTGACGGACGTGCGACGCTTCCTGGCGACGATGCGGCCGGACGGCAAGCCGCACGGCGACACTTTCCATTACGTCTCGACCAACACCGACGTGCTCGGCTGGGTCTATGAGCGCGCCTGCGACCAGCCGCTGTCCGATATCGTCAGCGAATATCTGTGGGAGCCGCTCGGCGCCGAGCACGACGGCTACATCACCGTGGATTCCCACGGCGCGATGCGCGCCGCCGGCGGCATTTGCGTCACCTCGCGCGATCTCGCCCGCTTCGGCGAAATGATGCGCCAACGCGGCGTCGGCGTCGACGGCCGCCAGGTGGTGCCGGGCTGGTGGATCGACGACATCAACGAGGCCGACACCAGCGCGGCGTGGGCGCGCGGCGATTTCGCCGACCTGTTCCCCGGCGCCAGCTATCGCAGCAAATGGTATCAGATCGATCGCGACGGCGGCGTGCTCTGCGCGCTGGGCATTCACGGCCAATGGATCTACATCCATCCCGAGGCCGAACTGGTGATCGTGCGCATGGCCTCGGAGGCGATCCCGCTCGATCCCGACCACGCGCAGGCATGGCGGCGCGGGATGGACGCCATCGCCGACGCCTTCCTGTGAGACGACAGCCATGTTCCGGGCGCGATGCAGCGTGCAACGCTGCTTCGCGGAACCGGGATCGTCGCAAGCACTATCATTGGAACGGCCCCTGACGCGGCGCGGCATTTCATGCCGCGCCGCGTCAGATGCACGAAACCATTCTCGACAGCCTGTTAGCGGTGACCGCGCTGCGCCACATGCTTGTGCGCGCGATGCTTGGTGACGTGATGCTTGTTGACGTGATGTTTGCGCGGCTGGACGTGATGATGACGCACCGCGTGGTGCTTGTGCATCCGCGCCTGTGCATTCGACGCCTTCGGGCTGAAATGGCCACCGCTGACGGCGACATGGCCCGGCGAGGTCACGACATGCGACGGACCGCCGGCCAGCGCCGGCGCGGCGAGCATGGACGCGGCGAACAGCGCAGCGGAAATTGTCTTGAACATGGTCATCTCCTGTTCGATCACGAAGTTCGCCGGTCGGGATGGCCGGGCTCGTCGATCATGCGGACGACCCTAGCCGGCCGCGACTGAACCCGAACTGAAGCGCGGCGATGGATTGCGTTCATCTGGATGAATTGTTGGTCATCGACGGCGAGCCGGCCACGCCCGCCCTTTCATCCGCGCGAGAGCGGATTGCTCGACTCGCTCGACAAATCCGGCCAACGTCGTATAGACGACCCTGACCCCCACGCCTTCCGCGCGCCTCACGTGAGCCCATCGTCGATGACGACCCCCAAGCGATACGACCGGATCGCCTTCGTCGCGAGCACCAGCGCGGAAGCCCAGCAGGCCCTCGCCGCGCTGGTCGAGACCTACGGCAATCATCCGCCGTCCCAGGCCGACGTCGTCGTCGCGCTCGGCGGCGACGGGTTGATGCTGCAAACGCTGCATCAACTGATGCGCTCGGGCAAGCCGATCTATGGCATGCACCGCGGCACCGTCGGCTTCCTGATGAACGAATACCGTTCGCAAGACCTCTACGCGCGCATTGCGGCGGCCCGCGACACCGTGATCCATCCGCTCTTGATGCGGGCGACCGACGCCGCCGGCGCCGTCCATCTTCATCACGCCATCAACGAAGTCTCGGTGTTCCGCCAGACCCATCAGGCCGCGCGGCTGCGCATCCTGATCGACGAGCGCGAGCGCATGGCCGAACTGGTCGCCGACGGCGTCATGGTGGCGACGCCGGCCGGCTCCACCGCCTATAACCTCTCGGCGCAAGGTCCGATCCTGCCGATCAACGCGGCCCTGCTGGCGCTGACCCCGATCAGCGCGTTCCGGCCCCGGCGCTGGCGCGGCGCGCTGTTGCCGGATTCCGCCTTCGTGGTGATCGAGGTGCTGGAAAGCGACAAGCGGCCGGTGGCGGCGGTGGCCGATCACGACGAGGTGCGCAACGCGGTGCGCGTCGAAATCCTGTCCGACAAGACGATTTCGATGCGCATGCTGTTCGATCCCGGCCACAGCCTGGAGGAACGCATCCTCAGCGAGCAATTCAGCTACTGAGCGATGCCGCGATCCGGCACGAATAGCGGCAACCATTCCTTAACGGCCCCCGCCTATCGTTAACGCGACGTATACCGGCCCTCTCCGGCGATGCGCCAGAGCCATGTTCCGTTCCGATTTGATGTTTTGACGCGTTTTCCTAACGCGAACCGGCATCCACTTCGCTTGAAAACGTCATAGAGCCGTTCGATGTACCGGATCGATTTCAACAAGCTGCGCTTTCTGGTCTGCGACGACAATCCGCACATGCGGCGGATCCTGCGCACGTTGCTGCATTCCTTCGGCGCGCGCGAGGTCTACGAAGCCGAGGACGGCGCGACCGCGCTGGAAATGTTCGGTCACTATGCACCCGATATCGTCATCACCGATTGGGCGATGCCGATCTTCGACGGCCTGGAACTGGCGCAGATGATCCGGCAGCCGGAGGCCAACGGCAATCCCTACGCGCCGATCCTGATGCTGACGGGACACTCGGAAAAACGCCGCGTCACGCTCGCGCGCGACGCCGGCGTCACCGAATTCCTCGCCAAGCCGGTTTCCGCCAAGGCGCTCTATCAGCGGATCGTGAGCGTCGTCGTCAATCCGCGCCCCTTCATCAAGACCAAGACCTATTTCGGGCCGGACCGGCGACGCAACGTCAACAACGCCTATATCGGCCCGGAACGCCGCAGCGGCGACAGCGCCGAGACCATGCAGCAGCCGTCGCTGATGGACAAGGCGCGGATCGCCGGATAACCCCGTTCGAGGGATCGCATGATGGCCAAGCCGAAACCGCCCGCGCCGCAAATTTCAGCGTATCCCGATCATCATGTCATCACCCGGCCTAATCCGCTGCGCCATGCGATGCGCTATGCCGACGACACCCATGCGGACGATCCGGTGGCGCGCGCCGAACAGGCGCTGGCCGACCTCTCCCATCAGTTCGGCGGTTGGATGACGGCGGAGTGCGGCCGGCTCATCGCGGCTCATGCCGCCGTCCTCGCAAGCGGCTTCACGCCGGCTGCGCGCGACGAATTGTTTCGCGCCGCGCACGACATCAAGGGCGACGCGGCCACGTTCGGCTACGCCGCCGCGGCCGCCGCCGCCGCCAGCCTGTGCCGGGTCATCGAGCACGCGCCCGACCTCGCGGCGGTGCCGGCCGATCTGATCGCCCATCATGTCCAAGCCATTGCCGCCATCGTCCGCGAGCAGACCGACGACGTACGCCGGATCGCGGTGGCCGAAACCCTGAGCACCCGCCTGCGCGAGGTGGCCGACGACTATCTGCGCGCCGTCAACCGCGATCGCCCCGAGCACCTCGAAGCCATCCGCGCGCCGAGCATCGCGCCGCGCGATTAGAAAGAAACATCCCGCGTCATGCGCGGGCTTGACCCGCGCATCCATCGAAAAGGAAGAGTCCTTTCAAGAGGACGGATTGCCGGTTCAAGCCCGGCAATGACGATTCCTTAATGGCCGCTTACGCCGCGATGCGCTGGTGCTCCGGCGCGATCTCGACGATCTCCGCCACCAATTGATCGCAAAAGACCCGAGCTTCCTCGCGCGCCGATTCGGTGGCGAAGCGCCGGAGCAGGATCAGCAGCGGCTCCGATACATCGGGATCGGCTTCGCATCGCGCGAGCACGCGCTCCACCATGCGGCGGCGCAGCCGGGCGGCGCCGTCGACCGTGCCGACGAAGCCGATGTCGCCGGTCGCATCGAGGGCGGCGCGGAACGCCGGGAATGTCGACGGCGGCAGGCCCGCGCGGGTCAGGAGCGCAACCAAACTCGAACCGCCGCGATCCGACAGCAGCCCCGCGACGCGATGCGACGGCAAGCCCGACAGTTCGACCAGCGCGCGGTCGAACAGGTCGAGATTGCCCGACAGCAGCGCGCGCAGGATCAATCCGGCGGTGAGCTGGCCCGTCGCCCGCAGATGCCGCACCAGTTGGTCCATCTCGTCGCCCCGCGTGCGGGTCGCGAGATTGACGGCGGAGCGCTCGCGCGCCTCGCCCGCGATCTGCCCGGCGCGGTCGGCGCTGAGCCATCGCCGCGCGACGACAAATTGCGCCAGCGTCTCGGAGAGTTTCGCGATCAGCGAAAGCCGCGTCGCCGGCGGCAGATCGGACAGCGCCAGCATCGACTCGCGGATGGCGGCGAGATGACCGTGGCGCTCGACGATGCGGTCCCACGAGAACGGCGCCAGCACCGCGTGCGGATTTTCGATCAGTTCGAGCGCCGCCGCCGGCGAACCGACCTCGGCGATGGCGGCGCCCACCGGCGCCGGCAGATTGACGCGGCGCGCGATCACGCATTGCGTCTCGGAATTTCCAGTCGCGACCAGATCGACCAGATCGGCGTCGATCAAGAGCGGCGAATGTTCGAGAATCGGCAGCGCCACCGAGGGCTGGTCGAGCGACAGCGCCCGCACGATGGTGGCCGGCGCGCGCGCGCTGCCGGCGAACACCTCGGCCATGGCGCGGCGCACCAGCGGCGAGGCGTCATCGAGCAGCATCAGCAGCGCGCCTTCCGCCGCCGCGCGGTCATCCTCGGAAAGATCGGAAATCAACCAGGCCCGCGCCAACGACCGCGTGGCCTCCGCGCGCTCACCGGCGGGCGCGGTACGAACCCAGGAAATGAACTGCCGAACGATCATGCCTGTTCAGCCCTACGCAACCTTACGACATCAGACGGCGATGCCACCGTCATACAAAATAAACCATGACGCTTAACAAAGGGTTCACCATAAGGGGCCGCGCCGACACCTTCCGTCAAAAGCGGAAAGCCGCTAGCTGCTGAACATCCCGGCGCGATCGCTGAACAGATCGTCGAACGAACGTGGCGCGCGGATTTCCGGCGTCGCGCGCAACGCATCCGTCGCGGCCGAGGACGCCGATCCGTCGGTCCAGAGCCGCTGCACCGCCGGCGACACCGGCTGCGGCCGGTCGCCGGTCTGAAACAAGGTGCGGAACGACAATTCCCGCGTCGACGGCGCGGAGGACACCGGCTTCGCGGCGCGGGCATCCGGAAAGCTCGACAGATAGGCCGCGTTGTCGATCGCGGCCGGCGGCGCGGCGGCTTTGGCGACAGCGGCGCCCGCCAAACCGGAGCGGGCGGCGCTGGCGTAGCGCGACGACAGCACGCCGTAGACTTCCGAGACGCTGCGGGCGCGGCCGCTTCGGTCGTAAAAAATCGGCCGATTGGCGGCCGCCGCGTTCGGAAACAGTTGGGCGCCGCTGGCGTTCGGATTGCTCTCGGCGTTGGTAATCAGCTTGGCGGCGCCGCCGACGCCCATGAAGTGGGCCATGTACAATTCGGCGTCGGTCGGCCGTCGGCCGATGGCCCCGATCAGCTTGAAGCCGTTGGAATGGGTCAGCACGCCGGCCATCGCGGCGCTGGCGGAGGGATCGTTGCGCAGATCGAGAATGGCCTTGCGCATCGCCGGATCGCTGACCGAATAGACGCCCGAGGACGACTTGGTGATGGCGTCGGCATACTGGCCGTAGCCGAGCGCGCCGCCTGCTTCCTTGACGGTGCCGAGCCAGGTCTGATCGATGAACTGAAACAGGCCGCGCGCCGACGAGGTCGTCGCCACCGCGCCGGGATCGAAATTGGATTCCATCTTGGCGGTGGCGAGCAGATATTCGAAGCTGGTGCCGGTGACCGCCGCCGCCTGGCGGATCGCGCCAGTTACTTGGCTACGCGAGGCATTCGCGGTTGCGGCGACGGCGCTCGCGGCATCAACCGACATTTCCTGCTGCCCCTGCTCCCCATGGCGCGATTGCTGCGACGACGACAGGGTCGCGCCGGCTCAATCCTGGGCAATCATGGTTAACAGCGGGTTAAGCGCGGCCTCGCCTCGCCTCACGAGGGCTTGCCGTAGACCAGCGCGGGATCGAACACCTTGTCGGCATCGACCGGCGCCAGTTGTCCGTCGCCGCCTAAAATGGCGGCGCGGTAGAAACACGAGCGCCGGCCGGTGTGGCAGGCCGCCCCGCCCGCCTGTTCGACGCGAATCCAGACCGCGTCCTGATCGCAATCGACCCGCAACTCGACGACGCGCTGGACATTGCCGGAGCTTTCGCCCTTGCGCCACAACGCCCGGCGCGAGCGGCTGTAGTACCAAGCCTCGCCGCTTTCGACGGTCCGCCGCAACGCCTCGTCGTTCATGTGCGCGACCATGAGGACATCGCCGGTGGCGGCATCGGTGGCGACGCAAGTAATCAGGCCGGCGGCGTCGAATCTCGGCGCGAGCCGCAAACCTTCCTCCAACTCATGAGTGGCGGACACGGTGAACCCTCGACAGTATGAAGCCTGAAATTATCGCTGCGGACCGCGCGCCACCGACATGAAGCGCGCCTGCTCGGCGGGATTGTCGCGGAAGATTCCGGTGAACCGCGTGGTCAGGGTCGAGGCGCCATGCTTGCGCACGCCGCGCACCGACATGCAGGTGTGCTCGGCCTCGATCATCACCGCCACGCCACGCGGCTTCAGCACCTCGTCGATCGCCGCCGCCACCTGGGCGGTGAGGTGCTCCTGGGTCTGAAGCCGCTGCCCGAAGATATCGACCAGCCGCGCCAGCTTCGACAGCCCGACCACCCGCTCGACCGGCACATAGGCGATATGCGCCCGCCCGTAGAACGGCATCATGTGATGCTCGCAATGCGAGGTGAACGGAATGTCCCGCACCAGCACGAAGTCGTCATAGCCCGCGGTTTCCCCGAAAGTCCGGTTGAGCACCTCGGTCGGGCACTGCTGGTAGCCCTGGAACAGTTCGTCGAAGGCTTCGACCACGCGCCGCGGCGTATCCAGCAAGCCCTCGCGGCCGGTATTTTCGCCGATGTAGGCCAGCAGCGTCTTGACCGCCTGTTCGGCCTCCTCGCGCGAGGGGCGCGGGTGGTCGGGGTGAACCGCCGCCGCCAGATATTCCGACGGATCGAGCGGCGCCGGCCAGACGGCCTGCCCCCGCTGGTCGGTTTTGTCGTCGGCGGCCTTTGATAAATCCTTGCCCGCGCGCAGCGGCTTGATCAATGCGTCCATCGTTACTCCGTTCGACCGGCCTGAACGGCCGGAGTGTCACCGGGCAGACGGGGCGGACCTGAAGGCCGCCGGACGCCTGAGTCCGACCATCCTCGCGCCGCCGCCGGCCTTGATCGCTCGATTGTCCGGCAGACGGCGGGCGAGCCTGTATTTTCTCGCACCAATCCTTATATAGGGTGATGAACCGGACCGCCAAGAGTAGATACCGAGGGTATATACCGAGGGCGGATACCGGCGCGACCGACCCCATCGGCGCAAGTCCGGGCTGCAACCGCCATGCTCAACGACGTCTACAATCAACGCATCATCGCCCTCGCCGGGAACATTCCAAGGCTTGGCCGCCTGGCCGACCCCGACGCCACCGCCACCGCCCATTCCAAGCTCTGCGGCTCGACCGTCAAGGTCGACCTCAAGATGGAAGGGCCGGTGGTCACCGACTTCGCCCACGACGTCAAAGCCTGCGCCCTCGGGCAGGCGTCGTCCTCGATCATGGCGAGCCACGTGATTGGCTCGACGGCAAGCGAATTGCGCGAGTTGCGCGAAACCGTCCGACGGATGCTGAAGGAAAACGGCCCGCCGCCGCAAGGCAAGTGGGCCGACATCGCGCTGCTGGAGCCGGTGCGGGACTACAAGGCCCGCCATGCCTCGACCATGCTGACCTTCGACGCCGTGGTCGACGCCATCGGCCAGATCGAGGCTAACGGGACCGAATCCAAGTCCGAATCCAAGCCGACTCAACTCAGCGACGCGGCCACCTGAGGGGATATTCTCGCGTTACCGAAGCTGCGCCGGCCCCGGCGGGGCCGGTCCGCCGACCGGCGCCGCGGCAGCGTCCGCGGTCTTGGTGGCTTTCGCCGGCGACGGCGCGGCGGCCGCTCCCGCGACGCCGTTGACGAGCCGATCCTGAATCGGCTTGGCGGTCGCCGAAGCAATCGGCGTCTCCGGTTCGATCGTCCGCGCCGGCAGCACGTCGGCGACCGCATCGGTGGTGGCGATATGGGTCCGCCACAGTTCCGCCGGCGACAACTGGCGCAGCGCCTCCCACGGCGGAATGCTCAGCGCCAGTCCCAAGAGATCGCCGGAGCCGCCCATGTCGAAGGTATATTTGGCGAGACGGCCGATATCGCGCTGGACGATCATCAAGTCCTGCGCCGTGTAGCTCGCCGCGCGGGCGTCGTTGGCCCGGTCGCCCATCCAGATTTGATGCACCCGCACCCGCGCGCCCGGCGGCACGTAACGCACCTTGCCGGACAGCAACAGGAAGACGCACATCGATTCGCACGCGGCGTCGGGGATGACGGCGGCGGTTCCGGCCGCCGATCCCGGACCGTCGATCGTGGCCCCCACCGTCGTCCTGAGGCCAAGGCCGCGCCAGACACGACCGAGCGCGATGGTATCGTTCACCGAGCCGCCGCTCGAATCCAGCACGATCGTGGCGCCGGTCAGATCGCGGTCGCTGGCGAAATCCTCAAAGGCTTTCGGCGTGTCGGCGGTGATGACCCCGGTTGCGCTGATCCAGCCCCGGCAGAGATCCTGACAGGGAACCCAGGCGAAGCGCATCGGCAGCTTTCGGATGTCGACGACGTCGCGGGCGCGGGCCGGCCACGCCACGCTGGCGATCACGCCCAGCGACATCGCCGCGAGCGCGACCATCAGCGCCGTCGAAATTCGAGCCTTCAGCATGACGGCGACGCTCACGAAATCCCCTTCCCGGCACGATATCCATTCGGCCGGAAGTTTCAGCGCGGTTGAATTGTCACGCTCGAGCCTAGTCGGGCGCGGACGGCCATCCAACCTTCTTTTACCGCCCCGCCACTCCCGTCCTGTGTTATTTCGCAAGGTGTGTCGCAAATGCCGAACCGGAGCGGGTTCCATCCGCGAAACCCGCCGATCCGAAACCCTGGGACGCCCATGCCCTCGCCTTGCTCCCGCTGCGCGGCCACGCTGCAATATCTCCCGCGCCGCACCGGGCAAGCGGCGATCTGGTGCTATCGCCACACGCTGTCGCCGCTGGTCGGCTACAATTGCCGCCACCTGCCGACCTGCTCGGTCTATGCCGACGAGGCGATCGGCCGGTTCGGGCTGTGGGCCGGCGGCTGGATGACGCTGGCGCGGCTGTTGCGCTGCCAGCCATGGGGAACGTCCGGCATCGACAACGTGCCCCGCGCGCGGCCGCCTGGGGCGCGATGGTATCTGCCGTGGCGCTTTGGACGATGGCGCGGCGTCAACGACGAAGGTTAGAGCGTTTTCAAGCGAAGTGAATACCGGTTCGCGTCAAGAAAACGCGTCAAAACAAAAAGATGGAGCCCCGTTCCGTTTCCATCGGAACGGAAACGGCTCTAGGTTTCGACGACGGCGTGCGTCGTCTCGAAACGCCGGCTCGCCAGCACCCCCAGCAGGGCGGCGACCACGAAGGCGACGCCGACATAGCCGGCGGCATGCAGCATGCCGCGCGCGAACAACATGCCGCCAATGGCGGAGCCGATGGCCTGGCCGATATACAAAACCGCCGAATTGAGCGACACCGATGCACCGGCGAACGGCGGCGCGGCGCCGACCAGGCGCACTTGCTGCATCGAATTGGTCGAAGCGAATCCCACGCCCCAGACGCTCACGCCGATTACCATCAGCGCGAAGACGCCGGCGCCGAAACTCCAGATCGCCAGCCCCGCCAGCAGGACGATGACGAACAGCAGCGAGGTCCGGTAGCCGCCCCAGCGGTCGACCAGCCGCGTCGCCAGCACGTTGCCGACAAAGCCGCAAATGCCATACAGCGCGAACGCCAAGGCGATGCCGGCGGGCGATGCCTCGGCGAGGCGTATCAGCAGCGGCGCCATGAAGGTCAGAATCGTGAACTGCCCGGACATCTGCAAGGTGGTGATTAGGAGCAGCAGCAGCACCAGCGGATTGCGCCCCAGCGCGGCCCAGGTCGAGAGGTCGACGGCGCCGCCGCGCACCCTTGCCGGCAACCGCCAGACCAGCAGCAGGAAACCGATGAAAGATAGCGCCGCGGAGCAGACATACGCCGCGCGCCAGCCGGCCGAACTGGCGATGATCGCCACCAGCGGCAGGCCGGCCGCCGCCGCCACCGACCAGCCGAGAAAGATATAGGCGATCGCGCTGCCGCGCCGTTCGACGGGGACGATCAGGCTGACCGTTCCCGCGGCCTGCGGCGTGAACGGCGCGGCGACCGCCATCATCACCAGCCGCAGCACCATCAGCGTCAGGTAGTCGGGCGCAAGGGCCGATGCCAGATTGGTCAAGGTCAGCAGCAACAGAAGCGCGCTGAGAAACCGGCGGCGATCGAAACCGCCGGTGAGCCAGGCGCTGAGCGGCGAACAGACGCACAGCACCACCGCGCCGAAGGTCACGAGCAGGCCGGCGTCACGAATCGAAACGTCGAGCCCCGACGCCAGATCGCCCAGCATCGCGGTCGGCCCCATGACCGAGATGCCGATGACGAAATTGCCGAGCAATAAAGCGGTGGGGGCAAAGGAGGATTTCACCCGGTCCTCATATCGTTATTTTAATGCAATTGCATGAAATAAGCGGATCGTCCACAACAATCTCGGCGCCTGGGGATGGCCGTGGATCACCGTGCGCGGGACGACGCGGCGTTTTTCGGCCGCCGCGCGCCCTGAAACATTGCAAGTCGTCGGATGGCTGCTATATCGCTGTTTTCCGCTTACCTGCGCCCGTTCGCAGGAGTGAGCCAGAGGAGAACAGCATGACCACGCAGCCCCCGTCCGGATTCCAGTTCGGCCTCGCCAACCTCAAACCGGTCGAATCGCCCAGCGTCACCCTCACCTTTCCCGACGGCGCCCGCCGCGACTTCACCAAGGGCGTCACCGGCCTCGATGTCGCCAAGGGCATCTCGCCGTCGCTCGCCAAGCGCACCGTGGCGATGGCGCTCGACGGCGTCGTGGCGGACCTTGCCGATCCCATCACTCAGGACGCCCGAATCGAATTGATCGGCCGCGACGATCCCCGCGCGCTGGAATTGATCCGCCACGATTGCGCGCACGTGCTGGCCGAAGCCGTGCAGACGCTGTGGCCGGGCACTCAGGTCACCATCGGCCCGGTGATCGAGAACGGATTTTATTACGACTTCTTCCGCAACGAGCCGTTCACGCTGGACGACTTCGCCGCCATCGAGAAGAAGATGCGCGAGATCATCGCGCGCGACAGGCCGTTCACCAAGGACGTCTGGGATCGCGAAAAGACCAAGCAGGTGTTCCGCGATAAGGGCGAGAACTTCAAGGTCGAACTGGTCGACGCCATTCCCGGCGATGAGCCGATCAAGATCTACTACCAGGGCGACTGGTTCGATCTGTGTCGCGGCCCGCATATGACCTCGACCGGCAAGATCGGTAATGCGTTCAAGCTGATGAAGGTGGCGGGCGCGTATTGGCGCGGCGACAGCAACAATCCGATGCTGACCCGCATCTACGGCACCGCCTTCGCCAAGCAGGACGAACTGGATGCCTATCTGAAGCAGATCGTGGAAGCCGAGAAGCGCGACCATCGCAAGCTCGGCCGCGAACTGGATCTGTTTCATTTCCAGGAGGAAGGGCCCGGCGTCGTGTTCTGGCACGCCAAGGGCTGGACGCTGTTTCAGACGCTGGTGGCCTACATGCGCCGCCGCCTCGCCGGCGACTACGACGAGGTCAACGCGCCGCAAATCCTCGACAAGGCGCTGTGGGAAACCTCGGGCCACTGGAACTGGTATCGCGAGAACATGTTCGCCGCCCAGTCCGCCGGCGACGACGCCGAGGACAAGCGCTGGTTCGTGCTCAAGCCGATGAACTGCCCCGGCCACGTGCAGATTTTCAAGCATGGCCTGAAAAGCTATCGCGACCTGCCGCTGCGGATCGCCGAGTTCGGCGTCGTGCATCGCTATGAGCCGTCCGGCGCGATGCACGGCCTGATGCGCGTGCGCGGCTTCACGCAGGACGACGCGCACGTCTTCTGCACCGAGGAGCAACTCGCCGAGGAATGCCTGAAGATCAACGAACTGATCCTGTCGACCTATTCGGATTTCGGTTTCGGCGACATCGTGGTGAAGCTCTCGACGCGGCCGGAGAAGCGCGTCGGCAGCGACGAGAGCTGGGATCACGCCGAGCGGGTGATGGCGACCGTGCTGCGCGAGATCGAGAGCCAATCGGGCGGCCGCATCAAGACCGCGATCAATCCGGGCGAAGGCGCGTTCTACGGGCCGAAGTTCGAATACGTGCTGCGCGACGCCATCGGCCGCGACTGGCAGTGCGGCACCACGCAGGTCGATCTCAACCTGCCGGGGCTGTTCGGCGCGTTCTACATCGACGCCGACGGCTCGAAGAAAGTCCCGATCATGGTGCATCGCGCGATCTGCGGCTCGATGGAGCGCTTCACCGGCATTTTGATCGAGCATTTCGCCGGGCATTTTCCGCTGTGGCTCGCGCCGGTGCAGGCGGTGGTGACCACCATCACCTCGGAAGGCGATGAGTACGCAAAGCAGGTTGCCGCCGCCGCGAAGCGCGCGGGCCTGCGCGTCGAACTCGATTTGCGCAACGAGAAGATCAACTACAAGGTGCGCGAACATTCGCTCGCCAAGATTCCGGCGCTGCTGGTGGTCGGCAAGAAGGAGGCCGAAACCGGTTCGGTCTCGATCCGCCGCCTCGGCCACGAGGGTCAGACCGTGCTGCCGCTTCAGGATGCGCTGGCGGCCCTGGTCGAGGAAGCGACGCCCCCGGACGTCAAGCGCGTTCGCGCCGCGGATGCGGCCCACGGCGGTTAGATTGCATCGAAGCCGCGCGGCCCGCCCTTGCGCCAGGCTGCGCGGGCTTTACATCCGTGGCAAGACCTTCCCACGACCAGAGAGACGTCCCCAAAAATGTCCGGCCCGATCGATTTCCTGAAAACCCGCCGCTCGGTGAAGCCGCGCGACATGCGCGGCGATGCGCCCAGCGCGGGCGAACTCGAAACCATTCTGACCGTCGGCGCCCGCGTGCCCGATCACGGCAAGCTCGCGCCATGGCGCTTCATCGTCTTTGAGGGCGAGGCCCGCGCGCGCGCCGGCGACATCATCGCCGGCATTTTCGTCAAGCGGAATCCGGATGCCTCGGCCGACGACGTTGCGCGCGCGCACGAAAGCCTGACCGAGGCGCCGCTGGTGATCGCGGTGGTCAGTTCGCCCAAGCCGCACCCCAAGGTGCCGGCCTGGGAGCAGCAACTCTCGGCCGGCGCCAGCGCGCTCAACATCGTCACCGCCGCGACCGCGCTCGGTTACGGCGCCAACTGGCTGACCGGCTGGTTCGCCTATGATCGCGAGGTGCTCACGGCGCTCGGTCTTGCGGCCGACGAACAACTCGCGGGCTTCGTTCACATCGGCAAGTCGGAGAAAGCCAGCGAGGATCGTCCCCGGCCGGCGCTGGCGGATATCGTGACGAAGTTCTAGAACGAGTTCGATTAGACGGATCGTCATGCGCGGGCTTGACCCGCGCATCCATCAAAAGGAAGAGTCGGTTCAAAAAGATGGATCGCCGGGTCAAGCTCGGCGATGACAGCTTGGGGAGATGCTATCGCGCCAGCACCTCGACCTCGCCGTCGACGCCGTTGACGACCTTGAAGGACTGCTCGAACACCTTGCCTTCGTTCTTGGCGATGGCGCGATATTCGCCTTCCGCCAGGATCATGCGCGGAAACGCGCCGATCGATTCCTTGACGACGTCGCCGCCCGGCGTGATTACCGACCACGAGGTATTAGCCAGCGCCTCGCCGCCTTTCTCGCCGACCAGCTTGAGCGTGATGACGGCGGCGCGATGCGTGACCGTGGTGTCGGTCAATTTGCCGGCCAGCACCCGGATATCGGAGCGCACGACGGAGTTGGCGTCGCCGTAGTTCGAAATAATGTTGTAGGTGCCTTCGGGCAGGATCACCACGTCGCCCGGCGTCCCGTTGGTCACCACCGCCGGGCTCTCGCCGCCGGAGTCGAACTGGCTGCCCTTGTGGATGCTGAAGGAGATCTGGTTCGCCGGAATTTTCGAGGTGCCGACGCGCCCCTCGATGCGCAGGCCGCCCGCCGGCAACAGGAACGATTCGCGGTCGGTGTCGGAATGCAGCGTGACGGCGCGCGCGGCGGTGACCAGGCCGAACGCCACATGCACGATGTAGTGCCCCGGCGGCAGGGCGATGTTCGGCGTCGCGCCGCGGTCCTCGCGGATCAGCTTGAACGCGCCGGTCTCGTCCGGCTTGTCGGAAAAGATCCGCCATATCAGCCCGCCGTTGATGACCGGCAGGTCGCTGCCGTAACGGGCCGTCAGCGCCAGCACCGCATGGTTCGGGGCGGGGGCGACGGAGGGGGCCGCCGATGGCGGCGGCGGAGCGATGGCGGCCGCCGGAGGCTGGGTGAGCGCCGCCGGCAACGGCGGTCCGGCCGCCGGGCCCGACGGCGGCGCCAGGCTGATCGCCGGCGAGCCGGGCGCTTCGGGAATGGCGGCGGGCGGCACGGGCGGCGGGCGGTCGGTGAACAATTGCGCCGCCGCGGGCGCGGCGAAGGCGAGCAGCCACAGGCAGGCGAGAACGCACGCCCACCCCGCGCCCGCTCCGCGCTTTTCGCTATTGCCGCCGCCGAATGTCATCGTGCTGGTTTTTGACTTAAAACGCGGCGAATTCAAGCCTTGCGATCGAACCGCCCCCGCCAGTCATGAGCCTGCGGCGGATCTGCAAGTCGCCACGCCGGATCGCTGGCCTTTTCGGTCCAGCCGGATTATTTCCGGATTGTCATCTTGAGAGTCCCATGGGGAAAACATCGAACAACGGCAACGGCCGCGCCAAGGTCGGCATCGGCCCGGTGCGGCGGCCGATCGTCGGCCTCGCGCTCGGCGGCGGCGCGGCGCGCGGCTTCGCCCATATCGGCATTCTGCGCACGCTGCTCGCCCACGGCATCATCCCCGACGTCGTCGTCGGCACCTCGATCGGCGCGGTGGTCGGCGGCGCCTATGCGGCCGGCCACCTCGACGGGCTGGAGGAATGGGCGCGCGGGCTGCTGCCGCGCAACATTCTCGGCTATCTCGATATCAAGCTGAACGGGTCCGGCCTGATCGGCGGCGACAAGCTGGCGGCGCAACTGGAGGCGGCGCTCGGCGACATGCTGATCGAGCAGTTGCCGATGAAATTCGCCTCGGTGGCGACCGAAGTCCGCACCGGTCACGAGGTCTGGCTCACCCACGGCCGCCTTGTCGATGCGATCCGGGCGTCGTTCGCCCTGCCGGGAATCTTCGCACCGTTCCTGGTCGGCGACCGCTGGCTGGTCGACGGCGCGCTGGTCAACCCGGTGCCGGTTTCGACGGCGCGCGCGCTCGGCGCCGAAATCGTCATCGCGGTCAATCTCTCGACCGACGTCTTCGGCCACGCCATCACCATTTTCTCGCATGGCGCCGGCCTCGATCCGTCGCCGCCCATCGAGAACGACGCACCGCCGCCGAGGCACGGCATCGGCCGGTTTTTCTCATCGCCCGAACGCACGGTGAAGCGCGAGTTCTTCGGCGGCGGCGGCCGTCCCGGCATTTCCACGGTGATGATCGATGCGTTCAACATCATGCAGGACCGCATCACGCGCGCCCGCCTCGCCGGCGACCCTCCGGATCTCCTGATCGCGCCGCGCGTCGGCAAGATCGGCTGGTTCGAATTTCATCGCGCCGACGAAACCATCGCCCACGGCGCGCGCGCCGCCGAGCGGGCGATCGAGGACATTCGGGAGGCGATCGACATGGTCGTCCCCGCCACGCCGACGACCGCAGCCGATATCGCGCGCGAATCCGAGGCCGAACGCGAATAGCGCCGCCGCTTCCGGCGGCGGACGTGCCGCGCGCGGGCTCAGGCCGTCTTGATGTAGTCCTGGAGCGCCTCCTGCTCGCGCTCGAACTCCATGACGCGCCACTTGACCACGTCGCCGATCGAAATCAGGCCGACGAGCCTGTCGCCATCCATCACCGGCAAATGTCGGAATTTGCCTATGGTCATGCGTTCCATGATTTCCGCGACGGTGTCCTTCTCGCCGCAGCCGACCACCTTGCGCGTCATGACGTCCCGCACCGGCTCGGCGAGCGCGCCCGCGCCGCGCTCGCCGAGCACGCGCACGACGTCACGTTCCGACAGGATACCCTCGATCCGCTGATCCTTGATGACCAGCACGGCGCCGATGCGCCGTTCCGCAAGCAGCCTGACGGCGTCCGACAGCTTCAGTTCGGGCTCGACGCTCACGATGTGATGACCCTTGGAAGCAAGAATAGAGCGCACGGTCATAGTCGCCTCCCAAAAAGCGATCGCGTGGCGCGAGACAACGCGATCTCGACCTTGTTCGCCCTCAGGCAACCCGCGAGCGTCAGCTTTGTTCGCGCGCATGCGACCAACGGACACGCTACGTCCGCGTGTCCGTATGGACCGACACCATTGCAAGTGGCGCCCCGCGCCCGCCTGAGTGCGACAGGATGATGAATGAAACCACGCCCCCTCGCAAGCAAGGGCGTCGATTGGCCGCGATGTTACTTCGGCATCGGCGGGGCCGCGATCCGGTCGCCGCGGCGCGGCACCGGATCGAACAGGGAGAACAGCAGCAGGCCCGCGAAGAAGCCGCCGATATGCGCCTGCCAGGCGACCGAAACGCCCTCGGTTCCGATCCCGATGGAGCCGACGCCGAAGACGATGTTGACGCCGAACCAGACCGCCAGGAACCCGACCACCCGCGAATCGCGCAAGGCGCGCCACAACGGCTGCGCGGGGACCATGGCGGCCGCGTCGGCGTCGCCGCGCGCGAACGACAGAAATCCGCCGCGCACGAAGGCGAAGCGAATGGCCGCGGCCATCGCGCCGGAAACCGACGCCGAGGCGCCGATCATCGGCGCAAGCGCATGGGCGTGGGTCACCAGATGCGCCAGCGCTCCGGCGGCCGCCGTCACAGCCATGAACAGGAAAAACCGGATCGCGCCGAACCGCCTCGCCACCGCGCTGCCGAACGGCAGCAGCCAGAGGATGTTGAACAGGATGTGGGGCAGATTGGCGTGCAGCAGCGAATAGGTCAGGAAAGTCCAGACCTTGGCCCCCGCCCCGCCAGCGATGGGAATAGCCAGCAGCGAGGTGTCGTAGCGCTTGGGGATGAAGCTGAAGACCTCCAGCACCCAATAATCCCACGCCTCTGGCAGCACCAAGGTCCGCACCACATGGATCGCGATCAACAGCCCGACATAGGCGGTCAACGCGCCGGGAAGCGTCAGGATCGGTTCGCGCGGAGGCTGACGGGAGTCCAAGGTCGGATGCCTAAAATCGTGCTCAAGCGAGCGATGGGCCCCAATAGGCGGCTTGGAACGCCGGCGCAAGCCCGCACGTGAGGGATGATCGCGCCTCGGCGGAACGCAAGCCGCCGGCGCGGCATTCAAGTGCGGATCGAAATGAAAAAGGCAGGGCCTGAGAAAAGTAACCTAAATGTGTGATTTCAATCACTTATGAGAAAAGTGGTAGCAAAACCGTTCTTTGATTTAAAAGGAGAATTTTCGACACTGCTACCACCCACGGAGGGCAGGTGACCGGCCGGGCGTTCCGATTGTAACAATCCGTGATTGGACCCACGCTTTACAGCGCGGGTCGTCGCCTGCGACGACGACGGGCTCCCGTTGCCAGAGGAGCGGCCGGCCGACGTTGTATCAGGCGTCACCTATTCGTCGGGCGATGCCGTGCTGTGCGAGATCGAGTGGATCGAGCCGGTGGCGCCGGGCGAGGTCGTCAAATGGCTCGAAGCGGCAGCCGACGCGATCGATGCAATGGATGAGGCCGGACTGTGAGCGGCGGTGCCAGATCGGCGGTTCGGGGCATTACACCTCGTTTGGTTTATCTCAGGCGGGATTCGTCGCGGATCAATTCGAGCGCAACCTTGCAAGCCATCAGGCTCGCCTCGATCTTTTCCAATATCGCGGTCTGCCGCCTCATATGCTCCGCCATCTCGGCAACATCATCGATCAGGTCATGAGCCGGCGCGATCAACAACCATTGCGGGACGGTATCCGGCCTCGCACCGCTGTCCCGCTGCCCCCGCGTCGCCGTGGCGTAAATGCCGTACATGACGATCAAAAGTACGGCCACTTGAAGGATCGGAAACGGGCCTGTGAAACTAAACGCCTCTTTAGCCAAACCGTCCATGACGATCCCTCATCGCGAATGCCCGGTAGATCGAAATCAATTCGACCCATGTCATGACGAAATAGACCGGCGCACCTAGCGATGTGAGATCATCCGGCGAAACGGCAATGAGGCTGAGAAACATTTGGGACCAGATCAACGCTCCTGCGCCTGACCCGATCGACCGGAGCCACGGCCCGTATGTCGGCCAGTGTCCGTTGGCCGCCAGCGCGGTAATTCTCACAAAACCGACCGTGATGAAAAACCACGCGATGAAGTCCCCGGAGACATACTGAATCAGCCCATTCAGCGCGCGATAGTCGGACGGCACAGGCGCGGCGATGATCTGGATGCCGAGCCCGACCATGATCCATGCTGCGGCGGCTTCGGATATTCGGTTATTGAAATGGTGTACGATGCCGCGCAGGGAGCATGTCATTTGCGCCACCTCCCAATGATTGCCTCGCCCGCCTTGCCGATGAACAGCGACCCGACAATCGCTCCCATCCAATCCGAGAGCGGCGGCGGCAGGGCGGCAATCGTCCACGTCTGCGGAAAGACGCAGCCCTTGCACCACAACACGCTGTAAATGCAGACGGCGGCGAACCAGAGCCCAGCGGGGATCAGAAACAGCAGCGGGAACCACCATCCTCTGCCCGTCAGTATCGAAACCTGTGCGGCCATATAACTTTCGACGGCGCGCGTCTTGATATCCTCACGCTTCGTCTCGTTGTCGATGCTGGTGTCGATCGTCTTGAAGATGCGATCCAGCGGCCCGGATGTCAGCCATCCGAGGATGGTGGCAAGGAGCGTCATGTCCGCCATCCATGTCGCTTCGCCAGCATATAGCTGCCCTCGACCAGCGCCATGAGCACACAACCGACCACGGCCGCGACATCAGGATCGTTGGCGACCATGTCGGCCACGGATTGCGGGAGCAGCGCCTTGAGCGCCAGATATCCGGCGATGTACCGGACCAAAATTCGAGCAATGGGGCCGATCATTTGCCAAGCCCCCGAATCTTGTTCTCAAGATCGAGCGCCTTGGCCCGCAGGGCGCGGGCCTCGGTTTCGAGACCGTTCACCAACACCTTGACACGCGGCCAGGTGTAGATCGAGGCCACGTAACCACCGACCAGCAGCAGCAAGTCACCGATAAGAACAGCGGTAGTCATTTTGAGCCTCCGAACAGCTTTGCGATGGCCGAGAAAAATGCCGCCCATTTGGACGGCTCGTTGTTGGCCTGCGGTGTAGGCGCTGGAATGGGCTCAGGTGGCCCAGTCGTGGCCGCTGGCGCGTTATTTTGTTTGAATGGTGCATCCGCCACGGCACCGAACTCCGCGCCCTGTAGCACCTTCGTAATGCGCGCCAGTTGCGCTTGCCGTTCCGAGAGGCCGTTGGTGCCACCATTCCACGCCTTGACGCAGCCGACAAAGTTACCGGCATCGGCATATTTGTTCATCGCCTTCCAGTCCCAGAACGCGGCGGCGATGTCGGGTTGAAGCGCATGGTTACAGGCGAGATCGGGAGCAGAAACAAGGTCTACACCAATTCGCTTGCCGATCTCGGCGTAGCCATCCCTGCCGGTGACCTGGGGACCGCCACGGCCGATATAGCGCGAGCCGTCCGAGGTGCCGGGCCGGTTGCCCATCCGGTTGCCGTAGATGTCGTCAAATGCCTTCAGTTGCCAGCCCGGCGCGTTGCCGTATTTCCCCCGCACGGCGGCGGCATTGGCAAAACGGTTGGGCCAGACCGCCGCCATCCTATCCGCCGTGTAGTTGATGTTCTCGGTCAGATTCCTGATCGTGAACCCGCCCGTCTCGGCATGCAGATTGGCGAAGCAATAGGCCAGCCGCTGCCGCGATCCGTTGAGCCCGACAGCCGTCAACACGCCTTGCTTTTCAACGAAGGCCCCGAGAATTGTATCAGGCGCACTTGGGAACACCGCGCGCATCGTCGCCAGCGAAAGGCGAATGCCATCCGACATGGGTCTCGCTCCCGAAAGATGGGCTGATTGACGGGTTGTCGCTTGATTGGTTGAGAGGCCGGCCCACGCGCCTACGCAAACACCCGCACCGGCGTCAGCGGCGTCTCTCCGAACACAAGATGGCCGGGATGATCCCACGCGCCGATCAGACCCGGAAGCGTGTCATCGAGTGCATCGATGTTGACGTTGAGGTGATAGCCTGCGACCGGCTCCATCACCTCAACGTCCTCGCCAGAAACGGGATCGGTGACAAATTCACCGGTGCCGCGCCGGACCGGAAACGGCCCATCGACGCGGGATCGGTCCCAATCCTCGCCGTTGTGAAACTGCGGCAGCGCCGCTACGGCAGCGGACTCGTCGTCAAAGCGGAATGCGTGAGTAATCATGCTGCGAGCGCCTGTAGTTGTGTGTTGGTGAGCAAAGCCGGAAACTCAGTGTTCTGTTTAATAGTCCCGTTCCAGCGCAAACCGGTGCTGGTGTTACCTAGTCTCTCATAAGTGAGACCTGTGGGCATGGCCGACGTGGTGTCGGTCACCACCGCCGCACCGTTGAGAGATGCGGCCCAATTGTTGCCAGCGGCGCGGAGCGCCACCTTAAACTCGGTGTTTTCGGCCACGATGCCAATTGTTAAATTCGCAGTTGTCACACCGCCAACGACCGCGACAAGAACGATACTGCCTGTGTACAGCCGGGCGACGTAGATGCGATTGTTCGACGTCCCATCGTCCACCTGCCAGAGCACTTCCGTGCCGCTTGGTATTGGATAACGGCGCGGAAGTGCAATGAACGCCTTCGAGAATGCCGCAGGGATCGCGCGGGTGAAAATGCAATCTTCAGCAGCGCGCGTCGCTTGAGCAGGGCTTCCGACCGGCGGCAGGATGAGCGATGTTGCGGCCGTGTTTTTTTCGAGCGATTGGCCGCCGACGAACAACGTGAAATCGACTGTCTGACCCGATGTGAGCGTGCTGTAATAATAGGGCTGCACATAGGCCGCCGATGCGTCTGTGCACGTCCGCGTGTGTGTCATTCGTGTCAACGTCGGCGATGGCGTGTATGACGTGTAGCTGCCCGCGAGATATCCACCACCCGTCGCCCGCTCGTCTAGCGACAGTCGGAAACTTGGGCTCGTGCCCGCAACCAACATCGCGTAGACGCTTGTGGTAAAAGTGTCGTTCTGAGCCGCCGTTATTGCGGTCGATGGCTCAAACGCCATATTGATCGACCCAGACGCCGCTGCAGTCCCATAAAACCGCACATAGAATCCAGGAACCCCGCTTTCTTTTCCGGTTCCAGTCACCTGTTGGCTGATACCGGATGGCATCGCTATATTCATGTACGTCGGAGCGGTTCCCGGTGATCCCACAACCGCGCCCTCGCAGCGCGGATTCCGAACCAGATTTGTCCCGGTAGACTCGATCCCCATTCCGCGATCAGTGATGCGCGGCGCGCCGGCCGCGAACTCGGTCAGATTGCCGGCACTACTCATCGCTGTGCCGGCTGAAGCACGCGTGAAGACGCCGCTGGTGGCCGCCAGAAAGGCGGAAAAATACGACGTGACGATCTTGTCGCGCAAGAAATATGTGTTGTCGGTGAAGCGCTGAAACAGCGACGGCCGATCCGGCACCAGCAACGCACGCCAATCGTCGAGCTGGTTACGATAGCGCTCCAGCGCGAATGTCGCCGGATCGGTCGCGACCCCCTGCAAGGTCACCGCGCCAAGCGTGAAGATATTCCAATCGGCCGCCGTGTTCGTCGCACCGGTCGCGGCGGTCGCGGTCGCGACCAGGGACGTGCCGCTATAGGATTTGACGATCATCGTCATGTTGCGCGCAGTAGGATTAGCCGCCGACGCCGCGAAGATTTGCGTGCCCGGGATAAATCCCTTGCCGGATTGAATGGTGAAGGTGAAATCGCCGCTCGCCGCGATGGTCAACGACGTGGTCGACGTCGCCTTGAGCGCGGCGATCTGGGCGGCGGCGGCGACCGCGTTGGTTTCGGAGGTCGCGGCGTTCGTCGCGGAGGTGCCGGCCGCGGTTTGCGACACGGCGGCGGCGGCGGCGGCGGTATCCGCGCCGCTCTTGCTGGTCGCGGCGGCGGTGGCCTGCGTCGTCGCGGTGCTGGCCGCATTGACCGACGTAGTCTTGTTGGTCTCCACCTGACCCGCCACCGTCGCCACATCGCCGATAATCGCCGGAAACGCGACGGCGTAGCCGTATGGCGAGAAATCGCTGTTCTGGTAGGTATTGCCGTTAATAGTAACTGGCCAGCCCATGTTAGATTAGCTCCTCGATTGTGAGACCGCCGCCGTATTGATAGCCCTCGGACGATCGCTGGTGTGAAATCGCCGGAAGTTCGGGCAAGGTGCCGTAGATAGTCCGACGCAGGACCATGGACGCATTGTCGTCCGGGTCATAGACCACGATGCAGTTGCCGGTTTTGCCGAGCGTGCGATGAAGGTCGTAGATCACGCCCATCGCCTCGGATTCGCTCAGCGCGCCGAAACTGCATTGCAGCTTGCGCCGCAGCGGTTTCTTGTCGCTGTAGAGTTGCATTCCGACCGAGCGACTTTGTTTGCTCTCGTCGACAAAGGATAGTTGCGCGCCCCAATCAATGTTGACTTGCGGGACGAACGCATCCCCGGCCATGAAGCGGCCGAGTTGCACATATCCGTCCGGATTGCTGGTGTCGGAGATATCGACAAACACGTAGCGGCCAAACACCGCCTCCGGGTGTTTGTAATAGGTGACGCGGCCGCCCGGCGTGACGCTGAAGTCCTCGATGCCGGTCCACGGGAAGCCGCCCCATGGCAGCGACCCGAACACGATTGAAGGCGGGACGGCGGGAATGGTGCTGTCGAGGCCGGGCGACGACCCGTCGCTGTTCATCGAGACCCGAAACCGCACCGTGGCGGTATCGGTGTTGTTGGTGTTGATCAGCGCGAACATCGACACCGGCCGGACGAGGCCGAGATCCACCTTGAACTTCGTATTCGCCGTGGTCGCGTTGGTCGAGCGCGCCACCTGTTGCGGCTGCTGGGTTTTGAGGTTGTCCAGCGGCAGCGATGGCGACCAGCTTCCGCCGCTATAGGTGCCGGCGTCCGACCAACGCGGCGTCAAGAGATGCATGTTTGCCATCAGCCCCACACCCCAAGCCGCACCTGATAGTCGGTCAGGTCTTCGTCCAGATCAAGCACGACGAGATTGACACCTCCGTCGAGACCGTAACGGTTATGCATGATGGCGACCGTGTCTCCGTTGTTCAGCGCCAGCGGCTGCACTTTGAGATCGACATTGAAATAACCGCGCGGCACGCCCATCAACGCCAGCAACCGGGTAGCCTCGGCCGCCGCATCGTCGGCATCGTCGAAGATCGATTCCATCTCGATCGGGTCCGACAGCGGAAAGGCGGTCTGGATCGCGGCGTCGCTGGCGCTCGTCTGTCGCCATTCGTTGGTCAAAAAGGTCTTGTCGCCATCGGCGGCGGTGCCGTCGATATCCTTGAGGTTCGCGGGCGCGTAATTGCGCCGGTATTTGACGACAACCTCGAAAGCGGGGTCCTGCACGTCGCCCCGGTCGATATCGAGAATCTGATAAGTCGCGTAGCTGGCCGTTGGTGAGGCTGGCGCGTCGACCCGGCCGGCGGTAAACGAGCCGTCCCGCTTGAAGCCGTAATAACAGGACGCGCCATCGGTGATGGCGTCGAGGATATCGAGGCCGTTGCCGCCCTGGTCGATCCAATGGCCGACCGTCGCCGGTTGCAGCGTGTTGAGCGCCGTGAGCGCGGCCGTGTCGATATTGGTGACGCCGTAGCCGTCGACGATCGCTTTCATGATACCGGCCACGGTGCCCCACGGACTGATGATCCAGTCATCGTCGGTGCCCGAGCCAGCCGCCTCAGTCACCTCAATTGCGAGCGAGGTGCCGGAATAGCCGGTGACCTTGCCATCCATCCAGACCGCATTCATCGCACCGGCCGACGCTACGCGGACCATCGCGCCGATCGGAAGCGGCTGGCCGGCCGCCACCGTGAAGGTCTTGCTGCCGGTCCCAACGGTCACCGAACTGCTTGAGGTGACGCTGAGATAGCGCTTGCCGATCACGTCGGCGGTGACCGGCCCGACATAATCGCCGCCGAGGGTGACGACGCCGGTGGCGCAGTCGACGGTCCATTGTCCCGGCGTCGGCGCGGCCGCGACGAAATCCAATGGCACGCCGCGATCAAGCACCCGCAGCACGCCGACGATCGGCCCGTCGCCAACCGCGAAGATATGCTGGCCGGTGTCCGGCCCGAGATAGACCGGCTCGACATTGCGGCAGACCCCGAGCGCGATCGGCTTGCGCCGGTCGGCGAGATCGGCCGCGCCCTCGCCACCGCCGGTCCCGGCGAACTTGAGCGGCTGAATCTCGCGGTCGAACAGGTATTGCAGATCGCGCAGGTTGATGGTGATCTCCGCGTCGCCGTAGGCGATCCCCTGCGCGGTGCCGTCGAAGATCAGGCCGTAGTCCGCCATGGTGAAATCCGGGCCGCCGAGCCACACCCGCACCCGCCGTCCCGACCAGGCCAGCCCCGCCAGCCCATCGAGCACGCCATCGTCATTGTTGAGCTTGATCGCGCCCGCGCCGGGGATCGAGCGGCCGGAGACCTTGCCGTTAGAAAACAGGGATCGCTTGAATTCCAGCGCCTCTTTCAGTCGGCCGTCAAAATAGGTGTTCGGCGGCGTGTCGCCGGGCTCCGTGACGAAGCCGTGGCTCGAAAAATAGTGCGGCACCGTGGATGCGAGCGCGAGATCGTAGGGCTCCGCGATGCATAGGAATCGCTTTTCAGACTCAAAGTTGCCGAGCAGGTCGGTGAATTTGGACATCACGACTTATCGCTGGTGGTCAGTTTGCCGGGGCTCACCAGCCGAGCACGCTGGCGGCTCGTCGCTCTTGATTGGCCCGCACCACGGGCAATCAGCCGGCCGAAGCGTGCCTGTGGCGACGCAGGCCAGCGCGGCGATCACCCACGGGAAACGCTTGACGTAGGCGTAATGATCGAGGTCGCTCATTGTTTTCCCCTCCCCGCCGCACCCGCGATCGCGCGCGACTGGCGGCGTTCCTGCTTGCTCATCTCGCCGGTCTGCTCCCGAACCTCGCCGGCCGTGCGCGCGTGGCCGTCGGCGTTGATGCGGTTGCCGTCCGCCAGGAGCGCCGCCACGGTGCGGCGCAGCTCACGCACCTCGTCGCGCAGGGCGCGGATATCGCCGTTGTCGTTGCCGGCGGCAACCGGCCACGCGAATGTGGGCGACGGCATCGAGGCCAGCGTCGGCATCATCGGCATGCGCGGCAGTTGGCCTGTCTCGTTAAACTGCGGCAGCCACGACTTGTTGGCCTGCGCGACGTCGCGGCGGACGACATATTCGCCCGGCATCCCCAGCGTCTTGCCGTCAGCCAACGGCACGCTGTCGGCGCCCGGAACGCCACCGGTGATCCAGCCGCCGGAGGCGAGCGCGCCGGTGTAGTGCGGCAACATCTTGGCATTTGAATTCACGTGCACCAAAGCGTAGGTATTGCTCGCGGTCGCATAGGTGTTGGCGACGATCTTATTCAACGCCTGATTCATCGTGTTCCAGCCGGTGTAAGCATACTCCGTGCTATCGCCAACCACACGCGTGATCGGCGATTGAGACACCGATGTTCCAAGTTGCCAGTTCAGCAGGTCCAATTGATCTTTCGATGTTTGGAGGATCCCGTTCTGCGTGCTGGTCAACGTGTTGATCGAGTTCAGCCAGCTCTTGGCGCTATCGAGCAGGCTGTTGGCCGCACTGGATAGGGTGTTGGCGGAGGTCTGCAAGGTATTCGACGCGGTGATCAGGCTGTTCGTGGTCGTCGTCGCGGTATAGGTGTTCTGCGTCGCCGTCGAGGTGGCGTCCGTCGCCGCCTTGATCAGATCGAGGCGCGAGATCGAGCCCGAATTGTCGGTGTCGAGCCGGGTGAACATATCCCGCAACGCCGACACGCTCGCCATGCCGGCAAGCGCCGACTGCATTTCGGCAAGATCGATCGACTGGCTGGTATTGGTGTCGATCTTATTAAAATAGGTCGAGAGCGCCGAGGCGATGGCGGCGGCGTTGCCGGAATCGATCGCCGGTTTGAGGGCGGCCTGCAACAATTCGAGCTGGGAGACGATGCCGTTTTTGTTGGCGTCGAGCGCGGTGTAAAGGGTCTGCAATTTCGAATCCGTCGCGAGGCCGGCCGGGAAGCCGGCGACGAACTGCGCATAGGTCAGCCCCGTCGCGCCGCTGTTCAAGAATGCGCTGGCGATCAGCGACGGGCTGTTGGCGGCGATGCCGGCGGCAAGGCTCGACGACATCGCATTGACCGCCGCCGTGGTGGCCTGCACCGCCGTCAGCACGTCCCGCGTCGCCTGCACGACGGGATCGGTCGTTGCCTGCACCGCCGGCAGGTTGAGAAGCTGCGACGTGATCTGATTGAGCACTGTCTGATACCCGGACGCGGAACCGTACATTGCTTGCGCGGCCTGCCGGTAGTTTTCGGCATCCTGCGAGATTTTCGATTGGGCGTCGGCGTCGCCGGTCTGGGCCAGCGCCAGCGTGGTGTTGTAGGCCGCGCTCGCGGCGTTAAGCCGCTGCGCCGGCGACAGCGACGACTGCGCGCCGACCAGCAGGCCGTTGACGTAATCGGTGATCGATTTCGCCGAGGAATTGAGCGCGTCCTGCTGCTTTTTCAGCGCGTCGGCCTGCTCTTGCGCGGCCTGCGCCAGCGCCGCGCTGGATTCGGTGACGACGTTGGCGAGGGTCGGGAATTGCTTCGTGAAATCGGAAAACGCATCCCCGATCAGGCCGGCGTCATCGACGATCTTTTGAGCCTCGGCCGTAAACACCGCCGCCACCAAAGCCTGATCGACGCCGAGTTGTTTCGCGTCGTTGAGATCGCTCTGGTACTGCTTCAGCAGGCTCGCGGTGTCGTTGAGGTAGGATTTGCCCTGCGCCGCGTTGAGGCGCACCGTCAGGTCGTCGGTGAACTTGGCCGCGAATTGCTGCATCGCAGCCGCAACGCCGAATTGAATGGTATTCGCCGCATCGGCCGCCGACATCCCGAGGTCCGTCAGCGACGACTGCAACTGCACGGCCTTGCCCTGCAAGGTCAGGATTGCTGCGGTCACGTCCGAATAGGTCGGCGCAATGCCGAGCAACGTGGCGAGATAGTCACGCGCGGCCTTGGTCGCCTGCTCGATCTGGCTCTCACCGCCGCCAGCGACCAGCGGCTTATGACCGGCCGCCGCCGCGATCGGGTCATTGGCATAGGAAATCCGGATGTCGTCGATGAACTGCTTGAGCTGCGTCGCAACCTGCTTGATGTTGTCGGCGCCGGTCGCGAACGGCGAGGCCGGGCCGAAGCCATCGTTAATCGCATCCAGCATGCCCTGAAACGACTGCCTGAAGGCAGCCGTGTCACGCCAAATCTTGTTGTTGTACGCGTCGGTCGCCAAATCCACCGACGCCTGATCGTGCGCCTTCTGCGCCTGCTCGATAAACGTGCGCACCTGCGTCGTCATTTGCGCGAACGTCTGGGAGAGCTCTCCCTGTGCGCCCGTGGACATCTGCGTCAGAAACGCCTGGAACGCCGGTGCTGATTTTTCCCATTCGGCGCGAGCTTTCCGGAGTTGATCGGTCTTGCCGAGAAAACCACCGAAGGCTCCGGCCAGTCCGCCGACAACCGCGCCCACCGGCCCGAACTGCGCTCCTGCGAGCGCTCCGCTCAAAGCCCCCATGGCGGGATCGCCGGACTTGTAACCATTCAAGCCCGACCCGATCGTACTCATCGCGCCAGCGCCAGACGCGAGGTCTTGACTGCCGAACACCTTCGAGAAATCGCCAGAGCCCAGCGCATCGAACAGGCGATTAAGCGTGCCGCTGGCCAGTTTGGTGGCGAGGCCACCAAAGGCGCTGGTCAACTCCTCGACGCCGAGCTTGCCACTGGCAAGGCCGCTGGCGAGGCTCGAAAAAGCCTCTCGGGTGGCGTCGTTCAGTTGCTTCGTCGCATCGGCAACGCGCATCAATTGCGCCGTCGCGCTGTCGCCGTATTCCTTCCAGTGGTCTTTGCCGTAAATCTGGTAGTTGAGTTGCGCGATCTGCAATTCGACGCCGGACAGGCCGGAGGTCTGGAGATCAAATGCGGCCTTGGCCGCTGCCTTCTGCTCGGCATACGCCTGAGCCACCCGCTCGGCCTCGACCTTGAGCTTGGCAAACTTTTGCGTCTGCTCGTCGGTGATCTTGCCGCCATTGGCTTGCACGGCCGCAGCTTCCGCCGCTTCGACGCGCAACCGCGCATGCGCGCCGACACTCAGTCCGATCGCAGAGGTATTCGCCTTCTGGGCTTCGATCTGGCGCGTCACGCTGTTGATCGCACGATCGACGGCGTCGGTTGCATCCTCGTGCTTTTTCTTCTGATCGTCGATGTTTTTCGACGTGTCCTTAATGACGGCGTTGTAGACCGCGTTTGTCTGCGCGGCGGCGGCCGTCACCGCATTAGCGTTTTTCAGACCCGCCGCCAGCCGATCGACGGCAGCGGCGCGGGCATCCGTTCCCTTCGCCATCTCAGCGGGATCGCTGGTGATACCGTGTTGCTTTTCCGCCGCCGCGCGGCTTTCGGGCGTCGTCGTGTTCCTGATAAACCAGTCACCGACCGTATTCGCACCTTGCTGGATCAAGCCCCAGAATGCCATCAGGTCATGCAGATCGGTCTTGCCGATCGCAATCGCCAGATTTGTCGCCCCGTCGACCGCCAGCGCGATTTGCTCGACGATGGCAACCCACGCCTCTTGCATCTTAACGCCGGCGGCGGTGAGCAGGTCCTGAATCGGGTGCCAACGCTGTTCGAGGATGGCGACGGCCGCCTCATATCGTCGCTGCAAATCCAGCGCGCGACCGATATCAGCGTCCGAAACAAGTTGCGTGTCGCTCAGCTTGTCGGCCGACGCTTGGAGATTGTGCAGATACTCCGAATCTTGCCGCAGCCGCGCCGTGATCTCCGGGCCAAATGCTGTCCCGGCGATATCCAACGCGGCAAGCCGCTGCCCTTTCTGCATCGCCTCGTCGATCAGCCTGACGATGGCGCGAAAGCGCTCCTCGGTCGTGTTCGCCAGCGCATAGGCGGTCACACCGCCATTCTCACCGAAGTTTCCGGCCTTGAGGTGCTGATCGATCCGCTGTTGCAGGTCGCTGCCGCCGAGCTTTTCCGTCGCCGCCTCATTGAGGCGCTTGAGCGCGGCGGTCAGCGTATCGACCGGAATTTTTGCGTCCTGCGCCGCCTTGGTGAGTTTCTGGAAAAACGACGTTGACAGATCAACGGCCGCCGCCTTTTCCGCAATCTGCCGATATTCGTCGAGCTTCTTCCCGCCCAGCTCCCACGCCTCGCCGACCATCTTGATCGCGTCGTAAACCAGCATGGCGGTGCCGAGCAGCCGCAGCGCCGGCAACAGCCGGCCGAGGATCGACCCGGCAACGCCGGCGATGGTCGGATTCCACGCCGCCATCGCCGCGCCGACAGTCGCAACCTGTCCCGCGAGCGGCGTCAACGCCGTGGAACTACGCGCCGCGATCGCACTGAGCTCCACGAGTCCCCTGCCCGCGAGATTGGTGCCGCGCACCGCGCCGGTGGCGGCGGCCTCGATCGCAGTCGTGGATGCGGCGAGCGCCGGGCCGACCAGACTATTCACCAGCCCACGGAACTTCGGCGACACGAGATAGGCCGCCTCCCCCGCCGATTTGACGTGATTGGCCCATTCGGCCCACTTCAGACCGTCCTCGCTGATCGAGCGGTGATTGTCATTGGCCGCCTGCGTCGACGCGGCGAGCGTGCTGACGTTGGCCAGCATCAGGCGGTTGTATTCGGCCTGTTGACGGTTCATCAGTTCATATTGCCGCTGCAACGAGGCCATGCGCGATTCAAAAGCACCCGACTGACGCTCGGCGCTCGTCGCCTGCTTCGCGGTCGCTTCATAGGCCGCGCCCATCGCATTGAGCTGACCGGTCGCGCGATCGGCACCATTGCTGGTGACCTCGACACGCAACCGCCGCACTGCTTCCTGCACCGTTGCCACGTCAGTTCCTCAAGGTCACGATGATCGACGGCACGCGCAACTCGCGCTCCATCGCGTTCGCCGCCCGGCTCGCGGGACCGCGCACCGGCACATATTTCAGCAGCGCGCCGGCAAGCGGTGCGCGATAGGAAAACCGGATGTTGGCGACGTTGCCGAATCGCGCTTTCGCATCGTCGGCCGTGCGCTCGTAAATCCGGTTTGGAACCGACACGACGAAGTCGCGGCCGGACTTCGTTTTCCCGATCTCGATTTTGTGCGCATATGGCACCGGATTGAGAAACACGTATTGGGCGGCCGGCGGGACATCGCCGCCGATCGGCACCTCGGCATCGTCAGCAAACAGCGTATGTGAATCCCGATACCGGCCCGAAACCACTGGAGATCGCTCTTGCAGGGTCCGGCCGATCCACGCCAACACGTCGCCGATCACCGCCCAATCGGCGACGATGACGCCGCCGTCCAGCTTGACGCTCGACAGAGGCGCTCCGAGCCGTCCATCGACGGATACCGATGGCGGCGGCACCCGGCCGAGAACGCGCCGGTTGGCCGCGTCGACCTCCGTGATCTCGGCGGCGGCGAATTGCGCCACCGCCGCGCGCACCGCAGCCGACGACATGTCGGAGACGATGCTGGCCGCGTCAAATGCGTCGAAGGTCGACTTGATCGTCATTTGCGCTTGCTTTTCTCGGTCTTTTGCCGCTCGGCGTCGGCTTCCGATTGCACGACAGCACGGATATGGCCGAGCCGGATCATCGCCCGCGCCTCCCACGGCTCAACATCGACCCGCATCCGGTCGCACCAAGCCGTGAGCCCTTCCCATGTGGCGACGGGCGGTCCCATGCCGCCTGATGCCATGCCGAACGCAAACTCCTGAAACCATCCCCACAAATATGTGAGGCATGTCGGACATTCGGGGCCGGCTGTCGTAACGACAGCCGGACCCGGCTTTTTGCCGAGTTTTGCAAAGACGGAAGCCGCGACATCCGCGTGCTCCGCCTCAGAACCGCCCGCGCCTAGCTGGCGGCTGCTTCGGAAGGCGTGCTCGGCGAAGTCGTAGAGGTCTTCGCAGAGCGCTTGATAAAATTTGCGGCGTTATTCGCAGCCGTCCACGGCTGCATAAACAGCCATCCCATATTCGGCGCGCCGTAAAGCTCAGCCGCGTTTTCCTCGGTGCACGGCACGTTCAGCGGCGCGCGCGTTTCGGGATCGACGAGATACCAGCCCTTGGTCAGCCGCGCGCACTTGGCGATATTCTGCTCAAGCTGATCATCGTCCTCGATCATTCCATTCCGGCTCTTGCGCGCCTTGCGGAACATGACCGCACGCTGCTCTTTGTCGAAAGCGCGGCCGACATCGCCATCAGCGGCAAGCACGTCGATATAGGCGGCCTTGCCGCTCTTGTCGCGGAGCACCACGTCGGTGACAGCGTCGATGATTTCGACGCGGTAGGTTTCGACAGCGACGGCGGTCGCCGTGAGCGATCCGAATTTATTCGTCATAGGATTTTTCCTTGGCGGAGGTGGAGCGGGACCGCCCGCCAGCGGCCCCGTCCCGATTTGCGCAAATCACCCGGCCATGCAGCCGAGTGGGGTTCCCCGTAGCGGCGGGGATTCGTGTTACGCCGCGATCGTTGTATCCACAATCATCATGGTGGTGGACTGCACCCCCGGCGTGCTGCCGAAATAGCGCCCCGCTTCGAACTGACACTGGATCGCCTTCGCCTTGTTGACGTCGCTCTCCGAGTTTGAGTTGATCTTGATGCGCGGCAGGAAGAACACGTTCGCCGGCGCATTCGCCGCATTCGATGCCGGCAGATAGGCCAGCAGGCTCAACTCCGTTTCGTTGTCGAAGGCGCTGAGCACCACGCCATCTGTCAGGAACACGGTGAAATCACCATTCACCACGGCCTCGCCGAGCAGGATGCCCTGCACGAGCCCTTTCGGATTGATCCCCTTCGCGGCCTCGGCCTGCAAATCCACCTTGATGTTGAGACCGGTGATGACGCCGATGGTATTGCCGCCCAGCATCAGCAGCCCTTGCATCGACGTCGGAATATCCGTGGTGGTCTCAACCGTCGGCGCGGTGAAAAACGGCGCGGAGCCGCCGGTCAAGGTCTGGCGGTTGCGGCCGAGAATGTTGAAATTCAAGCCGACGTTGGCATTGACGCCGACCGACAGATCGAAGCCGCTGACGCGGTTTTCGGTGTAAAGCCGCGACAGCCCGACATCCGCGTTGTAGACCTCAAGCGCCAGCTTGTAGTCGGTGCGGCCGGTCGCCGGCATGATCAGCGATTTGCCGAGGCTGGCCATATTCCACGAACCGGTGTCGGCCGATGCCTGCGCCGGCGAAGGATAGACGCTGATGGTCTTGTTGCCGGTGCCGCCAATCGCCGTGATCAGATAGTTGACGTTGTTGTTGGCGGTGACAGTGAGGCCGGTGAAATTCAGCACTTGCCCGACGCGATAGCCCTTGGCCACGGCGTCGCCGCTGCCGAGCGTGATGGTGCCGAGTGTCGCATCAAACGCCAGGCTGGTGAAATCGGTTTTCGTCGCCGTCACCGCCGCCGTCCACGAGCTGCGCAGCGCCGCGGCAAACAGATCGGCATGGGTGCCGGGGCTCAGAAAGCCGTTGATGGTACCGGACACAGTTCGGCTGCCGTGCTTGCCCATCGGCTGCTGAGCATCCTGCCGCTTTTCGTTCGGACGATAGCTGTCCTTCGCAAGCGACAGATTATGCGACACGTGGCGCAGGATTTGTCCGCCAGACGCGCCGGGGGCGGTCGACGTGACCGGCTCCGTGGTCGCATCGATCGCGGCGGATGCGTAAAGCTTATAAGACAGTCGTTCGGTGACGGACTCTGCAAGGCCGGCCATGGCAAGTTCTCCTATGTGGGTTTGATTTTCAGATGCACAGCTCACCCCACATCGAGATCCGATGCAGGGTGGCGAAACGCCGAAAAGTGGGTGTTACCCGTTATTTTTGCTGTTCGCGAACCAGTGCGGCAATCGTCTCTAGCCGATCGACAAATTCGGCAAGAACGGTCAGGCTTGAGTTTCCGCTGGGAATTGGGCCGACTATTTCATTCAACAGCGACCGCCATTTTCCAGTCAGCATTCTCCGGCGCTTACCAAGCTCTTTCCGTTTGACCAACAAGCCTTCTCGATATTGGTCATTAAGCCAAAGGTCACGTTTCGAGCGCGACTGCTTCGCTCGATAATCGGCCGATGAGTGCCAGACGGCAGCCATACTTTCACTCATTCGCTCGCGCTTGTCCGGAGAGCACAGCGTCTCTCGTAACGATGCTGATATCTTCTCTTTTTGCTGAGGCGAGATGCCGCGCAGAGCTCTACTGCGGAGTTCATTCGTTCTCCACGCGTCGTCGCTCCATAGCTCCTTCATTCGCCTCCGCAAGATTGTCTTGGCGTGAGTTCGGGATACCTCCTTCTTATTTGGAGATGCTGACCCCTTCATGCTCTCACAAAGCGCCGCACGTTTCTGCGGATCGGCCCACCTTTTTGCCATCGCTACGGATTGCTTTGATCTCACACTCGGGGATGGATCAGCGACTCCATCCCCGCCCTTTGTCAAATTGAGAAGAAGACCATTCCCGATATCTACGCGCCCTAACCTATCGATCAATTCTACTTCGCGATCCGCCGCACTCATCCAATCGTCATGCCAACTATCGAACTCGTAGCCGACTCCGAGGCCGCGCTCCCAGATCGCGCGTATCGTCTCAATCTTCGGGGATGTGGCCGTTGTTCTGGCCTCTTTTTCGTGCATGCGTATGCGGCGGCCTCGTCCGCACCCAACATAGAAGGGCTCGCCTGTCGGCCGCGTCAGTATGTAGACATAGAATTTTAATGGATTCTCTTTGATATCCCTCAAACAGGCTTGTAACGTTCGCCCAGCCATATTCGCGCTCCTACGCGTATGTGGTTAGGGCCGGCCCTATGCGTCAACATGGGGTCGGCCCGCTCAATTTGGTCACCCAATCAAATCAAACGTGAATGCTATACCAACTCCAGCCCAAAAGTAATTGCCGGCTTCGTTATCCATGCCGGGTACCGCGATTTCCGAACCCGGCCCGCCCGGATAGACCGTCGCGCTGTCGACGGTGACGCCGTTGTCGCGGTAAGCACGAAACAGGCTCGCGAAGTGCTCGGCGAAGTCGGTCGCGACCCGCTGGCCCCAGCCATTAGGGACAAACACAAGAATGTCCGCCTCGGCCGGGTTGCGATGCCGGTTCGCGCCGCGCCCGCCGCCGATTTCAATCACATCCGAGCGCTGCGCGGTGAACACGGTGTAGACAAACGGCGCCGGCTGATCCGGCAGCGGCGGGCCGAACTCGCCGAACCAGCGATAGACCAGCGGCGCATGCGGCGGCCGGCCGGTCCACGGCAGTTCGCCCCACGGCAGCGCGCCGAAATCGATCTCATCCGGGATGCGCGGATCGAGCGGTACATTCGCCTCCATCACCGATCGGATGACGTCATAAGCCTCGGACGCTGTGGTCATCAGCCCACCGCATGGATCTCGATTGCGATCAACCGGCCTTCCGGCATTCGCTTCATGACGTGCTTGATGGCGCTTTCCTTGCCAAAGCGCGTCCTGCCCTCTTTCATGGGTGGCGTCGCATCTCGAACATCGAACCCGGTGAAGCCGGTTACCAGCTTGTCCGTCATCATGATCGGCAACATTGGCCCGAGCGTATCGACCAGACAGATCGCCGTCAGATCGCCTTGCGCGATGGACCCGACCAGTTCTTTCGATTCAAAGTAGCGCACGTATGCTCGCGTGAGCGTATCCACACCCTGATTGTTCGGGCCCGCAGCGCCGCTGTACCGCCGGATCGCGATCCACTGTCCCGACTTCGCGATCTTGCTCCGATATTGACTGAGCAACTGATCGGCGCGGCTCACGAAAACACCCGATACGTCGACAGTAGAGCCTTCACAGCCGCATCAATGGCAGCGCCGGCGTTGCCACCGACAACGTAGTTGGTCGAGCCGATCCCATCCTCGGCCTCCTGGCTGACGAACAGATTGCGCTCCGACATCGAGCGCAGATGACTGACCATCAGGGCGATCGCGGAGCGGATGGGCTCCGGCACATCGCTGCCGTCCGGGCCATAACCGGCCGTAAAAGTGATCTCGACGGCGTCGTCACGCTGCGCGGTGCCCGGCCATGACGTGACGGCGACCAGCTCGGGCCGCGCGCCACCAATCTCCCGGTAGTCAACCGGATCAACCGTCTGCAATGCGCCTGTCCCGTCATAGTATTTGACCGAGTCCACCGAGATCAGCGGCGGCAGCGGAATGCGGATCGGCTCGCAGGGAAAGCCGGCAAGCAACAACTTCCATTTCTGCGTGTTGAGCGCCCGGCCCAACCACCCGTCTTGCCCGTCGATAGTTTGACGCGCCGCCTTGACGAATGACTCCATAGCGGCGTCGGCCATTTCCGCGCCGATGCCGAGCCGAGATTTTGCCTCGGCGGCGGTGAGAGGTTCAACCGCCGGCGGAGTGACGAGGATCAAGCGCATCGCACCCTCATCGCGCCAGCTTCGCCAAGATGGGGTAGAAATCGCATACGACCCGCGATCCGTCCGCGCTCTCGATCGTCAGCACGCCCTCGTCGTCGACTTCCATCGACGCAATCGTGGGGCCATTGGCACCGCGGTCGCCCTTGGGCCCCGGCAGTCCACGCTCGCCCTGCTGACCGCGCCTGCCCTGAGAGGCGATCATCTGCCAGCCATCACCTGGGCAAGGGCCCGGCTCATCGCGCCTGGCGACGAAGGCGGCTCCGTTCAGCGCCACAACGTCGAGCGCGCGATAGTCGGATACGGTGTCCAGCCACGTCCCGCGAATCCGGAAGGATCGACCATCCTGACCGTCGGCACCGTCCTTGCCCGCGACGCCGTCCACTCCGCGCTGCGCGATGCAGCGCCAGTCGTCATGCGGCGGCTGCCGGCCCGTATCGCATAGCGCCTGGTATGATCCGCCGTCGAAGGCCACCACGTCGCCTTCGTAATACACCCTATCCTCCCAGGCTTTGACGATCGGAAGCTTACCCGGAGGGCCCTCGGGGCCGGGCGCGCCGTCCTTCGGAAGCGGCAGCGCGGCGACTGCGGCCGCCACCATGTCTCGAATAACCTCTGGATCGGCATCGCAGCCCGCCGGGGCGGGCGGCAGCGCGGCCACGGCAGTGCGCACCATCTCGGCCACAACGGCGGGATCAGCGTCCTTGCCGGCCGGTGCCGGCGGCAGCGCGGCCACGGCAGCAACCACAGCCTCGTCAACCATCCGAGCTACAACGTCCATATCGACGCTTTCGCCCTGCGGTCCACGCTCGCCTTGCGGTCCACGCTCACCAGTCTCTCCGGCTGGAGCAGCAGGGATGCCAGCAACCGCGGTCGCGACGATCTCCGTCACCATTGACCGGATGGCATCCATATCAGCCGCAGCGCCCGGTTCCCCCTTTGGGCCTTGCGGCCCACGCTCGCCATCCTTGATGGCCGCGAGACGATCCGAAAGCTCACGCTGCAAGCTGCGCACGCCGGCCGTAAGCGCGTCGAGTTCGGCAAGCCGCGCACGGTGCTCCGCGTCCCTCAGTTCGCGCTCATGCTTGGCGTCACGATGCAGGCCAGCGACGGCGCGAGCAACCGCCGCCGCCGCCGCGTCAGTGAACGACGCGAGAGATTTCTGCTGCGACATGCTGTTCGATCTGCCGTTCGTAAAACGCGAAATCGCGACTCGCATCATCGTTTGCCGCGTCGTCTTGCTTCTCGCTGTCGGACGACTCGTCAGTCTCCGTCTTCGCCGCTTGCGGCTGCACCTTTCCGACAAGGCTAAGCGGAATGTCTTGCATCTGAGCGAGAAGTTGATCTCCGCCCTCCTTCTTCGGGAGGTCGAAATAGCCGCGCGCCTCGTTTGCCGTGAAGACTCGACGCGTGCCGTTCGAAAAAGCGTCCACCATTTCTTTGAAAGACGAGCGCATCAGCGATTTTGTGTCGAACTCGACGTACTCATCGGGGACGCCTCTCAGCCTGAAAAGCAGACCAAACGCTTCCTCGATGTGATTGAGGCAAAATCCGAGCCCGGATGCTCGCCACGACGCCATCAGCGCCTCGGTTGATGAAAACGGCGTGCCACCAACACCGAGAACTTGCGGCGGAATGCGAAATGCCAACGCGACATTCAAGTCCGTCATTTTCAGCATCTCGGCGAGCTGACCGTCGTTGGCCTTGGTCTCGATCGGCCTTGCCTTGATGCCCCACGCCAAGATCGGCGTGTTGCCCGCGTTCTCGCCAGTAGTCTGCGCGACCCACGCCTCACGCAATTCATTCATCTGCGCCGGCGTCAATTTCTGATCCGTCTCCAGCAGAAACGACGGCCGAGACTGGTTGATGTAATAGGTCGTCTGACTGTTCAACGCCGCGCCGGCAAGCGCGAGATCCAGCGTCGTCGCCAGGATCGGGCTCTCGCCCTTCAGCGGATGTCGCGGAGTATGCAGTTTGACGTGCAGAACATCGCGCGCCGGGATCGGCAACGAGAAATCAAACCGTCGCTCCGCAATTTCATTTCCCGAAAGGTAGTAAAAAATCGAGCCGTCCTCTCCGATCACCGGCTGGCCGTTCCGCATCAGATGAATCTCAGCGATCTCATTGCGACTGTTGCGGATCGCCACCGCGAAGCCCTCGCCGCGCGAATAGAGGTGCCGCGTCAGGTTCAGCAGAAAATCCGAGATCGACTGATAGTCGTTCGGCCGCCGCAAGATGCGGCTGAGGTCTGAGGTTGAGACACGCTCACGCCCGCCGTCGTCGGTCGCCCGCCAATGGTCACCGGGACACATCGCAGCGGTTTGAGCGTAAGCCGAGATGCACGCCTCGACCATCGCGCTGCCTTCACCGAAAGGCTGGGCGTTAAATCCAAGCTGCCACCAGTTCATAAATTTGCCAGCCTTGGCCGAAAGCCATCCGCCATCGACAGCGTAAGGGCCGGGGCGGTATGAGCCTTCTGTCGCCTTCTCTTTCGATCCGAACAGGCGCGCCCAAAGACCCATGTTACTTGGCCTTGGCTTCGCGCGTCTTGTAGGCCGGTTTGTTGTCTTCCGGCTTCAGATCCTTGCCCCGCACATTATCGAGATCGACGCTGCGGCTGCTTGGTGTCTGACCGCGCATCGCCACCGCCACGCCATCGCTGTGTCGAAGCGTGCCGGCGGCATCAGGCCCGACCTCCGCCGGATCGACGACGCGGCCATCCTCAAGCACATACCAGGTCGCACGCATCAGCACCTCCTATCGTCAAGAGCCGGGGCGGGTTCGCCGCCCCGGTTCGACATCAGTCCTCAACGACGATCTGGAATTGACCGCTCTTGGCGTTGCCGCCCTGGGCAAGAGCGATTTTCACTCGATCGCGGCTGAGACGGATGAGATCATTGACGCCCGTGCCGGAAGCCGCATAGAGCGCGGCAACACCCGCATTCGAATGAGTACCAGCGCGCGGGTAGCACGACTTCGAGGCGTTGACGTCGTTCTCGGTCCAGATGCCTTCGCCGGTAGCCTCGGCGGTGATCGTAAAATCAACACCGGCCGCATAGTCGGTCTTGATGTAGTGGATGGCGCAGATCTTTCCGCTCAGGAAAGGCGAGTACGCGGTAGCGGTGCCATCCGCCGCCGTAACAACGTTCAGAGTAAATCGACGAGTTCCCATGGCTTAAAGCCTCCAGTGCTGGGGTGTTTCGGGGAAATAGTGAGAGGGGCTAGCGCCCCTCTCGAATTGTGATCACCAAGAGGTGCCGTCGATCCAGTTCACCATCCCCGAACGAACCATCTTCCAGGACACGTCCATGACCATGCGGACGCCCATGGAGTCGGTCTGGAAGAACGAGCGCACGGGATTGGCGGTCGTCGGGCCGGTGGCGCTGACGATTTCCGCCGGCGTGGCAGCCTCCATGTGGATCGTCGCCTGATTGCTGACCTCGAAGTCAGGCGCATCGCCGGACGCCGTGGCGAAATCCGTATTGCGGATCGCGATCAGACGGCCAGCCGGCACGTTGGTCGATTCGACGATGTTCAGTCGGCGGGTGAGCGGTTCCGACCAGCCGAACTCGCCAGCAGCGCCGGGACCCGGCATCATCGATAGCGCGAGGCCCTGGGCCGGGTTCATCAACACCGTGATGTTGTCGCCAGCATTAGCCGCGTAGAAAGGCGCCAGCAGCGCCTTCAGATCGGCCACGACCGCCTGATAGTCCCCGCCTCCGTAGCCACTGGCAACCGCAGCGACGCCGTTGAGCAGACCGGCCGGCCTGGCAGTGGTCTCCGCCACGTTGTCGAGGAGGGCCGCATCGAGCACCGCGGCGGTATCGTCGATGATCGCACGGCGCACGAGCTGTTCGAGATTCGGCGTGCTGCGCTTTGCCGCTTCGCGTGAGAACGGAATGATCACGCCGAGCTTCCGCGCGGTCATCGTGGTGGAGGCCGTGGTGATGCGACCGACGCGCATCGGCGCGCCTTCTGCGAAGAACGAACCGTTCGCGCCGCCAGCCGTCAGGCTCGGGATGTAGGCGGTGCCGGCAGCGTCGAACGAAAGGCTCATGCCCTTCTCCCGCAGGAGCGGATAGACCGACTTGGCACGCAGCGCGTCGATAAGCGCGGCATACGAGGTCTGCTGCAACTCCGCAGCAAAGCCGACCGTTCCAGTCGTCCCGAGCGGAGCGGCCGCCTTCGAAAGAGCCTCGACCGCCTCATTGCCCGGATAGCGCTCGCTCAGGATCGAGTCGATGGACTTCTCGCTCCACAGCGCACAGCTTCGCACCACGGCGGAACGAACCAGCAGATCCAGGCCATTCACTTCGCGTTGAGGGAAACCAAGCGGCCGACGCGCGATCGCGGGAGCGGCCACATCGGCAGCACGGGTCGCATTGACGCCGATCTTCTTCTCGGTCGCCTTGAGAGCGGCAAGCCCGCGTTCTTCGATCTCGATCTGAGAGTTGAGTTCTTCGACGGCGTCGACGTCCAGAGTTTCGGCCGACGTCAGTTCGACGAGCCGATCCTTGCTCGCGGTCAAGGCGCTCTGCGCATCCTCGATGCGCTGGGAAAGGGTTTTCATGAGTTCTGATCCTTTGGGGGGCGACCGGCGGACCACTCGGGTGAGCGCCGGGTTCGCGGAGGTGACGTCGGCATGCTCGCCGGTTGCAGACACATCCCGTCGCCTCGTGTTGGCATGCTCGCCAAAGGCTAGGGAGATGGTTTCAGGTGATAGATTGAGCGACTTCGCCAAGGCGATCGCCGCGGGATTCGCGGGCACAGAGACGAGGGACGTCTCAAGCAGCTCCTGTTTCGTATAACGCTGACCGCTGTAGGGCTTGTCTTTGTCGATCGGCTCCGATTCGAGCGGGCGGAAGCCGACCGATACGGCGCGCAAAATCCCCTGCTCAACCAGACTGATCAGTTCGTCGATGCGCTCGCTTGTGCCACGCGCGGCAAAGTTAAGCTTCGCAATCAGCTTCTTGCCTTCGACACGAATATTGGACCAGGTCCCGATCGGAAAAGAACTCGAATGGCCGAACAGCGCGATGGGGTTCTTCTTGAAGTTCGTCAGCACCCAACCGTTCGGTTCGACGACGTCTCCATAACGATCGAGCGTCGCATCCGACAACACGAATTCCATATCCGCCGACTTCTCGGCGGAGACCTTATGAATGATGGTCAACTTCGGATTTCCTTTTTGCTCAACCGATCATGCCGGCGACTTCGAGCTTTGCGCCTTCATTCATAAGCGCTGCGCCAACGGCCATCGCGGTTGTCACAATGCCGTCGATGCGACCTCGCGACTTGGCTTTATCGAAGCAACGATTGCCCTGTCCGTCCGGGTCGATAATCGCATTTGCAGCACACATATATGTCACCGGCGAATTATCGACCGAGATCGTTCCGTTCAAAACGCGATCTTCCAGCCTCTCAATCGACGTTGGCATCGTCAGTTGCTTTTCTTCAAAGACGCGCCGCTTACCCTGATTGTGTCGCACCAGTTTAAGACCGTGGCCCTCCGGTTTCCCCGGCCCCTCATATTGCCAGACCGCAAAGCCAATTTGCTCGCATGCCGAAATGAAGTCCGCCATGCCAGCGGCGTCAAAGGCCAGGAACTCCACATCATGTTCGGCGCAAAGCCGGGCCACCTCGGCGGCGGCGAATGTCTTGTCGATCGTCTTCCCCGCAAGCGCCGTAAAATCCACACTTGGATCTTCGGCCCACTCCACATATTTGGCGACATCGCGGCGGGCCCGATCGGCGAGCCCATCCTGAACCGTCCAGTACCAGGTCTTGACGAAAAGATGCTCAAGATCGCCGGTCTCACTGCAATCGGGCCGCTTCCAGCACGCCGATAACGCTGTGAGGTCGTTCTTTTTCGACAAATCCAACGAGAGCCAACATTTCTCGCCCTTATGGTCTGCGGGATCGACGGGCACCTGTACGGCCGCCCACGGCTCTTCCTCCATCCAGAAATTGGCAACGCCAACCGGAATGCCGAAGTACAGGCGCTTGACTGACATTGCGGTCGACATGCGCTCGCGCGCCGTGTTGACTTCGCCCCGGATGTTTTCAATGGGGAACGTAATGTTCAGCGCCGGCAGCGCCTTGACCCAACACTCCTCATTGTCAAAAACCTTGTCGTGGTCCGCCTTGTCGACGCGAGCGATGAACGAGAACGCCTCGTCGTCAACGAACTCGTTGCGCGCCACACGTTGGTAAAATTCTGAATACTCCGTACCGACTATCTGTGTCGACGCCGGCGTGTTGGTGCCCAACAACATGAGCGCATCGCCAGGCATCTTCGCGATGGCGCGCATCCACGTTTCGATGGAAGTATTGCTCTTGAACTCGTGAATTTCGTCCGCGCTTACCAGCGTCGGCTTGGGGCCCGAGATCGCCTCGCCGTTCGCCAGAGACTGAAATACCGAATTCGTACTTGGGTGTTCGATCTTGAATGCGTTGTCTAGGAAGCCTCGGATAATGACCTCACCCAAGGATTCGAGCGTCTGATTGTCCTGCGGGTCGGTTCCTGGGATCGGCGCCCGACACATCGCGGCGGCATCCTTGAACAGCACATTGGCCGTCTGCTTGTCCTGCCCAATCGCATACACCTTCGCACGCGGGATTCCGTAGTATCCCATCATGTAGATGCCGATGGCCGCCATCAGCGGAGATTTTGCCTGCCCCTTCCCTGTTTCCAGCCAACCCGACCGGAAGCGCATACGTCCACTATCTTTGCGCCAGCCGAACAATGATCCGACGACGAACGTGTGCCACGGCAGCAGATTGAACGGTTCGCCGACCTTGGCGCCTTCGGTAATGGCGAGCACGCTCGGGAAGAACCCGAACGCATGCTCCGCGCGCTCCGGTGCCCAATATAGGCCGCGCTCCTTGCCATCGACCAGATCGCGCAGATGCCGCTCTGCCGCATACCGAACGAGTTCCCCTGAGACAATACGTCCATCCACAACATCACGCGCCCAGCGTGTCGTTGGGTCACTTGGGTACTGCCTTGAGGAAGCCGCCACCGATGATCGATGGCTTTTGCCTTTGGACTTTTCCGCCATTGTTTCGTCGACGCGGCGTGATCGTCAGCTCCGCCTCGGCGGCCGACGCCATCGCATTCGCATCCTTCAGTACGGTGAACCACGGGTTGTAGGCCGGCTGCTTCTTTCCCTTGCGCGGAAACACCGCCCCCTCGTCCGCCACATGCCGCATCGCGATCTCGTAGAGGACATAGGCGTCAACGAGGCGCTTAACCTGCCGCTCATTCGCGTTCGCCAGCTTCTCCGAACTGCGAAGCTCACCGGTAATGATGCGCCATTGCCGCCGAGCCAAATCCTGATCCAGCTCGTCGGTGAATTGCGCCGCCCACTCCGGTTCGACCAAGCCGTCGACGACGGACAGTTCCACGCGCGGCGTCGGTGTGGTCATGACAGTCGGCGGGCGCGGCGTCACCTTCGGTTTTCGGCCTGCGCCCTCGCGTTTACCGCCCCTTGGCATCAACTTTGATTTCCAGGCTAATCAAACAACCAAAAATCGATAGCAGCATCAGAGGTATACATCTCACTCACTGGTTTGATTGCGATGGGGTGCCTTTGATTTTTGGTCCCAGTGCAAAGGCAGTCCCCACGCCGGTTGCCGCTCCCATTGCCCTGGATTTCTGCCTATCCCCCCATGGGGTTACCGGCGCGCATTCCATGGGTGGCCGGGGTCAAGCGGCCGACCACTGACGTCATTGCCGACAGCGTAGCCGCGAGCCTCCTCAGCCTGAATGATCCGATCGTGACAAGCCTTGCAGACCGACTCGTGGTTGGCGGGGTCGACGAATAGCGCCCAATCACCGTTATGCGGCCTGCGATGGTTTACCGTCGTCGCTGGGACGTCCTGTCCTTGCCGCAGATGCCGCTCGCAACGCGGCTGCCTGGCAAGCTGCTGCTGTCGGAGCCCCGTCTTGCCGCGCCATATCGCAAGATCATAGAGTGCCCGATGCGGCTTTTCCCGTCGACGCCGCGCGTCGTATTCGCGGTTACGCTCCCGACGATCGAGAGGCTTGGACATTCAGCCTGCAATCTCGCAATGCACCTGGCCGGCCACGCTCAGCGATTCCCGCATCGCAGCAACGCGGTGTTCGGCGTCGTCGAACGAGTAGGCCCAGACCTCGGAGCCCCATTCCTTGCCACCCATCTCGTAAGACAGGGCGAAGCGGTACATGGGTCGGCCGAACTGATCCTGTTGGATGTGGTCGGCGTCGGGCTGCTCGCGGGCGGCGCGGGCCTGGTCAAGGTTGATGACACTCATTCGGCCACCCTACCAGTTGAGCTATTCGGGCTGATTGCGGACATGAAAAAGCCGCGTCGAGTTTCCCCGCGCGGCGCAAATCACTTGCCATTAGCAGAAGATTGGATCATCAACGGTCCCCTGTCAAGGCCCCGCTTTTGCGTCTCGATGATATCCCCAAATCGGCCAACCGATAACTCCGTTGCTGGCCCGGTCCAGCCTTCCGACGAAGCGCGAATATCATCCTCAACTTCCACCAACGCGCCGTTCCGTCGATAGGTCCTCGGCTGGTTGGGCACGATCGGCGCACCCTCAAGTTTCCAAAGGCGCACAAGATCGTCCAATGCCTCGACCATGCGGCCGGACACGTACCCCTCGGCGCGCTTGCCGCTCAGCCCGCCGCCCGTCTGCGACCACTCCCCAGCAACATCCTCGACCCGCCGACCCTCGCCCACCAGCGAAACCAGCAGCCGCGACCCGATAGGGCCAAGCGCGCGCATCACGCGCGACAATTCCAGCGAAGCTCGGATCAAACCATCCGATATCGGATCACCAGCGCCGCCGCCGTCCACCGGCTCCTTGGTTGTATCCATGGCCTGATTGCGGCCGACGGCGGCCATTTCCCACAACTTCCGGAAACGATCACCGGCCTGCTTCTGCGAGGCGTCGATCCGGCCCCGGCTGTGCATGTGATCGATCGACGATTCCCGCACGTTGACCTTGGCGACGTAGCGCTGCCCGGGCTCAAGCGGATCGTCAACCATGCGCTCGCCATGCTCGACACGACCCTCTGCGCCGCAGGACAGGTAAGGAACGCGTTTCTTTGATTTTGCCATATCTCGCCGCCCCTCGTTTGCGTCCAATCAGTATCCAAACCGCTCTACGCCCCACAAATATCAACTCCCGCGACCAGCGGATGCCGGGTGCGGTCATGCGTAGATATCCTCCACAGGATCATCCAGACCGGCCTTGCTGTCGGCTATCGCGTCGAGCGGGTCGTCCACGTTCCGGCGGACGGCGGTGATCGTCGCACCGGGAAACGTGCTCTTGACCTTCGCCAGTTCGGGATAGTTCGCCAGGATGCGTCCGATTTCCTCAAGCGTGTAGACCGTGACCTTGCGGCCTTCCGCGATGACGTGGTGCGCGCTGGCGTTGTCCGGCACGATGGCGATGACGTAGGCCGCGCGCGTCGGGTCATCGTCCGACAGCACGGGATCGACGGCGGCCACCTCCCACACATGGGGATGCAGCGGCTGCCTGCCGGCGGCGGTCGCCGCCTTGTCGAGCACCAGCCACGCCGTGGTCATGCGGTTCGCTTCGCGGCGGACCTGCTCAAGGTCGCCATGCCAGATCGCCTGGTTGAGCAGGTAGCGTTGCCGGTCGAACTTCTCGCGAAGCTCGGGGCCGACCAGCAGCCGTAATCGGTCAGCACCCCACTTCGCCTCCATCTCGGCCGCCGTCTCGTCCGCGCCATCGAGATACGCTCGCCCAGAGATGTACGTGCCGTTCGACCGTGCCCATGAGCGCGAGTCGGACATGGGGCGGACTTCGGTTTCGCCGTGGATGAGCGGTTGAGGTTTCGCCATGGTCAGACCCTCACACCAGGTCGCCTATGCGCCTCGCACCGCCGTTGCGGCTCGAATTTCTTCGCATGAAGCGGGCTTGTCGCCTCGAACTCACGGCCACAAACCGCGCATGTGGTCGACCACACTGCCAACGTCGTCTCGCGACCATTCCGCGTCATGTGCGGCCGCTCCGATACTTTGCGGTAGATTTGCTCACCGATAGTTCGCAATTCTGGGTTCATGGTCAGCCCTTCGCTTTCTTGCGGTTGGCGCGTTCAATAGCGCGCTGGATGTGATCGATCTGGCGCTCGAGCGTCTTGATCTCGCCATGCAGGTCCTTGCGCTGGCTTTTCAGCGGACCCCACTTTTTCGAGATTGCATCCAGTCGCGTGAACAGCGGCGACCGCTCGCCTCGTCGACCAAGGTTCAGGACAATGACGCCATCCCGCCTGTCATGGGTCGCCACGATGGCTTCGCGAATTTCCTGTTCCTTGACTCGAGCCGGTGCCAGCCTCGAATCCATCAGCGCCAGTTCCGACGCCTTCTCGGCCATGACCTCCCGGCACTCCCGCAGATCGTCGATCAGCGATTTTTCAGGTTTGGATTTTTGCCAAGAAACTCCCCGTGAAGGAGAAGGCTTGCGCCATTCCTGCGACGACGCAGGAGCGGAATGGAGCAATGGTGCGCCAGCGCCATTCTCCTTCAAGGGTTTCAGGAATAATGGCGCAGGGCGTTGCGCCATTCGTGCGCCATTCATTTTCAGCAATGGCGCAATATCGACGGGCTTCGAGGCGTCAAATTCCACGCTCACGCGCCGCCCATTTATGAGCGGAACTTCCATGGTCACGATGAAGGGTTCGGGGGTCATTGCGGTGCCCTGTCAGGTCTATTGTTGAGGACCGAACGGGTAGCGGAGCGAGGCTTGCGAGCGACCGGATCGGTATACTCGTAGGTCTCAAGCACCTCGTTCTTGAGCCATTCCTTGATGAGAAACTTCGCGCGCTTTTCGTCGCAACCCAGCAACCGGACGATGACGGTCCCTGCCCACCTGTCCTTGCTCGGACCACTGGCGGCCGCCGTATAAAACTGTCCTGTAGGCAACCCTGCGTCGTCTAATAAACCGCGATCGATCGTGTCCAGTATCTGGCCGATCGTGAACATGGAAACGCCATCGAGCATCCCGGGAGGCTCCCACGGAGCCAAAACACCCACCTCGTCACCCGGCACCAGTCCATTGCCATTCTCGAGCTTAACCGTTCTCTTTTCAAACCATTTTGCCTGCCCTGTGATCAGGCTCAGATTCGCCTTGGCATCGTCGAACCGCACATACTTTGTCCGGTCCTCCGGCAAGACATTCATGGTCGACGCCTCGTCCTCCGTCATGGCGAACAGCGTCGAGATGATGCGCGCGGTGCCGATCAGCGCCCCGCCGCCACGGCTGGCGTCGGCATCTCCCGCCATCCCGCCGGCATATTTCTTGGTGTGGTGCACCAGCATGACAGCCGCGCCGGTGCGCCGCGATACTTCACGCCACAGGATGCCAGCCCATTTGATCTCTGAATTGGAGTTTTCATCGCCTTCGAAGGTTTCAGCGAACGGGTCGACAAACGTGACCTCGATTCCGTTTTCGAGGATGGTGTGCACCAGATCCTCGAGCAATGGCGTCCGCACCACGGTCCTTGTCTTGGAATCGGTTTTTGCGATGACGATGCTTTCGGGCGCTTCCGCCAGAAAAACCCGTCCCTCGAGGTCGCGCTGCAACACGCCCATGATTTTTGCGGCCGCAAATAACCGCCGACGCATTTCGTCCATGTCGTCCTCGGCGTTGATCACGAGGACTTTCTTTGGCGCTCGCACGGTCCACCCGCCCCACTGCAAGCCGACAGCGGCCGCGATGGCGAGTTGGAGCGTCAACAGGCTCTTGCCGGACCCTGGAGGTGCGACAAGCACGCTCAGGTAGCGTTTCAACAGCAGGCCGGGGATGACCCAGTCTCGCGTCGGGATCACCGTCTCTGCAATCGGGAACGCCGACTGCAACGGAATTCCGGTGATCTCACGCGCTACAGCTTCGACAGGATTGGCTGCATTGGTCGCCTCCCGCCACTCATCCTTTACCAAAGGGCGCTGGGCGGCCTCCGCAATGTCGGTCGACCACTTGCTGACCGCGCGCCGCCACTTCTCAGCGAACAGCGTCGGGCCGCGTCCTTCCCGCTCGAGCTTGGCGGAATTGGTGTCGGCGCCGTTGAGGCGGCTTTTAACCTTCCGCTCGTAGACGGCATAGGCTTCACGCATTCGCGCTTGGCTCTCAGCCTCGCTCGGCGGGATCGGGCATTCGCGATACCAATTGACGATAGCGGCCCATATGAGGTCGCGCATGTAGTGGTCGCGACCGTCGACCCGCGAGCCAAAGGCGTCGAAATCGGCGTCAGGACTCGCTGTAGGCGTTACAGGCGCGACCGCGTTGTCTCTGTGCTGGTCGCCGCCGAACCGCTCCACAAGCTCGCTGACGGCTTGCAGAAGCCAATCCGGCGCGATGGCTAATTCGCATTCCCATGGCGCGCAGCCGGGCTTCCACTGGTAGGACTGGCCGGAGATGTGCAGCGACGGCGGCAACACGGCAAATCCGCCCTGCCCGCGCACGTCGACGCCGATTGGCGTTTTGTTGGTTGGTGCGCGCCATCCGGCCGGCGCGATGAAGAATAGCTGTCGGCCGCCGCCGCCTGTCACTTGCTGGCAGGTTTCCGGCTCCATGCCGTTGTTGTGCTCTTGTAGGATGCCGTGCCACCAGCCCAGCGCGTCTGGCGTCTTGTATTCGTCGAGGTCGATGACGAAGGTGTTGCCGGATGCGCGGCCGGTCAGCAGGCCCATGTTGGTTCGGCGGCCATGCTCGCCTTGCGGCCCGTACCAGCGTTCGAATGTGGCGTCGGGCACTTGTGCCTCTTGCAGCGACTTCCAGTCGGCAAGCGCCGGGCGCTTCCAGTTCTGGCCGGATGACGGAAGGTGTGAAGGCACGACCTGCCAGCCGGCGGCGCGATACATCGCTGCCCAGTCGCCGGGTGCTGCCCAATCAGGTTCGAACGTCTCGAGGTGCCCCAACTTCATTCTCTATCCGGTTCGCCATCTCCATCGGGATTACGCAACGCAACACATACAAAGGCGGCCGGGGCCGTAGCCCCGGCGCTGTCAGCCTCAACCGAAGTCGTCGGCGTCGGCCATTTCAGGCTGTTTCGTCGCCGGCGCGCTCACCTGGGTTGATCCTGTCGACGGCGCGGCCGCAGCCGGTGCGGTCGATGGTGAAGCCGTTTGCGGTGCCCCGCCGCTCTTGGCGACGTGAACAAGGTCGACCGGGCGCGGTGCCCAACCGGAGATTTCGAATACCGGCTGATAGTTGGTCGACTTCTTCTGACCGCTGCCGGACGTGATCGGGATGGTCGACTTGAGCACGACGACGGGCAGCTTGCCGGGGTTGGCAGTCTTGCCGGCTTCGTAGGCGGTGTGGAGGTCGTCGACGCCCTTAAGGAACGATGCCGCGTTGCCCGAGATTTCCCGAATATCGCCGCCGCAGGACGAATGCAGCTTCATCATGATGCGCGCGCCCTGTTTGAAACCGGAATCCGCTGGCTTGTGGGGCATCGGATCGCCCAGCTTCACCAGCATGAACTCAGGAGCCGACCCGGCGCCGAACTTCATGTAGCCGACTTCAATGTTTTCGAGGTCGACAACCGCCTTGAAGGTCGACGTGATGTCGACGGCGTCATTGCTGTACTGGCCGTTGGTCTCCGAGCGGTCGTTACGAAAGATGCGACCGGCGCGGGAGTCGTATTTGACGAACGGGATGATGTCGCCGCCACCAGAACCGGAGCCGTAATTCAAACCAAGTGCCATAACCGTTTTCCTTCCTCTTGCCGCGATCAGGCCCGCAGCGTTGCCACTTGCTTTCCTCTTGGGCGAAGCCGCCCTTTGGAAAGACAATCTTGGATGTTCTCCTTCTGTGTTCCCGCGAAAAGATGTCCCGGGTTGACACAGGAGCGCATATCGCACTTGTGGAGAACGCTAAGTTCGCCGGGCTCACAGACAAAGGCGGTGTAAGAGAGTCGTGACGCGGCAAGAGTTCGACCGCCAATAGCGGTCTTGCCGTAACCCTTTTTGTCGAGTGCCCCGAGCCAAAACCAGCAGCCGCTATTCGGTTCTGGGATTGATAAATTTTCAATGCGCCGGCGCGCGCTTTCTAAGCGCCAGATTGGGTCTAGTTTTCTGCGGGAAATTAGTGTCGCATTTTCGATACGAAGACAGCCGCACGATCGAATATGACCGCTGTTCAAGTCGCTCAGGCGGATTGATTTTTTGTTTCCGCAATCGCATTGGCATAGCCATCGGGTCGGACGCTGTGATGTCATCCGCAATGCGGTTAGCCTGCCAAACTTGCACCCCGAAACATTTTGAAATTTTGTCATTCAAATATTCCAGTGCTTGTAGGCTAGTTGCCGCGCGTTACCACCCCAATAAAACGATTCAACATCAGGACATGTAATCGAAGTGAAGAATTCCGGGTCGTTTGACATCGCGAGAAAGGCTTCACAGCGCAGTGCGATCTGATGCAGTGCATTCAGATGGTCGCGCGTGTTCTCAAGCTGATACGTCGCGCGCTTCTTCGGAGTGACATATGCAAGCCGCGCATCCACGTTATCGCCAGTCTGTGTTGAATAGAGCGCGACTTGTCTGGCATGTGGAATTTTGATTGATGACGGCAGCGCGCCAGTCGTCTTGAGATCGACGACAATCCCGTGATGTTCCCAGCGATAGTCGAGATACCCGACAATCGGATATTTAAGCCCGTCCGGTTTCCACTCGACAAACTGCTGACAGTGGCTTGGGACACCATAGGGGCGCAATTCTTCTAACGCCGTTTTGACCATGGCCGGGATCGTGTCGCGATATTCTTCGCGACGCTTGTCGCCAGACAGGGCGGTGATGGCGTCATACTTTTTGATTGCTACCGCATAACAGTCATCAAGCGGCTTTGTCGGGTCCATCAGCCCCGCTGTCACACCATCCTCAACTGCTGTGCCGCGATGTGCCGGCGCGCCAACAGGCTGGCGAATGCCCATGATGCGCTCAAGCACGAACATGCTAGGTGACGCACAAAACAGGTTGAGACTGCTCGGACTATGACGCTGGATTTTCATGCTGAGGTGCTCCACGGGAACAGGACTTCGAGGCCGTATTTGGCGATCAATGCGGCGTCGGCGCGGTTGTGATCTTTCTTGCGCGCAAAGCTGGTGGAGCACGCCGGGAACAGTTGCAGCGCCTTGGCGCGGGACTCCTCCTTGTCGGCTTTCAAAAGATTGAAGCGCAACTTCCACTTCTTCGGCGTGACGTAGTGCAGCGGCACGTTATGCGAGCCGAGAACGCCAATGGCCTGACCGTAGGACTTGCCGAATTTGAAGGTGGACGCCACGCCCTGCCCCGGCATCGAGGCGACAAACTCGATCACGGCATAGGACGGCGCGTACTTGCGGATCAGCGCGGACAGCAGCGGCGCGCAAATGTCGCCATCGGCAACGGGCATATCCTCGATGGCAACGCGGTTCGGATCGTTCTGGAAGATGAAGGCCAGCGCGCCGGACAGTCCTGGGTCAACGCCGCAAATGCAACGATCAGCCATTCTCAACCTCGCCACCCCAAAGCGCCTTCACCCCATCCGCGCAAATCTTCGCCAGTTGCTGCGAAGTGATCTCGACCCGCTCCAACGCCTGCCCGCGCGCCATGCCGAATTCTTCGAATGTCAGATTGAGGATAGGCTTGCCGTCTTGCACGGTCAGGAAGGCGAGTTTGGCGGTGCGGTCGGTCGTGATCATTGGCCGATCTCCGCCCGTAGCGCGGCAATCGTCGCCCGAATGTTGTGCAGGTCTTGCTCGATCCAGCGTTCAATCTTGCGCACCGCGTGCAGCACCGTGGTGTGATCGCGGCCGCCGAACCTGCGGCCGATTTCCGGCAAGGTTCGCTTGCCGTCATGGATCAGATACATCGCGACCTGGCGCGGTAGCGTGTATTTCTTGCGGCGCGACTGGCCGATCAGGTCAAGGCGCGAAACGCCGAAATGCCTGGCAACCACTCGTTGAACATAGATGTAATGACCGGGACCGTAGGTGATGACCGGCTCGTGGTCTGCTTCGGGCATCAATTGTTCAACAGCCGGCTTGGGTTCAGTTTCGACCATCGGCTGCGTCTTGACGACGGCGGCCGCGGCGGCCGCAACGTGCCTGCCATCACCATGATGCTTGTGGAGCAATGCCAACAGCTTGTCGCAAGCCGCGATGTTGTGAGCGCGTTGCGACTCCGAGTAGTTAATGCTGTCAGGCGTTAGGTGGATGGTCATTTCATCCTCGCAGTTCCGGAGCTATCCACAGCGCCAAACTCGCCAATGACGCGCTCAAGGCGATCAATTTCCGCGCAATAAAAATTCTCGTCCTGCGCACGCATTCCTCCGACGATGGCTCGATATTGATCTGCAAGTGCGGACGCCTCTTGACGGGCCGTGATAAGCTCGGCGGCTCGCCGGATATCGCGGGCTGCCCAGTGATCGGGGTCCGATATTTCTCCGTACCAGAGCGCCTTCACTGTCCTGAAAGTGACTGTCGAAACTCGACGCGGAACCCGCGCCAACCAGCTTTCGCGGGTAGCTCCCCAGTCGCGCGGTCCTGCAACAATTGAGATTTCGCTACGCACGTTTTTTACTCCGGAAGACTTTTCCATTTTTCGGAATCTCCATGGTGTTCACTCGGACCATGGAGAAGGACCTCAACGACAACTCAACTTGGCAGACCCTCGCGGCGGCAACCGCGCGACTGCTACAGCGGCATGAACAGCAATACGAACACGGCGAAGGCGATCCCGACGCCCGTCGCGGATACGAGAAGGATAGCGGAGAGCAAAGCGGCAATATCGATCAGCGCCGCGCAGCAGGTGGATAGAAAGGGATGCACAGTCGTTTCTTCGCTGCGAGACTGTGCGACCGCAGGGCCATGCCGGATGGAGGATGCGGCACGAAGCTGAATTGCAGGATTGCGCGAAGCCCCCTCGCGCACGTCGAGACGCGAGGAGTCGGACGTTGCCCCGTAGGCTCCTCGCGTGCTCTTTTCGAATTGGATCAGCATGACGGCACCTCATTGCCGTCGCGGCCTTCATAGAAAATCATCGGGGGAAACTGCGTCACACCGGCAGGCCGCCAGACAAACCAGGCGTGATCTTCCGTGCCTGTCGTGTCGCCGGGAAACCATTGAATGCGGTCAACGAGCGCGATCTTGAAAGCAAAGCGCGGATTGCGAGCGAACAGATCGGCGCGCGTCTTGCCGAAGTCGAACTTGGCGGTGAGCAGCAGCGCCACCCAGCCGTTACAGCGATCAAGCGCCAGCCGCGCGAACTTCACCGCGTCACGATTGCCGCGTCCGTAGGGAGGATTCGTAATGATCGCGTCGTGCGACGGGTTTTTGTATGCGAAGCGCTTTTCAAGAAAATCCACGGTCGCATCGTGACGACGATTGTAGACGGCAATATCCGACGTGACGACGTTAGCGCCCGCCTCGCTCAGCACATCGGCAATCGCATGATCGCCGGCCGCTGGCTCCCAAACTGTCATGCCGCCAACCGGCAGATGGCGAAGCAATGCGCGCGTGGCCCACGCTTCGGTCTGATACAGGTCATTGACCTGTCGAGCGAAGTTGGAAGCAACAACTGTCATGACGCCGCCCCTTCATGCGAGGGGGTGGGACTCTGCTTGCTGTAGAGCCTGTCGTATTGGCGTTTCCACTCTTGGTAACGAGGCCGAAGTTCTTCTTCGTACTGTTGAGGATTGGCTATGAAGGCATCCAACTTGGCGCGCTCATCAGCGGTGAGCATCCGAACCTCGGACGCGCGCACAACATCCTTAAGCGTGGTCGGGATGATCCGACCGTTATCAACACCGATCCGCTTGAGTGCGAAGCGAACGCGATGAAGAACGCTCATCTTTTGCCGGGTCTGGTCGTCCCAATTGGCCCCGCCACAACGGCCCTTGCGGATCGAACCAATGCGATGGCTAAGATTGATTGCGCGCTCGACCGGGACGCCGCTCTTGATCTTCCCGATTGCTTCGATCAGCCTTGGCCCCGCGTGGAACCATTCGCGGTGCGAATGCAAATCAGCGAAGCATTCATGGATATTTCGTTCGAGCTGCTGGCCGCCTTCGACAGTCGCGACGATCTCAAGCGCGAATGGCGACCATGTGCTCAAGTTCGAGAGACGACCCAACGGCACGGACGAACAGCCAATCTTGATCGGCCCCGTCATACCTTCAGGCTTGATGAAGTAGATGTAGCTGGCCGCGCTCATGCTGCCACCGTTGGCAACGGCCGGCTGATACCCGCAGGCCACTCCGCACTTTCGGGCCAATTGTCGGAAAACCACTGCATCGTGCGCTCGAACCGGCGAACTTGGATGTCCCTGCCCTGTTCAATTGCCGGAAGTCGCTTGGTGTCTCCGAGTGCCCGCCAGCTGACCGTTGAAAGGTCGATGCCTTCCGCCCCGGCGTATGCTCTAGCAACACTTAGAAGCTGTTCGATGCTGTTCATACCTTATCATCCGGTATTTTTACCGGATAAGCAAGGGTAAAATTACCGGATGACTGCCGAATTGCATCAGGTCATCTTACCGGTATGATTTTGAAAGACATTTTGGCCCGCATCGAGCAGCGGCTACGGGCAACCGGCCTCTCGGCTGATGCCGCATCGAAAATGGCGGATAAGCCGGACGCCATTCGCAACATGCGCCGCGCCGTTAAGGCCGGGCGCGGCGGCGTCAATACGGGGACGGTCGAGGCGCTGGCAGGCGTGCTGGGGACCACCGCTGTCTGGCTCCTTAAAGCCGAAGGCGAGGAAACTTCCGCTGATTGGCGCTCGGAGGACGTCGCCCATTCAATAGAGAAGCCCCGCGCCCGAACCGTCCGCGTCAAAGGCTATGTCGGTGCCGGCGACGCGGCGCATTTCTACAAGGTTTCAGATGAGGCTTTCGAGGAAGTAGCTGCCCCGGACGGCGCGACCGACCAGACAGTAGCCGTCGAGATTCGCGGAACGAGCTGGGGCCGCTTTATGAATACCTGGCTGGTATTTTATGACGATGTTCGTTCGCCCATCACAGAGGACTTGCTGGGCCAGCCTTGCGTGATCGGGCTGGCGGATGACCGAATTCTCATCAAGGTCATCAAGCGGGATGGCAACGGCGGCTACCGGCTGGTTTCAAACAATCCGAACGAACCGGATATTGATCACGCCGAGATCGAATGGGCCGCCAAGGTCACGTCAATGAGGCCGAGATAGCGATGATCAAGCAATGGATGGCCATCCTGTTTTGCGCTGCGCTGATTACAACCACCCTCCCCGCCTCCGCCGACGACGCGGCAACGATCGCCGCCGCCACCAAGCTCAACACCCTCCTATCCGAGACTTTCGATAAAACCGGGAAATTCCCGGCCGATGTGAAGCCGACATTCCATGCAACAGTTTTGAAGGCGCTGACGCTGATTCCGAATGACAGTCCGCAGCACGCCGACGCGGCGAAATTGCGCGCCGCATTTGAAGCGAGACAGCCCAAGATCAACAAGATCGGCCCGCTGAAATACGCCGCCGCAGAAAATCCCAAGATCAAGATCGGGCAACTCGATAAGTCATACGGGATGCTGAAAGGCCCGTTTATATTGGAGAACCCGAACACATTTCCGATTGCCGACGTCCAGGTGTCGTGCAGCGTCTACGCGAGCAGCGGAACCGCCATCAAGGAATATAACTTCACGGTTTACGAGGCCGTCCCGGCCAAGGACAAAAAACGCGTTACCGGATTCAACTTCGGGTTCTGGCCGGATCAGGGAAAGTCGATTTCCTGCAACACCGTTGGTTATCAAAAGCGGTGACCTAGCCGCTAGCACGGAGGGGGAATGAGCGACAACCTCAAGGAGGCCGTCACTGGCAGCAATCTTCGTGATGTCGATATCGAGATCATGAAAATTCTTGCCGACATCATTGAGCAAGTGTCGGCGCTTCGGAAGGCGACGATAGACCTTCGAGAAATTCGAGCCGAAACCCACGTAAGACTTGAACAGCGGGAGCGCGCTATAAAAAAGAGATTCGAGTTGCTTGTCAGGTCGCTGGGGCCCAAAGACAATGGTCGATCCTGATTTTAGCGCCCGTGATCATTGGCGGGCGGAACAAGAAAAGAGGCTTAGTGGCTTGCGCGCGGGCGGCGGCGGTGGCACATCTGGCGGTATGGAAGCGCGTGTAGCCAAATTAGAGGCCACCTTGGAACACATTGGGCGCGAGATGTCCGACATTAAGGTAGACGTTCGCACGCTCCGCGACAACGCCAGAACCGATTTCCGCGTTCTATTCGGCGCAATCATTGCCGTCGCGCTTGGTCTTGCCGGATTATTGGCCAAGGGCTTTCACTGGTTCTGACCCCGTCGGGGATGTTCATGCCCGCCGATGATCCGCCACCGCCCCTAGATCCACTCGAATCCGTCGCCGCCTCCGAGCTCGTGACGTCGGCGATTGTCGCCTCGCTGATTCCGACGCTGGTGGATCGCGAGCGGTTCACTCCATAGGAGCCTCACCCCATGGTCACCGAATCCCCCGCACCCATTCCCCTCGACCCCAAGGAAGCCCTGCGTCATGTCAGAACGCTGGCGCGAGCCGCGCTGGATAACGGCGAGGCAGACGTGGCCCAAGAGCATCTAAAGCTGATCCTGGCAATCGTAGACAAGGCGCTGCCGAGAAAACCATCGCGGAGATACCACCCTCCGCCAGAAGACGAATACGGCGGCGGCGACATCGTATCGGTGGAGCGTGAACCATCAACGGATGACGATCGGCCTTTGGAATAGAAAACCCCGCCGGAGCGGGGTTAGCGATTTTCACTCTTTTTGTGCATATCAAACAGCGATCCAAAGGCGGTCGGATTGGCCACAAAAATTGGCAATCACATTCTCAAAGCCGGCATCTCATCGTAGGTGCGACCGCGCAACATGCGGCCAGCCGCCTTTTTGTTTTTCCCGCCCCATTGCTTGAAGAAAAACGCGGTATCGGCGCGACGACACATCGATTCGATTTCATCAACCCACGCCGGGTCCATGTATCGCGCCTTCGGTCCACTCTCGCCGCCGACGATTGCCCAGTGAATATTCTCGAGGCTGGCACCGGCCGCAGACCCGATCAGCGGCTCGAATGAGATAAATCGAATCGCCGCCGGTACGCGGCGCAACTCATCGATCCGGTGGAGCACACGACCATCCTCAACGCTTGTCCCGAGCCAAACATTCGGCAATTTCGGAAGTTCTGGCACGATCTCAACCATGCGATCCGGCCGCTTCGTTAGAATTTGATAGGTGTGACGCGGCGTTTCGGCCATGACCTTCCAGACGCGCGCGATAAACTCCGCTGGCACATCCTGGTGAAACAGATCGGACATGGAGTTGACGAACACCCGCCGCGGCTTCGACCATTTCGCGGGAATCGACAGCGCCGCATCATCCAGTTTGATTTTGCCGGTCCACTTCGCGCGGCCACCGCTCTTGCGGGTTAGGCCTTTGTATTTTTCCTGCCCCATTGCATCGAGGCGAGCAGCCATCCGCATGGCGTAGCAGTTCGTACAGCCGGCGGTCAGAATTGTGCATCCCGCGACCGGATTCCACGTCGCGTCGGTCCATTCGATAGATGTTTCAGCCATGACAATCCCCTAAGTCGCTGAATCTTAACGAAGATCGCTTAACAAGAAGCATGTTCTCATTTCGTTCTTATATCACATATCTAAGTATTTGATATTCTTAATATGACCCTATACGGTTATTGCCGCGCTCGTGGTATTCCAAGGCCAGATTCAAGCGTTTCTCAAAATCCATTGAGCCGATCCGGCGGCTCCCGGCGATCGGTCCAATCTGCTTTTTGGGCGGATGAAATCAACCGACGCCACGAAGCTTGCATCGCTTCTGTCGGCTGCAACAGCACGCGAACCGAAACCACGGGCCAACTAGCCCGCTCAAGCTTCGACAAGATTTCGTTTCCACCGCGCTCTGTCATCGACTGCTTCTCCCCGCCCCGCCCCTCGCGGGGCTTTTTTGTGCCTGCATGATAGAGCGCGATGCAGTATGGCGCAAGATTTTTCCGGTTTTTTTACCGCATCGCTATTGACCCGGTAATTTTACCGGTTCATACTGCCCCTCGACATCACCCCAACGATGGAGCCGGGCAAGATGCAGGTCGCGGAAGTCAGTCGAGAGAAGAAGGCGGCCGGGAAGGGTCTCACTGGAAACGTTTCCAGTGAGAATTTGCCTCTCTCCAAAATCAAGGCCGACCACCGCGCCCAGCCGCGCGAAAACCTGATCACCGATGTTGTTCAGACTTACGCCGAGGCGATGCAGGATGGGGCGGTCTTCCCGCCGCTGATCGTGTTTCATGACGGCGACGACTATTGGCTCGCGGATGGCTTTCATCGTCGTTATGCAGCAACCAGCATCGGGGCAACTGAATTTCCCTGCGATGTTCGTGACGGCAATCTGCGCGATGCCATCCTGTTTTCGTGTCAGGTCAACGCCGCTCACGGCTCACCGCGCACGACAGAAGATAAGCGCCGCGCAGTAATGAAGCTGTTGCAGGACGACGAGTGGTCGCATTGGAGCGACCGCGAGATCGCCCGGCACGCCAAGGTAACTCATCCGTTAGTCTCAAAGCTCCGCGCCGAGATCGCGCCCGCGCCGACCTCGCCTGATAAGCCGAAGGCAACTCGCACCTACAAGACCAAGCACGGCACCACGGCCACGATGAACACGACGGCGATTGGCGGGACAACGCCAACGGTAGCCGCTACCAAGCCAAAGGCAACTGCGCGGACCACGACGCCGGCCGACACCGCCAAGCCCGCGCCGTCTTCCGGCAAGACCGCGATCTGCGACCGCGTCCGCGAAGCGATCACCATCCTGTCCGGCCTGCCGCCGGCTCATGAGGTTGCCGAATACTTCGCCGGCACCGACACGGCAATCATCATTTCGGAACGTCTCGCGCCGGCGGCCGAGTGGATCGCCGCATTCTCTGACGCATGGAGCGATGAACAATGCTGAAGCTGTTTTCAAAGGCGGAAGAAATCGAAGCGCCGAAGATACTCAACACCAAGGTCGAGCCGCATCTTCGGATCATCAATGGCGCGCTGGATGAATGCGACACGTCGTCGGCCGGGATCATTCTCAACGGCCGCATCGACCCGGCGACGTTGCGTTTTCTCAAGGTCGATAGCAGCTATCAGCGCCCGCTTGCGATCCGCGCCGATATCTACAAGGCTTTGCAGGAAGGCAAGATCGTCCCGAATATCGAGATCGGGGTTCGCGGTCAGGACTTCGAAGCCGACGGCGACGACTATATCATCCATTCGCCTTCCTACATCATCGACGGTTGGCAGCGCACCGGCAACGCGCTTCGCTTGCTCGAACTAATCCCGCATCACCCCTTGCGGCTTTTCGCAACGCTGCATTTCGGCACGGACGAACTCTGGGAGCGTCATCGCTTCACCGAGTTGAACAAGAACGTGAAGCGGATTTCTCCGAATCTTCACCTGCGAAATATGCGCGATAGCAACGACGCCATTCTGACGCTGTACGGCCTTTGCAACTCGGACCGCAGCTTCCCGCTGTTTCACAAGGTCTGCTGGTCGCAGAACATGCAGCCCGGTCACGTCATGACCGCGCTCGGTATGGCGAAGATTGCGCGTCGGGTACACGGCCACCGTATTTCAAACCTCGGCGTTGGCGCTGAACAACTGGCGGCATCCCTGGCTAAAATTCCATCGACCGTAACGCTCCCGACTTTCCGCCGGAATGTCACTGCGTTCTTCTCGATCATCGACGAATGCTGGCCGATCGGTGGCATTCAGTATCGGACAAGCGCACCACAGGTCAAAACCACGTTCCTGATGGAAGTCGCACGGATGCTTTCCGATCACGCGTCGTTCTGGGAGCACAACGACAACACGCTTGTCGTTTCTACGGACGACAGGCGGAAGCTCGCCAAGTTCCCGATCAACGACCCGCAAGTCGTTCAACTCGCCGGCTCGGGCGGTCAATCGCGGAATATTCTCTACAAGCTCCTCGTCGATCACATGAACAGCGGCCGCCGCAACAACCGTCTCCGCTCTCGCCTCGAAAGAGACAAATAATGTCCGGCCGCACCAAAGACTCCCTCTCCTACATCGCCTCAGAAGCAATCACTGCATTGATTGACGGCCTGAGCGTCGTTGCCGCTGGGGTGATGATTCTAATCATCTCCGCTGTTTGGCAAGGAATTATCTGATGCCCGCAGCAACCGCGAAGCGCGCATTCTAGTCGGAGAGCCAAGCCATGGGCTACTATTCACCGAACCCGCACTACGCGCCGGATGACTTCAGCGACGAAGACGCCCGCCACGAGGCGGCGCTTGAGATTTCCGGCCGCTGGTTCAGCGATGCGACCAAGCCGCAGCATGCCCGGTATGTCGAGCGGATGGCGGCCATTCGTCCCTTTTCCGGTACCCCTGAATGGGATCGCGCACGAGAGGCCGCCACGAAGGAATTCAAGGACAGCACCGCCGCTGCCGCCGCTGCCGCCGCGCTCTGCAATGAAACCTACCGCGAAGTGCTCGCGACTGGCGAAATGTCCGACGCACTTTCCTACCGCTGGGACCTGTTGCTGGGCAACGAGGCGACACGGGTGGCCGCTGACGTGCTGGCAGCTGCGAGGGCCGCGTGATGACCAGCAAGGCAGGACATACGGCGGGGCGTGTCCCGCTCGCGGATGCGCCTGATCCACAAGAGCAATACGTCATCCGTGGCGCGCCCAATGGGGCAAAGTTGAGGGCGGTCACATGACCGGTCCCGACGCAATCGCCCTCGCCCGACATCAGCAAGAACGACAGTTCAACGTGGCCGGTGCCGATCTGCTTGAGGAAATCTACGGCCATCTTTCGGCTGTCCGGCCCGAGCTGATGGCGGATCGCATTGACGCCGAGCACATCGCAACCGCTTGCGCGCTGGCGAAAATCGCATGGCGGGCGCAACGGGCAACGGGGAGATGACACATGGCTAAGATCGTTAGAACCAAATCCAAGGCGCTTGGCGGCATCACGCCGGAAGAAAAGGCTCGCATGGACGAACATGCGAAGCTCTGGATTTCGCGCGCGATGCGCACCGATCCGATTGAGCCGGACAAGATCATCCCAGCAATTGAGGGGTTGTACCAGATCGCCGGTCTGAAGAAGCCGCGCGTTGTGATCGTGCCTTCGCCGTTGGTGATGGCCTACGCTTATGGTGCCTCTGCTGCGATCTGGCATGCGCGGAAGAATCCGGGGAAAACCGACGCCGCCACCTACGCCGCCACCTACGCCGCCACCGACGCCGCCACCTACGCCGCCACCTACGCCGCCACCTACGCCGCCACCTACGCCGCCACCGACGCCGCCACCTACGCCGCCACCTACGCCGCCACCGACGCCGCCACCTACGCCGCCACCTACGCCGCCACCGCCGCCGCCACCGACGCCGCCACCGACGCCGCCACCTACGCCGCCACCTACGCCGCCACCCGCGCCGCCACCGACGACGCCACCGACGCTAAATTGGCCGCTCAGGCATGTTTCGACATGGCTGGACCGCTCGGCATCGAATGCGCCAAGCGCTGGTGGAACGTTTATCACGGCGGCAACATGTGGGCCGGATACGATTGCTATATGACCTCTTGTCGCGACATTCTTGGCCTCGAACTCCGAGAGCACGCCGGATATGCATTTTGGGAGCAGGCTGCAATCCACGGGGGATTCCGCGTTATGCACGAGGAATTTTGCCTCGTGTCAGATTTTCCCGAAATCATCCGCAAAGATGAGGAAAATCGCCCTCACTGCGAAACGGGGCCTTCGCATCGCTGGCGTGACGGATGGTCGCTTTACCACTGGCATGGTGTCCGCATCCCCGCAGAATGGATCGAGGATCGCAAGAGCCTGACGCCTACAATCGCGCTTGGTCAGCAAAACATGGAGTTGCGCCGCGCCGCTTGTGAAATTCTCGGTTGGGCAAGCATCCTCAGCGATCTCAACGCAAAGACGATCGATCACGATGACGATCCTCAAATCGGTGATCTGGTCGAAGTGACGCTTCCCGACCTGCCGCAGCCAGCGAAGTTCCTCCGCGTCCGATGCGGCACAGGTCGCGAGTTCGCCATCGGCATCCCGCCACACATCAACAAGGCTCTCGACGCTCAGGCGTGGATTATCGGCCTTGATCCGAAAGATTTTCAACGCCCCGAAGTGCGGGCTTAGCAAGGAGAAGACTAGAATGAAATCGTTCCAGAAGATCGCCGCCCAAGGTGAAATCACAATCCGTCGCATTGGTGATGTGCCGACAAAATGCGGCACCGTTTCAGGCATCCCACTCACTCTTGAGCGTGGCAAGTTGATTATCGGCCATAGCGAAACCGGCCACCACCACGTGCTTGAGCGGGCGAGCGGCGCGGCTGTTACGGTTCTCGATCGCGCGCCGGAAGGAATGCGTATCCTTCACGCGATTCTGGCCGAACCGAATAAGCTGATACATGAGCGCGGCCACGACACTCATGAAACGATCGAGTTGCCGCCGGGCGAATACGAGTTCCGCATCGCCCGCGAATTCGATCACTACGCCGAACTGGCGCGGCAGTCGGCGGACTAGCGATGACGGGCCGCATACATAGCGAGGCAGCTACATTCTGCCTCGTCTTTCTTCGCGCTCGACAAGCTCAGACGGAGGCGCTGGGGTGAATGGACGCGCTCTCTACATCGAAATCGACGAATACTGTCGAGCCTGGTTGCGAAACCTCATCGCCGCAGATCTCATCTGCCCCGGCGATGTCGTTGGAGACATCCTTGACGTCCGACCGCGCGACCTCGATCGGTACAATCAGGTCCACGCCTTCGCCGGCATTGGCATCTGGTCAGGATCATTGCGAGACGCAGGAATCCGAGACAACGACTACGTCTGGACCGGATCGTGCCCATGCCAACCTTTCAGCGCGGCAGGCCAAAGAGGCGGGTTTGCTGACGAGCGGCACCTATGGCCCGCCTTCTTCCATCTCATCAAGGAGTGCCGCCCTCCAGTCGTTCTTGGCGAGCAAGTTGCAAGCCCGGATGGGCTTCAGTGGTTCGATCTTGTTTCGTCTGACCTGGAAGGAGCGGACTACGCCATCGGGGCGGCCGATCTGTGCGCTGCGGGCATCGCGGTGGCCGCAGGCGAAACGGAAGTCGGGCAACCGACTCTCGAATGGATACGAAGGGCCGTTCAGTCTTGTCCTGATCCCTTTCTCGCCGCCGAGCTACGTGATTATGCCGAATGGTTTGACCGAGAGGCTGGTATCGGCCCTCCGCACATCCGCCAACGGCTGTGCTGGATGGCCTACGCCGACCAAGGGCAACGCGGACGGTTCCCAGATCGCGAAGGATGCGAGCCCGACCGGGCGCCGGCCGGACGGCAGCAAGGCGATGGTGAGCCTGAACCAGGTCGCGCAGTTGGCGGGATGGCCGACAGCGATGGCCGGTACGCCCGCGCGGAACGGCAACAACGAGGCTGGCAATACGGACAGCAGCCGCAAGACGGTATCGCTGGCGCATGGAGCCATCCCGATAGCCTCATGGGCAATACCGACGACGCGGGATCACAAGGACGGGGCGAGCGTCGGAACGGCGCCGATCAACGGCTTGCTGGGCCGACAAGTCTGGCTGGCTGGACCCGCGCCGACTGGATCATCTGCACAGACGGAAAAGCCAGGCCAATTGAACCCGGCACATTCCCGTTGGCTCATGGACAGTCCAACCGCGTGGGACGACTGCGCGCCTACGGCAACGCGATGCACCGGGCGAAAATCACGCAATTCATCCTCGCGGCGCAAGAAGCAATCGGAGCCCCGTCATGACGAATCCTGATCGCGAGGAACTGGTGAAGCCGCGCAAGCACTACTTCGTGCCGAGCGACGATGATTTCGATACGTGCGCACGCTGCGGTAATCACATTCGTAGCGACGTACATTGCTCGAACAAGGAGCGGCCGGAAACCGACGCCGAGTACATTGATCGGCTTGAATCCGCCCTCCGCCGTCTCGCCTCATCTGATGGCGGGGTGAAGGGCGAGCCTGTGCCTGTGGCGTGGCCGCGACCGGCGTCGCTCCATTGGCTCGGTGATCGAGAGGATGCCAACAAATCGCGACACGCTGCCGATATGCGCGGCTGTGTCATGTATTTTGATCGGCAAAGTGATTGCTTGCAATTCATGCGCTTAATCGAAGTGGGGACCGCCCCTCCCGCAGCCGCCGGGATGCGAGAGGCGTTGAAATTCGCCCATTCGACAATGGAAAGCCTGCGTGTTGCGTTGAGAGACGATCCGGCTGTCCACGGCAGAGAGTGGATACCTCACGGAATTGCACTTAACTCCGCAATCCGGAAAGCGGACAATGCACTCGCAGACGCAGCCCTCACCGCGCCCGGCGCGACGACGAAATCTGACGGGGGCGGGGAAGATGCGCCAACCGACGCGCAACGCCAAGAGGCATTGCGTTTGCTGAGCGCAGAGGACGGGCGGCAATCGAAACTTCATGATTTGCTCGAAACGATCCGCGAGCAAATTCGTACCGGGATTGAGCCGGAACACCGCCCCGAAGGTTTGTTCAAAAATATTCAAGACGCAGTCTACGCTATGCGCGGACGCACTCCGCTGATGAATGACGCGGCGATTACATGCGCCCTCTACACTGACCAATCAGATGGTTTTAAGCGTGGCCTCGATGCCGCCGCGTGTTGGCATGAATCAGAAGCAAGACACGCCAAGGCGATCTACTGCGAAATGGATCGATATTCGGAAGACCACGAAGAACGTGCCAGTTGGCGATCACATAAGGACAAGGAAGATCGCCACCTTTACTGCGCGCGAGTAATCCGAACAGTAGCTGGCCCGTCAGACCCCGACTGGGAGCAAGATCAAGCCGAGACGACGCGGATCAAGCCTTCATCCACCCGCAGCGAGGTAACAGCTTTGGCCGACATTGCGGAAGAGCGCCGCCGACAACGCGATGTCAAAGGTTGGACGGTCGAGCACGATGACGGCCATGCAACGGGCGAAATGGCCGGCGCCGCTGCATGCTATGCACTGAGCACAATCAAGCATTGGGCGAAAGACCATGTCATCAAGTTGATCTGGCCGTGGGCCTCCGAATGGTGGAAGCCAAAAGATCACCGCCGCAACCTCGTTAAGGCCGGCGCTCTGATTGTTGCGGAGATCGAGCGGCTCGATCGCCTCGACCAATTCGAGATCGGGAGGAAGTGATGCTCGGCAGACATCAATTTAGAGTTGGACAGCGTGTACGGCCTAGTCTTAGCGGGATTGAAGCCAACTTGTTTCCCGGCGCAAAGGCTGAGCGTGGCGGACTCGTAGTGAAAGTTGATCGCTACAACAGCCCGACAATTGTGTGGGATGGGATGAAGACGCCCCACGGCTACCATCCAGATTTTATCGAGCCTGATCGACGGAGGAAGCGTCCATGACCACACCGAAAGAAGCGCTGGAACAGATCATCGCAATTCCGAACCGGGACTACGGCTCTGATTGGGATGAGATTGAGGAAGCCAGAGAGATTGCCCGCAAGGCCCTCGCCTCTCTCGAAGGCGATGCGGTCGAGAGGGTGGAATTGCCATTCGCCCACGCGATCAATGACGTTCTGAACGCGATGGTTGACGCACAAGAGGAAATGACAACCACGAAGATATCGGCGCGGATACTTAGCGACAGTACCGTTCGCGCCATCCTCGCAACGGGCCTTGTGCCTAACGAAGCGGCAAAATGCACTGAAATATCTACGCTCCGAATGGCGCTCGAAGATGTGACGAGCGGCATTACTGCGGCTTGCGTCGAAGCGGAAATCAGGGCCGACGAGCGGGAGAAATGCGCGAAGGTGGCGCTTTCCGCAAACCGTCAATACAAAACCGCCCAAGGGCAAGCCCATTCCGCCGTGGACGAGGGCGGAAGTTACAAGGAAGGTGGGAGCTTCTTTTCTACTGATGCAAATCTTCCGGACTTCGTCGCCGCCGCCATTCGGTCGAACGGGAGGGGTGAATGAAGCTGACAGAGGCGCAGCGCGGTCTAATCATTGCAATGGGCTTTCGCTCAAACGCGCTGGCGAACGGCGACGAATACTCTCCGATGTGGTGGCTCGAAGGCGGCGATGCCGTTAAGGCCAACGTCGCAAAGTCACTCATCAATCGCAAAATGATCAGGCTGACAAAACACGAAGGCGGGCAGCCCGGCATCTTGTTCTACACCGTCACCTCAGCTGGCCGCGCCGCGCTTAAGCGGGAGGGGAAGTAGATGTTTTTGTACAATGACGATTTGGCGAAAGAGGCGGCCAAGGCGCGCTCTGATTTAACCATGTTCGCCGCCATTCAAGCGTTGTGCGAGCGCAGCCTGTTTTCTTCATACTCATGCCGCGCCGAAGCGGAGATCGTTCGCATCTGCAAAATTGAACAAGCTAATTGTATTAAGCGGTACGACTCCGCGATTGACGAGCTTAGGAGCCGTACATGACCGATGACCTGGTGAGCCGGTTGCGCAACCTAGCGCCGGAAAGCGATGACATGCCGGCTACCCGTTCGGTAATGCTCGACGCGGCTGCCGAAATCGAGATGTGGGCGGCTCAGGCTTTGAAGGAAGAGGATTGTCGGGAGATGTGGCGAGCCCGCGCTGACGCTGCCGAATCCGAACTCTCTGCCCTCCGCGCCCGTGTCCGGGAAGTCGTGGGGCCGTTTGCGATGTTAGAGGCAACCGGATGGACGGGTTCGTATTTTTCAGAGCCCGGGCATGATGGGGACAACGTGTCTATTCTGTATCATGCAGAGAGCCACACCACGGTCACTAGAGGCCATTTCCGCGCCGCCCGCCAACTGATGGAGGAAGTGAAATGACGGATTTCGAAACGTTACGCAGCAATAAAGCCATTGTCGCGCACCGTCAGATTAACTGCGACATGGGCGGCGCTACTGTTCAATGCGTCATTCTTGCTGATGGTTTCATCGTGGAATGCGGCTCTGACGGGCATGCACAGAAACGCGCCGACCTCCTCGCAGAAGCAGTCAACTGCTTCGGAGCCGAGTGCTTTGCCTTCACGCGGAGAAAGCCATGACCCAACTTTCCCCCACTGCGCTGGAAGCGGCTGCGAAGGCGATTGCTGAGCATAATGGCGATGACATTGACACGGTGCCGACAAGTAAAAGCCACTGGAATGCAGAGGCCGGACATTTCGGCGGACGGTTTCGCACCGTCAACGAACCTTTCCGTTCGGACTACGAAGAACAGGCCACCGCCGCGATCACGGCCTACCTGGAAGCGCGCAGAACGGAAGGGTTTGTGGAGGTGCCGGTTGAGCCAACAGTGGAGATGACAGAAGCGGCTCTCCATTGCCACGCCGTGAATAGTCCGTTCGAATCGCCGTTCGGGCCGGGCGGATCGTTTGCATCCTACTACCGCGTCATGATCGCAGCAGCGCAGAACGGAGGGGTAAGTGATGACTTGGGTTAACGCTACCATCCCGACAGCAATGGAAATCCGTGAAGAACAGCGCGCGGATTCCTTGGAAAAGGAACGCGACTTCTGGCTCAAGAAGGCAGAGCAGCTTCAACGTGAGCTTGAGAATATTTGGGATCACGCGCGCGAAGCCGGCCGCATCGAATTGCACCATCGCCGCGAAAAGCTGGTGCTAGTCACGGAGCCCACCGATGCAAGTAACTGACGCGATGGTCGCGAAGGCGCTCCCCTACGTCTACTTCTGGAATCGGATGGGCCGGAAGGGCCAGCGTTGCGCGGTACTCGCTCGCGGCAAGATGAATAGCTGCCTCGTCAAATTCGCGGATGGCTTCACAGCGATCACTAGCCGAAATGCAATCAGGAGGGCAGAATCCTCCCCCGAGGCTGTCAGATGAGCAGGACAGCAGCCCGCCTTACCCAGGTAGAGGTCGAGAGACTTCGCGATCTTTTGCGCTACGATCCAGATAGCGGCGAATTTACGTGGTGCGTTGCCCGAGGAAACCTTCGAGCCGGCTGCGAAGCCGGGACCAAAAACACGAGAGGCTATATCGTGATAAAAGTGGACCGTCGCAGCTATGGCGCTCACCGCCTCGCGTGGCTTTATATGACCGGTTCTATGCCGCCGGATGAGATCGATCACATCGATATGGACAGATCCAACAATCGGTGGAGCAATCTTCGGGCGGCAACAACCTCCCAGAACCAAGCCAACCGCAAGAAGTTATCGAACAATGCCTCTGGCATCAAAGGGGTAAGTTGGCACAAGCGAGTACAGAAGTGGCAAGTCCGCGCAATGAAAAACGGTCGCCACTACTCGCTTGGATACACATCCAGTCTTGCTGAAGCAAAGTCTCTCTATGAGAACGCCGCGCAAACACTATTCGGCTCGTATGCTCGGGTTGATTAAACCATGTCACGCCGCCCTGCCACCGTTATACAAGCAGACATTGCCCGCGCGATCCGTGCGGCAAAGCAGACTGGCGCGGGCTGCGTTGAGATTCTGCCGGACGGGTCGATCAGGATCAGTCTTTCCCCGACATCCACAGAAACCCACAGGGCCAGGAAGGTTGAAGATCGCGAGGAGATCATCCTTTGATGATCGGAATAAGTAGTTATGGGCTTGACCATGAATTCGGACCCGTATAAGGTTCATGGTATAGAAAGGACGCGCCATGAACCTGCTCACGATATTCTCCAAGTTTCCGGATCAAGAAGCCTGCATTGAGTATCTTGAGAGGGTGCGTTGGGCTGATGACGCGCACTGCCCGCATTGCGGGTCCGATTCCGTTGCTCGCAAGGAAGATGCTGGCCGTGTCGGGCGTTGGAACTGTCATGCTTGCAATTCCAGCTTCAACGTCTTGTCCGGGACAATTTTCGAGAAGACCCGCATCCCTTTGCAGAAGTGGTTCCTAGCCATTGGCTTAATCGTGAACGCGAAAAAGAGCCTTTCCAGCTTCCAACTCGCACGCGATCTGGACATGAACCAAAAGTCCGCTTGGTACATGCAGCAGCGTATCCGTGCTGCGATGCTCACCAAAGAGGGGGAGCTTTTGCAGGGGATCATTGAAGCCGATGAAACCTATGTCGGCGGAAAGCCGCGCAAGGGAAATCGTCGCGATGACGACACGCCCGGGCCTCGTGGGCGCGCGACCAAGAAGGTGCCTGTTGTCGGTGCAATCGAGCGCGGCGGGCGTGTTGTCGCGCGCGTTGCCGACGACCTGACGGGTAAAGGCCTCCTTCGTTTTCTGCGTAGTGTTGCCGATCCGAACGGCTCAATCCTCATGACCGATGAACTGTCGGCGTACAATGAGGCAGGAAAGGTCTTCCGCCGTTCGGTTATCAATCATCGCCGCGCCTATGCGGAGGGTCAGACGCACACCAATTCAATCGAGGGCTTTTGGTCGCTTTTGAAGCGTGCTTGGTATGGCTCGCACCACCACTATTCCAAGAGCTACATGCCCCTGTTCGTGGGCGAAGCGTGCTGGAAATACAATCAGCGCCGGAGCGCAGACCCCTTTGCCGAGTTCATGAAGGACTGCTTTGCATGACAAAGTGGGTCAATCAACTTCTATACGGCGACTGCCTTTCTCTCATGCGCGAAATGCCAATGGGCTACGTGGATTTGGTCTACTTGGACCCTCCCTTCAACTCCAACCGCGACTACGCGGCGATCTATGAGGACGAGACCGGTCGCCCTCTCCCTGAGCAAATCGAGGCATTCAACGATCTGTGGGAGCTTTCGCCGGAGAGGGTCGAAGCGATCAAGATGATGCCGGTGCTAATGCGGGAAGCGGGGGTTCCTGACGAGGTTGCTGAACTCTGGCGTCATTGGATGCAGGCGCTTCGAAATGCTCAGCCTAGGCTACTTTCGTATCTCTCCTACATGACGGAACGGCTTTTGCCGCTCCGGTCGATCGTAAAGCCGACCGGTTCGATTTACCTTCATTGTGATCCCACCGCCTCGCACTACATCAAGGCAATGATGGACAGCATCTTTGGCCATCAAAACTTCCGAAACGAGATTATCTGGAAGCGCACCTTTGCACATGGCGGCGCGACTCGTTGGGGAGACATTCACGATGTAATCCTATTTTACACGCGGTCTGACAAATACACTTGGAATAAGGTTCTTCAGGCGCACGACCCAAACTACATAGATACCAAATACCGATTTGTTGATGAGCGAGGACGCTATCGCCTCGTGGTTTTGACCGGCCCAGGGAAGACGAAGGGCGCGTCTGGTCAGGCGTGGCGCGGCTACAACCCCTCGGATGGAGGCCGACATTGGGCGGTGCCAAAGCGCGCGATTGACGCGTTGCGCGAGGAAGGCGTCGAGATTCCGCCCGATCTGCACGATCAGCTGGAATTGCTTTACCAGCACAGCTTTATCCGTTTTCCTGAGCGGGGGCGCGGGGGCGGCCCCGGCGTTCCTGAGTTCAAGCTGTACCTCGAAAAGGGCCAGCCGATTCAGGACATCATTACGGACATTCCACCAATCAACTCACAGGCGAAGGAACGGCTCGGCTACCCGACGCAGAAGCCGGTTGCGCTTCTTGAGCGCATCATCAAAGCCTCGACCAATGAGGGGGATCGCGTACTAGACCCCTTCTGTGGGTGCGCGACTACCATTGAGGCTGCACACGAACTCAAGCGGGAATGGATCGGGATCGACATTGCGATTCACGCCATTAAGCGCGTTGCGAAGGTGCGGCTTGAAGATCGTCTCGGACTAAGGGAAGGGGTTGATTTCGTCGTCAAAGGCATCCCCGGGTCGCTCGAAGGCGCGAAAGACCTTTGGCAATCCGACAAACACCAGTTCCAGAAATGGGCAATTGAACAGGTGGATGGCTTCGTTACAACCAAGAAGACAGACGATGGTGGGATTGACGGGCGCATCTATTTCTCTCTGCCCGGACAGAGTGAACTTGAGAGCATGGTGATTGAGGTCAAGGGCGGGAAGAACGTTAGTAAGGAGGTGGTCAGGAGCCTGAGGGGAGTACTGGATCGCGACCAAGCCAAAATGGCCGGGCTCATCATCATGGAAGATATGGGCAGCCGAAAGACAAAGAACTTCCTGAGCGAGTTCGCAGACCTCGGGATGCTCGACGTTAATGGCGTCAAATATCCGAGGATGCAGCTTCTAACAGTCAGCGACATTCTCGCGGGACAAAGGTTCCTTACGCCCACAGTCGCCAAGGCTCGCATGATGTCCCAGCCATCGCTTCCATTCGGGCGCTGAATGATGATAAGCCCATAACTACTTATTCCGTTGATGATCGACATGCCGAATGAGCGTCCGAGATACCTTCAAAAGCAGATTACCCGTCACGGCAAGGTGGCGTGGTACGTCAGGGTGGGACGCGGCAAGAAGACACGGATTTACGGCAAATACGGATCCGACGAGTTCAAAGACAACTATGACGCCGCAATCTCTGGTCAGCCCCGCGCAAAGAAGGGGGCGAAGCCCGACACACTTGAATGGCTGATCAATCTGCATCGGAAGTCGGAATATTGGAGCGGCCTCGCAGCATCCACGCGAGTGCAGCGCGAGCGGATCTATCGACAAGTACTCAAGACGGCCGGAAACAAACCTGTCGTCTACATCGACAAACAAGCAATTTTGAAGGGCAAGGAACGACGCAAGGGCACGCCGTCTGAGGCTCGCCATTTCATCGACGCCATGCGATCGCTGTTCAGGTGGGCGCTGGATTCCGATCTCGTGACGGCCGACCCGACCGCTGGCATCAAGACGGTGAAGCCGGACAAGGCCGGCATCAAGCCGTGGACCGATGAGGATATCGCGAAGTTTGAAAAACGATGGCCTCGCGGAACTCGCGAGCGCGTTATGTTCGACATATTCGTCTATACCGGCTTGCGGATCGGGGATGCGGCCGTGCTCGGCAAACAGCACGTCAAAAATGGCCTCATCGCCATTGACACCGAAAAGACCGGCATGAGGGTGACCATTCCGATGCTGGCTCCGCTCGCAGCCACACTAAAGGCCGGACCGACTGGCGATCTGACTTACATCGCGACCGAGGCTGGGCGCGGGATGCTCAAAACGAGCGTCGGCAACGCCTTCAGAAGTGCCGCCCGCGCGGCCGGCGTGAACAAGTCACCACACGGCATCCGGAAGGCCGCAGCGACCCACGCTGCCGACAACGGCGCGACCGAGGCTGAGTTGGAAGCGATTTTCGGCTGGCGTGGCGGCGCTATGGCCTCTCACTACACCCGCGAGGCGAATCGAAAGAAGCTTGCCAAGGGTGCAATCTCGAAGTTGGCGCGGGGAAAAAACAGAACTTCCATGCTACCACCTGACGATGTGGTGGTAGCATCAAGCGAAAAATGTAAGCAAAGTCAGAGGCGAAAATGAAAAAGGCAGGGCCTGAGAAACCCTGCCTTTCCACCTGCGCCAGCCCTGTCGCGCGGGGGTTTCCACATCGCCCCGCGCCACCGCCGATCTTCGTTCTCAGCCACCCTGCCGGAATTGCCCGCGCCAGCCCTTGGAGAAGCCGGCGACAGTCCAAATCCGGAATGTCTTGCAACTCTTGGAGTGAGGTCATCCTACCGGGATTTTCGGGGAGTGGAAGCCAATCCTTAATTCATCGTTAACGGCCCTGCCCGGCGGGCCGGCAGGTCGCGTTGGCCGCCAGTGGTTACCGCCGTCTTAAGATCCATGGTTAATTTAACCTTACCGGCACAAAGTCCGGATAACTCCCTCTTAGGGCATGGACGCTGCATGGCCTCCCCTGCGACAACAAAAAGGGAGCCAGCGGTGCATGAGGACGGGACAACCCTGTCCCATTGGGGGCGACCGCGGGTCAGGTCCGAGTTATGAAACATCCAGCAAGCCGTGATTTTTTCGCCTATTGGGATGAAAAGCGCGGCGTCAACGCAGCCCCGGACCGCAGCCAGCTCGAACCCGGCCCGGTGCGCGAACTGCTCGGCGATATCTTCGTGCTGTCCTACGATCCCAATGCCGGATATCCGTTCCGAGTGGCGGGAACCAGGGTCTGCGCCCTGCTCGGCGGCGACCTCAAGGGGCAGGAATTCGCCGGCCTGTTCGAACCGGCAAGCCGCGCCGAGATCGAGGACATCCTTGGCGCCGTCACCGCGGACAAGCTCGCCGCCGTCGCCGGTGTCGCCGCCCGCACCCCGGAGGGGCGATCCGTTCCGCTCGAATTGCTGCTGCTGCCGTTCGACACCCGCGCCCACACCCCGATCAGCCTGACCGGGCTGCTGGTGCCGTTCGCCGACGGCGACCATGCGCTGAGCGGCCTGACCCTGACGTCGTGGCGCTACATGGGCCACGCCCCGATGCGCTTCGCGCCGCGCGTGCTGCGGAAACTGGCGCTGGCGCGCGGCCTGATGGTCTACGAGGGCCTGATCTAACAGGCTGTTGAAAATGGCTCCGTGCCCCGGTCAGCGGCTCGCGGGCGTAACGCGGCGTTAACCCTAAACGCCGTAGGGTTGGGTTCTGCCCGTGACCCGGCCCACCGGTGCAATTCAACATGGCTTTCGCGCAAAAACAATCCAAGCATCCGCTTCCCCAGGAGCGACGGCGCTTCCAGCGGGTGAAGGTTCACCTGCTCGGCCGCTACATGCTGCCGGACCGGCGCGAATATCCGTGCCAGGTAATCAACATGTCGCCCGGCGGCGTGGCGATGCTGGCGCCGGGCATCGGCAAGGTCGGCGACCGCGTGATCGCCTATCTCGATCACATCGGTCGGGTCGAGGGCAAAATCACCCGCATCATCGACAACGGCTTCGCGATGAGCGTCGGCGCGACGCCGCGCAAGCGCGACAAGCTGGCCTCGCAACTGACCTGGCTCGCCAACCGCGATATCCTCAACCTGCCCGAGGATCGCCGGCACGATCGCATCACGCCGCGCAATCCCATCGCCACCCTCTCGGTGGAGGGCGGCCAGCGCATGACCTGCCGCATCATCGACCTGTCGCGGTCGGGCGCGGCGATCGCCTCCGAATATCAGCCGCCGGTCGGGGCGATGGTTTCGCTCGGTCGGGTGCAGGCCAGGGTTGTCCGTCATCTCGACGAAGGCTGCGCGCTCGAATTCCTTCACGAGCAGCCGATCGAAACTCTGGAAGACAGCGTCACCGCCCGGTAAACGCGCGGACCTTCCCTTTTCCCCTCCATCGGGGCTTCCGAACCTCCGCCTGCCGTCCGGCGGGCGGCTGAAACCGCCATTTCACGCCCCCACCCGCGTTAACGCGCCAGTCGATTCCGGTCGCGCGAACGCGAATTTGCGGCGTTTGGCCGGTTAATCGATAAAATTTGAATCAAATGCCGATCTGTAAAATTTGATGCAAATTCGATTCAAGTATTCGGAGAATTTTCGAAAGTATTGATCTGCATTCATCTCAATTGTACTTTAGCGACTTAGCCGCGCTGCAAATCCTTTGTGCGAATAGTGGTCCCAACAAGAAACGGGGGCCACAATGTTTAAATTCGGACAGGGGAAAGGACTGGCGATCATCGCCGTTCTGTTTGGGCTGATGACCGCCGCGCACGCCGGCAACGCACACGTGCAATATGCAAGCACTCAATATGCAAGCCTTGGCGACGTCGCCCGCGCACCGATCGGCTGGGTCGAATTCTGCGCCGAAAATCCGAGCCAATGCCGGGGCGGCGCGACGCAAGCCCGCGATATCGTGATGACGCAGACCGCCTGGAAGGACCTGCTGCGGGTCAATCGTTGGGTCAACGACACCGTCAAGCCGATGACCGACATGGAGCATTGGGGCCTCGTCGAGAAGTGGTCGCTGCCGACCGACGGCTACGGCGATTGCGAGGACTATGTCCTGCTCAAGCGCAAGATGCTGATCGATGCCGGCTGGCCGCGCGAGGCGCTGCTAATCACCGTGGTGCGCGACAAGAAGGGCGACGGCCACGCCGTGCTCACGGTGAAATCCAACAAAGGCGAGTTCATTCTCGACAACCAGAACGAGGATGTCGTCGCCTGGACCGAGACCGGCTACCGCTTCGTCAAGCGGCAGTCGCAGAGCGATCCCAATGTGTGGGTTTCGCTCGGCCAGCCGAACGCCGCGGTCGCCACCGCCAGCGCCCACTAACCCAGGAGACCCGCGACCGGTCGTTCCCCCACCCCTCCCCGTCCAGGACCGGATCGCGCGCGGCCAGCCTCCCCCCAAGGCTGGCCGCACCCCTTTTCGAGGCTGGCCGCACCCCGTTTCAGGATGGATCTGAATCAGCCGATCTTCTTCAGCCCCTTCCTGAACCGCGCGCCGTTGGTGACGTAGAAACCGGCGCCGCGCGTCAACGCTTCCGCCTGCGCCGGGTCCAGCGTGCGGATCGCTCGCGCCGGCGTGCCGACGATCAGGGACCGTTCGGGAAACTCCTTGCCTTCGGTGATGACCGCGCCGGCGCCGACCACGCATCCGCGCCGAATCCGCACGCCGTTCATGACGATCGCGCCCATGCCGATCAGCACGTCGTCCTCGATGGTGCAGCCGTGCAGGATGACGTTATGGCCGATGGTGCAGTTGCTGCCGATGGTCAGCGGGAATCCCGGATCGGTATGGCAGGTGCAATTGTCCTGGATGTTGGAGCCTTCGCCCAGTTCGATCCACTCGTTGTCGCCGCGCAGCACGGCGCCGAACCAGACGCTCGCGCCCTTGCGCAACCTTATCTTGCCGATCACCGCGGCAGTCTCGGCGACGAAACAGTCGCCGTCGGCGGGAAGTTCGGGCGCCTGCCCGTCGAGTTCGTAAATCGCCATGAAATGTCCTGATCGAGAAACGCGGGATGAGGCGATGCTACGCCAACGCGCCGCCGATGCAAAATCAGGCGAGCAGACCGATCGCGCGCAGCGTCATGACGACAACGGTGCCGGACATCAGGCTCCAGAAACCGGACAACACCGTCGCCATCATCACGAACTCGACGCGATGGCGCTCAAGCCCTGTGTCGGGCCCTTTATCGGACCTTGGACCGATCAGGGTGTTGCGCATGATGAGGAAGGGAGCCGCGAACATCAGGAACGGCACCGCGACGACCGAGCGCGTCCTCGCCTCTTGTTGCAACAGGCCGAAGCCGGCGGGCCGTTGCGCCAGCGCCTGATAGCCACTGACCAGTGCGCCCGCGAGCGCGAACCCGATCAGCAGCGAGAACAATGAATTCAGTGCATCCGCGGACATCGGCGCCCTTCCCGGCAAACGGCGCGTCATGCTGGCAAAATCGGGCTGCGGCCGCCACGTCATCGTTAAAAAATGGTTAACGCCGGCACCGGAGAGACCGTGAAACAACGCATCAAATTTGCGCGCGGCGCAGGCCGGGCGGGCGCAACCGCCGCCTCGCCGTGGCATAGTCAACGGTGATTCGGCCGATGGCCGAGCCATGAAGCGAAGTTCTCACCGTCCGCGCGAGGCAAGTTCCCGGCCGCTCATGACAACAGTCACCTCATCGCCCGCCTCATCTCGCCGCCGGCGCCGCGCCCAGCGCCGCTATTACGGCATGGCGCTGTTGTCGGCTCTGCTCAGCATCAGCGCCGCCGCCCTGATCGCCTATCTGCTGTGGCCGACCTGGCGCGCGATCCCCGTTGAGCCGGCGGCGCCGCTCCCCATCAGCATCGGCGGCACCCTGTTCAATATTCCGCCGCTCGCCATCCGTGAGAAGGTCCAGCGCCATTCAGGGCCGCAGGAGCGCGTCGATCTCAGTTTTGAGTATCCCTCGCTCACCCCGCCCGGTACGCCGCGTCATGTCAACGCGGAAACGGTCACCGACGCCAGGGAAGCGATCAGGCGGATTTTCCTCTCGATCGCCGAGCATCATGGCGCGATGTCGCCGCAGACGCGACTCCAGACCATTTATCCGCGCTACCTCGAACCGACCCATTCGACCGTCGCGGAGGGGCTGACGCTGCAAGCGTTCCGCGACGGCACGCCTTACGAGCAGGAGGACCTGCTGCTGGCGCGGGACGGCGACAGGCAGCTTGTCGCCCGCTGCACGCGCGACAGCGACACGCCCGGCACCTGCCTCGTGGAGCGCCGCGTCAATGGCGCGGATCTGACATTCCGGTTTCCACGCCAATGGCTGGCGCGATGGCGCGATGTCGCGGCCGCGATGGACGGCCTGACGGACCGCTTGCGAAGCGCGCACGAATAGCGCCGCGCGCCCCGGCGGCCTTCTATCCCTCGTCGTCGAGATCGTCTTCGAGGATCGCCATCTGAAACTGGAACGAACGGTCGTCGTCCTCGTCGTCGACGAACAGGACGCCGATGAACTCCTCGCCGATGTAAACTTCGGCGGAATCGTCCTTCTTCGGGCGCGGCACCACGCGAATTTTCGGATTGCCGAACAGACGCTTGAGATACGCGTCGAGTTTCCTGACTTCCTTAACGTCCACAAGCGTCTCCAATGCAGCAACGCATGATCCCGAAAAGTGGGAACCGGTTTTCGGACAAGATCATGTACAAACCAAACCCGGCCCGCCCTCGCGCGCGAGACCGCCGGTCGTCACATCCTGTCTATACGACTTCGCGCCGCTTACAAATGGCCCGACCTTAAAGCCCGGTGGCGTGCAGCATCTGATCCATCGTCCGCGACGGCTCGGCGCAACCGGCCTCCCCGACAACCGTGGCGGGAACGCCTGCCACCGTGACATTGTGCGGCACCGGCTTGATGACGACGGAGCCGGCCGCGACCCGCGCGCAATGCCCGATCTCGATGTTGCCGAGAATTTTCGCGCCGGCGCCGATCAGGACGCCGCGGCGGATTTTCGGATGGCGGTCCTCGTTCTCCTTGCCGGTGCCGCCGAGCGTAACGCCGTGGAGGATGGAGACGTCGTCCTCGATGACGGCGGTTTCGCCGACCACGAAGCCGGTCGCATGATCGAGGAAAATTCCGCGGCCGATTTTCGCCGCCGGGTTGATGTCGGTCTGGAACACCGAGGACGAGCGGCTTTGCAGATAATAGGCGAAATCCTTGCGTCCCTTCAGGTAGAGCCAGTGCGCCAGCCGATGCGCCTGGATGGCGTGAAAGCCCTTGAAGTAGAGCAGCGGGTCGATGAAGCGCGAGGTCGCCGGATCGCGGTCGTAGACCGCGACGAGATCGGCGCGAAACGCATTGCCGATGTCGGGATCGTCGCGCAGCGCCTCGTCGAAGGTCTGGCGGATCAGATCGCCGGACAGCGCCGCATGGTCGAGCCGTTCGGCGACCCGATGCACCACCGCGGCCTCAAGCCGGGCGTGGTGCAGCACCGTGCTGAAAATGAACGCGGCCAGTTCCGGTTCGCGGCGAATGATATCCTCCGCCTCGGTGCGGATCCGGTCCCAGATGGGATCGAGGGCGGCAAGCTTGGCGTTCTGCGGATTGACGTGATGTACGACCATGCGGCCCTCATGCTTTCCGATTGATCCGACCTATAACATAGTTCGGCCGCGCCTGTCCGCAGCACCAGGGTGGCCGCGGGGAGTGGATTTTCGCCGCCAAACCGGCGGGAATGCGCGCAAACGACCGCGAATTGCCCATAAAATCCCCTCGATTCACCAAAATCGCCTGGGAGATAGGGTAGCGCCGCGACGGCCGCAATCGTCCGGGATAGCTGATCGCAACTATTTATCGACGGCGAAACCGACTGGCGCTAAACATCCCGCCGGGAACATAAGGGAACACGCCCATTCGCACCCAGACATTGCCCGCGGGCGCGCCAGCCGCCGCGCGCCGGACGACGGTCGGCCTGATCGCGGTCGCGGGCGTTTTCGTTTTGCTGCTCGCCCCCGCCATCTGGAACGGTTACCCGCTGCTGCAATACGATACCGGGGGCTATCTGGCGCGCTGGTACGAGGGCTATCTGGTCCCCAGCCGCTCCACGGTCTACGGCCTTTACCTCCACTTCGGCGAACGCTGGTATTTCTGGATCAACTTGGCGTTCCAGTCGGCGGTGACGCTGTGGGTGTTGTACCTCACCCTGCGGGTGCTCGGGCTCGCCGACCGGCTCCGCCTCGCCGCCATCGCGGCGATCCTGGCGCTGACCACGGCGCTGCCGTGGCTCGCCTCGATGCTGATTACCGATATTTTCGCCGGGCTCGCGGTGCTGACCCTGTTTCTGCTGGCGGCGCATGGCGACCGGCTGTCGACCGCCGAGAAATTCGCGCTGTTCGCCTTCACCGCCTTCGCCGCCGCGACCCACAGCGCGACGTTCGGCGTGCTGGTCGGGCTTTGCGTCGCCGGCTGGGTGCTGTCGCCGTGGCTGCGTCCCCGCCTCGCATGGCGCGGGCTGGCGCAGGGCAGCCTCAGCGTCGCCGTCAGCGCCGTCTTGCTGGTGGCCGCCAACTACGCGCTGTCTGGGGAGGTGGCGTGGACGCCGGGCGGCCCCGGCGTCACTTTCGGCCGGATGATGCAGGACGGCATCGTCGCCCGCTACCTCCACGACCATTGCGACACCGTCAAGCTCAAGCTCTGCCCGTATCGCGACCAGTTGCCGGCGACCGCCGACGAATTCCTCTGGAGCAACGACAGCATCTTCAACAAGCTCGGCCGTTTCGAGGGGATGGACGAGGAGATGGAATTCATCGCGGCGAAATCGCTCGCCGCCTATCCGCTGTGGCAGATCGAGGCCGCCCTGGTCGCCACCGCGACGCAGCTTCGCATGGTCGCCACCGGCGAAGGCACCAGCGGCTGGATTCCGCACACCTACGGCATCATCGAGAGCTATCTTCCGGCGCAAACGGCGGCGATGCGCGCGGCCCATCAGCAGCACTGGGATATCAACTTCACGCCGATCAATTGGGTTCACGTCCCGGTGGCGCAGGCTTCGATGCTGCTGCTACTCGTTCTGCTCGGCCGCGCGCTGTGGCGGCGGCGGCTCGACGATCTCGACCTGCTCGCCGCCACGGTGGCGCTGGCGCTGCTCGGCAACGCCTTCCTGTGCGGGGTGATCTCGGGGCCGCACGACCGCTATGGCGCACGGATGGCGTGGATCGCGGTTTTCGTGGTTCTGATTGCGGCCGAGCGATATCGCCTGGGAAAGCGGCAACCGCTCAGGGACGTTGCGCCAGAAAATTGAGCACCCCGGCCTTGTAGACACGATCGCCGACGGCGCGCATGTGATCGCGCCCCGGAATGTCCAGCACCTGCGAATTCGGAATGATCGCGGCGAGCGCATGCGCCGAACCGGCGATCAGGTCGGTGGTGCCGACGGCGATCAGCGACGGCACCGAAATGCTGGCGGCCTCCTCGCGGGTCGCGAGCCGCCGCGACCCGCGCAGGCACGCCGCGAGCGCCCGGCGGTCGGAACGGGTCTGATCGGCGAAGGCGCGGAACATGCGTCCCGTCGGATCGGTCACATCGTCCAGGGATTCGGCTTCCAGCGCACGGGCGACATTCTCGCCGGGGCCGCCGCCCTCGATCATGCCGATCCCAAGGCCGCCGAAAATCGCCGAACGCAGCCGTCCCGGCTGGCTTTGCGCGAGATAGCCCGTCAGCCGCGCGCCGAGCGAATAACCCATCATGTCGGCTCGTTCCAGGCCGAGATGGTTCATCAACGCCAGCACGTCCCCGGCCATCATGCCGAGGTGATAATCCTCCTGATCGTAGAGCTTGGTCGAATCGCCGTGGCCGCGATTGTCCAGCGCGATCACCCGCCGCCCGTGCTTCTTCAACTCGGACACCCAGGTCGGATAGACCCAGTTGACGTTCTTGCTCGACGCGAAACCGTGGACCAGCACGATCGGTTCGCCCTCGCCCTCATCGAGATAGGCGATTTCAACGGCGCCGTTGTGAAAGCTCGGCATCTTATGATTCCATGAATGAGACGGGGAACAATGCGGAAGGCCGACCGATTGCCTGTTTAAGCAACTGTCAGGATCGAGGCCAGAGGGCGGTCATGCGGCCACCGGCGATGCAGATATCGCCGCCTGGCATAGCTTTGCGCGGCGCGCCTTCCGGCGTCGCAGCCAATCCAGCGTCAGGCGCTCGGTCGTCGTCTTGAGCGACACGACGAAGCCGGCCAACGCCACGATCGCCCAGAACAGCCACAGCGCCAGATCGAAGGCCCCCATCGCCAGCACCAGCGCGCCGCGTCCGAGCAGTTTCAGGATGGCGCGGGTCTGGCCGCCCCTGGCCTCAGCTAACCGCGCCGCCCGTGCGATATCCTTCGGACCGTCGGCCAGTTTCAGGGCGTCGAGCGCGCCGCGCGTGCCCGCCGTCCCGCCGATGCGGCCGACGTCCTTGCCGAGGCGAACCAGCGCCCCGGCCTTCTCGACCCGGAACGCCGCCTTGACCGCCGGCAGCGAGCCGGTCGCCACCGCTTTTTGCAGAACCGGCGCGTCCACCACCTCGCGCGAGACCCGGCCGGCCCAGCGCGACAATCCCTCGCCGATCCGCCCGGCCTTGCGCGCATCCTTCACCATCGTCAGCCCGGCGCGCACCGGCGCGGCGGAGCCCGCCGACACATAGGTCGCCGCGGTCACCGCCAGCCCCGCGGCGGCGAGGCCGAGAATGACGCGGTCGCCGTCCTCGCCCATCAGCGCGTGCTTGCCCTCGCGCAGGACGTCGCGAATGTCGCCGAACACGAACAGGTCGCCGGCGACCGCGCCGGTCAGGCCGGCGGCGTCCTCGGCCTGTCCGGTCACCAGCCCGGCGGCGAACCGTCCCGCCACGCCGATGACCGAATTGTTCCGCGCGACGGCTTCCGTGATCCGGGTCCGCAAGTCCTCCGGCAACGCCGCATCGCGGGCGTCCGCGAGTTCCTTGAAACTCGCGGCGAGATCGACATCCCCGGCACCGAGCGCCGCCTCGGCCTCCCGCGCCAGCCGTCCGGAATCGCTCCGCAGAGCGGAATCGAGCTGAATGTCGGAGAGACGAACGGAATCGTCGCGGGCGGCGAGAGCCATGGCGGCCCGCTCGGCGTGGGGCCACAGCCAAACGCCGACGGCGGCCGATGCCGCCATCCCCGCCAGACCTGCCGCCAACCAACGCCGTTGCATTAAACCGCCTCAAAGCTCGCCCAGCGTCGCATCCTGTTTCCGACGCCACGGGCCAGACGAAAGAAGGGCTTCTCCAAAACGTCAGGATTGTGTCGAATTTAGACCTGCCAGCCGTTGCAATGTCGCTCTAGGAATCGGCCCCGCCTGCCCCTATGGTGCGCCCGTTTCGAGGCCGGCCCGTCAACAGGCCTCCAAGCGCCCCGCGACCATGCGGCTGTCCGCGACCAAAGGTGAGAAAGATGTCCGATCACGTTGTTCCCCATTTTCACAATGACGCAGGCGTGGCGGTTATCGAGATCGGGTCGCGGGAATTCATGTGCGTCGGCTCCAACCCGCCGTTCGACCATCCGCATGTGTTTCTGGATCTGGGCAACGACTCCGAAATCATCTGCCCCTATTGCTCGACGCTGTACCGCTTCGCCGCCGATCTCGCGCCCGGCGCGGCGCGGCCGCCGGAATGCGTGGTGATGGACAAGGTCCCCTGAACCGTCCGTGAGCGGCGCGCGCGCCACCATCCTGGTCGCCGGCGCCGGAATCGGCGGACTGACCGCGGCGCTGGCGCTGGCCGGCAAGGGGTTTCGGGTCATCGTCGCCGAGCGCGCCGAGCGCCTCAGCGAGGTGGGCGCCGGTCTGCAATTGTCGCCCAACGCGACCGCCGTGCTGAGCGGCCTCGGGTTGCGGGCCGCGCTCGCGGCCCGCGCCGTCGCCCCCGACGCCGTCACCGTGATGAGCGGGCCGCGCGGCGTCGAACTGGTCCGCCTGCCGCTCGATCAATCAGACCCGGCCGCGCCCTATTGGGTGCTGCACCGCGCCGACTTGCAGGCGGCGCTGGCCGCACAGGCCGGCACGCATCCGCTCATCGACCTTCGCCTCGGCTGCGCGTTCGAACATTTCATCATGGACGCGAACGGCGTCGTCGCCGGGTTGCGGCGAGGTGAAACCCGGCGGAGCGAGCGCGCGGCAGCGCTGATCGGCGCCGACGGGGTGTGGTCGGCGGTGCGCCGGCAGCTTGATCCGACGCCGCAACCGCAATTTTCCGGGCTGATTGCCTGGCGCGGCATGAGCGACAATCAAGTTGAAGCGCCCCGCGTAAACCTCTGGATGGGCGGCAACGCGCACCTCGTCACCTATCCGATGGCGCATCGGCGGCAGACCAACGTCGTCGCGATCAGCGCCGCACAGTGGCGCGAACCGGGCTGGAACGTGCCGGCGACACCCGCCGAGGCGTGTGCGGCGTTCACCGCGCCGCAATGGTCGGAACCCGCGCGCGCGATCGTCGCTTCCGTGCCGCAGTGGCGCAAATGGGCCTTGTGCACGCTGCCGGCCGCCGTGACCTGGGCGGACGGCCGCGTTGCGCTGCTCGGTGACGCCGCGCATGCGATGTTGCCGTTCGCCGCGCAAGGCGCGGGCATGGCGATCGAGGACGCCGCCGTGCTGGCCCACTGTCTCGATGCCAGGGCTGACGACATCCCTGCCGCGCTGAAACGCTACGCCGGCTTGCGCGGCGACCGCGTCGCGCGGGTCCAGCATCTCGCCCGGCAGAACGGGCGCATCTATCACCTGACGGGGCCCCTCGCCGCCGCGCGCGACCTCTCGATGCGCCTCGTCGGCGGGCCGCGCCTGGTGGCGCGCCAGAGCTGGATTTACCGCTGGCGGGCCTGACGCGCCGCGCCGGCAGCCGGCGTCGGCGCGATGGTCGCGGCGCACCTGCCGCGCTCCCATGCCTCGTTGACGAGCTTCAACGAGGCTCGGGTGGAGATGTAGTCGTTGCGATAGGCCACTTCACCGACCAGCTCTCCCGCCGTGCCGGTTCTCGCCTTGTCGATGTAGCTCTGCAACTCCGCGGTGCGCGCTTCGAGCGATTTGCGCTCCGCCTCCAGTTGCTTGCAATCGAAAAGCTCGTACTTCGCGGGATCGACGAAGGCGCTCGACATGGCGCCGTCGCCCATGCCCGCGCAGCCGGCGAGCCCCATGCCCAACGCCATCAGCACAACCATGGAATGGATTTGCGCGCCGAATCCGGCAGCGGGAGGTACGGACGACATCAGAGACGGCTCTTTCCTGTTCCATCGCTTGGAGCACCGGGCCATGACCGCAATATGGCCGTGTCCCGATCCCTCGCCATATCCGTCGCGTTGCGACGGATATGCACGGCAGCCATTCGCAGCCGCCCTGGGCCGCATCATACGTTGATTCACCCTGCCCGTTGTGTTGAGTTTCAATCAGGCCGCAACCCAAGCGGTACAGACAGGGAGAAACGCTCAATGAAAACTTCAACTGTCAACCCGGCCGCCGGTCCCCGCGCCAAATCGCTGGCTGTCGCGGCCGCGTTCCTGGCGGGCTCCGTGATCGCCGGATCCTCCACGCTCGCGCTCGCGCAAGCCGCCGGCCCGATCAAGATCGGGGTCATCGCGGAAGTGCAATCGATCGCCGGCGCGGCGACGCCCGGCGGCGCGCAGATCGCCGCCGACGAGATCAACGCCAAGGGCGGCATCAACGGCCGCAAGATCGAGATCGTCACCTACGACAACAAGAGTTCATCCGCCGATTCCGTGCGCGCGTTCCAGCGCGCGGTGTCCGAGGACAAGGTCAGCGCGGTGATCGCGAGCTACATCAGCGAGGTGGTGCTGGCGCTGGAACCGTGGGCGGCGCGGCTGAAGGTGCCGCTGATTACCCCCGGCGCCGCGAGCAACGAAATCACCCGTCCGATCCATGACGACTACGACAAGAACAAATACACCTTCCACGGCTACCTGACCTCGGCGGCGCAGGCGCAAGCGGTCTGCGACGCCGCCAAGGACTTGCTGGTCGACGGCCTGAAGATGAAGACCGCCGCGGTCATGAGCGAGGACGCCGCCTGGACCAAGCCGCTCGATGTCGGGTATCTGGAGTGCCTCCCGAAAGTCGGCCTCAAGGTGCTCGAACACATCCGCTTCTCGCCGGACACCACCGACTTCACGCCGATCTTCAACAAGATCGAGAACGCCAAGCCCGACGTCATCGTCACCGGCATCTCGCATGTCGGCGTGCAGCCGACGGTGCAATGGAAGAACCAGCAGGTGCCGATCCCGATGTTCGGAATCAGCGCGCAGGCGCTAAGCCCGACCTTCTGGGCCGACACCAACGGCGCGGCCGACGGCGTCCCCTCGCTGGCGGTCGCCACCGAGAACGTCGCGGTGACGCCGAAGACCAAGCCGTTCGCCGAAGCCTTCAAGAAGAAGTTCGGCAAGGCGCCGGCCTATACCGGCTACACCGCCTATGACGATGTCTACATCATCGCCGACGCCATCAAGCGCGCCGGCTCGACCGACCCGGACAAAATGGTCGCGGAGCTGGAAAAGACCAACTACGTGGGCACCGTCGGCACCATCAAGTTCTACGGCCGCAGCGACCGCTTTACCCACGGCATGGTCTACGGCCCCGACGCGGTCAACGGACTGATCTTCCAGTGGCAGGACGGCAAGCAGGTCACGGTCTGGCCGAAGAAGCTCGCCGAAGGCAAGCTGCGGTATCCGAAGTTCGTCAGGCTTCCGGGCAACTGATCGTCCGTTGGCCGACACCGGCCGGCGGAACGCCATCCCGTCACCCCGGCGCCAATGCCGCGCCGGGGCGACGGCGCATATCGCGGCCGCGCCATCGCATAGGTCCGACGGCTAGGCGCTCGCCGGGGGCTGGGCTATAACCTCGCCCCATGCCTGTCACAGATATCGCGACGCGAACCTACGACCACGGCTGGCGGCTGGATCCGATCATCCGCAGCCTGCTCGACACCGATTTCTACAAGCTGCTGATGATGCAGATGATCCGGGAGTTCTACCCGGACGAGCGCGTGACCTTCTCGGTCATCAACCGCAGCCGCCACGTCCGCCTCGCCGAAGTCATCGACGAGAACGAGTTGCGGGCGCAGCTCGACCACGCCCGCAGCCTTCGCTTCACCAAGAAGGAACTGATCTGGCTCGCCGGCAACACCTTCTACGGCAAGACCCAGATGTTCTCGCCGGACTTCATCCGCTGGCTCGGCGAGTTTCGCTTGCCGGAATACGAGCTGCGGAAGGTCGACGGCCAATACGAACTGCATTTCCACGGCCGCTGGGCCTACACCACCATGTGGGAAATCCCGGCGCTCGCCATTCTCAACGAGTTGCGCTCGCGCCAGGCCATGAAGGGGCAAGGCCGCTTCGCCCTCGACGTGCTTTATGCGCGCGCCAAGGCCAAGCTCTGGACCAAGGTGGAGCGCCTCAGGAAGCTGGAGGGCCTGCGGCTGACCGATTTCGGCACCCGGCGGCGACACGGTTTCCTGTGGCAACGCTGGTGCGTCGAAGCCGTCAAGGAAGGGTTGGGATCGGCGTTCACCGGCACCTCGAACGTGCTGCTGGCGATGGACGGCGATCTCGAAGCCATCGGCACCAACGCGCACGAACTGCCGATGGTCGCCGCGGCGCTGGCCAATGACGACACCGAACTGCGCTGGGCGCCCTACCGCGTGCTCGACCAATGGCGGGAAACCTATGGCGGCAACCTGCTAATCGCCCTGCCCGATGCGTTCGGCACCAAAGCTTTCCTGCGCGACGCCCCGGACTGGGTCGCCGACTGGACCGGTTTCCGCCCCGACAGCGCGCCGCCGATCCAGGCCGGCGAGGACATCATCGCCTGGTGGAAGGCGAAAGGCCGAGATCCGCGCGAAAAGCTGCTGGTGTTCTCCGACGGCATGGACACCACCTCGATCGAGGAAGCGTATCATCATTTCGCCGGCCGGGTCCGCGTCTCGTTCGGCTGGGGCACCAACCTGACCAACGATTTCGTCGGTTGCGCGCCCGACCCGACCACGGACCTCGATCCGATCTCCATCGTCTGCAAGGTGACCTCGGTCAACGGCCGTCCCGCCGTCAAGCTGTCCGACAATCCCGAAAAGGCCACCGGCGACGCCGCCGAGACCGCCCGCTATCTCCGCGTGTTCGGCGATACCGGCCGGGTCCGCACCCCGGTTCGGGTGTAGCAGGCAGTTGAAAAGCTCTTAGGTTCAGGCTTCGCCCCCCATGTCCCGGGCGCGACGCAGCGTGTAACGCTGCTTCGCAGAACCGGGACCGTCGCGAACACCGTGGTCGGAACGGCCCCGGCTCTGCGCGGCGTCACTTCGTGCCGCAGCGCGTCCGGGGCACGGAGAGATTTTCAACAACCTGTTAGAACATCAGCCCTGCTTCGTCGCCACCGGCCTCGACCGCAGCCGCGCCCACCAGTTCTCGAACAGCGGCAGCAGGCCGCGCGGCGACATCAGGATCACCGCGATGACGACGACGCCGTAGATGAAGTAGTGCAAGCCGGGCAGCGTCCCGCCCAGCTTGCCGCGCAGGATTTCGCCGAGCGGCACCAGGAGCAGCGCGCCGAACGCCGGCCCGTAGGCCCGGCCCAGCCCGCCGACGGTGGCGAACAGCACGATCTCGATGATGATGATCGGCGACACCAGCAGATACGGATCGGCGAAGGTGAGATAGCGCACGTAGGCGGTGCCGATCACCGAACTCAGCATCGCCGAGATCACCATCGCCGCGATCTTGTAGCGCAGGATATTGACGCCGATCGCCCGCGCGGCGTTTTCATTGTCGCGGATGGTGCGCAGATAATAGCCGAGCGGCGCGTTGAGGACGGCGACGTTGATTAGGATGCTGGCGATCGCCAGCACCAGCATCGCCCAGAACGCGCCGATGCCGCCGCCGAACTGAAACGCCCAGAAATTTCCCGTATCGCGGGGCAGCAACAGCCCCGACGCGCCGCCCAGGAACTCCCACCCCTCGACGATCACCGTTCCCATCTCGGCGAACGCCAGCGTAATCAGCACGAACGACAGATGGCCGAGCTGGAAACGGAAATCGATCCACGCGATGATCGCGCCCATCGCGCCGGAAACCAGCGCCGAGATCACCAGCCCGAGCCACATGTTGATGCCGAGCTTGAGCAGCAGCGCGCTGGAGAGCATCGCGCCGGTGCCGATGAACAGGCTGTGCGCCAGCGAAATCTGCCCGGCCATGCCGCCGACGATATTCCACGCCGAGGCCAGCGCGACATAGACCAGCGACAGGATGACGATGTGCAGGTAATAGGACGGCAACAGCGGCGGCACCACCACCGCCAGCGCCAGCACCACCAGCCACAGCGGCGACAGCAGCGTCTTGTAAAATTCCTGCCTCATCGCGACGAACTCCAGGTGAGCCCCTGAGGCCGGAACAACATAATCAGCACGAAGATGCCGTAGGGCAGCAACATGCCCAGCGTATCGGACAGATAGATAGTGCCGTAAGCCTCCGAGAGGCCGATGATGAGGCCGCCGAGCATGATGCCGACGAAATTGGTCATGCCGCCGAGCGCCACCACGATCAGCGTGATTACCGTGTAGCGAAGCCCCTGCGACGGCTGGATCGGCGTGCCGGGCAGCAGCAGCGCCGCCGCGATCGCCAGGATGCCGATGCCGAGCGCGAAGGTCAGGGTCTGCACGCGGCTGACGTCGATGCCCATCAGCGCGGCGGCGTGCGCGTTCTGGTGGACGGCGCGGATCGAGCGACCGAAATCGGTCGAGCGCAGCATGATGTAAAGCCCGATCGCCATGGCGAACGACACCACGAAAGCGATGACGTGCGGCACCCGCACCACGACCTCGCCGAGGATCCAGAGCTTGGATTCGACAACGGATGGCGTGCGCACCGACTGCCCGCCGAACACCATCAGAATGCCGTTCTGCAACACCAGGCTGAGGCCGAGGGTGAGCTGGACCACCATCAGGAACTGATGGCCGACCATCGGCCGCAGCAGATACCAATAGACCAACCCGCCAAGCACGGTCATCAGCGGCACGGTGACGATCAGCGAGACGTAAGGATCGAGCGCGAGCGCCGAATACAGCGCCAGGCACAGGAACATGCCGAGCGAGATGAAATCGCCATGCGAGAAGTTGACGACGCCGCTGACGCCGTAGACCAGCCCCATCCCGAGCGCCAGCAGCCCGTAGGTGCTGCCGATCAAAACGCCCTGCGCCAGTGCTTGCAGAAATTCGGCCACATCCGTCTCCGCTCAATCGCCGATCAGGTCATCCGACCGCGTTCGTCATTGCGAGCGAAGCGAAGCAATCCGGGAGGCGACAAAGCAAGGGCTGGATTGCTTCGTCGCTTCGCTCCTCGCAATGCCGGTTCCGTCGCATTCATCCCGCTACTTTTCATCCTGTTGCTCAAAGCCCGAGATAGGCGCGGCGCGTCCGCGGATCGTCCTTGACGACATCGGACGCGCCCTCGATGGCCACCTTGCCGCGCTCAAGCACGTAACATCGCTGCGCGTGGCGCAGCGTCAGGTTGAGATTCTGCTCGATCAGCAGGATCGACAGCCCTTCGGCGTGGAGGCGGTCGATGATGCCGAAAATATACTGGACGAACAGCGGCGACAGCCCGAGCGACGGCTCGTCGAGCATCAGGAGCCTGGCCTCCGCCATCAGCGCCCGGCCGATCGCCAGCATCTGTTGCTCGCCGCCCGAGAGCGTGCCGGCCTTCTGCCCGAGGCGTTCGCGCAGACGTGGAAACAATTCGAGCACATGCTCCATCTGGCGCGGACGATGCGCCCGCGCCCGTGCGTTGATGCCGCCGAGCAGGAGATTTTCGCGCACGCTCATCTCCGGAAACACCAGCCGGCCTTCCGGCACCTGAATGATGCCGATCTCCACCCGCTGCTTCGGCGTCATCGCGGTGACGTCCTGCCCCTCGAAGCGGATGCGGCCCGACATCGGCGGCACGACCCCCGACAGGCTGTTGATCAGCGTCGTCTTGCCGGCGTTGTTGGCCCCGAGCAGCCCGACGAGTTCGCCGGCGCCGAGCCGCAGCGAAACGTCGTGCAGCACCGGCACGCCGCCATAGCCGGTCACCAGATGCTCGACCTCAAGCATCGAGATGCTCCCCGAAATAGGCGTCGATCACCCGCTGGTCCTTGACGATGTCCTCCGGCGTCGCTTCCGCGATCTTCTCCCCGAAATTGATGACGACGATGCGCGTCGCCAGCCGCATGATGACCGGCATGACGTGCTCGACCATGACGATGGTGACGCCCTGGCTATTCAACTCGCGAACGATGGCCATCGGCGCCTCGGTCTCGGCGATGGTCAATCCGGCCATCACCTCGTCGAGCAGGATGCAGCGCGGATCGGTGGCGAGGCATTTGGCGAGTTCGAGCAGCTTCTTGTCCTGGAGCGACAGCGTCGCCGGCGTCAGCCGCTCCTTGCCGGCCATGCCGATGCGCTTGAGCACATGGGCTGCATAGTCGATCGCCTCGCGGATCGGCCGCCGCGTCAGCGCCGCCGTGGTCACCACGTCGAGCGTGGTCATGTCGGCGAAGGTCTGCACCACCTGGAAGCTGCGCACCAGCCCCCGGCGCACCAGCCGGTCCGGCGACACGCCGACGATGCTTTCGCCGGCGAAGCGGATCTCGCCCGCGCTCGGCGGAATGAAGCCGGAGATGACGCTGAACAGCGTGGTCTTGCCGGCGCCGTTGGGGCCGATGATGCCGAGGATCTCTCCCTCGGTCACCGCGAAGCTGACATTGTTGACAGCCACCAGGCCGCCGAACCGCCGGGTGACCTTGTCGACCTCAAGCAGCGCCACGGCCGCCTCTCACGTGCGCGGACGCGGCGCGGTCTGGGCGAACTCCTTGGGGAACACCACCTGCTGCTGCTGCTCCGGCGTCCACTGGATGAACATGGCGCTGCCGTCCTCGAGCAGGCGATCCGCCGCGAACCGCAATCCGCGCGGCTTGGCGACGTAGAGATGGGGATCGCCGAACGGGATGTAGACCTTCTTGAAGGCGTCGAGCAGCGCGTCGCGCTCCAGCGACGCCGAGCTTTCCAGCACCATCTGCAACACGCGGGCGGCCTGCGCGTACTGGATCGCGCCCTGGCCGATACGGTCGAGCTTGGCGACGTCGCGCAGCTCGGCGATGATGGCCTGCATTGCCGGGATCTTCGCGCCGGGGCTGAATCCGGTCATGCCGAACAGGTTCCGGGTCAGCACCGCCTTGCCGATCTCCGGCCCGAGATCCTTCCACAGCGACAGGTCGGAATAGCCGCCGGTGCCGCCGCAGAAGATGCTGCCGTGATAGTTGAGATTGTAGCGCGCCTGATGCAGCAGGATGCCGTCGCGCGGCGTCACCAGGCCGACCACGACATCCGGCTTCAGCGAGCGGATGCGGACCATCGCGGAGGTCTGGTCCTGCGCCTTGATATCGAGCGGCGCCTCGCCGACGATTTGGATGCCGCTGGCCTTGAGTTTTTCGGTCAGGAACTTGTTGACCTGCTGGCCGGCCTCGTAATTCGAGTAGCCCATCACCGCGGTCTTGATGTCGAACTTCTGGGCGTCGCGCAGGAACACCACGAAGTCGTGCATCGACTGCGCGTAACCGCGGTCGTAGGGGTAGCCGAGCGTGAACATGTAGTTGGAGCGCGCGCCGCCGGCCCACACCGAGAGCGTCGGCATCTTCAGCTCATCGAGCACCGGGGTCATCGCCAGCATTTGCGCGCTCAAAATGGTGCCGGTGAGCAGATGAACGTTCTCCTCGGTAATCAGGCGGCGCGCCTCGGTCGCGGCCCGCGCCGGCTGGCTGGTGTCGTCGGCCTGGATCAGTTCGATCTTGGCGCCGCCCTTGCTCTTGATGCCGCCCTCGGCGTTGATCTTCTTGATGATGAACTCGAACGCGGGCTGTCCTTCCTGCGCATAGGGCGCGAGGCCGCCGCTCATCGAATTGACCACACCGATGCGGATCGTCGAGTCGGCCGCGCCGGCGCGACGCACGAACGGCGCGGCGACCGAGCCAAGCAATACGCCGGACGCGCCGACAGCGAACTCGCGACGGGTGATGGTCATCCTGATGTCCTCCCTCATGCGCCGGCATCGCCATGCCACGCCGGCGTCTTTTTTAATTGTTGTCCCCGCGCCGGGCTGACGGCGAGATCAATCGTCGAGCGATCCCGTCAAGGACGCGCGTTTGCCAAAAGTCTAGACACCTTTGGCCGGCGACGTCAAATCGCCCGATGGCCAAGACGAAGCGAAACGCACGGCCTCGTCGATCGCATATTCCGCGCGCCGATATTCATGCGCGACGACAGGCAACGGGCGTCCGGCCTGATCGCGGCCGGACGCCCGAGGTTGAAGCCATACTCGTCAGCCCGGCTCACTTCCGCTTTCGCTCCCCCGACGCTAGATCGGCGGGCATTTCGCCGGGCAGGTAGTTCGGCAGGCCGCCGGCGGGGAAGATGGTCAGCATCGCGAGCCCGGCCATGAGGAGCAGGCCGATTTTCAACGCGCGCAGCCGCGCGTCGGTGTTGACGCGAACCGCCTCCTCGATCTGGGCGGGCGACGCGGTGGTCTGCGCCATGACCGTCTTCAGCCGGTCGTTGCTGACGAAGTTGACGCTGTCGAGATTGATCTGCGACTGAAGTTCAGGCGTCAGCTTCGGATTGGCCGCGATGCTGGCCATGATGGCCGAACTCAACAGGCCGACCAGCAGCGCGCCCGCCACCGCGGTGCCGACCGCGGCCGCGAGGTTGTTGGTGGTGCCGCGCAACGAGCCGACGTCGCCGGCAAGCTCCTTCGGCGAGGCGGTGACCAGCACGTTGAACAACAGCGTCACCAGCGCGCCCTGCCCGATGCCGAACACCACAAGACCGAGCAGAACCGGCACCGCGCTCCAATCGTTGTGAACCACGAAGGCCAGCCACAACAGCCCGGCCGTGCACAGGATGAAGCCGCCGCGGCCGATCTGTCGCGGGGTGAATTTCTCGTAGAACCGCACGATCAGCATCGCCGCGAAGAACACCGTGAGGTTGAACGGCATCATGGCGATGGCGGTCGCGATCGGCGAGCGGCCCTGCACGATCTGGATGTAGAGCGGCACCGAGAAGTTCAGCATCGCCTCGAGCGCGACGACGGAGAACATCGAATAGACCGCGGCCCGCTCCTGCGGCGAATCGATTACCGCGAGCGCCAGCAGCGGCGTTTTCCCCGCCGCCTGGCGGCGATGCGTCCACATGAAAAACGCCTGGCCGAGCACGATGCCGAGCACGATCAGGACCGGCGCCGGCGACAACCCGAGCAGGTCGAACGGCGCGTTCGGCCCGGCGATCCCGAGCCCCCAGCGATTGAGGTTGTTGAAACCGAAGCTGATGGCGATGATCGCGGCCGCCGCCAGCAGCACGCCGAAAAAATCGATCCCGACATCCGAGCGCCCCGGCGTGGATTTCAGGCGGAAGCTCAGGAAGAACACCAGCGCGGAGACGGCGATCAGGATTCCGAACGCCGGCCGCCAGCCGATGAAGGTGCCGAGAATGCCGCCGATGACGAACGCCAGCACGCCCGCGCCCGCGCGCGCCGAGCCGAGCGCGCCGACCGCGGTCGCCTGCTGGCGGCCCTTGTAGTTCTCGGCGATCAGCGCCACCAGCGCCGGCACGATCACCGAGGCGGATGCGCCGCACAGCGCCTGCGCCGCGATCATCACCGTCGCCGTGGGACTGAACGTCATCAGCACCTGCGAGGCGCAGAACATGACCACAGCGACGCGGAACACCCGCGCCGTGCCATAGCGCTGCACCAGCTTGGCGCCGAGCATCACGAAGCCGGCGACCAGCATCGAATAGGCGACGATGCCGGTGGCGATCGTGGTCGGCGGCACGCCGAAGCTCGCGACCATGCCGCCGAGCGCGACCGGAAGCGAGGCGACGTTGAAGGACATAATCATTTGACCGAGCGCGATCGCGATCATGGGAACCCAGGATTCCTTGACCTCATCCGCGGGATGAACCGTCGTCGCCGATGCCGTTGCCATGTGTTGCCGCCCCTGTCCTGAATGATCTTATGTTTGGACGGTCGACCCTGTTCGGCCGCCGTCAGCGATTTCGAAAAGCCTCAGGCTTCCGGCATGGAGACGAACAGATCCATGCCGAGCCGGTGCGACAGATATTTCGCCACGAGTTGCCCCTTGACGCTGTTGCCGGCGGCATCGAGCGGCGGCGCGAAGGTGCCGAGCCCGCCCTTGCCGGGCGACACCGTAACGATGCCGCCGCCGATGCCGCTCTTGCCCGGCAGCCCGATGTCGAACAGCCAGTCGCCCGAGGTCTCATAGAGCCCGGCCGTGGTCATCACCGCGAGCGCGTAGTGGCAGACCTCGGCCGCGACCACGCGCTCCTTGGTCACGGGATTGACGCCGCCATCGGCGAGCGTCGCGCCCATGACGGCGAGATCCCGCGCGCTGACGTTCAACGAACATTGCCGGGTATAGAGATCGACCGCGTCCATCGGATCGCAATAGACGGCGTTCACGCTGTGCAGGAAGTGCGCGATCGAGCGGTTGCGGAAATTGGTGTCGCGCGCCGATTTCAGCACCTCGTCGTTCATCGGCAGCTTGCGGCCGGCGAACTTCGACAGACCGTCGTGGATGAATGTCCACTTCGCCTCGACGTTTTCGCCCGGCACCAGGCTGGTGGTCGCGATGGCGCCGGCATTGACCATCGGATTGGTGCGCCCGCCGGGCATCCGTTCGATGCCGGCAACCGAATTGAACGCGTATCCGGTGGCGTTGGCTCCCAGCTTCGCGCGCGCGGCCTCGTGGCCGATCTCCTGGCAGATCAGCGCGAAAATGAAGGGCTTGGAGACGCTCATGATCGAAAATTCGTGTTCGGAATCGCCGATCGAATAGACATTGCCGTTGGTGCCGACGACGCAGATGCCGAACATGTCGCTCGGCACGCGGGCGAGCGCCGGATAGACTTGGGAATTCTGCCCGTCCGCGTTGGATTTGTAGCGCTGGTAAGCCTCGTCGACCAGCTTCACCACCTCCTCGCCGGGCGGCAAATGGCCGGTTGAGACGTGGGTGTAGCCGATATCTTCTTCAGAGCGCGCGTTCATCGATCCTCCCGCAATTTTTCTGCTTCTTCGGCGCCACAGGAAATCCGGCGGCGCGCCATCGACCGTCGAGGCCCACGCATCGGGTTATCGATCGTCATCTTGCGCAACGAACAGTTTGGGCAGTGAACCATGCTTGGACAGCGATCGGCAAAGCCCGCGCCGCCATCACGCAAAAAAGACGGTCAACTGATATCGAGCGCCCCTCATCCGAACCCACCGTCCCGATTCCGGTTATCATCGGCATATTTTCAATGCAAGTTAACATGTTACCGGGCCATCGAATCTCGGGGGACGATCGCAACGCCGCGACATCTTTCACTTCGACGCGACCTTCCGCGAGAGGAGGCGCGAAAGCCAAATAACGGGGAAATGTCGCCTCTCCGCCCGATCCGATCTTGAGGAAGATCAATTCGAGCGGTTTATATTGGCTCTTTGTTCGGGAGAGATTCCATCGGGGGGTGTACGCCATGAGGCGGATCGGACTACTGGCCGGACTCGTCGCGCTGTCGACACATAGCTACGCCGCGCGAGCGGAGCAGCCCTCCGTCGAACAACTGATGAAGAAGATCGACGAGTTGCAGCGTCGGCTGGACAAGGTGGAAGGCCGGCAGAAAACGATCGCGAAGAAGCAAGGGCAGGCCGCGGCCCACGTTCCCGCTGCGGCGCCGCGCCGGCCGGCGACGGTCGCCGCCGTGCAGCCGGTCGAGCCGATTCCCGGCCTGCTTCCGCCCAAGCCGATGGGCTCCCCGTACGAGGATGCGCTGCGCTCCGATCTGCCCGGCATATCGCTGCGCGTGCCCGGCGCCGCCACCGAGGTGCGCGTCTATGGCTTTGCCAAGGCGTCCGGCTATGCCGATTTCAACGCCCGCAACCAGAACCACGCGCCGTCTCCGCAAGGCATTCCGCTCGCGGGCAGCGCCGCCGCGCTTCAGGGCGGCGATTCATCGATGACCGCGCGGTTCAGCCGCATCGGCCTCGACACCCGCACCCTCACCAGCCTGGGCACGCTGGAAACGCGCGTCGAGGGCGATTTCGCCGGAGGCCCCGCCGCGAGTAACAATCTGGTGTTCCGCCTGCGTCAGGCGTGGGGTGAATTCGGCGACGACTCGTTCCGCGTGCTGGTCGGCCAGGCCAACAGCTTGTGGAACGAAGTCATGTTCGAAACGCTCAACGACTCGACCAACCTCAATCAGTCGTTCGTGCGTCAGGCCCAGATTCGATTCACCGGACGCCTGGCGCCGGGATGGACCGGCCAGGTTTCACTCGAAGCGCCGGACACGCAATACACCTCGGTCGCCGGCACGTTCTTTCCGGACACCAGTTTCCTCGGCGGCCCCAGCCCGTCGTTCACCACGATGCCCGATCTGCTCGGCCGCCTGACCTATCGTGACAGCGGATTCGAGTTCGACGCCCGCGCGCTGGCGCGGCGGCTCAGCATTCACACCGCAGGCACCGCCGCCGGCGGCGCCAACACGGACACGTTCGGCTGGGGCGTCGCCTCGCATGTGCGCATTCCGATGCGCTGGCTGTCGAACGCCTTCGGGGCCGATCAGTTCGTCGCCATGGGCTATTACGGCGAGGGCGTCGGCCGCTATTTCGCCGGCAACATGACCGGACAGGACCTTTTAACCAATCTCGGAATGCCGGGCGTCACCAGCCTCGATTACGACACCAACACCGTGCCGGCCTACGGCGGCACCCTCGCCTATCGCCGGTTCTGGTCGCCGCAGTTGCGCAGCACCTTCGCCTATTCCTATGCGCGGCAGGACTATCCGGCCTACGCGCTCGGCTTCACGCCGGGCTCGGCCTCGGCGACGTCGCTGAACGGCCAGATGCAGCAGGGCATCGTCAACCTGATCTGGTCCCCCTACGCGACCGAGCACAACGGCGTGGTCGATACCGGATGGCTCGATGCCGGCATCGAATACATCTACACCAAGCGCGACGTGTTCGGCGGCGCGGCCGCGACCGGCGCGGCCGGCGCCGGCTACGGCGTCGCCAACCGCTTCATGGCGGCGGCCATCGTCAGGTTCTGACCCGCACAAGCTCCGCAAGCCGGAGTTCGGGTCCTGACCGGTTGCGCGCGACGCGACCGGCCCGCCGCCGGAACTGTTGATGGCGCTTGCGCATCGATGGTCCTCCGGGCCGACCCGGCAGGCGGCGGAAATGGCGGGCGACGGAAATTCAGCCAATTAGGCTCTTGAATTAAACGATCGGTTGGTGAATTTTAGCCGACAACACGATCGGGCTCGGGCGTTGCGGATCGCCCCCAAGCGACGATCCAGGGGGACGAACGCGCGTGGACACCACGATATTCCTATTCCTGCTCCAGGACGGCGTCATCAACGGCGCGGTCTATGCGCTGGTGGCCATCGCGCTGGTGCTGGTGTTCGCGGTCACCCGCGTCATCTTCGTGCCGCAGGGGGAATTCGTGGCATTCGCCGCCCTCACCGTCGCGGCGCTGGAAAACGGCCGGGCGCCGTCGACGCCCTGGCTCTTGCTGGCGCTCGGGATTCTCGCGGCGATCGCCGAGGTCGTCTGGCACTTTCGCGACCTCACCGTGAAACGCATCGTCCGCGTCGCGCTGCTCGATCTCGCCCTCCCGGTCGCGCTGCTGTGGCTGACATTGGCGCTGGCGCCGATGAAACTCGGCCAACTCGTCAACATCCTGCTGGCGATCGCGCTGATTACGCCGATGGGGCCGATGATCTATCGCATCGCGTTCGAGCCGTTGGCGCATTCCAGCGTGCTGGTGCTGCTGATGGCGGCGTTCGGCGTGCATTTCTCGCTGATCGGGCTGGGGCTGGTGTTCTTCGGCCCCGAAGGCAGCGGCACCACGCCGCTATCGTCGGCGTCGTTCTCGCTCGGCGACCTGGTCGTCACCGGCCAGAGCGTGGCGGTGCTGATCGTCACCGCCGCGCTCCTGGTGCTGTTCGCGCTGTTCTTCGGCCGCACTTTGCTCGGCAAGGCGTTGCGCGCCTGCTCGTCGAACCGGATCGGCGCGCGGCTGGTCGGCATTCCGACCTCGGCGGCCGGGCAGTTCTCGTTCGCCATCGCGGCCCTGCTCGGCGCGGTGTCGGGCATCCTGGTCGGCCCGCTGATGACGGTGTTTTACGATTCCGGCTTCCTGATCGGCCTGAAGGCGTTCGTCGCCGCCATCATCGGCGGGCTGGTCAGCTATCCGCTGACGGTGATCGCGGCGCTGGGCGTCGGCTTCGCCGAGGCGCTGTTCTCGTTCTGGGCCAGCAACTTCAAGGAGGTGCTGGTGTTCACCCTCATCATTCCCGTGCTGGCGTGGCGTTCGATCTACGCGCCCTATCACGAGGAATCGGAATGATGGCGGCGCTCCGATCCTTCGCGCCGGCCATCGTCGCGGCGCTCATCCTGATCGCGCCGTTCACCGGCTGGCTGCCCGACTACTGGGTGACGCTGTTCAACTACATCGGCATTTCGAGCCTGGTCGCGATCGGCCTGGTGCTGCTCACCGGCGTCGGCGGCATGACCTCGTTCGGGCAATCCGCCTTCGTCGGTTTCGGGGCCTACACCACCGGCGTTTTGACCGTGCATTTCGGCGTCTCGCCGTGGCTGACGCTGCCGGCCGCGCTGCTGGTGACGATGGCGATCGCCGCCGCGGTCGGCGCGGTGACGGTGCGGCTCTCCGGCCATTACCTGCCGCTGGCGACCATCGCCTGGGGCATCGCGTTTTTCTACCTGTTCGGCAATATCAGCTGGCTCGGCGCGCATGACGGCCTGCCCGGCATTCCGGCGCTGCGCCTCGGCGGCCATCAACTGATCGACCCGAAGGAATATTTCGTGGTGGTCTGGGTCGCGGTGGTGCTGGCGGTGATCGCGACGCAGAACCTGTTGAACGGCCGCGTCGGCCGCGCCGTCCGCGCGCTTCGCCGCTCGACCCGCGCCGCCGAAGCCTTCGGCGTCAACACCGCCGCCGCCAAGCTATTGGTGTTCGTCTATGCGGCGATGCTCGCCGGCCTCGCCGGCTGGCTCTACGCCCACTTCCAGCGCTCGGTGTCGCCCGGCCCGTTCGGCGTGGTCGCCGGCACCGAGTATCTGCTGATGGCGGTGCTCGGCGGCGCCGGGCGCGTCTACGGCGCGATCCTCGGCGCGGCCGGCATCACCGTGCTCCGCGACCAGTTGCAGAACCTGCTGCCGTGGCTGTTCGGTCATACCGGCAACTTCGAGTCCATCGCCTATGGCGCGGTGCTGGTGCTGGTGTTGCAGACCGCCAGCAACGGGCTGTGGCCGATCCTGTTCGGCCCGCCGCCGCCGCCGAAACCGCCGACGCCGCGCGACGGCGACGCGCTTCCCGCCAAAACCTTGCCCGCGCCCGGCGCGCGGCTGCTGCAAGTTCAGGACGCGCGCAAAACCTTCGGCGGCCTGATCGCGGTCAACGACGTCAACTTCGAGGTCGAGAGCAGCCGCATCATCGGCCTGATCGGCCCCAACGGCGCGGGGAAAAGCACGACCTTCAACCTGATTACCGGCGTGCTGCCGCTAACCTCGGGCGCGGTCGCATTCGACGGCCATCCGCTTCAGGCCCAGACGCCGCAGCGCGCGGCGGCTCTGGGGCTCGGCCGCACCTTCCAGCATGTCGAGATCGTCCCCGACATGAGCGTGATCGAGAACGTCGCGCTCGGCTCCTACCTGCTCGGCCGCGCCGGCGTGTTCCGCGCCATCCTCAAGCTCGATCGCGCCGAGGAGGCGTTGTTGTTCGCGACCGCCCGGCGGCAGTTGCAGCGGGTCGGCCTCGCCGAGGTGGCGATGCAGCCGGCCGGCACGCTGGCGCTCGGCCAGTTGCGCCTGGTCGAGGTCGCGCGCGCACTGTGCCTCAATCCAGTGCTGCTGTTGCTCGACGAGCCGGCCGCCGGCCTGCGCGTCGGCGAGAAGAAGGCGCTGGCGAAACTCCTGCGCGAGGTTCGCGCCGAGGGCGTCAGCGTGCTGCTGGTCGAGCACGACATGGATTTCGTCATGAGCCTCGCCGATCGCCTCGTGGTGCTCGACTTCGGCACCAAGATCGCGGAAGGCGTGCCGGCCGAAATCCGGAAGAATCCCGCCGTGCTGGAAGCCTATCTCGGAGGCGTGGCATGAGCGCGCCGCTGCTCGATGTGCGCGACCTCAGCGTCGCCTATGGCCGCGCCGAGGTGGTTCACAACGTCTCGATCCAGGTGACGCAGGGCGCGCTGGTGACGGTGATCGGCGCCAACGGCGCCGGCAAGACCACGCTGCTTAACGCGCTGATGGGACTCCTGGGCGCGCGCGGCGCGATCACGTTTCGCGGCCGGCCGATCGCGAACGTCCCTCTGGAAGCCCGCGTGCAGCAGGGCCTGTGCCTGGTGCCGGAGCGGCGCGAGTTGTTCGCCGACATGCCGGTGGAGGACAATCTCCTGCTCGGCGGCATCCGCCGCTCGCGCGCCGAGCGTAACCAGACGCTGGAGCAGGTGTTTTCGCAATTCCCCCGGCTCAAGGAGCGCCGCCGGCAACTGGCCGGCACGCTGTCCGGCGGCGAGCGCCAGATGCTGGCGATGGGCCGCGCCTTGATGGCGCGCCCGACATTGCTGATGCTGGACGAGCCGAGCCTGGGGCTGGCGCCGCGCATCGTGCGCGACATCTTCCAGATTCTCACCGAACTGCGCGCCAGCGGCGTCTCGATCCTGCTGGTCGAGCAGAACGCCCGCGCGGCGTTGCAGGTCGCCGACTACGCCTATGTCATGGAACTCGGCGCGATCACCACGCAGGGCTCGCCCGCCGAGATCGCGCAGGACAGCCGCTTGGTCGAAAGTTATCTCGGCCTCGGCGGCAACGACTACTAAACTCGTCAAAACACCCAAGGGAGGACGTCATGCTATCAACGAAAACCTGGCTCATCGCACTGGCGACGGTGGCGCTCACCGCCGGCAGCGCGCACGCGCAGCTCAAGGTCGGCATCACCATGAGCGCATCCGGCCCCGGCGCGGCGCTGGGACAGCCGCAGAGCAAGACCGTGCCGATCCTGCCCAAGGAGATCGCCGGGCAGAAGGTCACCTATATCGCGCTCGACGACGAGTCCGATCCGACCAAGGCGGCGCAGAACGCCCGCAAGCTGATCTCGGAGGAAAAGGTCGACGTGCTGGTCGGCTCGTCGCTGACCCCGGTGTCGCTGCCGCTGATCGACATCGCCGCCGAGTCCAAGACGCCGCTGCTGACGCTCGCCGCCGCCGCCGTGCTGGTGTCGCCGATGGACGACAAGAAGAAGTGGGTGTTCAAGGTGGTGCCGAACGACGACATCATGGCGAGGGCGATCCTCAAGCACATCGCCAAGACCGGCGCCAAGAAGCTCGGCTATATCGGCTTCTCCGACGGCTACGGCGAGGGCTACTACAACGTGCTGAAGGCGGAGGCGCCGAAGGCCGGCATCGAGCTGACCACGCACGAGGTCTATGCGCGCGGCGACGCCAGCGTCACCGGACAGGTGCTGAAGATCATCGCCTCGAAGCCCGATGCGGTGTTCATCGCCGCCGCCGGCACGCCCGCGGTGCTGCCGCAGAAGGCGTTGCGCGAGCGCGGCTACAAGGGGCCGATCTATCAGACCCACGGCGTCGCCACCAACGAGTTCATCAAGCTCGGCGGCAAGGACGTCGAGGGCGCGGAGTACACCGGCGAAGCCTTCACCGTCGTCGACGATCTGCCGAAGGACAGCCCGTTCCGTCCCGCGCCGGAAAAATTCATCGCCGCCTACAAGGCCCTGCACAAGGAGGAGCCGGCGGCGTTCGGCGCGCACCTGTGGGATTCGATGGTGCTGGTGGAAAACGCCATGCCGGCCGCGCTTAAGGCCGGCAAGCCGGGCACGCCGGAATTCCGCGCCGCGCTGCGCGAGGCGCTGGAGAACGGCAAGCAGATCTACCTCAACAACGGCCTGTCGAACATGAGCCCGACCGACCACAACGGCTATGACGAGCGTTCGGCGTTCCTGATTAAGGTCGAGAACGGCAAGTTCCGGCTCGCCAAATGAATGATCGTGTCCCGGGCGCGATGCAGCGTGGAACGCTGCGTCGCAGAACCGGGACCGTCGCAAATGCTGTCGCTGGAACGGCCCCGGTTCTGCGCAGCGTCACTTCGTGCCGCGGCGCGCCCGGAGCACGGAGCCAATGTCGCAGCCCGCTCATGCGCGGCGACCACGTCCGCCCCCTCGGGGCGGACGTTTTGTTTTACCGCTGTTTGAAGTCGGACTAATTCGCATCTGCAATTGGCGTCAAAATACCGTGCGCATCCCCCGGCTTCGCTTTGAGGTCGACCGCCGAGGCTGCTAAACCGCGCCCCATGAACCAGCACGTCCAAAACGTAAAAACCCGCGTCGCCGCGATCTCGGTGGTGGCGAGCGCGACGATGGCCGCAGTGAAGTTCGCGGTCGGCGTCGCGATCGGCAGCCTCGCGCTGATTTCCGAGGCGCTGCACAGTTCCGTCGATCTCGTCGCCACCGTCATCACCTGGATCGTGGTGCGGTTTTCCGACCGGCCGGCCGACGAGGAACATCACTACGGCCACGGCAAATTCGAAAGCCTGTCGGCGCTCGGCGTGATCGCGCTGCTCTACGTGCTGGCGGGCGGCATTCTGGTGACCGCCTACAGCCACCTGCGCGACGGCGTCGCGCCCACGACGATCTCGGCGATCCCGTTCGTGGTGCTGCTGGTCGACATCGCCGTCAACCTGTGGCGCGCGCGGGCGCTGCATCGGGTCGCGCGCGATACCCAGAGCCAGGCGCTCGCCGCCGACGCGCTGCATTTCGCCTCCGACGTGATGGGTTCGGTGGCGGTGATTATCGGGCTCGGACTCGCCGCGCTGGGTTTCTGGTGGGGCGACGCCGTCGCCGCCATCGCCATCGCCATCGCCATCTCGGTGCTCGGCCTGCGGCTCGGCCGCTCGACCGTCGAGACCTTGCTCGACCGCGCGCCGGAAGGCGTCGCCGACCAGGTCCGCGCGGCGATCCTCGCGGTGCCCGGCGTGATCGGCGTGGAGCGGCTGCGCGCGCGCATGGTCGGCCCGACCTATTTCATCGACGCCGACGTCCAGGTGCCGCGCACCTATCCGATCGACCGCGTCGACGCCATCAAGCGCGCGGCGCAGGATGCGGTGAGCGCCGCGCTCGGCGACGCCGATCTCAGCTTCACCGCGCTGCCGGTGGCGCGTGACAACGAAACGGTGCGCGACCGGATCATGGTGATCGCGCGCAACGCCGCGCTCGCCATCCATCACGTCACGGTCCACGACCTCGGCGAGCGGCTGACCGTCAGCATCGATCTCGAAGTCGACGGCGAACTCGATCTCGCCAAGGCGCACGACATCGCGCAAGACCTTGAGCAAAGCATTCGCGACGAGTTCGGCGCCGACGTCGAGGTCGACACCCACATCGAGCCGCTGGAGCCGGAAGCACCGACCGGCACCGACGCTCCCGCCGGCCGCGTCGCGGAAATCGCGGCCGCGCTGTCGGGCTTCGCGGCGGAGCGCGGCATCCACGATATTCACAACGTGCGCGTGCGCGACACCGACACCGGACAGATCGTCAATTTCCACTGCCGCGCCGCGCCGACCATGAGCGTGACGCGGGTCCACGAAGCCGTCGACGACATCGAGCGCGCCTTGCGTCGCCTCGATCCGACCGTGAAGCGCGTCATCAGCCACGCCGAACCGACGCGCGCGTAGAGCGTCATTTTCCAGGGTTGATACACGCCCGCCCGCAACGCGGGAAACGTCATCCTCCGCGAAAGCGGAGGATCCAGTACGCCGTAGCGGATCAAATTTTCCACGCACTTTTTGCGGGTTACTGGATCGTCCGCCTTCGCGGACGATGACGCCTCGTTGGGGTGTATGCTCCGCGGACAACGGCCCACGTTTCCGTTGAGACCGATCACGCGCCGGCTCATCGCCGCGCGTTCCCGTTTCGGACTCGATCGCGTCCGATCGCCGAGCGGAAAAGCATCGTTGGAGAAAGTTTTTTCGCGTTAACGATTCGTTGACTCTCGACACGTCGCGAAAACTGGATTCAAATCTCCTTGATTCGAGACAGCCGGGGGGCCGGCTCGATCCGGCGGAAACGGCGTCCGTTCGAGACATCCGGTGAGCAGATTTGCGATCAACGGATCTGAATCTCGGCGTCGAACCGATCGCGTGAATGGGCGTAGCCGCCACTCGTCGCACGGCGCGTCGATGGCGGCATTCAGGGGAAATCCCGAGGGGCATGGGCATGATGCGCGCGCGCACGCAAGGCGCATGCGTCCAATCCGATTCGATCAAGGGATTGGCGCAATCGATCGCGAAACCGGCCTATCACCGGCTGCTCAACGCCGAGCCGCTATTGTGCCGCGCGGTCCCGATCCTGATTATCGCGTTTCTGGTCACCATCTGCTTCGGCGCTTTCGTCCAGGTCACCGATCACGGCCGGCAAATGCAAGCCTCCGCCGAGCGCGACCTGACCGCGCTCGCCGATCTGCTCGCCGAGCGTCTCGACCGCAACCTCGCCGGACAACCGTCGCCGCTGACGTCGTCACGTCTCAAGGAACTGCTGGCATCGCTGGTCCCGGCCTGGGGCCGCGTGGCGAACCGCTCGATCCAGATCGTCGGCGCGGATCGCCGTCCCGTCGCCGCCTTGCCGGCCGAGCGCCTCGGTGACAGCGCGCGCGAAAAACTCGCGGGCCTCGCCGCGACCGCGGAGACCGGGATCGGCCGGATCGACGGCGCCATTTTCACCACGCGCGCGCTCAAGGCGCTTCCTGGCCAGATCGTGATCGCGCAACCGCAGGGCTCGCTGCTGTGGCAATCCGACGCCGCGCTGGCGGTGACGTTGTCCGCCACCACCGGATTCGTCGTCCTCATTCTCGGCTTCGCGTTTCACTGGCAATCGACCCGCGCGCGCGAGGGTGACCTGATTAACGACGCGGTGCGCGGGCGGATCGACACCGCGCTCAATCGCGGGCGCTGCGGGCTGTGGGATTGGGACCTGTCGCGCGGCCGCATCTTCTGGTCGCACTCGATGTTCTCGATTCTCGGCCTCGCCGGCCGCAGCGACCTGCTGACCTTCGGCGAGGTCAACGCGCTGGTCCGCTCCGACGACATCGACCTGTACGAGATCGCCGACCTGCTCATCTCCGGCAAGATCAACCACATCGACCAGAGTTTTCGCATGCAGCATTCCGGCGGCCATTGGATCTGGCTGCGCGTGCGCTGCGAATTGAGCCACGGCGCGCGCGACGGCGGCCTGCATCTGATCGGCATCGCGGTCGACGTCACCGAGCAGAGAAGCCTGGCCGAACGCACCGTCGAGGCCGACCTGCGGCTGCGCGACGCCATCGAAACCATTCCGGAATCCTTCGTGCTCTGGGACGCCGAGGACCGTCTCGTCCTCTGCAACTCGCACTTCCAGCGCCTGCACAAGCTGCCCGACACCGCGGTCGCGCCGGGAACGTCCTATGAAACGGTCTGCGAAGTCGGCCGGATGCCGCACATTCGCGCCCGGCTACCGGCCAACGACGCGCGCGCCGCGGGCAGCCGCACCTTCGAGGCGCAGCTCGACGACGGCCGCTGGCTCAACGTCAGCGAGCGCCGCACCAAGGACGGCGGCTATGTGTCGGTCGGCACCGACATCACGCGGATCAAGGAACACGAGCAGAAACTGGTCGACAACGACCTGCGCCTGCGCGCCACCGTGACCGACCTGAAGCGATCGCGGACCACGCTGGAGCGGCAGGCGCTCGAACTCGTCGACCTCGCCCAGAAATACGCCCGCGAAAAGGACCGCGCCGAGGAAGCCAATCAGGCGAAATCAAAATTTCTCGCCAACATGAGCCACGAGTTGCGCACGCCGCTCAACGCCATCATCGGCTTCTCCGAGATCATGGGCAGCGGCATGTTCGGAACGCTGGGTTCCGACAAGTATCAGGAATACTGCCACGACATTCTCACCTCCGGGCATTACCTGCTGGAGGTCATCAACGACATTCTCGATATGTCGAAGATCGAGGCGGGACGGATGCAACTCGATCCCGAACCGCTCAATCTGGCCCAGACGCTTGCGGAATCGCTGCGCGTGGTCGCCGGCCGGGCGCAGGAGAAATGCCTGATGCTGGATGCGGATTTCGACGATCACGTGCCGCTGGTGGCCGACCGCCGCGCGGTCAAGCAGATCGTCGTCAATCTTCTGTCCAACGCGGTCAAGTTCACGCCGGACGGCGGCCGGGTGATCGTCCGCAGCCGATCGGTCGACAACGCCATCGTGCTGATGATCGCGGACACCGGCATCGGCATCGCGCGGCAATCCATGCTCAAGCTCGGCCAGCCGTTCGAGCAGGTCGAGGGGCAGTTGACCAAGACCTATCAAGGCTCGGGACTGGGATTGGCGATCGCCAAGTCGCTGACCGGCCTGCACGGCGGCTCGATGCGGATGAAGTCGAAACCCGGCGTCGGCACGGTGATCGGCGTGACCCTGCCCCGCGACGGCCTCGCGACGCGACGGCCCGCGACCGTGGCGCGAGGCTCGCTGCGCGCGGCGGGGTGAGGCGGGCTGCGCGCAGTCATCGCCATGCTTGCCAGACGTTGAACTTGTGCTCGGACTAACAACCCGAACAGCGTCGTCCCCGCGCAGGCGGGGACCCACAGCCCCTGGCGCTCGTCGTTAGGAATAACTCGCCCGGATGATGGAGCCGAAGCGCTGCGGCGTATGGGTCCCCGCCTGCGCGGGGACGACGTTTTTCGTGCGGGAAATCCGCTCCCAAAACGAATAGCAAATCACACCCTCAACTCGTCTCGCCGACCAGCGCGAGAAAGACCGCTCGCACCTCCGCCTGGGTGTCGCGCACCCCGGCCTCCAGCGCCGAGAAATCCGGCGCGTCGCCGGCGCGCGTCATGATCCGCAGCAGGTCCTCCCCGGCGGTCGCGGGATCGAACTTGCCGCTGACGCAGAGCCGCAGGATTTGCGTCAGGTCGTGATACAGCCGCGCCGCCGGCCGCAGCACCTCGATGGTCGATTGCGGCAGGATGCCGAGGCGCGCCGCGTTCTCCAGCACCTGCACCGTGCCGACATTGAGGATTTCCGGCGTCTCGGCGGCATGAACCAGTTGCAGATATTGCGCGATGAATTCGATATCGACCATGCCGCCGGCGGCGTATTTGAGGTCCCAGATATCGTCCTCGCCCTTTTCCAGCGCGATGGCGCGGCGCATCTCGGCGACGTCGCTGGCGATGATGCGGCGGTCGCGCGGGCGCGTCAGCACCTCGCGGATGATGGCCTCGATTCTCGCGCGAAATTCCGGCGACGCCGAGATCACCCGCGCCCGCGTCAGCGCCATGTGCTCCCAGGTCCAGGCTTCGTGATCCTGATAGTCGGCGAACGAGTCGAGCCGCGACGCCACCGGCCCGGCGCGGCCGGAGGGGCGCAGCCGCATGTCGACGTCGTACAGCACGCCATAATTGGTGCGGGTGGTGAAGGCGCTGATGAGGCGCTGGGTAAAGCGGGCGAAATACTGGCTGCCTTGCAGCGACCGCGCGCCGTCGGATTCGGGATGGTCGTGATCGAAATCGTAGATCAGGATCAGGTCGAGGTCGGACGACGCCGTCATCTCGCGGCTGCCGAGCTTGCCCATCGCCAGAATGGCGGTCTCCTGGTCGCGCACGCGGCCGTGCTGGGCGACGAACTGCTTGGTCACCAGGTCGTGGACGGTTTGCACGATGCCCTCGGCGACGTCGGCGAAGGCGGTCGAGGCGTGTTGCGCCGACACCGTGCCGGAGAGGATGCGCGTGCCGATCAGGAACAGGCTTTCCTGGCCGAACAGCCGCAGCCGGTCGAGAAACTCCTCGTAGGAATCGGCGTCCGCCAGCGTCGCCGCCAGCCGCGCCGACAGTTCCTTGCGGTCCGGCATGGCGCCGAAGAAGCGCGGATCGATCAGGCCGTCCATCAGTTGCGGCTGGCGCGCCAGCATGGCGCCGAGACGCGGCGCGGCGCCGAGGATCAGCGCCACCAGCGCCACCAGATCGCTGTTCTGGCCGAGCAGCGAGATCAGCCGCCCGCCGCGTTGCAGGGCTTGCAGAAAACTGTCGAACGCGGTCACCGCGTCGTCGGGCTGTTCGGCATGCGCCAGCCCCTCGATCAGCGCGGGGACGAATTCCTCGAAGGCCCGCCGCGTCGCCTCCACCTTGAGCACGCGATAGTCGCCGGACATCCATTGCCGCACCGTCGAGGCCACCATCAGCGGCTTGGCGAAGCCGAGATCGGCGAGCCGCTTGACCACGCGCGGATCGTCCGGCCCGGCGCGGTAATCGACGTCGGGAAGTTTGGCGGTGCCCGCGGGGTCCCCCTCGAACAGCTTGCTGTAGTGTCCCTGCACGCAATTGAGATGCGCCAGAAGATCGCGGGCGAACGCCGCGCGGCTGTCGTAGCCGAAGAAGAACGCGAACCGCTCCACCGCATCGCGATCCTCGGGCAGCGCGTGGGTCTGCTCGTCGGCGATCATTTGCAGCCGGTGCTCGACGCGGCGCAGGAACCGGTAGGCGTCGCCCAGTTCGTCGCGCGCGGTGGGCGTGATCCAGTTGTTCGCCGCCAGCACGTCGAGCGTCTCCAGCGTCGGCCGCGTCCGCAATTCGGGATGCCGCCCGCCGGCGATCAACTGCTGGGTTTGCGCGAAAAACTCGATCTCGCGGATGCCGCCGCGCCCGACCTTGACGTTGTGGCCCTCGACCGAAATCTCGCTCTGGCCGCGAAACGACTGCATCTGCCGCTTCATGCCGTGAACGTCGGCCAGCGCCGCGAAATCGAGATGCTTGCGCCAGACGAACGGCGCGATCTCCGCCACCAGCGCCTCGCCGGCGATCATATCGCCGGCGCAGGGCCGCGCCTTAATCATCGCGGCGCGCTCCCAGGTGCGGCCCTCGCGTTCGTAATAGCCGATCGCCGCCGCCGTCGAGATCGCCACCGGCGTCGAGGCCGGATCCGGCCGCAGCCGCAGGTCGACGCGAAACACGTAGCCGTCGCCGGTGCGCTGTTGCAGCATCCGCGACAGTCCCTGGGTGAGGCGCACGAAGAACGGCTGCGGCTCGATGTCGGGGGCGAGCGTCGGCGCCGCCAGATCGAAGAACACGATCAGATCGACGTCGCTGGAATAGTTCAGTTCGCCCGCGCCCATCTTGCCCATGGCGAGAACAACGAGGCCGCTGCCCTCCTCCGGCCGGGCGGCGACCGGCGGCAAGATCTTGCCGCGCGCCGCCTCCTGCAACAGCAGGAAGCGCAGCGCGCATTGCACCGAGGTGACCGCGAGGTCGGTCAGCGCCTGCGTCACGCGCATCACCGGCCAGACCCCGCCGATGTCGCACAGCGCGATCATCAGCGCCGCCTCCGCCTTCAGCCGGCGCAGCAGTTGCATCGCCTCGGCCTGGTCGGCGGCGACCGGCACATCGGCGGCGGCCTTGGCGATCAGGGCGGCGAAATGCGCATCCGGGTGGCACCGCAACAGCCGCACCAGGCGTCCGGCGTCGGCGCGCATCAGATCGAACAGATAGGGAGAGGCCTCGGCGATGCCGGCGAGCGAGGCGTGAGCAAGCGGGAATTGCCCGGCGATGGCCGTGATCGCGGCGGCCTCCTCCGGCGGCGCGTCGGCCAGCCAGTCCTTGAGGCGCCGTTCGGCGTCGGCCTCGGCGAACAGCACCGGACCGGTCACCATCCGGGCGGCCAGCGAGGTGAGATCCGCGTCATCCTTCGCGGAAAAATTCATGCAGGATGGGTTTCCGGTTGCGTCGATCGCTCAACCCATCCCTCGCCCGAAAGCGCCGGAAATGCAAGCGTCGCCCGCAAGCCGGGCGCGGCGTCCTCAAGCCGCAGCTCGCCGCGATGCAGTTTCGCCACCGCCTGGGCGAGGCTGAGGCCAAGGCCCGAGCCGGGCTGGGTGCGGCTCGCCTCAAGGCGGACGAAGCGCTCGGTGGCGCGCCTGCGGTCGGCCTCCGGAATGCCCGGACCGCGGTCGGTGACGCCGAGCAGGACCTGGTCTGCGTCCCGCCGCACCTCGATCAGGATCGACGGCGCGGCGGCGGGTTGCGCTTCTGGCGCGGGGTTCGCCGGCTTGCCGTACTTGATGGCGTTCTCGACCAGATTGGCCAGCGCCTGGCTGACCAGTTCGCGATTGCCATGAAGCGGCGCGGGCGCCGCCTCGACATGCAACGTCAATCCGCTGTCCTCGGCGAGCGGCTCGTAGAGTTCGTAGATGCCGTTGGCGACATCGGCGACGTCGAAATCCTCAGCCGCGCCGCCTTGCCCCGATTCCGCCCGCGCGATCATCAACAGCGCGTTGAAGGTGCGGATCAGCGCGTCGGATTCCTCGATGGTGCGCTCCAGCGCGGCGCGGTAGTCGGCCTCGTCGCGGGAGGTCGCCAGCGCGTCCTCGGCGCGGTTGCGCAGCCGCGTCAGCGGCGTCTTGAGATCGTGGGCGATGTTGTCGGAGACTTCCTTGAGGCCGGCCATCAGCGCCTCGATGCGCTCCAGCATCAGGTTGAGGTTGTCCGCCAGGCGGTCCAGCTCGTCGCCGCTGCGCCCCACCGGCAATCGCTCGCTCAGGTCGCCCGCCATGATGCGGCGGGTGGTTCCGGTCATGGCGTCGATCCGGCGCAGCACGCGCCGCCCGACAAACACCCCGCCGGCGAGGCCGAGCACCACCACCACCAGGATCGACCATTGCGCCGCCCTGGCGACGATGCCGAAGATCCGCCGCCGCTCCTCCAGATCGCGCCCGACCAGCAGCCGGAATCCATTACTCAGCTCGGCGATGCGCACCAGCGCGCGGTGCGGCCCGGTGTCCTGTTCCTCAAGGCGCTGATAGGCGGTTTCGACCCAGCCGGACGCCGCCATGGTGCCCCGTTGCAGCGCGCCGACATTGCCGGCGACGGCCTGCCCCGAGGGCGTCACCACCAGATACAGGTTGGCGTCCGGCCGCAACGCCCGGTTCTCGATCGCATACACCAGCCCGCGCAGGCCGCGCCGGTCGAACAGGCTGGTCAGGTCGCCGAGATCCGCGTTGACGGTGGTGGTGATCTGCTCGGTAATCATGCGCCGCGTGTTCCAGGCGAAGAAGCCCAGCAGCGATGCGGCGAACACCGCGAACAACAACAGGTAGACCAGCGTCAACCGGAACGCGGTGGTGCGGATCAGCTTACCGAATGCCGTCACGTATCATGTACCCCGCGCCGCGAATGGTATGCAGCAGGGGCCGATCGAATCCCTTGTCGATCTTGGCGCGCAGCCGCGAGATATGCACGTCGATCACGTTGGTCTGCGGATCGAAATGATAGTCCCAGACATTTTCGAGCAGCATGGTTCGCGTCACCACCTGTCCCGCGTGCTTCATCAGATATTCGAGCAAACGGAATTCGCGCGGCTGCAACACGAACTCCTCCTTGCCGCGCGTGACGCGATGCGACAGCCGGTCGAGTTCGAGATCGCCGACGCGGTAGACGGTTTCTTCCGCGGGGCCGCCGTTGCGGCGCGACAGCACCTCGACGCGCGCCAGCAATTCGGCGAAGGCATAGGGCTTCGGCAGGTAGTCGTCGCCGCCGGCGCGCAGGCCCTTGATGCGGTCGTCGACCTGGCCGAGCGCGGAGAGGATCAGGGCCGGCGTGCGATTGCCCTTGCCGCGCAAGGTGCCGATGACGGACAGGCCGTCGCGCTTGGGCAGCATGCGATCGATCACCAGCACGTCATAGTCGCCGCCATCGGCCATGGACAGGCCCTCATCGCCGTCGCCGGCGAGATCGGCGATATGGCCGACCTCGCGAAACGCCTTGGCGAGATAGTCCGCCGATTCACGGTCGTCCTCGATAATCAGCAAGCGCATCCGGTTGTCTGTCTCATCTGGCGGCACAGTTCCGCTCCCTTCAGCATGGCCCGATCGGACCCTCGACGCAAGGCAACGCGGCCGTGCGAAAAAACGGCGGGCGACGAAGCTGGGGGACTTCATCGCCCGCCAAGTCTTCCAACGGAGGGGCTGATCCATTGGAAGCGGTTCGTGAATGATGTCGGTCGCGTTGCGGGCGTGGCGGCGTGAGAATCCGCCGCCATGCCTTGACGCGGCGAGCGATGCTTAGCCCTTGGCCAGCGGCACCGCGACGAAGCGCAGCGAGCCGCCGGACCGGATCCGCATCAACACGCTGTTCTTGTTGTCCGCCTGGGCCGACTTGATGGCCTCGCGCACCTCGCCCGGATCGGTGACATTGCGGCCGGCGACTTCGAGAATGACGTCGCCTTCCTTAAAGCCGCGCTCGGCAGCCGCGCTGTTGGGATCGACGTCGGTGACGACGACGCCTTCCTTGCCGGCGCCGGCGACCGAGGCGGCGGGCGCGACGGTGAGGCCGAGGCGCGGAACTTCGCGCGACATCTCACCGCGATTGCGGCCGCGTCCGAAGTCGGCGCGCGCCTCCTTCTCGCTCGGCATCTTGGCGAGCGTCAGCGTCACGGTCTTGTCCTGGCCCTTGCGCAGCAGCTCGATCTTGATCTCCTTGCCGGGCGCGATGCCGCCGATGGTGCGGGCGAGTTCGCGCGCGTCCTTGACCGGGGTGCCGTTGACGCTCTTGATGATGTCACCCGACTGGATGCCCGCCTTGTCGGCCGGACCGTCCGGCTGCGGCTCGGACACCAGCGCGCCTTCCGCCTTCTTCAGGCCGAGGCTGTCGGCGATATCCTGCGTCACCGGCTGGATCTGCACGCCGATCCAGCCGCGGCTGACGGCGCCGTTGTCCTTCAACTGGGTGACGACGCTCTGCACCGTCGATGCGGGAATCGAGAACGCGATGCCGACGCTGCCGCCGGACGGCGAATAGATCGCGGTGTTGACGCCGATGACGTTGCCCTGCATGTCGAACGCCGGGCCGCCGGAGTTACCCTTGTTGACCGGAGCATCGATCTGGATGAAATCGTCATAGGGGCCGTTGCCGATGTCGCGGCCGTTGGCCGAGACGATGCCGGCGGTCACGGTGCCGCCGAGGCCGAACGGATTGCCGACCGCGAGCACCCAGTCGCCGATCCGCGCCTTGCTGGTGGAGAGTTTCGCGAACGGGAAGTCCGAGCCGCCCTCGACCTTGATGAGGGCGATATCGGTGCGCGGGTCGGTGCCGATCACCTTCGCGGTATAGGTCTTGCCGCCGTCGGTGGTCACCTCGACCCTGTCGGCGCCTTCGACGACGTGGTTGTTGGTCACCGCGTAGCCGTCAGGCGAAATGAAGAAGCCGGAGCCTTGTCCCATGGTCGGGCCGTGGCGGCCGCGCAATCCCGGCGGCAGGCCGTCCGGACCGCCGAAATGGCGGAAGAAGCGCTCCATCTGCGAACCGGGCCGGAACGGCGAGCCGTCCTCGTCGGTGTTCGACATCTTTTCCTTGATGCGCACCTTGACCGAGATCACCGACGGCTTGACGCGCTCGACGATGTCGGCGAATCCGACCGGGGTCTGAATCTTGCTGACCTCGCTGTTGACCTGCGCGTGCGCCGGCGTCGTCAGCAGATCGAAATTGCCGGACGACGGGCTGAACCCGTAGACGGCGGCGCCAAGGCCGGCAACCACCGAGGCCATCAGCGCGAGCTTGCGCAACGACAGCACCGAACGGCGCGGCTGGTTGATCGGAGCGGATGTGGGGTGGGAGGGACGGTCGATCATAGCAATCTCCAAGGTCGGAATCACGCTGCGAAGCTGCATCGCATGACCTGGAAGATGGGACCTGTCGCCTTACGGCATGCTGGCGGGGGAATTAATCTTTTGTAATCTTGGGGAGACGCGTCCGGCCGCGTCTGGAACAATGATTTTCCGAATCGAATCGCTCGACCGCCATCCGGAAACGCGGCGTCATCATCGGCGAAAGCGGATGATCCAGTAACCGGTGCGCGCACAGGGGAAATATCAGCCGGCACGGAATACTGGATGCTCCGCCGGAGCCTGTCATCGGGCCGCGCCTTGCGCGGACCCGTTGGCGGCGCATGACGGCTTTGGTGTCGCGTAGTCAGCCCTTGGATGCCTTACGGCGCCTGATCGGACGCGGGCCTCGCGATCAGCGCCGCGAGCCGCGCCTCCTCCTCCGGCGTCAGTTCCGGCGCGGCCGCGTCCCGCGCCGCGATCCGCGCGCGCCGGCGATGCTGCCACCACAGCCCGAACGCGCCGAGGCCGAGCGCCAGCGGCGTCAACAGCCACAGCAGCAGCGTCTGCCCCTCGAAGCGCGGCTTGAGCAACACGTATTCGCCATAGCGCGCCACCAGGAAATCGATCACCTGCGCGTCGCTGTCGCCGGCGGCGATGCGCTCGCGCACCAGAAGCCGCAGATCGCGCGCCAGCGGCGCCTCGGAATCGTCGATCGACTGGTTCTGGCACACCATGCAGCGCAACTCGCGCGAAAGCTCCCGCGCGCGGGCTTCCTGCGCCGGATTTTTCATCACCTCGTCGGGCTGCACGGCAAGCGCGGGCTGCATGGCCGCGAAGGCAAAGTAGAGAATCGCCCCGACAACGCGCAGGGACTCGCCCCAACCACGGAGTCGTCCCCGCGCAGACGGGGACGACGCTGGTTGTTGGGACGCGCGCACCGCCCTACTCCGCCGGCTGCAAGCCGCGCGCGGCTTTGGCCGGCTTCGGCGCGCCGACGCGCAGGCGGCGGTCGGACAGCGACAGCAGGCCGCCGAACGCCATCAGCAGCGGGCCGAACCAGATCAGGAGCACCATCGGCTTGTGATAGATGCGCACCGCGATGGCGCCGCTCGCCGCCGTATCTCCTAACGAAACGTATAGCTGGCTGACACCCCGCGACATCAGCGCCGCCTCGGTGGTCGACATCCCGCGGGTCGCGAAACTGCGCTTGGACGGCGTCATCGCCCCGATCGGGCGGCCGTCGCGGCTGACGGTGAAATGCGCCAGCATCTCACCGTAGTTCGGCCCCTGCCGCTGGCTGATGGCGTCGAGCTTCAGTTCATAACCGGCGACCTTGGCGACGTCGCCCGGCTTCAACGTCGAGATCAGTTCGGAATTCCAGGTGGTCTCGCAGACGATGCCGATCAGCGCCACGCCGACGCCGAGATGCGCGAACATCGTGCCCCAGCTCGCTCGCGGCAGGCCGCGCGCGCGCCGCAGCGCAATCGGCAGCGGCATCCGGAACAGCATGCTGCGCTCGGCGATATCGGTCAGCGCCCCGATAATCACGAACACGGCGAGCCCGATCGCCAGCGGCGCGAGCGCCGCCCCGCCCCGTGTCCACGCCCACAGCACCGCGACCGCCACCAGCGCCGCGATGCCCGCCGCATAGAGCCGCTGCGCCGCGCCGGCCAGATCGCCGCGTTTCCACGCCAGCAGCGGGCCGAACGGCAGCGCCAGCAACAGCGGCACGAACAGCGGCGCGAAGGTCAGGTTGAAGAACGGCGCGCCCACCGAAATCCGCTCGCCGGTGAGCACTTCGAGCCCGAGCGGATACAGCGTGCCGATGAAAACGGTGGCGCAGGCGGTGGTCAGCAGCAGGTTGTTGAGCACCAGCGCGCCCTCGCGCGAGATCGGCGCGAACAGCCCGCCCTGCTTCAGCGACGAGGCGCGCCACGCGTACAAGGTCAGGCTGCCGCCGATGAACACGCACAGGATCAGTAGGATGAAGACGCCGCGCGTCGGATCGGTGGCGAAGGCGTGAACCGAGGTGAGCACGCCGGAGCGCACCAGGAAAGTGCCGAGCAAGGACAGCGAGAAGGTGAGGATCGCCAGCAGCACGGTCCACACCTTCAGCGCGTTGCGCTTCTCCATCACCACGGCGGAATGCAACAACGCGGTGCCGGCGAGCCACGGCATCAGCGAGGCGTTCTCCACCGGATCCCAGAACCACCAGCCGCCCCAGCCGAGTTCGTAATAGGCCCAGTACGAGCCCATGGCGATGCCGAGCGTCAGGAACATCCACGCCATCAGCGTCCACGGCCGCACCCAGCGCGCCCAGGCGGCGTCGATGCGGCCCTCGATCAGGGCTGCGATAGCGAAGGAGAACGAGATCGAGAAGCCGACATAGCCGAGATAGAGCATCGGCGGATGCAGCGCGAGGCCGGGATCCTGCAACACCGGGTTGAGGTCGCGGCCTTCCAGCGGCGGGTTGGCCAATCGCAGGAACGGGTTCGAGGTCAGCAGGATGAACAGGTAGAACGCGGTCGAGACCCAGCCCTGCACGCCGAGCGCGTTGGCGCGCAGCGACAGCGGCAGGTTGTTGCCGAACACCGCGACCAGCCCGCCGAACAGCGCCAGAATGCTGACCCACAGCAGCATCGAGCCCTCATGGTTGCCCCAGACGCCGGTGATCTTGTAAATCAGCGGTTTCAGCGAGTGCGAATTCTCGTAGACGTTGGCGACCGAGAAATCCGACATCACGTGCAGCGCCACCAGCGCCATGAACGAGATGCCGACGAAGGCGAGTTGCGCCAGCGCGGTGGAGCGCGCGAGAGTCATCAGCGCCGGGTCGCGCAGCCGAGCGCCGATCATCGGCACGGTGGACTGGATCAGCGCCAGCGCCAGCGCCAGCACCAGCGCGTAATGGCCGGCCTCGGCGATCATCGCGACGCTCCCTGCATCGGCTTGCCGGGTTTCGCGGCCTTCTCGTAGTCGTCCTTCCAGTGGCCCTGTTTCTTCAAGGCGTCGGCGACGTCCTTCGGCATGTAGGTCTCGTCGTGCTTGGCGAGCACGGTGTCGGCGCGGAACACGCCGCCGGCGTCGAGCGCGCCTTCGGCGACCACGCCCTGCCCCTCGCGGAACAGGTCCGGCAAAATGCCCTTATAGGCGACCTCCAGCGCGTTGCTGCCGTCGGCGACCTTGAAGGTCACCGCGAGGTTGTCGCCGCGATGAAGCGATCCCGGCTCCACCACGCCGCCGAGCCGGAACCGCCTTCCGGGCGGAACGTGCTTCTCGGCCACCATTTGCGGCGTCGAGAAGAACACGATGGAATCGCGAAGCGCGTTGAGCACCAGCCCGACCGCGATGGCGAGCACCACCAGCGCGCCGCCAATCATCGTCAATCGCCGTTGCTTGCGTGTCATTCCGTCCTGTCCGCCGAAACCCGGTTCCCGTGGTCCGGGAACACCTTTCATCCATCTATGCCGAGCGCCTTGAGACCTTCGTTGAGCTTGCGCAAACCGACCTCGTCGGCGGCAAGCGCCCGCCGCGCATCGTCGCGCGCGGCGTGCGCGCGCTCCGGTTCATTGAGCACCATATAGGCCCGCGCCAGCCGCAACCATCCCTCGACGTCGTCGCCGTTCTGCTTCAGCCGCGTGGCGAGCCGATCGACCATGCCGCGAATCATCGCGGCGCGGTCGCCCTCGCTCATGCCCTGCGCGGCGGCGGCGGCCCCCTCGGGCAACGCCGGCAACTTCGCGGACGCGCCGTCCGGCGCGGCTTGCGCGACCGCGCCGATGCGCGCCAGCGCCGCCGCCACCAGCGGCCGCCACGGCGCGTCCGGCGGCGCCTTGTCGAGCATCGCCCGCCAGATCGCGGCGGCTTCCTTGGGCCGGCCGTCCTGCTCGGCGGCGAGGCCGAGAAAATAGCGCGCCCTGACGTCGGAAGCGTCAAGCGCCACCGCGCGCTCGAATTCCGCCTTGGCCTCGGCGGTGACGACTCCGTTGGCGGCGCCCGCCAGCGCCTCGCCGAGCCCGGCGCGGCGGGTGGCGCTGTCGCCGTCGTAGCGGATGGCGTTGCGGAACGCCTGCGCGGCGTCCTCGAAACGGCCGACCCGTCCCAGCACCGGAGCCAGCACGCCCCAGCCGCGGCCGTCGGTCGGGTTCTTCTCCAGATGCGCCTGCACCTGCGCCACCAACTGATCGAGCGATTGCCCGCCGGCGGGCGCTCGCATCCGGCTCGCCAATGGAAAGTCCGGCATCGCGGGCGTGCCGAGCCGCAGATAGAGCCCGCCGGCCAGCACCGGCACGCCGACCAGCGCGACCACGGCCACCGCGCGGCGCAGCCGCAAGCTCGACGGCGGCGCGGCGGCCTCCTCGGCGTCGGCGGCGGCGATGAGGCGGCGGCCGATCTCGACGCGGGCGGCGGCGGCCTCGGTCTCACCGATCAGGCCCGCCGCGATGTCGCGGTCGACCTCCGCCAGCTGATCGCGATAGACGGCGGATTCGCGGCCCTCGGGCTGCCGCGCGGCGCGGCGGCCGAGCGGCCACAGCACGGCGAAAATCGCCCCGAAGGTCATCAGCGCAAGCACGAACCACAACGACATTCAGCACGATTCCGGCGGCAACGGCGCGGACCGGGACGGCCCCGCGCAAGCGAGCGGGTTACACCATGCCTATGGCGGCGGCGCAATTGACAATTGCGACACCGGAAGGGGCGGGAAAAGACTGTGAAATCAGAATATTTAGCGGGGTGCGGCAAATGGCTCCGTGCCACGGGCGCGCCGCGGCACGAAGCGACGCTGCGCAGAACCGGGGCCGTTCCAGCCACGGTGCTTGGGACGGTCCCAGGTCTGCAATGCAGCGTTGCACGCCGCATTGCGCCCGGGACAAGGGCCACCTCACGCCGCCGGCAGCACCAGTTCCGCCCGCAGGCCCCCGAGCGGCGCGGCGTCGAGCGTCAGGCGGCCGCCGTAGAGCGCCGCCAGGTCGACCACGATGGACAGGCCGAGCCCGGAGCCCGGCTTCGACTCATCGAGCCGCTTGCCGCGCCGCGACGCCTGCGCGCGCTCCTCTAGCGACAGCCCGCGGCCGTCGTCATCGACCAGGATATGCAGCATCGCCGGCCGCTCCGCCTCGGCGGCCGGCCGCAGATCCACCCGGATCGAGACCTGCGCACGCGCCCATTTGCAGGCGTTGTCGATCAGATTGCCGACCATTTCCTCGAAATCCTGGCGCTCGCCGCGAAACCTCGCCTCAGGCGGCGCCGACACCTCGATGTCGATGCCGCGATGGATTTTCTCCATGGTGCGGCCGAGCGCCTCGATCACCGGCTCGACCTCGGTGACGGTGGCGACGACGGTAGGCCGCGCGGCGATGCGGGCGCGCTCCAGATGATGCGCCACCTGCTCGCGCATCACCGCCACCTGTTCGAGAACCTTGGTCGCCAGCGGATCGGAACCCCGCGCGGTGGCCTCGTTGACGATCACCGACAGCGGCGTCTTCACCGCATGCGCCAGGTTGCCGACATGGGTGCGGGCGCGCTCGACGATCTCGCGGTTGGCCTCGATCAGCGCGTTGGTCTCGCGCGCCAAGGGCGCGATCTCCACCGGAAAGCTGCCCTCCAGCCGCTCGGCGCGGCCGGAGCGGATGTCGGCGATGGCGTCCGAGATCCGCTTGAGCGGCGACAGGCCGAAGCGGACCTGAAACACCGTGGTCAGCAACAGCCCGATGGTCAGCGCCGCGAAGGTGCCGAGCAGGTAGTAATCGAAGGTGTGGGTCTCGGCGTAGATTTCGTCGGCGTCGCCGGCCACCGTCACCAGATACTTGCCGTCCGCGCCGAGATCGACCGGCCGCTCGACCAGCCGCAATTCCTGCCCTTCGGGACCGTCGATGTAGCCCTGCCGGACCCCGGAGGCGCTGAGCGGGATGCCGCGGTCTTCGAGTTTCGGCAGCTTCTTGTCCCACAGCGAGCGCGAGGCGCGGACCTCGGGCTTGGGCGTGTCCTCGCGCACGATCTGCCAGTACCAGCCCGACAAGGGCAGATCGAACAGCGGCTCGCCGAGCGACTGGAACTGATGGTCGGAGCCGTCATCCGGCGTCGCCACTTCGGCGACCAGCGTCCGCAGGTAGAAATTGAGGCGGCGGTCGAAGGCGCGCTCGGTGGCGGAACGGTAAACCGACGATAGCACGATGCCGGTAATCAGCAGCACCACCACCACCCACACCGTCGCCGACACGAACAGCCGGGCGGCGAGCGAACTTGGACGCGGGTCGGCGGCAGGGTGAGGCGCGCTATCTGGCATTGATCGGCGGCGTCAGCAGATAGCCGAGCCCGCGCACGGTCTGGATGATATCGACGTCGAGCTTCTTGCGGACACGACCGACGAACACCTCGATGGTGTTGGAGTCGCGGTCGAAATCCTGATCGTAAAGGTGCTCCACCAGTTCGGTGCGCGACACCACGCGCCCGGCGTGGTGCATCAGGTAGGCCAGCAGGCGATATTCGTGCGAGGTCATCTTGACCGGGTTGCCGTTGACGCTGACCCGCCCGGTGCGGGTATCGAGCACCACCGGGCCGCAGCTCAGTTCGCTCTGGGCATGGCCGGTGGAGCGGCGCAAGAGCGCGCGCAGCCGCGCCAGCACCTCCTCCATGTGAAACGGCTTGGCGACGTAATCGTCGGCGCCGGCGTCGAAACCCTGCACCTTGTCGCTCCAGCGGTCGCGCGCGGTCAGGATCAGCACCGGCATGGCGCGGTTGTTGCGCCGCCACGCCTCCAGCACCGAAATGCCGTCCATCTTCGGCAGGCCGATGTCGAGCACCACCGCGTCATAGGGCTCGCTGTCGCCGAGAAAGTGCCCTTCCTCGCCGTCGAAGGCGCGATCCACCACATAACCGGCGTCCGACAGCGCGGTGGTGAGCTGGCGGTTGAGGTCCGGATCGTCTTCGACGACAAGCAGACGCAAGGTTGTCTCCGTTCGTACGAGAGCACGATTCAACTGCGTTGAATCATGCTCGTCGCCTATCTTTTTGTTTGAGCATGATCTTTTTCCGAAAGCCGGTATCCATTTTTCGGGACCATGCTCCAGCGTATCACAAAGGCGACGGGGCCAATGCTGCTATCAAACGGCATCGGGGTGAATGACGGCTGAACGATGGCAAGGGAACCGGCGCGATCCGGCCCGGCGGGCCACGCGGGACCCGATCCCGCCGTCTCCCGCAGGCCTTTCTCCAGCTTTCGGGCGTCCCGGATCGTTGAGCCGCTGTTCCTCGCTCATTTCCTCAGCCTCCCGATAATCCGCTCACCGGCGGCTCCGATGAACAGCGAACCAACGATCGCCCCCTCCCACTGGTCAAGAGGCGATGGAAGCGCGGCGATGGTCCACGCCTGCGGGAATCGGCAGCCCGCGCACCATAGGATGCTGTAGATGCAGACAGCGCCGTAATGCAAAGCGGTTGGAATGAGAAAGAACAGCGGAAACCACCATCCCCTGCCCGTCAGCACAGATGCCTGAGCCGACAAATACGACTTGGCCAAGTCCGCCTTGATCCGCTCCCGCTCCGTCTCGTTGTCGATGCTGGTGTCGATCGTCTTGAACAGCTGATCGAGCGGCCCGGATGTGAGCCAGCCGAGGATGGCGGCGAGGAAGGTCATTTCGCCCACCCGAACCTGCGCGCCAGCCAGTACCAGCCCTCACCGGCCAGAGCGCACAGCGCGGCCCCGGCAAAGCTCACGGCGGCCACAAGGTCGGGATCGTCGAACAGTCCCGCCTCGCTCTGCGCCAGCCACCCGCGAGCCGCGAGATAGCCGCCAAGATACCGCAACCCGATCCTGATGAACGGTCCCATCACGCCCTCCGAAACAGTTTTGCAACGGCCATAAAAAAAGCCGCCCAGGCGGGCGGCTGTGATGCGGGTGTCGAAGCCGGGATCGGATCGGGCGGCGGCCTCGCCGGCGCGGCGGCCACCGCCCCGGCTTCCGCCTTTTGCAGGATCGGCAGGATCCGCGCCAGTTGCGCTTGCCGCTCCGCGAGCCCGTTGGCGCCGCCGTTCCAGCGTTTGACGCAGCCGGGAAAATCGCCGGCGTCGGCGTATTTGTTCATGCCCTTCCAGTCCCAGAACGCGGCGGCGATGTCGGGTTGGAGCGCATGGTTGCAGGCAAGGTCCGGGGCTGACACGAGATCCTGTGCGATCCGCTCGCCGATTTCCGCATAGCCGTCGCGCCCGGTGATCTGCGGCCCGCCGCGGCCGATATAGCGCGAGCCGTCCGAGCTGCCAGGCCGGTTGCCCATGCGGTCGCCGTAGATGTCGTCGAAGGCTTTCAGTTGCCAACCGGCCGCGGTGCCGTACCTCGCCCGCACCGCCGCCGCCGACGCAAAACGGTTCGGCCACACCTGCGCCATCCGCGCCGCCGTGTAGTTGATGTTCTCGGTCAGGTTCTTGATGGTGAACCCGGCGGTCTCGGCGTGCAGGTTGGCGAAACAATACGCCAGCCGCCGCCGCGATCCGTTGAGTCCGACCGCCGTCAGCACGCCCTGCTTGTCAACGAACGCGCCGACGACCGCCGCCGGCGCGCGCGGGAACACCGCGCGCATGGTGGCGAGCGACAGGCGGATGCCATCGGCCATGGGTTGTTGCTCTCCGGAAGGAAGGCTGGGGGTGGTCGGGCTATTGCGAAGCCGTCCGGTTCGGGAAATCAGGCCCACTCGCGCATGGGACGCGCGGGCGTGACGATCAGCCGATCCGGGACCTGGGCGGCAAGGGATTCATCCAAAAGCCGCAGGTTGGCGTGATACCGATCATCCATGACCGCCGGCGTGACGACAGTCTCGCCGTCGCCGCCGATCACGGCGTCGCTGACGATGACCGGCCCGATCAAATCCATCGCGTAGCGATCGGTGTCGCCAACCGCGCCGTCGTCATCGAAAGCGAGAAATGGCAATGCCTCGATCAATGCGTCGTGATCCGGGGCGCGAAGATAAAGCGAGATCATGCTGTGAGCCTCTGAAGATCTTGGTTGGTGAGCAAATCCTTGAATTCCGCGTTGATGCTGACAAGCCCATCCCAGTCCGTCGTCCCCGGAAGGCTAAGCCACTCGCGCACAAGCCCCGGAGGCATCGCGGCCGATGTATTTGTCACCACCGTCCCGCCGTTGAGACATACGGCGAAGTCATTTCCAGTGGCACGGAATGCCAGAGCGACATCCGTGTTGTCGCCAACCTCGCCGAGGTTAATGTTGAACTGGATCGATCCGCCGGAGGTGCAGCGAAAATTCATCGTTCGATCGACGTACCGCGCGAGATAAAGCTGATTGTTGCTGGTCGTGTCGTCGAACATCCACAAATATTGTCGCCTGGATGAATCGATACCGGGTGCCGTTCGTGCGCGGATGAGTTTCGACAACGCCGCCGGACTCGACCGCGTCCGTTTCAGCGAGTCCACCGCGCGCGTCGATTGTGCCGGAGAACCCGCGGGCGGCAGGATCAGCGACGATGCGAATGGCGCCTTTTCACACTGCGGCCCGCCGACGAAAAACGTGAAATCGATTGTCTGACCGCTCGCAAGTTGGGCGGCAATCGTTTGACTGACGCTGGAAACGATCGGCGAGCTTAGCGTCCTTATATATGTCGTGCGCTGAAGTACCGGAGCCGGGGTAAACGTGGAGAACCCTCCGGCCAGATAGGTTACGGCACTGTCGTATTCGTTAGAGATCAGACGGAGAGGGATTGGCGTGCCCGCGACAGACTTAAGGTATACCGACGACGTGATCGTATCGTTGACGAGCGCACTGATTACGCCTCCGTATTCGAAATACAGCGCCGCCGGGCCTGCTGCCGTTGTCGTGCCGAAGATGCGCAAATAAATTCCAGGAATGCCATTCTCCGAGCCGACGCCGACAACTTCGCGCGTGATGCCGGCGGGCGCCACCCAGCCCATGAAGGTCGGCAGCGTTCCGGGCGAGCCTGGAACGGCCCCCTCGAAGCGCGGGTTGCGAATGAAATTGGTGCCGTTACGCTCCGTCGCCATCCCGAGATCGGTGATGCGCGGCGCGCCGGCCGCGAACTCGATCAGATTGCCGGCGCTGCCCAGCATCGTTCCGCCCGACGCGCGCGTGAAGCTGCCGTTGGCGGCCGCGAGAAACGCGGAAAAATCCGACGTGACGATCTTGTCGCGCAAGAAATATGTGTTGTCGGTGAAGCGCTGGAGCAGCGACGGCCGTTGCGGCGCTCCCAACGCCCGCCAGTCGTCGAGCTGGTCGCGATAGCGATCGTGAGTCAGGACGACGTTGGCCGCGGCCAGGGCCGCCGCCGCGCCGTCCTTCGCGGCGACAGCGCTGGAGGCGGACGCCGCCGCCGCCGTTTTCGCCGCCTCCGCCGCGAGCTGCGCCGCCTCCGCCGCACTCCTGTCGGCAAGCACAGCGGCGGCCGTCGCGGTCGTCGCGCCGAACGTCGATTGCGCGGCGTCACGAAAATTCCTCGCCTCGTTCACCGCCGATGCGAGCGCGCTGATGTAAGGGCCGGACGGCTCGACCTGGATCGTGACGTCAGTCGCCATTGATGCCTTCTCCCTCTCCGATATATCGTCCGTAAAGCCAGGTTTCCTGCGTCCCGTTCGGCAGGCGCATCTCCAGTTCGTACCTGGTCGAAGCCAGGATGCGCGTTTCGCCCGCCGTGAACGGATCGATTTGCAATACGCCGTTCGGGCCATCGACGATGGTCAGTCCGGAGCCGACCTCGCGCTTGAGCACGACGTGCCACAGGCTGGCGATGGTCAGCACCGCGCCGTAGCCGCTGATATCGAGCGGCGCGTCGGCGACCCTGAACCGAAGCACCTGCTCCCGCGTGCTGCTGCCGATCCAGAACCGGAAATCATGCTCTGCCGGCGTCGGCCCGAGATTCTGCGTGGTCATGCTGCGTCGATCCTTGCATCGATTGCGGTAATGACGGTTGTTCTCGACGGGCGCCGCTCACGAACCCGTGTGCAGCGCGCTCCATGCCGACCAGGTCGCGCCGCCGTCCTTCGAGCCGCGCATGAAACACGCATTGCTCTCGTCGGCCGCCCCCTGCATCGCGAGCTGCGTGACGCGCGCGCCGCCGAGGCGCATCACCAGCACGTTGAAATAGCCGCCGCTGCCGGGCTGGTGCGCGGTCGCGGGATCGGTCGCGTAGATGCCGGGGACGACGGCGGCGTTCAGATCGGCGCTAGCGGCGCCGTTGCCGCCCCACCCGAACGCGCCGGCCGTCATCACGCGGTTGGCGGTGGCGTCGAAGGCCGAGGATTGCTTGACCAGACCGAGGCTCGCGCGCGTCGCGGCGGCGTCGGAGAAGCCGTGAAGCGCGACGTTCGCGGTCGTCTTGTCGATCACCAGGGCGTCCAGCCAGGTCGCGCCGTCAGGCGAGACCTTGAGACGGAAATCGTCGCTGCCGGCGAGCCCGAATTCGGCCCGGCCCGCGTAATCGTCGGAGAACACCACCGAGGCGGTGTTGCCGGCCGCCGCCTTGGAAATCTGCAAGCGCGCGTCGCCGCTGCCGCCTTCCGCCGCCGGGATCGCGGCCAGCAGCGCGGCGTTGGATTTGACGCTGAGCCGGTTGGGCGCGCTCGCCGTGGTGTTGACGCCGAGCAGGCCCACCGGGTTGGTGAGCGCGCGCCACGCCGCGCCGTCGAACACCACCATCGCCGCATCGGCGGCCGACCACGCGCGCCAGCCGGCTTGCGGCGCGACAAACGTCCAGGCCCCGCCCTGCCATGTCGCGATCGCGGCGGCGCGCCCGGCCCAGTCGCCGCTCGCGCCGCTTGCCACGACATGGCGCTGGCCTTCCGTGGGCGAAGCCGGCGGCGCGGTCCGCGTCATGTCCGCGACCGCGACCTGGACGGTCGCGTCGAGCACGCGCAGCGCCTCGTTGTGGGTGACGTGCTTCTGCGCCTGGCTGTCCTCGATGAAGGGCAACCCCAAATGCAAGGTTTCTGTCATGATGCCTCAAGGCGTAAGAGTGAGTTCGCTCGGAAAGCCCGCGCCGACCGCGCCCGACAGTTGCGCGACGCGGACGCGAAGACTTGCTTGCGGCGCGCCGAAGTCGGAAAGCTCGTCGGCGCTGGCATAGAGCGCGGCGGGCGCGGCGCACGAAATCGTTCGCACCACGCTCGTCCCCGACAGGATCTCGACGCGATAGGCTTCGGCTTCCTCGCCGAGCGGCGGCTCGGCGGCCCAGCTATCGCCGTCGATGCGGCTGCGGCGGATCCACGCGAGATGGATGCCGTCGCCGTTGCGCACCGCTTTGACATGCGCCGGCGACAGCGGCCGCAACACCGTCGCGCCGGGCGTGACGCGCATCGCCACCGCCGTGGCGTCGTCATGGTTGCGATGGCTTGCGACGATGCGCAGATCGAGCGGCCGTTCCAGCGCGTCGCGGCCGCGCGCGAGCGGCATGAGGTGGCGGTCGAGCACGACGAACGGCGCGCCCGGCGGCAGCACATCGACCATGGCGTGGTCGCTGCCCGCCTGCCCGCGCAACAGCCGCGACAATCGATAAGTATGGGCGTCGATCAGCTCGGCGCGGGCGAACTGCACGATCTCCCACGCGCCGGACGGATTGCGGATCGCGGCGGCGTTGGCGCCGTCGAGCACCCGCGCGTCGGTCCTCGACGTCAGCGCGCCGCCATAGAGCCGCACGCGAAAGCCGGCGTCGGCGTTCCAGCAGGCCGGCACGCCGCGCGCCAGCGCGTCGAGGGTTTCGCCGATGGTGGCGGGCGCCGCCGCCGTCAGCAGGGGCCGATAATCCGCGCCGTCGGCGGATTGCCACACCGTGACCGAACCGGGCCACGGATTGGCGAACAGCGCCAGGTGCGTCAGCACCGCCGGTTCGGCGGCGTCGAGCACCGGCAGATCCAGCGCCAGCGCGTGAACCGGGCCGAGCGCCGGCGGCATCAGCGGCGCGACGCGGCGCGGCGGCGTCAGCGGCAGCGCGAACACCTCGGGATCGATGCCGCGCGCGGTGACGCGGCGCGACGAGGTATCGACCAGGGCGTCGATCTCGAACAGGCGGCGGCGGCCCTCCAGCGTCACCGCGACGACATCGCCCGGCGCCGGCGCCAGCCGATCCATGCCGAGGCTGAATTCGATGCTTTCGCGCCCGGCCCAGAGATCCTGCAACCAGATTTCCGCGCGCCGCGTCGCGGCGGCGTCGGTGCTGACCACCGCCAGATCGGAGCGCACCACGCGGTTGGCGCCGCCGACCAGCCGCCGCGAGGCGACCGCGGAGCGCCGGTAGTCCATCGCGGCGTCGGTGAATCCAAGCGACACCTCGCGCGGCAGTTCGGTCTCCTGCGCCCGCGTCAGCCGCGCCGGCGCGCCGTCGTCCGGCAGCACCAGATCGTCGGCGTCGAGTTCGGCCACCGGCGCGCCGCCGCGCTGCACGAAACGCAGCACGCCGTCCGCCGCCGTGGCGTCGAACGCATAAGCCAGCGCCAGCGGATCGATCATCGCGCGCGGCGCCATCGGCCGGTCCACCACATAGCCCTCGCAGATTTCGCGCAACGCCGAACTGTCGGCCCCGGTGACGCCGGCATCGTCGAGGATCTTCGCCACCAGCGCGTCGAGCGGCGCGGCCCCGAGACGGCCGGTGAGCCAGTGTCCGGTCTGCCAGTTCGGCCCGTCGCTCCACACATCCTCGGCGGCGGGAAACAGCGGATAGGGCCGCGCGTCCCAGGTCCACAGATGAATCGCGGACGGCTCGATCATGCGGCCGCCATAAAGCGGCGACAGCGGATTGCGCGCATCATTCGCGCCGAACGCCGGATCGAACGCGCCGAGAACGGCTTCGAGATAACAGCGCTGCATCAGGTCGTCGCGCGCGCCGCTGGAGAAATGCGGCGCGGCGTTCTCCGAGGATTTCGGATCGGGAAACACGCTGGGCTGGTTGGCGCCCTTGTCCACCGCCGGGCAGCCGACCTCGGTGATCCAGATCGGCTTGCTTTGCGGCAGCCACGCGGTCGGCGTCGCAAGCTCATGGCCGCCGACGCGCTCGAAGTGCGGCTGGCTCCACCAGTTGCAAAAATCCTTGAGGCGAAACATCCACGGCTTGCCGAGCCCGTCGGCGATCGGCAGCCGGGCCTGCGCCGCCCGCGCGGCGGCGTCGGGATAGTACCAGTCGAACGCCTCGCCGGCATCGACACGGCCGGCGAGATAGGCGAGATCGTAAATCGACCTGGCGAGCCCGGCATCCAGATGTCCGGCCTCCTCGCGCCAGTCGGCCAGCGGCGCGTAGTAGTCGATGCCGACCATGTCGATCGCCGGCGACGCCCACAGCGCGTCGAGCGGAAAGCGCACCTCGCCGGCATCGATCACATCGCAACCGTATTCGGTCCAGTCCGCGCCATAGGTCACTTTGGTCGCGCCGCCGACGATGGCCTTGACATCGGCCGCAAGCGTCACCAGCGCGTCCACCGCCGGGTAGACGCCGGAGCCTGAGCGCACCCGCGTCAAGGCTTTCAATTCCGAGCCGATGAGAAAGCCATCGACGCCGCCGCAATCGCGCGCGAGCCGCGCGTAGTGCAGCACCATGCGGCGATAGTTCCAGACGCCGCCGCTGAAGAATTGCGCGACCTGCGTCGCCGCCGCCACCGTGCCGTGCGCGGAGCCCGGCCGTCCCGGCGCGGGATCGCAGGTGATGCGGCCGCGCCACGGATAGGCCGGCTGCGACGGCGCGCCGCTCCACGGATCGGGCCGCCCGTTGCCGGCGGCGATGTCCATCATCAGGAACGGATAGAGCGTCACCTTGAGGCCGCGCGCCTTCAGCTCGGCGATCAAATGGCGGACGCTGTCGTCGGACGGCGTGCCGCCGAGCGCCGGACGGCCGCCGGCCTGCGACACCACGTAGGCGGCATCGCGCGCCAGACCGTCGACCGACCAGACGCCGCCGCTGGTGGTCTTGTTCGCGAGTTCGACGCCGGGCCGCACGGTGCAGTGCCCGGCGCGCAGATCGTCGCCGAACCACGTCACCACCACCGCGACCCGTTCCAGATGAGGGCAGACGCCTTGCAGGTCGTCGAGCGCCGCTTCGACATCGGAAGCCGCGTGCGCGACATGACGGTTCTCGTAGGCGGATTGCCCCGGCCCCAGCAGCGCCGTCACCTCCGACGGCTCGTAGCCGAACTCGGTGGTGCCGGGAATCAGAGTCACCGCCCGCGCCATCGTCTCCAGCCGTCCCACCGGCCGCACGATCTCGAACGACAGTTGCGGAATGCGGTTGCCGAAATTCGCGAGCGGCAGCCGCTCGAATACGACATAGGCGGTGCCGCGATAGGCCGGCGCGCCGGCCGCGCCCTCGCGCGCGACGATGAGATCGTCGGCGGGCTGATCGGCGGAGCCGCGATGCACGCGGATCGCGAGCCCGGTGGTGTCGAGCAATTTGCCGTCGGCCCAGATGCGGCCGACGCGGGCGATCTCGCCGTCGCACAGGCCGACGGCGAAGTTGGCGAAGTAACTGTAGGTCGTGGTCGTGGTGGTCGGCCCGCCGAACAGGCCGCCCTTGCCGCCCGACGAGGCGGTGTCGGTCGAGACCGCCTCCTCCAGCGGCGTCGCCCAGATCACCTGACCGGACAGCCGGGCGCGGCCGTAGACGCGCGGGATCGGCGCGCCCTCGGTCGAGGCCATCACGTCGAGATCGGCGAGGCGCGGCCCGGTGACGGTGCGGTCGGTGCCGAACACGGTGCGATCGACCGCGTTGCCGATCAGCGCGCCGGCGATGCGGCCGGCGATGGCGCCGACCGGGCCGAACGCCGCGCCGAGCGCGCCGCCGGCGATGGACAGAACCAGCGCGGCCATCAGTCGATCACTCCGGGAAAGGCGAACGCATCCGCCAGACGCCGACGCCACCATGGCGTCAGCCGCACTTCGCACACCGCCGCGCCGTCATGGGCATGGATCATGGTCCCGCCGGGCGCGGCGATGGCGAGATGCTTGGCGACGCAACCGGCGCGCCAGCGAAACAGCAGCACGTCGCCGGCCGTGAAATGATCGACGCCGACCGCGATGAGGTGGCGCGCCGCCGCCTGCGCCAGCGCTTCCTCGCCGCGCGCTTCCGCCCAGTCCGGCGCGTAAGGCGGCGGCGCTTCCGGCTCGCGCCCGATCAAGCCGCGCCAGACCCCGCGCACAAGGCCGAGGCAATCGCAGCCGACGCCCTTCACCGACGCCTGGTGGCGATAGGGCGTGCCGATCCAGGCGCGCGCCTCGTTGACGAGGGCGGCGCGGGTGACGGGTGTGGGCATGGGGACATCTTTCCCGAGATCGGATGGTCATTCGTTTGGTATGCGAATCTGCAACTCGAAAATCGTCGTCCCCGCGCAGGCGGGGACCCATACGCCGCAGCGGTGCGGCTCCATCATCGGGGCGAGGTTATTCATAACAATCGACGCCAGGGGTTATGGGTCCCCGCCTGCGCGGGGACGACGCCGAGGGTGTACGTCGCATCGACCAAATGATCGGTCAGCTTCCACCCCCGCCCGGCGTCGGATAGCTCATGATGAAATCGTTGCCGGGAATGTGCGGGAAGCCGCGAAAATTGGCGGCGTTGGCGAAGCGGTCGCGGCAGGCCGCCAGCGTCTTGTCGCAACCGGCGGTGACCGTGAAGGCGTCGCCCGCCGCGATCGGCTCCGGCATCGCCTGCCACAGCGACAGCACCGCGTGCCCGTCCGCGACGCGATGCTGCTTCACCTCGACGGCAAGCCCGGCATTGACCCCCGAAGTCCATGTCAGCCGTCCGGCGCTGAACCACGCCGCGACAAAACCGTCCAGCCCGATCGCCGTGAATTGCGACGCGCCGGTGACCGCGCCGACCGTGCCGGCGCCGCGATAGGCCGGATTGGTCAGGTCGATTCGACAACGCGCGTCACCGAGATCGGCGCCGCATTTCGCGGTGTAATAGCGTCCGCTTTCCTGCGCCAACAGATCGGCGAGGCCGCGCAACTCGGCGGTGAAGGCCACGCCCTCGCGCCTGACCTCGCCGAGCACGCCCCGCGCGGTGAGAACGCGCAACGACGGCGCGCTCCAGTCCACCAGCCAGCTCTGCACTTGCGCGGCGTCGTAGCGCCCGGCGGCGAGATCGGCCTCGGTGAGGGCCGCATCCGCCAGCGCGCCGGAAATCTCGCTGTCGGCCACCGACAGATCGAAGCGGCTCGCGGCCTCCGACGCGGTGAAGCCGGTGCCGGCGCGGCAGATGACGCCGTCGATCGCGATGTCGGCGTCGTGCTCGGTGAAGCCCTGCACCACGCCGTCGCGGCGTGTCAGCACCCAGCAGCGCGCCAGCGTGGTGACGCCGCTATCAAGTTTCGCCTGGAGCGCGGAAGGGACTTGGCGCATGGCTACACCTTGATTTCCACCAGCGGAATTTTCGGGATCGCGCCGGCGGCGAAGGCCGACAGGTCGACTTCGAGATAGTCGGTGTCGAAACGCACCGGCACGTCGAACAGAAAGCCGGCGGTGATCGCCTTGTCCGCGGCCGGGACGTGTCCGGGCAGGAAGGTGACGACGCCGGTGGTGACATCGCAGGCGAACGCCGCCCCGCTCACCTCGACATGATCGACGGCGACGCGGACGCTGCCGGCGACCGGCTTGACGATCGGCCGCGCATACGGGGCGAAGCTCGCGCCATATGTCTTGACGAGTTGGAACGACGCCGTCGCGCCGTCGCCGCTGCCGATGCCCTGGTCGAGCGGCGAGGCCGCCGCCCCGCCCACGGCCGAGCTGCAATCGAGCCGGTCGCGCCAGCGAAAGCCGTGAAGCTGGCCGCGCCGCTCCTCGAAGAACGCCACCACGGCGCGCAGCGCATCGAGCGTCTTGACGCCGTAGCCGGCGTCATAGCGCCGCCGCGAATGCGCCCAGCGCGCGTTGCGCTGCTCGCGCCCGGAGCCGAACGAAACGATCTCGGTGCGCCGCTCCGGCCCGCCGGCGCTTTTCAGCGCGATGTCGAGCGGAAACAGCACTTCGTGAAAGGCGGTCATGGCGATGTCCAACAATTTCGGTGTCGTCGCGAGATTCTGACTCGAATGGTTGCACGCGGGATCAAACAACCCCGGCGTCGACCTCGCGAAGGCGAGGACCCATAACCCCTGGCGTCGATTGTGACGAACAACCTCGCCTCAAGTGATTGAGCCGAACTGCTGCGGCGTATGGGTCCCGCCTGCGCGGGGACGACGCTGATCGAGTTGCAGCTCGGACTACGCTCACAAACCCCGCTGCCCGCGCGCCACGGCGCGGGCGATCTGGCCGGTGACGTAGCTTTCCGAGCGACGGAAACTTTCGACGTCGGGAGTGGCGATCTGCACGGTGATGGTGTTGCCGCCGCTGCCGCCGCCGACGCCGAGGCGGCCGTCGGGGCCGCGCCGCAGCGGCATGATGGCTTCCGGCCCGGCCTCGCCGGCGAGGCCGACGCCGCCGTCCATCATCGGAAAATAAGTCGGGGTCCCGATCACGCCGCCGCTGGCGAACGGCTTGATCGCGCCCGCCGCCGCCGCCAGCGAAGCGCTCGCCGCGCCGCCGCCGATTCCGGCAAGCCCCGACAGCAGGCTCTCGATGCCGCTGCCGAGCGCGCTGGTCAAAGGCTTGAAGGCGAGGCTCACGGCCAGATTGGACAATCGCAACGCCAGCGACTTCAGCACGTCGTCGAACTGCTTGCCGCCGCTCACCGAGCTGGCGAAGGCCGAGGTCATGGCGCGGGCGAAACTGTGAGCGCCGGATGACAGGTCGCGCGTCTTCAGCGCGAGGCTGTCCAGCGTGGCTTCGGTGTCGAGCAGGTCGGTGTCATCGGCCATGAACGGTCTCCGTGGCGTGGTCGGGGAACGAGCGCATCAAGCGGTCGAGATCGCCGCGCGCGAGCGGGGCGGCGCGCGGGCCGCGCACGGCGGCGACGGCGGCGGCCAGTTCACGCGGCGTCATGCGCCAGAAATCGTCCGGCGAAAGCCGCAGCACGCCGAGGCCGAAGCCCATCGCCGCGCGCCAGGGAAAGGGCGGAGGAAACGGCTTCGTCATGCCGCCCCCTCGTCCGCCTCGCCGAACGCCGCCGCGATCAGATCGGCGGCGATGCGGACATAGGCGGCGACGCCGCCCGCCGCGGTCATCGCCGCCACCTCGTCGTCGCTCACCGTCTCGCCGGCGCCGCGCAACCCGGCGCCGATGATGCGCACCAGGTCGCGCGCCGTCATGCGGCCGGTGCCGAACCGTTGCGCCAGCGCGGCGAGGTCGCCGGCGCCGAACGCGGCTTCGAGTTCGGCGAGCGCGCCCAGCGTCAGCACCAGCACGCGCCGGCGGCCGCCAAGCTCGGCCTCGATCTCGCCGCGATATCGATTGGGCATGTGTCGGTCTCCTGCGTGGTCAGCACCGTCAATGATCGTGTCCCGGACGCGATGCGGCATTCTTCATGCCGCTTCGCAGAACCGGGATCGCCGCAACGGCGACGTGTCGTGACGGTCCCGGCTCAGCGGCGCAACGTGACGAACGTTGCACCGCGTCCGGGACACGTTTCACAGCGCCGTAAACGTCAGCGCGCCGGCGGACTCCAGCGAGATGTCGAACGTCACCTCGCCGTTGTGCTCGCCGGACAATTCCAGCGCGGAGATCTGGAACGCGCCCTGAACTATGCCGAAGTCCGGCACGATCACCTGACAGTCGCTGATGGCGCCGTCGAAGAACGCCCGCCGCGCCAGCGCGTCGGAGGCGGCGTCCTTGAACAGCCCGCGCCCGGAGATCGACGCGCGCCGCACGCCCGCGCCGGCCAGCAGCTCGCGCCAGCGATCGACCGACTCGGCGTGAGTGATATCGACCAGTTCGGCGTTGAACGCGATCCTGCGGCTGCGCAGGCCGGCGACGGCGACGTAGCCTGTGCCGTCGTGCATCTTCACCAGCAGGTCCTTGCCTTTTTGCGCGCCCATAAATCGGCTCTCCTTCAAACAGCGGGTTCGGTGACGGCGCGAAAGCGCACGATGGCGTGATAGGTGCGACCGTCGCCTTCGCGGCGAATGTCGGCGACGGTGAAACGCAGGTTGACGAGGCGATGGCCGTCCGGCGCCAGCGGCGCGTCGTCGAGCGCCTGCAACAGCGCGCCGGCGATGACATGCGCCTCCTTGTGGCCGCCCTGGCGCGACCAGGCGTGCAGCGTCACCAGATGCTCCTGGATCGCCCCGCCGTCGACAGCGGCATCGGTGACGCGCGCCTCGCCGAGCGTGACATAGGGAAACGCCGCGCCGCGCGGCACGGCGTCATAAACGCGGGCGCCGCCGAGCGCGGCGCCAAGGCCGCCATCGGCGACCAGCGCCCGATGGATCGCGGCGCGCAGCGCCAGACTGGATGCGGGCATGGTGATGGTCCCTGAACGATGGAAAGCGTCATCCCGGAGGGCGCGCCCCGGAGCCTGATCGAAAACGAGGCGTCATCGTCCGCGAAGGCGGACGATCCAGTACTCTTGGGATGTGCGATGAAAGTCTGATTCCAAAAGGAATACCGGATGCCCGCCTGCGCGGGCATGACGGCCATCGGATCGCCGCGCGGCCTCACTCCACCCGCAATTCCGCGTCGATCTCGATGAAGCGGCCGTTATCGCGCTCGCGCAGCGACAGGATGCGGTAGAGGCGCGCGCCCTCGCGCAGGCGATGCTGCAAGGTCAGCACGTGGCCGCAGCGCATCACGATGCGATGGCGCACCGACGCGCCAACGGCGTCGGCGGCGATATCGTGACGCGCGGCGAGCGGGGTGACCCGCGCCCACGCCGTGGCGAAGTCGGCATAGGTGCGCGCAAAACCGCCCTGCCCATCGTCACTCTCCACCGGCGCCTCGATGGTGAGCCGGCGGTTCAACTGGCCCGGATCGATCATAGCGACAGCACCCGATAGGAGGCGATCATCGCGCTGACGCTGCCGGGCAGCATGGCGACGCTCTGGCCGATCGCGGCGAGCCCGCGATTGTCGTACCAGTGCGCCACCAGCGTGCGCACCGCGTGGCGCAGCACCTCGGGCACGTCAGCGGCGCGGTCGCCGAAGCCGACCGCGACGTCGATCTCGATGCCCGCGACCGCGCGCCCCGGCGCGGGCCACGGCGGCGTGGCGATGGCGTTCGCCGCCGCATCCACCGCGAAGGTCGCGCCGTCGATCGCGGCGGCGCGGCCTTCGGCGTCGAACACCCGCGCCGCCGTCACGCCACGCAACGGCGCGAGCCGCGGTTTGAGCCGGCGCTCGGGCGGCCAGCGGTCCAGCGTCAGCCGCCAGGTCTGGGTCATCAGGCCGCGGCGCGTCAGCGCCTCGACCTGGCCGCGCGCCGAGGCGATCAGGCCGGCGATGACGGCGTCGTCATCGTCATGCGCGACGCGCAGAAAATTCTTGGCCTCCGCCACCGTCAGCGGCTCGACCATGGGCGGCGTCAGCAAGGTTGCGGGCATCTGGGCTCCTTTCGGCAGGATCGAGTTGACACGCGCGGCGCGGCGGGGCCTTGTCGCGCGCATGAAACCGGTTTTCGCTATCGTGCTCGGCGCGGCGCTGCTTGGCGGCGCGCCCCACGCCCACGCCATGGTCGGCGGCGCGCCCGCCGACGAGAACGGGCTCGGCCGCTTCGTCGTCACCGTGGTCGGCTCACGCGGCAATTTCTGCTCCGGCGCGCTGATCGCCCCGGACATCGTGCTCACCGCCGCGCATTGCGTGCCGGCGGACGCCACGACCAAGATCGTCGCCTTCGACGCGCGGCGGCAGCCGACGCTGCTCGACGCGCGCCGCGTCGCCGCGCATCCGCATTACAACAGCGGCGGCATCGCCAATCACCGCGCCAGCGCCGACGTCGCGCTGGTGCAACTCGCGGCGCCGATGGCCGGCAAATCGGTCGCGCCGCTAGGCCACCCGCGCATGCCGATCAATGCCGGCGCGCGCTTCACCGTGGCCGGCATCGGCGTCACCCGGCGCGGCGACGGCAAGAGCGGCGGCACCGTGCGCGCCGCCACGCTCGCCGCCACCGGCCGCCCCGGCACGTTGCAGATCCGCCTGGTCGATCCCGCGACCAACAACGCCCGCGACGGGCTCGGCGCCTGCACCGGCGATTCCGGCGGCCCGGTGTTCGAGACGCAGGACGGCCGCGAGGTCGTGGTCGGCGTGGTGAGCTGGTCCACCGCCGCCGGCAACACGAGCGGCTGCGGCGGCCTCACCGGCGTGACGCCGCTGACGCTCTATCGCGACTGGATCGCGCGCACCGCGCAAGGCTGGCGCGGGCGTTAAGCTTTTTTAAAGACCCCGCGATAACCTCGGCGAATCATCGGAGAGCCGGATGTTTCGCCTGACCGCCCTGTCGCTCGCATGGATCGGCCTCACGGTCGCGGCCCACGCCGCCGACCTGCCGGCCTACGGCCGGCTCGGCGAAATCTTCGTCGAGCCGCCGCCGCGCGTGGCCGCGCCACGCCCCCTCGTCAAGGATTTCGAGACGGTGTACGCGCCGGAAGTCGATATCCCGCCGCTGGTCAACGGCTATTACGGCAAGCCGAACTCGTTCCGCTATCGCTCCTACTACGGCACCCCGCCGCACATCATCTTCGGCCGCCTGCCCTATGCCTGCGGCCGGTTCGGCTATTGCTGAAAGCGCCGGCGCTCAAGGGCGCATGAAGGCGAAATCGGTGTCGGGGTCGCAGTTCTCCGCCACGAAGCGCAGTTCCGACTGCACGTCGGCGACGCTCCGCGCCTGAAGATACTGGTTGACGACGAGGCCGAGCAGCGCCCGGCACAGCGCGTCGGGATCGACGCCCGCGGCCGCGGCGTCATCGAGCGCCGCCTTGAAATGACGCTCCGCGATGGTGGCGGATGACATGGTGATTCCTTTCGGCTTCGAGCCGCTTGTCGAAACACTACCTAGCATGGCCCGCCGGCCGGAATTTGTCGCAGATCAAGGGGGGGCGCGTCTAAATCGATACCGCACGAAAGGCGTTCACCCCGTCATTCCTCACTTTGGAATGTAGACGCCCTCATCAAGATGCTCAATCGTCGATGCAGCGTCTGCATTCTGTGGCTGGATGCCGGAATCGCGGATATCCTCAAGGACCCTGCGCGCCCGATCAGGGTAGAGCGCAAGAACGGAATGGGCGGTCGACAATCGAACCTGCACGTTCGCATGTGACAGGAGCGGCAACAAAGCTCTCCGCTGATCGCCGGGCATTGCCTTAAGCGCGGCCCTTACACGCTCCATCGCCTTGTACAGACGACTATATCTCGCGATATCGAGAATATAGACCGCGCGATATTGCGCGAGATCGATCTCGATGAACTACGCAACGAGAGCGCTCACGCGGACTTCACTCGCCTAGATCGACGTCGTCACTTAAGGATCCCTTTGTCAGGTCGGCACAAATGAACCATCGTCCAGCGATGAGAGCAGCATTCCAGCGTCAAGCCGTTGCGGATCGGCACCCTCATCCCGGATATGTTCAAGCGTTCTGCGCGCGAGTTCCGGATAGATCGCCAATAGCGTGATTGCCGCTTTAAGTCGCACCTGCGGGTTATTTGATTCCAGAAATGGTCGAAGCGCGCGACGCTGATCCCCGGAACGGGATTTCAACGCATCACGAACTTCAACCATCTGCTTGTAAAGTCTATTGTAGCGGCCTGTCTCGAAATTCCGACTTGCCCGATCCTGAGCCAGGGCAATGTCATGAAACCTTCTGACCAGGTCCTCCACGCTCAAACAATCGACTCCTCGTCTCGTCATCGGAGAACTCCGACTTCCCGAAGCGCATTCAAGCCAATACGTCTTTGCTCATCGAAAATTTTATCACGAAGATAATCCCGCGGTGAAAGATTTCCGAACCTCTCGTCCTGCCGAGAGTACCACGCATTGATCTCATAATGCTTCAAGGTAGGAATGCGAACAAGATTATCAACGCTGTCAATTTGCTCACTGCCGAAGCGCGTACGGTTCTGTTCAAATTGGCCTACGATGTGATGATCCTGATAGCCGGCATCGCTTGGCAATGTCACGCGCTCCTGAAGCTCTTCTAAACTACGCGGCGGATCATTCGCCGTTTTTATCGCGTCCGTCAGGCCCTTGAGGTCCTCGGCCTGATCGAGCGCCCCCAGGAACATACCGACGACCGGAGAATAGCGGCCGACGCGGCCTATCCACGAGACGGCGGAACGGACGAAATCCATTCTTTCGCTTCGCGTCTGCGGCCGCTGCTCCGGAATTGCCGGCGGCTCGTCCAGCGGCGGACCCTGGTTGTGGCCGATGCCTTCCGGCGGCTCGCCGGCGAGCTGCACGCCGTCGAGGTCGGTCTCATACGGGGCGATCTGGAACAGGTCGGAAAAGTCGTCGAGTTCGGAGAGATCACCGAACCCGACATTTCCCATCGGACCGGCGGAGCCGCCACCGCCATCGGTCCATCGGCCGCCGCCCGGTTGGCCGGCCGGCACCCGCGGCTGGTTCGGATTGTACTTGCGCGACCGCCCCGGAAAGACGTCGGCGACGAAGACGCCCGGCGCGATGAAACGATCCGCATCGGGCCGTATCCAGCGGTCGGCGTCGGGCCGCAGCCATCGCGCCTGCTGGTGGCCGATCCATGCGGCATCGCGGTCGCGCTGGCGCATGGGCAATCCTTTCGACCTGATGATGGATCATCGTGTCGCGGACGCATCGCAACGCGCGGTCTTCCGCGTGGTGCGATGCAGAGCCGAGGCCGTCACGATGCGCCGCCGTTGAAACGGTCCCAGGTCCGCGAAGCGGCATAAGCATGCCGCATCGCGCCCGGGACACGCGGGGGGATCAGCTCGCGGCGAACTTCATCAGCTTGATGGCGTCGAAGTTCTGCACGCCGCCGCCGACCCGCTTGGTGATGTAGAACAGCACGTAGGGTTTCGCGGAATACGGGTCGCGCAGCACCCGCACGCCGAGGCGATCGACGATCAGGTAGCCGCGCCGGAAATCGCCGAACGCAACCGACAATGAGTTCGCCGCGACGTCCGGCATGTCCTCGGCCTCGACCAGCGGGAAGGTCATCAGCGAGGCGCGCCCGCCGGCCTGCGCCGGCGGCTGCCACAGGTAGCCGCCGCCGGTGTCCTTGAACTTGCGGATCGCGGCCTGGGTCTTGCGGTTCATCACGAAGGCGGCGTTCTGGCGATAGCCGGCCTTCAGCGCGTAGATCAGGTCGATCAGCGCGTCCGAGGGATTGCTCGCGGCGAACGCGCCGGCCGCGCCGCTGGCGACATAGCCGAGCTTGCCCCAAACCCAGGAGGCGTTGGCGACGGTGTCGTATTGCAGAAAACCCTTCGGCTTGTTGGTGCCGTTGCCGTTGACGAAGGCGGCGCCCTCCTGCACGGCGAAGGTCAGTTCCACCTCGGCGGCGATCCACTCGTCGATGTTGACGGCGGCGTCGTCGAGCAGGGCCGCGGTCGCCGCCGGCATGGCGTAAAGCTCCATCGCCGGAAAGCTGAGCGCATCGAGCGTCGCCGAGGCGGTCTGCGGCCGCGCCTCGGTCTCGCCGACCCAGCCGGTCGCCGGGCCCGCGGTCATGAATGGCTTCTTGTAGACGCCGCCGGAAATCTCGCGCACCGAGGCGAGCCCCCGGATCGGCGAGATTCCCGACAGTCGCCGCCCGATCTCGTGTTCGAGTTCGGGCGGCACCAGATAGCCGCCGTCGGCGTCGCTGCCCGCCGACATCGCCTTGGTTTCCAGCGCCCGCAACGCCCCCGCCTCGCCGCCACGCAGATAGGCGTCGAACGCGCTCTTGCGCTCGCGCGCGGCGGTGTCGGTGGCGGGCTTGCCGCGCCCTTCGAGCGTGGGCCGCGCCTGGCGCAGCGCCAGTTCGTCCATCCGCCGGGTCTGGCGGTCGAGCGCCAGGTTGATGCGATCGACCTTCTCCTCCAGCAGCACGTCGCCGCGCTTGCGCTCCAGCGCGCTGAGGCGCTCGTCATTGGCGGACTTGAAGTCCTCGAAGGTCGCGCGCAGCTCGTCGAAGCCGTCGCGCGCGATGCCGGACTTGTGCTCCGGCGCGCTCTGGATGATATCGAAGTCCATGGGGTTCTCCTGGTGGGTGACGGGGGTGAATGAGTTGCCGCGACGCGCTTCAACTTCGGCGCGCCATGCGCTACAACCCGGCGCGGCCAACCTGCATCCGGGCCAAGCCATGCGTTTCAAGCCATGCGTTTCCTGATTTTCGTCTGGGTCCTGCTCGCGGTGTCGAGCCTAGGCGCCGCGTGGTACGCGATGCGCCCCGACCGGCGCGGCGGCGCCTGGCTCGGCATCGCGCTCGCCGCCGTGCTGCTCGGCCTGTTCTCGGCCTCGTTCTGGCTGTTCGGCACCAGCGTCGACAAATCCTTCGTCGCGGTGGTCCGCTACTTCTTCGACTGGGGCATGGCGGCCGGCGGCGCGGCGATCTGCGTCGGCGCCATCGCCGGGCTGGCGCTGGCGCTGGCCTACAAGCGATGACCGGCGTCACGATCAGCCGCGCGACAGCGGCGCGGCTGGCACTGGCCGGCGCCGTTCTGCTCAGCCTCGCCTTGCTGCCGCTCTACGTGCGGGTCGCCGGGCACTATCCGCGAACGGCGGACCAGATCAATTACGTCTTCGCCGGCATCGACGCCGCGCAAGGCAATTGGCGGCTGCTCGACTGGCGGATGACCAGCACCAACTTCCTGACCTCGGACGTCGCCCTGACCGCGATCGTCGTCGCCGTCGCCGGCGCATTCGGCGTCAGCCCGACCGCTCCGGCCCTGCTGCTGTGGCTGCCCGCCATCATATGGTGGCTTTTGGTGATGACCGCCGCCGCCGTCATCGTGCTGTTCAGGCCGGACCGGCGGGCGCGAACGGCCGGCATCGCCATCATCGCCGCGACGCTGGCGTTTCCGCTGATGCGCGACGAGGAGATGCATTTCATCACGCTCTCGGCCATTCACATCGGGACCATCGGCTACGCCCTGTCGGCGTTTCTCTGCGCGACCGGCGCGCTCCACGCACGCAGCCGCCGCGCATTCGCCGCGTGGTGCGCCGGGCTTTTCATCGTCCTTCTCGCCGGCTGCTTCGGCGACGACCTGTTGTTGTTCGTCGGGGCGCTGCCGATGGCGGCGCTGTTCCTCGTCAGCGACGTCCCGCCGGCGCGGCGCATCGCCGTGGTCGGCGTTGCCGCGATGGCGGCCGTGGCGGCGAAACTGCTGCTGATCCTCAACGCGGCCACCGGCGGCTTCGTCATGGCGTTCCCGCCGACGCGCTTCGCCCGTTTCGAGGACCTCTTTCAAAACGTCTCCATCAGCATCCGCTCGGTCTTCGTATGGTTCAGTTCGAACTTCTTCGGCCGCGAGGTTCGTGACGCGATTCCCGAGCTGCTGCATCTGCCGCTGCTGCTCGCCGCCGTCATCGTCGCGGCCGATGCGATGCGGCGGATCTTTCATCGCCGACCGATCGATCCGGACCGTCGCGTCGCCACGCTGTCGCTGCTGCTCGTGGCCGCTGCCGCGATCAATCTCGCCGCGCTGGTGTTCAGCGACCGGATCGCGCTGGAAAACAACCCCGTCGCCGCGGCGCGTTATCTGATGCCGCTGTGGGTCTATCTGGCGGTCCTGCTGGCGCTGAACCGGACATGGTCGTGGCGGCTGCTGCCGGTCGCGGTTCTGGCGCTGGCGGTGACCATCGTCACCAACTGGCCGATCTATGCGACGCGCGGCACCACGCCGATCGAACCCTGGCAACAGGCGATCACACAACGGCTGATCCAGGAGGGCATGGATTTCGGGCTGACGTCCTATTGGGACAGCGGCGTGATCGACTTCGCCTCCGGCGGAAAAATCCAAACCGCCTACATGTCGACGTGGCCGGACGGACAGCTGCGGCCTCAAGTCCAGATCCACAAGAACTATCACCTGCCCGATCTGGCGCGGACCGATTTCTTCGTCCTCGTCCCGCGCCCGCCGCAGACCTTCACCGAGGACGACATTCTCAAGGCGCTCGGCCGCGAGACCGAACGCTTCGCCACCGACCGATACACCGTTCTGCTGTACCGGCGGGGTTCGCCGTAAATCCGGGAGCCGCCGGCGGATCGACGCGCGCGATCCCAGCACCGCCACGATGTGCTCCGGCTCGGTCGGGTGATCGGTCCAGATCCGGACGCGGGTGAAGTGACCGGGCAGCTCGGCGCGGAACAGAATGTCGCGCTCGGTCGCGCGCGCGCCAGTTGAACGCATCATCATGCGCTCGCCGCGGCGCGCCACGCCCGCTCGGCTGCCGCGCGGTGCCGCGAGGGGCGCGGCGCGCCGGCCGTCTTCACGGTGGCGACGCGCGCGCCGGCGAGCAGCGGGAAGGTGACGACGGAGATTTCCCAGAGATCGACCTGATGCAGCCGGCGCACGCGCGAGCGCGGATCGATACGGCCGCGCACCGTGCGGTAGCCGATCGACAAGCCGTCGATCGCGCCCGCGCGCAGCAGCGCCAGCAGTTCGCGCGCGCGGCCCACGTCGGGAATGAGTTTGCCGCGCGCATACAGCCCGCGAATATCCTCGCGCAATTCCAGCCAGATGCCGATCGGCTCGTTGGGATCGTGCTGGAACAGCATCGGGATCTTGCGCAGGCCGCGCTGCCGCAGCGTCTGCGCGAACGCGCCGGGCATCATCATGTCGCGCGCCTGGTCGAGTTCGCCGAACAGGCTGGCGTAGCCTTCGATGACGCCGTCCTGCGACAGCGCCAGGCGCGAGGCCGATGGCATGGGGGCGTGCATGAGCGTCCTCGCGGGCTGCGGGGTAATGGACGACGACAGCGGGGAAAGAATCAGCGCGCGCGCTTGGCCGGCTTGCGGCGCGGCGGCGGCTTCGGATGCGCCGGGCGCGCGGGCTTCACCGGGGCCTTGCGTTGAATGCCGTCGAGATGGCGCAGGAATTCGCGAAACACGGTGAGGTGGCCGGCGCCGCGCCGGGCGGCGGATTTGGCGTCCGGCCGCAACGTCCGCATCATGCTGTGCAGGGTGTCCATCAGTCGTGATCCTCAAAAGACTTGCCGCTGGCGCGGCGGTTGAAGCGCGACAGTTCGCGGATGAAATCGTCGAAGCGGCGCGAGGCGCTGGCGAGTTCGCGCAGCGTGAACACCAGCGCGCCGCTCGCGGCGGCCGCCCACAGGAACAGCGCCAGATGCGCCAGATCGCCCCGCGCGACGAAGGTGTGGATCAATTCGGACATGAGGGTTTCCTGGACGTGAAGCGCGCTGAGGAGTCGAAGGCTCCATGCCGCTCACACGTCATCCACGGTCGTCATGCCCGGACTTGATCCGGGCATCCATCTTTGCGAAACGATGGATTGCCGGGTCGAGCCCGGCAATGACGCAAAAGCTGCACTTATTCGAACCGGCCGCCGCCCTCGACCGGCGCGTAGCCGACCGCCTCGCGTTTTTCGTTCAGCGTCAGGAACGGCGCGGCGGTGACGCGCTCCCACAGCGCGGCGCGATCGGCGCTCAGCGCCTCGATGCGGTCGGTGTCGACGACGAGGCGAACCTCCGCGCCGAATTGCGGCGTCAGCCACTGCGCGATCGACGCGGCGATCCGCGCCGCCAGCGGCAGCACGGTCTGGCGCCAGAACACGCGGTTGGCTTCCTGGAAATTGGCGTAGGTGTTGTCGCCGGGAATGCCGAGCAGCATCGGCGGCACGCCGAACGCCAGCGCGATTTCCCGCGCGGCGGTGTGCTTGGCTTCGAGAAAGTCCATGTCCTTCGGCGTCAGCGACATCGCCTTCCAGTCGAGGCCGCCTTCGAGCAGCAGCGGCCGCCCGGCATTGACCGCGCCCTGATAGGTGTCGGTGAGTTCGCGCTTCAACCGGTCGAACTGCGCATCGGAGAGTACCGCCCCCTCCGGCCCGGAATAGACCAGCGCGCCGGAGGGCCGCGCCGCGTTGTCGAGCAGCGCCTTGTTCCAGCGCGCCGCCGCGTTATGGGTGTCGACCGCCACCGCCGCCGCCTCCAGCGGCGCGAGGCCGTAGTGATCGTCGAGCGGATGGAAGAAGGTGAGATGCAGGATCGGCGGGATCCGCGCGCCGTGCTGCTCGAAGCGCACGCCGCGTCCGCCGGCGCTGTAGTCATAGGCGTCCGCCCAGCCGTCGGGGCCGGCGATCGCCTTCATGCGATCCGGCCGCAGCGCGAACAGTTCGCGCACCTCCTCGTCGAGCGTCACCGCCTCGACATAGGCATTGCCGGCCAGCAGCAGATGCGACACCAGCGCTTCAAGGAACGCCGCGCCGTCCTGGCGCGGATTGGGCCGCGCCAGCAGCGCCGCGAGCGGATGGCCTTCGCGCTCGCGCGCGCCCTCGTAGACGAGGTAGGCGCACGACGCCGCGTTCTCGGCGACCAGACGCACCGCGCGATGCACCACGGCGTTACCGAGATAGCCCTCGCGCGCCAGCGCGGCGTAATCGCGCGGCGTCCACCGCGCTCGCCCCCCGCTCTCGAAAGCCAGCACCTGCGCGGTCCGACTCGCCTTCGCCTCGGGCGCGCGGAGATAGGCTTTCAGGCGATGCAGCATGGGAAGTCCTTCAGTTGCTTGCCTGTCCCGGACGCATCGCAGCACGCGGCCTTCCGCGTGGTGCGATGCAGAGCCGGGACCGTTGCGAAACGATCCCGTCGAAACGGTCCCGGGTCTGCGAAGCGGCATGAAGAATGCCGCATCGCGCCCGGGACACGAAAACATCTGGCTGTCTTGACGATCAGGTTTTTACGATGCCACGATTGGCATCACACGCGCGGGGCGCACATCGGATGAGCGAGAATTTTTTCGTCTACATTCTGAGCAACAGACCGCGCGGCGTCCTCTATGTCGGTGTGACCAACAATTTGTCGCGACGAATGAGCGAGCATCGTGCAAGGCTGGTCCCCGGCTTCACAAGCACCCATGGCGTCAGCCGTCTTGTTCATGCCGAACGATTTGCATCGATCGTCGAGGCTCGCGCGCGTGAGCATTCCTTGAAGCGATGGCGCCGGGCTTGAAAGTTCGAATTGATCGAACAGACCAATCCTGAATGGAAGGATTTGACGGATATGCTTTAGCGAGCAGTTGAAAGTTTGGGTTCAGCTTTCATTTCCCGTGTCCCGGGCGCGATGCAGCGTGAAACGCTGCGTCGCAGAACCGGGACCATCGCAAACAACGTGGCTGGAACGGCCCCGGTTCTGCGCAGCGTCACTTCGTGCCGCAGCGCGCCCGGGACACATTCACAACTCCCGCACCCTCGGCATCGCGCGCGTGGTGGTCAGCGCGGTGACGGCCCAGACCAGGGCGTCGAGGCGGTCGGGCGAGCGGCCGGACGACAGGCCGCCGCTGGCGAAGTCGCACATCTCGTCCTCAAGCGCCGCGAACGCGCCGGCGTGGCGCACCCTTCCCTGTTCGTAGAGCGTCGCCACCGGCTCGGCGCGCAGCCATTTGCCGCGCGTCGCCCGCACCGGCGTCACCGGCACCGCGCTGTCCACCTGATGGATCACCGCGCGCACCATCTCGCCGCCCTGGTTGACTTCCGCGACCAGCGCGTCCGCTTCCAGCCGCCGCCACAGCGCGATCGCTTTGCTCGCCCACACCGACGGCGTCGCCGCGCTCACGGTGTCGTCGGCCAGCACGAACACCACGCCGTCGGCGGCGATCCCGGCCGCGACGATGCCGCAAGCGTCGGCGCGCTTGCTGGACGAGGCCGGCGGATCGACCGCGACCACGATGCGCGCAAGCGGCGGCGCGGCAGCCGCGCGGCACGCCTCGATCAGCGCGCGCGACCACAGCGCGTCGGGCCGATCCTCGATGATCTCGCCGTCGAGTTCCTGCCGGCCGAGCCTGGTGCCCTGATAGCGCGCCATCACGCTTTGCAGGAACGTCGGCGCGAGGTTGAGCGCGTTGGCGCGCGTCGGCGCCCGCGTCACCACGCTCATTGGATCGCTCATCAAGCGTTTCAGCAGCGCGGTCGGCCGTGGCGTCGTGGTAATCAGTTGGCGCGGATGCGGGCCGAGCCGCAGGCCGAATTGCAGCATGTCGAAGGTCGCTTCCGCGTAGCGCCACTTCGCCATCTCGTCGGACCACGCGCAGCCGAATTGCGGCCCGCGCAGGCTTTCCGGATCCTCCGCCGAGAAGGCGTAGGCGACCGCGCCGTTTGGCCATTCCAGCCGCCTGCGCGAGGGCGACCACGCCGGGCGGTCGGCGCGCGGATGCACCGCGAGCAGGCCGGAGACGCCCTCGATCATCACCTCGCGCACGTCGTGCTCGGTCTCGCCGACCAGCGCGATCCGCCCGACCTTCGTGCTCGCGAACGGCGCAAGCCCGAGCGCCTGGGCGCGAATCCATTCCGCGCCGGCGCGGGTCTTGCCGGCGCCGCGCCCGCCGATCAACAGCCATGTCAGCCATTCGGCGTCTTGCGGCGGACATTGGTGCGGGTGCGCGAAAACCTCCCAGGCGGTGGCGAGCACGTCGAGTTCGGATTCAGTCAGAGCCTTCAGGATGTGCAGTCTTTGCTTCGGCGACAAGCTGGTCCAGGCGTCGCGCGAGCGCCAGTCGAAGCTCGCTGATGTCTCGCGGCACGGCGTCGTCATCCTCGCGTTTCTCTTTCTTTCCGCTGAGCCGCAGCGCGGTGACTTCGCGCAGCGTGCGCGCCAGCGAGGCAAGCGTGCGGGCGCGGCGCTCGGCCTCGGTGCGCTGGCGCGGCGCGACATGATGGCCGCCGACGATCACCTCGATCAGCGTCAGCTCGCGCTCGATGGCGCGGCTGACGCGCGCGATCAGCGCTTCGCCGGCCGCCGGCGGCGGATCGGCGGCGCGCTCGGCCGCGCTGCGTTTCAGCCGGCCCCGATGATCGGCGGAGCGCGCCTTGGCCGCGCGCAACGCCGCGATCCTGACCTGGGCGGTCTCATCGCCGTCGCCGACGGCGATCGGCGCCGCATCGACCAGACGCCGCGTCCGGGCGACGGTCTGCTTGCGCGCGGCGACGCCCCGCGCCGCCGCCTTGTCCGATGTCTTTGTCGATGTCGCTTTTGGCGAAGTCTTGGATGAGGTCTTGGTCTTGGATAAAGTCTTGGTCACTCTCTCGCCCGCCTTCGCGGCGGGGATTGCGCGGACGCGCGTCAACGCCCCCGGCGCGCGATCCGGCTTCGTCGTGCATTTCGCCGCCATGTCGGAATCGTCCCACCCGCCCGCGCCGTCAGGCGGGCCTCATCGCTTGTCGCGGCCGGGCGCGCATCGCCTTAGCCCTGAATGAAGATCAGCCAGAGGATGCCGAGAATGACGACGGCCAGTCCCGTGCTAATCACCAGCAAGGCAAGGATCGACGGTCCGCGAACGCCCTGCCGCGCCTCGGTCGGCGTCTTGACGATCTGTTCCTGCTTCTTGGCTGGCATCCTGTCCTCGTCCAGAATCGCGTTTCGTCCTCCGTCGACCCCATGCGTAACGGATCGACATCGAGGCAACGCCTGGCCAAGAATGATTGTTCCTGCTCGCTCCAGCGGCCGCAGCAGCCATCGGCTGAAGCGCCACTCGCCCGCCGCGAGACCCAATTGTGGAGCATGACGTGAGACTACCCGGACAGCGTCACGCTGTCAAGGTATAAATTCCTAAATCGTTTCGACGGCGGATTACTTCGGCGCGAAACCGTCGAGCGCGGACTGATACAGCCCGGCCGTCGTGCTGCCCAGCATCTGCACCGTCCCGATGATTACCGTGGCGATCCCGCCCGCGATCATCGCGTATTCGATCGCGGTGACGCCTGCCTCATCCTTGATGAACCATACCAGCAAGCGCCGCACGGAAACCTCCTGTGATCGGTCCAGCATGAGGGCGAACCGGCGCACACGCTAGCGGCAAAAGATTGCGCAGCCGCTAACGCCGACGCGAAGAAATCGATCAAATGCCAGCTATTGCGGCGATGGCCTTCCCCTAGCCCGGCCGCTTCTTCAGCCGCGCGCGTTTGGGCAGCACCGCCGGCCAGCGCACGATGTGATCCTCCAGTTCCGAATCCGGAACCTCCTCCTCGGTGCCGTAAACCCGCCCCCGCACCGAAACCCCCGCCTCGTGAACGGTGTTCGGATCGCCGGAGATCAGCGGGTGCCACCAGTAAAGGTCCCGCCCCTCCGCCACCAGCTTGTAGGCGCAGCTCGGCGGCAGCCAGTTCAGGGTGCGGACGTTTTCAGGCGTCAGCCGCACACAGTCCGCCACCTTGGCGGAGCGATTCGCATAGTCCTTGCAGCTACAGGTCCCGGCATCGAGCAGTTTGCAGGAGACATGGGTGAAATAGATCCGGCCGCTATCCTCGTCTTCGAGCTTTTCCAGGCAGCAGCGCGCGCAGCCGTCGCACAAGCTCTCCCATTCGGCGCCGGACATTTCCTCCAACGTCTTGGTTTTCCAGAAGAAACCTTCCTGGGCGGACGGTTGCGGCGGGCGGCGCGTCATGGGCGGGATTGGTCCGGGATGAAAATCAGGCATGATCTAGGGGCAGTCGACCCCGCTACGCAAGCGCCGGCGCCTGCGCGATTCACCGTGTCGGCGGAAAAGCCAACAACACCATTGGTTTATGGTGCGCGCTCGGCTAGAAGACGGAGCGGCCGATCCGGACGCAAAAGCGCCATGGGATTGCCGCAAGATTCCCGCACGAGATTTCGCGGCGCCCAGGCCGGGCGCGCGAACGTCGTGAAGGTCAAGGATCCCGGTGCGCCCACTGTTGCCAAGGGACTGGAAGCAACGAATCCGGCATGCCCTGCTGGACCTCGACGCGCGCATCGACTCCGCGGTGTTTTCGTCGGGCGCGATGGCGCGCGAACTCTACGAGCGCTACTCCGCCTTCATGGATCGCTTTCATGTCGACCGGTGGAAGCGCTGGATCTTCATCGAGCCGTTGTCGGAAGCGGCGACCCTCGGCCTCGTCGGCCTGGTGCTGTTACTTGCGCTCGCGGTGCCGGCGTTCCGCGAAACCGCCGACGACAACTGGCTGAAGAAATCCGATCTCGCGGTGACCTTCCTCGATCGCTACGGCAACCCGATCGGCAGTCGCGGCATCAAGCACAACGACGCCATACCGCTGGAGGACTTTCCCGATAACCTGATCAAGGCGACGCTGTCGACGGAAGATCGCCGCTTCTACGATCACTTCGGCATCGACGTCGCCGGCACGCTGCGGGCGCTGGTGACCAACGCGCAGGCCGGCGGCGTGCGCCAGGGCGGATCGTCGATCACGCAGCAACTCGCGAAGAACCTGTTTCTCAGCAACGAGCGCACCATCGAGCGCAAGGTCAACGAGGCGTTCCTGGCGATCTGGCTGGAAACGCGGCTAACCAAGAACGAAATTCTCAAGCTCTATCTCGACCGCGCCTACATGGGCGGCGGCACCTTCGGCGTCGACGGCGCGGCGCATTTCTATTTCAACAAGTCGGTGCGCGACATCAATCTCGCGGAAGCGGCGATGCTCGCGGGGCTGTTCAAGGCGCCGACCAAATACGCGCCGCACATCAACCTTCCCGCCGCGCGCGCGCGCGCCAACGTCGTGCTCGACAACATGGTCGAGGCCGGCTTCATGACCGAGGGCCAGGTGTTCGGCGCGCGGCGCAATCCGGCCACCGCCGTCGATCGCCGCGACGAGAATTCGCCGAACTATTATCTCGACTGGGCCTTCGACGAGATGCGCAAGGTGGTGGACACCTTCCCGAAATCCTATACCGAGCGCGTCTTCGTGGTGCGCACCGCGATCGACATGAACGTGCAGCACGCGGCGGAGGCCGCGATCGAGAACCAGCTCCGCCAATTCGGCCGCGATTATCACGCCACTCAAGCCGCGACCGTTGTCGCCGATCTCGACGGCGGCGTGCGCGCGATGGTCGGCGGCCGCGACTACGGCACCAGTCAGTTCAACCGCGCCACCGACGCGATGCGCCAGCCCGGCTCATCGTTCAAGCCCTATGTTTACACGACCGCGCTGCTCAACGGCTTCAAGCCCACCTCGACAATCGTGGACGGGCCGGTCTGCATCGGCAACTGGTGTCCGCAAAACTATGGCCACTCCTATTCCGGCACGGTGACGCTGACGCAGGCGTTGACGCGGTCGATCAACGTCGTGCCGGTAAAACTCTCGATCGCCCTCGGCGGCAAGGCCGGTCCCAAAGCGGGCCGCGCCAAGATCATCGAGGTGGCGCGCAGGTTCGGCATCGTCACCCCGTTGCCGGATACGCCGTCGCTGCCGATCGGCGCCGACGAAGTCAACGTGCTCGAACACGCCGTCGCCTACGCCACCTTCCCCAACAAGGGCAAGGCGGTGACGCCGCACGCCATTCTCGAAGTCCGCACCGGCGCCGGCGATCTGGTGTGGCGCTGGGATCGCGACGGACCGCAGCCGCGCCAGATCATTCCCGCATCGGTCGCCGCCGACATGGCGGGCATGATGAGCCACGTCGTCAGCGAAGGCACCGCGCGGCGCGCGGCGCTCGACGGCATTCCGACCGCCGGCAAGACCGGCACCACCAACAATTATCGCGACGCCTGGTTCGTCGGCTACACCGGCAATTTCACTTGCGCGGTGTGGTACGGCAACGACGATTACTCGCCGACCAACCGCATGACCGGCGGCTCGCTGCCGGCGCAGACATGGCACGACATCATGATCGCCGCGCATCAAGGCGTCGAGATCAAGTCTGTCGCCGGAATCGAGACGCCCGCGCAACCGTCGATCGCCAATGCCGCCGCGCAAGCCGCGCTCGACGACGACGTCAAGGCGAGCCCGCCGCCGGTGCTGACGCGGCGCGGCGCGGAGATTCTGGTGCGCATCGAAAAGATGCTGGACGAAGCCGGCAAGACCGCGGGCAAGACGTCGTCGCGCGAATCCGATCATCCGGTCACCACCGGCTCGGCGGCGACGGCAAGCAGCGTCGCCGCGGCGGGTCCGCGCCCGGCCACGGCGCGCGCGAACTGATGGAACGTTTGGCGTGGCAGCAATGATGACGGTCCAGACGTGCGCCTGATCCTGATGACCCTGCTGATCCTCGTGCTCGCCACCGTGGTCGGTCTCGGCGCGACATGGGTCACGGCGACGCGCGGCACCGATCTCGGCGCGCTGACCATCGGCGCATGGACCGCACGGCCGCGCATCGGCACCACCGAGATCAACCCTTACGCGCGCGCCACCGTGGTCCGCAGCGGCGAACTGCCGCTCGGCACCGGCGACGGCATCGCCTTCACCGCCATCGCCGACGCCGCGGGGCGTCCGCTCGACGGCCGCTGCGACATCACCGTCAGCGGCGTGACGCCACCGGCGCGATTCTGGACGCTGACGCTATACGACACCAAGGGGCGCCTGGTGGCCAATGCCTTGCAGCGCTACGGCTTCACCAGCGAGGAAATCGTCCGTAACGCCGACGGCTCGTTCGTCATTCGCCTCGCGGCGCGGGCCCGTTCCGGCAATTGGCTGCCGACCGGCGGCATCGAACGCTATCAGTTGATGTTGCGACTCTACGATACGCCGGTGGGCATCGCCACGCGAACGCAACGCGACGCGCCGATGCCGGCCATCGCCACGGCGGGCTGCTCATGATCCGGTGGCTGGCGGCGCTTCTCGCGGGCCTGCTGCTCGGCGGCCTCGTCCATCTGGTCAGCGTGCTGGCGCTGCCGCGCATCGCCACGCAGGATGCGTATTCCCGGTTCGAGCGGATCACCCCGGTCAACGCCGTGACCGCGCTGCCGCTCGCCGATCCCGACAACGCGCCGATCCCGTTCATGGATCCGGCCTTCGCCACCGCGATCTGCCGTTACGATCTTGCCGACGGCCCGATCAAGCTCGCGGTGCCGGTGAGTCAGGCCTACACCTCGGTGTCGTTCTACACCGATCGCGACGTCGCCTACTACGCCATCAACGATCGCTCCGCGGGGCGGAAAGTGATCGAGCTGGATCTGATGACCGAAGCCCAGCACGCCGCGCTGCCGGAAGACGAGGAGATCACCGCGGCCGACCGGCTGATCGTCGACTCGCCGACGCCGACCGGCCTCATCCTGCTCAAGGCTCTTGCCGCCGACCCCGGCTTGATGGCGCAGGCCCAGGCCGCGCTCGCCGCCGCGACATGCAAGGTGCAGACCGAACCGCCGGAAAAGCCCGCCGCGACACCGCGCGCCGGGCGCTGAGACGAAATCGATTCGTCCACGTCATTGCGAGCGAAGCGAAGCAATCCAGCGGCCGCAAGCAGGGACTGGATCGCTTCGCAGCTCACACTCCTCGCAATCACGATCCAATTCATCCGCGCGTGCGCAATGCGCGGCCCGGCACCGGCGGCGTGGCGATGGTGGCGGCGGCGACATGGGCTTCGAGTTGCCCGATGAGGCGATCGGCATCGGCCGCCGCGCCATCGGGCGCGTGGATCACCAGCCGCTCCAGCGCCCAGCGATAGGATGCGATCCGCTGCTGCATGGTTTGCTCCACCCACTGCACGATCAGCGCGTTCTCCTCCATGCGGGCGATCGCGTCCGCGCGCTCCGTGGCGGACAGTTCGGAAATGTATTTCAGGCTGGCATATCGCTTGTGATCGAGACCGATGACGCGATTGGCGACCGGACGCAACGAATCGAAGCGAACGATGTCGTTGCGGACGTCGTTCATCAATTGTCCGTAGCGCGAGGCGTGAGAGCGGCGCGGCTCATCGAGCAGCAATTTGCCGTAGGCCGAGCGATCGAACACGACGTTCTCGCGCCACGGCGACGGCAGCGGCCGATAGTTGCCGATCACGGTTCTTTTCGCGGGCCGCGCATGCGGCGGCTCGATCAGCGGATAGGCCAGATCGCGCAACTGCCGTTCGTTGTCGGTCAACTGGAAATCCGACGAGGGCAGCCCGACGCTCCCGGTCGCCTCGACGCCGATCCAGTGGTGCATGTCGTCGTTGCGCACGTTCGCCCGCGCGCGGCCGAAATCGCCGCCGGCGCACCCGCCCAATCCGGCGGCAAGGCCCAGCAACGCCAGTGCTGCCGCGCGCGCGCGCCACAACGATGAAGCCATGGAAACGATCCGGTGATCTTTAGGACCGGACGCGGCGGCGACGACGGCGGCCCGATGCGGTTCCCTCGTCCGGACTGTTTCCGTTGCTCTCCTCGCCGTCGCGCTCGATGCGAATCACCGGAAGAATCAGCACGTCGCCCGCCATGTCGGGTCGGACGACATTCACGCGCGAACCGGGCCGGCGCGCCGCGGTTTCGACCGGAAAATCTATCACAATGCCCATCTCGTTCTCCTGCCGTTCGCCGGAACTGGCTGGCAGCACCTAATTATTAAGGGCGGTCATGGTTAACCGGTCGTTAAAGCCCCAACGCTAGAGTGGGCGCACAGGTTCCCCGGCCAGCGTACACGCGAAGATGACGACAACACCTCCCCTGCTTTCCGGCCTCGACGGCCTGATGTCGCTGTCACGCCGCGAGGGCGTCGACATTCGCCCGACCTTGCTGCGGGTGCTGACCGACATCTATGTGCAGGCGCCGACGCATACCGGCGACGAGGAACAGCAATTCGTCGAACTCGCGTCGCGACTGATCGAACAGGTCGATGACGCGACGCGCGCGGCGGTCCGCGCCCGGCTCGCGATCTATGCGCAAACCCCTGCGGCGATCGCCGAGCAACTCGAAATCCGTTCACGGCATCGGGGGGCACCGGCGCCACCCGCGCTTCCGGCGACCCCATCGCGGCCCGAACCGGACCGCGCGACCGAGCCCGTCGCCGCGGCGAGCGCGCCTTCCAACGCGCCGCTCCCGATGCTGCCGAATGATGCCGCCCGGATCAGCGAGATGTTTTTCGCCGCAGGGTCCGGCCAGCGCGCCGCCATCTTGTTCCATCTGGCCGACGCGCCGCTGAAAACCGCTACTCATGTTCCCACGGCGCGCGCGGAACGCGCCGTCCAAATCCTGGAGCGGGCGGCATTCGCGGCCGACGTCGAGACATTCACACACGAGTTGGCCGACGCGTTGATCCTGCCGGCGCGCATCGCCGCGCGGGTGGTCGACGATGGCGGCGGCGAGCCGCTGGCTTGCGCGCTCAAGGCGTTGGGCGTGAGCAGCGCGGTCTTCCAGCGCGTGTTGCTGTTTCTCAATCCGGAGGTCGGCGCCTCGGTCGCCACGGTTTATCGGCTGTCACGGCTTTACGATCGCATCAGCGAGCGTGCCGCCCTGATCCTGCTCGCGGCGTGGCATGGCGCGGTGATGCCGGCCGCGCGCGCGAAATATCAGCCGCTGCTTCACGACGACGAGCGCAACCGCCCGCGCGCGCTGGCGCCCCAGCCGCGCGTCGAGGTTCAGCAAAAGAACCACGACGCCTCGGCGCGAACCAACCTTCGCCACGACAAGGAGAATTGATCAGCCGCTCACCAGATCGAGAAAGTGGCGGCCGGCCTTGTCCTCGATCTCGACCACCCAGGCATCGGGATCGAACCGGATCTCGCGCGCGATTCGTTCCTCGACCGCCTGCTCCGCGATCGCCTCCGGCGAGGTCGGCGCAAAGACGCGCTGCGCCGGATGGCTGTCGCCATAGGCGCTTTGCGGCGCCGGCTCGAACAGCCAGGCGCGGCCGTCCAGCAGCGCCAGCTTGACGAATACCGCGCCCGCGTCCTCGGCGCCGCGCCGGCGCACCGCGCCGAAGATTCCCTCGGTCTGGCAGCCTCGCAGATATGCGGCGACCCAGATGGCTGATTTCAATCTCATGGCATCACGATAGAGAAATCAACGCGGCGACGCCAGCGGCGGTTCGCGCGGCGCGGCCGGCTCAGTCGATCGCCTGGCCCGTCATCGCGCTGAGTTCGCGCACCAAACGGTCGGTGACCTTGCCGGTCACCGGCAGCTTGCGTTCGCGCTCGAATTTCTGAATCGCGGCCAGGGTGTCGGTTCCGACCACGCCGGTCGGCTTCAATTGCCCGTAACCATATTTGGTAAGCGCGCGCTGCACGTTGGCGACGCGGCGGTTCGACGTAATCAGATCGCCGAGCGGATCGTGATGCGCGGCCGCCTGCTTGCCGGCCGTCGCGCGCTGAACCGCGATGGACTTTGCCGGATGCGGCGCATCGATGCTTTTGGTCTCCGCCGGGCCGCTATCGGCGACCGCCGCTTCGGCACGGCCGATCGCCGCCTCGCTCGGTCGCGGTCGCGGCAGCGGGCTCGCGGACAACAGCGCCGCGGTCGCCGACGGCACCGCCAGCGGAACGGCGACCGCCTTGCCGAACATCGGCGACGGATGATGGCCGGCTTGCAGGAACAACGCGTTGACGAAAATGGCGATCACCGCCGCGATGGCCAGCGCCGCCGCGATGGTGTCCTTGGGGCTGTACAACAAAACCCGCATCAACAATCCGCGTTGGGCGTCAGGCTTCAACTTCGCATCGTCGCCGTCGATCGATCGGCGACGGCGTCGGCCGCCGCCGCCGTCGGCTGTCATCGCTTTAGGCACTTTTCCTCACTCGGTCCGTCGTCATTACCCGTCGCGACGCTGGCGTCAGTGTCGCGACATTGTCTCTCAGCGGCTTCGGCTCCGGATCGAGCGGCAACGCCACCACAACCGTGGTGCCCTCGTCCAGCCGGCTGTCGAGCGTCATCTCGCCGCCATGCAAGGCCACCAGGCTCTTGACGATCGACAGGCCGAGTCCGGTGCCCTCGTAACGCCGCTGATAGGTCTTGCCGGCCTGAAAGAACGGGTCGCCGATCCGCGCCAGATCGTCGGCGCCGATTCCGACGCCGGTGTCACGCACGCGCAGCTCCAGCTTCGCCCGCTCGATCCGCGCCGACACCGTCACGGTGCCGCCGCGCTCGGTGAACTTGATGGCGTTGGACACCAGATTCAGAATGATCTGCTTGAAGGCGCGGGGGTCGGCGACAATCCGCGGCAAGTCGTCGGGCACCGCGGTCACCAGATCGATGCCGTTGTCACGTGCTTTCAACGCCAGCAGGTTGCAGCAGTTGACCAGCGCCGGCTGCGGCGCGAACGGCTCCGGCGCGATCTCGAAGGTCCCCGATTCCATCTTCGACATATCGAGTATGCTGTTGACCACCGACAACAGATGCTGACCGGAATCGTTGATGAGCTGGGCATATTCCTTGCGGCGCGCGGCGTCGATCTGCATCGTGTCCTCATGCACGATCATCTCCGAGAAGCCGATGATCGCGTTGAGCGGCGTGCGCAGTTCGTGACTCATGGTGGCGAGGAACCGGCTTTTCGAAGCATCGGCGCGCTCCGCCGCCGCGCGCGCGGCCTCAAGCGCGTATTCCTGATGCTTGCGGTCGGTGACGTCGCGCATCACGGCGACGACATCGCCGTCGGACCGCGCCCCGCCATCGGTCACGCGCTCCAGCGGCCGGCAACGCATCTCGATCCAGACGAATTCCGAGCCGCCCGACCGTCCTTCCTGCATGTCGCGCGCGATCTCGCGCCGGATCCGGAACTCGACATCGCGCGACTGGCCGTCGCAGGCGACATCCGACAGCGCCGTCAAATAGGCGGGACGATCGGCGACGTGAACGCGGTCGAACAGGCCATGCCCGATCAGCTCGGAGGCCGGAACGCCAAACAGCGCCTCCGCGGCCGGCGAGATGAATTCCACCGCGCCGTCGCGGCGATGGCGGCAAATCACGTCGCTCATGTGGCGCGCCAGCAGACGATATCGATCTTCCTCGACGTTGAACAGCGATGCGCTGGTCTGCGCCAGCGACTGCGCGCCGAGCGCGAGCCCGACGGCGTAAAGCACGGCGGATCCGATGCCCAGTCCGATCAGGGAATCGCCCGCGCCGGCAAGCGGCGGCATCCCGAAATGGCTGACGCCGATCAACGCGACCAGCGCCGTCAACGCGAGAGCCGAGGCAAATCCCACCACGCGCCGCGATGCCGACAACGCGGCCTCCAGCGGCACCACGATCAACCAGACCGCGGCGAAGGATTGAATGCCGCCGGTCATCGCCGCCAGCACCATCACCAGTCCCACCAACGCCACCGACGACAGCACATGCGCCGTCTCGTAGCGGCCGGTCCGGGACAGGAAGTAAGACAACAGGATCGGCGCGATCAGCCAAGAGACTCCCACCACCTCAACGAGGCTGGGAGCGCCGCGAAAAGCAAGATAGACCGGCAATGCGGCCAGCGCGGCGAGACTGCCCAGCAGACGCGGCGCCATGAACGCGCGATGCCGCGCGGCCGTCAGCACGTCATGCCGCGCCGATGGATGCAGCAGTTCGTCAAGGTAGCCTTTGAGAACGATCGATGCTGTCACAATCTCGCGCTTCGGTTTGCTCGTCCTGGGCAGACGACCGGAACGCCTCCTTTATCGTTGGGGCACCGTGTCAGACCGAACTTAAGCGAACGCTAAGGGCCCGCGCCGCGAGAGCGTTGTCAGCCTCATGTCAGCGACATTCGCACGTGATGGGGCGGGCAATCGAGCCGAATGGTGAACGCACGGTTTCCAATTCGATTCCGCCATGGTTTCGAAAGTATGGACGGCGCATCGCGAGGTGCTGCGTCAATCGAACGTTTACGGCGAATCCAATCGTTCGAATTTTCCGACAATTGCGCCGATCCCGATCACCGAGGGTTCATCGGCGGCTGATATGGAAAGGGCCGATTGCGAAGCTCAATCGCAACGGGGTGAACAAGACGACGGGGACGCGCGATGTTTTTCCTGCTTCGAATGGCATTCTGGCTCGGGCTCGTGCTCGTGCTGTTGCCGCGCGACGCGACGCCGGAATCCGACAAGTTGCCGCAGATCGGCGCCAGCGAGGCGATTTCGGCGGCCACGGCCACGGTTTCTGACATGACGCAGTTCTGCGCCCGCCAGCCGACGGTTTGCGAGATCGGCGGCCAGGCCGCGGTGGTGATCGGTCATCGCGCCCAGGACGGCGCCCGTAAACTCTATCGGATCATCACCGACCGCCGCTCGTCGGAGCCGACCGGATCGATCGGCGACACCGCCGCTGGCTCCGTCCTCGCCGAGCGGTCGGCGAACACGCTGACGGCCGAGGATCTTCGCGCGGAATGGCGGCTCGGGAACATCACCGCCACCAATTGATCCGGTCGATTTATCGCATCTTCGCGCGAATATCGCTTTAAGTCCGCCGCATCCCTATATATTGGCATGGGTAACGATGCGGGCGGCCATGACGATCGACGACATTCGCGACAATTTCGAACTGCTGGAGGATTGGGACGACCGCTACCGGTACGTCATCGAACTCGGCCGCACGCTCGAACCGATGCCGGAAGCCGAACATTCGGCGGCGAACAAAGTCAACGGCTGCACCAGCCAGGTCTGGCTCTCGCGGCGGATCGACCGCGACGCCAACGGCCAGGTCATCTTGCGATATCTCGGCGACAGCGACGCCCATATCGTGCGCGGCCTGGTCGCGATCCTGCTGACGCTCTACGGCAACCATACGCCGCAACAGATTCTCGCCACTGACGCTCTTGCCGTGTTCGATGAACTCGGCTTCCGCGAGCATCTGACGCCGCAACGCTCGAACGGCCTGCGCGCCATGGTGGAGCGCATCCGCGCCGACGCGCGGGAAAACCTCGCCGCCGCCTCGTAACCGTCAGTCGCCGCCGAACGCGACGTCATCGGCCAGCCAGGTACGCAAGCGCGCGCCGTGACCGGCCACCCCATCGCGCTCCAGCCCGTAGTGCCGGGCGAGCCGACTCAACGCCAGTTGCAGCACCACCTTGGCGGAGCGCGACGGCCAGCCGCGTTCGTGTTCGAGATCTTCCAGTCCGCGCAGAAAGCAACAGACATCCAGCAGCACGCCGGCGAACTCCGGTCCGCGGGCCTCCAGCGCCAGCCGCACCCGCTGGCGCGACGCCACGACCAGATCGGTCATTTCGCTCGCGCCGCTGCCGCGCGAACCGCGACCGGCGGGCGCGCTCCAGTTCGACGTGACGCGCGGCGTCAATTGCGCGCGGGTGAAGTCCGCGCGCAGCCGTTCTCCGGCGACGAACTGCATCGGCTCGATCATCGCGCGGCCGTCGCGCCCCTTGCGGCGCGCCAACCACGCCAGCGGACTTTCGCTGTCGTTCATCAAAACGCGGGTCAGGCCCGTGTCGGTCACGATGTCACGCGCCGCCAGGTCGAGATGCCGCGCCCTGAATGCACCGACGTCGGCCGTCGCCACCGCCGCCGCATCGCGACGCGGGTTCCGCTTGCGGCGGCGCGCTTGTCCGGCCGCCGTCATTGCCCGGCCTCCGCCGCGGGGCGTGAGGCCTCCGGCCCGCCGCCGCCGGTGCGCACGCGCACGCGCCGGCAGGCGCGCTCCAGCGCCGTCAGGCGGCGGTCGAGCTCACGGTCGTCCCGCCGATCTTCGATCACCCGACAGGCATGGGCCACCGTGGTGCGGTCGCGATGGAACAGGCGTCCGATCGCCGCGAAACTCAATCCGAAGCTGACATGGGCGAGATAGACAGCGACCTGCCTGGCGAACGCCACGCGCGGCGCGCCGCGCGTGCGCGCCAGCAAATCGGCAGGGTCGAGGCCGAAATCGCGCGCCACGCAAAGCGTGACGGCGCGCAAGACGCGGTCGGGCGGCGGCAGGGACATCGTTATGGCAGCGGTGGAAGCGGATCGATCCATCAGACAGTTTTCCTAGGATTATTTTCTTATATCCTAGTCCAACTCTCCCGACCGGGGATAGTGAAATGCAAAAATTTCGCGGGACGGGACCGGGCGCTACTTCCGTTTGCGCTGTTGCTGGCCGAGCCCCATCTTCTTGGCGAGTTGCGAACGCGCCACCGCATAATTCGGCGCCACCATGGGATATTCGGGCGGGAGGCCCCACTTCTCCCGATATTGTTCGGGCGTCATGCTGTACTGGGTCCTCAAGTGCCGCTTGAGCGATTTGAATTGCTTGCCGTCTTCCAGACAGACCAGATATTCGGGCGTCACCGATTTCTTGATCGGAACGGCGGGCTTCGCCGGCTCCTGCGGCGTCTCGATTCGCCCCGCCGCGACACGCGCCAGCGCGGCATGAACCTGACCGATAAGGGCCGGGATTTCCGACGCCGAGGCGGAATTATTGGCGACATAGGCGGAGACGATATCGGCAGTCAGGTCGATAAGGCTCTTGCCGGGCGTTTCAACCATTGATGCGACCTTTCCTTGGGCGAGGCTGGCGCGACGGAGGCAGGAACGACGTTATCATCGGTCGCGATCAAGATGCGCGCGGAGATGCTCGATCGACGCAAACCGCATCATGCCTTCCGGCATCTGGGCTTCGATCGAGCCATCGGAGTAGAGCGAATAGGCCATGCCGTCGACGGCACCGGATTTCACCACGGTCACGGCCGGCGCTTCGGGGGCGGGCGGTGGCGGCGGCGCGCGCAGCCCGGCCCGACGCGACGGCGTCAGATCGGCGTCCGCGGCCCGTTCGACCGGCGCCGAATCCTGGCCGAAGCTGGGCGCCCGGTTGAAGCTCGGGTGCGGTTCCGCCCTCCTGCGGGCGGCGCTTCCGGTGGCCGGCTCGGCAGCGGCGGCAACCGGAGGGGTGTCCGGAGCCTCCAATGTAGCGGCCCGCGCCTTTTCGCGCTCCCGGCGCGAGGAGGAAAACAGAAGATCGCGCCGTCCCTTGACCGGCGACGGTACGGGCGGCGCGACCTCGGCGGTGAGTTTGCCGCTCTCGATCCCGGCGCCGGCGGCATCCGAACCGGATCCGTCGCGACCGTCGGGCGAACTAACACTCTCGCCGCGCAAGCCCGGCGGGGCAAGGTTTTCCGCCGCGGTCCGGCCCTCCGGGATGACCGGGCGAGCTTCGAACGCATCGCGCTCGGTCCGACCGCCCCACCCGGCGATCGATCCCGCCGGCAGCGGCGGCCCCTCCGTCTCGCGCCGGTCGGCAGGCTTCGCGGCCTCCTGCAAACTCCGCCGGATCGACTTGAGTTCACGAACCACCATGCCGAGGCCGATCAGCACCAATCCGCTACAGATCGCCATCGCCCCGGCAAGGATCATGGTGTTGCCGAAGCTGAATTCCTTCACGGGGACACCGAGCCAGATCGCCACGCCGCCCACCACGACGGCGACGGCACCGGCAATCACCAGCAAACGCATGTTGAACTCCACCCGCTCCCCGTCCGGCCGCGTCTGCGACCGTCCTATCCGGCATGACGATAGCGTTTTATCGTCTTGACCGACAACCGTAATCGCAGTGGTTTCGACACGATTGCGGCCGGATCGCGCTCATGCCTTCGGGGTGGCGGCCAGCGCCGCCAGGATGCGCGCCCACGAACGGATGCCTTTGCGGTAGCTCTTGAGGTCGTATTTCTCGTTCGGCGAATGGATGTTGTCGTCATCCAGGCCGAAGCCGACCAGCACGCTGTCGAGCCCGAGCACGCGCTTGAAATCGCCTACCACCGGTATCGAGCCGCCGGAGCCGATCAGTTGCGCCTCGCGGCCCCACTCCTCGGTCAGCGCCTGCTTCGCCGCCGCGAGCGGCTTCATGTTCCAGTCGAGCGACACCGCCGGCGAGCCGGAATGATCGATGAAGTCGGCGCGGCAGTCCTTCGGCAGCCGCGCCCTGACGAAATCGCGGAACGCGGCGCGGATTTTGTCCGGGTCCTGGCCGCCGACCAGTCGGAACGATACTTTCGCGGTGGCGTGCGAGGGGATCACGGTCTTCGAGCCCTCGGCGGTATAGCCGCCGAAGATGCCGTTGATATCGCAGGTCGGCCGCGAGAACACCTGCTCGATCAAAAGCCGGTCGATCTCGCCGGCGGGAAGCGACAGGCCGATCGGCTTGAGGAAGGATTCGGGCGTCAAATCGAGCGCCTTCCACTGCGCCAGGATATCGGGCGGCAGATCCTTCACCCCATCATAGAAACCGGGGATGGTGACGCGGCCGCTGTCGTCGTGCAGGGCGCCGAGAATGCGCGTCAGCACCCGGATCGGATTCTGCGCCGCGCCGCCGAACAGACCGGAATGCAGGTCGCGATCGGCGGCGGTGATCCGCACCTCGTCATAGACCAGACCGCGCAGCGCCGTGGTGATGGCCGGCGTATCCGGGTCCCACATGCTGGTGTCGCAGACCAGCGCGAAATCGGCCTCAAGATCGTTGCGATTGATTTCAAGAAAGCCGACCAGATGCTTGGAGCCGACCTCCTCCTCGCCCTCGATCAGGAACGTGACATCGAGCGGCAGCGATCCGGTCACCGCGACCCAGGCCCGGCACGCCTCGACGAAAGTCATTAACTGGCCCTTGTCGTCCTGAGCGCCGCGCGCGACGATGATCTTGCGGCCATCGGCGTGGTCGGCGACCACCGGCTCGAACGGCGGCGAGCGCCACAACTCGACCGGGTCCACCGGCTGCACGTCATAGTGCCCGTAGAACAGCACGTGCGGCCGCGCGCCGCCGGACTTGGCGCTGGGCCTTGCGACGATGGCGGGATGGCCGCCGGTCGGCCGCACCTTGGCGTCGAAGCCGAGCGAGGCGATGTCGGCGGCAAGATAATCGGCGGCGGCCTTGCAATCGCCGGCGAAAGCGGGGTCCGCCGAGATCGACTTGATCCGCAACAGCTTGAACAGCCGCTCAAGACTGCGATCGAAATCCGCATCGATGCGATCGAGCACGGCGGTCAGTTGTGTCGTTGTCATGGTCCGTTCGCCCTTCATCCACGCATCAGCGCCGCAACAAGCCGCCGAGCGCACCGCGCACGATGGAGCGGCCGATCGAGCCGCCCATCGAACCGCCGAGCGCCTTGCCGATATCGGCGGCGACACCTCCGGCCACCTTGTTGGTAACCGACCGCGTCACGTCGCGGGCGATCACCTGACCGGTGGAAAGCTTCTTGCCGCGCGGCGTATTGGTGCCGAAAATGCTGCCGACGATCGAGCCGATCTCGCCGAGGATGCCGCCGCCGGCGCCATCCGCCGGCGCCGCCGCGCCGGCGACGCGCTTCTGCAACAGCTCATAGGCCGATTCGGAATCGATCGCGGTGTCGTATCTGCCCTTGAACGGGCTGTTCGCCAGGATGGCCTTGCGCTCCTCCGGCGTCACCGGCCCGATCCGCGCCGACGGCGGCCGCACCAGCACCCGCTCCACCACCGACGGCGTGCCCTTCTGTTCGAGGAACGACACCAGCGCCTCGCCGGTGCCGAGTTCGGTGATGACCTGCGCGGTGTTCAACTTCGGGTTGGGACGGAATGTCTGCGCGGCGGCAGCGACGGCTTTCTGGTCGCGCGGCGTGAAGGCGCGGAGCGCGTGCTGCACGCGGTTGCCGAGTTGCGCCAGCACCTTGTCGGGCACGTCGATGGGGTTCTGGGTGACGAAATAGACGCCGACGCCCTTGGAGCGGATCAGCCGCACCACCTGCTCGATCTTCTCCATCAGCGCTTTCGGCGCGTCGTTGAACAACAGATGCGCCTCGTCGAAGAAGAACACCAGTTTCGGCTTGGGTGGATCACCCACTTCCGGAAGCTCCTCGAACAATTCCGACAGCATCCACAGCAGAAACGTGGCGTAGAGCCGCGGGCTTTGCATCAGCTTGTCCGCGACCAGGATGTTGACGATGCCGCGGCCCTCGCGGTCGGTGCGCATGAAATCCTTCAGTTGCAGCGCGGGCTCGCCGAAGAACTTGTCGCCGCCCTGATTTTCCAGCACCAGAAGCTGGCGCAGGATGCTGCCCACCGACTGTTTCGAGACGTTGCCGTATTGCGTGGTGAGCTGCGCCGCGTTGTCGCCGACGAAACCGAGAATGGCGCGCAGGTCCTTCATGTCGAGCAAGAGCAGGCCCTGCTCGTCCGCGACGCGGAAGGCGATATTGAGAACGCCTTCCTGCACGTCGTTGAGGTCCATCATCCGCGACAGCAACAGCGGCCCCATCTCGGACACCGTCGCGCGAACCGGATGCCCCTGCTCGCCGAATACGTCCCAGAGCACCGTCGAGAACTGATCGGGCTGGAAATCGAGCCCGATCTCCTTGGCGCGCTTGAGGATGAAGTCCTTGCCCTCGCCGACCTCGGCGATCCCGGAAAGATCCCCCTTGATATCGGCGGCGAACACCGGGACTCCGGCGCGCGCAAAACCTTCCGCCATCACCTGCAAGGACACCGTCTTGCCGGTGCCCGTCGCGCCGGTCACGAGACCATGGCGATTGGCGAGCGCCAGCGTCAGCCACGCCGGCCGTTCGCCCTTGCCGATAAAAATCGCATTGCTGGTGTCTGTCGTGGTGTCGGTCGTCGGCATCGCCTGGCCCCTTGGCACGCTCGGGTCGAGCGGCACTGCTATTCTAGAACGTGACCCCAAAAAGTGGAAACCGGTTTTCGCGTCGCGGCCGTTCGGGTCGGATAAGATCACTCTCAAACAAAAGGAAGCGCGACCGGCCTGTCTCAAACACGGCTGGACCAGATCCTAGCGCATGTCACAGGCGTGGTGGAACAGGCGACGTTAGAAAAGACGACAAGTCGACGCGACAAAATGTCGGAGTCGGAAATTGCAATCCATTGATTGCGATCCCAATCCATTGCGATCCATTTGCATCAATACTCAAAATATCCGCGCTGCGGGGAACTTTGAACTTGCACCAACGTTTGCGGATGGATTACTGCAAAGCTCCTTTTGCGATTGCCGCGAACCCGCAAACTCGGCCTCCGCGCTGCTTGTGTTTCCCGTTGCAAAAGCCCACAATGAACCGGCACAGTAACAGGCTGACAATCCAGATCGGCTGAGGCGGGGCGTATGAGTCAATATGGTTTGAGCGTGACGGCGCGGGCAGCGCACGGCGCTGGGGGCGCAGGCCGTCACTCACCTCACTTCTCACCGCAAAACCACTTCCATGTTGCGAGCGCGTTCCGCGCGCGAGCATTCTGACGCGCTTCGTTCGGCTTCACGCCGTTCTTCCAAGCACCTTACTTCGCTGCCGGGCATCATGACATATCCGATTTCCAACATTGACGGCATGACAGCCTTTGCCGCGTCGAAACTCAAAGCGGCAGGCATCCGCACGACGGAAGCACTGCTGGAGGCGGCGCGAACCGCCAAGGGACGCAAGGCACTGGCGGCTAAAACCAACTTCACCGAGCAGCAACTGCTCGAATGGGCCAACATCGCCGACTGCATGCGCATTCCCGGCATGGGCAAGGCGAAGGCCGAGTTGCTGCGCGCCGCCGGCGTCACCACCGTCCGCGAATTCACCCACCGCAATCCGGCCCGCCTGGCGCAGGCGATGAAGGAAGCCAACGGCAAGCGGAAGCTGGTGCGGGTGCTGCCCTCGGAGAAGTCGATCGGGCAATTGATCGAACAGGCCCGCAAGCTGCCGCTCAAGATCAGCTACTGAGACCCCGCGCCGTCTAAAATACAATAGAATGGACATTGACAGCGGAGCCGGAACCGCGCAAAGCGGGCGCATGATTTCGACGGTTTTCCGCGCAGCGCTCCCGACCGGACACAGGCTCCTGGACGCGCTGTTGTCTGGTCCTCATCCGGCCGTGATGGGTGTGCTCAACGTCACCCCGGATTCATTTTCCGACGCCGGCCAGTTTCTCGAACCGCAGCATGCCTTCAGGCAGGCGCGACGCATGATCGCCGAGGGCGCCGACATCATCGACGTCGGCGCGGAATCGACCCGTCCCTACGGCGCGACCGCGATTTCCGCCGACGAGGAAATGCGGCGGCTGAAGCCGGTGCTGCCGGAAATCATCGCGCTCGGCGTCCCGGTTTCCATCGACAGCATGAAGGCCGAGGTCACCGACTGGGCGTTGCGCATCGGCGCAGCGATCGCCAACGACGTCTGGGGGCTGCAACGCGATCCGGACATGGCGCGCGTCGTCGCCGGGCACCACGCGCCCGTCGTGGTCATGCACAATCGCGAGCGCGCCGATCCGAACATCGACATCATGCAGGATATCGCGGCGTTCTTCACCCGCTCGCTGGCCATCGCCGAGCGCGCCGGAATCGCCAGGGACAACATCGTGCTCGATCCGGGCATCGGCTTCGGCAAGACCCACGACCAGAGCATGACGGTGCTGGCGCGGCAGCACGAACTGACGGCGTTCGGATTGCCGCTCCTGATCGGCGCCTCGCGCAAGCGCTTCATCGACACCGTCACGCCGTCGAAGCCGCAGGAGCGGCTCGGCGGCTCCATCGCGGCCCATCTGCTGGCGGTGGAAGGCGGCGCGCGCATCGTCCGCGCCCACGATGTCGCGGAAACCGTGCAGGCGCTGCGTGTGATGGCAGCCATCAAGGACAAGCGATGAGCGACACCATCTTCATCCGCGGCCTGGTGATGCACGCGCGCCACGGCGTCATGATCCACGAAACCGAAGTGGGCCAGCGCTTCGTCATCGATCTCGACCTCACCGCCGACCTGTCCGAATCCTCGCGCACCGATCGCCTCGCGGACACCGTGTCCTATTCCGACGTCGTCGCCTGCGCCAGCGCGGCGTTCAAGGACACCAACTACAAGCTGCTCGAACGCGCGGCCGGCGCGGTCGCGGAAGCCATCCTGGCGGCATTCCCGCGCATCAGCTCGGTCAGGGTCACGGTTCACAAGCCGCATGCGCCGATCGCCGCGATCTTCGACGACGTCGGCGTCATCCTGACGCGCGGCCGGTAGCGCCCATGGGCGATGCCTTGATCGCGCTGGGCGGCAATGTCGGCGAGGTCCGCGCGACGTTTCGCAAAGCGACCACCAACATTCTCGGCATGGCGCAGGCGACGCTGCTGGCGCGCTCGTCCGACTATCGCACGCCGCCATGGGGCGGGCTGGCGCAAGAGCCTTTCATCAACGCCTGCATCGAAGTCGAAACTGGCCTCGACCCGCATGCGCTCCTGTTCACGCTCCACAAGATCGAGAAGCGGTTCGGCCGCGACCGCGCCAACGAGCAGCGCTGGGGCCCGCGCACGCTCGATCTCGATCTGCTGGCCTATGACGACGCCGTCATCCGCCAGCCGGACCTGACGCTGCCGCATCCGCGGCTGTTCGAGCGTGCCTTCGTGCTGGTGCCCCTCAACGAAATCGCGCCGGATCGGGTGATTGCCGGGCGATCGGTCAAGGCGGTGCTGGCCGGACTTTCAACCGAGGGAATCGAGCGGCTGCCCGACGCTGATTGACCGGCTTCCGGCGGGACGGGATTCTTGCGGCAACACCGTGGCAGGTTGCGGCGGCACCGGCGGCATGGCAATTTCAGCCCGAAAACAGATCCCGGCCTCAGGGAGCACCCTGCCGAATGTCCGCAACCACCGACGAACTGACGCTGGCGGCCGAATTTCCGCCCGCGAGCTATGACGACTGGCGCAAGCTGGTCGATGGCGTCCTCAAGGACGCGCCCTTCGACCGGCTGGTCGGCAAGACCGCCGACGGCTTGCGCATCGACCCGATCTATCCGCGCGCGCAAGGCTGCGCGCCGGTGATCGGCCGCGCTTTGGCCGCGCCATGGCAGGTCATGCAGCGGATCGATCACGCCGACCCGACGCTCGCCAACAAACAAGCGCTGGAGGATCTGGCGGGCGGCGCCAGCGGATTGACGCTGGTGTTCGCCGGCAGCCCGGCCGCGCGCGGCTTCGGCCTGCCGCCGACCCGCGAGGCGCTGACGCGGGCGCTGGACGGCGTCTATCTCGAAGCCGACATCGCGCTCGCCCTGGAAATCAGTCCGCAGGGCCTCGACATCGGCGATCACCTCGCAGCCTTGCTTGAGGCGCGCAAGATCGCGCCGAGCACCGTCGATGTCCGCTTCGGCTTCGATCCGATCGGCGGCGCGGCCGCGCGGGGCGGCTTTGCCGCCGACTGGTCTGCGAAGGCCCCACGTTTCGGGGCGAAGATCGCCAAGCTGAAGGCGCAGGGCTTTCGCAGGCCCTTCGCTTGCGCCGACGGACGGCTGATCCATGACGCCGGCGGCTCGGAAGCGCAGGAGCTGGCCTTCGTGCTGGCCACCGGCGTCGCCTATCTGCGCGCGCTGGAGCAAGCCGGGCTGTCGCTGGAGCAGGCGCGCGACGTCATCGAAGCTCGGCTTTCGGCCGACGCCGACCAGTTCCTGACCATGGCCAAGTTCCGGGCGCTGCGGCTGTTGTGGGCGCGCGTCGAAGACGCCTGCGGGCTTGCGCCCAAGCCGCTGTTCGTCACCGGCGAAACCGCGTGGCGGATGCTGACGCGGCGCGACAGCGACGTCAACATGCTGCGCGCCACCATCGCCACCTTCGCCGCCGGGCTCGGCGGGGCCAACGCCGTCAGCGTGCTGCCGCATTCGCTGGCGGTCGGGCTGCCGGACGCCTTCGCCCGCCGCGTCGCCCGCAACACCCAGCTCATCCTGCTGGAGGAATCCAACCTCGCCAGGGTCGCCGATCCGGCGGCGGGCTCGGGCGGCATCGAAACCCTGACGCGGCAGTTGTGCGACAGCGCGTGGGCGCTGTTCCAGGAGATCGAAAAGGCCGGCGGCGCTTTCGCGGCTTTGCAGGCGGGCCTGATCCAGAGCCAGGTCGCGACGGTGCGTGAGGCCCGCGCGGGCGATATTGCCCGGCGCAAGGCGGTGGTCACCGGCGTCAGCGAGTTTCCCAACCTGCGGGAGGCGACCCCCGCAGTGCTGGCTCCGGCGGCCGCGCCGATGCCGCACGCGAAGGAAGCGATCAGCTTCGAGGCGCTTCAGCCGCTCCGGCTCGCCGCGCCGTTCGAGGCGCTGCGCGACCGCTCCGACGCCATCCTGGAAAAAGCCGGCAAGCGGCCGCAGGTCTTCCTCGCCAATCTCGGCAGGCCGTCGGACTTCACCGCGCGGACCACCTTCGCGAAAAGCCTGTTCGAGGCCGGCGGCATCGAGGCCGTCGACGGCGACGGCGGCACCGATCCCACCGCCCTCGCCGACGCCTTCAAGGCGTCCGGCGCGCGGCTCGCCTGCATCTGCTCGTCGGACGCGGTCTACGCCGACCACGCCGCGGCAGCGGCCAAAGCCCTTCACGACGCCGGCTGCGCGCATATCTATCTGGCAGGCCGTCCCGGCGACAGGGAAACCGAGTTCCGCGCCTCGGGAATCGCGGATTTCGCTTTCGCCGGCGGCAACGCGCTGGCGATGCTGCAAGCCGCCTATGCTAATATGGTGACGCCATGAGCCGCATTCCGAATTTCGCCGATATCGCCTTCGCCGCGACCGCCGCGCCCGCGCCCGGCGGGACGGCCGCGCCGTGGCTGACACCCGAGGACATTCCGGTCAACGCCAGCTACGCCGAGGCCGACCTCAAGGGCATCGACTTCCTCGACACCTGGCCGGGCCTCGCGCCGTTCCTGCGCGGCCCCTACCCGACCATGTATGTCAACCAGCCATGGACGGTGCGGCAATACGCCGGGTTCTCGACGGCGGAGGACTCCAACGCCTTCTACCGCCGCAACCTCGCGGCCGGGCAGAAGGGCCTGTCGGTGGCGTTCGATCTCGCCACCCATCGCGGCTACGACTCGGATCACCCGCGCGTCTCCGGCGACGTCGGCATGGCCGGCGTGGCGATCGACTCGATCTACGACATGCGGACGCTGTTCGCCGGCATCCCGCTCGACAAGATGAGCGTGTCGATGACCATGAACGGCGCGGTGCTGCCGATCCTGGCGCTGTTCGTGGTCGCGGCGGAGGAACAGGGCGTGCCGCCGGAAAAACTGTCGGGCACCATTCAGAACGATATTCTGAAAGAGTTCATGGTGCGCAACACCTACATCTATCCGCCGACGCCCTCGATGCGGATCATCTCCGACATCTTCGCCTATACCTCGCAGCGGATGCCGAAGTTCAACTCCATCTCGATTTCCGGCTACCACATGCAGGAAGCCGGCGCGACGCAGGATCTCGAACTGGCCTATACGCTGGCCGACGGCGTGGAATATCTGCGCGCCGGCATCAAGGCCGGGCTCGACGTCGATCGTTTCGCGCCCCGGCTGTCGTTCTTCTGGGCGATCGGCATGAACTTCTTCATGGAAGTCGCCAAGATGCGCGCGGCGCGGCTGTTGTGGGCCAAGCTGCTGAAACCCTTCAACCCGCAGAACCCGAAATCGCTGTCGCTGCGCACCCATTGCCAGACCTCCGGCTGGTCGCTCACCGCGCAGGACGTGTTCAACAACGTGATGCGCACCGCGATCGAGGCGATGGCGGCGACGCAAGGCCACACCCAGTCGCTGCACACCAACGCGCTCGACGAGGCGCTTGCGCTGCCGACCGACTTCTCCGCCCGCATCGCCCGCAACACGCAACTGTTCCTGCAACAGGAAAGCGGCACCAGCCGGATCATCGATCCGTGGGGCGGCTCCTATTACGTCGAGCGGCTGACGCACGATCTTGCCGTCAAGGCGTGGGGCCACATCCAGGAAGTGGAAGAACTCGGCGGCATGGCCAAAGCCATCGAGGCCGGGGTTCCGAAACTGCGCATCGAGGAAGCTTCGGCGAAAACCCAGGCCCGGATCGATTCCGGCCATCAATCGGTGATCGGCGTCAACAAGTTCAAGCCGACCAGCGAGGCCGCGATCGACGTGCTCAAGGTCGACAACACCACGGTGCGCCGCTTGCAGATCGACAAGCTGAAGCGGCTGCGCGGCGAGCGCAAGGAGCCCGAGGTCGCGGCGACGCTGGCGGCGCTGACCAGAAGCGCCGAGACCGGCGAAGGCAATTTGCTGGCGCTGGCGATCGACGCGGCGCGGGCAAAGGCCACCGTCGGCGAGATTTCCGACGCCATGGAGAAAGTGTTCGGCCGCCACCGCGCCGAAATCCGCTCCATCACCGGCGTCTACAAGCGCGAGGTCAGCGCCATGTCGAACCGGGTCGAGAAGGTGCAGGCGCTGATCGATGCGTTCGAGGACGCCGAGGGCCGCCGGCCGCGCATCCTGGTCGCCAAGATCGGACAGGACGGCCACGACCGCGGCCAGAAGGTGATCGCCTCCGCTTTCGCCGACATCGGCTTCGACGTCGATATCGGCCCCCTGTTCGCCACCGCCGACGAGGCGGCGCGGCAGGCGGTGGAGAACGACGTGCATATCCTCGGCGTCTCCTCGCTGGCGGCGGCGCACCTCACCGCCGTGCCGGAATTGAAGGCGGCGCTGAAGAAGCAGGGCCGCGAGGACATCATGATTATCGTCGGCGGCGTGGTGCCGCCGCAGGATTACGACGCCCTCTACGCGGCCGGAGCGGAAGCAATCTTCCCGCCCGGCACGGTGATCGCCGACGCGGCGGAAGAACTGATCCACAAGCTCAACGCGCGGCTGGGGCATAGCGAGGCGGCGGAGTAGCCGCGAGCTTGCATTGAACCGTGAACAAGGCAGCTTCGATGACGCGAGACGAGATAATCCAAACGATCCGTGAAAATGCTCATGCCATTCAAGCCGAGGGCGTGAGCAAGCTTGCCCTTTTCGGATCACGCGTGCGAGGAGACAATCGCCCGGACAGCGATCTTGACGTACTTGTCGAAGTTCCACCCGACGCGTCGTTTTCAATTCTCAACCTGATCGGCGTCGAACACATCATTCATGACGCGACGGGCTTACATACGCAAGCGACGATGCGCCGGTCGCTTCCACCGCGTTTCGCGGAGAGAATCGCTGACGACATCGTTGAGGTTTTCTGACGTGCGGCCAACCGTTGTCGAACGCCTTGCCCACATCGATGAGGCAATCGATAATATTCGAAACATATTGGCAGGGCGGACGCGCGTATCTTTCGACGACGATGCGATACTGCGATTAGCTGTCGAGCGATTACTTGAAATCATCAGCGAAGCATCGCGGCATATTCCGCCAGACATGAAGGCGAAGGAGCGCACCATCAACTGGCGCAGGATGGCTGACCTCGGCAATTGGCTTCGTCATGCCTATCATCGAACGGATGCGGGAATTCTGTGGGATATGGTTCAAAACGATCTTGAGCCTCTCAAGATGTTCGTTGGGCAAATGATCAAAGGGCCGAATCATTGATTGCTTCAGATCGCGTGGCGATATCCGTCGCGTTGCTGCTCGGTTTGTCATTGCCGTCATCCGCCCTCGCTGCCGAGCCGAAACCCGACGCGGCGGTGAAGACCGACTATGTCGACGCCAGCGTGACGCTCGACGCCGCGATCAAAGGCAACGCCGCGCTGGCGGCCAATCTGCTCGCCGAGGCCAAGCGCTGGATCGAGAGCAACCGCGCCGAGGCGGCGACTGCGTTCAAGGCCGAGCCGGAGCTGTTCCGCGACGGCCGCGGCTGGACGTTCGAGCGCAATTACCGCCAGACCTCGATCGTCGGGGGGCGCTATGTCAGCATCGTCCGCACCGATTACCTCAACACCGGCGGCGCGCATCCCAATACCGACATCAACACCATTCTGTGGGATGACAGCGCTAAAAAGCAGATCAGCATTCGCCCGTTCTTCAAGGAAACCGCCGATAACGGAGCGACGCTGAAGGCGCTGCGCGCAGCCGCCATCGCCGCCGTCGCGGCCGAGAAGAAGAAGCGCGGCGCCTATGACATCGGCGACTGGCGGCAGGGCATCGAGCCAAAACTGTTGCGGATCGGCGCGATATCGCTGGCGTCCTCCACCATGGCCGGCAAAAGCGCCGGCCTCGATTTTCATTATCCGCCCTATGCGGCCGGCGCCTATGTCGAAGGCAGCTATGTCGTGTTCGTGCCGTGGCGCAGCTTCAAGACGCGCCTCTCGCCGCAGGGCGCGGCGATCTTCGCGGGCGAGCGGCCGCCCGAAGCCAAAGCCGACAGCAAATGAAGCCACCGTTCGTCCTCCCTTCCCTCGCCGCCGAGATCCGCGCCGGCCACCGCGCCGCGCTGGCGCGCGCCATCACGCTGGTGGAGAGCCGCCGCGAGGACCATCAGGCCGCCGCGCGCGAGCTGGTGCAGGCGCTGTTGCCGTTCACCGGCCGCGCCTTCCGCGTCGGCATCACCGGCTCGCCCGGCGTCGGCAAGTCCACCACCATCGATACGCTCGGCATGTACCTGATCGAACAGGGCCACCGCGTCGCGGTGCTGGCGGTCGATCCGTCGTCGGCGCGCACCGGCGGCTCGATCCTCGGCGACAAGACGCGGATGGCGCGATTGTCGAACGACGAACGCGCGTTCATCCGCCCCTCGCCGTCGTCCGGCACGCTGGGCGGCGTCGCCGCCAAGACCCGCGAGGCGATGCTGTTGTGTGAGGCGGCCGGCTTCGACGTGGTGCTGGTGGAGACGGTCGGCGTCGGCCAGTCGGAAACCGCGGTCTGCGACATGACCGACATCTTCCTCGCTTTGATGCTGCCCGGCGGCGGCGACGAGTTGCAGGGCATCAAGAAGGGCCTGATCGAACTCGCCGACATGATCGCCATCAACAAGGCCGACGGCGACAACATCAAGCGCGCCAACCGCACCGCCGCGGACTATCGCGGCGCGCTGAAGATTCTCACGCCGCGCTCAAAACACTGGTTTCCGCCGGTGCTGACCTATTCCGGCCTCACCGGCGACGGCGTTCCCGAACTGTGGCAGAAGATCGTCGCGCATCGCACCGCGATGACCGCCTCCGGCGAGTTCGCGGCGCGGCGCAGCGAGCAGCAGGTGAAATGGATGTGGTCGATGTTCGAGGATCGCATGAAGGCGCGGCTGCGCCGCGACGCCACCATCCGCGCCAGGGTCAAGCAGATCGAGGCCCGCGTCGGCGCGGGCGACATCTCGCCGGCGCTGGCGGCCGATCAGATCGCGGATTTGTTGCGGTGACGCCGCGTCGCCCTGACGACAAGCCGCTCCGCATCCTCGTCACCGGCTTCGGGCCGTTTCCCGGTGCGCCGCGCAATCCGACATCGGCGCTGGTCGCGCGGCTGATGCGGTTGCGCCACCCCGCGCTCGCCGACGTCGCGGTGATCGGCCATGTCTTTCCGGTGTCCTGCCGCGCGGTCGATTTGCAATTGCCCGACTTGCTGGCGCGCGGCCGCCCGAACGCGCTGTTGATGTTTGGCCTCGCCGCGCGCACGCCGCATCTGCGCATCGAGACGCGGGCGCGCAACGCGCTGACCACCCGCTGGCCGGATCGCGACGGCCGTTACAACACGCAGGCCGCGATCGTCCCCGGCGCGGACGCGGCGTCGTTCGGCCCGCACACCAGGCGCCTGTTGCAAGCGGCGCGCGCCAGCGGCCTCAAAACCGAATTGTCGCGCGATGCCGGCAGCTATCTGTGCAACTACCTCTGCTGGCGGGCGCTGGAAGCCGCCCGCGCCGGACGCGGCCCCCGCCTCGCCGCCTTCGTCCACGTGCCGAGGGTCGCCCCCGGCCCGGTAACCGCCGCCGAACTCGCCGGTGCCGGCGCGGCGCTGCTGCTGCAAATGGCGGCGCTCGCGAAAGCGCCGCACGCGCGCCGCGAATAAGCCCAACTCGGGGGGCGGTCTGCGTTTTCCGGCTGGGCACCTATTCCCGATCATGGGTTGTGCATTGCAGCATGCGCCGTCATGTTGGCGGTTCAATCCTTGAGAGATTCCCTTGACCGACACCAATGCCGCCGTGTGGGTTTCCACGACCCACCGCCCGATGCGATTCCCGGAATTCGTCGCGATCGTCGCCTCGATCATCGCGCTCAATCCGCTGGCGATGGACATGATGCTGCCGGCGCTGCCGAACATCGGCGCGAGCTTCGGCATCAGCGACGGCAACTACCTGCAAAGCGTGCTGTCGACCTTCCTGCTCGGCTTCGGCGTCGGCCAGTTCGTGATGGGGCCGCTGTCGGACCGTTTCGGCCGCCGTCCGGTTCTGCTCGGGGGCATGGTGCTGTACGGCCTCGCCAGCCTGCTGGCGCTGTTCACCCGCTCGTTCGAGTGGCTGCTGGTGGCGCGCGCGCTGCAAGGGCTCGGCACCGCGGCCACCCGCGTCATCGCCACCTCGATCGTGCGCGACTGCTACGCCGGCCGCCGCATGGCCAGCGTGATGTCGCTGGTGATGATGATCTTCGTCGCGGTGCCGATCATCGCGCCGTCGTTCGGACAGGCGGTGATGGTGGTGGCGCAGTGGCGCGGCATCTTCGTCGTGCTGATGGCCTATGGCGTGCTGGCGCTGTTGTGGAGCGCGCTGCGGCTGCCGGAAACGCTGCCGGAGAGCGGCCGCAAGCCGCTCACCGCGCGGCAGGTGCTCGGCAGTTTCCGCCAGACGCTGACCAACCGCCAGACCCTCGGCTACGCGCTCGCGGCCGGCGGCGTCCAGGGCACGCTGTTCGGCTACGTGTTCGCCTCGGAGCAGGTGTTCACCGAGATCTACCACCTCGGCCGTTATTTTCCGCTGGCCTTCGCCACCATCGCCATCGGCATCGCGCTGGCCGGCTTCATCAACTCGCGGCTGGTGATCCGGCTCGGCATGCGGGTGATCTCGCACACCGCGCTGGTGGCCTACGCGCTGGTCGCGGCGCTGATGCTGGCGGCCGCCGCCACCGACATGCTGCCGCTGCCGCTCTATATGACGCTGTCGGCGGTGGCGCTGTTCACCTTCGGGCTGATGATGTCGAACTTCACGGCGCTCGCCATGGAGCCGCAGGGCCACATCGCCGGCACTGCGTCGTCGCTGTACGGCTCGATCACCACCCTGATCGGCATCGCCGTCGGCGTCACGCTGGGCCAGGTCTACGACGGCACGCTGCTGCCGTTCGCCGTCGGCTCGCTGATCTGCACCCTCGCCGCGATCGCCATCGTGCTGGTGACCGAGCGCGGCCGCATGTTCACGCCGAGCCCGCAGCGATAAGGTCAGCCGCGCCCCGCTACAGCGCGTTGCGCAGCAACGGATAGCGTTCCTGCATCGTCGCAAGGTCGAGATCCGCCCTGGCGGGCGGCGGCGTCTCGGTCACGTCGGGCGCCACCGGCGGGCTCGGAATCGCGACCGCGACGCCATCGCCGCGCGTGACGATATCGCGCCGCGCCAGCGGAACGGCGCGTTGTCCCAGCCAACCGAGGTCGGCCGGCCGGTTGTCGGGCAACGCCTCGCGCGACGCCAATAGACGCCAGGTTTCGACGCAGGCTTGGGCTTCCCGCAGATTGTCGAGGAAATCCGCCTCGCCATGAAAGCGCCGCCAGCGGCCGCTCTCCCATAACGATGTCAGGTAATCGAGCCGCTGCTCGGCGAGGGCCCGCCACCGTTCGACGATGGCGCGGCCGCGTTCAAGTTCGGATCCAAGTTCGGGTCGTTGTGCCATGAAAAAGTCCGCAAGGAGGAAAACGGACGCGGACGCAACGCGACGAATCACTCGGTGTTACTTGCGATATTCTGTGGAAAACTTCGGCGCTGTCCAGCCCGTCCCGCGCGTCACCGCGAACCTTCCGCTTTTTCAACGCGATCCGCGTCAAGCGGGAATGGCGCATAGCAGGGCCGACAATGCTTGGGCGGCGCGCCCAAAAAGATAAACCCGCCCGGGGGGACAACCGGGCGGGTCGAGCCATATGGGCGCTGGGGTGGATGGGCGCATGCGCCGGATATGGCCTTGGTGGAAGAAATATCGCGCTCCCACGGTGATGGGTCGCCGCGCCACGGCGAAGGTTCAATCGCGCGCGGGAATTTTGGCGGGTCGCGCCGGTCGCCGACTCTCGAAGTCCGACCAAAAAAGAGACGTCATCGTCCGGGCGGGCGGACGATCCAGTCGTCCGGGACGAGCGTAAGGAAAAAGTTCACCCGACATTGGATACTGGGTGCTCCGCCTGCGCGGAGCACGACGGCTTCCGTGTTGCCATCCGCCAAAAGCCACTGTCCGGTCAGCCGCTCACGGCACCGCCACCGCCGCCGCGACGATCCGCTCCTTGCTCAGCGCGGCAAGGATGACGTTGAGATCGGCGGCCGAGGTCATGCCCGCGAACCGCAACTGCAACGCACCGCCCGCGCTGCCGATCACCGACGCCTGATAACTGCCGAGCAGCGCCGCGATGTCGGACATCCGGGCGTCGGGGCGGAACGTCACCGCCGCGACCACTTCCCTGGAGAGAGGCGTGTCGGCCGGATTGATGGAGCGCTTGGGGGGCTGCCGGGTCGGGTCGGTGGCCGCCGTGCCGCCCGGCCGCGCCTGATCGGTCTGCCCGGAAGGCTGTGGCGCGCGCGCGGCGGCGCGTGGCGGATGGGCCGGATCGGCCGACGTTCCGCTCCCGCCCTCCCGCGCGGCGGTGGCCGGTTCGGCGGCCTGCCGATAGTCGGCGCTCTGGAACGCCTCCAGCCCGCTTCGCGTCAGGATCACCCCGATCAGCCCGGCTTGCAGCAGCAGCGCCATGGCGCCGAACGAGGCCGACCACGCCAGCGTTCGTGGCGACAAGGCGGCGAAAAACCGCGTCACCGGCCCGTCCCGTCGCGGCGGCACCGGCGCGGCGGCGGCGCGCGCGGGTTCGGCGTCGATCGCCGCCATCAAGCTCCGCAACGCGCCGGCGGACGGCGCGCCCAACGACTCGTTGAGGGCCACCGTCTCGGCAAGTTCCTCGCGGACCGCCGCGAATTGCCGGCGCAGCCCGGCGTCGCGCGCCAGCGCGTCCTCGACCCGGCGGGACATGGCCGCGCTCAGGGTCCCCGCGGCATGCCACGGCAACAGCGCCTCGATCTCGTCCGGTCCATCATCCATGCTGTCGCTGCTTATAGCCCTCATGGCCAGCCTCGTTCGATTCCGGCGGCTTGGAGCAAGGCAGCCAGTTTCTTCCGCGCGTAGAACAGGCGCGTCTTGACCGTGTTCTCCGGGATGCCGACGATCCCGGCGACTTCCTCCACCGACTTCTCGTGGTAGTAGACGAGGTCGATGATCGCCCGGTGGTCCGCCGACAGCGACGCCAGACACGCGCGCAAGGCTTCGCCGGTATCCTTTTTCTGTATCGTCACCTCCGGATCGTCGGCGGCGTCGGCGATCGAGGCCGCCGTCGCGTCATCCAGTTCCGCGTCGGTCCGGCGCCGCAGGGCGGACAGCGCCTTGAACCGCATGATCCCGAGCAGCCAGGTTGAAACCGCCGAGCGGCCCTCGAACCGGTCCGCCTGCCGCCAGACGTCCAGAAAGACCTCCCCGATCAGATCCTCGGCGAGTTGCTGGTTCCGCACCATGCGAAGCCCGAAGCGAAACACCCGGACGTGATGGCGACCGTACAGGAGTCGCATGGCATCCTTGTCGCCGCGGGCGATCCGGGCGACCAAGGCTGCGTCCGCGATCTCCGGCGCAAGACTCAAGCGGCATCTCTCGCAAGGTGGGTCGGCGTGGGCCGACGGAAGGTTCGAGGCGAAGCGTCAAAAGATACGGGCCGGGCAACCGACGCCGGCGATCGACGCAAAATGCCCCGAATTGTTCAACGGACGCAACCTCGAACGCCCTCGCCGGCCCGGATGACAGCCACAGGTAGCGAAAAAAAGATACTAAACCTAAAGGCTTTTGCCGGTAGAGTTCCATCGGAACCTGAACCCAATCCATTTTTGACGGCCAAGGCATGCAGACCGCCGCAACCTCCCTCTCGAATCTGCCCGCCGCAACGCCCGCGAACGGCCGGAAGCGGCCGAGCCTGGGAGCCCGACGGCAAGTCAGGATCCGCCGGCAGGTGGTGGGTTACATCTGCCTCAGCTACGCCATCGACGCCATCCTGCTGAGCGTGTTCGCCCAAACCGGCGCCATCTCGTGGATGATCGCGCCGGCCTATCTGGCCTGCGGCGTGGGGTCGGCGGTCGGGTTCGGAATCCTATACGAAAGCCGCCTCGGCGAGCGCTTCGCCGACCGTTTCCTGGCCATCCCGCAGGCGATGGTGGCGCTGTCGATCATGCTGAGCTTCGCCTGGCTCGCGCCCGAAGCCGGTTTCCTGTTTCTCTGCAACCTGTTCGTCGTCTTCAGCTTCAGTTCGCTGAGCGCCTCGGCGCGCGAGACGGCGATGGTCTGGACCGCGATGACCCTCGGTCTGGTGCTGCTGCTGCTCGGCGGCAGCAAGCCGATCGGACTGCCGCTGGCGACGCCGCCGGACCGCGTCGCCGCCGTGCTGGCGTTCGCGCTGACCATCGGCCGCTGCGTGTTCATCGGCGTCTATAGCAACTCGCTGCGGCAATCGCTCTACAACAAGAGCGTGAAGCTTCAGGAAGCCTACCGGCGGATCGAGGAACTGGCCGAACTCGACGAATTGACCGGCGCCTTCAACCGCCGCTGCATCATGCGGATGCTGGAAGACCAGGTGGCCCGCGCGCGGCGCAGCGGCACGCCGTGCTCGGTCGCCCTGATCGACCTCGACTGGTTCAAGCAGATCAACGACACCCACGGCCATCCGGTCGGCGACGAGGTGCTGCGCACCTTCGCCATCACCATGTTCGCCAACATTCGCGGCGTCGACCGGTTCGGCCGCTACGGCGGCGAGGAGTTCCTGCTGATTATGCCGGACACCGCCGCGGCCGCCGCCGCCAGCATCCTCGACCGTCTGCGCCTGATCGTCGCCGAACTGGACTGGAGCGCGTTCTCGGCCGGCATGGCGGTGACGATTTCCGCCGGCGTCGCCGAACTCCAGCCGGCAGAGCTGCCCGATACGCTGCTGACACGCGCCGACGAAGCCCTTTACGCCGCCAAGGAAGCGGGACGCAATCGGGTCGCCCGCGCCTGACGCGGTCCCAAACCGCCCCACGACAGGACTCTAGAACAGAGTGACACATGAGTACGGCGCCTGCTCCGAAGGTCAACCTGCTGGATGAGCTGCAAACCGCGCTGGCGCACGGCACGGTCGCGCACCGGGTGGAAACGCTGCGGCGGGTGACCGATCTGTTCCTCCACGCCGCCGATCAATATTCGGACGAGCAGATCGACCTGTTCGACGACGTCTTTCATTGCCTGATGCGCCACATCGAGACCTCGGCGAAGGTGATGCTGTCGAACCGGCTGGCGCCGGTCGCCAAGGCGCCGCCGCAGACGGTGCAGACGCTGGCCTTCGACGACCTGATCGAAATCGCCGCGCCGATGCTGACGCAATCGGAGCGGCTCACCGACGACATGCTGATCGCCAACGCCCAGAGCAAGAGCCAGGCGCATCTGCTGGCGATCTCAAGCCGCCGCCGCCTCAGCGGCGCGGTGACCGACGTACTGATCGAACGCGGCAATGACGAGGTGCTCCAGCGCACCGCCGGCAATCCCGGCGCGAGCTTTTCCGAAAGCGGCTATCGCGGCCTGTTGGCCCATGCCGAGCGCGACGAGGTCATTGCCGTCTGCCTCGGCTCGCGGCCCTCGATCCCGCGGCATCATTTCCTCAAGCTGGTCGAGAAGGCGTCCGCCTCGGTGCGGGCGCGGCTCGCCGAAGCCCATCCGGACCGCGTCGCCGATATCTCCGCCGCGGTGACGGTCGCCACCCAGCAGGCCGCCGCCGCGCCGGAAGCCGCCGGCGCCGCCACCGAGATCGCCCACGGGCTGGTGCAACTGCTGTACGACGACGGCCGGCTCGACGAGCGGGAAATCGCCAAGTTCGCCGCCGCCGGCAAGTTCGACGAAACCAACGCGGCGATCGCCTGCCTCGCCCGAGTGCCGGTGTCGCTGGCCGAGGCCATGATGGTGGAACAGCACATCGAAGGCATCCTGATCCTCGCCAAGGTGTCCGAACTGTCGTGGCCGACGGTGCAGCTCATCATCGCGCTGCGCGCCAGGACGGCCGGCACGCCGCTCACCGACCTCGACGAAACCCGCCAGACTTATGAGCGGCTGCGGCTTTCGACCGCGCAGCAGGTGCTCCGCTTCCACAAGATGCAGCAATCGACGGCGTCGAAGCCGAGGTCGTGACGGCGCCTCCGCTCCGGGCGCGGCGACAATGTCCCATGACCGCCATCACGAGATCGTGAGCCGCCCCGCGCGGACGCCGCAATTTGTCGAAAGATTCCCTTATTTCGCCGCGCTGTGGTCACGCCGGCAGTCTCTCTCTGCGCTGCCGGGCCGGTGAGCCTCCGGATCAGGACCGGGGGTCGGGTGATCGGGCCAGCGCTCGGCTGACAACGGGGAGACTGCCATGAAGATCAACGCGAGCCGGTGCTCGGCATTGATGATCGCAGCAGGCGTCTGGCTGGCATGCGCCGGACCGCTTCACGCCCAGGAGACGGTGCAGGCCGCGCCGCCGGCCGCCGCGCAGCAGGCGACGGCGCCCAACCCGCTGCAACAATTGTTCGGCCTCAAGCCGGCTCCCGCCGCCGAGCCGGCCGCGGCCGAACAGCCCGGCCGGCCGATCGCACTGAACAAATACCGCAAGACGTCCTCGCGTCGCGGCCACGGGCGCAAGACCGCGCGGACGCACCGCGCCTCGCGCAACGCCGCCGCCGAAACGCGAGCCGCGCCCGAAGCCAAGGCGGATATCAAGGCGGATGCCAAGGTCACCGCCAAGCCGGAAGCCGTCGCCGCCGCCGACAACGGCGCGCCGGTGCCGGTGCCGCTGTCCAACTCGGTCGCCAACGCCAGGGCGGAGGCGCCCGACGACACGCCCGCCGCCGGCACCGCCGCGCCGCCGGCATCCGAGCCCGCCGCCAAGGCCGAGACGGGCGTCGTCACCGCCGACGAAGTCAACGAGGTCGACCGCGCGATGGCGGCGCAACCCGCGCCGACGCTGGCGCTGGCGTCGGTCAATGCGCCCGAGCCCGTCACCACCGGCCAGGCCGCCTCCGCCGGCGACGACAATTCGAGCTGGGCGCGGGCCTCGCTGATCGGGAAAATCTTCATCGGCTTCGGCGGACTGCTGACCCTCGCCTCGGCGATCCGCATGTTGATCGCGTAGCCGGCTGCTGAAAAGCCGTCGGATCCGCTTCCCTTTTCCACCGTGTTCCGGGCGCGATGCAGCGTGGAACGCTGCGTCGCAGAACCGGGATCGTCGCAAGCACCGTGGTTGGAACGGCCCCGGTTCTGCGCAGCGTCACTTCGTGCCGCGGCGCGTCCGGGGCACGCCGCTGCGCCCTTGCGGCGCGTCGCGCCAGCAGGCAGATTGCGCGCGTCCCCGATCAGCAATCCTTTACGCGAGGCAAGGTGAAACATGAGCACGTTCGAACACATCATCGTCGAGAGAAAAGGCGCGGTCGGCCTCGTCCGCCTCAACCGGCCGAAGATGCTCAACGCGCTGTCGTTCGGCGTGTTCAGGGAAATCGCCGCCGCCATCGATGCGCTTGAGGCCGACGACGCCGTCGGCTGCATCGTCATCACCGGCAACGAGAAAGCCTTCGCCGCCGGCGCCGACATCAAGGAGATGCAGCCGAAGGGCTTCATCGACATGTTCAACGAGGATTTCAAGGCGATCGGCGGCGACCGCGTCGCCACCTGCCGCAAGCCGACCATCGCGGCGGTGGCGGGCTACGCGCTCGGCGGCGGCTGCGAACTGGCGATGATGTGCGACTTCATCATCGCCGCCGACACCGCGAAATTCGGCCAGCCGGAAATCACGCTCGGCACCATTCCCGGCATCGGCGGCACCCAGCGCCTGACCCGCGCCATCGGCAAGGCCAAGGCGATGGATCTCTGCCTGACCGGCCGGATGATGGACGTCAACGAGGCCGAGCGCTCGGGGCTGGTCAGCCGCATCGTTCCCGCCGACAAGCTGATGGACGAGGCGCTCGCCGCCGCCGAAAAGATCGCGGCGATGTCGCGCCCGGCCGCCGAGATGGCCAAGCTCGCGGTCAACCGCGCCTTCGAGACGACGCTCAACGAGGGCATGAACGTGGAGCGCGACCTGTTCCGCTCGACCTTCGCGCTGGAAGACCGCGCCGAGGGCATGGCCGCCTTCATCGCCAAGCGCAAGCCGGACAACAAGAACCGCTGAGGCGGCTTTCCTATTTTGGTGGAAGCGCGACAAAACGTCATTGCCGGGCTTGACCCGGCAATCCATCATTTCAAGAAGATGGATGCGCGGATCAAGTCCGCGCATGACGACGGTTGATTCCGTCAAAGACGGAACACCTTTGCTCCCCCTCACCCACGCGGCGGCCATTCCGGGGCGTCGTGGCCGAGCGGCACCGCGGGCCGGGTCCACGCCGCCGGCGTGGACGACAGCACTGCCGCGTGGCGCACGGCGCGAAGCCGGCCGAAACCCGAGTTGCTTTCCTCGATGAAGGGCGCCACCGCCTCCTGCGCGATATCCGCCGTCTCCAATCCCCTCGGCAGCCGTCCGAGCGACCACAGCCATTGGCCGGTCTGCGCCAGCGACACGCGGACATGCCAGCTTCCGCCCTCGCGCGCCTGGCGCGCCCGCGCCATCATCGCGCCGAACGCCATCAGATAGCCGGTGACGTGATCGAGGATCTGCATCGGCAGTTCCTTCGGCCCGTTGACGCCGGCCGCCTGCGCCTCGGCATGGTTGAACCCGGTCGAGGTTTGCACCAGCGAGTCGAAGCCGCGCCGCTCCGCCCACGGCCCGACATGGCCGTAGGCCGAGAGCGAGACATAGACGATGCCGGGATTGAGCAGCGCCGCGTCCTGCGGCGAGAAGCCGAGCGCCGCCAGCGCGCCCGGCCGATAGCCCTGCACCATGATGTCGGCGCCGCTCATCAGCTTGCGCAACGCCGCGCGGCCCGGTTCGCTCTTGAGATCGAGCGAGCACGACAGCTTGCCGCGGCCGGTATCGATCACCAGCCACGGGATCGACGGCAGCGCCGGCGAGGTCACCAGCATCACGTCGGCGCCGTGGGCGGCGAGCGCGCGGCCGGCCACCGGCCCGGCGATCACCCGCGACAGGTCGAGCACGCGCAGCCCCGACAGCGGCCGCTCGCCCGCCGGCCACGGACGCGGCGCGGCCTCGCCGATCCGCTCGATGGCGATCACCGGCAGCGCCTGGAGCGCCTTGGCCTGCGGATGCGCCAGCCATTGCTCGCGCGAGCGCATCATCGACACCACGCAGCCCCCCGCGTAAGCCGCCGTTTCGAACGCCTCGCCCTTCCATTTCATCAGCGCCGCCTGCACCGCGTCGCGCTCGGCGACGCAACCGAGCAGCTTGCAGATGTTGTCGCGATGATGGGGGAAGTTGGTGTGAAGCCGGACGAAACGGCCGTCGCCGGTCTTGTAGACCCCGGCGATGGCGTCCCACGCCGGCGGCGGCGGCTTGCCCGCGACCGTGAGATAGCGCTCGCTGCGACATTCGACCGCCGCGTGCAGCATGTCCACCGCCACGGTCTGCGCCGGGGCGCCGCGCAGCCGCGCGATCTCGGCGGCCGCGAGGCCCGTCGCCGCGATGCCGGCCTGCGCCGCCGCCGCGACCCGGAACGACGACGGCAGCGCCGGTTCCGCGCCGGTGAGTTTCACCGCCTCCGGCGACAACGGCTTGCCTCCGGCTCGCGCCCAGAGGTCGGCGATAATATCGTGGACCGATGTCATCATTCACGCTCCCGGAAAATGGCCGGCATGCTTTTTACTAAGACTTTCGCATGCGCAAGCCTAGCATCGCGGCATTCCGACCAGCCATGAGGAAGCCGCAATGGCCGCCATCGATCCCCTGACCGCCGCCGGCGTGTTGCTGGCGACCGCCGCGACCGACGCCGTCTATGTGATGTTCACGGCCGCGGTGGTGGCGCGACGGCGCGTGCCCGCCGCGACATGGAGCAGCGTCTGGTATCTGCTCTCGTCCGTCGCGGTGATTAGCTATACCGAGAACGCCGTGTATGTCATCTTCGCCGCGATCGGCTCGTGGTTCGGCGCTTTCGCGACGATCACCTTCCTGCACCGTCCGCCCGGCGGCCCGCCGGTCGGCGCATCGCCGGATTAAGCGCGCGGAGGCGTCATTGCCGGACTTGATCCGGCAATCCATCTCTTGAAGCATGGATGCGCGGGTCAAGCCCGCGCATGACGACGACGATGTGCGGATTGCGTCTTCAATGGAAATCCCGCGACGGCGGCAGCAGGCGGACGTTGCGCGGATGGCGATGCTTTTGCGCCGGCACGTCCGGCTGCGCGCCGGGCGGTGCGGCCAGCGCGTCGTTGGCGAGCGCCAGCAGATCGCGGGAGCGGTCGATCAGGCGCTCGGCGACCAGATGCACCACTTTCTCGGGGCTGCTCTGGATGCGACCCTCCACCAGCACCAGCCGCGCGCCCATCACTTCCTTGCGAAATCGCGCCATCACCTTCGGCCATACCACGATGTTGGCGATGCCGGTTTCGTCCTCCAGCGTCATGAACACCACGCCCTTGGCGCTGCCCGGCCGCTGCCGCACCAGCACCACGCCGGCGCAGCGCACGCGCCCGCCGTCGCGAGCATCGCAGACCTCGCGGCAGGCGACGACGCCTTGCGCCGAAAACCCCTCGCGCAAAAACTGCATCGGGTGTCCGTTCAGCGACAGCCGCACGGTCTGATAATCCGCCATCACCCGCTCCGGCGGCGGCATCGCCGGCAACGGCCGCGCGATCTCATCCGGCTGCTCGCGCGCGGCGGCCGCCATGAACAGCGGCAACGGCGCGTCGTCCGGCAGGCGGCGCACCGCCCATAGCGCGGCGCGGCGATCGAGCCCCACCGAGCGGAACGCATCGGCGTCCGCGAGCAGGACCAGCGCGCGTTTCGGCAACCGCGTGGCCTGCGCGAAATCCTCCAGCGAGGCGAACGGCCCGCGCGCGCGGGCGGCGACGATGCGCTCGCCCCAGTCGTCGTCACTTGAGTTCATCTCATCCGGGTCGCGCCATTTGAAGCCGTCGATCTGTCGGAAGCCGAGCCGCACCGCGTGGTGCGCGCCGCAGCGTCCCTCCAGCGTGCTCTGACTGAAACTGTGCGACACGTCCACCGCGCGCACCGTGACGCCGTTCTTGCGCGCGTCGCCGACGATCTGCGCCGGCGCGTAAAAGCCCATCGGCTGCGAATTCAACAATCCGCAGCAGAACGCGTCGGGATGGAACCGCTTCAGCCACGACGAGACATAGACAAGCTGGGCGAAGGCGGCGGCGTGGCTTTCCGGAAAACCGTAGCTGCCGAAACCCTTGATCTGCTCGAAGCAGTTTTTCGCGAAGTCCGCGTCGTAGCCGCGCGCGATCATGCTGCCGACCATCTTGGCCTCGAACTTGTGAATGGTGCCGACATGGCGGAAGGTCGCCATCGCGCGGCGCAGGCCGTTGGCTTCCTCGGAAGTGAACTTGGCGGCGTCGATGGCGATCCGCATCGCCTGTTCCTGAAACAGCGGCACGCCGCGCGTCCGCCTCAGGATGGCCTTCAACTCGTTCCTGTCGCCGCCTTTCGGATAAGGATATTCGATATCCTCCTCCCGCATCTTCCGCCGCTTGAGATAGGGATGCACCATGTCGCCCTGGATCGGCCCCGGCCGCACGATGGCGACCTCGATGACCAGATCGTAGAAGGTGCGCGGACGCAGGCGCGGCAGCATGTTCATCTGCGCCCGGCTCTCGACCTGGAACACGCCGAGCGATTCCCCCTCGCACAGCATGTCGTAGACCTCGGGAATTTCGCGCGGGATCGTCGCCAGTCGCCAGCGCTCACCCTTGTGGCGCGCGATCAGATCGAAGCACTTGCGGATGCAGGTCAGCATGCCGAGCGCCAGCACGTCGACCTTCATCATCCGCATCGCGTCGACGTCGTCCTTGTCCCATTCGATGAAGGTGCGGTCCGCCATCGCCGCGTTGCCGATCGGGGCGTAGGTGTCGAGGCGATCCTGGGTCAGGACATAGCCACCGACATGCTGCGACAGATGGCGCGGGAAGCCGATCAGTCGCGTCGCGAGGTTCACCGCGCGGGAAACCGTCGGGTTGTCGGGATCGAGCCCGGCCTGCCGCACTTGCCTGTCGTCGAGGCCGTCGCCATGGTGACCCCACACGGTGTCGGCGAGCGCGGCGGTGACGTCCTCGCTCAGGCCCAGCGCCTTGCCGACGTCGCGGATGGCGCTGCGCGGCCGGTAATGGATCACGGTGGCGATGATCGCGGCGCGGTGGCGGCCGTAGCGGCGATAGACATACTGCATCACCTCCTCGCGGCGAGAGTGCTCGAAATCGACGTCGATGTCCGGCGGCTCCAGCCGCTCCTTGGAGATGAATCGCTCGAACAACAGGTCGATCTCGGCCGGGTTGACCGAGGTGATGCCGAGCACGTAGCAGACCGCCGAGTTGGCCGCCGAGCCGCGCCCCTGGCACAGGATGTTCTGCGCCCGCGCCCATTGCACGATGTCGTGCACGGTAAGGAAGTAATGCGCGTAGTTGAGTTCGGCGATCAGCGCCAGTTCCTTGTTCAGGGTCGCGCGCAGCCCGTCGTCGATGCCTTGCGGGAAATAGCGGGCGACGCCGGCCCAGGTCAGGTCCGTGAGATGCTGCTGCGCGGTCTTGCCCGGCGGCACCGGCTCGTCGGGATATTGATACTTCAATTGATCGAGCGAGAAACTGACGCGGTCGGCGAAGCGCACCGTCTCGGCCAATGCCTCCGGCCACGGCTTGAACAGCCGCGCCATCTCGTTCGGCCGGAGCAAATGGCGCTCGGCATGGGCTTGCAGCCGGCGTCCGGCCGCCGCCACCGTCACCTTGTCGCGAATGCAGCACAACACGTCCTGCAACCGCCGGCGCTGATGCAGGTGATAGAGCACGTCATTGGTGGCGATCAGGGCGACGCCCGCCGCCGCCGCGAGCCGTTGCAGCCGCGCCATGCGCCGCGCGTCGTCGCCGCGATGATGCAGCGCGGCGGCGAGCCACACGCCCTCGACGGGAAGCCGCGCCAGCGCATCGAGCGCCTGCGACGTCTCGCGGACGCGGATGCGATAATCCGGCACGACCACCGCCAGCAAGCCCTCGCTGAACGCCGCCAGATCGTCGAAGCGCAGATGGCATTCGCCCTTCGCCGCCGCGAGTTTGCCTCGGCTCAGCAGTTGACAGAGCCGCCCATAGGCGGCGCGGTCGCGCGGATAGGCGAGAATGTCCGGCGTGCCGTCGGTGAAGACGAGGCGCGCGCCGATCAGCAATTTCGGCTTGTAGCGCGCCCGCGCCAGGTTGCCGTATTCGCCATAGGCGCGCACCACGCCGGCCAGCGTGTTACGGTCGGCGATGCCGATGGCATAGAGTCCGTATTTGCTGGCGCGCCGGACATATTCCTGCGGGTGCGAGGCGCCGCGCAGGAACGAGAAATTGGTGGTGACGCCGATTTCCGCGTAGGTCATGCGAACAGCCCGTGCAGAAACCAGCGGAAGCTCGTCACCTCGCGGCGGTGGATGCCCTCGCGATAAAGCCAGAAGCGCGCGCCCTCGGCATCCTCGGCGCGAAAGTAATCGCGCGTCGGCTCCTCGCAATCGTGGCGTTGCCACCATTCGGCGGCGATCCGCTCCGGTCCCTCGACCCGCGCGAGGCGATGGAAGACGCGCCGCCAGCGGAACGCCGCCGGCGGGCCGTGCGGAAAATCCGCCAGCACCTCGACCGGTTCCGGCGGCGCGAACAGCCGCAGCGGCCGCAACGGCGGCTCGCCCTCGGCGCGCGCCGGCCACGCCGCCACCGCCGCCGCCGCGAGATGGGACTGCGCCGGGACGGTGAAGGCGGCGCGCTCGGGAATGTGCGTGTCGCGCGGCAGGTGCACGGCGATGCGGTCGCCGCCGATCCGCGCCGCGATGCGGTCGATCAGCGCCGCCACTTCGTCGCTGTCGTGGACATGGGCGTCGAGATCGCGCTGCGTTTGCAGCACGTCGTCGGCGCGGACCGCCGAAAGCCGGATCAGGTCGAAGCCGAAGCCGGGATCGAGCGGGTCGGCCAGCGCCTCCAGCCGCTCGCGGAACAGCCGCGCGACGATATCATCGCGCGTCACCGGCAGGCCGGTCTCGACGCCGATCCTGCGCAACCTCCCGTCGGCGCGGAAGAAGCTGGCCTCCAGATGCCGCGCGCCCTTGCCGTCGCGGCCCATGCGTTCGATCAGGGTTCGCGCCAGCGCCGACAGCGTCAGGACGATCACCGTGTCGGTTGCGACCGGTTCGGCGAAGCGCCGCTCCACGATGTAGTCGGGGGCCGGCTTGCGCGGCGAAATCGGCGCGTCGCGCGTGCCCAGCGCCTGCTCCAGCAAAGCCACGAAAGTCGCGCCAAAACGCGCGGCGATCTCGTGACGGCCGCGCGCGGCGACGTCGCCGATGGTTTTCAGCCCGGCGCGGCGCAGGCCGCGCGTGATCGCATCATCGGCATCGAGCGTAAACACCGGCAGCGCCGCCACGGCGGCGGCCTCCTGCCCGTCCGGGACGACGCAACCGGACCGCCCGCGCGTCAGCGTCCGCGCGCAGGCGGGCGTGCCGGCGATGGCGGCGCTGACGACAAAGCCCTGCCGCCGCAGGCTGCCGCAGATCGTCCTCAACATCGACGCCTCGCCGCCGAACAGGTGGGCGCAGCCGCCGATGTCGAGCAGAAGGCCGTGCGGCGGATCGAGCGCCACCAGCGGCGTGAAGCGGTCGCACCAGTCGGCGATGTCGTTCAGCGTCTGCGTGTCGGCCGCGCCATCGGCGTCGAACGCCGCGATGTCCGGGCAGATCGCCCGCGCGCTTGTCAGCGGCGTTCCGACTTCAAGGCCGAGCCGCGCCGCCGCGTCGTTCAGCGCCGAGATGACCCGCGCGTTGTGATCCCTGGCGACGACGACGCAAGCAACCTCGTCATCCGGCGCGTCGCCATGGCGCGCCGACCGCCGCTTGATGCGGTCGGTCGGCAGGCGCGGCAGCCACAGGCTGAGAATGCGCCGCCGCTCGCGCGCCGGGAGGGAAGGAGACGTCACGGAAAAGGCACGCATCACAATTCCATTCCATGATCCACTGGCCGGTCGGGCCATGACGGTTGCGCAAGAGTTGCGCGTCGAACAGCGGCGCGCCCCAGACGTCTCGCGGCGGCGAGCGCGCCGCGCGCACCGTCCAGCGCGTTTCCGCGGCACCGGGCGCGGGCGCGGCGGCGATCCGCAGCATCAGACCGCTGACGCCGGAGCCGCGCGCCGCCAAGGTCAGCCGGCGGCTCGCGGTCAGATCGAGACGGCGCGTCTCGCCCCAGGTTTCGGTGACGACCGCGCCGAGCGCGTCGCAGGCCAGCGCGTCCGCCGCGATCCGCAACGCGGCCTCGACGTCGGGCGCGCGCACCGTCACCACCGCGCGCGGATCGAGGCCGAGTTCGCAAAAGCCGGTCATCGCGAGCGCGCCATGCTCGCGTTCGGAAAAATCCTGCCGGATCCACAACAGCGGCCGGCGCGCCGCGAGCCGCCACGCCAGCGTCGCGACAAAGCCCGAGGCGGTCGCCGCCTGCGCGCCGCCGCAAAACACCTCGTGCAGCGCCCCGCGCGGCAGGCCGCCTTGCAGCGCCGCGTCGGCCCCGGCATGGCCGAGCGCGACGCGCGGCGCGCCCTCGCCGCCAAAGGCGAGATCTTCGCCTTCCAGCCGCCCGATATCCCGGCGCAGCCGCGCCAGCGTGCCCGGATCGGGTTGCGCCGTGCCGCTTTCACGGCACCCGGACGCTCCACCCGACGCCCCCTGGCGCGGCGACATTTCGATGCGCGCGCGGTCCATGCGCCGCTCTCCGATGACAATGTTCATGTTATGTTCTAGTAAACACCTCTCGCCCGACACGAGTCAACCGGCTTGGCCGCGTGCGGAAAAAGCGTGGAAAATCATGAACGTCGCAGCCCTTGGCGGAACCTTCCCGAGGTTCCCTCGGTTAGGCATTCGAGCGGAGGCGGCGATGACCCCAGCGCGATCCGACAGTCCCGAACATCTCGCCGCCCTGCGCGCGGCGGCGGCCGAATGCCGGGCCTGCCCGTTATGGAAAAACGCGACGCAGACGGTGTTCGGCGAAGGCCCCGCCCCCGCGCCGCTGATGCTGGTGGGCGAACAGCCGGGCGACAAGGAAGACCTCGCCGGCCGGCCGTTCGTCGGACCGGCCGGACAAATGCTCGACCGCGCGCTCAAGGACGCCGGCATCGAGCGCAAGACGGTCTACGTCACCAATGCGGTGAAACATTTCAAGTTCGTGCCGCGCGGCAAGATCCGCCTGCACCAGAAACCCAACAGCGCCGAGATCACAGCGTGCCGGCCGTGGTACGCGCGCGAGCGGGCGGCGGTGAAGCCGGTGCTGGTGGTGGCGATGGGAGCGACCGCGGCGCAAGGCGTGCTCGGCAGGATCACGCCGATCAACAAGACGCGCGGCCGCCTCATCGACCTCGACGACGGCGGTGAGGCGCTGGTGACGGTGCATCCGTCCTATCTGCTCCGCCTGCCGGACCAGGGCGCGAGGGCGCGCGAATACCAGCGCTTCGTCGCCGACCTCAAGGTCGCCGCGGCGCGGCTGCGCCGGCATGCCGACGCGGCGTGAGGCTCATTTTGCAAAACGGCATCCCTACTACGGCGGCGTCCTCGCGCGGGCGGGACCCATAACCCCTGGCGGTGGTTGTTTAAACAACCTTGCCTGATGGCAAGAGCCGCGCCGCCGCGGCGTATCGGTCCCCGCCTTCGCGGGGACGATGATTTTCGGATCGCAAATCCGCGCGTAAATGAACCTCGGTCAGGCTCCGAACATGACGCCGCCGCGCGCGCCCGTCACATCATGCCTCACGCCGCCGCCGCGCGGTTGACCGAAGCCTCGGCCAGCGTGGTCAGCGCGACGTCGGTCTTCTTCTCCTGCTGGAGCGTTGCGTCGAGCAGCTTTGCTGCGTCCTTCATGCCGAGTTGGGTCGCCCATTGCTTCAGGGTGCCGTAGCGGGAAATCTCGTAATGCTCCACCGCCTGCGCCGCGGCGAGCAGGCCGGCGTCGAGCGCCTCGCAGCCCTTGTATTCGCCCATGATCTCGCTGCCCTCGTCGAGAATGCCGACGATCGCATCGCAGGTCTTGCCGCGCGCGGGCTTGCCGAGCAATTCGAAAATCTGTTCGAGCCGTTCGACCTGACCTTCGGTTTCGTCAAAATGCTTTTCGAACGCGGCGCGCAACTTGTCCGACTGGGCGGCCTTCGCCATCTTCGGCAGCGCTTTCAGAATGTGCTTCTCGGCGAAATAGATATCCTTCAGCGTATCGAGGAACAGATCGTTGAGGTCCTTGTCCTTGACGGGCATCGCGGGCTCCATGACATGAGGGAAGACGGGATGGAAACGCCATCCCGTGCGTCAACGTCATGTCGGATACCTTGTTCCTGACGCCGCGCGCTTTCGCGCAAGCGCCGCCGCGTCACGCCGCCAGCGTATGCTCGACGAGCTTCGCCCAGTACGAGGCGCCATAGACGATGGCCTCGTCGTTGAAGTTGTAGGCCGGATGATGCAGCCCGGCGCTGTCGCCGTTGCCGACGAAGATGAACGCGCCGGGCCGCGCTTCCAGCATGTAGGCGAAATCTTCCGCGCCCATCATCGGCGGCACGGCATGGACGTTGGCCGCGCCCGCGACGTCGCCGGCGATCCGCCGGGCGATCTCGGTCTGCTCGGGATGATTGACCGTCACCGGGTAACCGCGCTCATAAACGAGATCGATCCGCGCGCCGGTCTGCTGCGTCACGCCCGCCACCACCTCGCGCACGCGCCGCTCCACCAGGTCGCGCACCTCCGGCAGCAGCGTGCGCACGGTGCCCTTCAGCTCGGCGATCTGCGGAATGACGTTGCGCGCGTTGCCGGCATGGAACTCGCAGATCGAGATCACCGCCGCCTCCAGCGGATCGACGGCGCGCGACACGATCGATTGCAGCGCGGTGACGAGCTGCGCGCCGGCCAGCACGGAATCGATGCACTTGTGCGGCCGCGCCGCGTGGCCGCCGAGCCCCTCGATGCGGATGTCGATGGCGTCGGTCGCCGCCATGATCGGCCCCGGCCGCAGCGCGAACGAGCCCACCGGCAGGCCGGGGCCGTTGTGCATGCCGTAGACCTGCTCGATCCGGAAGCGCTCCATCAGGCCGTCCTTAATCATGGCGTCGGCGCCCGCGCCGCCTTCCTCCGCCGGCTGGAAGATCACCACCGCCTCGCCGGCGAAGTCGCGCGTCTCGGTCAGATAGCGCGCCGCCCCCAGCAGCATCGCGGTGTGGCCGTCATGGCCGCAGGCGTGCATCTTGCCCGGCGCCTTCGACGCGTAGGGCAGATTGGTCTCCTCCTCGATCGGCAGCGCGTCCATGTCGGCGCGCAGCCCGATCACCTTGACCTCGCCGGCCGCCGGCTTGCGCCCCTTGATGACGCCGACCACGCCGGTGCGGCCGAGCCCGGTCGCCACCTCGTCGCAGCCGAATTCGCGCAACCGCTCGGCCACGAAGGCGGCGGTGCCCTCGACGTCGTACATCAGTTCCGGATGGGCATGGAGATGCCGCCGCCACGCCATGATGTCGGGTTGCAGAGCGGCGATACGATTGATGACGGCCATGACCAACCTCGAATGCAGCCGGCACGCGGGGGTACGTCCGGGGCGACAATCTAGCACGACGACGCGATCCGCCAAGATGGGCAAAAATTCCGCCGGATAGCCAATGTACATGGCCTGCTCGCGGCGCTATGGCATTTTCGGATGCCTGACCGGACATGAGGCGTCATCGTCCGCGAAGGCGGACGATCCAGTAATCGGAGCGCACGCGGGACAAATTCGATCCGATATTGAATACTGGATGCTCCGCCTTCGCGGAACATGACGGTTTTCGTGCCGTGCATTTGCGCACAACACGAATATCCGGCCAGATTTCCACGACGGTCGGGACCCAATCCGACAACGAAGAAGAACACGGTGCGACATGGTGAAACGGATCGAGGGCGAGTTCGACTATATCGTCGCCGGCGCGGGAACGGCGGGTTGCGTCACCGCCAACCGGCTGAGCGAAAACGGCAAGCACCGCGTGCTGATCCTCGAAGCCGGCGGCAACGACAACTGGATCTGGTTTCATATTCCGGTCGGCTACCTGTTCGCCATCGGCAATCCCCGCTCGGACTGGATGTTCAAGACCGAGCCGGAACCCGGCCTCAATGGCCGCGCGCTGAACTACCCGCGCGGCAAGGTGATCGGCGGATCGTCGGCGATCAACGCCATGATCTCGATGCGCGGACAGGCGGCGGACTACAACCACTGGCGGCAACTCGGCCTGACCGGCTGGGGCTGGGACGACGTGCTGCCGGTGTTCAAGCGCCTTGAGGATCATTTCCTCGGCGACAGCGCCATTCACGGCACCGGCGGCGGCTGGCGCATCGAGGCGCCGCGCTTGTCGTGGACCATCCTCGACGCCATCGGCGACGCCGCCGAGCAGATGGGCATTCCGCGCATCCCGGATTTCAACACCGGCGACAACGAGGGCGTCAGCTACTTTCACGTCAACCAGAAGCGCGGGCGGCGCTGGTCGGCGGCGCGCGGCTTCCTGAAACCGGCGCTCGGCCGCGCCAACCTGCGGCTTGAAACCAACGTGCTGGTGGATCGCCTGATCGTCGAGAACGGCCGCGCCGTCGGCGTGCGGTTTTCCCGCGGCGGCGAGGTGTTCGAGGCGCGGACCAAGGGCGAGGTGATCCTGTGCGCGGGCTCGATCGGCTCGGTCGCCATCCTGCACCGCTCCGGCATCGGACCGGCCGACTGGCTCGGCGCCCTCGGCATCGACGTCGCGGCGGACCGCCCCGGCGTCGGCCGCAACTTGCAGGACCATCTTCAGCAGCGCGCGATCTACAAGGTGTCCGGCGTCAAGACCCTGAACGAAACCTATTACTCGCTGATCGGACGTGGGCTGATGGGCGTCGATTACGCCTTGCGACGGCGCGGGCCGCTGACCATGGCGCCGTCGCAACTCGGCATCTTCACGCGCTCCGATCCCACCCGCGAGCGCGCCAACATCCAGTTCCACGCCCAGCCGCTGTCGCTGGATAAATTCGGCGATCCGCTGCATCGCTTCCCGGCGGTGACGGTGAGCGCCTGCAACCTGCAACCGACCTCGCGCGGCACCGTCCGCCTGCGCTCCAGGGCACCGCAGGACGCGCCGGTGATCGCGCCGAATTATCTGGCGACCGACGACGACCGCCAGGTCGCCGCCGACGCCATCCGCGTCACCCGGCGGCTGATGAAGCAGCAGGCGCTGGCGCGCTACCGGCCGGAGGAATATCTGCCCGGCGGCAGCGTCGGCGACGACGACGCCTCATTGGCGAAAGCCGCCGGCGACATCGGCACCACCATCTTCCATCCCGTCGGCACCGCCAAGATGGGGCTGCCGAGCGACCCGAGCGCGGTGGTCGACGAGCGGCTGCGGCTCTACGGCATCGGCGGCTTGCGCGTGGTCGACGCCTCGGTAATGCCGACGATTACTTCCGGCAACACCAACACGCCGACCGCGATGATCGCCGCGAAGGCGGCGGCGATGATCCTTGAGGACGCGCGGTAGCAAGCGAATGTTGTGTCCCGGACGCGGTGCGGCGTGAAACGCCGCGCCGCAGAGCCGGGACCGTATCAACTGCATCGCTCGCGACGGTCCCGGATCAGCGAAGCGGCACGGCGCTGACGCTTGCGCCGCATCGCATCCGGGACACAGGCTGCACCTACGCCCGCCCGGCCTCGAACGCCTGGATCGCGCGGGTGCGCTGCGAGGTCAGTTCCGCCTGGTGATCGGTGGCGATCGCGACATACACCGCCGGCAGCACGAACAGCGTGAACAGCGTGCCGATGGTCATGCCTGCCACCACCACCAGGCCGATGGAGAAGCGGCTCGCCGCGCCCGCGCCGCTCGCGGTGAGCAGCGGCAGCAGGCCGGCGACCATGGCGGCGGTGGTCATCAGGATCGGCCGCAGCCGGACCCGCGCCGCGCGCTCAATCGCCGCGCGCTTGTCGACGTTGGCGTTGCGTTGCAGTTCGTTGGCGAACTCCACCATCAGGATGCCGTGCTTGCTGATGAGGCCGATCAGCGTCAGCAGGCCGACCTGGGTGTAGATGTTGATGGTGGCGACGCCGAGGAACAGCGGCAGCAGCGCGCCGGAGATCGCCATCGGCACGCTGATGAGGATCACCAGCGGGTCGCGCAGGCTCTCGAACTGCGCCGCCAGCACCAGGAAGATAATCACCAGCGCGAAACCGAACGCGATCGCCAGTTGATTGCCTTCCGTCACGTATTGCCGCGCGTCCGCGAGGTAGTCGTGGCTGAAGCCGGCCGGGAAGTTTTTGGCCTGGCTTTCGAGGAAGTCGACCGCCTGGCCGACGGTGACGCCGGGCATCGGCACCGCCTGGAAGGTGGCGGCGTTGAGCTGGTTGTAGTGCGACAGCGCGTTGGGATCGGTGCCGGTCTCGATCGACACCAGCGTCGCCAGCGGAATCTGCTGGCCGCTCGTGCTCGGCACGTAAAAGCCGTCAAGCGATTCCGGGGTCAGGCGCAGCGCGCGCGGCACCTGCGGAATCACCTGATAGGAGCGTCCCTCCAGATTGAAGCGGTTGATGTAGTTGCCGCCGAGCAGGGTCGCGAGCGTGGCGCCGAGCTGCTGCATCGTCACGCCGAGATCGTTCGCCTTGGTGCGGTCGATGGCGACGCGCACCACCGGCTGGTTGAAATCGAGGTCGCTGTCGGTGACGATGAACAGGCCGGATTTGCGCGCGGCTTCCTTGAGCTTGTTCATCTCCTCGTAGACCGCGCGGAAGCCGGCGGTGGAATACAGCACCATCTGGATCGGCAGACCGCCCGGTCCGCCCGGCAGCGCCGGCAGGTTAAAGGCGAAAGCCTGAACGCCCTCGACCTTGCTGATCTCGGCCTGCACCAGCGATTTCAGCGCGATCGACGAACGCTTGCGCTCGTCCCACGGCTTCAGCAACATGCCGGCGATGCCGCTGTTGATGCCGTTGATGCCGTTAATCATGAAGCGCAGGTCGGTTTCCGGAAAGCCCGCGAAAGCCTTGTCGAGCTTGCCGCCGTAATAATCCATGTAGTCGAGGTTGGCGTATTTCGGCCCCTTGACGATCGAGAACACGATGCCCTGATCCTCCTCCGGCGCCAGTTCCTTGGAGGTGTGCATGTACATGAAGCCGACCAGCCCGAGAATGGTGACCGCGAACAGCGCGGTGATCGGCCGATAGTCGAGCGAGCGGTCGAGCATCCGGCCGTACCCGTTGGTTACCGCGCTGAACACGGCGTCGACCTTGCGCGCGAACCAGCCCTGCTGCTCGTGCTTGAGCAGCACCGAGCACATCATCGGCGACAGCGTCAGCGCGACGACGCCGGAGACGATCACCGAGCCCGCGAGCGTGAAGGCGAATTCGCGGAACAGCGCGCCGGTGAGGCCGCCGAGGAAGCCGATCGGGGCGTACACCGCCGCCAGCGTGATGGTCATCGAAATCACCGGGCCGACGATTTCGCGGGCGCCTTCCAGCGCGGCATGGACCGGCGTCTTGCCCTCCTCCAGATGGCGGTGGATGTTCTCCACCACCACGATGGCGTCGTCGACGACGAGGCCGATCGCCAGCACCATCGCCAGCAGCGTCAGAAGATTGAAGCTGAAGCCGGCGGCGATCATCAGCGCGCAGACCCCGACCAGCGACAGCGGGATCGTCACCACCGGAATGATGACGGAACGCAGCGAACCGAGGAACAGGAAGATCACCACGATGACGATGACCACCGCCTCGATCAGCGTGTTGCGCACTTCCTGAATCGAGGAGGTGATGAACTTGGTCGAATCGAAGGCGACCTTCATCTTCATCGACGGCGGCAGGTTGCGCTCGATGTCGGGGAACAGCGCGCGGACGCCGCGGACGATGTTCAGCGGGTTGCCCTGCGGCGTCGCCTGCACGCCGATGAAGATCGCGTGCTGGCCGCTGAAAGCGACGCTGGCGTCGCTGCTTTGCGCGGCCAGTTCGACATAGGCGATGTCCTCCATGCGGACGAAGCCGCCATCCCGCGCCTTCACCGTCATCCGCTTGAACTCCTCGACGCTTTGCAGGTCGGTGTTGGTGGAGACGTTGGAGATCGTGAAATAGCCCTTGGTCTGGCCGGCCGCGGCCTGGAAGTTGTTGGCGGCGATCGCGGCGGTGACCTCGGTGATGCTGACATTGCGGCCGGCCATCTTCACCGGATCGAGCCACAGCCGCATGGCGAAGGTCTGGCCGCCGAGAATATCGGCGGACGCCACGCCGTCGACGGTCGACAGGATCGGCTGCACCACGCGCGTCAGGTAGTCGGAGATCGCCGAGCCCGACAGTTCATCGCTGGAGAAGCCGATATACATCACCGCCGTGGTTTCGCCGGTGGATTTCAGGATCACCGGGTCGTTGGCTTCCTTCGGGATCAGGTACTTCACCGAATTGACCTTCGACAGTACCTCTGTCAGCGCCGCGTTCGGATCGAAGTTGAGCTTGATGAAAACCTTGATCTGGCTCTGGCTCTGGATCGAGTTCGAGGTGATGTAGTCGACGCCGTCGGCCGAGGCCACCGCCTGCTCGATCGGCGTGGTGATGAAGCCCTGCATCAGCTCCGGCGAGGCGCCGGGATAAGCGGTGGTGATGGTGATGACCGTGTTCGACAGCTTGGGATATTGCCGGATCGGCAGCTTGAACGCGGCGGCGCCGCCGATCAGCAGGATCAGCAGGCTGACGACCACCGACAGGATCGGCCGCTTGATGAAGATATCGGTGAATGCCATTGCGGGCTCCATGGGCGGCCGGCGTCTGCTTGGACCCGACCGGACAACATTGGCTCAGATCGAGGCCGCGCGGCGGCCCCGGACACCGGTGGCGCGGCTCAGTGCCGCGGCGGCGGGCTGATGATCGGCGGCAGCGGATCCTTCGAAATCTCCACGGCGGCGCCCGATTGCAGTCGCAACTGGCCGACGGCGACAACCTTGTCGCCCGCCTGCAAGCCCTGGGTGATCGCCACGCGGCCGTTGGCCCGCTCGCCGGTCCGCACGAAGGTCCGCTCGGCGGTCAGGCTGGTCTTGCCGTCGTCCGCCTTCTTTTCCTTGATGAGGTAGACGCTGTCGCCGTACAGTGTGAACTCGATCGCGGTTTCCGGAACGGTGACCACGGCGGGATTGTCCGGCAACACCACGGTGGTGGTGGCGAACATGCCCGGCTTCAGGATCTTTTCCGGATTGGCGATGGTCGCCTGCGCGCGGATGTTGCGGGTGTCGGTGGCGATCTGCGGCTCGATGGTGGTGATGGCGCCGTCGAAGGTCTTGCCCGGATAGGCGTCGACCGAGATGCGCACCACCTGCCCGACCGCCAGCCGGCCGCTGTCCTTCTCGGTCACGGTGAAGTTGGCGTACAGCTTCGACAGATCCGTCAGCGAGACGATCTGGGTGCCGGCGGTGAGGAACTGGCCGACCTCGACGTGACGGACGCCGAGCACGCCGTCGAACGGCGCCCGCACCAGTTTCTGCGAAATGATCGCCTCGGTCTTGGCGATGCCGGCATTGGCCTGATCGAAGGCGGCCTGCGCCTGATCGACGGTCGCTTGCGGCCCGAACTGGCGCACCGCCAGTTGCTTGGCGCGGTCGAGCGACAGTTCCGCCACCCTGGCCTGCGCCTTGTAGCTGGCGAGATCGCCCTGGTCCGGCTTGTCGAACAGTTGCACCAGCGGCTGCCCCTCGGTGACGTGGCTGCCGGCGGTGAACAGGACGTCGGTGACGCGGCCGGAGACATCCGAGGTGACGTTGACCTGATGCACCGCGGCGAGTTCGCCGACCGTGCGCAGCGTGTTCGGAATCACCTCCAGCTTCGCCTCGGCGGCGCTGACCGTGATCGGCGGCGGCTTGTTGTTGGCGAAGAACTGCGCGATCATGTGGCTGCGGAAGGCGTTGAAGCCGACCACCCCGCCGACCAGGATCGCCAGCAGCACGCCGACGATGATGAACCAGCGCAGGCGGCGGACCGGCTTCGCCGCGCGCGGCGGCTGGTCCGGCCCGCGCGACACGGCTTGATGATCGATCTTCTCGGCGTTGGCGGACATGTTGGTTTCCGTCGCAGGCGTCATGTCATGCACTTTCCTCGGCTCGCCGCGGCGTCAGGTCCGCTGTCAGGTCGCGGTCCAGATGCGCGGCGATCGCTGTTTCGTTCAATCCGATTCCGCGAAGGATGAATTCGCAGACTTGCCGCTCCAATTGCGCGGCCTCCCCATAAGACAAACAATCCGCCGGCGGCAGCTTCGTCAGCACCAGTTGCAGCACCGTATGATGCGCGAACCAGAACAGATTGACCGGCCGCGATCCGACATCGGAGGCATCTCCCGTCTCCACCGCCCGTTCGAGCGACGCGGTGAAGATGGGCCCGATGAGGTCCCCGATCTTCTCGTAAAGCACGCGCGCGAACTCGCCGTCATCGAGTTGGCTCGTAATCATCAGCCGCAACTGCTGGGCTTCCTCCTCGTCCGGTTCGTCCGAGGTCCGGAGAAAATGTTCGACCATGCAGCGGATCAGCACCACCAGCGTCTCGGTCGACGGCGTGCGCCCGCGCAATGTCGCCAGCTTCGGATCGGCCTCGCAGGCTTCCGCCAGAATCGCGGCGTAGAGCGCGGATTTAGTCGGAAAATGCTTGAACAGCAATGCTTCCGAAATCGAGGCCGCCGCCGCGATGCTTTTGGTGGTGGTGCCGGCGAAACCGGTGCGCGCGAAGCACCGCTTCGCCGCCGACAGGATCAGCTCTCGCCGCAGGTCGCTGGTCATGCGAATGGTGCTCATCCGATGTGAGTAACTACTCACTTATCATGTGTCAAGCTTTTTGCTGCAACGCATCACAATTCCCGTCGCGCCGATCGGTTCCCGGCGGTTTCGCGGCTTCGGCAAAGCGGTATAGTGCTCGACATCAGCGAGAACCGGCATGAACCATCTGGCGCGCGACCTCACGGCGAAAGATCTGGCGGCGGACTTCGACATCGAGAAGCTGACGCCGGAATTTTACGCCGACCCCTACCCGACCTATCGCGCGCTACGCGAATTCGCGCCGATGAAGCGGCTGCCGAACGGCGGCTATTTCCTGACCCGCTACGACGACCTGGTCACCGCCTACAAGACGACGCGGGCCTTCAGCTCGGACAAGAAACGGGAATTTTCGCCGAAATATGGCTCATCGCTGCTCTATGAGCACCACACCACCAGTCTGGTCTTCAACGATCCGCCGGCGCACACGCGGGTGCGCCGCCTGATCACCGGCGCGCTGTCGCCGCGCGCCATCGTCGGCATGGAGCCCGGCCTGATCGCGCTGGTGGACCGCCTGCTCGACGCCATGCAAGCCAACGGACCACGGGCGGAGTTGATCGAGGATTTCGCCGCCGCGATTCCGGTGGAGGTGATCGGCAACCTGCTCGACGTGCCCCACGACGAACGCGGCCCCCTGCGCGACTGGTCGCTGGCGATCCTCGGCGCGCTGGAGCCGGTGATCGGCGCCGAGGTCTTCAAGCGCGGCAACGACGCGGTCCGCGATTTCCTCGCCTACCTCGAAACCCTGGTGGCGCGTCGGCGCGCCAGTCCCGGCAACCCGGATCACGACGTGCTGACGCGGTTGATCCAGGGCGAGTCCGACGGCGAGCGGCTGACCGCGAAGGAACTGCTGCACAACTGCGTCTTCCTGCTCAACGCCGGCCACGAGACCACCACCAACCTGATCGGCAACGGGCTGGTGGCGCTGTCCGATCATCCCGACCAGAAAGCGCGCCTGATCGCACAGCCCGAACTGATTAAAACCGCGGTCGAGGAAATCCTGCGCTATGAGAGTTCCAACCAGCTCGGCAACCGCATCACCACCGAGACCGTCGAACTCGGCGGCGTGACCCTGCCGCCGCTGACCTCGGTGACGCTGTGCATCGGCGCGGCCAACCGCGACCCCGCGCACTTTCCCGATCCCGAGCGTTTCGACATCGCGCGTGCGCCGAACCGCCACCTCGCCTTCGGCACCGGCATCCATCAATGCGCCGGCATGGCGCTGGCGCGGCTGGAGGGGGCCGTCGCCATCTCGCGCTTCCTGGCGCGCTTCCCGCGCTATGAACTGGCGGGAGCGCCGGCGCGCGGCGGCCGCGCCCGCTTTCGCGGCTTCACCAGCGTGCCGTGTCTCCTTGGCGCGTGATCGTTCCGGTATGCCAATCGGCCCGCTGCTTGCGTCATTGCGAGCGCAGCGAGGCAATCCAGCTCTTGCCTCGTGGCCTGTGGGTTGCTTCGCTGCGCTCGCAATGACGGCTGACGACGACTAACGACTGAAGACGGCCGCAACCGGACGTGATCGTGCCCTCCCTCATCCCCGACCCGTTGTTCTACGCGGTGGCTATCCCGGCGGTGCTGCTGCTCGGCCTGTCGAAGGGCGGATTCGCCGGGCTCGGCACCGCGGCGACGCCGCTGGTCGCGCTCTATCTGCCGCCGCTGGAGGCCGCCGCGCTGATCCTGCCGGTGCTGATTACGCAGGATCTGATCTCGCTCTACGTTTATCGCCGCGATTGGGACGCCGCCAACCTGAAGATCATGCTGCCGGGGGCCGCGGCCGGCATGGCGCTGGCATGGCTGACGGCGTCCCGCGTCTCCGACGACACCATCCGCGTCATCGTCGGCCTGGTCGGGGTGGCCTTCGTCGCCAACATGTGGCTGCAACGCAAGGCGGCGGCGAAGGCCGGCCGCGTCGGCAGCGGGGTGTTCTGGGGCGCGGTGTCCGGCTTCACCTCGTTCATGATGCAGGGCGGCGGCCCGCCGTTCCAGGTTTATGTGCTGCCGCAACGACTGCCGAAGCTGACGCTGGTCGGCACCACCACGATCTTCTTCGCCGTCATCAACGCGCTGAAGATCGGGCCGTACTTCGCGCTCGGCCAGTTCACGTCCGCCAACTTCGTCACCTCGCTGGCGCTGCTTCCCGTCGCGGTCGCCGCCAACCTCGCCGGCGTCTGGCTGGTGCGCAAGACGCCGACCGGACTGTTCTACCGGATCGCCTATGTGCTGCTGTTCGTCATCTCCGCCGCGCTGTTGTGGCAGGGCGCGCGGGGCGTGGCGCAATAGGATTCGCGTTGTCTGTGAGATTGCACCCCGACCATCGCGCGGGGACGACGCTGAGGTTGTTATCGCCCCGGCGGCTGAAGCAAGATCGTCGGCACGCCGTGGGTGCCGCTGCGCACGGTGGCCACAAAAGTGCCGGGCTTGCGGCCGGCGCGCGGCTCCGACACCTCGATCCCGGCGGCCTGCATCCGCGCCCGCGCCCGCGCGATATCGTCGACACGAAAGCTCAGGCCCCACAGCCGGTCGCGTCCGTCGCTGTAATCCTTGCCCGCGCGCTTCACCGTCTCGACGATCAGATCGCCACAGCGGAAGAACATCAGGTGACCCCAGTCGGCATGCGATCGATCGAGCCGCATGTCGAGCCGGAGCCGCGCGCCGTAGAGCGCCGCGGCGCGCTCGGGATCGGCGGTCTCGACCACGACGTGATCGAGCCCCGTCACCGGCGCGTCGGCATTCACGACGGAGGCCGGGCGCGAAGCGTTCATGTCGAGAAAGAACAGCCGCACGCCGTGCGCCGCGTCGGTCGCGGCGCGGGTACGCTTCCACGCGAGCCGCGCGCCGTCGAGCAGGTTGCGGCTGCCGCCGTCGCCGACCGCCTCCGGCCTCAAGCCAAGCCGGTCCAGCCGCCGGTGCCAGTTCGCGATGTCCTCGACGCGAAAACACAAACTCGCCAGCCCCTCGCCGTTCGCCTCCAAGGCGGCGCGGATATGATCGCCGGCCGCGCCCGGCGCACCCGCCAGCAACTCCACCGACATGTTGTCGAGCGTGAACAGCACCGAGGCGGAAGCCTCGTCCGCGCTCCGCCACGCCACCGCGCGGCCGAGCAGCGCGCCATAGGCGGCAGCCGCCGCCTCGATGTCGCGCACCAGAATGACGACGTGATCGAGACCGGTAATCATGCCCGCGTTCCTTCAGACCGGTGGCAAAAGCCGAGCGCGCCGCGCCCGGCGAACACCGCGTCACTTCCCAGCATTTCCTCGATGCGCAGGCAAGCGTTCCACTTCGCCATCCGCTCCGAGCGCGAGAACGAGCCGACCTTGAGCTGGCCCGCGTCCCAGCCGACCGCGAGATCGACGATGGTGGTGTCCTCGGTCTCGCCCGAGCGCGCCGAGACGATGGTGCCGAGGCCCAAAGCCTTGCCGGCCTCCAGCGCGGCGCGGGTTTCGGTCACGGTGCCGGCCTGATTGGGCTTGATGAGCACCGCCGTCGCGGCCTCGTCGGCGGCGGCCTTTTGGACGCGCGCGGCGTTGGTGACGAGGAAATCGTCGCCGATCACCTGGCAGCGATCGCCGTGGGCGCGGGTAAAGGCGACAAACCCCTCCGCGTCGTCCTCCGCCACCGGGTCCTCGATGGAAATGATCGGGTAAGCCGCGCACCAGCGGCCAAGCATGTCGATCATCGCGCCCGTGTCCAGCTTGCGGTTGTCGAGCGCCAGCGTGTAGCTGCCGCCGTGGCCGAACTCCGAGGCGGCGACGTCGAGCGAGATCGCGACGTCGCCGCCGCCGGCAAAGCCGGCCTTGCGGATCGCCGCCACCAGCGTGTCGAGCGCCTCCTCGTTGCTGCGGAACGCCGGCCAGTAGCCGCCCTCGTCGGCGACGCCTTGCAGCTTGCCGGCCTGCTTCATGATCGCGCCCGCCGCGAGATAGACCTCGGCGGTCCATTCCAGCGCCTGGGCGAAGGAGGCCGCGCCGGGACACATCACCATGAAATCCTGAATATCGACGCGCCGCGCGGCGTGCGCGCCGCCGCCGAAGATCTGGATCTCCGGCAACGGGATCCGCACCTTGCGCCCCTGCGCCAGATGCCGCCACAGCGGCGCGCCGCGCGCGGCGGCGGCGGCATGCAACACCGCCATCGAGGTGGCGACGATGGCGTTGCCGCCGAGCCGGCTCTTGTTGGCGGTGCCGTCGCGCGCGATCATGGCGCCATCGACCGCCGCCTGATCGGCCACGTCCATCCCCGCCAGCGCCGCCGCGATCTCGCCGTTGACGGCGCCGACCGCGCGGCCGACGTCGTAGCCGCCAAGCCGCGCGCCACCGTCGCGCAAATCCACCGCCTCACCGCTGCCCATCGACGCGCCGGCGGGCGCGATGGCGCGACCGAACGCGCCGCCCTTCAACGTGACATCGACCTCGACGGTCGGGCGGCCGCGCGAGTCCCACACCCGTCGTCCCCTGACGTTCGCAATCCGCGCATCGCTCATTCGGCAAGCTCCAAAGCCCATGCGTCCCGCACCTCGGCCAATCGCTGTGGCGGCATCGCGATCAGCGGCGTCGCGACGCGGCGCACCCGCGCCTTGGCGGTCTCGTCGGTGACGTATTCCACCGGCGACTTGCCGTCGATGCGCGCCAGGAACAGCGCCGGCAACAGGTGCGCGGCGCGCTGCTCCAGCGCCGCCGCCGGCTCCCACGTCACGCGCGCCAGATAAGCTTCCGCCAGCGCGTCGAAGCAGCCGAGGAAGCCGGCGCGGGCGCGAGGCGTCCACAGGCATTTCAGCAGCATGTGGTTGAGGCAGAAGGCGAGATCGAACGCCGGATCGCCGTACCAGGCGCATTCGGCGTCGAGCAGCACCGGCCCGCTCGGGCCGACAAGAATGTTCTTCGGGCTGACGTCGCCATGCACCAGCGCCACCTTTGTCGCCAGCGTTTTTCGCGACAGCGCCATTAGCGCTCCCGCGAGGGAAGGATGCGCCGGCGCGGTGGCTTCGAGATAGGGCTCCAGCCGGATCGCGTGAAACAGCGCGTCGTTGGCGAAGCGTTGCGCCGCCTCGTCCGAATGCGCGGTGGCGGCGTGGATGGTCGCGATGGTCGCTCCCACGCGCGTGGCGAAAGCGGGATCGGCGCGTCCGGCGGCAAGCTCCGCCTTCCAGACCGGATGATGCGCGGGATCGAGATAGCTCATCGCGAAAGCGCCGAGGCGCGCGTCGTGCGCCAGCACCTGCGGCACCGCGCCGGGAACCACGCGCGCCGCCGCGCGCAGCCAATCGACCTCGCTGACGTTGCGGCTGACCGGCACCCGCCAGTCCCGCGCCACGCGCAATTTTTGCAACGCGCGCTTCACCGCGAAGGTGCGATCCCCCGCCTGAACCTTCCAGATATCGGAGGCCACGCCGCCGGTGAGCGGCTCAAGGCGCAGGCTGGCGCCGGCCGGCACCAGATTGGCCTCGCGCAAAAATCCGACGATTTCGGGCGCGACTTCATTGGCTGTTGCGGGCGGGGTCGGCGTCAAGAAACGGCTCCTGTGCCGCGAGTTGTCGCAGAACGGCGGCGCGACCGCAACCTTCCGGGAACGCCGCAATGATGCGACAGTTATCATGCAAGGTCGCGCCAAACCGAGGGTCCAGCGATGCAGGCGCTTTTCATCGGACAAACCTACATCGACGTGACGTTTCTCACCGATCATATGCCGACCGGAGACGAGAAGCACGTCGCCTCCGCCTATGCGGTGTCGTTCGGCGGCAACGCCGTGACCGCGGCGTTCTGCTGCGCGCGGCTCGGCATCGTGCCGGACCTGCTCACCACCGTCGCCGACGACTGGCTCGGCCGGATGTTTCAGGACATGGCGGTGAAGTACGGCATTCCGCTGCACGCCCGCAAGGTGCGCACGTCGTCGCTGTCGTTCATCATGCCGAAGGACGGCAAGCGCGCCATCGTGCGCTGCCGCGACGACGACCACCTGCATCCGTTTCCGATGCTCAACCTCACCGGCTGCCGCGCGCTGCATGTCGACGGCCATCAGCCCGAAGCGGCGCTGCACTATGCCAAACTATGCCGCGAGGCCGGCATCCTGACCTCGCTCGACGGCGGCGGCCTGCGCGACAACACGCACGAACTGCTGGAATTCATCGACGTGGCGATGGTCGCCGAGCGGCTCTGCGAGCAGATGGAATTGAACCCGCGCGCGATGCTGGACTACCTGAAATCGCGCGGCTGCCGCATCGGCGGGGTGACGCTCGGCGAGCGCGGCCTGGTCTGGTATGACGAAACCGGCGTGGTGCGCGAGGTGCCGGCGCTGAAAATACCGGCCGCGCGCGTGATCGACACCAACGGCGCCGGCGACGTGTTTCACGGCGCTTATGTCTACTCCTATCTCAACGGCCCGTCGAAAAGCTGGCAGCAGCATTTCGCCTTCGCGCAGGCCGCCTCCACGCACAAGATCCAGCATCTCGGCAACGAGGCCGGCCTGCCGACGCTTGCCGACATCGCCGCCGTGCGCGCGGAGTTTCAGACGCCCCCGGCCGGCAGGCTGCGCGCCGTGCGGCCGTGAGGGTGGCGCGCCAACAATCCCGACATCGTCCCCGCGCAGGCGGGGACCCAGACTCCGCAGCGATTCGGTTCAATCATCAGGGCGACGTGGGGCAAATAACAACCGCCAGCGGTTATGGGTCCCCGCCTGCGCGGGGACGACGCCGACCGTGTTGCAAATCGGCGCGCAAAACAAACGATCGAAACGTTTCACGCCATCGCCTTCTTGAGATCGAAGCTCATGTCGGCCGCCTGCTCCGGCGTGATCGAGCGGCCGGCGGCGAGCATGCGGCGGCCGAAGACATGATCGCCGGCGCGATTGACCGATTCGACGCCGATCATCCGGCCGTCCTTGAAGCAGAACACCGAGAACGCGCCCTGCGCCGGGTCGCCGCGCAGCACCGCGTGATCGAAGCCGGCGGTGAGGCCCGCCATCTGCAATTTGTCGTCGCCCTGATCGCTCCAGAACCACGGCTGACCATCATAGATTTCCGGCTTGCCGGTGAGGCGCGCGGCGACGCAGCGCGCCTGATCGGTGGCGTTCTGCACCGACTCCAGCCGTAGCGCCTCGCCGAAACGCGGGCTGTCGAACAGCGCGCAATCGCCGATCGCGGAAATATCCGGATCGGCGGTGAGCAAATGCGCGTCGACGATGACGCCCGAAGCGACCGGCAAGCCGGCCTCGGCCGCCAGTTCGACATTCGGCAGCACGCCGACGCCGACCACGACGAGGTCCGCCGGCAGCCGCCGCCCGTCGCTCAAGGCGACGCCGGTCACCTTGCCGTCCGCGCCCTCGATCGCGGTGGCCCGCACCCCGAAGTGAATGCGGATGCCGGCCTCGGCGTGCTTGCGCTCGAAATAGGCGGAAATGGGCGGCGTCACCGCCCGCGCCATCACCCGCGGCGCCAGTTCCAGCACGTCGACCTCAAGCCCTTTCGCGCGCGCCGTCGCCGCGAATTCCAGCCCGATGAAGCCCGCGCCGATCACCACCAGCCGCTGCCCGGCCTTGATGTGGGTGCGCAGCCGCTCGCTTTCGGCGAAGTTGCGCAGATACATCACGCCGTCGAGGTTGGCGTTCGGCACGTCGAGCAGGCGGTTGCGCGCGCCAAGCGCCAGCACCAGGTGGCCGTAGGGCAGTTCGGCGCCGGAGCCGAGCCGCACCACGTGGCGGCCGCGATCGATGGCGACGGCATGACCGTCGACCAGCTCGATCGCCTGATCGGCATAGAACTTCGCCGGCCGGAACAGCAGGCTGTCGGCGCCGCCCCCACCCTTGAGATAGGCTTTCGACAGCGGCGGGCGCTGGTAAGGCGGCAGCGCCTCGTCGTTAATCAGGCGCACCGGCCCGGCATAGCCCGATTGCCGCAGCGACACCGCAACCTGAAATCCGGCGTGGCCCGCGCCGACGATCACAACCGTATCCTTCGTCATCACTAAAACATCCCACCGATCGAGAACCGATGCCCATGGCGGGGTCGGCCCGCCGGCATGATGCATGATCCGGCCGGCTTGTCATCAGCGCCTTGATCGGCGTTAAATGCGGATATCCCACGCGAAAGGTTTTGCCGCATGTCCACACCGGCCTCCGATCAACCCGCCCTGCTCGCCATCGACGGCGCGGTCGCGACCATCACGCTCAATCGGCCGAACAGCTTCAACTCGATCAATCTGGCCATCGGCCAGCGGCTGGAACAGCTCGCCGCCGAGGTCGAGGCCGACGACCGCATCCGCGTGCTGGTGATCGAGGGCGCGGGCCGCGCGTTCTGCGGCGGCGGCGACATCCAGGTGTTCGGCGCGTCGATGGACAATCTCGAACCGGTGATCCGCGAACTGCTGAAGCATTTCCACGCCTTCACTTTGGCGCTGCGGCGCATGCCGAAGGTGGTGATTTCCAGCGTCCACGGCTCGGCGGCGGGCGCCGGCCTGTCGCTGGCCTTCATGGCCGACATGTGCATCGCCGCCGACGACGCCAAGTTCACCGCGGCCTACCACAAGCTCGGCATCTCGCCGGACGGCGGCGGCACCGTCGGCGTCACCGAGATCGTCGGCGCGCGGCGCGCGTTGCAGATCTTCCTCGCGGACGGCAGCTTCTCGGCGACGCAGGCCTACGACTGGGGCATGGTGGCGAAGCTGGTGCCGGCGACGGAGCTGAAAGCCGCCACCCGCGAACTGGCGCAGCGCGTCGCGCAGAACGCGCCGGCGGCGATCGCCGCCACCAAGGCGCTGATCCACCAGTCGCGATCCACGCCGGTGGCCCAGCAACTCGACGCCGAGGTCGAACGCATCATCGGCTGCATGCGGCACGACGATTTCCGCGAGGCCGTGGGCCGGTTTCTCAGCAAGGCGAAATAGCCCGCCGGTCGCCGACAAAAAACGCCGGGGCGGGATCCTCTCCCGCCCCGGCGCTGTTTTCACTTCCTGACGATTACGCGGCGTTGAAGCCGGCGATGGCCTTGACCTCAAGGAAATCCTCAAGGCCGAACTTGCCCCACTCGCGGCCGTTGCCGGACTGCTTGTAGCCGCCGAACGGCGCGGTGCGGTCGTTCGGCGTGCCTTGCAGGTTGACGTTACCGGCGCGGATCTGGCGGCCGACCTTGCGCGCGCGCTCCACCGTGCCGGCCGAGACGTAGCCGGCCAGGCCATATGGCGTGTCGTTGGCGAGCCGGACGGCGTCGGCCTCGTCCTTGGCGCCCATCACCACCAGCACCGGCCCGAAGATTTCCTCGCGGGCGATGGTCATATTCTCGGTGACGTCGGCGAACACGGTCGGGCGGACGTAGAAGCCCTTGTTGACGCCTTCCGGCAGGCCGGGGCCGCCGGCGACCAGGGTCGCGCCCTCCTCGATGCCCTTCTGGATCAAGCCCTGGATCTTGTTCCACTGGTTGCGGTTGACCACCGGGCCGATGGTGGTGCCCTCGGCGCGCGGATCGCCGGCCTTGGTGGCGTCGGCGACGCCCTTGGCGATGGCCGCGACTTCCTTCATCTTCGACAGCGGCACGATCATCCGCGACGGCGCGTTGCAGGACTGGCCGGAGTTGTTGAACATGTGGGCGACGCCGCCGGTCACCGCCTTCACCAGGTCGGCGTCTTCCAGAATGACGTTCGGCGACTTGCCGCCGAGTTCCTGGCTGACGCGCTTCACCGTCGGCGCGGCGCGCTTGGCGACGTCGATGCCGGCGCGGGTCGAGCCGGTGAACGAGATCATGTCGATGTCGGGATGCTCGCTCATCGCCGCGCCGACATCCGGGCCGAGGCCGTTGACGAGGTTGAAGACGCCCTTCGGTACGCCCGCCTCATGAAGGATTTCAGCGAAGATCAGCGCCGAGGTCGGGGTGTATTCCGACGGCTTCAGGATCATGGTGCAGCCGGCGGCGAGCGCGGGCGCGACCTTGCAGGCGATCTGGTTCAGCGGCCAGTTCCACGGCGTAATCATGCCGACCACACCGATCGGCTCGCGCACCACCACGGCGGAGCCGACCGGCTCCTCGAACTGATAGTTCTTCAGCACGTCGAGCGTGGTCATCAGGTGGCCGAGGCCGGCGCCGGCCTGCAGCCGCTCCGCCATCGGCAGCGGCGCGCCCATCTCGTCGGACACCGAGGCGCCGATCTCCTTCATGCGGTTCTTGTAGATGGCGATGATCTTTTCCAGCAGCGCCACGCGCTCCTCGCGGCTGGTCTGCGAGAAGGTCTCGAAAGCGCGCTTGGCGGCGGCCACCGCCTTGTCGACGTCGGCCTTGGAGCCCAGCGCGACCTCGTACATGGTCTCCTCGGTGGCCGGGTTGACCACCGGCGTCGACTTCTTGACGACGGGATCGACCCAGGCGCCGTCGATATAAAACTGCATGCGATTGACCATGACGAAACCTCACGAAACGGGATTTTTGGAGAACTGAAGCGTTCCGCGCCATCCTTGCACGAAACCGGGACGAAATGAACCCGCCCGGCGCGGATCCCGGTTGCGGCGGGCGCATTGTCGCAGGCCGTCGCGACCGGCGGCATGGCCTCACGCCCCCGGCGCGCGTTCCAGCGTGTCGCGCATCTGCGCCTTGCGGATGCGCTCGCGGTGGGCGATGTAGAGCCCGCTGCAAATGATGATGCTTGCCCCCAGCACGGTCCAGCGGTCGGGAATCTCGGCGAACATGATGACGCCCAGCACGCTCACCCAGACCAGTTGGCTGTAGGTGAAGGGCGCCAGCACCGAGGCGTCGGCGTGGCGATAGGCCAGCACCACGATCCAGTGGCCGAGCGTCGCGGCGATGCCGATCAGGACCGCGATGGCGACCTGTTGCCAGCTCGGCGTCACCCAGAAGAACGGCGCCAGCAGCGACAGCACGACGAAACCGACGATCGCCGACCAGGCCATCGTCGTCACCGGGCGGTCGACACCGGCGATCTGCCGCGTCAGCACCAGCGCGAAAGCCCAGCCCAGCGCCGAGACGATCGGGAACACCGCCGCCGGGTGGAAGGCGGCGGTGCCCGGCCGCACCACGATCAGAACACCGATCAGCCCGACGAAGGTGGCGATCCAGCGCCGGACGCCGACCTTCTCCGCCAGCATCACGATCGAGAGGCAGGTAACGAACATCGGCGCGATGAAGGCGGTGGCGGACGCCTCCGCGATCGGCAGATAGCTAAGGCCCCAGATGAAGAACAGCGACGACCCCACCAGCCCGACGCCGCGCAGCACCTGAATCACCGGCCGCCGCGTCGCCAGCACGTTGCCGCCGCGCCGCATCATCATCGCCGGCATCATAATCAGGACGAAGACGAAAAACCGGATCCAGGCGATCTCGACCACCGGCAGGCCGGTGCGCGTGAGGTATTTGGCGAGCGCGTCCGAGCACGCCAGGAACACGGTGGAGGCCACCACCAGCGCGATGCCGCGAAACGGCCGGTCGGTGCGCTGCGGGGCGCGCAGCGCGGCGGCCCGGCGGGGCCTTTCCGGATTGACGGGGATTTGATCGGCGAAAGCCGTAACCGGCGCGGGGGGCGGGGACAAATCGGGCTCGGAATCGCGGGGCCAGAAGGAAGCCGGACCAAACGCTACTCGCGCCTTGCCGACAAGAGCCGAAACCGGGAAGCCGATATGCGCCGCCGCCGCATCGGCCCGCGGCGGCGGCGCGACCGGCTTGTGCCGGGAGCGCGGACATTGTGTTATAGCCGCCATCCCCGCCGAACCCACGGCCGCCCCAGGAGACGATTAATGCTCGACCACGCCAAGTCCGCGCTCAGCCTGACGCCCTCGACCGCCGCGCCCGAAAGTCTCGGCATGTCGGGGGCGCGGCTCGGCCGCATCGAGGATCACCTCAAGCGCCGCTATCTGGAGAGCGGCCGCTTTCCCGGCACCCGGACCCTGATCTACCGGCGCGGCGCCATCGCCCACTCGGCGGTGCAAGGCTACGCCGACGTCGAGCGCAAGGCGCCGATGAAGGACGACACCATCTTCCGCATCTATTCGATGACCAAGCCGATCACCACGGTCGCCTTCATGATGCTGGTGGAGGAAGGCCGCGTCGCGCTCGACGAGCCGGTCCATAAATACATTCCGCAATGGAAGGACCTGCGGGTGTTCGTGGCCGGCGTCGCGCCGGCGTTCCTGACCCGGCCGGTGGCGCGGCCGATGCAGATCATCGACCTGCTGCGCCACACCTCCGGCCTCACCTACGGCTTTCAGGCGCGCAGCAACATCGATGCCGCCTATCGCGAGAAGAAGATCGGCGAGGTCGAAAAGTTCGGCACCATGCAGTCGATGATCGACGACCTCGCGCAAATCCCGCTGGAGTTCTCGCCGGGCGACGCCTGGAACTATTCGGTCTCCACCGACGTGCTCGGCTACCTGATCGAGACAATCAGCGGCAAGCCGTTCGAGCAGTTCCTCAAGGAACGCATCTTCGATCCGCTCGGCATGGTCGACACCGACTTTTACGTTCCCGCCGCCAAGGCGCATCGCTTCGCCGCCTGCTACAACGCCACCCCCGGCGGCATGGCGTCGTTCAATGCGCCGAACGCCCAGGGCGCGCTGTTCCTTCAGGACGACCCGACCACCTCCAGCTTCCTCGAAAAGCCTTCGTTCATTTCCGGCGGCGGCGGACTGTGCTCGACGGCGTCGGATTATCTCGCCTTCTGCCGCGCGCTGCTCAACCGCGGCGAACTCGGCGGCACGAGGCTTATCGGCCCCAAAACGCTGGCGCTGATGACCACCAATCACCTGCCGGGCAACAAGGACCTGACGCAACTGTCGCGCTCGCTGTTCAGCGAGGCGACCTATGCCGGCGTCGGCTTCGGCCTCGGCTTCTCGGTGACGATGGATCCGGCGCTGACCATGATCCCCGGCAGCCCCGGCGAATACGCCTGGGGCGGCGCGGCCACCACCTCATTCTGGATCGATCCGGCGGAAGACCTGATCGCCATCTTCATGACCCAGGTGTTGCCGTCGAGCGCCTATCCGGTGCGGCGCGAACTGCGCACGCTGGTCTATTCGGCGATCACCGACAGCAATTTGTAATTCCCGGTGAGGCGCGCCCCGCGCGCGCTGCGCACGAAGTGACGCTGCGCAGAACCGGGGCCGTTCCGACGACAGTGTTCGCGACGGTCCCGGTTCTGCGAAGCAGCGTTGCACGCTGCATCGCGCCCGGGACACGGGCAGCGCGTTCCCTCCCCTACGGCGTCAGCACCGCGCGGCCGACCAGCTTGCCGCTCTTGAGCGCATTCAGCGCCTCGTCGGCCTTGGCCAGCGGCATGGTCGTCACCGGGATCGGCGCGACCTTCTTGGTGCGCACCAGGTCGAGCAGTTCCTCGGTCTCGCGCAGATTGCCGACATAGCTGCCCTGAATGGTGATCGCCTTGATCGGAATCAGCGGCAGCGCCCACGGCGCACCGCCGCCGAACAGGCCGACCATCACCAGCTTGCCGCCCTTGGTCAGGCAGTCGAAGCCGAGCTGCGCGGTCTGGGCGTTGCCGACCAGATCGATCGCCGCATAGACCGGCCCGCCGGCCTTGTCCGCGATCTGCGCCAGCGCATCCGCCGCCGCGCCGTCGACGGCGCCGAGCGCGCCGGCGGCGATCGCCGCCTCGCGCTTGCGCGGGTCGATATCGACCACGATCGCGCCCTTGCCGCCCATCGCCTTCAACAGCGACAGCGCCATCAGGCCGAGGCCGCCGGCGCCGAAGATCACGACCGGATGATGCAGCACCGATTCCACCTTCTTCAGCGCGCTGTAGGTGGTGACGCCGGAGCAGGCGTAAGGCGCGGCGGTGACCGGATCGAGCCCCTTCAGATTGATGAGATACTTCGCGTTCGGCACCGTCATGTAATCGGCATAGCCGCCGTCGCAGTAGACGCCGAGCGAATTGGCCTTGGGGCACATGTTCTCCTGATCGGCGAGGCACAGTTCGCACTTGCCGCAGCCGAGCCACGGATAGACCAGGCAGACGTCGCCGACCTTGAGATCGCCTTTGGCGTCGGGGCCGATCGCCACCACCTCGCCGACCGTCTCGTGGCCCATGGTGCGCGGCAGCGACACGCCGCGATCCTTCAGCGACAGCGGCTTGCGGCCGTGGCCGAGATCGTAGCCGCCCTCCCAGATGTGCAGGTCGCTATGGCAGACGCCGGCGGCCTTCACCTTAATCAGCACCTGGGTCCCGGCGGGCTGCGGCGTCGGCTCGTTCACCTCGGTCAGGGGTGCGTTGAAATCGGTGACCTTGAAGCTTTTCATGGCGTCGGTTCCTCGGGCTCGTTCGTTGTTCGTTACAGCGCGGCGATGACGGCGCGGGCGATCGCGGCGGTGCCGTCGTCCCCGCCGAACTCGATCGGTTTGACGCCATGCGCATAGGCGTTGTCAACCGCGCGCGTGATGCGGTCGGCGGCGGTGGCGGCTTCCTCAAGCCGGCGGGTGTCGGCAAGCCAGTCGAGCAGCAGCGCCACCGATAAAATCATCGCGGTCGGATTGGCCTTGCCCTGCCCCATGATGTCCGGCGCGGTGCCGTGGCACGGCTGGAACACCGCGTGACGGTCGCCGATGTCGGCCGACGGCGCCATGCCGAGCCCGCCGATCAGGCCGGCGGTGAGATCGGAGAGGATGTCGCCGAACATGTTCTCGGTCACCAGCACGTCGAAATCCCACGGTCGCCGCACCAGCATCGCCGCGCAGGCATCGACATAGGCGCGCGACGCTTCAACGTCCGGATGGCGCGCGGCGGCCTCGTCGAACAGGCCGCGGAAGAAGGCGAACGCCTTGAACACGTTGGCCTTGTCGACGCAGGTCAGTTGTCCCTTGCCGCCGCGCGCCTTGCGCCGCTCGGTGAGGCGGAAGCAGAAGTCGAACAGACGCTGCGAGGTTTTGCGCGTGATGACCATGGTCTCGCGCGCCTCCTCGGCGGTGACCACGCCCTTGCCCATCGAGGCGAACAGCCCCTCGGTGGATTCGCGCACCAGCACCAGATCGATGCCGCGCTCCGCCGCGCCGACGATCGGGCTCGGCACGCCGGGAATGAGCCGCGCCGGACGGACGCCGGCATAGAGATCGAAGATCATCCGCAGTTCGATCTGCGGCGCGATCTCGGTGTTGTCGGGATAGCGGATATGCGGCAGCCCGCAAGCGCCGAGCAGGATGGCGTCGGCCTCGTCGCACAATCTGACGGTGGACTCCGGCATCGAGACGCCGGTCGCCTGATAATGCGTCGCGCCGGCCGCCGCTTCGGTGAAGCGGAATCGCAGTTTCGAGGTCGCCTCGATCCGCCGCAGCACCTCCAGCGCCGGCGCCATTACCTCGGGGCCGATGCCGTCGCCGGCCAGCACCGCGATGTGAAACGCCTCCAGCGCCGCCATCAGCGCGACACCAGCGTAAGCGCGGCCTTGCGCACCCACACCTTGTTGTCGTGGAACGCCGCGCCGCCATAGGGCGCGACCGCCTCCGCGCCGGTCAGCATGTTGATGCCGCGCTTGCCGACATGGGCGTGGTTGGGATGCACCGATTCCGCGATCAGTACGCCGCGCCGCACGCCGGGAAACAGCCGCGCGGTGAGATGGGTCTCGCCGCGGCTGTTGCCGAGCGTCACCAGATCGCCGTCGGCGATATCGAGGCCGCGCGCGTCGTCGGGATGGATCATCACCGACGGCGCGCCCTCGCGCGCTTTCGAGGACGGCGTTTCGTTGAAGGTGGTGTTAAGGAAGCTGCGCGACGGGCTGGTGGCGAGCCGGAACGGATGCGCCTCGTCGGCCGCCTCGATCACCGCCCAATGATCCGGCAACGCCGGCATCTTGTCCCACGCGCCGTTGCGCTCGTTGACCGGCACCGGGACGTTGGGCCAGTCCGCCCTGAAATGGAATTTGCCGTCGCTGTGGCCGAAACCGTCGAGGAAATGCGAGGCGCGGAAAGGAGGCTGCAAGTCGCGCCACAGATCGGCCAGCAGGCCGTCGGCGCTGCCGTGGCCGCTGGCGCGCAGCGTGGCGTCGATCACCTCGCGCGCGGTCATCCCGAACGCCGGATGATGCGCGCCGACGCGCCTGGCGATGCCCTGCAACACCTCGTGATTGGAGCGGCATTCGCCGGGCGGCTCGACCAGCTTGGCGCCGACCGAGATGTATTGATGGCCGCCGCCGTAATAGAGGTCGTCGTGTTCGAGGAACATGGTCGCCGGCAGCACGATGTCGGCCATCTGCGCCGTCTCGGTCATGAACTGCTCGTGGACCACCGCGAACAGATCCTCGCGGGCGAAGCCGCGCCGGACCAAAGCCTGTTCGGGGGCCACCGTCACCGGGTTGGTGTTCTGGATCAGCATCGCCTTGACCGGGCCGCCGCCCTTCAGCGCCTCGGCGTCGCCGGTGAGGATGCGGCCGATCTTCGACTGGTCGAGCCGCCGGGTGCTTCTGTCGACGACGTCGAGCCCCTCGATCAGCGTCTTGTCGAACTTCCAGATCGCGCCGTTGTTGAAGAACGCGCCGCCGCCCTCGTACTGCCACGCGCCGGTCACCGCCGGGATGCACAGCGCCGCGTGCATCTGCGCCGCGCCGTTGCGGCTGCGGGTGAAGCCGTAGCCGAGCCGGAAGTACGAACGCGGCGTCCCGCCCACCGCGCGCGCGAAAGCCTCGATTTCCGCGACCGGCACGCCGCAGATCGCCGAGGCCCATTGCGGCGTGCGGGTGGCGAGATGCGCCTCAAGCTCGTCCGGGCAATCGGTGTATTTGGCGAGATAGGCGCGGTCGGCGAAGCCCTCGCGAAACAGCACATGCATCACGCCGCAGGCAAACGCGCCGTCGGTGCCGGGCCGCAGCAGGATCTTGATGTCGGCCTGCTTCATCGTCTCGTTGTCGTAGACGTCGATGGCGGCGATGCGCGCGCCGCGCTCCTTGCGGGCGCGGGTGGCGTGGGTCATGACATTGACCTGGGTGGAGACCGGATTGGTGCCCCAGATCACGATCAGGTCGGACCTCGCCATCTCGCGCGGATCGACGCCCATCACCTTGCCGGTGCCGGCGCCGTAGCCGGCCCAGGCGATGGTCGAGCAGATGGTGCTGTAGAAGCGCGAGTATTTCTTGACGTGCGACAGGCGGTTGATGCCGTCGCGCATCACCAGCCCCATGGTGCCGGCGTAATAATACGGCCACACCGACTCCGCCCCGAATTCGCGCTCGGCTTCGTTGAAGCGCGCGCCGATCTCGTCCAGCGCCTCGTCCCACGAAATCCGCGCGAAACGCCCCTCGCCCTTCGGCCCGATCCGGCGCAGCGGGTGGCGGACGCGGTCCGGATGGTTGATGCGCTCGCTGTAGCGTCCGACCTTGGCGCAGACCACGCCGGCGGTATAGCTTTGCAATTTCGAGCCGCGCACGCGGCCGATGGTGGCGCCGTCGATCACCTCGACATCGAGCGCGCAGGCCGAGGGGCAGTCGTGCGGACAGGTGGAATGACCGATCTCGATTTTGACGTTGGCGTTCATGGCGGCGGCACTGGCACGAGTTTCATTTTGTCGTCATTGCGAGGAGCGAAGCGACGAACCAATCCAGTCCTTGCTTCGCGGCTTTCTGAATTGCTTCGCTTCGCTCGCAATGGCGGTCTAGCACAATTTCCCGGTCCGGGGCAGCCGCGTCACGAGCGTCTGGCGCGCTGATCCTTGACATAGCCCAGCGGAACGCCGAGGCGCTTGACGGTGACCACCACCTTGCCCTGGCTGTCGCGGTCGCAGTTCATGTGGGTCGGCGCGATGAAGAAATCGGCGGTCTCCCACACCTGCGCCCAATGCAGATGCGGCCGCGCCTTGCGCAGGAACGCCGCGCGCTCGCCGCAGATCGCCACCGAATAGTGGTGCGTCGGGTCGCGGCTGAGCGCCGGCTCGGTGCGGTCGAGATAGGCTTCCAGCCCGTCCACCGCCTCCGGCATGATGGTGAACCAGTAGTCGGTGGCGTAGCGGCGCGACGCGCCCTCAAGGCCGCCGACCAGCGGATTGAACACCAGATATTCGTAAGGGTGCAGCCGCGCCAGCGTCACCGCGTTCCAGCCGAATCCCGCGACGACCACCGCCAGCGCCGCGACGCCGAGCAGACGGCGCAGCGCCGAGAGCCGCGCCACGGCGCGATCGAGCCCGATCCCGGCGAGGATCGCCAGCGGCGGCAGCACGAACAGGAAGTGGCGCAGCCCGCAGAACGCCGGGCCATGCGCCACCACCTCGCAGGCGACCGGAAAGATCGCGGCGAAGCCGATCAGCGCGGTCTCTCGCCGCGCGAGGCGGGTGATGCCGTCCCGTGCCAGCGCCGCAAACGCCATCGCCGCCAGCGCGCCCGCCAGCATCAGCAGCGGCAGTTTGACCAGGATGTAGACCGGCACATACAGTCGCGGGATGGTCGCCATCCGGTACACCGTGCCATCCAGCACGGTGCGGATGTTGTAGTGAAACTCGGCGAAGCTGAACAGGCCGCGAACCGGATTGAGCGGCGATAGCGCCGACCACGGCCAGGTCACGATCATGATGACGTAGGCAATGGCCAATGCCGGCACGAAGCGGAGCGCCGACACCCATATGAAGCGGCCGGCCTGTCGCGACAGCAGCGGCGTCGAGGCCGGAATGCTCAGCAGAATGGCCACGCCGACATAGCCGACCAGCAGCAGCCCCAGCACCTTGATGCCGAGCGCCGCCCCGGTCATCAGCCCGAGGCCCGCGACGTGGCGCGGCTTCGGGTTCGGCAGGTCGCGCGCCGCGCGCAGCAGGAAATACAGCGCGCCGGCCATCGCCGCCGCCAATGGGATATCCTTGCTGTGGTGGAACATGGTGCCGTACCACGAGCCGGTAACCGCCAGCGCCAGCCCGGCAAGCCAGCCGGCGCGCGCCCCCGCGATCATCCGCGCGGTCGCCGTCACCGCCGCCAGCCCTCCGACGCCGATCAGGCCGCACAGGAGATGGCGCAGATCGTAGATATCCATCGGCACCAGGCGGCCGAGCAGGATCGCGGCGCTGTCGAACAGCCCGCCATAGAGATACAGGTTGTCGAGTTCGAACACCGCGCGGTTGGTGAAGCCGCTTTCGTAATAGGCGAGGATCAGCTCGCCGTAGCGATGCTGGATCCATTCGTCGTTGGTGACGGCGTAGTCGCGGAAAGTCGCGATCACCAGCCCGACCAGCACCGCGAGCAGCGCCACCGAGGCCAGATCGTAGGGATCGCGCGACGCCGCCGCGCGCATCATGCGCCGGATCAACGACGGGCCGGTCTCGCGAGGCCATTCCCCGCCAAAATCGTTCACCGTTTCGCGCGCGAGATCGGTCATGAACTACCCGTCCGCCGCGATGGCCGCCGAGGACGCTTTCGCTGCATCGCAACATCGGCGGCGATGCCGCCGGCGGACCGGCGGGACAGCGGGCATGAGCGTTCGGACAGGCATTGGGATCCACGACGCGGGTGAGGCCGACGCTCGTCTATAGACGATCCGGCGGCTTTTGCCACCGCATCGTTGGAATAACGACGCCGCCGACCGCCTTGCCAGCCGCCTCGGCGGCGATATTCTGTACGCCTGTCCAATCACCGACGACCGGGCCAACCCGGCGTGTCATCCATCAGGGAGTCGACGCAGAATGTATCCGGGGACCCACGTCGCGGCGCGCGCCAATCAACCCGCCTTCATCATGGCGAGCACCGGCGAGACCGTCAGCTATGCCGAACTGGAGGCGCGCACCAACCGGCTGGCGCATTTCCTGCGCTCGCGCGGGCTCAACCGCCTCGATCACTATTCGATCTTCATGGAGAACAATTCGCGCTATCTCGAAAGCTGCGGCGCGGGCGAGCGCGCCGGGCTGTACTTCACCTGCATCAACTCGTTCCTGAAAGCCGACGAACTCGCCTACATCCTGGACAACAGCGAATCCCGCGTGCTGATCTTCTCCGAGGAAAAGCGCGCGGTCGCGCTGGAAGCGATGAAGCAGTGCCCGCGGGTCGAGGTCGGCCTGGTGGTCGACGGGCCGGGCGACGGCGACAAGATCCTCAATCTGGACGAGGCCGTCCGCGATTTTCCGTCGACGCCGATCGCCGATGAAAGCCTCGGCACCGCGATGCTGTATTCGTCGGGCACCACCGGGCGGCCGAAGGGCATCGTGCGACCGCTGCCGGAGCAGCCGCCCTCGGAAGGGCTGCCGCTGTTCCACTTCCTCAACCAGCTCTGGCACTACCGCGAGGGGCTGACCTACCTGTCGCCGGCGCCGCTCTATCACTCCGCGCCGCAGGCGGCGGTCAACCTGGTGATCCGCGACGGCGGCACCGCCATCATCATGGAGAAGTTCGACCCCGAGCACTACCTGCAACTGGTCGAGAAATACCGGCCGACCCACAGCCAGCTGGTGCCGACGATGTTCTCGCGGATGCTCAAGCTGCCGGACGAGGTGCGCAAGCGCTACGACGTGTCGTCGCTGGAAGTGGCGATCCACGCCGCCGCGCCCTGCCCGCCGCAGGTCAAGGAGCAGATGATCGAATGGTGGGGACCGATCATCCACGAATATTACGGCGCGACCGAGGGACTGGGCTTCACCGCCTGCGACACGCCGCAATGGCAGGCGCATCGCGGCACCGTCGGCAAGGTGCTGCTCGGCGAGTTGCACGTGCTCGACGAGAACATGCAGCCGTGCCCGAAGGAGACGCCCGGCACGCTGTGGTTCAAGACCGCGACCCCGTTCGAATATTTCAACGATCCGCAACGCACCGCCGAGACCCGCTCGGCCGACGGCAGCATGAGCACGGTCGGCGACATCGGCTATGTCGACGACGACGGCTTCCTCTACCTCACCGACCGCGCCACCTTCATGATCGTCTCCGGCGGCGTCAACATCTACCCGCAGGAATGCGAGAACCTGCTGATTACCCACCCCAAGGTGGCCGACGCCGCGGTGTTCGGCGTGCCGAACGAGGACCTCGGCGAGGAGGTCAAGGCGGTGGTGCAGCCGATGCCGGGCGTTAAGGCGGACCAGGCGCTCGCGGATGAATTGACCGCGTTCTGCCAGGCCAACCTGTCGCGGCAGAAATGTCCGCGCTCGATCGACTTCATCGACGAGATGCCGCGGCTGCCGACCGGCAAGCTCTACAAGCGTCTGTTGCGCGACCGCTACTGGGGCGACCGCAAGAGCCGCATCGTTTGAACGCGGGGGGTATTGCTCTCGTCGTCGTCCCCGCGCAGGCGGGGACCCATAACCCCTGGACCTGGTTTAGTCGCGAGCGCGGGCGACAACAGTTTTTCGCCTCACAAATGCTGCGGCGTCTGGGTCCCCGCCTGCGCGGGGACGACGCTGATCGGGTTGTAGCTGACATATAAATGAAGCCCGCCCCTCACCCCGCCTGCAACACCAGGCGGTTGAGCCGCGCGGCGAAGGCCGCCGGGTCGTCCGGCAGTTCGCCGTCGAGGATCTGCGCCTGCTCCAGCAACAGCAGCGCGAGATCGTCGCGCCGCGCCGCGTCGTCGGCGGCGGTGACGGCGGCGACCAGCGGGTGGCGCGGATTGATTTCGAGGATCGGCTTGGCGCGGCCGCCGCGCTGTTGCTGCGCCAACAGCCGCTCCAGCTCGCGATCCGGCCCGAAACTGCCGGCGACGAGGCACGACGCGCTGGTGGTGAGCCGGCGCGACACCCTCACGTCGGCGACGCTATCGCCGAGGCTGGCCTTGACGGCGGCGACGGCGGCGGCCTCGTCCACCGCCGTCTCGTCCGGCTTGTCGTTGCCGTCGATAAGCGGGATCAGGTCGAAATCGATATCGCCCTGGCTCAGCGACTTCAGCGGCTTGCCCTCGAAATCGAGCGGCGCCGAGGTCCAGAACGCATCCACCGGATCGGTCAGCAACAGCACCTCGATGCCGCGCGCCGCCGCCGCCTCCAGCATCGGATGCGACTTCAGCCGCTCGATGCTGTCGCCGGCGAGAAAATAAATCTCGGTCTGGTTCGGCTTCAGATCGGCGAGGTATTGCTTCAGCGAGCGGCGCTCGCCCGCCGTGGTGGTGAAGCGCGCCAGCGCCAGCAACTTCTCGCGCCGCTCGAAATCCTCGTACAGCCCTTCCTTGATGACCGGGCCGAACGCATCCCAGATTTTGGTGAACTGTTCCGGCTGCTTCTCGCTCAGCGTCTCCAGCTCGGCGATGACGCGGCCGGTCACCGCCTTGCGAATCTGCGCGAGTTGCGGGTTGTTCTGCAACATCTCGCGCGAGATGTTGAGCGGCAGGTCCTCGCTGTCGACCACGCCGCGAATGAAACGCAGATACGGCGGCAACAATTCCGCCTCGGCGGTGATGAACACGCGCCGCACATAGAGCTTGACGCGCCCCTTGCGCGACGGCTCGAACAGGTCGAACGGCTTGGCGGACGGCGCGAACAGCAGCACCGCATAGGCTTGCCGGCCCTCGGCGCGGTAGTGCAGCGTCATCGCCGGCTCGTCGAAGGCCCCGGCGATGGATTTGTAGGCCGCCGCGTAATCCTCCGGCGTCAGTTCGGATTTCGCGCGCTGCCACAGCGCGCTGGCGGAATTGATCTGCTTCGGCTCGCCGCCATCCGCCACCAGTTCGATCGGAAACTGGATGTTGTCGGAATAAGCGTGGACGATGCGCTCAAGCCGGCTGGCCTCAAGATATTCCGCCGCCTCAGGCTTGAGGTGCAGCACGATCTCGGTGCCGCGCGCCACGCGCGCGACGTCCTCCGCGCTGCCGGGAGCGACGGTGAAGCCGCCGCCGCCCGCCGACGACCACACCCATGCTTCAGTGGTCCCCGCGCGGCGGCTGGTGACCACGACGCGCTCCGCCACCATGAAGGCGGCGTAGAAACCGACGCCGAACTGGCCGATCAGGCCGGCGCCGTCCTTGACCTCCTTCAGGCGCGCGACGAACGATTTCGTGCCCGAGCGCGCGATCGTGCCGAGATTGTCGATCAGTTCCTGGCGGTCCATGCCGATGCCGCTGTCGATCACCGACAGGGTATTCGCCGCCTTGTCGGGAACGATGCGGATCGCCAGCGGCCCGCCGGTTTCCATCAGGTCGGGCCGGGCGATCGCCTCGTAGCGCAGCTTGTCGCAGGCGTCCGAGCCGTTGGAGATCAATTCGCGCAGAAAGATGTCGGTCTCGGAATAGACCGAATGCACCATCAGTTGCAGAAGCTCGGCCACTTCGGCCTGAAACGGTTGGGTTTCGCTGGCGGCGTCAATCGTCGTCATCACCAAAATCCTGGCTCGTTCATTCAAATAGGACGGGAGGATTTTGATATAGCGCGGCGCGGGCGCGGATCAAGCGCCGCCACCGCATGATGCGACCATCATCGGGTGCGGTGCCCGGCGGCGCGTTCACCGCGATCCGGTGGATGATGGAGCCGAAGCGCTGCGGCGTATGGGTCCCCGCCTGCGCGGGGACGACAATTTTCGGGGCGCAATCCGCGCGAAGGCGAATTGCCGGCAAGCCGTCAGCGCTGATGGCCGAGGCCGATTCCGAGTTTCATGGCTTTCTGGCGCAATGAGCCAACAGTCCGCCGGGTCAGCTTCGCGATCTGCGCGACCGGTGTCCGCGCCTTGGAATGCGCGCGCAACTCCTTGATATCCGCCTTCGAATAGGGACGGCGCGCGATCTTCGTCGCCTTCGACGCCGCGGTTCTGGTTTTCGCCGCCTTGGCCGATTTCATCGTCTTGGACGATTTCACCGTCTTGGCGGACTTCGCCGCCTTTGTCGTTTTCGACGCCCCGGTTTTCCGCGTGACTGTCTTAGCTTTGCGAGCCACTGATATCTCCTTAGTCTGTGCAAGCCTACTGAAAGCGGAGCGGATCGAATAACACGGCCCGGCGTCAAGCGAGGTCGTCAGTCGCGTATCAAATCCGAAAATTCCGCCAGCAGCGTCTGCCTGCTTGTGATTTTCTCAAAGTCCAACCTCTGCGATGCTCCTTCTCGTAGCGGAATGCAAACGCTGGAAGTGAACCACTAGCACACATGAGCACATCTGCAACTCATGCAATGCGCGCAATTCGTTCGTATCAAGTCATCAAACACCGCGACGTGATCGCCTCGCCTGGATCAAATCATCACCTCGATTGCAGAAACCGGCGCGGTACAACCGCATGCAACCGCGCACGTAGCGCGAAGTAATTGTCAAGCGCGACGCCATCGTCGGCTCCTCGCAACTACGCGGATCGATCGTCCTGCCGTTTGAACAATGCAGCCATTCGCGCGGCGGGAACCCGCGCGTCGTCGCGATGATTCGAATGGAAGGGAACGTCGGCATAAATTCTATATTGACAAATTGCTTCGCTATTATCTAATTAAGTGAAGTCTACCGCCCGGACGCATGCGACATAACGATCCGGCGGAACAAACGATCCATAGAGAGGGAACGCATGACCAAGCCATTACTGATCTGCTCGCTGCTCGCCGCCATCACCACGGCGGCCATAACCACGGGGGCGTCGGCGCAAATCTCCGACGACGTGGTCCGCATCGGCGTTTTGACCGACCTGTCGAGCTGGGGCCGCGACAACAGCGGGCCGGGCTCGGTGCTCGCCGCGCAGATGGCGGTCGAGGAATTCGGCCCCACCGTGCTCGGCAAGAAGATCGAGATCGTCAGTGCCGACCACCAGATGAAAACCGACGTCGGCGTCCAGATCGCGCGCGAATGGTTCGACAACGGCAAGGTCGACGCGGTGGCCGACATTCCGAATTCCGGCATCGCCATCGCCATCCACAACATGGCCAGGGAGCGCAACAAGATCGCGCTGCTGTCCGGCCCCGGCGCGAGTTCCCTGACCAACGAACTTTGCAGCCCGAACACCGTGCATTTCACCTATGACACCTACGCGCTGTCCAAGGTGACGGCCTCCGCCGTGCTCGCCGAGGGCGGCAAGTCGTGGTTTTTCATCACCGCCGACTATGCCTTCGGCCATTCGCTCGAAAAGGACGCCACCCACTTTATCAAGCTGCTCGGCGGCAGCATCGTCGGCGGCGTCAGGCATCCGACCAACACCGCGGACTTCTCGTCCTTCATCCTGCAAGCGCAAAGCTCCAAGGCCAACGTGGTCGCCTTCGCCAACGCCGGTCAGGATACCGACAACGCCATCAAGCAGGCGGGCGAATTCGGCCTCGTGCAAGGCGGGCAGAAGCTGGTGGGCCTGTTGATGTTCGATACCGACGTCCACGCCATCGGCCTTCAGGGCGCGCAAGGCACCTACATGACCACCGCATCCTACTGGAACATGGACGACAAGACCCGCGCCTGGTCGAAAAAGTTCTTCGCCAAGACCAACGTGATGCCGACCATGATCCATACCGGCGTCTATGGCTCGGTGCTGCACTATCTCAAGGCGATCAAGGCCGCCGGCACCGACGATCCGGCCAAGGTGATGGCCAAGATGCGCGAACTGCCGATCAACGACGTCTTCGTCCATGGCGGCAGGCTCCGCGAGGACGGCCGCGTCATTCGCGACATGTATCTCGCCCGCGTCAAGAAGCCGTCCGAATCCAAGGAGCCGTGGGACTATCTGGAGATCGTCAAGACGGTGAAGGGCGACGACGCCTTCCGGCCGGTCTCGGAATCCCAGTGCCCGCTGCTCAAGAAGTAAGAGAATAGCTGGCAATCCGTTTGCGGATGGACTTTCAACACCAACATCGTCCCCGCGCAGGCGAGGACCCATACTCCGCAGCGGCGGTGATACGAAAACGCCCGTGATCGGCATCTCGGATCACGATTAAGGCCAGGGGCTATGGGTCCCCGCCTGCGCGGGGACGACACCGGGGTTGTTCGAGCGCTTTGCGGCGAACTTCATTTCGAGTCAGATTCTAAGGTGACGACGATGGCGAACGGGACCGCTGGGGCAAACGCTTACGATTGCGACGTGCTGGTGGTGGGATCGGGCGCCGCCGGCATGGCGGCGGCGGTCACCGCCGCGCATCGCGGCCTCAAGGTGCTGATCGCCGAGAAGGAGCCGCGCTTCGGCGGCACCACGGCGCGCTCCGGCGGCTGGCTGTGGATCCCCGGCACCTCGCTGGCGCGCGCCTGGGGCATCGAGGAATCCCCGGACGCCGCCCGCACCTATCTGCGCCACGAGGCGGGCAACAATTACGACGCCGCGCGGGTCGACGCGTTTCTCGAAGCCGGCCCCGAGGCGGTGGATTTCTTCACCACCAAGACCGCGCTGCGCTTCGACATGCCGCTCACCTTCCCCGACTATCACGCGGAGGCGCCGGGCGGCGCGCAGGGCGGCCGCTCGATGGTGACGCGGCCGTTCGACGGCCGCGAACTCGGCGATCTTATCAAGCATCTCGGCGCGCCGCTGCCGGAATTGACGGTGTTCGGCATGATGCTGGGCTCCGGCAAGGAAATCATCCATTTCATGCGCGCAACGAAATCACTCGCTTCAGCGCTTTATGTCGCCAGGCGACTGTCGAAACATGCCCGCGACGTGATGAAATACGGCCGCGGCATGACGCTGACCAACGGCAACGCGCTCGCCGGACGGCTCGCCAAGTCGGCGCTCGATCTCAAGGTGCCGCTGTGGCTGTCGTCACCGGTGCGTGAACTGATCGTCGAGGGCGGCGCGGTGCGCGGCGCGCTGGTGCAGCACGAGGGCCAGACCGTGCGCGTCAACACCCGGCGCGGCGTGGTGCTCGCCTGCGGCGGTTTTCCGCGCGACATCTCCCGGCGCAGGGCGCTGTTTCCGCACGCGCCGACCGGCACCGAGCACTATTCCCCGGCACCCGACGGCAACACCGGCGACGGGTTGCGGATGGCGGAGGCCGCCGGCGGCCGCGTCTCGGATCATCTGGCGAACGCCGCCGCCTGGGTGCCGGTGTCGGTGACCACGCGCAAGGACGGCAGCAAGGGCGTGATGCCGCACTTCATCGACCGCGCCAAGCCCGGCGTCATCGCCGTGATGCGCGACGGCCGCCGCTTCGCCAACGAGGGCAACTCCTATCACGACTTCGTCCAGGCCATGGTCAAGGCGGCGAAGCCCGGCGAGGAGATCGCGGCGTTCCTGATCTGCGATCACCGCGCCTTGCGCAAATACGGGCTCGGCTGCGTGCCGCCGTTCCCGATGCCGCTCGGCCATCACCTCAAGACCGGGTATTTGATGCGCGGCGCTTCGCTTGCCGAACTGGCCAAGACCGCCGGCATCGACGCCACGGCGTTCGAGGCCACGGTGAAGGAGTTCAACGCGGACGCCGCGAGCGGCGCCGATCCGCGCTTCGGCAAGGGCTCGCGCGCCTACAACCGCTATCAGGGCGACGCGCTGCACGGCCCCAACCCGTGCGTCGCGCCGATCGAAAACGGCCCGTTCTACGCCATCAAGATGGTGATCGGCGATCTCGGCACCTATGCCGGCATCAAGACCGACGCGAACGCCCGCGCGCTCGACGCCGACGGCCGGCCGATCCCCGGCCTCTACGCCGCCGGCAACGACATGGCCAGCATCATGGGCGGCAACTATCCGGGCGCCGGCATCACGCTCGGCCCGGCGCTGACCTTCGGCTACATCGCCGGCCGCCACCTCGCCTCCATTGCAGCACAAGGCGCCTGAGCCATGACCACGCCGCAACCGCAACTCCTGGCCGGACGATTGGCGCTGGTGACCGGCGCGGGGCAAGGCAACGGCCGCGCCATCGCGCTCGGCCTCGCCGCCCACGGCGCCGATGTGGTGGTGACCGACATCGACGCGACGACAGCGGCCCAGACGGCGGCGGCGGTCACCGCGCGGGGCCGGCACGGCTGGTCCTACGCGCTCGACGTCACCGACGCGGACGCCTGCGCGACGCTGGCGAAAACCGTCGGGGCGGACATCGGTCCCGTTGCGATTCTCGTCAACAACGCCGGCATCATCATTCGCGAGACCATCGATTCCCCGCGCGCGCATCAAAACTGGCGGCGCGTGCTCGACGTCAATCTCAACGGCGTGTTCAACGTCACCCACGCCTTCCTTGCCGCGTTGCGCGCCACGGGCGGCACCGTCATTAATATCGGCTCCATCGCCTCCTTCGTCGGCGTCGCCGACACCCTCGGCTATTCGCCGTCGAAAGGCGGCGTCAAGCTGCTCACCCAGGCGCTGGCGCGCGAACTCGCCAACGACGGCATTCGCGTCAACGCCATCGCGCCCGGCGTGATCGAGACCGCGATGACCAAGGCGACGCGCGAGGATCCGGCGCGGCTCGCCGGCTTCGTCGGCCGCACGCCGCTCGGCCGCGTCGGCCAGCCGGATGAACTGGTCGGTCCGGTGGTGTTTCTCGCCTCCGACATGGCGTCTTACGTCAGCGGCGTGACGCTGCCGGTCGATGGCGGATTTCTTGCGGTTTAGCCGCGACGTGATACCCAATTGACCCGTCATTTCGCGGAGGCGAAGCCGCCGAAGCAATCCAGTCCGTGCTGGTGATTTCTGGATTGCTTCGGTTGGTTCGCAACGACGAGGAATCGGAGTCAGGGTCGGCCATGGGCAAAGAGTCTCGCGGCATACAGTCGATCGAGGTTGGCGGACAACTGTTGCGGGCGCTGGCGCGCAGCCTTGAGCCGATGATGCTGCGCGATCTGGCGCGCGAGGCCGGCATGACGCCGGCCAAGGCGCACCCCTATCTCGTCAGCTTCCTGCGTCTCGGCCTGATCGAGCAGGACGAGGCGACCGGCCACTACGAGTTCGGCGCCTTCGCGCTCGAACTCGGCCTCATCAGCCTGCACCGGCTGTCCGCCGTTCGCATCGCCACGCCGAAAATCGCGGCGCTGGCGTGCCAGATCAACCACGCCGTCTCGCTGTCGGTGTGGGGGACCCACGGCCCCACGGTGATCCGGATCGAGGAATCCAGCCATCCGGTCCATATCGTGATGCGGGTCGGCTCGGTGATGGCGATGCTGGAGACGGCGACCGGACGGGTGTTTTCGGCGTTTCTGCCGTCCAATATCGTCAAGGCGGCGCTGGAATCGAAGCTCGACCGTCTCGGCATCGGCTATTCCGGCAGGCTGTCGATCCAGGGCGCCGAAATCGCGGCCTTGCTGGCCGATATCCGCAAGCGCGGCATCACCCGCGCGATCGGCGATCCCCTGCCCGGCGTCAACGCCTTCGCGGCGCCGGTGTTCGACCATACCGGCGCGGTGGTGCTGGCGATCACCGCGATGGGCCCGACCGGCTCCTTCAACGCCGACTGGAACAGTCCGATCGCCAAGGCCCTGCTCGATTGCGCCCGCGCGATCTCGCTGCGCCTGGGCCACGCCGGCCATCGGCCGTCGCGCGGTTAAGGCAGGATCACACGCACCAGCAAGAGTCCCGCACCGACCAGAAACACCAGCGACAGCGTCACCGCCGCCGTGACCCTGGCGCCAACCTCGCCGATCACCCGCAGGTCGACGCCAAGGCCGAGCGCCGCCATCGACAGCACGGTGAGAATGCTGGCCGTGGTCTGGATCGGCCGGATCGCCGCGTCGGGAATGAGAGCGAGCGAGCGGCACGCCGCCAGCACGAAGAAGGCGATGATGAACCACGGCACCGCCTTGAAGAAGCCGAGCCGCGCGCCCTGCCCGTCGCCGCCGCGCTGGAGGCGGCGCGCGCCGAGCGCGATGCACGCCACCACCGGTCCCAACATCATCACCCGCACCAGTTTCACCAGCGTGCCGATCTGCATGGCGACCAGCCCGACCGGCATCGTCGCCGCCAGCACCTGCGGCACCGCGTAGACGGTGAGCCCGGCGAGAATGCCGTACTGGGTTTCCGACAGCGCCAGCAGCGGCACCAGGATCGGCAGTCCCAGCACGATGATGACGCCGAGAATGGCCGTAAACGAAATCGACGAGACGATATCGTCGGAACTGGCGTCGATCACCGGCGCCACCGCGGCGATCGCCGAATTGCCGCAGATCGAATTGCCGCAAGCGACCAGAATGGCAAGCCGCGTCGGCAGGCCGAGCGCGCGGCTGATGCCGTAGCTCACCAGGAGCGACAGCACCACGATGGTGACGACCGCCGCCAGCAGCCCCATGCCCGACGCCGCGATCACCGCGAAGGTCACCGACGCGCCCAGCAGCGCCACCGCGACCTCCAGCAACTGTTTCGCGCTGTAGGCGATGCCGGCGCGCCAGCGCGGCCCCGGCGTCCAGACCGAGCGGACCGCCATGCCGAGCAGGATCGCGATGACGATGGCTTCGAGATAAGGATGCCCGAGCGTGCGCTCCTGCGCCGCTTGCACGGCCATCGCCAGCGCGGTGACGGCGGCGCATAGCGCGATGCCGGGCAGCCGCGCGGCGATCTTGTTCGAAAGCGTCGGTGAGACGGCGGCGCGGAGTTGGTCTGACACGTCGGAAAATATCCTTCAATGCGAAGGAATATGCGTTACAGCGGCGACAATTGAAAATATTATTCTCTCATACGCCGATAGAGATAGGTTATGTCGCTCAACCTCCATTTGTTTAGGATGTTCGCCGCAGTGGTCCGGACCGGCAGCTTTTCGCGCGCCGCCGAGGCGCTGAACATCAGCCAGCCGGCCATCTCGAAGGGCGTGCGGGACTTCGAGTTGCAGGTCGGCTGCCGGCTGCTCAATCGCACCCCGAAAGGCGTGGTGCCGACCGACGAGGGCCTCGCGCTGGCGCGCCACGCCGAGGCGCTGTTCGCGACGGAGCGCGCCGCCGAGGATGAACTCCTGGCGTTGCGCGGCCTGCACAACGGATCGCTGCGGATCGGCGCCAGCACCACCATCGCCACCTACATGCTGGCGCGCTACCTCGGCGCGTTCCACCGCGCCCACCCCGGCGTCGATCTGGTTCTGGTCAGCGCCAACACCCGCGACATCGCCGAGCAGATGGCCAATCAGGATATCGATATCGGCCTGGTCGAAGGCCCGGTCGAGGTGCGCGGGCTGACGGCGGTCGCCTGGCAGACCGACGTCATGGCCTTGATCGCAGCGCCCGATCACGCCTTCGCCGGCGCGACGCGGCCGATCGATCCGAAGCGGCTCGAGGACGAGATCCTGATTATCCGCGAGCCCGGCTCCGGCACCCGCGAGGTGGTGGCGCAGGCGCTGGCGTCCCATGGCATCGAGCCGACCCGCACGCTGGAAATCGGCAGCACCGAGGCGATCAAGCAGGTGGTGGCGGCCGGCGTCGGCGTCTCCGTCGTGTCGGAAGCGGCGATCGTCGATCAGACGGCCCAAGGCCGGCTGAAACGGATTCCGCTGCGGGGCATGACCATCGCGCGCAGCCTGTGGCGGCTGACCTCGCCCGGCCGGGTCGCCGTGCCGGCCGCGCGCGCGTTCGAGAAAATGCTGGGCGAGCGGACCGCGCTCTGCGGTCTGTCCGCACCGATGGTCACCTGACGGCGACCGGGCGAGCGCTCGCGGCATCGGCTGTCGCCGGCGCCCGCTCCGCCGAGAAACAAGTCATCCGGGCCAGCACGATCAGCACCACCGCCAGCCAGAGCACAACCGGCCCGACGCGCCCGCCTCGCGCCGCGCCGGCGCGCCGATGCCTGCTCCATCCATGCGGAACGACTCCGCCCTCCGCGTCATACCCCTGCGCCGACATGCCGGCTCCGTCGCCATTGATGCCGCCCGATGGTGGTGCAGGCGCGCAACTTCGGCAATGGACAGGAATTTCGAATTTGAGAGCGATCGGAGATGCTTTGCCACGATCCGCGCGGAGCGCCGGTGAAACCGTTCCCCCGCGCGCCATAACGGTATCGGATGACCGGAGGTGACGGTTGAACTCGGCGGCGTCTCTCTATAGACAGACCTTCGCCGCAGCCGGATCGCGCGGCGGCCAAGGCCGCGATCCGGCCGGCCGTTGGGGCGTAGCCAAGTGGTAAGGCAGGGGATTTTGATTCCCCCATTCGGAGGTTCGATCCCTCCCGCCCCAGCCAGATCCGCCAGCGCCGGGCGCGCAAGCCGAGCCGGCCGCGCTTGTCGTCTTTCGGCGCGGTCGCGCCGTTCGCCCGCACCGTCGCGGAACGGTCAGCCCGTGGTGGCCGGATTGTCCGGCGTGACACCGGGCGCGCTGACATGCACCTCGTGCCCCGCGCGGATCGCCAGCGACGCCGCCGCGACGGCGGCCTCGAACGCGGCTTCCTTGGTGGTGTAGTCGCCCTCCACCTCGCCGTCGTGGAGAACGCTCCATTTGCCGGCGACCGGCGTGATCGCATAACTGGCGAGACCCATTTGACCTTCGTCCTTCTTGCTGGCGATCGCCTGGAGCCAATTCCGTTCCGATGGAACGGGAACGGGGCTCCAGATGCGTCGAAAGCGGAAAACCTCTAAGTGGTGTGTCCGGGGTCGATATTTTTCGGCGTGTTCTTTTCCTGCTGCGGCACCATGCGGGCCGGGTCGGGCTGGCCGAGAACGCCGCGCGGGCCGAATTTTTCCCGCTGGATATCCTCTTCGCTCAATCGCGGTGTGGTATCGCCCAGTTGTCCACTTCCCCTGTGACTTGCGGCCATCGCGTTCGACTCCTCTATAGAAATGGGCGGCCGCCGGTCACGGCGACCGTCGCGCCCGAGACGTAGCTCGAAAGCGGATCGGCGAGCATGACATACGCCGTTGCAAGCTCCGCTGGCTGCCCGGCGCGCTTCATCGGCGTATTCTTGCCGAAAGTCCGCACCGCGTCAGGTGGCATCGTCGAAGGGATCAGCGGGGTCCAGATCGGTCCCGGCGCCACCGCATTGACCCGAATGCCTTTCGCCGCCAGCAGTTGCGCCAGCCCGGCGGTGAAATTATGGATCGCGCCTTTCGTCGTGGCATAGGGAAGCAGCGTCGGATTGGGATCATCGGAATTGATCGAGGCGGTGTTGATGATAGAGGCGCCGGGCTTCATATGCGGCACGGCGGCTCTGGTCAGATAGAACATCGCATGGATATTGACCCCGAAGGTCAGGTCCCATTCCTCGTCGGTGATATCCTGAAGATCGGTGAACGACGCCTGATGCGCGGCGTTGTTGACCAGAATGTCGATGCCGCCCAGTTCGGACACGGCCCGGTCGATAATCGCGCGGCAGTGCGCCGCCTGCCGGACGTCACCGCGAACCAGCACGGCTTTCCGTTTTGCCGCTTGAACCAGCCTCGCGGTTTCCCGCGCATCGTCATCCTCGCTGAGATAGGCGATCAGAACGTCGGCCCCTTCCCTGGCATAAGCCAGCGCGACGGCTCGCCCGATTCCGCTGTCGCCGCCGGTGATGACGGCGCGCTTGTCAGCGAGCCGGCCCGAACCCTTGTAGCTGTTCTCTCCGTGATCGGGCACGGGATCCATACTCGCGGTGCGTCCCGGCATCGCCTGTTGCTGGGGCGGATAAGGCGGGCGCGGATAACCGGCTTCCATCGCTTCTCTCCAGTTCCTCAAGACCACATCCGTCAGCGCCGCTCGCTCCTCCGCCCGACCCGACCCTCACGCCGGCAGGACAGCCACGATTTCCATCGTGCGCGGATTGACCACGATGATATCCCCGCGCACGAGGAAGAATTCGTATCCGCGCCAATCGGGATAGATCGTCACGATTTCAGTCGGTAGCGGATGGAAATGCACCGTCCTCGGGACATGGGTGCCGACCGATACGTTGAAGTTGATGTTGGTCTCGGGCTGGACCCGCTGGTCGCGAATCACGGTCGTGATTTTGGTTCGTTGCTCTGTCGAAAGCTTGGCTCCCGCGCCGGCCTGTCCCGTCGTGGTATGGGAGCGGGATTCCGCGCCTTGCGTATCCCGACCCGTTTCGTTGCCGCGACGCTCGGCATTGTTGATATGGTCGTTCTTCTTCTGCCGCTCGGAGTCGGAGCTTTTCATCCGATCGCCTTTCGACTCGTGACCGGAAGACTGCTGACTTTTCGAACCGCCCGGATGTGCCTCCTGCGCGTTCTGCCGCATCCCTCTTTCGCTTTCGCCGGGCCGGGTCGGAGTTTGGCCCGGAGCGGACGGCTGGCTCTGGCTCCTGTTCATCGGCGACGACGCGCCGGAACCGGATTGAGGCGGCGTCGACGGCGAATGCTGAGCCGCCCCGCCGTGCGTGTCTTGTGCTCCCGTGCCCTGCCCGAAGGCAGCATTTGACCCTGCGAGCAGCGTCAATATCGCGACCGATGTCATGAACCGTGCTGGCATACAGATCTCCTAGCCGTTAGCCGCCCCGCATCGGACAACAAGCAAGCCATGCCGACGTTCCCCCGCCATTTTTAAGGCGACGGAGCGCGTCATGCTGGAACTCTTGCCGCCAGCGTGAGTTGCAGATGGCGTTGAAATCGTTCCGAGGACCTCATGGCCAAGAAAGCCACGAAAGCGAAGAAAGCCACCAAGCGCCGCTATTCCAAAAGCGCCGGGAACGACGTGAAAAAGGAGATGGAGCGCTACAAAAAAGGCACCGCCAAAAGCGGCCCCGGCGGCAAGGGCGGCAAGGTGAAAAGCCGAAAGCAAGCTATTGCGATCGGCCTGTCGAAGGCGCGAAAGAAGGGCAAGAAAGTCCCCAAGAAGACCGCCGCCAAAAAGACCTCCAAAAAGAAAACCACCAAAAAGAAGGCCGCCAAGAAAAAGGCTTCCAAGTCATCGCGATCATGACGCTGACATGAGCAACGAAGCACACAATTCCGACGACAAGAGCACGACGGCCCGTGCATTCGCGAAAATTGCGAACTGGACATCGCAAGCGGCCGGCAGGGCATCGACATTTATTCTGGCGGCATCGATCGTGATCGGTTGGGCGATATCGGGACCCATCTTCCGCTATTCCGATACGTGGCAGCTCGTAATCAACACCGGCACCACCATCGTGACGTTTCTGATGGTGTTCCTGATACAGAGTTCGCAAAACCGGGATAGCGCGGCCATTCAGGTCAAGCTGGACGAACTCATCCGGGTCAGCGCCGCGCACAATACGTTCGTGGGGATCGAACACCTCACGGAGGAGGAGCTGGAGGATATCCGCGCCCGGTGCGAAATGCGCGCGAAGGCCGACAGGATCGGCGAGCGATCCGTCGAATGCGCCTCCAACAGGGCGCGGCTCGCCGGCGAGGAAGCGGTGTAGGTTGTACGCACGCAACAATGTTCGAGCTGTCGAGCCAAAGTCTGATGCAACCGCGTTGGATCCGGCTTGTCGTTTATCTTTTTGTTTGAGCGGCTCGCGCCGACGCGCTTGTTCTGAAACGGCGAATCTGATCGCGCGGCGCTCAGGATGTCCGAATGAGGGCAAGCCCGGATTCCGGATCGAATCGCTTTTGCAGATGCGCCGGGCTCTCGTTGAGCAGAATTTCCAGCGTCGGCCGCACATGGGCCACGCCCAGGTGTCCGGCCAGCGCGGTGCAGTCACGCCGGCCGACGACGGCGTGGATATGCACCGAGGGCTCGCCGGATGGCGATATCGCGACGTCGCCGATCAGCGACGCGACCTCCACCTGCTCGTGAATGGCGGTCTTGCGATACTTTTTCGAGTCCCATTCGAAATACAGCAACTCCAGGTCGCGGAAGGCGCCGATCGCGGTGAACTGCGCCGCCCGGAGGCTCTCCGCCGCGATGAAGGTCTTCATGCTCGCCTGCACCTCATCGCCGGTTTCGAGAATGACGGCGAACGTCCGCTGTCCGTTGCCGCCATTCAGGAGCTTATGCTGCATGTCGTTTCTCCTCGCCATTGCAGGAAATAAGGTTTTCAGGGTCATCGCGTTCCGGCGCCGGCGCGAACATCGGCCGGCGAATCGGCCCGCGGACCGGAACGGAAAAATTCGGATATCGCGCTTCGCCGTTTCAATTCCGGCGGTAATTATGTAAAGCTGTGGCGCTCCAGCGAGATGTTGATGGACCGTGTCCCATACCCAGCCGGAAGACCCGAAAAACAATAATGAGGCTTTTCCATTTCGCGGCGGCGAAATGGGGTCGCTTATCCGCGCCTTCGATTGGACCGCGACCGGCCTCGGCCCGACTTCAGGCTGGCCCGCCCATCTGAAATCCGCCGTCGGGCTGATGCTGCCCGCGCGGGTGCCGATCGTGTTGTTCTGGGGCCAGCAGTTCGTGGCCCTGTATAATGACGCCTATGCGCCGACCATCGGGGACAGCCATCCGGCGGCGCTCGGCACCCCGGCACGGGAAAACTGGTCCGGAATTGAACCGCTGCTCAGGCAGGTCCTGGCTACCGGCGAAACGGTGTCCGCCAAGGATCGGCCGTTCACCGTCAAACGACACGGCCACCCGGAAACCGGTTACTTCGATATGTCCTGCTCGCCGGTCCATGACGCATCCGGCGGCATCGACGGCGTCCTGTGCATCCTTGAGGAAACCACGCAGCGGCTCGCCGCCGAGCAACATCTTGCCGCGATCGTCGAGTCGTCCGATGACGCGATCGTCAGCAAAAATCTCGACGGCATCATTTCCAGTTGGAACGTCGGCGCGGAACGGCTGTTCGGCTATACGGCCGATGAAGTCGTTGGCAAATCCATCACCATCCTGATCCCGGAAGACCGGCAGGACGAGGAGCCCGATATCCTGGCGCGGCTTCGCAAGGGCGAGCGGGTCGAGCACTTCGAGACGATCCGCAAGCGCAAGGACGGCAGCCTGATCGATATCTCCCTGACCATCTCGCCGGTCCGAAACGATCGTGGCGACATCATCGGCGCCTCGAAGATCGCCCGCGACATCACCGGCCGCAGGGCCGCGGAAACCTTGCAACGCACGTTGCTGCGCGAGATGAAGCATCGGCTCAAGAACAATCTGTCGACCGTCCTCGCCATCGCCCGGCAAAGCTTCCACAGCGATGGCGCCGAAAGCGAGGATCTGCGCAAATTCGAGGCCCGCCTGCTGGCTCTGGCGAAAGGCCACGATCTGCTGACGCGGGAGAAATGGGACGGCGCGGATCTGAAAGAGATCGTCGCCCATATCGTGACCATGCATGGCCGCCAGCGGTTCGCGATCGATGGGCCGGATCTGCGGCTGTCGCCGAAATCCGCGCTGGCATTGAATTTGGCGCTGCATGAACTGGCGGTCAACGCCGCGAAATACGGCGCGCTTTCAATTTCCACCGGCAAGGTCAGCATCAACTGGCGTATCCAGCACGGCGCTTCTCCCAGGCTCATCTTCTGTTGGCAGGAGCAGGACGGCCCGGAAGTCGCGCCGCCGAGCCGGCGGGGATTCGGTTCGCAGTTGATCGAACGCCTGCTGGCGCTCGAACTCAAAGGCGAGGTCAAGATCACCTACGCTCCGGCCGGCATCATCTGCGAGATCGTCGCCCCGCTCTCCGCCGAGTGGGAGGAAGGAACGCAAATCTAGCGCATGATCCCGAAAAGCGGACACCGGTTTTCGGAAAAGATCATGCTCAAACAAAAAGATAAGCGACGAGCATGATTCAACGCGGTTGAAACGTGCTCTAGCAGGCGCGCCGCCAAACCTGCCGTTCCGAACCATCGCCGGCGGGTGCGAGACGGTTCGCACCTATCGGGAGGCTGGCAGACCGGTGATCCGGATCCCGGCACCCGGCACCTTGTAACGTCGATTGATGCCGATCAGCACGGAGGTGAGCGCTTCCGCCGCCGCCGAATTGGCCAGCACGCCGCCGTCAACGCCACGGCTTCCGATTTCGTCGGCAAGACCGATGACGAGATCGCGTGCGTTCTTGTCGTTTCCGAACACCAGGATGTCGCAATCGGCGCGGGCGCCGGCATGCAGCTTGCTGGCCCCGACGTTGTGAAAGGCGGATACGACGCGGACACCGTCACCCAACAGGTTTTGCGCGATTTGCGCGGCCGATCCCTCGGCCGGCAACTGCGCCACCGAGACCTTCGGCGGAACGAGCGGAACGACCGCGTCGACAACAATCTTTCCCTGCACGACATCCTTGATTTCATGCAAGGTCGCCGCATGACTGGAAAACGGCACCGCGACCACGATCACATCGGCGGCCTGCGCCGCGCCGACATTGTCGTTCCCCTCGGCCTCCGCGCCAAGCTCGCTCGCGAAGGCGATGGCCTTTGCGGCGGAGCGCGATCCGATCACGACGCGGTAACCGGCGCGGAGCCAGCATTTGGCGAGACCCGAGCCCAGATCGCCGGTTCCGCCGAGAATCGCCACGCAGGGTTTTCCGCTCATTTGCTTCAGCCTTATGTCATCCGAGAATCGTCTCGCGCGCAATTTACGCCGGAGTTACGCCTGCGCCGCGACGCCCGAGGCAATCGCGAGCGTTATCCTCACTCATCGCCATCGACGATATCTGTCCTCCACTGAACAGAAGGCTATTGCCGCGAGCGATACGGTTCGGACGATCCTGCATCGGCTCTCTCGGCCTAGGTTTTTGTGCATGAATCCAACCGTCGCACTGCTGCTTGCCCAGGACGGCATCGCCACGGGAGCGATCTATGCGCTGCTGGCGATGGCGCTGGTTCTCGTTTTCGCGGTGACCAGGATTCCGTTCATCCCGATCGGGGAGTTCGTCGTCTATACCGCGCTGACGCTGATCGCGATCCAGGCCAATCAGGTGCCGCGCACCGTCTGGCTGCTCATCATCGTCGGCTGCGTCGCCTTCATCGCCGATGTGGCCGCTTTTATTCGCGAACGCGAACGCGCGCCCGGTGGCGGCACGGCGCCGCTGTGGTTTTCAGCGGCGCAGAATCTGCTGCTTCCCGCGGCCATCGCCGCGATCGCGATGCTGTTGTCCCAGAAGCCGCGGATCATGCCGCTCGACATGCTGATGGCGGTGCTGATCGTCGTCCCGCTCGCGCCGATGATCTATCGCCTGGCCTATCAGCCGCTGGTCTCCGCCAATCCGTTGGTTCTGTTCATGGTGTCGATCGCCGTGCATTTCGTGATGATCGGCCTCGGCCTCAATCTGTTCGGCCCGGATGGCGATCGCGCCGAACCCTACGCGGACTGGCAGCTTGAATTGGGCGGTCAGATCGTGCGCGGCCAGGTCGTGATGGTGCTTGCGGCCACCGCGGCCCTGACGGTCATTCTTTACGTCTTCTTCGCGCGGACCGTTCCCGGCAAGGCGTTGCGCGCGGTCGCCGTCAATCGCGTCGGCGCGCAGCTGGTCGGCATCGGCACCGCCGCGTCGGGGAAGCTGGCGCTGACGCTCGCCGCCCTGATCGCGGCGCTGTGCGGCCTTTTGATCTCGCCCGGCGTGACGCTGAACTACCTTTCGGGGGAACTCATCGGCCTCAAGGGATTCGTCGCGGCGGTGCTCGGCGGCTTCGTCAGCTATCCGCTGGCGGTGGTGGGCGCGTTCATCGTGAGCTTGCTGGAATCCTACACGTCGTTCTGGGCCAGCGCTTTGAAGGAGGTGATCGTCTTCTCGCTGATCGTTCCGATTTTGCTGCTTAGAACCTTTTTATCGCGTCCCGACATGGGCGAGCATTGATGAAAGACCGTGGTCCGCTGCCGTTCCAGGCGCCCCTGATCGTCGTGATTGCGTTGATCGCCCTGTTGCCGCTGGCGCCGGTGGCGTCGGCATGGATCACGTCGTTCAACTATATCGGCCTGTTCGCGCTGGTGGCGCTCGGCCTTGTGCTGCTGATCGGCAGCGCCAACATGCTGTCATTCGGTCAGGCCGCCTTCGTCGGGCTCGGCGCCTACACCACCGCGCTGGTGACGACGCTCGCGGGGCTGTCGCCATGGCTCGGCCTCGTCCTCGGATGGCTGGTCACGGGCATCGCCGCGTACCTGATCGGCCTTATCACGCGGCGGCTTTCCGGGCACTACCTCGCCATCGCGACCATGGCGGTGGGAATGGCGATCTACTTCGCCTTCGCCAATCTGGAGGTGCTCGGGAAGAACGACGGCCTCAACGCGCTGCCGCATCTGTCGATCCTCGGCTTCTCGTTCGAGCGCTCCGAACGGATGTATTATGTCATCTGGGGCACCGTGGCGCTGGCGGCGCTCGGGGTCCGCAATCTGCTCAGCTCCCGCATCGGCCGCGCGATGCGCGCGCTCGCGCTCGGCGACACCATGCCGGAAGCCAACGGCATCGATACCGCGCGGCTGAAGGTTCTGACCTTCGTTCTCGCAGCCTTGCTGGCATCGACGTCAGGCTGGCTCTACGCGCACCTGCAACGCGCCGTCAGTCCGATCCCGTTCGGCCTGACGCACGGCACCGAGTATGTCTTCATGACGGTTCTCGGCGGCGCCAGCAGTGTCTGGGGGGCGATCCTCGGCGCCGGCCTTTTCGTGCTTCTGGACGACGTGCTGCGCAATCTGCTGCCGCGCCTTTTGGGCGGCGACGGCCATTACGAATTGGTCGCGCTGGGCGTGATGCTGATCGTCATCCTCCAGCGCGCGCGCGACGGCCTGTGGCCGTTTCTAGCGCGGCGAATGACGGAATACCGGCTCGCCGAAGCGCCGGCGCAGGCGCCGGTCCTGCCGGCGCGGCCCAGGCCCGCCCCCGGCGAACCGGTTCTGGAGGCGCGCGGACTCCAGAAACGCTTCGGCGGCCTCGTCGCGGTCAGCAATGTGAGCTTCGATATCAAGGCCGGGGAAATCCTGGCGCTGATCGGCCCCAATGGCGCCGGCAAGTCGACGACGTTCGACCTCGTCACCTCGGTGCAACGCCTGAGCGCCGGCGAGGTCTCGTTCCGCGGAACCAAAATTTCCGATCTGCCGTCACGCGCCGTCTTCGCGCTCGGCGTCGGCCGCACGTTCCAGCACGCCAACCTGCTGCCGAACATGTCGGTGCTGGAAAACGCCGCGCTGGGCGCGCATCTGCGCGGCGACGGGCACGCCATCGGCGATGTGCTCGCCAGCGCCTCGCGTCTCAACCGGGCCGAGGAGCGCAAGCTGCTGCACGAAGCGGCGAAGCAACTCGACCGCGTTGGCCTCGGAGACAGTCTCTACACCGCGGCGGGCAATCTGGCGCTCGGGCAGCAGCGGCTGGCGGAGATCGCGCGCGCGCTTTGCGGCGACCCCACGCTGCTGCTGCTGGACGAACCGGCGGCCGGCCTGCGCTACTTCGAAAAGGTCGCGTTGTCGTCGCTGCTGCACCAGCTCCGCAGCGAGGGGATGAGCATTCTTCTGGTCGAGCACGACATGGAGTTCCTGATGGAGCTGGCCGATCGCGTGATCGTCATGGATTTCGGGCGCTTGATCGCATCGGGCACCCCCGAGCAGGTGCAAAACGACCCGGCGGTCCGGCGCGCCTATCTTGGCGATTGAGGAGACAACGATGGCTCCTGTTCTCGACGTGAAAGGATTGCAGGTTCGCTACGGCGGCGTTCCGGCGTTGGCGGACGTCGATATCGTGGTGGAGCAAGGCGCCATCGTTTCGGTGATCGGCCCCAATGGCGCCGGCAAGTCGACGCTGCTCAACGCGGTGATGGGCATCCTTCCCGCCAACGCCGCAGCGCGCGGCCAGATCAGGTTCGAAGGTGTCGAATTCTCCGGGCTTGGCGTCGAGAAACGCGTCTTCGGCGGCTTGAGTCTCGTTCCGGAGCGGCGGGAATTGTTCGGCTCGATGACGGTCGCGGACAACCTGCTGCTCGGCGCGCAGCGGCTGCGCCATCTCGGCGAGGCCAACCCGATGTCCCAGATCGATATGATCTACGAGATGTTTCCGCGCCTGAAGGAGCGGCGCGCGCAGTTCGCCGCGACCCTGTCCGGCGGCGAGCGGCAGATGCTGGCGATCGGGCGCGCGCTGATGGCCAAGCCGCGGCTCCTGATGCTCGACGAGCCCAGCCTCGGGCTTGCGCCGCTGGTGGCGCGGGAGACGCTGAATCTGGTGAGCAGGCTCAGCGCGACCACGTCGATCCTGCTTGTCGAGCAGAACGCCAAGGCGGCGCTCAACGTCTCGGATGCCGGTTACGTGATGGAGATGGGCAAGATGACGGCGCATGGACCGGCTTCGAGCCTGGCGAACGATCCAAGAATTATCGAGGCCTATCTGGGGGTCGGAAAGAAGAAAGCAAAGCCCGGAGATTGACACTGACCATCGTGCCGGTCGCCGAACCAGGGATGCGGCCGCCACGCTTTATTGAGACGCTTCAATCCAGCAAAACCATGAGAGGGGACGCTATGTTAAAGATATTGGCTTTATCGGCTGCCATCGGTCTGGTGAGTTTCGGCGCGCGCGCCGACAACAACGATCCGGTCCGAGTGGGGATCATTCTGTCCGCGACCGGACCGGCATCGTCGCTCGGCGTGCCGCAGCGCAAGGCCGCGAGCCTGCTCCCGACCGAGCTCTCGGGACACAAGATTCAATTCCACATCGAAGACGATGCCTCGGATCCCGCGCAGGCGGTAAAAGCCGCGCGCAAGCTCCTGCTCGACGAGAAGGTGGACGTGCTGATCGGCCCGAACACGACGGTCTCGTCGCTGGCCGTTCTCGACGTGGTCAGCGAAGCGAAAACGCCGATGGTGAGTTTCGCCGGAAGTTCCCGGATCGTTTCGCCGGTGGACGCCAAGCGCCACTGGACCTTCAAATCCGTTCCCGATGAATCGCTGATGGCGGAGACCACGCTCAAGCACATGGCGTCGAACGGGATCAAGAAGCTGGCGCTGATCGCCACCGGCGACGCGCTCGGGGACACCTGGGACGACGAACTCGGCAAGCTGGTGCCGAAGTACGGCATCTCCCTGGTGGCCAAGGAGCGTTACGCCGCAACCGACATGTCGGTGGTGGCCCAGGTCGCGAAGATCATGGAGGCGAAGCCCGAGGCGGTCCTGATCGCGGTCGCGGCCACGCCCGCGGCGCTGCCGGCGCAGACGCTGCGCGAGCAAGGCTACAAGGGCAAGATCTATTTCACTTACGCCGCGCTCAATCCGGAAGTGCTCAAGCTCGGCGGCAAGAAGATGGAAGGCGCGATCGCCGCCTACACGCCGGCGATGGATATCGACCATCTGCCCCCGAACGATCCGGTGCGTCTGCTGGTCGACCCGATCCGCAAGCGTTACGAGGCCGCCAACAACGGGCAATGGTCGACCAATGCGCTGAGCATCATCGCGGCGTGGAATCTGGTCGAGGCGGGGCTGAAGCAGACCCTGACCACAAACCGGCCCGGCACCCCGGAGTTCAGGGCGACGCTGCGCGACAGGCTCGAAGAACAAAAAGATCTGATTACCGCGGTGGGCCCGGTGTCGATGTCGAAGACCAATCATGCCGGCTTCGACCAGCGCGCCACCGCGCTGTTCGAGGTGACCAACGGCGCCTGGAAGCTCATCACCAAGTAAACGATCCGCCCGGAAGCCGGGAGCCTCGGCTTGGGGCTCCCGGCCGCCGCGGCGGCTTTGTCTACCAGGACACAGACCATCCGCGGCCGCGCGGATACAAGCATCGACAAAGCACGCGCTATCTTCCTTCAACGCCCCAGAAAGGCAGGCCGACTGTGGAGACCACGTTCATCAATCTTGCCAAGAACAAGACGCGAAACATTCCTGGCATCAAGGGAACGGGAATTGCAGCCGCGTTTTCCGATGCGGTCCGCGTCGATTATTCCGATCACTTCACTCTCTATGTTTCCGGAAAGCTCGCGACCGACTCCGACGGCAATATCGTCGGCCGGACCATGGCCGAGCAGGCCGAGCGCGCGCTCCAGAACATCAAGGAAATTCTTGAGCAGCAGGGCGCGGGCATGGAGCACATCGTCCGCACCCTGATTTTCGTCACTCAAATCGATACGCAATCGCTGCGCGAGATTCACGAGGTCCGGGCGCGGTTCTTCAAGGATGGCCGCTTCCCCGCCAGCACCCTCGTTCGCACCAGCCAGTTGGTTCGCGACGGCGGCCTGATCGAGATCGAAGCCGAGGCGGTGGTGCCACGCTGACTCCTGCGCGCGGGGCGTCGCGGTCGCGCGGCGCCTTCGCGAGTGCTCAACCGTACGAGCGAGAAAGCCCATGTCCCTGCGCGTCGGAATTTCCATCCCCCAGTCCGGAGACCAGGTCCTCGATATCGCGCGGCTGCGCCGGTTCGTGACGCGGGCCGAGGCGATCGGTTTCGACAGCCTGTGGGTGGCCGAGCAGATCTTCGGACCGGGACCGCGCCTCGATGCGCTGGGACTGCTGACCTATACGGCGGCGATGACTTCGCGCGTTCAACTGGTCAGCGGCATTCTTCTGAGCGCGCTGCGCAGCCCGGTGCTGCTGGCCAAATCGATCGCGACGTTGGATCATCTCAGCGGCGGCCGCACCGTGATCGGCGTCGGTCTCAGCGGCGACCGGGAGGTTTATCCGGCGATGGGATATCGCGCCGAGGATCGCGGCAAGCGTTTCGATGCCGGGATCAGACTGATGAAACGGGCGTGGACGGAGCCGTCACTGTCCGACGAAAGCGAGTTCTGGTCGATCACGGATCAGCGGCTCGAACCCAAGCCGTTGCAAAAGCCGCACCCGCCGATCTGGTTCGGCGGCTCGAATCCCAAGGCGCTCGCCCGCGCGGTCGCGCTCGGCGACGGCTGGATCGGCGCGGGCGCCGCCCCGGCCGCGCGCTTTGTCTCGGAATACGACCTGTTGCAGCAGGAACTGCGCAAGGCTCGCCGCGATCCCGCGACCTTTACCGTCGCCAAGCGGCTCTACGTCGCGGTGGCCAACGATGCTGCGGCGGCGCGGACGCGGGCGCGCCAATGGTTCGCCACCACGTATCACGGACGCGACACCGATATGGCGAGCGAGGTCTGCGTCATCGGCCCGCCGGACGCATGCGCCGAACAGATTCACCGGCTCGTCAAGGGGCGCGTCAGCCACCTTGCGCTCAGTCCCGTGTTCGACGAGACGGAGCAACTTGAAATTCTCGGCCAGGAATTGTTGCCGCGCTTGCGCCAGCTCGTTGATAACGGATGATCGGCGTCGACGGGCGCTCGCGACTTGCGAAAGGGTTGGAAGATGCGCGCCGTGCTTTGCAAGACGTTGGATGGCGTTGATGCGCTGGAATTGGCGTCGATCGAGCCGCCGAAGCCGGCTCCGGGCGAAGTGCTGATCCGGGTGCGGACCGCGGCCTTGAACTTTCCGGACCTTCTGATTGTCGAAGGGCGTTATCAGGTGAAGCCGCCGCTGCCGTTCGTGCCCGGAATGGAAATGGCCGGCGTGGTGCATGAACTCGGCGAGGGTGTCGATGGCCTTTCGATCGGCGACAGGGTCTCGGCGGTGGTCACCTGGGGCGCGTTCGCGGAGTTCGCGGTCGCGCGCGCCGAACGGGTGGTGCCGCTGCCCGATACGATGGAATTCGGCGTCGGCGCCGCGCTCGGGCTCGCCTACCAGACGGTCTGGCACGCGCTGAAATCCCGCGCGCGCCTGCGGAAGGGCGAAACCCTTCTCGTTCTCGGCGCGTCGGGCGGGGTGGGTCTCGCCGCGGTGCAACTCGGGCGGCAGGTCGGCGCCACCGTGATCGCGGCGGCCTCCTCCGACGCGAAGCTCGACATATGCCGGGCCCAGGGCGCCGATCACGTGATCAATTATCGCGACGCCGATCTGCGCAAGGAGCTTCAAGCCACCGTCGGGAAGAACGGCGTCGACGTGGTGCTGGACCCGGTGGGCGGCCCCTATTCCGAACCCGCGCTGCGTTCGCTCGGCTGGCGCGGACGTTATCTCGTGGTCGGCTTCGCCGAAGGCACCGTGCCGAAACCGCCGCTCAATCTGGTGCTTTTGTCCGAACGCGACATTCTCGGCGTCTATGTCGCCGAGTTCTTCCGGCGCGAGCCGCGGGCGCGGCTCGATCTGGCTCGGGAACTGACCGGCTTTGTCGCATCGGGGTGCTTCACGCCCGTCATATCGGCGTCGCTCCCTCTCGAACGCTTCGCCGACGCGATGAAGATCTTGCAGGGCCGCGAGGCCATCGGGAAAATATTGCTGATCATGTGAGCGATCATAGGGATTTCCGACAAGGTATTGCCTGCAAGGCGAGAACAGCTTTCTCGGCCCGCTCGCAGCCTTTACCGCCAAGGCCGATTCCGGTCGGCGCCGAGCGGCATCGAACCATTGCGGCCGCATCCCGTGGCTTCAGCGCACGGCCAAGATTCGCGCCAGCCGCGAACGGCTCCGCCGCGCGCACTATCGCGACAGGAGAAATATCGCGAATAGACACGCATAGGTCGGAAGCCGAGAAAGGCGGTCGACGCGCCCTGTTCAAGAAAACGTGCGGGTGTTATCCATGACAATCCTCCCAGACAGTGTCGCGGCGACCAGGATAGAGCTTCAGAATGACCGCGGCGCCGGGCCGGCACCGGTCGATCGGCGGGCATCGAAGCCGTGTCGGCCACGTTGCGGAACCGGACGTTCTGACCTATCTGTTTTCGGCTTTTCGGACCGCGTTGATGAGTGATGTTGCCTCCATCATAGCGCCCGACTCCATCGGGCGAAATGTTTTCAAGGGACTTTCGAAGGAAGAACTCGGCAGGATCATGCGGCGCGCGACACGGCAGCGCGTCGCCGCGAAAGCGCCGATCTTTCAAATCGGCGACCTTGCCGAGAACGTGCTGATAATCGAATCCGGGCGCGTGCGCACGATCTACACGGCGGCGGACGGGCAGGAATACACCACAGGCATCTGGTCGCGCGGCTACGCGGTCGGCCTCATCAGCGCGATCATGGCGTCGCGGCGGATTCTTTCGGTCGAAGCAATCGACGATGTCAGCCTGCTGGCGCTCCCGATCGCGGATCTTGAGAAGGTCATCGTGGAGTGTCCGGCGTTCGCGCGCAATCTGATGGAGGCGTTGGCGTTCATGGCGTCGTCGGGCATCGCCCGCGCCACCAAGCTCGCCACCAAATCCGTCCAGGCGCGTCTGGCCGCGGCGTTGATGGCCGTTGCGACGCTGCCCGAGTCGATGCGGACCGGGCACAGCGCCGAGATTGTCGGCATCAGCCATGAGGAGTGGGCGCGCCTGGTCAGCACGACGCGCCCCTGGGTGACCCAGGCGCTGTCCGACCTGCAATCGCAGGGGCTGATCGTATCCTATCGCATGCGCATCGTCATTCCGGACGTCCGTCGTTTGCGAGGTGTACGTTACTAGACAGACGGGAGGCGGCGAGCGGCGGATAATCGGATCCATGGTGCGATAGGTGAAACATGAATCCCGCAGCAGAAACCCACCGGCCCTTCGTCAATCTCAAACGTTCGGATTCGATCGCTTGGCTCACGCTCGATCGCCCGGAGCGCCGCAATGCGCTCGGCGAGGATATTCTCGTCAGCCTTATTTCGGCATTGTCCGAATTGCGGGACGACGACACCACGCGCGTCGTCGTGCTCGGCGGCACCGCGCCGGTGTTCAGCGCCGGCGCGGAATCCAAGATCAAGTCGAACTCCTCGGACGAGGAACGGCGAACGGCGTTCGCCGGGCGAAAGTCGGCGTTTCGCCGGTTGTTCGAGCGCTCGACGGTCCTGCTCGAAGAACTCGAACAGATCACGATCGCGATGATTGGCGGACATGCCATCGGCGCCGGCTGGGGTCTGGCGCTGGCCTGCGATTTCCGGGTGGCGTCGTCGAAGGCCCAATTCTGGATTCCCGAGATTGATCTCGGCGTGCTGCTGGGTGTCGGATCGACGACGCGCCTGGTGCGCGCGGTCGGGCCGATCCGCGCCAAGGAAATCATCCTGGGCGGCGGCCGGTATTCCGCCGATCAGCTCAAGGAGCTTGGGCTGCTGACGAGCGTGGCCGCCCCCGATGCGCTGCTCGACGAAACCCGGACGATGGCGACGACCTTCGCGGCCAAGCCGTTCTCACCGCTGGCGCAGATGAAGGCGCGCATCAACGCCATCGCCGCGAACGCCGTGCCCGCCGTCGACGTCGCAACCCAACACTTTCTGGCGAGATAATCCGATGCTGCTGCAAGGGCTCAAAGTTCTGGATCTGTCCCGGATTGTCGCCGGGCCGTATTGCGCGTCGATGCTGGCCGATCTCGGCGCCGACGTCGTGAAGGTGGAAAGGCCGGGGCGCGGCGACGACCTGCGCTGGCTGCGCGGCGGAAAGGGCATCACCGCGTCGTTCGCCGCCCTCAACCGCAACAAGCGCGGTGTCGCCATCAACCTGCGGCACCCGGAGGGCCAGCGGGTTGTGTTCGAGATGGCGCGGCGCGCGGACGTGATTATCGAGAATTTCCTGCCGGGCGAGGCGGCGAAGTTCGGCGTCGGCTACCAGCAGGTGTCGGCGGTCAATCCGCGCATCGTCTATGCCTCGATCACCGGCTTCGGCCAGACCGGCCCCTACGCGCGCCGCGCGGGTTACAATTCGGTGGCGCTCGGCATGGCCGGCTACATGGCGCTCACCGGAATGCCGGGCCATCCGCCGACCCGGCCCGGCGGCTCGCTCGCCGACACCGCCTCCGCGCTGGTCGCCTTCGGCGCGATCAACGCCGCGCTGGTCGGCCGCGCCAGCAGCGGACGCGGCGCGTACATCGATGTCAGCCTGCTGGGCTCGACCCTGGCGCTGGTGCCGGATCCGATCGCCAACTATTTCGAGACCGGCGAACGGCCGAAGCGGATCGGCAACCGCAGCCCGAGCGTGACGCCGGGAGAACCGTTCCAGGCGCGCGACGGCCTCGTCACCATCGTGCTGACCAGCCCCGAACAGTGGGCGCGCTTCTGCGACGTGCTCGGCCTTGAGGAGATCAAGGATCAGCCCAAGTTCCGCACCAACTTCGACCGCTTGCAAAACCACACCGAGTTCAAGGCGCTGGTGGAAGCGCGACTCGCCACCGCCGACGTCGCGGAATGGGTCGAGCGATTTTCGGCGCAGCAAATCGCCGTCGGACCGGTCTACGAGTTCGATCAGGTGTTCGAGGATGCGCAGGTCAAGCATCTCGAACTCGTGAAACAGGTCGAGCAGCCAGGCATCGGGTTGACGCGCATGCTGGGCGCGGTGGCGCGCACCAACGTGTCGGGCGAATTGATCCGCCGGCCGGCGCCGCTGCTGGGCGAGCACACGCGCGAGGTGATCGCCGAGCTTGGCCTCGACGACGCGGCGATCGACGCCCTGATCGCGGCCGGCGCGATCGAGGCCGGCGCAACCAGCCCCTCCCCCAAGTCGTCTTAAAAGCCTGTTGACCAGAAAGGACAGCCCATGACCGAGCAGACCCTTCGCCGCCCGCCGCTGCGCAATGCGCCGAACCCGGAGTTCCCGCAGATCGGCGGTCTCCATCACGTCGCTTACCGCTGCAAGAACGCCGAGGAAACCCGGCATTTCTACGAAGACATCCTGAAGCTGCCGCTGGTGGCCGTGGTCTATCACGATCACGTGCCGAGCACCGGCGAGTACAGCCCCTATTTTCATCTGTTCTTCGAGATGGCGGACGGCTCGTGCATCGCCTTCTTCGATCTCTACGACGGCAACGCCACGACGCCGGATCCGGCGACGCCGGCCTGGGTCAATCATCTGGCGTTGCACGTCGCCGACGAGGCCGCGCTGATGGAAGCCAAGCAGCGCCTTGAGGCCGCCGGAATCGCGGTGATCGGCCCCGCGGTCCATGAAGCCATCAAGTCGATCTATTTCTTCGACCCCAACGGCATCCGCATCGAACTGACCTGCGTCATCGCCAGCCGCGAGCAACTGCTCGCACGCGTCGAGCGCGCGCATGCGGCGATGGCGGATTACGAGCAGCTGGCGGCCCAGGCGCGGGCCGGTCGTCCTGCATAAGGAGAACTCAGGTGGCGGCTGTCAATCAATCGGTGCGAATCGGCGTGGATATCGGTGGCACGTTCACCGACCTCGCGCTATTCGACTCGGATCTCAAGTTCCGGCAATACAAATCGCCCTCGACGCCCGGCGATCCGTCGATCGGCGTGTTTCGCGTGCTCGAAAAGGCGGCGCAGGGACTGGGAGTCGATATCAAATCGATGCTGTCGCAGGTCGATACGCTCGTGATCGGCACAACGGTCGCCACCAACATCATGGTCGAAAAGCACGGCGCGCGCGTCGGCCTGCTTTGCACCGACGGCTTCCGCGACACCCTGGCGATCCGCCGGGGTATTCGCGACAACGTCTGGGACTTGCGACGCCCGCATCCGCAAGTCATCGTTCCCCGCCATCTCCGGATCGGGATCCCGGAACGAATCAATTCCAAGGGCGCGGTCACGCGCCAGCTCGACGAGGCCAAGGTGCGCGAGGCGGCCCGCCATTTCCTTGAGCAGGAGGTCGAGGCAGTCGCGATCGCCTTCTTCAATTCCTATCTCAATCCCGACCACGAACTGCGCGCGGCCGAAATCATTCGCGGACTGATGCCGAAGGCGTTTGTTTCCACCTCGTCCGAAATCCTGCCGGTGATGGGAGAATACGAGCGGACCTCGACCGCCGTCATCAATGCCTTCGTCGGTCCCAAGACCACGCGCTATCTGAATCAGCTCACCAGCAGTCTCGACAGCAGCGGCCTCGGCAAGCCGCCGTGGATCATGCAGAGCAACGGCGGCCTCGCCAGCGCCCGGACGCTGGTGTCGCAACCCGTGAGCGTGGTGCTCTCGGGGCCCGCCGGCGGCGGCGCCGCGGCCAGCTATTGGGGCGGCCTCACCCAGGGCAAGGGCGTCATCTTCTTCGACATGGGCGGAACCAGCACCGACATCTCGTTCACCGTGGACGGATCGGTCGAGCTGACCGACCACACCGCGATCGAGGGTTACCATATCGCGCTGCCGACGGTTGACATCAAGACCATCGGCACTGGCGGCGGCACCATCGCTCAGGTCGATCGCGGCGGCATGCTGCGCGTCGGCCCGCGCAGCGCCGGAGCCGAACCCGGACCGGTGGCTTACGGTCTCGGCGGCACCGAGCCGACCGTGACCGATGCGAATCTGGTGATGGGCAGACTGAGCCCCGACCGCTTCCTGGGCGGCGAAATGGTTCTCGACAAGGATGGCGCGCACCGCGCGCTGCGCACCTGCGTCGCCGATCCGCTCGGCCTCACCGTCAACGCCGCGGCGCTGGCGATCGTGACGCTCGCCAACCAGAACATGTCCAACGCGGTGCGCGAGGTCGCGGCGGAGCGCGGCATCGATCTGCGAACGCTGGTGTTGGTCGCGGCCGGCGGCGGCAGCGGATTGCACATCTGCGAGATCGCGCGACTGCTCGGCGTGAAGTTCGTCTACGTGCCGCGCGAGGCGTCGGTGGCATGCGCCTTCGGCATGTTGCAGTCCGATGTCCGGCAGGACATCGTTCTGAGCTGCATGGGCATTCTCGATCAGATCGACGCCGAGGTGCTGCGCGGGCGGATGGCCAGCGCCGCGGCCGAAGGCCGTCGCGCGCTGGTGGACGGCGGTGTCGCCGCCGAAGCAGTATCCTTCAAATACGCGCTCGACCTGCGCTATCGCGGGCAGAGCTGGCAGATCGCGGTGCCGCTGCCGGATGTCGTGACGCCGGCCGCGCTCAAGGCGGTCGCGGAGGAATTCCATCGCCGTCACGACCGGCTCTACGGCTACAGCGATTCCAGCTACGCGATCGAGATGGTGAATCTGCGGGTGGCCGCGCTTTCGGTGCTGCCGCGTGTCGATGCCCCGCGCGCCGAAGCGGCCGAACCGGCGGCGGCGACACCGGTCACTCACCGCGAGGTCTTTCTCGGCGGCGAGGCGCCGGAGACGGTGCCGATCTTCGACGGCGCCAAACTCCATCCCGGTGACACGCTGAGCGGGCCGGCGGTGATCGAGGAAATCAACACCACGGTGTTCGTCGGGCGCGGCGACGTCCTGGTGGTCGACGACTTCAACAATTTTCTGATTCGAGGAGCCGGCGCGTGAACGTCCAGGAAACAATCTCATCGGGCATCGATCCGCTCAGCATCGCGGTCTTCGAATCGAAGCTCAATCATATCGCGCGCGAAATGGGCATCGCGATGCTGCGCGCGTCGCGCAGCCCGATCTTCAGCCAGTCTCATGACTTCTCGTGCTTCATCACCGATGCGTCGGGCCGGCTGATCTCGCAGGCCGATGGCGTGCCGATTCACACCGGCGCCGGCGGCTTCGCGGTGCGCGCGGTGCTCGACTACTGGGGCGACGACATCGCGCCCGGCGACATCTTCCTGTCCAACGACCCCTACGTCGCCGGCGGCAACCACCTGCCCGACCTGACCGTGATCTGTCCGGTGTTCGACGGCGAGCGCATCGCCTTCGCCTGCAACCGCGCGCACCAGATCGATATCGGCGGCGGCGCGCCGGGCACCTACAATCCCGATGCGACGGAAATCTTCCACGAGGGATTGCGGGTGCCGCCGGTGAAGCTGTTCGACAAGGGCAAGATGCGGCACGACGTGCTTGAGCTGGTCGCGCTCAACACCCGCATGCCTGAGACGGTGAAAGCCGACATGCAGGCCATGCTCGGCTCGGTGCAGGTCGGCGCGCGCGGCCTCACGGAACTTTCGGCGACCTGCAAGGAGCACGACTTCACCGCGCATTGCGGCGCGGTGCTCGACTATGCCGAGCGGATCGTGCGACGGGAGATCGAGGAGATCCCCGACGGCGTCTACCATGGCGTCGATGTTTTGACCCATGACGGCTTCGCGCCGAACGAGATCCGTATCGCGGTGACGATCACGGTCGCCGGCAGCGAGCTTCTGGTGGATTTCGAGGGCTCAAGCCCGCAGGTGCGTTCCTACAAGAACAGTTCGTTCGCCAACACCCATGCGGCGGTCTATGTCGCGCTGTCGACGCTGCTGGGCCCCGACACGCCGCATAACGAAGGCAGCTACCGGATGATGCGGGTGGCGGCGCCCAAGGGCAGCGTGGTGAATCCGGAAGCGCCCGCGCCGGTGACGTTCAGCACGGTGCATCCGACCTACGAAATCGTTCACGCGGTCTGGAAGGCGCTGGCGTCGGCGGTGCCGGGGCGGGTCTCGTCCGGATGGGGCAAGCTGTGTCATCCGGTGACCTCGGGCCTCGACCCGAACGGCAAGCTGTTCATCATGTATCATATGGCTGCCCAGCCCGGCGCCGGCGCGATGTGCGGGCGCGACGGCTTCGACCAGATCGGCCAGTTGCAGAGTCTCGGTGCGATCACGATTCCGAATCTGGAATCCTACGAGCAGTTGTACCCGATCGAATTCATCAAGCATGAGTTCCGCACCGACAGCGCCGGGGCCGGCCAGTTCCGCGGCGGCGCCGGCGTCGAATACGCGCTGCGCATGCTGATGCCGACCAAGAACAACCTTCGCGGCGAGGGCGTCGGCGCGCGCACCGGCTTCGGCCTGTGCGGCGGCGAGGCCGGCGCCTCCGCCGAACTGATCGTCGAACCGGACACCGACGCGGAACGCGCGCTGCCGGTCAGCGGCGTGATCGACCTGCCGCCGTGCACGATGCTGGTGCGCTCCTCCGGCGGCGGCGGCTGGGGCTCGCCGTTCGACCGCTACCCGGAGGAGGTTCGGCAGGACGTTCTCGACGGCATCCTCACCGCGAAGACGGCGGCCGAGCAGTATGGCGTCGTGTTCCAGCCGGGATCGCTGGAGGTCGACCGCGCCGCGACCACGGCGCTGCGCCAAAGCAGGGCAGCGGCATGAGCGACGGCGTGACAGCCTGAGCAGGGTTGCTTGACCCGCGTTGCGCCGGGGCTCATATCCTCGGCGACACCGCGACGCGGAACGGTCGGGTCGGCGCCGTCGCGGCAACGATCGAACGGCGTTGGGTTCGGGAAAGTCACATCGAGCGATGGTCAAAAGCATCACCTGCACCGCCCTTCCCGATCTTCCGCTGGTCGAGCCCGGAGCCGATCTGGTTGAAATCATCGTTGATGGCGTGGCGCGCGCGGGCATCGGCGTCGGCGGCGGCGATATTTTCGTCATTGCCCAGAAGATCGTGTCCAAGGCGGAAAATCGCTACGTCGATCTCGACGAGGTGAAACCCTCGCCGCAGGCGCGCGAATGGGCGGCGATCGTCGGCAAGGACCCCCGGCATGTCGAGGTGGTGCTGTCGGAATCGAACGGTGTGGTTCGCGCCCGGCGGAACGTGATGATCGTTGAGCATCGCCTCGGTTTCGTGATGGCCAACGCCGGGATCGATGAATCCAACGTCGCGCAGGATGGCGGCCATCGCGTGCTGTTGCTGCCGGAAAACCCGGAAGCGAGTTGCGCGCGCCTTAAGCGAGGCCTTGACCGCCGCTTCGGCGCCGATGTCGGGGTGATCGTGAACGACAGCTTCGGCCGACCGTTTCGAAACGGGGTCGTCGGCGTGGCCCTCGGCTGCGCGGGGATCCCGGCGCTCGAAAGCAGGATCGGAGCTCCCGATCTGTTCGGCCGTCCCATGCAGGTCACGGAAATCGCGGTGGCGGATGAACTGGCGGCGGCGGCGTCGCTGGTGATGGGACAGGCGGCGGAAGGACAGCCCGTCGTTCACGTCCGCGGCTATTCCAGCCCGGCGCCGCGCCTCGATGCGGCGGCGCTGATCCGCCCGAGGGAACGGGACATGTTTCGATGAGCGACGATTCCGGAAAGCGCGATGGGGCCGGCCGCGTGGTCGCCCTGTGCGGCGGGGTCGGCGGCGCGAAACTCGCGCTCGGCCTGCAAGCGAATCTCGGCGTGCGATTGACGGTGATCGTCAATATGGCCGACGATTTCAATCACCTCGGCCTGCACATCTCGCCCGACCTCGATACCGTGCTCTATACGCTCAGCGGCCTCAATGACACGGCGCGCGGTTGGGGCCGCGCCGGCGAGACCTGGAATTTCATGGCGGCGTTGCAACAGGTCGGCGGCGACACCTGGTTTCAACTGGGCGATCGCGATCTCGCCCTGCATGTCGAGCGAACGCGACGCCGCGCGCTGGGCGAGACCCCCACGACCATCGCCGCCGATATCGCCAAGCGTCTTGGCGTAACCGCGCGCATTTTGCCCGCGACCGACGCCGATCTCCGAACGATGGTGACAACTCCGGAAGGCGAACTGGAATTTCAACGCTATTTCGTCGCGCGCCGCTGCGAGCCGACGGTGAAGCGCATCCATTTCGAGGGGCGCGAGAACGCGATGGCGACCGACGATGTTCGTCAGGCGCTGGCGGCGGACGACCTTGAACTCATCGTCATTTGTCCGTCAAACCCCTATCTCAGCATCGATCCGATCCTCGCGGTGCGCGGCATCGCGGACGGCTTGCGCGCGGCGCGAGCGCCGGTGGTCGCCGTGTCGCCGATCATCGGCGGCGAAGCCGTCAAGGGACCGACGCGCAAGATCATGGACGAACTCGGGCTGGCTCCGACCAATGCCGAAATCGTCGCGCACTACCGCGGGCTGATCGATGGCCTCGTGATCGATCGGGCGGACGGCGCCGAGGCCGCCTCGCTCGGCACCGAAGTCTGTGTCGCGGCCACGCTGATGACGGATTTGCCGTCGAAAATTCGGCTCGCCGAGCAGGTGCTCGCGTTCGGCCGCCGCATCCGGGGCGCGCGGGCCGGCGAAACAATCGCTGTCGCGTCGGGAGATGGTGCGTGAGCCACAACGCGGCATGGGTGATTGTTCCGGCCAAATCGTTTGGCCGCGCAAAGCTGCGGCTTTCGCCCGTTCTGACCGCCGACGAACGCGCGATGCTGGCGCGCGCGATGCTGACCGATGTCGTCGGGGCCGCCTTGAGCGTGTCGGATCCGGACAACATCGCCGTCGTCACCGGCCCTGACGACGTGGCGCGCGAGGCGGCTCGTCTCGGCGTCAGGGTCATCGATGACGATGGGGCCACCGAGATCAATCCGGCCATTGTGGCCGGACTCGCCGCGGTGCGCCGCAGTGGAGGACGACGTGTCCTGATCCTGCCGGGCGATGTTCCCGCCGTCACGGGCGAGACGATCTCGACGCTGCTGGAGATCGCGGCGCGCGGGCGCGTCGCGATCGTGCCCGCGACGCACGACGGCGGCACCAATGCCCTGGCGCTCGACAGCCCCGACCGGCTGGAAGCCTGCTTCGGCTTGCGGAGCCTTGCCCGGCATATCGTGGCGGCCCATCGCGCGGGCGTGAAACCCGTCATCGTTCCGAACGCTCGTCTCGGACTCGATATCGACCGGCCCGACGACCTGGTTCGATTTCTCGATCTGCGGACATCGACCGCGACGGACCATTATTTGCGTTCGCTCGGCATTGCCCGCCGGAATGTCGCGCGTTTCGCGGCAATGGAAATTCCCGTGGCTGGCGCGGTTCTCCGGGGCCACGGCGCGGCGCATCTTGAGTTGGGACCATAGTCCATCCTCGCCGACCGGCGAGGCATGAGGAGCTTGTCGATGGCGGATCGATCGCTTGATGAGAAACTTCAGCGCGATGATATAACGGCCGCCGAAGTCATGGACTTGGTGGGTGAGAAGCCTCTCGCCGATCTGATGCGGCTCGCCGCCGACAAGCGCGATGCCCGGCACGGCGCGAGAGTAACCTATTCCCGCAAGGTTTTTATTCCGCTGACCCAGTTATGCCGGGACGTCTGCCATTACTGCACCTTCGCGCATGCGCCGCGCAAAGGGCAGCGCGCCTATCTCACCGTCGACGAGGTCGTGGCGATCGCGCGCGCCGGCCGCGCGGCCGGATGCAAGGAGGCGTTGTTCACGCTTGGCGACAAACCCGAACGACGCTATCGCCAGGCGCGAGACGAACTGCGGGAAATGGGATATCCGACGACACTGGCCTATCTCGAACATGCCGCGCGCACCGTGTTCCGGGAGACCGGCCTGCTGCCGCATCTCAATCCGGGCGTGATGACGACGGACGATCTGGCGCGGCTTCGCAGGGTTTCCATCTCGCAAGGACTGATGCTCGAAAGCGCATCCGCGCGGCTGTGCGCGCGCGGCGGACCGCATTTCGGGTCGCCCGACAAGGAGCCGTCCCAACGCTTGCGCACGATCGAGCTTGCGGGCCGGCAGGCGATCCCCTTCACCACCGGGCTGCTGATCGGCATCGGCGAAACCCTGCTTGAGCGCGTCGAATCGCTGCTGGCGCTCCGCGCATTGGACCACCGCTACGGCCACATTCAGGAAATCATCATCCAGAATTTCAAGCCGAAGCCCGCGACCCGGATGGCGCACGCCGCGCCGGCGAGCCTCGAAGACCATCTTTGGACAATTGCGCTGGCGCGATTGCTGTTCCGTCCGGACATGAACATTCAGGCGCCGCCGAATCTCAGTCCGGGCGTGCTGGACCAGATCATCGCCGCAGGCATCAACGATTGGGGCGGCGTGTCTCCGGTGACCCCGGATCATGTCAATCCGGAATCGCCGTGGCCGCATCTCGCGCGCCTCGACGAGGCGACCGCCCAATGCGGCAAAAAACTGACCGAGCGTCTCGCGATCTATCCCGCCTATGCGCGCGACCCTGCGCGCTGGTCCGATGCCTCGCTACAAACGGCGCTGCTTCATGCCACGGATGCGAATGGCGCGCCACGTTCGGACGAGTGGTGTCCCGGCGCCGTGAGCCGACTTCCGGCGCGCGACGTCGGCCTGCTCGATGCGCCGATGGCGGCGCCGTCGATCGTCGACGGCGGCATCGGGAAAATCATCGCCAAGGCGCAATCGCGGCGGCGGCTCGACGAAAGCGAGATTGTCTCGCTGTTCGAGGCGGAGGACGGACATTTCACGGCGATTTGCCGCGCCGCCGACGAGTTGCGGCGCGACGTCAACGGCGACGCCGTCAGCTACGTCGTCACCCGTAACATCAACTATACCAATATCTGTTACTTCAAATGTCAGTTCTGCGCATTTTCGAAAGGAAAGCTTGCCGAAAATCTGCGCGGCCGGCCTTACGATATCTCGCTGGACGAAATCGAACGCCGTGCGGTCGAGGCGTGGCGACGCGGCGCGACCGAGGTCTGCATGCAGGGCGGAATCCATCCGGCCTATACCGGCGAGACCTATCTCGCGATCTGCCGCGCCGTGCGGCGGGCGACGCCGAACATGCACGTCCATGCCTTCTCGCCGCTGGAAGTGTTCCAGGGCGCCAAGACGCTCGGCATTTCGGTGCGGGAGTTCACTCAGGAACTCAAGCGGGTCGGGCTTGGCACGCTGCCGGGAACGGCCGCGGAGATTCTGGATGACGAAATTCGCGCCGCGCTATGCCCCGACAAGATCAACACCGCGCAATGGCTCGACGTGATGCGAACCGCGCACCTGGCCGGGCTGCGCAGCACCGCGACCATCATGTTCGGGCATCTGGACCGTTATGCGCATTGGGCACGCCACCTCCTGCGGCTGCGCGATCTTCAGGCGGAGACCGGCGGCTTCACCGAATTCGTGCCGCTGCCATTCGTCCACATGGAAGCGCCGATCTATCTGAAGGGACGCGCGCGCAAGGGACCGACGTTCCGCGAGGTGATCCTGATGCACGCCGTGGGGCGGCTGGCGCTGCACGGCATGATCTCGAACATTCAGGCGTCCTGGGTGAAACTCGGCGAAGACGGCGTCACCGCCTGCCTGAAGGCCGGCGTCAACGATCTTGGCGGCACGCTGATGGACGAAACGATTTCGCGCTCCGCCGGCGCGCGGCATGGCCACGAGATGCCGCCACGCGAAATGGAGGCGCTGGTCCGGGCGACCGGCCGCGCGCCGCGACAACGCACGACGCTGTATGCCGACGTCGATCGGGAGCGCTACTTCGCCTCGCTCGATGCGCCCGAGTTGCTGCCGATCATGACCGGACTGGAGTCACGCCCCGCCGCAAGCGAGGGCGTGACCCGCCGTGCCGCGGATTCCGCGGCGGCCTCTTGATGAGGATCTCGCCGAACCGCGTGTCGGGATGATCCTTCGGACGGCGCCCCGGCCTCAGTAGCGATAGTGATCCGCCTTGAACGGGCCTTCCGGCTTGACGCCGATGTAGTCAGCCTGATCCTTGCGCAGTTCGGTGAGCTTCACGCCGATCTTGTTAAGATGCAGCCGCGCCACCTTCTCGTCGAGCGACTTCGGCAGCACGTAGACTTCCTTCTTGTACTTGCCGTCCTTGTTGTTGGCGAACAGTTCGATCTGCGCCAGCGTCTGGTTGGTGAACGACGCCGACATCACGAAGGACGGATGGCCCATGGCGTTGCCGAGGTTCACGAGGCGGCCTTCCGACAGCAGGATGATGCGCTTGCCGTCGGGGAAGGTAATTTCGTCGACCTGCGGCTTGATGTTGTCCCACTTCAGGTTCTTCAGCGTGTTGACCTGAATCTCATTGTCGAAGTGGCCGATGTTGCAGACGACGGCGCGATCCTTCATCGCGCGCATGTGATCGATGGTGATGATGTCCTTGTTGCCGGTGGCGGTGACGAAGATATCGGCAAGCGGCGCCGCGTCCTCCATGGTCACCACCTGATAGCCCTCCATCGCCGCCTGCAAGGCGCAGATCGGGTCGATCTCCGACACCATGACGCGGCAGCCGGCCTGGCGCAGCGACGCCGCCGAGCCCTTGCCGACGTCGCCGAAGCCCGCGACCATCGCCACCTTGCCCGACATCATCACGTCGGTGCCGCGGCGGATGCCGTCCACCAGCGACTCGCGGCAACCGTAAAGATTGTCGAACTTCGACTTGGTGACCGAATCGTTGACGTTGATCGCCGGCCACAGCAGCGTGCCGGCCTTCTGCATGTCGTAGAGACGATGCACGCCGGTGGTGGTTTCCTCCGAGACGCCCTTGATGCTGTCGGCGATTGCCTGGAAATAGCCCTTCGGCTTTTCCTTCAGCTGCTTCTTGAGCAGCGCGAAGAACACTTCCTCCTCTTCCGAGCCGGGCTTGTCGAGGAAAGCGGTGTCGCCCTTCTCGGCGCGCAGCCCGAGATGGACGTACATGGTGGCGTCGCCGCCGTCGTCGAGGATCATGTTCGGGTGGCCGCCTCCGTGCCAGTCGAACAGCTTCGCGGTGTAATCCCAGTAATCCTTCAGCGTCTCGCCCTTCACCGCGAACACCGGAATGCCGGCCGCGGCGATCGCGGCGGCGGCGTGGTCCTGCGTCGAATAGATGTTGCACGATACCCAGCGGATGTCGGCGCCGAGCGCCTTCAGCGTCTCGATCAGCACGCCGGTCTGGATCGTCATGTGCAGGGAGCCCGCGATGCGGGCGCCTTCCAGCGGCTGCTTCGGGCCATATTCCTCGCGGGTCGCCATCAGCCCCGGCATTTCGGTTTCGGCGAGCGACAGTTCCTTGCGGCCGAAATCGGCGAGGCCGATGTCCTTGACGATGTAGTCGGTGGTCATGATCGGATGTTCCTAAATCTGTTTCAGCATGGAGCGGCGTCGTTGCGCCCTCTCCTTTTGCGGGAGAGGGCCACACAGGCGCTACGACAAACGCATTTGGGTGAGGGGTTGGTATTCGTATGCGGCAAACGCCCCTCACCCGCCCTCGCTTTGCTCGGGCATCCTCTCCCGCCAGTGGAGAGGGAAGAAAGTCTTACACCGCCTTCTTCAGCGCCTCGGCGAGGTCGGTCTTCTCCCAGGAGAAGCCGCCGTCGGCGTCCGGGGTGCGGCCGAAATGGCCGTAGGAGGAGGTGCGCGCGTAGATCGGCTTGTTGAGGTCGAGATGCTTGCGGATGCCGCGCGGGGTCAGGTCCATCGATTCCGCCACCGCCTTCTCCAGCCGGTCCTCGGACACCTTTCCGGTGCCGTGGGTGTCGATGTAGATCGACAGCGGCCGCGCCACGCCGATGGCGTAGGACAGTTGCAGCGTGGCCCGGTCGGCGAGACCGGCGGCGACGATGTTCTTGGCGAGATAGCGCGCGGCGTAGGCGGCCGAGCGATCCACCTTGGTCGGGTCCTTGCCGGAGAACGCGCCGCCGCCGTGCGGGGCCGCGCCGCCGTAGGTATCGACGATGATCTTGCGGCCGGTGAGGCCGGTGTCGCCGTCAGGGCCGCCGATGAAGAATTTGCCGGTCGGGTTGACATGCCAGATGGTCTTGTCGGTGATCCAGCCCTCCGGCAGCGCCGCGCGCACGTAAGGCTCGACCCGTTCGCGCACCTGGTTCGAGGTCATGTCCTCGACCAGATGCTGATGCGAGACGACGATCTCGCGCACGCCGACCGGCCGGCCGTTCTCGTATTGCACGGTGACCTGGCTCTTGGAGTCGGGCCCGAGCACCTTCTCCTTGCCGGCGTGGCGCGCCTCGGAAATCAGCCGCAGGATCCGGTGCGCGTAGTGCAGCGGCGCCGGCATCAATTCCGGCGTCTCGTTGGTGGCGTAGCCGAACATGATGCCCTGGTCGCCGGCGCCCTCCTCCTTGTTGGTGCCGGGCTGCAACGCGTCGACGCCCTGCGCGATGTCGGCGGATTGCGGATGCAGCAGGATTTCGACGTCGGCGGTTTTCCAGTGGAAGCCGTCCTGCTCGTAGCCGATGTCCTTGATCGCGTCGCGGATCACCTGCTCGATGTGATCGTTGGTGACGGAGGCCGGGCCACGGGTTTCGCCCGCGACCACCACCTTGTTGGTGGTGGCGAGCGTTTCGCACGCAGCGCGGATCGCCCACGGATCGATGCCCGCCTTCGGCCCCTCGCGGAAGAACAGATCGACGATCTCGTCGGAAATGCGGTCGCAGACCTTGTCGGGATGACCTTCGGAAACGGATTCGCTGGTGAACAGATAAGACGCGCGCATCAAATCAACCTCTTGTCGTCCGCTCCCCATGAGCGGCTCTCTCCATGTTGTCGTGAAATGTCATTCGCGACGGCGCGAGATGACGTAGGATTCATCGTAAAACCACAGCCCGTTATACTTGCGCAGAACGTCCCGCGTGGCATCGAGATAACCGCCGCTCTGGGTGATTTCCGTCAGACGGTCGTCTTCGATCTGGGCGACATAGACCGCCGCGTTCCAGGCTGCGAAGGCCGTCGACGTCCCGATCGGTCCGGTGACCTCGTGCGGCAGCGCCTCCATATCATAACGGAAGATCGAACGGCTATCGGAATAGGCATTAAAATTAAGGTCGCGCGCCGCCGATCCCAGTTCGTATTTGACGGCGCGCAGCAATTCGTGGCGGTTCACCGGAAACGGATTTTCTCCCGGCCACACCGCCTGGACGATTTCCATCCCCGGATCGCTCCCGTGAGAATGAATGCCTATCATGCGGCCGCCCGGCCGCAGCGCGCGCGCCAGCGGCGCGACGATGCGCTTGGCGCGAAACGCTTCCGAGGATTTGGCGCGGTAGGGCTGCGAGGCGATAATCAGGTCGAAATTGGCATCGGCGCGGCCGGCGCGCGGGATCACCTGGTCGAGCAGGAACTGATGGTCCTCGCGATACAGGATCAGCACCACCGGGCGCTCATAGACCGGCATCCCCGATCGCTCGCTGACCCCGGCGCGCCAGTTATCCTGAAGGAACGGCTGCAATTCGGCGATCTGGGCCTCGAACTCGCCGGCCGAGGCGCCGCGCAGCGGCACTTCCTGCCAGACCATGCCGGCGGCGGCGGCGGCCGCGCGCGGCGCCAGCCATGGCGCCTCGGCATAATGCATGTTGGTCAGCACGAAGACGGACGACGGATGCTCGAACAGCCGGTCCGGCAGCTTGTCGAGCGTCAGCTTGACGTCCTCAAGGCTCAACTCCTTGCCGGCGACGTAGAACGGTACATGCGGGAAGCGGCCGTGCATCGCCCGCAACACCCGCGCCAGCACGGTGCCGTCGCCGCAGCCGGCATCGAACAGCCGCAGCGCCGGCGGCCGCGGATGCAGGTTACCCAGCTCCATGGCGATGCGTTCGGCGATCACCCGCTTCTCGCTACAGGTGTGGACGAACAGCAGATATTTCTGGCGGTTCTCGAAAAAGCGGAAATTGGCGCGCGGGTCGCGCCGCTCGATCGGCGCGTCGCGTTCGCGCGGCGGCGGCGCGCCGCCCGGCGTGTTGGCGGCGATGTAGAGCTGGATCCGCTCCAGCGTGTCGATGGTGATGCGCTTGCCCTCGCGCAGCCGCGCCACCAGCTTGCCGTCGTTGACCGCGCGGCGACCGAAGGTCGATTCCGCCATCTCCACCTGACGGCAGAAGTCGGTGATCTGGCCGAGGAGCTGGTCGTGTTTCATCGGAGCCGGTGGGCAGCGCGGGAGTGGGCAAAAACAGTGGGCAGAAAATTACTAATCGCGATCCTCTACCACGATCTTCCCACAAAGCAAACGCCGCGCCGCACGAAATCGACGCGACGCGATCCGGCCGCCCCATGGGCCGGATCCAGATTGAGCCTCAATTCCCCTCGGCGCGACCGAACGCGGCGCGGATCGTCCACAAACGCTCCGCGGTCGGGATGCGCATGGTCATATGCAGCCGCGCGCCGCGCTCGATGAAATGGATGGAGAACGGCAGGCCGGAGAGCCGTGGGTTTGCCGCCCCCTCCCAACGCCCCTCGCCGCGCGCGGCGGCAAGGCCGCCCTCGACATCGGCCGCTACCCGCGCGATCCAGCCGTTATTGGCGGTCACGGTCAGATCGCGCCCGGTTCCGGTAATCACGATCCGGCAGGATGTGCACTGTCCCGCGTTGGATTCGAGCTGCCGCCAGCCGCCGACCCAATGCCCGGCCTGCGCCATCGCCGGAGCGGGCGCGGCGGCAAGCACGAGGATCGCCGCCGCGCCGCGCAGCGAAATCCGGTTTCGCGCACGGCGCGGCAGCCAGCCGGGCCTCATGACCCCCAGATGTCTTTCGCGACATCGACGGCGAGCTTGAGCTTGGCCCATTGCTCGTCCTCGGACAGCACGTTGCCCTCCTCGGTCGAGGCGAAGCCGCATTGCGGCGACAGCGCCAGTTGTTCCAGCGGCGCGAACTTCGCCGCTTCCGCAATCCTCGCCTTGATCGCCTCCTGGCTTTCAAGCTCGCCGAACTTTGAGGTGATGACGCCGACCACCACCACCTTGTTGCCCTTGGGCAGGAAGCGCAGCGGCTCGAAGCCGCCGGCGCGGTCGGAATCGTATTCCAGGAAGTAGCCGTCGTAATTGATCTTGCCGAGCAGCGTTTCGGCCACCGGCTCGTAGCCGCCGGACGAAATCCAGGTCGAGCGGAAATTGCCGCGGCAGACGTGGGTGGTGATGGTCATGTCGGCCGGGCGCTCGGCGATGGCGTAGTTGATGACGCGGGCGTAAATCTCCTGCAAACCGTCGGGATTGTCGCCGCGCTCGCGCGACTTCTTCAATTCCTCCTGCGAGCAGAGATAGGCCCACACGGTGTCGTCGAACTGCAAGTAGCGGCAGCCCGCGTCGTAGAACGCCTTCACCGCCTTGCGGTAGGTCTTGCCGAGATCCTCGAAGAACGGTTCGAGATCAGGATAGACTTCCTTCGAGATCAGGTTGCGGCCGCCGCGGAAATGCAGCACCGCGGGCGAGGGTATCGTCATCTTGGCGGTGACGCCGGCCGCGTCCGCGTGCTTCTTCAGGAAGCGGAAGTGATCGAGCATCGGATGGTCGTCGGGAAAATCGATCTTGCCGATGACGCGCACCGCGTCGTGGCGGGTCTGAACGCCGGCGAACTGGATGCCGAGGTCGGGGTGAAACAGTTCGCAGCCGGTCAGGCTTTTCAGAAAATCGAAGTGCCACCACGAGCGGCGAAACTCGCCGTCGGTCGCAAGCTGCAAGCCGATCGACGCCTGCTTCCGCACCGCCTTCTCAATCTCGCTGTCCTCGATCTTGCGCAATTCATCGGCCGAGATCTCGCCTTTCTCCAACCTGGCGCGCGCCTCCTTGATGCGCGGCGGGCGCAGCAGGCTGCCGACTTCGTCGGCACGGAACGGCGGTTTTGTTCTTTGCATGATCCTTTACCTCTGGATAATTCCAACGTCAGTTCGTCATCGCGAGCGTAGCGAAGCAATCCGGAGACGACAAGCGAAGGCTGGATCGCTTCGTCGCTCGCGCTTCTCGCAATGACGGCTGGACGTCACTCTCGCGCCCCACCCCCGACGCCCAAAAATCGCTCCAGCGGCGCGGGGTCGGCCTGCAACGCCGCGCTCGACGCCTCGTGGACGATGGTGCCGCGATCGAGGATCACGACGCGGTCGGCGAGCCGGAGGATCTTGTGGGCGTTCTGCTCGACGATGATCGCGCAGATGCCGCCGGCGCGGGTAATCTCGCCGAGCGCCGCCAGCAATTCGTCGACGATGATCGGCGCCAGCCCCTCGGTCGGCTCGTCGAGCAGCAGCACCTTGGGATTGAGCGTCAAGGCGCGGCCGATCGCCAGCATCTGCTGCTCGCCGCCGGAAAGCTGATTGCCGAAATTCCCGCGCCGCTCTTTCAGGCGCGGGAACAGCGTATAGACCCGCTCGACGTCCCATGGGCCGGGCTGCGCCACCGCCGTCATGTTCTCCTCGACGGAGAGCGAGCGGAAGATATCGCGCTCCTGCGGCACCCAGCCGATGCCGGCGCGGGCGCGCTGATCCGAGCGCAGCCGCGTCAGATCGGTGTCGCCGAGGCGAATGACGCCGCCGAAGCGGCGCGTCGCGCCGACGATGGAGTTGATTAACGTGGTCTTGCCGGTGCCGTTGCGGCCGAGCAGCGCCAGCACCTCGCCATCCGCGAGTTTCAGGGTGAGGTCCGACAACACCACGGCGTCGCCGTAACCGGCGCGAAGATGTTCGATGCTCAGCAATTCACGCATCGAAACCCTCGCCGAGATAGACCGCCTTGACGCGCGGATCGCGCGACACCTCGTTCGGCGTGCCTTCGACCAGCATCGCGCCGCCGACCAGCACCGAAATGCGGTCGGCGAACGAGAACACCAGGTCCATGTCGTGTTCGATCAACAGCACCGTCACCTCGCGCGGCAAGGCGGCGACGGCGGCGAGAATATCGTGGCGCTCGCTCTGCGGCACGCCGGCGGCCGGCTCGTCCAGCAGCAGCACGCGTGGCCTGGTGGCGATCGCCAGCGCGATCTCCAGCAGCCGCTGTTTGCCGTAGGGCAGCGTTCCGGTCGGCTCGTTCATCACGTCGAGCAGATGGAAGCGCGCGAGGTTTTCGGCGATCTCGGCGTTGACGTCGGCGCGCGTGCCCATGCGCCGCCACCAGTCGCCGCCATGGCCGAGCCGCTCCGCCACCGCGAGCCCGATGGTCTCCAGCGGCGTCAGGTCGGCGTAGAGCTGGTTGATCTGGAAGGTCCGCGACAGCCCGCGCCGGACCCGCGCCCGCACCGACAGGCCGGTGATGTCCGCGCCCTCCAGCAGGATTTTGCCGCCGTTGGGCCGGATCACGCCGGTCAGGAGATTAATCACCGTGGTCTTGCCGGCGCCGTTGGGGCCGATCAGGGCATGCCGCGCGCCGGCCGCGACCTTCAGCGACAATTCGCGGGTGACGTGCAGGCCGCCAAACTGCTTGTCGAGGCCAACGGTTTCCAGCGCGAAGCTCATGACGCGCTCCGGTCCGGCGCGGCCGCGTGACCGCGCGCCGCCGCGATGCGCCGCAGCACCAGACGGGGCAACCACTGAACGCCACGATACATCCGCTCGCGGCCGATCAGCACGATCAGGACCAGCACCAGGCCGATCCAGAACTGCCAGAACTGCGGCGTCCACGACGAGAACATGTCTTGCAGCACCCGGAACACCACCGCGCCGATCAGGCCGCCGTAGAGATAGCCGGCGCCACCGATCACCAATACCAGCAACAGATCGGCGGAGCGCTCGAACGAAAACACGTCGAGGGAAGCCAGCGCCGTGGTCTGGGTGAACAGGGCGCCGGCGATGCCGGCATAGAACGCCGAGAGCGTATAGATCGCGATCAGGCGGCGGTTGACCGGGATGCCGATGGCGGCGGCGCGCAGCGGGTTGTTGCGGATCGCGCGCAGCGACAGGCCGAACGGCGAATACACGATCAGCCGCGCCAGCAGGAACAGCACCGCCAGAACCGCCAGGCAATAGATGAAACCGACCTTGCCGAACAGATCGAAGGCGAACAGCCCGAGGACCGGATCGATGACGATGCCCTGTAACCCGTCGAACCCGCCGGTGATGTCGGAGAACTTGTTGGCGAGTTCGCGCAGCAGCAGCGCGATGCCGAGCGTCACCATCAGCTGGCTCAGTTCGGAGCCGCGGATCACCAGGAAACTGGTGGCGAAACCCAGCACCATGGCGGCGAGCCCGGCCACCACCAGCGCCAGCACCGGCTCCTTGACAATGCCATGCACCGCCAGCAGCCCGGCGGCATAGGCGCCGACGCCGAAGAACGCGGCATGTCCCAGCGAGACGATGCCGGCATAGCCGAGGATCAGGTCGAGCGACAGCGCGAACAGCCCAAGCCAAGCCATTTCGGTGAGGATCAGGTAGCGGTCCGGGAACACGAAGATCGCCGCCACCGCGATCAGCCAGAACGCGGTCTCGCCGTGCCCCCAGCGGGCGCGCCGCAGCACCGCCTCTCCGACCCCGTGATCCGCCCTCATGTCCCGCTCACCGTTGCGCCACGCGGCCGAACAGACCGTTCGGCCGCCAGATCAGGATCACGATCATCAGTGTGTAAATGACGAAGGCTCCGAGCTTCGGCACGTAATACTTGCCGGCGACGTCGGCGATACCGAGCAGGAGCGAGGCCAGGAACGGCCCGGTGATGGTCTGGGAGCCGCCCACCGTCACCACGATCAGGAAGTAGATCATGAATTTCAGCGGAAAATACGGATCGAGCCCGAGGATTTCCGCGCCGAGCGCGCCGCCGAGCCCGGCGAGCCCGGAGCCGAACGCGAAGGTCAGCGCGAACACCTGCGGCACGTTGATGCCGAGGCCCGAGGCGGCGCGCGGATTATCCACCGCCGCGCGCAGCCGGCTGCCGAAGCGGGTGTTCGCGAGCGTCATCTGAATGCCGAGCGTCAACAGCCCGCAGATCACGATAATCATCAGGCGATAGCGGCCGACGCCGATGCCGAAAACCTGGAACTGGCCTTGCAGCATTTCCGGCAGGTGAATGAACACCTGCGACGAGCCCATGACGTAGTCCACCGCCGTCACCGCCATGAACACCAGCCCGATGGTGAACAGCACCTGATCGAGCGGATTGCGGTGATAAAGCCGCTTGTAGAGCGTCTGCTCCATGACGATGCCGACCGCCGCGCTGACGACGAAGGCAATCGGCAGGGCGACGAAGAACGGCACGCCGGAGCGGTTGACCAGCACCGCGCAGACATAGCCGCCGATCATGGCGAACGCACCGTGCGCGAGGTTGACGAAGTTCATCAGCCCGAGCGTCACCGCCAGCCCGCACGACAGCACGAACAGCAACATGCCGTAAGCGATGCCGTCGAACAGGATGGTCGGAAGCGCGGTCATCTTGGCCTGCTTGCGGCGGTCGTGGCCGCCCTACCGTTTCATTGTCCCCGCGCGAGCGGGGACCCATAGCCCCTGACGCAAGCGAAATCCGCATGGCCCTTCATCACAGGCGACGACCGCCTTCCGCCCAACCGGCGGAGCGGCGTATGGGTCCCCGCCCGCGCGGGGACGTCGCTGATGATGGAGAAATACGGCAATCGCTCACTTCTTGGTCTTGCCGGGGTCTTTCACGTCCTTGAAGGTCTCGAACTCGATATTCCAGAGCTGACCGTCCTTCTTCTCGACCTTGCGCATGTAGATGTTCTGGACGATGTCCCGCGTCTCGGGATCGATCGAGATCGGCCCGCGCGGGCTTTCCCAGGCCATCCCCTTCATCGCCGCGATCAGCGAATCGCCGTCGGCCTTGCCGCCGGTCTTCTTCAGCGCCTCGTAGATCAGGTGCATGCCGTCATAACCGAACACCGCGACATAGCCGGGACGCTGGTTATAGGCTTTCTCATAAGCGGCGACGAACGCCTTGTTCTTCTCGGAAGGGTGCGCGGCGGAGTAGTTGTGCGCGGTGACCGCGCCCAGAATGGCGTCGCCCATGCCGTTCATGAGGTCGTCATCCATCACGTCGCCGGTGCCGATCACCTTGATGCCGGTCTTGTCGAGGCCGCGCTCGGCATATTGCTTCATCAGATTGCCGCCCTGCCCGGCCGGCACGAAAATGAAGATGGCATCCGGCTTGGCGTCCTTCATCCGTTGCAGGAACGGCGCGAAGTCGGGATTCGCCAGCGGCGTTTTCACTTCCTCGACGATCTGGCCGCCGCCCGCGGTGAAGTGCTCCTTGAAGAATTTCAGCGCGTCATGGCCGGGCGCGTAGTCGGAGGTCAGGGTGGCCACCCGCTTGATGCCGTTCTTGGCCGCCCAGTCGCCCATGATCGCGGCGGACTGCGGCAGCGTGAAACTGACGCGCACGATGTAGGGCGAGCGCTCGGTAATGATCGAGGTTCCCGCCACCATCACGACTTCGGGAATCTTGGCCTGGGTGGCCAGCGGCGCGGCGGCCAGCGCGGCGGGCGTGACGCCGAAACCGGCGATGATGTTGACCTTGTCGTTGACGATCAGTTCCTGCGCCAGCCGCTTGGTATTGTCGGGCACCGCGGCGTCATCCTTCAGGATGACCTCGATTTTCTTGCCGGCAACGGTATCGCCATGCTCCTTCATGTAGAGTTTGACGGCGTTTTCGAGCTGCTTGCCGGTCGAGGCCTGGCCGCCGGTCATCGGCACGATCAGGCCGATCTTGACCGTTTCCTCCGCCCTCGCCGCCAGGGCGGTGGCGCCCAGCAGCAGCAGGCCGGCGACGGCCCCTTGAACCAGCGTCTTTTGACGGATGAACATCCCTACTCCTCCCGTGAGCGTCCGCGTTTGCGCCGCACTGACGGCGATCCGGACACAATCATTTTTTAAGCCGGGCGCGGATCGTCCGCGCCCGGCTTCGACAGCTTACACCGACAGAACCGTCAAATGGCAGACAAAAAGATCGTCCATCAATGGGATTTTAACCACAAAAAAATGGATAAAATAAATGTTTAGATGCACTTGCGAACAATCGATTTCCCCTCAGTTGTGGTTTGAACCGGGTCTGACGGGCCCGATCGGGAGCGGATAGAGACGAAATGCGCTGGTTCATCGGCATCGCGATCGCGGCCATCCTGACCGTTGCGCTCTATTACGGCTCGGCGCTTTACGGCCTCTCCCGTCTGGCGGCGGCGACCCGCGACGGCGACGGCGCCGCGATCGTCGCCCGCACCGATCTGCCCCGCCTCAGCCGTTCCTTGAGCGACCAGATCGTGAACGCTTATCTGGAGCGCATCAGCGCGAGCCGGCGCGTCGGTTCCATGGAGCGGGTGCTGATCGGCGGCTACGGCGCGTCGGTGGCCGATGCCCTGGTGACGAAACTGCTGACGCCCGACAACCTCACCGAACTGCTCAAGGCGGGCCGGCTTGCCGAAACCCAATCGACTCCCGCGCTGAGCGGGCTGCCGTCCCTGACGGATCTTGAGAAAATCAACCTTCTCACCCAGTTCGGCCGCATCCACTACATCAATCCGGCGCAACTGAGCATTCGCGTCAGCAAATCGGCGGACCCCGAGGAATCCACCGCCATCGTGCTGCATCGCGGTTCGCTGGACTGGAAGCTGGCGGGAATCGATCTGCCGCGCAAGACGCTGCGCAACATCGCCGCCAGCCTGCCGGCCCGGTAGGCCGGCGATCCATCGATGCCTCAATCCATGAACACGACGGTCTTGTTGCCGTTGAGGATGACGCGATCCTGAAGGTGGTGGCGCACCGCACGCGCCAGCACCCGCCGCTCGATATCGCGGCCCTTGCGAATCAGGTCCTCGGGCGCGTCGCGATGGCTGATCCGCTCGACGTCCTGATCGATGATCGGCCCCTCGTCCAGCGCGCCGGTGACGTAATGCGCCGTCGCTCCGATCAATTTGACGCCGCGCGCGTGCGCCTGATGATAGGGCCGCGCGCCCTTGAACCCCGGCAGGAACGAATGGTGGATGTTGATGCAGCGCCCCGCCAGCGCTTCCGCCAATCCGTCCGACAGGATTTGCATGTAGCGCGCCAGCACCACCAGATCGCTCCGCGTCGTCCTCACCAGGTCGGAGATGGCGGCTTCCTGCGCGGCGCGGGTTTCCTTCGTGACCGGCAAATGATGAAACGGGATGTCGCCGAAATCGAGCCCGCGAAAGGTTTCGCGCGGATGGTTGGAGACGATGGCGGTCGGGATCATCGCCAGTTCTCCGGTGCGCCAGCGGTAGAGAATATCCGCGAGGCAGTGGTCGGATTGCGACACCAGCAGCATGACCCGGCGCAGCGCGGCGCGGTCGCGCATCAGCCAGCGCATCGCGAACCGCTCGGCGATGGCGCCGAAGCCGGTTTGCAGCGACGACAGGCTGACGGCGAGATCGGCCGGATTGAACACCACCCGCATGAAGAAGTGATCGGACCCGACGTCGTTGAACTGCTGCGCGTCGAGAATGTTCTGCCCGTTATGGGCGAGAAAGGTGGAGACCGCGGAGACGATCCCCGGCCGATCCGGGCAAGACAGCGTCAGAACGAATTGGGGATCTGGCATCGGACGTCCACTTGAGCGAAGCCGCGCCGGATCGGCGGCGGCCGGCTCCGCTCTATCACCGGCGACGCCGCCACGCCAATACTCGCGTGGCGGCCGGTCCCGACTTGACGGCTCCCGACGCCCGGACATTATACGCGCAACGAAAAACAAGGGTGAAAACCGATGCCGGAATTGCCGTTGGCGAATTTGCGCGTGGTGGAAATCGGCTCCGGCGACGCGCTCGCCTACTGCGGCAAGCTGTTCTCGGATTTCGGCGCGACGGTTATCAAGATCGAACCGCCCGGCGGCGATCCGGCGCGGCGCATCGCGCCGCTGGTCGACATCGGCGGCGGCGCCAAGGAAGGCGCCAGGGAAAGCGCCGGCTTCGCCTGGCTCAACACCAACAAGCACAGCGTCACCGCCGATCTCGCCGTCGACGCCGACGTCACGCGGGTTCGCGCGCTGCTGCGCGACGCCGATCTGCTGCTCGACGCGCGTCCGCCCGCCGCGATCGAAAGCTCGCGCCTGAAGCACAGCGACCTTCGCGCCGCCGACCCTGCGCTGGCCATCACCGCGATCTCATGGTTCGGCGAATACGGTCCCTATCGCGACCACGCCGTCACGGATGCGGTGTGCCACAGCCTCGCCGGCCTGGTGAAGCTGGTCGGCCCGGCGGAAGGACCGCCGGTGCTGCCGCGCGACGGCCAGATCGCGGTGATGGCCGGGCTGACCGCCTTCATTCCCAGTCTCGCCGGGCTCTATGGCCGCGCTGACGGCGCGCGCCGGTTCGCCGTCAGCGCCTTCGAGGCGATGCTGCAAATCAGCGAGTTCGACACCGGACTGGCGCTGGAGTCCGGGTTCACGCGGCCGCGCCTCGCCATCAATCGTTTCGGGCGCGGCTTCCCGGTCGGCAACTTCGCCACCCAACAGGGCTGGCTCGGCGTCACCGTGGTGACGCCGGCGCAATGGATGAGTTTCTGCGCCATGATCGGACTGCCGGAGCTCGGCTCCGATCCGCGCTATTCGTCCACCGCCGATCGCTATCTTCACGCCGACGAAATAAGCCACATCATCCATCCGGTCCTGATGCGGAAACCCGCGCGCGAATGGTTCGAGCAGGGCATCGCGCTGCGGCTGCCGCTGGCGATCGTGCCCGACATGGCCGAATTGCTGGCGCAGCCGGTGCATCGCGCGCGCAGGGCGTTCGCGCCGGTGCGGATCGGCGCGGCCGCGTTCGACGCGCCGGTGCTGCCGCAGCATTTGACCCGCGCGCGCCCCAAACCGAACGGCGTCGCACCGCTGGCCGGCGCGCATGACGGCGCGTCATTCGCGCCCCGCGCGCGCCTGGCGCGGCGCGCCGCCACGCCGGACGATCCGCCACCGCTCAAGGGCCTGCGCATCATCGACCTGACCATGGGCTGGGCCGGGCCGACCGCGACGCGGCAGATGGGCGACCTCGGCGCCGACGTCATCAAGGTGGAGTCGTGCCAGTATCCGGACTGGTTCCGCGGCACCGATCCGCGCGGGCCTTACCATCCGGAGCGGACCTACGAGAAGACCTACTGGTTCCAGATGATGAACCGCAACAAGCGCGGCATCACCCTCGATCTGACCTCGGCAGCCGGGCTCGACCTGCTCAAGCGGCTCATCAGGACCGCCGACGCGGTGATCGACAATTATGCCGCCGACGTGCTGCCGCGCATGGGGCTCGATCCGGCGGCGATGCTCGCCATCAACCCGCGCCTCGTGGTGGTGACGATGCCGGCCTTCGGCACCACCGGCGCGTGGAAGGATTGCCGGGCCTATGGCTCGACGCTGGAACAGGCATCCGGCCTGCCCTCGGTGACAGGCCGCGAGGAAGACCCGCCGACCATGCTGCATACGGCGCTGGGCGACCCGCTCGGCGGCGTCAGCGCGGCGGCGGCGCTGATGCTCGGCTTCATGCAGCAGCGCAACACCGGCGAGGGCCAGCATATCGACCTGTCGCAGGTCGAATGCACCATGCAGCTCACCGCGCCCGCGATCATCGCGCAGGCCGCGACCGGCCAGGCCCCGCCGCGGATCGGCAACCGCCATCCGCGCTTCGTGCCGAACGGCTGCTTTCCCTGCCTCGGCGAGGATCAATGGATCACGCTCGCGATCCGATCCGACGACGAATGGCCAAAACTGTGCGAGATCATGCACCGGCCGGATCTCGCCGCCGACCCGGCGCTCGCGACCGCCGAGGGCCGCAGGCTTCAGGAGGATCGTATCGAGATCGCGATCCGGCACTGGACCGCGACCGTGCGCCCCGACCTCGCGATGGTCACCTTGCAGGCCGCCGGCATCGCCGCCGGCGTGGCGCGCGCGCCCGCCGATCTCGCCGCCGATCCGCATTTGATGGCGACCGGGCACTGGCAACCGGCGGTGCGGCGCTACATGGGGCCGCATCTGCTGCCGTCGGTGTCCTATCGCGAGGGCGACGCCCCGCGCCCCTACGCCATCACCCGCCTCGCGCCGACGCTCGGCCAGCACAACCGCGAAGTGCTCGGCGAAGTTCTCGGGCTGGGCGACGACGACATCGCGCGGCTGGAGGCCGACGGGGTGATCGGCACCGCAGCGACGTCAAAGAAAAGCAAGGCGAGCAGCGGCGGCGGCTAGAGCACGATCGGCTTGAGCTGAAGCGCGCCGACTCATTTTATGCGTGGATTTGCACCACGCCGGGGTTGTGCGCATCGACCTCGGGAAATCATGCTTCGAACCAACGCCTACCCCGCCAGCGCGTCGCGCACGGCTTCGATGACGCGATCCTGCGTCGAGTCGTCGAGATAGGCGTGCATCGGCAAGCTCACGACCTCATCCGACAATTGATCGCTGACGGGCAACCCGCCCTCGGCCATGGGAAACATCCGATAAGCGGTCTGCCGGTGCAGCGGCTTGGGATAATACACCGCCGTCGGAACGCCTTTCGCTTTCAGCCGGGCGACGAAGGTCTCGCGCGTTCCGTTGGGGATCCGAATGGTATATTGCGCCCAGACCGAGGTGCGATCGGGTGCGACGCGCGGCACGGTCGCGACGTTGCCGAGACGATCGTGATACCGCGCCGCGACCCGGTCGCGCGCGACGATCTCGTCGGGAAAGATCCGCAATTTCTCGATCAGGATCGCGGCCTGGATGGTGTCGAGACGCCCGGTCAACCCGAGCCTGACGTTGTCGTACTTGTCCGAGCCCTGGCCGTGGACCCGCACGCTGCGGAGCGCCTCCGCGAAATCCGCGTCATCGGTGAAGATCGCGCCGCCATCGCCGTAGCAACCGAGCGGTTTCGCGGGAAAGAAACTAGTCGCCGTGGCCAGCCCAAAAGTTCCGAGCGGCTTATCTTTATAGGTCGCGCCAAAAGCCTGCGCCGCATCGTCGAGCACGAACAGACCTTCGGTCCGCGCGACCTCGGCGATGGCGTCATGATCCGCCGGCTGTCCGAACAGGTCGACCGGAATAATGGCCCTGGGATTGAGCCCGCGTCCGCGCGCCACCGCGATCGCGCTCTTCAGCGAGGCGATATCGATGTTGAACGTCACCGCGTCGACATCGGCGAAAACCGGCGTCGCGCCCAGAAGCGCGACGACTTCTCCGGTCGCGCAGAACGTGAAGGAGGGACATATCACCGCGTCGCCGGGTCCGATCCCCTTCGCCAGCAGCACCATCAGCAGGGCGTCGGTGCCGCTGGCGCAGGCGACGACGTGCTTCGCCCCGGTGAACGCGGCGAGATCGGCCTCCAGTTGCGTCACTTCGGGGCCGTTGATGAACTGACAATGCGCGAGCACCCGCGAAACCGCGGTATCGATCCTGCTGCCGAGAACCTTGCGTTGCCCCATCAGGTCGATGAACGGGATCGCCGGTGGTGTCATGGACATATTCACGGGTGCCTCAATCGTTCGAACAAAGCGGGCGGTGCGCGTCGGTCCGCCGCGAACCCGACGCCGCCGCCGCCCGATTTCCGCCGCGACGTTTAGCACGCCGTTCGTCGCGGCGGCAAACATGCAACAACCCGCGCCTCAACACATATTGATTCAGAGAATTACATCGGAATGCCGCAATCGCCTGCCACTGGGCCGGCTACACCGCGCCGCCGCCTGATGTATTCTCATCCCTGATCGCTTCCGCGCGGAAGCGCGAATCAACACGGCCCCCATGACAAACTCCCCTCGGAACGCCGCACGCATCGCGCTTGTCACCGGCGGCACCGGATTTATCGGCCGCCACCTCTGTCCGTCTCTCGAAAACCGGGGATGGATCGTGCGGCGGGCTGTTCGAAAGCCGAGCGCCGCGCCGAACGATGTCGATGTCGGATCATTCGGATCGGATACCGATTGGGATGCCGCTCTATCCGGCGTCGAGACGGTGATTCACATGGCCGCGCGGGCGCATAACAGTTCGAGCCGCCGCGACGCGGAAGCCTACACCTCGCTCAACACCGATGCGACGCTCAGGCTTGCGGCCTGCTGCGCCCGCGCCGGCATCGGTCATTTCGTTTTTCTCAGCACCATTCTGGTCAATGGAACCAATACCGACGGGAGAGCGCCCTTCAGCGAGCGCGATCCGCCCGCGCCGAAAACCGTTTACGCGGCCAGCAAGGCCGGAGCCGAACGCGGGCTGGCCGATCTCGCGCGGTCCACCGCCATGAAGATCACGGTGATCCGGCCGCCGCTGGTCTACGGCAACGGCGCCGCGGGCAATTTCGGGGCGCTGGTTCGCGCCGTTCGATCCGGCGTCCCGCTTCCCTTCGGCGCCATCGACAACCGGCGCGGCTTCATCTTCGTCGGCAATCTCGTCTCCTTCATCGAACACCAGCTCGAACATCCCCGTGACGGGTTTGAAATTTTCCAGGTCGCCGATCCGCAGCAGGTCTCGACGCCCGAATTCATCAGCCAACTCGCCGCGGCGCTGGGCGTCTCCGCGCGCCTCATTCCCCTGCCCCGGCCGCTCTTGAAGCCGCTATTTGCTTTCGCGGGACGCCATGAAGCCTATGACAGCGTTGCGCGCTCCATGGTGATCGATACCGGCAAGGCATCGAGCACCGGATGGTCCGCGCCGTTCTCCCTGCCCGAGGGCTTGGCGCGCACGGTAAGCGAATTCATCGAAAAATGATTTGAGGAAATTTCTTGAGGAAACAGGGCTCGCAAGATAAGACATCAGGATTCCTCCGATAGACAATGCTGTTGATGGCGATCAAGCGCGGCTTTGATATTCTGGCAAGCGTGATCGGGTTGCTGATTTTCGGCGGCCCCATTTTAATATTGATCCTGATCGTGCGATCGACGTCACCGGGCGGCGGACTGTTCGCGCAAGAGCGCGTGGGCCGCGATTGCAAGCCGTTCACCTGCTACAAAATCCGGACCATGTATCGGGAGACCCGCGCCGCCGCGACGCACGAGGTGCATGCCTCGTCGGTGACGCCCGTCGGCCGCTGGCTGCGCCGGCTCAAGCTCGACGAACTTCCGCAGTTGTGGAACGTGGTGCGGGGCGACATGAGCCTGGTCGGGCCACGGCCATGCCTTCCGACCCAGACCGAACTCATCAACAAGCGCCTTGAGCGCGGCGTCTTCGCCATCCGCCCCGGCATTTCCGGCAAGGCTCAGGTCCTCGGCGTCGACATGTCGGATCCTGACGAACTGTCGCGCATCGATTCCGAATATGTCAATGAACGAACTTTCCTCGGCGATCTGGCCATCCTCGCCCGCACCTTCAACGGTAAATCGAGCAGGGATCGCGTGATCCGCTGAGATGAATTGAGCCGGCGCCCGCTCTCGGATCGAGTCCAGGTCTTCCGGGATCAGGTTCCAACGATCGACACGATCCTGGGATCGGCGCTCGGTCGGCCGCGCCGGCCGGGGCCAACCTGGCACAAGCGCCTCTTAAAATTACGGATGATCGGGCGGATCGCTCCGCCGGCCCCAATTTTGACCTCTGCGCGTGCCGAATGGTTAGGGAAACCTCGACAAGACGCGATTCCCGTCGCACGCCCTGTTGCTTGCCTAAATCTGAAAACAGCGTATGAGCAAATAGATAGCGCTGATCTCCGGGCGAATCGGAACTATCCTTATGGTCCGCTTTATGAATTCGAGCCTCACCCCGCGCAATTATTTGATTGCGCTGCACGATACGCTCGCGACGACGGCCGCGGTCCTAATCAGCTTTTTCCTTCGTTTCCAAGGCCCCGCGCTCGACACCCGCCTCCCCGTCCTGCTCTGGATCCTGCCGCCGTTCCTGATCCTGAGCCTAGTCGTTTGCTATTTCTTCGATCTGACCACCACGAAATGGCGGTTCGTTTCCCTGCCGGACGTCTTCAATATCGTCCGCGCCGCGACGGTTCTCAGCGTGATCCTGCTGGTGGTGGATTACATTTTTGTCGCGCGCGACATGAGCGACCGTTTCCTGTTCGGCAAGATAACCATCATCCTCTACTGGTTTCTCGAAATCTTTTTCCTGTGCGCGTCGCGTTTCGTCTATCGCTATCTTCGCTTCACGCGCACAAGGAACAAGGCGCGCATCGGCGACGCGGCGCCGGCGCTGCTGATCGGCCTTGCCGCCGACGCCGAAATCGTGCTGCGCGCCGCCGAGAATGGCGCGATCAAGCATTTGCGGCCGATCGGCATCCTGTCGCCTTCGGCGGCGGATCGCGGCCAGTTGATCCGGCGCACACCTGTTCTCGGCGGCATCGACGACCTGCGGCACGTCGTCAACGACTTCACCAAACGCGGTACGTCGATCAAGCGAGTCATCCTGACGCCATCGGCCTTCGAACCCGGCGTTCCGTCGGAATCAATTCTGGTCGAGGCGCGCAAGCTGGGCCTGATCGCAAGCCGCCTGCCCTCGCTCGAAACCGGAGAAACCCCGCAACTGAAGCCGGTCGCGGTCGAAGACCTCCTGTTGCGCCCAAGCCATAAAATCGATTATGGCCGCCTCGAACGCCTGGTTCGCAACAAGGCCATCATCGTCACCGGCGGCGGCGGCTCGATCGGGTCGGAGATCTGCGATCGCGTCGTGACGTTCGGCGCCGCCCGCCTGCTGATTATCGAGAATTCGGAGCCCGCGCTTTATGCGATCCAGGAAACCCTGATCGCGCGGCAGACCAGCGCGCTTATCGAGGGCCGGGTCGCGGATATTCGCGACCGCGCGCGGATCCACCTTCTGATGCAGGAGTTCAAGCCCAACATCGTCTTTCACGCGGCGGCGCTGAAGCACGTTCCGATCCTGGAGCGCGATTGGAGCGAAGCCGTCAAAACCAACATCTTCGGATCCATCAATGTCGCCGATGCCGCGGCCGCCTCGGGCGCCGATGCGATGGTGATGATCTCCACCGACAAGGCGGTCGAGCCGGTTTCGATGCTCGGTCTGACCAAGCGGTTCGCCGAAATGTACTGTCAGGCGCTGGACCGCGATCTCGCGACACAAACCAACGACAAATTATCGACGCGCCTGATATCGGTCCGTTTCGGCAACGTGCTGGCCTCGAACGGCTCCGTGGTGCCGAAATTCAAGGCCCAGATCGAGGCCGGCGGCCCGGTGACCGTCACGCACCCGGACATGGTTCGATACTTCATGACAATACGGGAGGCCTGCGATCTCGTCATCACGGCCGCGACCCACGCTCTTTCGCCGACCCGTTCGGACGTCTCGGTCTACGTCCTCGATATGGGGCATCCGATCCGGATCGTCGAACTCGCCGAACGGCTGATCCAGCTCTCCGGCCTCCAGATCGGGCACGACATCGATATCGTTTTTTCAGGCGTTCGGCCGGGCGAACGGCTCAATGAAATCCTGTTCACCGACCAGGAACCGACGATCAACATCGGCATTTCGGGGGTGATGGCGGCAAAGCCGAACGAATCCTCAATGATTATGCTGCGAAGGTGGATCGGCATTCTGGAAAAGGCGGTGGCCGAGGACAAACGCGGCGTCGTCAAGGCGACCTTGATCGAGGCCGTCCCGGAATTCGGCAACCCGACTCTCTCGGGAACGTTTCGAGACGCGAGCTAAGCCGGACGCCCCGACATGCCGGATCATTTTCGACTATCTGACGACGGACCACTCCCACACTTCGACGGGCAACGTGCAGGCAGGCGCCGGTGAACCATCGCTCAAACATCGTCGATCTTCTACGGACCTTGATGATCGAGCAGGCGCTGCCGCTGTGGGCGTCGCGGGGCTGGGACAGCCAACGTGGCGGCTTCATCGAGCGGCTGGCGCCCGATGGAACGGCGGATCGCGATGCGCCGCGCCGGCTGCTGGTGCAGGCACGCCAGATCTATTGCTTCGCCAAGGCCGCGCAGCTTGGATGGTTTCCGCCCGGCCGCGAACTCGCGTTGCGCGGACTCGAGCACATGCTCGCGGTCGCCAAAAGCCCCGATGGACGTCCGGGATACGTCGCCGTGCTGGCGCCTGACGCCTCGGTCCTCTCCGCCTCCCGCGATACGTACGCCCACGCCTTCGTCCTTCTGGCGCTGGCCCAGGTTTTTCAACTCGACCGCGACGCCCAGATCCGAAGTGAGATCGACCAGACCCTGGCTTTTCTGGATCATCACCTAAAGTCGGATCACGGCGGTTATATCGAGGGGCTACCGGCGGCGCTGCCGCGGCGCCAGAACCCGCACATGCACCTGTTCGAGGCCATGATCGCGCTGTTCGACGCCACCCGCGACATCCAGTTCCAGAACCGCGCCGGCGGGTTCTACAGTCTTTTTCTGACGCATTTTTTCGATTCCACGGCGGGCGTTCTCGGCGAATACTTCGAGGACGACTGGTCGCGGATTCTTCCGATCAGCGTCGAGCCCGGACATCAGGCCGAGTGGGTGTGGCTGCTGAAGGGCTTCGAGCGGATCACCGGATGCCCGACCGGCAAACACCGCGCCGCGCTGCTCGCATCGGCGTTGCGATACAGCGACGCGCGGACGGGATGCCTGGTCGATGAAGGCAATAGCGCCGGGCAGATCGTCAAGGCATCGGGACGGTGCTGGCCGCAGACGGAACTTGCGAAGGCGTGGCTGGCGCAGACCGAGTCCGGGGTGCCCGGAGCGGCGGACGCGGCGCGGGATGCGTTGGCGCGGCTGGAGCATTTTTACCTGCGGCACCGGGTCAAAGGCGGCTGGTACGATCAATTCGATCACGACGAGCAGGCCCGCGGCGCGTTCATTCCCGCCTCCTCGTTCTACCATGTGCTCTGCGCCATCTCCGAGGCCGAACGGGTGCTCGGGATCTGAGCGGGGCCGACGCCCGATCGCGCGCTCAGGCGCTCGGCGGCCGCGCCCGGAACACCACCAGATTGCTCATGGTGAAATTGACGGCGAAGCCCACGAGGATGGATATCGCCTTGGCGACCATCACATGAAGATAGTGCGACAGAAGCAGAAGAACGGCCGTCGTCATGACCATGCCGAGCACGCCGGAGGCGGCGAACGTCAGATAGTCCCGGTAGCGCAGCAATCGCCCGCTTTCGACGTGAAACGTAATATAGGTGTTGAGGACGTACGAGCCCGAAACCGCCACCATCCAGGCGACGACATTCGATGCCACGATCGGCAGTCCCGCGACCTTGTAAGCGACCGTGAAAACGCTGAAATCGACCAGCGTGTTGCCGACGCCGATCAGCGCGAAACGCACGATCTTCCGCCGCATCGGCGAGTTGCGCAGCAACGGCAGCATGGGACGGATGAGGTTCTTCATTGAAGGAACGTCGCGGCCTGAAAATATCGCCGATCGGGCGGGAGCGGTCCCGTTCAATATCAGGTCAGGCTGGCCTGTTCATCATGAATCGGCGATTTTCAAGTTGACGTGTGATAAATGCACCATCAAGGATGACTTCAAATCATCGGTCCATCCTATCACGCCTCCTAGCAGGACATCATGCCGGATCAGATCATTCCGCTCGTCATGTGTGGAGGCGCCGGAACGCGGCTCTGGCCGCTGTCCCGCGAGCAATATCCGAAACAGTTCCTGAAACTGTTCGGGCCGCGATCGATGTTTCAGGACACCATGCTGCGCGTCTCTCGGCGCGACGTGTTCGGCAAGCCGATCATCGTCACCGGCGCGGCGCATCGATTTCTCGTCACGGAGCAACTCGCCGAAATCGGTGTCGAGGCCGATATCCTGCTCGAACCGGCGCGCCGCGATTCCGGCCCGGCGATCGTCGCCGGCGCCATGTTCGCCAAGCGCCGCGGCGCCGATGCGGTCGTGCTGGCGCTGGCGTCCGATCACGTCGTGACCGACGTCGCAGCGTTTGTCGCCGCGTGCCGGATCTCGCGCGCCGCCGCCGCGCAAGGCCGGATCGTGACTTTCGGCATTCAACCGACGCGCCCCGCGACCGAATATGGCTACATATCGCCCGGCGAAACCATCGATCCGCCGCTCAGGGCCGTTCGGCAGTTCGTCGAGAAGCCGGACAGCGCCACCGCGTCGACATATATCGACAACGGCTATCTCTGGAACAGCGGCAATTTCATTTTCCGGAGCGATACCGTGCTTGACGAGTACAGGGCCGCCGACCCCGCGAGCATCGATGCGATCGCGCGCTCCGTGACCGACGCCGTGATGGACGCGCCCTTCATCCGGCTCGGCAAGGGTGCGTTTGAGGCCGCGACCCCGATCTCCATCGACTACGCCGTCATGGAGCGAACGGCCCGCGCCGCCGTCGTGGCCGTTTCCTGCGGATGGTCGGACATCGGCTCCTGGCAGGCGGTCTGGGATTTTTCCGTCAGGAACGATGACGGCAACGCGGCGCGCGGCCACGTGGTGTTCGAGAATTCACATAACTGCGTGGTGATTTCCGAGAGGGGCCTCGTCGCGCTGAACGGCGTCGACGACCTCGCCGTGATCGTGACGGACGACGCGATCCTGGTCTCGCGCCGGTCGGATTCAAGCGGCCTCAAGCGGCTCGCTTCATCGTTGAAAACCGCGACGCCCCCAACCGCCGGGCAACCGAAACCCCAAGACAAGTAATCAAGACAAGTAATATCGCGCCGGCAGGTCGAATCGCACACCTCGGCCGGCACATCGTCGCGCTTGCCGCCGCCGTGGCGCGAGGCGTTCCGTCGCACGTTCCGACCGGACCTCTATTGCAAGTTTATAAGACTTTATTCCTGAAATCATCCGGAAAAATTTTGAAAGAAAGCGCTCCCCGCCCATTAATTGACATCACGAAACCTCAAGGTATCTAGGGGGCCGCCGGGATAGCCTGGGGCGGCTCAAGACATTCTGCATCGAGGTTCAGTTGGCTCGCATAAAAGCGATACGGTTTTTTCCTTTCAAGCCGACGAAGTCTCTATTGCCCGCAGATATTCTTGTCGTCCTGATCGCCGCCACGTTGCCGTGGTCCACATCGGTGCCCGCCATCCTGTTGCTGTTCTGGATCTGGGCGCTCGCGCCCGCCTCCGACTTGCGCGCGTTCCGGACCTTGATGAGGCGGCCGGCCTGCTATCTGCCGGCCTGTTTCTTCCTGCTCGGAATGATCGGTATATTATGGTCCAGCGTGCCTTGGGAGGCGCGGCTCGAAGCGATGAGCCCGCTGGTCAAACTCCTCGCCGTCCCGCTTCTGATCTATCAGTTTCAACGATCCTCACGCGGCCTCTGGGCTTTCGGCGCTTTTTTTGCCTCATGCACGATCCTGATGATCTATTCCTGGATCGTCGCGGCCCAACCGCACCTGGCATGGAAGGCGGATACCGACTATGGCGTCCCGATCAGGAACTACATCGATCAAAGTCAGGAATTCGCGCTTTGCATGGTCGGCGTCCTCTACCTGATTATTCAGTTGTTCCGTGACCGACAGCCCTTGAAAGCATTGGCGCTGGCGGCCATCGCCCTGGCTTTTTTTGCCAACATGGCTTTCGTCGTCGTATCCCGAACCGCGCTGGTGACGATCCCGCTGATGATCGCCGCCGGCGCCGTTCTTCATCTGCCGCGGCGCGCATCCCTCGCGGCCGTCGGCTTCATGCTTGTTCTCGCTTTCGCCGCCTGGACCGCCTCACCTGCATTGCGCGGGCGGGTGGCGACGATCGAGTCGCAATACGAGGGCTACGAGACATTGAACGAACCCACCTCGGTCGGGCTTCGGCTGGAGTTCTGGCGGAAATCGCTGCATTTCTGGAGCGCGGCGCCGATCATCGGGCATGGCACCGGCTCCGTCAGATCGCTGTTCGAGGCGGCCGCCGTGGGAAAGACCGGCGCCTCGGCCGAAGTGATCGCCAATCCGCACAATCAGACGCTCTACACCGCCATTCAATGGGGCGCCCTGGGCGTGCTCGTTCTGTTTGGCATGTGGCTCTCCCATCTCCTTCTGTTCAGGGGAGCGAGCCTCGCGCACTGGATCGGACTGCTCGTCGTGGTCCAGAATATTCTGACGTCGACATTCAACTCCCATCTGTTCGATTTCGTCCCCGGCTGGATGTATGTCCTTGGCGTGGGAATTGCCGGAGGCATGGTGACGTCCTCCCACGCGCCGTCCTCCGCAAACGCGCTGGCAGCCCGCAAATGAACATTGCGGCGATCGGCACCGGCCATCGCGATTTCAGCCGGTGTAGGCGCGATACCATTGCACGAAGCGCGCGACGCCCTCGCGCACGGCGATGCGCGGGCGGTAACCCACGCGCGACGCGATCAGGCTGACATCGGCGAATGTGTTCGGCACATCGCCCGGCTGCATCGGCAGCAATTCGCGGATCGCCGTTTTGCCCAGCTCGGCCTCGATCGCCGCGATGAACTCCGACAGCATCACCGGCTGGCTGTTACCGATGTTGAAGATGCGAAACGGGGCGCTGCTGCTCGCGGGATCGGGGCGCGCGCTGTCCCAATCCGGGTCTGGCCGCGCGATGTCGTCGGTCGCGCGCAGGACACCGTCGACAATGTCGTCGATATAGGTGAAGTCGCGCATGTGCTCGCCGTTGTTGAACAGCTTGATCGGCCGGCCTTCGGAAATATTCCTGGTGAACAGATACGGCGCCATGTCCGGCCGGCCCCATGGCCCGTAGACCGTGAAGAAGCGCAGGCCCGTCGTCGGCAAGCCGAACAGATGGCTGTAGCTGTGCGCCATCAACTCGTTGGCGCGCTTGGTCGCGGCGTAAAACTGCACCGGATGGTCGGCGCCGTCGTGCTCGCTGAACGGCATCTTGGTGTTGGCGCCGTAGACGCTGCTGGTACTGGCATAGACGAGATGCGGCGTGCGTGCCGCGCGACAGGATTCCAGAAGGTGCGTGAAGGCGACGATGTTGCTCTCGACATAAGCGCGCGGATTTTCCAGGCTGTAGCGCACGCCCGCCTGCGCCGCGAGGTGGATCACGCGATCGAAGCGATGCTCCGCGAAACATGACTCCAGCGTGCCGCGCTCGGCGAGGTCGGCGCGGATGAACCGGTAGCTGCCGCGCGCGCGCGCGGCGACCCCGTCCAGCGCGTCGAGACGCGCCTGTTTCAGCGCCGGATCGTAATAGTCGTTGACGACATCGATCCCGACCACCGAACAGCCGCGCTCCAGCAGCCGCTTCACCGTGTGGAAACCTATAAATCCGGCGTTGCCGGTCACCAGCACGAGCATCGGACGCCCTTCGTCTCTACCCTCCGGCGGCGCATGGGCGACCGCGCCGGAACAGGTGTAGCGTGGTCCTAGCACATGGTGCATCGTGTTTGAAATCGCCGCCAGCCATGCCACAGGGAGCCTGTTATGCCGTTTCCATCCGCTTCCCCGGCTCTCGCCCGTTTCACCGTGCTCGACCTCACCCGCGTCCGCTCGGGGCCAACCGCCGTCCGGCAGTTGGCGGATTGGGGCGCCAACGTCATCAAGATCGAGGCCCCGACCGAGGGCGCGGGAGGCGAACAGCCCGGCGGGCCGCGTCACGGCTCGGACTTTCAAAACCTGCATCGCAACAAGCGCGCCATCGCGCTCGACCTGAAAAAGCCGGAGGGGTTGGCTGCTTTTCTGCGGCTCGCCGCGCAAGCCGATGTCGTGGTCGAAAATTTTCGGCCGGGCGTCAAAACCAAACTCGGCATCGATTACGACAGCCTGCGCCAGATCAATCCGCGCCTGGTCTACGGCAGCATTTCCGGCTTCGGCCAGGACGGCCCCTATCGCATGCGCCCCGGCTTCGACCAGATCGCGCAAGGCATGGGCGGGCTGATGTCGATCACCGGCGCGCCCGGCCAGGGCCCGATGCGCGTCGGCATTCCGGTGGCGGACCTCACCGCCGGCCTGTTCTGCGCCATGGGCATCCTCACCGCGCTATTGGAGCGCGAGGTCTCCGGCGAGGGCCAGTGGGTGCAAACCTCGTTGCTGCAAGCCCAGATCTTCATGCTGGATTTTCAGGCGGCGCGCTGGCTGATGGAGAAAGAGGTCGCCGGACAAGCCGGCAACAATCACCCGACCGCAATTCCGACCGGCGTGTTCAAGACCTCGGATGGCTTCATCAACATCGCCACCACCGGCGGCCGAATCTGGGAGCGCTGCGCCGAGGCGCTCGGCGCGCCGGAGTGGATCGCCGATCCCGCCTATGCCAGCGCATCGGCCCGGTCGGACAATCGCGACGCGCTCAACGCCGCGATCGAGGCGCGCACCGCGACGCGATCCACCGCCGAATGGGTCGACGCGCTGAACGCCGCCGGCGTGCCCTGCGGCCCGATCTATCGCATCGACCAGACCTTCGCCGATCCGCAAGTGAAGCATCTGCATATGGCGCAACCGGTGCCGAGCGACGACGGCCGCGCGTTCGAACTGGTCGCGCAGCCGGTCACGCTGTCGCGCACGCCGAGCCGCATGGCCGCGCCCCCGCCGGAATTTCGCCAGCACACCGAGGAGGTGCTGGGCGAATTCGGCTTCAGCGCGGACGAGATCGCGACGCTGCGCCGGCAAAAGGCGATCTGAGATCGTGCGGAGCCGCGCTATTCGCCCTTCCACGCCGGCTTGCGCTTGGTGAGGAACGCATCCATTCCCTCTCGGAAATCGGCGCTCATATAGGCTTTGAGGATCAGATCCTCGCCTTCGTTGCGCGAAAGGTTCGGTCGCAGCCGGCGCACCGCTTCCTTGGTGACTTCCAGCGTCAGCGGCGCGTGGCTCGCCAGCAGGCGCGCGAGATCGTCGGCGCGGCGCTGCAACGCCGCCACATCCGCCGCCACCTCGTTGAGCAGCCCGAGCGCCAGCGCCTCCGGCGCTTCGATGAGGCGCGCGGTGAAGATGATATCCTTGGTGCGCGCGGCGCCGATCAGCGCCACCAGGCGGCTGATGTTCGACATCGACAGGCAGTTGCCGAGCGTGCGCGCGATCGGAAAGCCGATCCGCGCCGACGCCGTGCCGATCCGCATGTCGCAGCAGGCGGCGAGGCCCGCGCCGCCGCCGGTGCAGGCGCCGGCGATGGCGGCGATGGTCGGCACCCGGCAGGATTCCAGCGCACCGAACACCCGGTCGATCCGCGCTTCGTAGTCCAGGGAGTCCTGCGGCGTCTTGAACGCGCGGAACTGCGCGATATCGGTGCCGGAGGCGAACGCCTTATCCCCGGCCCCGGTCAGGATCAGCGCCTTGATGGCGCGATCGGCGTTGGCGGCCCGGCAGATGTCGGCGAGCCGCTCGTACATCGCGAACGTCATGGCGTTGCGCGCCTGCGGCCGGTTGAAAGTGACACGGCCGATGCCGTCGGTCACGGTGTAGAGCAGATCGTCGGCGGCGTCGGTTGCGGTCATGCAGGGGCTCTAGAGGCTTTCCGCCTTTGAAAGAAATATCCACCGTCATGCGCGGACTTGATCCGCGCATCCATCTTCTTGAGAATGATGGATTGCCGGGTCATAGGCGAGCGAAGCGACGCCGTTCTTCGAACGGCTATGCCCGGCAATGACGTTTCCATCAAACACGAAATGGCTCTAGCACGGATCGCGGCCGCTGTCCCCTCGACAACGCATCCGCCACTTCGTAAATCTTGCCGCTGGAAGGGGAATCACATCATGACCGATCTGACGCTCGATGCCGCCCGCAAGATCGTCGAGGCCGCGCTCGCCAAGGGCAGCGAGAAACAACTCAACCCGCTGGCGGTGGCGGTGCTGGACGCGCGCGGCAGCCTGAAGGCGTTCGCGGCGCAGGACGGCACCAGCCTGAAGCGCGGCGAGGTCGCGCACGGCAAGGCCTATGGCGCGCTGTCGCTGGGCATGGGCTCGCGCGCGCTGTTCAAGCGGGCGCAGGAACAGGCTTATTTCATCGGCGCGGTGAACACCATGCTGCAAGGCGCGCTGGTGCCGGTGCCTGGCGGTGTACTGATCCTCGACGCCGGCGGCGGCCTGATCGGCGCGGTCGGCATCAGCGGCGACACTTCCGACAACGACGAAGCCTGCGCCATCGCCGGCATCGAGGCGGCGGGATTGACCGCCAATCCGGGCTGAGGGCCATGGCGTGTCTTTCCGCATTGGACGGAATCACACGCTTTGACAAAATCATCCCTCGTCATGCCCGGACTTGATCCGGGCATCCATCGCCTTGAAATGGATTGCCGGGTCAAGCCCGGCAATGACACCTCATGGCGTTGCCATCGAAATATGAAACGCCACAGGCCGACGACTACCCGATGCGGCGGTCGCGGCCCTGCCAGAACGGATCGCGCACCGCGCGGCGGAGCAATTTGCCGACCGGGCTTTTCGGCACCTCGTCGATGAAGTGCACCGACTTCGGCACCTTGTAGCCGGCGAGCCGCTCGCGGGCGAAGGCCATCAGCGCGGCGTCGTCGGCCTGCTGATCGGCGCGCAGCGCGACGAAGGCGGCCACCGCCTCGCCCCACTTGTCATCCGGAATGCCGACCACCACCACCTCGCGCACCGCCGGATGCGCGGCAAGCGCATCCTCGACCTCGCGCGGATAGACGTTGTAGCCGCCGGTGACGATCATGTCGGAGGTGCGGTCCACCAGATAGAGATAACCGTTCTCGTCGAAGCGACCGACGTCGCGGGTGCGGATGAAGCCGCCCGGCAACGACATTTGCGCGTTGAGTTCCGGCGCGTCGAAATAGCCGCGCATCATGAACGGCGCGCGCAGCGCGATCTCGCCGACCTCGCCCGGCCCGACCTCGTCGCCCGCCTCATCGACCAAGCGAATTTCGCAATCGATGCTCGGCCGGCCGCAGGCGGCGAGGCGCGCCTCCGCGCCGGGGCCGACGTGATCCTCCTTAGTGAGATGGGTGATGAACACCGGCGCCTCGGTCTGCCCGTAATATTGCAGGAAGCGCGGCCCCCACAATTTCAGCCCGCGCGCGATGGTCGGGCGCGGCATCGGCGACGCGCCATAGATGATCGAGCGCACCGAGCTGAAATCCGCTTCCGCGATGCCGGGCTGATCCAACAACATGCCGAGCATGGTCGGCACCATGTTGAGCGCGGTCGGCTTCCAGCGCTCCACCGCGTCGATATAGGACGCCGGCGTGAAGCCCGGCAGCACCGCCGCCGTCGCCCCGCGGATCCAATACGGCAGCACGAAGCAACCGCTGGCATGGATCATCGAGGCGGCGTGCAACATGATGTCGCCCTCGCGCACGTCGTGGTTGGCGAGGATGTTCAGCGTCATCCCGGCCCAGCTCGCCTGGGTGTGCTCCACCGCCTTCAGCTTGCCGGTGGTGCCGGAGGTGAAGGTGGTGACGACGATGTCGTCGGCTTCCGGCTCGCGCTCCGGCGGCGTCGCCGGCTGCGCCTTCGCCAGCGCCTGGAGATCGTCGGCGCTGGCGCTGTCGCCGATGCTGATAGTGCGCAGGCCGGGCACGGCTTGCGTCAACTCGCGGGCGCGGTCGGCCAGATCCGCGCCGTGCAGCAACACGCCGACGCCGGCGCTTTCCAGCATCTGCCGGTGCTCCGCCACTGAGAGCCGCGAATTGAGCGGCACCCGCGACAGCCGCGCCTTGGCGAAGCCGAAGTCCACCGGAATGGTGAACACCGAATTGTTCAACAACAGCGCGACGCGGGTGCCGACCGCAAGCCCCAGCGCGTTGATGAAGACATTGGCGATCCGGTTCGAAAGCTGGTCGACCTCGGTGAAGGTCAGCTTGTCGTCGCCATACATCACCGCCGTTCGCGGCCCATAATAGATCGCGCCACGGCGCACCAGTTCCGTCATCAGCATGAGAACCCTCCCGGTCGATTTTATCGGCGCATATTGCAGTTTGATGCGGAACCTATCCCACCCACGCCGTCGTCCCCGCGCAGGCGGGGACCCATAACCCCTGGCGCCGGTCGTCGTAATGATGACCTCGCCGCAAGTGATCGAGCCGCATCGCTGCGGCGTATGGGTCCCCGCCTGCGCGGGGACGACGATTTTCGTATTGCAAACCCGTCCAAAGGATGACAGTCGAGCGTTTCAACCTATCCTACCGCCCCGGCCAGTTCGGCTTGCGTTTCTCGCCGAACGCCTTGAGGCCCTCCTTGGCGTCCTCGGTCATCGCCAAGAGCGCGATCTGGCTTTCGGTGTAGGCGATGGCCTCGTCGAACGACATCGCGGCGATGGCGCGCATGGCGTATTTGCCGCGCCGGATCGCGGTCGGCGACTTGTCGGTGAGGCGGCCGATCAGCCAGTCCACCTTGGCGTCGAGTTCGCCGGCCGGCGCGATATGGTTGACGAGGCCGGCGGCCTGCGCGGCGCGCGCGTCGAACGGCTCGCCGGTCAGCGACCATTCGTTAATGAGCCGGCGTGGCGCCAGCGACTGCAACAGGCTCATCACCTGCATCGGGAACACGCCGACCTTGACCTCCGGCAGGCCGAAGATCGCGGTCTCAAGCGCCACCGCCATGTCGGTCATGCACAGAAGCCCCATGCCGCCGGCCATGCAGACGCCGTTGACGCGGGCGATCGAAGGCTTGGTGGCGTTCTGCGCCAGCCGCAGCAGGTCGGCGTAATCGACGTTGGGTTTTGCGAAATCCATCGCCGCGAAGGCCCCGCCGGTGTTGGCGAGATCCGCCCCGGCGCAGAACGCCTTGTCGCCCGCCCCGGTCAGCACGATGACGCGGATCGCGGAATCGTCATGGGCCTCGCGATAGCCGCGGACGATGCCGGCGATGACCTCGGCATTGAGCGCGTTGCGCTTCTCCGGCCGGTTGATGGTGATCCACAGCGCCTGCCCGCGCTTCTCCTGCAATACTACGCCCGTGTTGTCCGCCATCGTCCGCCGTGTCCTGTGGTTATACCGCTTCATCCTTCGCCGGATCGATCACCGCGACGATGTGGCCGGTGGTGACCTGCTCGCCCTCGGTGACGCCGAGTTCAAGGATGATGCCCGAAACCGGCGCGACATGCACGTGCTCCATCTTCATCGCCTCCAGCGTCGCCACCGGCTGCCCGGTCGTGACCGCGTCGCCGGGCTGAACCAGCACCGCCACCACGCGGCCGTTGAGGGCGGCGCGCAGCTTGCCGTCGCCGCCGCCCGCCGCCGCCCGCTCCGGCGCGGCGCGGGTCAGGTCACGGACGTTCAACACCGCGCCGTCGCGCAGGATGTAAAGCCGGCTGCGGTCGCGGCGGTAGCGCACGGTTTCGCTCACGCCATCGGCCTTGACCCGCAGCGTATCGTCGTCGAGGGCGGCGATGGCGACGGCGCGGCCCTCGCCGTTCGAACCGATCGCGTAGTCGCCGTCGCGGCCGCGCGCGATCTCGATCTCGTGCGCCTCGCCATCGATGGAAAAGCGCATCGGCAGCGGAAACGTCGCGGCCAGCGAACGGCCCGGCCGCCACGGCGGCGCGTGCGGATCGGTGACGTAGAGCAGGAGCGCCGCCAGCGCGTCGTTGGGGAGCGCGGCGGCGGGCGCGCGCGCCAGCAGGGCGTCGAGGTGTTGCGCGATGAACGCCGTCGTCGCGCCGCCTTGCGCGAACACGTCGTGGCGCAGGCAGGCCGTCAGAAACTCCTGGTTGGTGGTGACGCCGAACGCCACCGTCTGCTCAAGACCATGGATCAGCCGCCGCCGCGCCTCGTCGCGGGTCGCGCCGTGGGCGATCACCTTGGCGATCATGGAATCGTAGAACGGCGGGATCTCGATGCCGGAGTACAACGCGTGCTCGACCCGCAGATGCGCCGCCGGCCGCCATTCCAGCATCCGGCCCGACTGCGGCATGAAGCCGTGCCGGGCGTCCTCCGAGCACAGCCGCACCTCGATGGCATGGCCAGAGAAGCGCACGTCGTCCTGGCTGAGCGCCAGCGGCTCGCCGGACGCGATGCGCAATTGCAATTCGACCAGATCGAGGCCGGTGATCGCTTCCGTCACCGGGTGCTCGACTTGCAGGCGGGTGTTCATCTCCATGAAGTAGAAGTTGCCCGCGGCATCGAGCAGGAACTCCAGCGTGCCCGCGCCCTCATAGCCGATGGCCTTGACCGCCTTCACCGCGATCTCGCCCATACGCGCCCGCAGCTCCGGCGTCACCGCCGGCGACGGCGCTTCCTCGACCAGCTTCTGGTGGCGGCGCTGCACCGAGCAGTCGCGCTCGCCGAGATGGATGGCGTTGCCGTAGCGGTCGCCGAACACCTGGATTTCGATGTGACGCGGCTCGACGATGGCGCGCTCAAGAATGACGGTCGGATCGCCGAACGCGCCCTGCGCCTCGGAGCGGGCGCTGCGCAGGTGGTCGGGGAAAGCCGCCACGCTCTCGACCAGCCGCATGCCGCGCCCGCCGCCGCCGGCCACCGCCTTGATCATCACCGGGAAGCCGATGCGCGCGGCCTCCGCCGCCATGGTGGCGTCGGACTGGTCCTCGCCCTGATAGCCCGGCACGCAGGGCACGCCGGCCTTCTGCATGATCGCCTTTGCGCCGGCCTTGTTGCCCATCGATTCAATGGCTTGCGGCGACGGGCCGATGAAGACCAGGCCGGCGTCGCGGCAGGCGGCGGCGAAATCCTCGTTCTCGGCGAGGAAGCCGTAGCCGGGATGCACGGCATCCGCGCCGGTCGCCTTCGCCGCGGCGACGATGGCGTCGATGCGCAGATAGGATTGCGCCGGCAGCGGCTCGCCGATCCGCACCGCCTGATCGGCGGCGCGGACATGCGGCGCGTCGGCATCGGCGTCGGAATAGACCGCGACCGTCGCAAAGCCGAGGCGACGCGCCGTGCGCATCACGCGCAACGCGATCTCGCCGCGATTGGCGACCAGGACCTTGCGGAACGGGGTGAGCTTCACGATTCTATCCCCGCTCATGGCCGCGCCACCGAGAATTGCATGCGATGCGGCGTCCGGGCGTCGCCCTCGCGGCAGATCGCCATCACCTCCGCCAGCACCGCGCGGGTGTCGCGCGGGTCGATCACGCCGTCGTCGAGCACGCGCGCGGAGGTGGAAAATACATCCATCTGGCCGTCGAAGACGGCGGTGATCTTCGCCTTCATGGCGTCGATCTGCTCGCGCGGAACCGGCGCGCCCTTGCGGACGGCGGCGGCCTCGGTGACGATCGCCATGGTTTCCGCCGCCTGCTCGCCGCCCATCACCGCCGTCCTGGCGTTGGGCCAGGAGAAGCAGAAACGCGGATGGAAGCCGCGCCCGCACATGCCGTAGTTGCCGGCGCCGAAGGACGCGCCGCAATAGATGGTGATCTGCGGCACGGTGGCGCTGGTCACCGCCTGGATCATTTTCGAGCCATGCTTGATCATGCCGGCTTCTTCATACGCCTTCCCCACCATGTAGCCGGTGGTGTTGTTGAGATAGAGCAGCGGCGTGCGCGACTGGCAGCACGCCTGGATGAAATGCGTCGCCTTGTTGGCGCCGGCGGGATCGAGCGGCCCGTTGTTGGTGATGATGCCGATGGCGTGGCCCTCGATGCGCGCCTGCCCGCACACCGTGGCCGGGCCGTAATCCGGACCGAACTCGACGAAGTCGGAATCGTCGACGAAGCGCGCGATCGCCTGACGCATGTCGACCGGGCGCTTGTGGTCCATCGGCATGATGCCGAGCAGTTCCTCGGCGTCGTAGCGTGGCGGCCGCGCTTCCGCGCGCTTCTCGTCCGCTTGCGGCCGGTCCCAATCGAGCCCGGCCATGATGTCGCGGGCGATGCGCAAGGCGTCGCGGTCATCCTCGGCGAGATAATCGCCGAGCCCGGAGACGCTGGTGTGCATCACCGCGCCGCCGAGTTCTTCCTCGGTGGCGATCTCGCCGGTCGCGGCCTTCAAGAGCGGCGGCCCGGCGAGGAAGGCGCGGGTGCGGCCGCGCACCATCACGATGTAGTCCGACAGGCCGGTCTGGTAGGCGCCGCCCGCCGTGGACGAGCCGTGCGTCACCGTCACCACCGGCAGCCCCGCCGCCGACAGCCGCGCCAGATTGCGAAAGATGTTGCCGCCGCGAACGAAATCCTCGACGCGGTAGCGCAAGAGATTTGCGCCGGCGCTTTCCACCAGTTGCACGTAGGGCAGCCGGTTTTCCAGCGCCAGTTCCTGCACCCGCAGGGTCTTGTCGAGGCCGTAAGCCTGCAACGCGCCGGCGTCGATGCCGGCGTCGTTGGCGCTGACCATGCAGCGGACGCCGGAGACGAAGCCGATGCCGGCGACGACGCCGCCGCCGGGCGCGCTCTTGTCCGGGTCCGGCACGTCGAACATGTAGCCGGCGAGCGTCGAGAGTTCGAGGAACGGCGCGCCGGGATCGAGCACCAGCGCGACGCGCTCGCGCGGCAGCAACTGATGGCGCTTGTGGAAGCGATCCTTGGCGGCGGCGGACTTGGCGCGGCTGCGCTGCTCCAGCATCCGCATTCGCGCGATCAGCGCCAGCATGCCGTCGCGGTTGGCCTTGAAGCCGGCGCTGCCGGTTGAGATGGTCGATTCGATGACAGCCATGTTGCGAAGGTTTCTCCGGAATTTCAGCGGGGCGAGGTTATTCCGAGGCGTGCGCGAAACGAGCCCCACCCACGGCGGCGTCCCCGCGCAGGCGGGGACCCATTACCCCTCGCGTTGGTCGTTATCAAACAACCTTGGTTGAAAGAGCCGAACCGCTGCGGCGCATGGGTCCCCGCCTGCGCGGGGACGACGCTGTTCGAGCGGCAAGCGCGCCACACATCCATTCCACGTCACCCCTGCGCGAAGTGGTCGGTGTATTGCTGGCGCAACTCGACCTTGCGCAGCTTGCCGGTGGCGGTCATCGGCATCTGGTCGAGGAGCTTGACGAACTTCGGCACCTGGAAGCCGCCGAGATGCTGGCGGCAATGGGCGATGATCGCCTCCGCGTCCGCCTGCGCGCCGGGCTTGAGCGTGACGAAGGCCGACACCGCCTCGCCCCATTGCGGATGCGGCAGGCCGACCACGGCGGCGGCGAGCACCGCCGGATGCGCCATCAGGGTTTCCTCGATCTTGACGGACGCGACGTTCTCGCCGCCGGACTTTATCATATCCTTCTTGCGGTCGAGGAACAGCACCTCGCCGTGATCGTCGATCAGGCCGAGGTCGCCGGTGTGATGCCAGCCGAACTTGCGGGCTTCCTCGGTCGCCTTCAGATCCTTGTAGTAGCCGAGCATCACGTTGGGGCCGCGATGCACGATCTCGCCCGCCTGATTGCGCGGCAGCAGGTTGCCGTCGTCGTCCATGATCGCGGTTTCGTTGACGATCATCGACTCGCCCCAGTAGTTGCCGAAGCGCTTGAGCTGGCGATCCGGCTGCGACATCGTCGTCGCCGGATACATCTCGGTCTGGCCGCTCGGCTGCACGAAGTTGGGGCACAATTCGGCGACGCAGCGCTCCAGCAGCGGGCGCGGCATCGGCGCCATGGTGTAGATGCAGGTCCGCAGGCTGGAGAGATCGAATTCCTTGCGGCGCGGGTGATCGAGGATCACCTGATACATCAGCGGCAGGCCGATGAAGATGGTCAGCTTGTCGCGCTGGATCGCCTCCATGCAGGCCACCGGATCGAAACCGCGCATCAATGCCATCTTGCCGCCGACCGCGAGATAGGTCAGCAGCAGCACATGCGCCGCGCAGTGGAACAGCGGGAACTGGCCGGTGATGCCGTCGTTGCGGTCGAGGTGCATCTCGATGGCGTTGCTCATCGCCGCCATCACCACCGCGAGATGGCAGTGCATCGCCCCCTTCGGCCGCGACGTGGTGCCGCTGGTGTAGATAATCATCGCCAGGTCGCGGTCGTCGAAGGCGATCTCGGGCTCGATATCGGACTGGCCTTCGAGCAGCGCGTTGAATTCCTCCAACCCCTGCTCCCGCGCCTTGCCGGCGAGATCGACCGCGATCAATCCGATGCCGCGCTCCTCCAGCGCCGCGCGACGATCCGGCTGGGCGTGGAGGTTGTCGTCGATCAGCGCGAAGCGCACGCCGGCGTGATCGAGAATATAGCTCATGTCGCCGGGGCCAAGCATGGTGTTGATCGGCACCCACACCAGGCCGGCGCGATGAATGCCGAACAGCGCTTTGACGAATTCGACCGAGTTGTTGCAGATGGTGGAAATCTTGTCGCCGGGCTTCAGTCCGCGCGACACCAGGTAGTTGGCGAAGCGGTTGGCGTCACGCTCCAGCTCGGTGTAGCTGACGCGGCGGCTGCCCTCGGTCAGCGCCGTGCGGTCGGGAAAGCGGCGCGCGGCCCGTTTCAACAGATCGCCGACCGCGACGCGGCCGATGCGGCCCGGACCCGGCACCCCGCCGGTGGCTTCCAGATTGCTCATGAGAATTCTCCTCCCTGAATTCATTTCTCATTGTCATCGCGAGGAGCGTCAGCGACGAAGCAATCCAGTTCTTGTTGTTGCTTGCTGGATTGCTTCGCTACGCTCGCAATGACGCGCTAAACTTATCCCATCATGCTCCGATGCCGAAAATCTGCCGCGCCTCGGCCGGACTTGCAACGGCGCGCCCTGCCTCGCGCGCGATTTGCGCCATGGTTTCGATCAACTGGCCGTTCGATGTCACCTTGCTGCCGTCGGGGCGATAGAACGTATCCTCCAGCCCGGTGCGCAGATGGCCGCCGAGCTCGGCGCAGCGCCGGTGCAGCGGCCAGATCTCGGCGCGGCCGATCGCGGTGACCTGCCAGTTGGCGTCCGGCAGTTTCAGCTTGAGCAGGATCGGCAGCAATTCGGGATCGGCCGGCATGCCCGACGCCACCCCCATGACGAAATTATATTCCAGCGGCCCGGCGTACATGCCGGTCTGGCGGTACATGCCGACGCAGCGCACGATGCCGACGTCGAAGCATTCGAATTCCGGCAGCGTGCCGGCATCCTTCATGGCGTCGAGAAAATCCTGTACCTTCTCCACCGAATTGTCGAACATCATCGGCGGCCAGGCCCAGGTGTTGTCGGCCTTCACTTTCAGATAATTCAGCGAGCCGGCGTTGCACGCCGCCATTTCCGGCCGGGTCTCGCGCACGCAGGCGAGCGGCCCGGCATATTCCGGCCCCGAGGTGCCGGTGGTATGGTTGATGACGACGCCGGGACAGGCTTCGCGGATCGCGTGCTGGATCTCGCGCGACACGCTGACCTCCCAGGACGGCAGGTGGCCCTTGTTGGGCGCCTGCTGGCGCAGATGGATGTGCATGACGCTGGCGCCGGCGTCATAGGCGGCCTTGGCCTCGCGCGCCATTTCCTCCGGCGTCACCGGCACGTGGTGCTGCTTGGGATCGGTCAGCACGCCGTTCAGCGCGCAGGTGATGACAACCTTATCGCTCATGCCGGAATAGTCCTCGTTGGCGCGCCGGTCAGGGCGCTGCGGATATCGCCGGGCATGATGCGAAACCGCTGCCGGCGCTTCTTGCGTCCACCGGCTATCGGCCGACGTCGATCCCGGCTCGCCCCTCCGTCATTGCGAGGAGCGCAAGCGACGAAGCAATCCAGGGACCGCAAAGCAAGACTGGATTGCTTCGCTACGCTCGCAACGACGGAATTTCGGGTCGAATGCCTACGACCGTCCCGAGCGCACGCCGAAGCCGCCCGAGGCGTCGCCGCGGTAGATCGCCAGGTCGCGCGAGCCGATGAAGATCGCGCGCGGCTTCAACCCGTAGAAGCGGCGGATCGAATGGCTGAAATGAGTCGAATCCGGATAGCCGATATCCTGCGCCAGGTGCGCCAGATTGATGTTCTCGTTGACGTAGTGCAGCAGATGCCGCGCTCGTTTCCAGGCACGGAAGGCGCGGAACGACACCCCGGTCTGCTCCTTGAACAAATGCAGGAAACGCGACTGCGACAGCCGCGCCGCCGCCGCGCAATCGGCGGCGTTGACGCTGGCGTTGGAGAATTCGCAGATACGGGCGATGGCGTCGCGGATGCGCGGGTCGAGCTGCCGCGCCGCCAGCCGCTCGCCGAAGAAGATGGTGTCGAATTCGCAGGTGGTGAAGCCGTCGCGGCGGCCGGTGATACGCAGCGCCTCATAGGCGCCGCGAATCCGCGCCGCCATCGCCTCGCGTCCCGGACCGGCGAGACGCTGGGCCAATGCCGCGAGCGCCGGCGGCGGCACCGTTTCCGGCTCGATCACCATGCAGACGGTCACGGGATGGTCGCTGTCGACGCTATGCACGGTATAAGGCGGCACCACGACGATCTCGCCGCGGGTCACCGCGCCGCCCTGCGCCACGCCGAGTTCGCCATGCAGCGCGACATAGACGTTCAACCCGCCGCTGGTGCGCCGGCGGGGCTTGCCGAGCAGCCCGGCGTAAAACACCCGCTCCGGACTAATCAGCATCAGGTGGGTCGATGCCGGCGGCGCGCCGTGGTCCATGCTGTTCGTTCCCCGCGATGGCGATCCCGTCGCGCCGGGAGGTGGGTTCCGGCGCGGCCCTCTCCGGAGCCAGGGCGAGCATACAGCAACCGGGACGGAAGTCACCGTTCAGGGTTCAGGGCGAAAACATCCAATCTCCAAAGGCAACCGTCCGGTTCGCCCCTCAGATCAGCACCCGCGGCACGTTCTGCGCCTCGCCGGCGCGGGTTTCCGCAGCCCGCGCCCGCTGGTAGCCCTCGCGCTGTTGCAGGCGTTGCCAGTAGGCGGCGACGTTCGGCCCGAAATCCTTGGCCAGCCCGATCACCTCGGCAAGCCGCAGCGCGTAGCCGTTGACGATATCGGCGGCGGTGAAGCGGCCGGCGCACAGCGTCTCCGCCTGCCCGGTCGCCGCCTCGACCACCCGCAGCCGGCCCAGAAACCACTTGGCATAGTCCTGCGCGACCTGCGGACTGCGCCGCGCCTCGGGCTCCAGCATGCCGTAACGCAGCACCAGCGTCTGCGGGAAGGTCAGGGTGGCGTCGCTGAAATACATCCAGTTGAGAAACGCGCCGAAGGCCGGCTCGTCGGGACCGACCACCAGCGGCGTCGGCCCGTGGCGGGCGCCGAGATAGTGGCAGATGCCGGAGGATTCCGTCATCGTGGTCTCGCCGTCGATCATGAACGGCACGGTGCCGAGCGGATTGAGCGCCAGATACTCCTTCGCCAGCGCGCGCGGCGGGAACGGCAGCATCTTCAGTTCGTAGGGCAGGCCCAGTTCCTCCAGCATCCACAGCGGCCGGAACGAGCGCGCGCTGAAGCAATGATACAGCGTGATCATTTCAGTTCGCCCCCGGCTTGCCGGCCTTCGGGCCCGGCAGCGTGCCCATCATCTTGCACAGGATGGTCAGCATCACCTCGTCGGCGCCGCCGCCGATCGAGGTCAGGCGGCCGTCGCGGTAGGAGCGGCTCACCAGGGTCTCGTTCATGAAGCCCATGCCGCCCCAATATTGCAGGCAGGCATCGGGCACCTCGCGGTTGAGCCGCCCGGCGCGCAGTTTCGCCATGGTGGCGAGCCGGGTGACGTCCTCGCCCGCGACCAACGCCTCGCCGGCGCGGTAGATCAGCGAGCGCAGCAGTTCGACCTCGGTCTGCAACTCCGCCAGCCGGAAATGCACCACCTGATTGTCCAAAATGCTCTGGCCGAACGCCATGCGGTTGCGGGTGTATTCGATGGTGTCGGCGATGGTGGCCTCGTGGCGCTTCAGCCCGGCGGCCGCGCCCCACAGCCGCTCCTCCTGGAACTGGATCATCTGGTAGGTGAAACCCTTGCCCTCCTCGCCGATGCGGTTGCGCTTCGGCACCCGCACGTCCTCGAAGAAAATCTGCGCGGTGTCGGAGGAACGCATTCCCATCTTGTCGAGCTTGCGGGCGACGTTGACGCCCTTGGCCTTCATCGGCACGCAGATCAGCGACTTGTTGCGATGGGCCGCGCCGTCGCTGGTATTGGCCAGCAGACAGATCCAGTCGGCCTGGGTGCCGTTGGTGATCCACAGCTTGCCGCCGTTGATGACGTAGTCGTCGCCGTCGGAGCGCGCATTGGTCTTGATCGAGGCGACGTCGGAGCCCGCGCCAGGCTCGGAGACGCCGATGCAGGCCACCATGTCGCCGGCGATCGCGGGGGCGAGAAACTCGCGCCGCACCGCGTCGGAGCCGAATTTCGCCAGCGCCGGCGTCGCCATGTCGGTCTGCACGCCGATCGCCATCGGCACGCCGCCGCAGCGGATGTGGCCGAGTTCCTCGGCCATCATCAGCGCGTAGCTGTAATCCAGCCCCTGCCCGCCGAACTCCACCGGCTTGTTGAGGCCGAGAAAGCCGAGGTTGCCCAGTTTCTTGAACAGCTCATGCGCCGGGAAGATGCCGTCGGCCTCCCATTGATCGACATAGGGATTGACCTCATTGGCGATGAAGCGTTGCAGAATCCGGCGCGGTTCGTCGTGATCGGCGGTGAAAAGCATCCCGTTCCTCTGGTTTTGTTAAAGTCCCATCTGGCGGCTGGCGAGATCCTTCATGATCTCCTCGGTGCCGCCGCCGATCGCGTTGACCTTGACCTCGCGGTAGATCCGCTCGACCTTCACGCCGCGCATAAAACCGGCGCCGCCGAAAATCTGCACCGCCTCGGAGGCGCAGAACGCCATGGTCTGGGTCGCCTGATTCTTCAGCATGCAGATCTCGGCCACCGGATTTTCCCCCTGGTCGAGCCGCCACGCCAGCATTTCCAGCATCGCCTGCGAGGCGCTGACGCGCTGCGCCATGTCCACCAGCTTGTGGCGGATCACCTGATGCTGGGTCAGCGGCTTGCCGAAGGTGTGGCGCTGCCTGGCGTACCCGATCGCCTCGTCGAGGCAAACCCGCGCCGCCGCGGTGCAGCCCGCCGCCATGGTCAGCCGCTCGCTGTTGAAATTGTGCATGATGATCTTGAAGCCCGCGCCTTCCTCGCCCAGCAGGTTGCCGGCGGGAACGCGGCAGTCGTCGAAATGCAGGGTCGCGGTGTCGGAGGCCCACCAACCCATTTTCTTCAGCGGCGTGCGCGACAGGCCCGGCGTGTCACCCTCGATCACCAGCAGGCTGACGCCGCCCGGCCCCTCGCCGCCGGTGCGGACCGCCGTGGTGATGTAGTCCGCCCGCATCCCTGAGGTGATGAACGTCTTCTCGCCGTTGACAACGTAGACGTCGCCCTCGCGCCGCGCCGTGGTGCGCAGGCCGGCGACATCGGAGCCGCCGCCGGGCTCGGTGATGGCGAGCGCGGAGATCTTTTCACCGGAGAGGATTTGCGGCAGCACCCTGGCCCTGAATGCCGGCGTGCCGGCGCGGGCGATCGGCGGCGCGCCGATCGAATGGCTGTTGAGGCTGGCGCCGATGCCGCCGGCGCCGGCGCGGGCCAGTTCCTGCACCGCGACGATCCACATGAAATTGTCGCAGGGGGTGCCGCCGTATTCCTCCGGAAAACCAAGCCCGATGAGGCCGATGGCGGCCGCCTTGCGGTAGAGGTCGCGGGGAAACGTTCCGGCTTCGTCCCATGCGGTGGCATGGGGTTCGATCTCGTTGTCGACGAAGCGGCGCATCACGTCGCGAAAAGCCTCATGATCGGCATTGTAGAACGGGCTTTTGACCAAGGCAGGCACCCTCGCTGTCGTCCACGATCGTCGCGTGGCAGGATGCCCGCAAACCCGCAACGCCACTTGCGTCGAGTGGCTGTGGGGCCTGCGCATATCGCCTCCGCCGCGCGGTAGCGCGCGGCGCGATTCTCGCTTAAGCTTGGATGATCGTCCGGTCCTTCGCTCGATCGTCCCTCTCAAGCCGAGAAGCCGCCGCGCAACCAGACCCGCCTCGCGCGCGAGCCGCCGTCCGCAAGCCGCCACATGCCGAAAGCCAAATCGTCCAGCCGCCCGGACATAGCGATAGCGCCGCGACCGCCCCGCCGCCGACCGGCCGCCCATGACGCCGCGCGCGACACGGGCGATGCCGCGACCGCCTCGAAATCGCAGAAATCGCGCGAGGCGATCCTTGAGGCCGCGGCAAAACTGTTCCGTCGCCAGGGTTACTCGGCGACGACGCTGCGCCAGATCGCCGACCAGGCCGAAATCCAGGCCGGCAGCATCTATTACTATTTCGATTCGAAGGACGCGATCCTCGACGAGGTATTGGACGAGGGCCTGCGCCGCGTCTTCAACGGCGTCAAGTCGAAACTCAAGGCCGCCGGCGCGGTGTCGCATCGCGCGCGGATCGCGCTCGCCATCGAGGCGCATCTGGTGGCGCTGCACGACGCCAGCGACTTCACCTCGGCCAATATCCGCATCTACGGGCAATTGCCGGAACGCCTGAAGGGGCCGCACCGCGCCATCCGCCGCGCCTATGCCCGCTATTGGGACCGGCTGCTGTCGGAGGCGCAGAAAGCCGGCGAAATCCGCGCCGATATCGAACTCGTTCCGCTGCGCATCTTCGTGCTCGGCGCGCTGAACTGGACGGTGGAATGGTTCGACCTCAGCAGGAAGGACGCCGTGCGAAAACTCGCCCGCCGCACCGAGTCGATCATTTTCGACGGTGTGAAGCGGTAGGCGCGACGGTCTTATGTCGTCCCGTCATCGCGAGGAGCGTGAGCGACGAAACAATCCGGGGGGCCGCGAAGGAAGACTGTGTTGCTTCGCTGCGCTCGCAATCACCACGAGGGCGAGACTCACCGTCCCCGCCAGTCGGGCTTGCGCTTTTCGGCGAACGCCCTCGGGCCCTCGATCGCGTCCTGACTGGCATATACCTCCTCGTGGAGGCGGCCGGCCTCGATCAGGCCGTTCTCAAGACCCAGATCCATCGCCGCCAGCACGCTGGCCTTGGCGGCCTTCACCGACAGCGGCGCGCCCTCGACGATTTTGCGCGCCAGTTGCAGCGCGCGACCGCGCACCGCGTCCGGCGTGTCCTCCAGATAGTTCAGGAAGCCATAGGCCGCGAGTTGCTCGATCGGCACCGTCTCGCCGGTCAGGACCAGTTCCATCATGACCGGTTGCGGCAGCATCCACAACAGCGGCACCGCCCACGGCGAGCCGCGCCCCATCCGGACCTCGGTGATGCCGGCGCGGGTGCCGCGCAGACCGACTCGCAAATCCGATTTGATCGCCAGCAACATGCCGCCCGCCATCAGCGAGCCGGTCATCGCCGCGATGATCGGCTTGGTGACGTTGCGCATCGCGGTCTGCATCGGGTCGCGCATCAGGGTCAGGATATCGACGCCGTCGCGGGCGCGAATTTCCGCCGCCTGCTTGAGATCGAGCCCGGCGGAGAACACGCCGCAATCCGCGGACGTCAATATCACGACGCGCACCGCCTGGTCGGCCTCGGCCCGCGCCCACGCCTCGGTGAGGCCGTTCATCGCCTCGACCGACAGCGCGTTCTTGCGCTCCGGACGATCGATGGTGACGGTGGCGATGCCGTCCTCGACGGCATAACGGATCGGCGCGTGGTCCGGCATCGGCGGCCCTTTCGAAAATTCTAACATCTGTTAGATTATCGCAAAGTCGCCCTCGCCGCGACCGAAAACTGCAACGCCCGAACCTCGGAACCCGCCATGCCGCTCACCGCCAAGATGCGTTTCGCCGCCGACCTGTTGAAGGACCGGGTCGCCCTCGTCACCGGCGGCGGCACCGGCATGGGCCGCGCCACCGCGCTGGAAATGGCGCAATCGGGCGCCAAGCTGGCGCTGCTCGGCCGCCGCAGCGAGCCGATCGAGGATTGCGCCCGGCTGATCCGCGAGGCCGGCGGCACGGCCATCGCGATTTCCGGCGACATCCGCCAGCCCGAGCAGATCGAGGCGGCGATGGCGCGCATCCGCGCCGAGTTCGGCAGGCTTGACATCCTGGTCAACAACGCCGGCGGGCAGTTCGTCACGCCGGCGCGGGATCTGAACAACAAGGGCTTCGAGACCGTCATCCGCAACAACCTGATCGGCTCGTGGCAGATGACCAAGGCGGTGGCCGATCACTTCATGTTCGAGAACGGCGGCTCCATCGTATTCGTCACCGCCTGCGTGCGCTCCGGCCTGAGCGGCTTCGTGCATACGGCGGCGGCGCGCGGCGGCGTGCTGGCGATGATGAAGACCCTGGCGTTCGAATGGGCGGAATTCGGCATCCGGCTCAACTGCGTCGCGCCCGGCACGGTGAAGACCGAGGGCATGGGCCACTATCCGATCGCCCCCGAGCAATGGGTCAAGCTCAATCGCAACATCATGGGCCACATGGGCGACGTCGAGGACATCGCGGCGGCGATCATCTTTCTCGCCTCGCCGCTCGGCAAGTTCGTCACCGGCGAGGAATGGTACATCGACGGCGGTGAGACGCTGCACCTCGCCCACGACGCGCGCCAGATGATCGACATGATGAAGTTCGCCACCCGCGAGCGCGGCGACGGCCAGCCCGGCAAGGGTTAGGGATTTTTCGTCACCGTATTCTCATCGTCGTCGCTCGCCATGAGGGTTCAGCGGCTCGCTCTCTCCGGCATTGCGGACTTTCTAACAATTGTTAGAGTGATCGAGGAAAATTAGGCGATTTCGCGAGGACCCGGTGGATACCACGCCGAACGAACAGCAACACGCTTTCCGCGAGGCCGCGCGGCGCTTCGCCGCCGAGAAACTCGCCCCGCTCTACCAGAAGCGCGCCACCGAACACCGTCTCGACCGCGCGATGCTCAAGGAGATGGGCGCCCTCGGCCTGATCGGTGTCGATCTCCCGGAAAGCCATGGCGGGCTCGGCGAATCGAGCGTCACCGCCGGCCTCATTATCGAGCAGATCGCCTATGCCGACTTCAACGCCAGCTACGTGCAACTGCTGGCCTCGCTGATGGGCGGCATGGTGGCGCAGCACGCAACGCCTGACGTGGCCCGCGAATGGCTGCCGAAGGTGACGCGGGGCGAGGCGATCATCGGCCTCGGCCTCACCGAGCCGCGCGGCGGGTCGGACGCCGCCAATCTCATTCTTCGCGCGGAAAAATCCGGCAACGGCTACCGCCTCAACGGCGAAAAGACCTCGATGAGCTGCGCCGACCAGTGCGACGCCGCGGTGATCTTCGCCCGCACCGGCAAGGTCGAGGACGGCGCGCGCGGCGTCAGCGCCTTCTTCGTCGACCTCAACCAGAACGGCATCACCCGCACCCATTTCGACGACATCGGCACCAGGCCGGTCGGGCGCGGCTCGGTGTTCTTCGACGACGTGTTCGTTCCAGCCGAATGCCTGATGGCGGAGGAGAACAAGGGGTTTTCCAAGATCATGACCGGCTTCGATTATAGCCGCGCCCTGATCGGCCTCGAATGCATCGGCCCGGCGCAGGCCTCGGTCGATGAGGCGTGGCAATACAGCCGCGAGCGCACCGCGTTCGAGCGGCCGATCGCCCAGTTCCAGGGCGTCAGCTTTCCGCTGGCGGAAGCCGAGACCCAACTCACCATGATGCGCCAGCTTTGTCTCCACACGCTGTCGCTGCGCGACCGCCGCCAGCCGCACACGGCCGAGGCCGCGATGTGCAAGTGGTACGTGCCGAAGACGGCTTGCGAGATCATCCACCAGTGCCTGCTGACGCATGGGCATTACGGCTACACCACCGACCTGCCGTTCCATCAGCGTTATCTCGACGTGATGGGCTTGCAGATCGGCGACGGCACCGCGCAGATCCAGAAGCTGGTGATCGCGCGCGAGAAAATCGGCCGGGTCGCGGTGCAATACGCGCGGCAGGATGGGGCGAAGGCTGGGTAAATAACCTCAGCGTCGTCCCCGCGCAGGCGGGGACCCATAACCCCTGGCGTTGGTTGTTATCAACAACCTCACATTCACATCAGGTGATGGAACCGAAGCGCTGCGGCGTATGGGTCCCCGCCTGCGCGGGGACGACGCTAACGCTTACTTGTCCGGCACGAACTCCGCCGGGACGTCGGCGGACGCGCCCTTGTCCCACAGTTTCGGATAGATCTCGCGAAAATCCTTCAGCAACTGGTCGATCGGCGGATCGACGAACCAGCCGCGATCGTTGACATATTCCATGTGCCGCCGGTTCCGGGTGTCGAACTCGTGAAACAGCGCGTCGCTGTGGCCGTCGAACACCAGTTCGCGGACGCCGAAGCGCTGGCACAATTCGGTGTTGAACGCCGGCGTCACCTTGAACATCTTGCCGTCGAGCCACAGCGCGACATAGCCGTGATAGATGAAAAGATCGGTCCCCATCAGGTCGGCCAGTTTCGCCGAGTTGAGATGGTTCTTCACGTCGGCGAAGCCGGGAGCCGCCGGAATGCCGGCGGCGCGCAGCACCGCGGCGAGCAGGATGGCCTTGGGCACGCAGTAGTTCGACGGCCGCCGCACCACCGTGCTGGCGCGGTAATCGTCCGGCGTGGTGCCGACATGGAACGGATCGTACTTGATGCGGTCGCGCACCGCGTCGAACAGCCGGATCGCCTTTTCGGTCGGCGAGGCATTCTCGAAGCCGCGCAGGGCTTCGGCGGCAAATTCGCGCACCGGCGCGGAATCGCTGTCGACGAAATAGGTCGGCATAAGATAGGCGGCATTGGGATTGGCGGAATCGGTCACGGCAACCTCGATCGTCGAGCCTGTGCTCGCTGAATAATCTAACAGATGTTAGAAACAGGTTGTTGTCAATCGATCCGGCGCGATATCGTGATCCCGCACCCTCGATCTGGAATACCGTAGGACAGCCGATGAGCGACGCCAACACCTATGTTTGGGAACCCACCCCGGAGCTGATCGCGCAAAGCAACCTGACGGCGTTTCTGCGCGCCACCGGCCACGCCGATTACGACAGCCTCGCCGCGAACGCCGAGACCGATCCGGCCTGGCTGATGGAGCAGGTGTTCAAGTTCTGCGACGTGCGCTTCCACAAGCCTTACGACACCATGCTGGACGTCTCGCGCGGGGAGCCGTGGGCGCGATGGTGCGTCGGCGGCAGCACCAACATCGTGCTGAACTGCATCGACAAGCATCGCGGCACCAAGGTCTGGGACCAGACCTTCCTGGTGTGGGAAAGCGAGGACGGCAAGGAGCAACGCAGCCTCAGCTATCGCGAGTTGGATCGCGAGGTCGGCCGCCTCGCGCGCGGCTTGCGCGATCTCGGCATCGGACCGGGCGACGTGGTCGCGCTCTACATGCCGAACCTGCCGGAAACCTTCGTCGCCTTCTTCGCGGTGTTGAAACTCGGCGCGATCGTGCTGCCGCTGTTCTCCGGCTTCGGCCCCGCGCCGATCGTCTCCCGTCTTAACCATGGCGAGGCGAAGGCGGTGATTACCGCCAACGGCACCTTTCGGCGCGGCGCGCCGGCGCCGCTGAAATCCGTGCTCGACGCCGCGCTGGAACAAACCCCCAGCGTGCGGCACGTGGTGGTGGCCGATCGCGGCGGCCTCGCCATCGACACGCCGATGCGCGCCGGCCGCGACCACTGGCTGCACGATCTCACCAAGGGCAAGGACGACGACATCGCCACCGCCGAGATGCCGGCGGACGCGCCGGCGATCCTGCTCTATACCTCCGGCACCACCGGCGAGCCGAAAGGTTGCGTCTGGACCCAGATCGGCTTCATCGGCTCGATGGTGACGCGCGACATCATCATCTGCGGCGATTTCAAGCCGACCGACCGCTTCTTCTTCATGAGCGACATGGGCTGGATGGTCGGCGCGATGTGCGCCTGCATCCCGAGCTTCGCCGGCGCCAGCCTGCTGATCGCCGAGGGCACGCCGGACTATCCCGACACCGGACGGTTCTGGCGGCTGATCCAGGATCATCGCGTGACCTATCTCGGCGTCTCGCCGACCATCGTCCGCAGCCTGATGCGTTACGGCATTGAGGTGGAGAACTACGATCTCTCCAGCCTGCGCATCACCACCTCCGGCGGCGAAGCCTGGACGCCCGCGCCGTGGCAATGGTTCTTCGAGCACGTCTGCAAGCGGCGGCTGCCGATCATCAACATCTCCGGCGGCACCGAGGTCGGCGGCTGCATCGTCCTCGGCACGCCGAACCACCCGATGAATCCCGGCTCGTTCTCGCGCCGCGCGCTCGGCGTCGGCGCGGATATCGTGGACCTTGCGGGCAACAAGGTGAAGCCTGGCGAGGTCGGCGAACTGGTGCTGCGCCATTCCTCCATCGGGCTGACGAAAAGCCTGTGGAAGGCGGACGCACGCTACATCGACAATTACTGGAGCACGCTACCGGGCATCTGGGTTCACGGCGATTTCGCCATGCAGGGCACGGATGGCCTCTATTACATTCTCGGCCGTTCCGACGACACCATCAAGATTTCCGGCAAACGCACCGGCCCCTCCGAGCTTGAAGGGCTATTGGTCGCCACCGGCAAGGTGGCGGAGGCGGCGGTGTTCGGCGTGCCGCATCCGGTCAAGGGCTCGGCCATCGTCTGCGCCTGCGTGCTGATGCCGGACATCGCGCGCCAATCCACTCAAGACGTCGCCGAGGAGCTGTCGGCCGCGCTGGTGAAGGGCATGGGCGCGTCCTACCGCCCGGAGCGCATCGTCTTCGTCGACGACCTGCCGCGCACCCGCAACCTCAAGATCATGCGGCGCGTGCTGCGCGCGGTGTTCGAGAACAAGGACCCCGGCGACCTGTCGTCGCTGGCCAACCCGGAGACGGTCGAGGCGTTGCGGAAACAGTTGGCGGCGATACCGTGAGACACACCCACGGCGTCGTCCCCGCGCAGGCGGGGACCCAGATTCCCCGGCATCGGTTGTTGTAAAACGACCTCGGTGGAAAGAGCCGAAATACTGCGGCGTATGGGTCCCCGCCTGCGCGGGGACGACGCCTTTTGTGCCGGAAATCCACCCGCAAATTTACTCACCAACGTCATTGCGAGCACTCGGATCAACGCTTCGCGTTATCCGAGCACAGGCTCCGCGAAGCAATCCAGCCCTTCCTTGCGGCTCCTGGATTGCTTCGTCGCTTCGCTCCTCGCAATGACGGAGACGGAAACAGGCTGCTTCCTTAAACCGGGCACTCCGGCGGGAACGACGGCTTGCGCTTTTCGAGATGCGACGCCAGGCCCTCGCGCGCCTCGTGTCCGGAGAAGCCGAGAATTTCCAGCGCGGTCGAGGTGTCGAACAGCGGGCCGTTGGCGCGCAGCCAGTTGTTGAGCGAATACTTGGTCCAGCGGATCGCGCTCTGCGCGCCGTTCGCGAGGTCCTCCGCGGTTTCCAGCGCGACCTTCTGCAACTCGGCGTCCTCGACGCACAGCGACACCAACCCGATTCGCTCGGCTTCCTCGCCCGACAGCGGCTTGCAGGTCAGCAGATAGTATTTCGCCTTGGCGAGGCCGCACAGCAGCGGCCAGATGATGCAGGCGACGTCGCCCGCCGCGACCCCGAGCCGGGTGTGGCCGTCGACGATCTTGGCGGATTTGCCGCAGATCGACACGTCCGCCAGAATGCCGACGACGAGGCCGGCCCCGACCGCGACGCCGTTGATCGCGGAAATGATCGGCTTGTTGCAGTTGATGACGTTGTAGACGAGATCCTTGGCTTCCTTCCAGGTCGCCATCCGCGCCACCGGATTGTCGAGCAGGCTCTTAATCAGCTCGAAATCGCCGCCGGCGGAAAACGCCTTGCCGGCGCCGGTGACGATCACCGCGTTGATATCCGGATCGTCGTTGATGTCGCGCCAGATGTTGGTGATCTGGGTGTGGGTCTCGGCATCGACCGAATTGTAGGTTTCCGGCCGGTCGAAGGTGATCCGGAGGATCCGCTTGGCGGGGTAATCGAGCTTCAGCTTGGTGTAGGCGGCGTAGCGGTTCGACATCAGCGTCCTCGTCGGTCGATGGCCTGTTTCGCGCGGCGCGCGCGGCCCGGGCCGGTGAAGCTGGCCGCCGCCTTGGGAAAACGAACAACCGGCTATGGAAATTTTCGAACAGATGTTAGAATTTATGCGGGAACGCGCGCCGCCGCAAGCGCCGACTTGGCGCCCGTCGGGACGATATCATACCAGATCACGGACGGCTTGCCCGGACGGCCTCCTCGGCACGGTCTTGCGGCCGCGCGGCAAAGCGCCTCTTATAGCGCGGTTCGGAACGGAGCGGACCGCGGAGAAACCAGATATGACGGACGGGCAGGAACATTCACCCACCACCATCGCCGGCACCAGTTCGACGGTCGGCAGCCTGTTCCGTGCTCGCGCCGCGATCCAGCCGGCCGCGCCCGCCATCGATCACGACGGCCGTCTCGTCAGCTACGGCGAACTGAACGACCGCGTGAACCGCGCCGTCGCGATGCTGGCCGCGCACGGGCTCAGACGCGGCGACCGCGTCGCGCTGCTGGCGCGCAACCGCCCGGAATATCTGGAGATCGAACTGGCGGCGGGGCAGCTCGGCGTCATCACCGCCTGCCTCAACTGGCGGCTGTCGAAACGCGAACTGACTTACTGCATCGAACTGGTGTCGCCAAAACTCCTGATCGCCGAGGCCGAACTCGCCGCGCCGCTCGACGGCGCGCTGTCGGTCCGCGACGTCGTGACGCTGGGCGACGACTATGAACGGGCGCTGCAAGCCGCGAGCGGCGCGCCTACGCCGATTGCCGCCGAGCCGGAGGACGGCCTCGTCATTCTTTACACCAGCGGCACCACCGGCCTGCCGAAAGGCGCGGTGATCTCGCATCGGGCGATGATCGCGCGCGCGCTGGTGTTCTCGTCCGAACTCGGCATCGGCTACGACGAATCCTTCGTCGCCTGGGCGCCGCTATTCCACATGGCCTCGACCGACCACGCGCTGGCGACGCTGCTGCGCGGCGGCACCGTGATCGTGGTGGACGGTTTTCAGGTCGCGCCGCTGCTGTCGGCGGCGGCGCGCTACTACATCGGCTGGTTTGTCCTGATCCCCGGCATGGTCGAGGCGCTGGCCGAAGGTTTTCGCGCTAATCCGGTGACCGTGAAAGGCATCCGCACCTGTGGCGCGATGGCCGATTTGGTGCCGCCGCAGGCCATCGCCGACATCACGCAATTGTTGCAATCGCCCTATATCAATTCCTTCGGCTCGACCGAGACCGGCCTGCCGCCGGCCAGCACCAACCTGATCGCAATCGGCGACATCCCGGCCCGGCTGTCGAAGCAGCAAAGCAGTTTCTGCGAAGTCAAGCTGGTCGATCCCGACGACAACGAGGTGGCGCCGGGCGAGCCCGGCGAACTGGCGATGCGCGGCCCGACGCTGTTCTCCGGCTACTGGCAGGCCGAGGAGACCAACGCCCGCGATTTTCGCGGCGGCTGGTTTCACATGGGCGACGTGTTCCGCCGCAACACCGACGGCACGCTGGATTTCGTCGATCGCGCCAAATACATGATTAAGTCCGGCGGCGAGAACGTCTACCCGGCCGAGATCGAGCGGGTGCTGCTGGGCGATGCCCGCGTCACCGAGGCCGCCGTGGTGCGGACGAAGGACGCCAAATGGGGCGAAGTGCCGGTGGCGTTCATCGCCCGCCGCGACGACAGCCTGACCGAGGCCGAACTCACCGCGATGTGCCGGCGCGACCTCGCCGGCTACAAATGCCCGCGACAATTCCACTTCATCGATTTCGCCGACTTCCCGCGCTCGACCAGCGGCAAGGTGCAGCGTCACGAGCTTGAGGCGCGGCTGACGCAGACCGCTGCCGCCGCCGCGACATAGGAGATGCCATGACCAAGGCCGCGGCCCTCGCCGGCCACAAGAATTCGTTGCGCGGCCAGGTGGCCATCATCGGCATCGGGCTGTCGCCGGTCGGCAAGGTGCCGGGCCGCAGCCCGCTGTGGCTGGCAGCAAGCGCCGCGAAGCAGGCGCTGGCCGACGCCGGCCTGCAAAAGAGCGAGGTGGACGGCGTGCTGGCCGGCCACGCCATGGCCGCGCCGTTTCATCGCTTCAGCGTCGCCTTCAGCGAATATTTCGGCCTGCAACCGACCTTTTCCAACACCTTGCAGGTGTCGGGCGCGACCGCCGCCACCCAGTTCAACATCGCCGCCGCCGCGATCCACGGCGGCCTCACGGAGACCGTGCTGGTGATCGGCGCCGACAGCCTGCTGTCGGGCCTGACGCCGGAACTGGCGCTGCGCTCGCTCACCGAGAGCCGCGACCAGCAATACGAGATGCCTTTCGGCATTCCGGTCGCCAACACCTTCGCGATGACGGCGCACCGGCACATGAAGGAATTCGGCACCACGCCGGAGCAACTGGCGCAAGTGGCGGTGACGCAGCGCCGCCACGCCGCGCGCACGCCGGGCGCGCAGCAGACCGCGCCGATCACCATCGACGACGTGCTCAACTCCAAGATGGTGACGTCGCCCTACCGCAAGCTCGACTGCTCGCTGATTTCCGACGGCGGAGCGGCGTTCGTGCTGACCTCGGCGGCGCGCGCGAAAGCGCTCGGCATCGAAAAGCCGATCTACATCCTCGGCGGCGGCGAGTGCTACACCCACGAGCACATCTTCCTGATGCCCTCGCTCACGGTGACCGGCGCGGTGCAATCGAGCCAAAAAGCCTACGCCATGGCCGGCTATGGCGCGAAGGACATGCACACCGCCGGCGTCTACGACTGCTTCACCGGCACCGTCATCATGATGCTGGAGGACCTCGGCTTCTGCCCGAAGGGCGAGGGCGGCCGCTTCGTCGCCGATGGCCAGATGACCTATGGCGGGCAGATTCCCGCCAACACCCATGGCGGGATGCTGTCGTTCGCGCATTCCGGCATTCCCGGCTCGCTGTTCCATTTCCACGAGGTGGTGGCGCAACTGCGCGGCCAATGCGGCGAACGGCAGGTCGCGGGCGCCGAACTCGGGCTGGTCCACAGCCTCGGCGCCGGCTTCGCCACCAACGCCACCACCATTCTCGGCACGGAGAAGACGCTGTGATCTCGCTCGAAGACGCCGCCCGCAAGCCGCTCCCCGCGCCCGACGCCGACACCGCCACGCTGTGGCGCGGCCTGCGCGAGGGCCAATTGCTGCTCCAGCACTGCGACGATTGCGGCAACGTGCAGTTCTATCAGCAGGGCTTCTGCCGCCATTGCAGCGGCGAGAACCTGATCCACCGCCCGGCCAGCGGGCGGGCTAAGGTGCATTCCTTCAGCGTCGTCCACCGCGCCCCCGGCCCGGCCTTCAAGAACGACGTGCCCTACGCGGTGCTGCTGGTGGAACTGGCGGAGGGGCCGCGAATGATCTCGACCTATACCGGCGGGCCGGCGGACGAGGTGACCTTCGACATGGACGTCGTGCTGGTCTGCGAAAAAGTCTCCGACAACATCACCCTGCCCCGCTTCAGGCGGGCGTGAGTTTTGGAACGGCGCGACCGCGCCATCCCCGGCGTCGTCCCCGCGCAGGCGGGGACCCATGACCCCTGGCGTCGGTGACTATAAGATAACCTCACCCTCGATGATGGAGCCGAACCGCTGCGGCGTATGGGTCCCCGCCTGCGCGGGGACGACGACTTTCGTATTGTAATGACGGAGAAAGACAGTCTGGGCACAAATCTAACGATTGTTAGATTTTGAACGTCTGTTAGATTGCATTGGCGACGGCTTGTCCCTAAGCTCGCGCCGCCCTTCACCGGAGCCGACCATGAATTTCGACCTCACCACCGAGCAGCAGCAGATCCTCGACTACGGCAACGCGGTCGCCAAGCAGTATGACCGCCGCTACTGGCTCGACTGCGCGGAGAAGCACGAATTCCCGACCGCGCTGTACCAGAAGGTGGCGGCGGACGGCTTCGTCGGCATGATGGTGCCGGAGCCATATGGCGGCGCGGGTCAAGGCATGACCGAGATGCACTTGTTCCTCGAAGGGCTGTCCAACAACGGCATTCCGCTGTTGAACCTGGTGGTCGGCGCCACCATGAGCCTCGGCCTGATCGCCAAATACGGCACCGAGGCGCAGAAGCAGCGCTTCCTGCCCGACGCCTGCGCCGGCAAGACCCGGTTCTGCTTCGCCATCACCGAGCCCGACGCCGGCACCAATTCGATGCGCATCACCTCGGTCGCGAAACGCAACGGCAACCGCTTCGCGCTGAACGGACAAAAGACCTTCATCACCGACGCCGACGGCTCCGACTACGCGCTGGTGGTGACGCGCACCATCCCGCACACCGAGGTGAAGCGGAAGACCGACGGCTTCACGCTGTTCGTCGTCGACCTCAAGGCCAAGGGCGTCAGCAAGCAATACATTCCGGTCTCCATTCCCGCGCCGGAAACCCAGTGGCAACTGTTCTTCGACGACGTCGATCTGGGGCCGGAGGACGCCATCGGCGAGATCGATCAAGGTTTCGGCATTCTGTTCAACAGCCTCAACCCGGAGCGCATCCTGGTCGGCTCGATCTGCTGCGGGCTCGGCCGCTACGCGCTCAACCGCGCGGTCGAGTACGCAAGCTCCCGCAAGGTGTTCAAGGACACCCCGATCGGCGCCTATCAGGGCCTGCAACATCCGCTCGCCTCCGCCTACACCGACGTCGAGATGGCCTCGCTGATGACGCTGAAGGCCGCCTGGATCTACGATCAGGGCCGCGAGGCCGGCGAGTTCTCCAACATGGCGAAACTCGCCGCCGCCGACGCCGGCATCAAGGCGGTGGACACCGCGCTGCAATGTTTCGGCGGCAACGGTTTCACCAAGGAATACGGCATCTTCGACATCTATCCGCTGGTGCGGCTGCTCAAGACCGCGCCGCTCAACCGCGAAATGATTCTCAACTATATCGGCGAGCGCGTCATGGGCTTGCCGCGCAGCTACTAGGATCCCACCGCGATGGCCGTGATGAAATCCGACGTCGCGACGACGAGCGACGAATACCGCCGCAACGAAAGCGTCTATCGCGCGCGCGTCGAAGACCTGCGCCGCCGCCGCGCCGCCGCGATGGCGGGCGGGCCGGAGCGGGCGCGAAAACTGCACAAGGAGCGCAAGCAACTCTTGCCGCGCGAGCGCATTGCCGCGCTGATGGATCCCGGCTCGCCGTTCCTGGAGTTCAGCCAGCTCGCCGGCGAAGGCATGCACGAAGGCGTGCCGCCCGGCGCCAGCATCATCACCGGTGTCGGCGTCGTCTCCGGCCGGCCCTGCATGATTATCGCCAACGACGCCACCGTGAAGGGCGGCACCTATTACGGCATCACCTGCAAGAAGCACGTCCGCGCCCAGCACTTCGCCTGGAAGCATCGCCTGCCCTGCATCACGCTGGTGCAATCCGGCGGCGCCAACCTGCCGGACCAGCCCGGCATTTTCCCGGACGAGGGCCAGTTCGGCTCGATCTTCTACAATCAGGTGCGGATGTCGGGCGAGGGCATTCCGCAGATCGCCGTCGTCCACGGCCCCTCCACCGCCGGCGGCGCCTACATGCCGGCGCTGTGCGACGAGACCGTGATCGTGCGCAACCAGGGGGCGATGTTTCTCGGCGGGCCGCAACTTGTCTATGCCGCGACCAAGGAGGAAGTCGGCGTCGAGGCGCTCGGCGGCGGCGAGATGCACTCACGCGTCTCCGGCGTCACCGATCATCTCGCGGAGAACGACAGCCACGCCATCGCCATCACCCGCGACATCGTCGCCAATCTCGGCGACATCCCGCGACAGCGCTGGCAGGTGGCCGAGCCAAAGCCGCCGCGCTTCGATCCGAAAGACATTTACGGCTTCATCAGCGCCGACCCGCGCGTGCCCACCAACAACCGCGACATCATCGCGCGACTGGTCGACGGCAGCGAGTTTCACGAGTTCAAGCCGCTTTACGGCGACACGCTGATGACGGGCTTCGCCCGCATCATGGGCTTCGAGATTGGCATTGTCTGCAACAACGGCGTGCTGTTCTCCGAAAGCGCGCTGAAGGCGACGCATTTCATCGACCTGTGCTGCAAGCGCGGCATTCCGCTGCTATTCATGGCCGACGTCACCGGCTTCATGGTCGGCCGCGAGGCCGAGGAAGGCGGCATCTCCAAGCACGGCGCGAAAATGATTACCGCGATGGCCTCGGCCGACGTGCCGAAATACACGTTGATAATCGGCAACTCCTACGGCGCCGGCTACATGTCGATGTGCGGCCGGCCGATGAAGCCCAACGCCATGATGATGTGGCCGAACGGCCGCTCCGCCATCATGGGCCCCGACCAGGCGGCCAACACGCTGGCGATGGTGCGCGACGAGGCGCACAAGCGCGACGGCACGAGCTGGACTGAGGACGAACGCGAAGCCTATCGCGCGCCGGTGCGCCAGCAGTTCGAGGATTTCGCCAACGCTTACAATTTCGCCCGCAACATCTGGTGCGACATGGTGATCGACCCGCTGGAAACCCGCAACGTGATGGCGCTGCTGCTCGACCTCGCCGGCCGCCTGCCGCCGAAGGAAACACGCGTCGGCGTGCTGCGGATGTGACGACGGGAGACACATCGTGTTCGATAAAATCCTGATCGCCAATCGCGGCGAGATCGCCTGCCGGATCGCCCGCACCTGCCGCCGCCTCGGCGTCGCCGTCGCCGGCGTCCATTCCGCCGCCGACGCGGGAGCCCTGCATGTGCGCGAGATCGGCGAATCCGTCCTGATAGGCGGCGCGGCGGCCGCCGACAGCTATCTGCGCATCGACGCGGTGATCGCGGGCGCGAAAGCCACCGGCGCGCAGGCGATCCATCCCGGCTTCGGCTTCCTGGCGGAAAACGCCGCCTTCGCCCGCGCCGTCGAGGCCGCCGGCCTGGTCTTCATCGGCCCGACGCCGGACGTGATCGAGCGGCTCGGCGACAAGGCGCTCGCCAAGCGGGAAGCGGACGCCGCCTCCGTGCCGATCATTCCCGGCTCCACCACGCCGAGCGAGAACCAGGCCGAGATCGCGCGCATCGTCCGCGAGATCGGCCTGCCGGCGATGCTGAAGGCCGCGGCCGGCGGCGGCGGCAAGGGCATGCGCGTGGTTTCCACGCTCGACGGCGTTGGCGACGACATCGAATCGGCGATGCGCGAGGCTAAAAACGCCTTCGGCTCCGCCGGCCTGATCGTCGAGAAATTCATTCCGCGCGGCCGTCATATCGAAATCCAGATTCTGGGCGACGGCAAGGGCAACGTCGTCCACCTGTTCGAGCGCGAATGCACCTTGCAGCGCCGCCACCAGAAAGTCATCGAGGAAGCGCCGGCGGCGAACCTGCCGGCCTCCTTGCGCGACCGCATGGCGGCGGACGCGGTGCGGCTGGGTCAGCGCCTGAACTATCGCGGCGCCGGCACCGTCGAGTTCATCGTGCAGGACGACGCGTATTATTTCCTCGAAGTCAATCCACGCTTGCAGGTCGAGCACCCGGTGACCGAGATGATTACCGGGCTCGACATCGTCGAGCTGATGCTGCGCATCGCCGCCGGCGAGGGCCTGCCGCTGACGCAGGAGCGGATCGCTTGCGCCGGCCACGCCGTCGAGGCGCGGATCTGCGCCGAGGATCCCGCCAACAATTTTCTGCCGGTCACGGGCGACATCGCCCATGTCAGCTTCCCGAGCGGCGATATCCGCGTCGAGACCGGCGTGGAAAGCGGGTCGGTGGTGACGTCCTACTACGATTCGATGCTGGCGAAGCTGATCGCTTTCGCACCGACGCGCGACGAGGCGCTCACCCGGTTGCGCGCGGCGCTGGAGGCGACCGCGATCTTCGGTGTCACCACCAATCAGGCGTTCCTCGCCCGGCTGATCGACTGGCCGGCGACCCGCGCAGCGACCTTCCACACCCGCTCGATCGACGAGAGTATCGCGCAACTCACCGCGCCCGCCTCGGACTCCGACCGCGCGGCGCTGGCGCTCGGCGGCTGCTTCTGGATGCTGCGCCAGCGCGAGGCGCTGGCGCGCGATCCGTGGCGCGCGCGCGAACTGACCGGCTGGCACATGGCGGCGGGCGACGTCGGCCTGTCGCCGATCCCGGAACTGCATTTGACCACCGTCGGCCACAGCGCCGAAATCCGCTTCGCGCCGGTCGCGGTCGACGGCGCCATGACCATCGGCGTCAACGACGATCAGTTGACGGTGCGCCTCGACCCGCTCGGTGACGATCGCTTCACGGCAGTCGTCGGCGCGCGGGTCGAGGTGGTCCGCATCCGTCAGGAGCAGGACGCCATCTTCGTCCATGACGGACGCGGCGTGCATGCCATGCGGGCGGTGCCCTATCTCAGCTATATCAGCGCCACCGCCGAGACCAGCGGCGACCTGCGCGCGCCGATGACCGGCATGATCCTCAAGGTCAACGTCGCGGTCGGCGACAAGGTCAAGGTGGGCTGCGTCGCGGCGGTGCTGGAATCGATGAAGATGGAGCTGCGGATCACGTCCGAGATCGACGGCGTGGTGGCGGCGGTCAACTGCCGCGCCGGCGAAACCGTCGAGCGCAACGCCATCGTCGTCGTCGTCGAGCCGGAACCGTCATGATATCAACCTCGCGCGACGCGGCGCGATCAACGGGGAAATCGCCATGAGACTGGGTAGCGTCAACTACGAGACCAGGGGCAAGATCGCGATCCTGACCCTCGACGAGCCGACCAAGCTCAACGCGCTCACCGCGGGCCTCCGCGAGGGCATCCTCGCCGGCCTCGCCCGCGCCGACGTCGACGAGGGCATTCGCGTCGTCATCATCACCGGCGGCGGCGACAAGGCGTTCTGCGCCGGCGCCGATATCTCGGGCTTCGAGCTGGAGGCCGAGAAGGGCCGTAAGTTCCTCGCCGCCGCGCTCGACGTGCTGGCGGCCCCGGAACGCTGTAGCAAGCCGGTGATCGCGGCCGTCAACGGCCTCGCCTATGGCGGCGGCTTCGAGCTGGCGATGGCGTCGGACTTCATCCTCGCCTCGGATCGCGCCAAATTCGCGGTGCCGGAAATCATGCTCGGCCTGCTGCCGGGCTTCGCCATCGTCCGCCTGCACGACATCGTCGGCCGGGCCAGGGCCAAGGAACTCAGCATGCTCGGCGACCCGATCGACGCGGCCGAAGCCGAACGGATCGGGCTGGTGCTGCGCGTGGTGCCGCACCACGCGCTGATGGCCGAGGCGCTGGCGTTCGCCGAGCGCATCGCCGCCAAGCCGCGGCTGGCGGTGGCGATGGCCAAGTCGTTCTACAATCGCGGGCTCGGCGGCGACGAGATGCGTCACGCCGTCGACGGCTTCCCGCTCTTGATGATGCACGACGACGCGCGCGAGGGCATCAGCGCCTTCCGCGAGAAGCGCAAGCCGAAGTTCAAGGACTAGGCCCGCGCCATGCCGAGACGAACCTTCACCGGCGCGCAAGGCCAGACGATCGCCGCCGAGATCGCCGGCGACGGACCGCCGGTGCTGCTCGCCCATGGCGGCGGACAGACCCGCGCAGCCTGGACCAAGGTGTCGAGCGCGCTGGCCGAGGCCGGCTATAAGGCCGTCGCCATCGACATGCGCGGCCACGGCGAAAGCGAGTGGTCGCCGTCGGGCGCCTATCATTTCAGCGATTACGCCGCCGACCTGCTCGCCATCGCTGACGCGCTGCAAGACAAGCCCGCCGTGGTCGGCGCCTCGCTCGGCGGGCTCGCCGGGCTGCTGGCGGAGGGCGAATTGCGGCCCGGCGTGTTCGCGTCGCTGACGCTGGTGGACGTCACGCCGCAACTGCAACCGGATGGCGTCGCCCATATTCTCGGTTTCATGGAGGCGCATCTCGACGAAGGCTTCGCCAGCGCCGATGAGGCCGCCGCCGCCATCGCCGCCTATCTGCCGCATCGCAAGCAACGCGGGCCGTCGGAGACGCTGGAGCGCTACTTGCGCAAATGCGACGACGGCCGGCTGCGCTGGCACTGGGATCCGCGCTTCATCGCCGCGGCGAACCGGGCGATGCCGGAGGATCTGGAATCGCGCTTCGCCGCCGCCGCGCGCCGGCTGCGCCTTCCCGTTCACCTGATCCGGGGCGGCTCCAGCAATTTGGTAACCCCTGAGGCCGCGCGGCAGTTCCTCCAGTTCGCGCCGCATGCCAATTACACTGACATCGCCGACGCCGGACATATGGTGGTCGGCGACCGCAACGACGTGTTCACCGAAGCCATCGTCGGTTTCCTGCGCCGACACGCGCCGCTGCCGCACGCGCCGTCCCGATGCCCATAAGACACGCACCGTTGCATTACCTGCGTCCAATAACGCGCTTGCATGAAAAGCAGGCGCTGGGTAGCTTAACTTTCAAGCCTCCCAAGAAAGGCCATCGCCTTCCCATGTGCATGTGTGCCGCCCGCGCGGAGCCGAATAATTGATGACGGACGGAGACGACAAGTCGGGGGGCGCCCGGAACCGGGCCGGCCCGGTGCTGGAATGCCAGTCCGTCGAACGCCGGTTCGGCGGCATCGTGGCGCTGAACGGAATCGATCTTCAGATCCAGCGCGGCGAGATTTTCGGCCTGGTCGGTCCCAACGGTTGCGGCAAAACCACCCTCACCAACGCCATCACCGGATTTTATCCGCCGCAGCGCGGCAACATCTTGCTTAACGGCCATGACATCACCGGCCTCGCGCCGCACAAGGTGGCGCGGCTCGGCGTGGCGCGCACGTTTCAGAATCTCGCGTTGTTCAACGGCATGAGCGTGCTCGATAACATCCTGCTGGGCCGCCACGTCCACATGCACGCCAGCGTGCTGCGCACCGCCGGCTACTGGTGGCTGGCACAGGGCGACGAGACCAAAAATCGCGCGGCGGTCGAGGATGTCATCGACTTCCTGCAACTGGAGAGTGTGCGCACCGAACTGGTGGACGGCATCCCGATCGGCCTCAAGAAGCGCGTCGAACTGGCGCGGGCGCTTGCCGCCGAACCGAGCCTGCTGATTCTCGACGAGCCGATGGCAGGCATGAATCAGGAGGAGAAGGAATACATGGCGCGCTTCATCCTCGACGCGCGGGACGAGCGGAACGTCACGGTGCTGCTGATCGAACACCACATGGACGTCATCACCGGCATCTGCGATCGCATGCTGGCGCTGAACTACGGCGCGATGATCGGCTCCGGCATTCCGGCGGAGGTGGTCGCCGACCCGCGCGTGGTGGAAGCCTATATCGGAGGCGCGCATGCAGCCCACTGACGGCGGCGCCCCCGCCGCAGCGACCGCGGCCACCACCCCGACCACCGCCACAACCTGGGATTTCGGCGCCGACACCACCCTGAGCCGCCTGCTCGCCAGGAACGCCGAGGTGTTTCCCGACGACATCGCGATGCGCGAGAAAAGCAAGGGCATCTGGCAGGAGATGAGCTGGCGGCAGGTGCTCGACAGCATGCTGCATTGCGCCGCCGGGCTGGAGAGCCTCGGCTTTGCCGCCGGCGACGTGCTGCTGGTGGTCGGCGACAACCGGCCGCGCCTGTACATCGGCATGATCGCAGCCGGCGCGCTCGGCGGCCACGCCATGCCGGCTTTCCCCGACGCCACGCTCGACGAGATCAAGCACTTCGTCCACGAGGCCGACGTCCGCTTCGTTCTCGCCGAGGATCAGGAGCAGGTCGACAAGATGCTCGACCTGCGCGAGCAGGACGCCGGCATCGCCCACGTCATTTATGACGACCCGCGCGGACTCGCGGCCTATCCGTTTCCGGGCCTGCTTTCGTGGGACGCGCTGTGCGCCCGTGGCGAGGCGCGGCTGAAGGCGGAATCGGGCCTGCGCGAGGCATTGATCGCGCGCGCCAATCCCGACGGCCCGGCGGTGTTCGTGCATTCGTCGGGCTCCACCGGCAAGCCCAAGGGCATCGTGCTGTCGCACCGCAACTTGTTGTCGGGCGTGCGCAACGCCTATCACGGCGGCGCGTTCGATTTCGGCGAAAGCATTCTGGCCTATCTGCCGATGGCCTGGGTCGGTGACTTCGCGGTCACCGTCGCGGGCGGCGTCGCGCTGCGCTTCGTCATCAACATTCCGGAGCGGCAGGAGACGGTGCTGCAAAACCTGCGCGAGGTAGCGCCGACCTTCTACCTCGCCGCGCCGCGAAGCTGGGACAACATGCTCACCACCATCCAGGTACGCATGGAGGATTCCACGCCATTCAAGAAGGCGATCTACAAGTTCTTCATGGCCTCGGCGCTGTCGGCCGAGCGCCGCAAGCTCGAAGGCGGCCAGCCGACGCTGAAGGAGATGCTGCTCGGCCCGCTCGGCGAGTGGCTGGTCTGCGGTCCGATCAAGGACCAGTTCGGCCTGTCGCGGCTGCGCGGCGCCTTCACCGGCGGCGAGGCGATGGGTGAGGATACCTTCGTGTTCTACCGCGCGCTCGGCATTAAGCTGCGGCAGCTCTACGGCCAGACCGAAAGCAGCGCCTACAACGCCCTGCAAGGCCCCGACGAGGTGCGGCTGCACACCGTCGGCCGCCCGTTCCCCGGCGTCGAGGTCCAGATCAGCGACGCCGGCGAAATCCTGGTCCGCTCCGGCAGCGTGTTCTCCGGCTACTTCAAGCAGGAGGCCGCCACCCGCGAGGCGCTGCGCGACGGCTGGCTGCACACCGGCGACGCCGGCTACCTCGAACCCAACGGCCATCTGGTGGTGCTGGGCCGCCTGTCGGACGTGGTCCACACCGCCAAGGGCGAGCGCTATATTCCGAACTACATCGAGAACCGTCTCAAGTTCAGCCCCTACATCAAGGAGGCCGCCGTGCTCGGCGCCGGCCGCGACCGGCTCGCGGCGCTGATCTGCATCGACAAGGAGGCGGTCGGGTTCTGGGCCGAACTGCGCGGCATTTCCTACATGTCCTATGCCGACCTGTCGCAGAAGCCGGAAGTCGCGACGCTGATCCTGGAAGCGGTGCGGCACGTCAACCGCACCCTGCCGGAGCCGCTTCATCTCACGCGCTTCGTCAACCTGCACAAGGAATTCGACGCCGACGACGGCGAGATCACCCGCACCCGCAAGATCCGCCGCAACGTCGTCGAGGATCGATACGCGCCGATCATCGACGCCATCTACGACAATCGGAGCAGCGTGCTGATGAAAGCCCAGATCACCTACGAGACCGGCGAGGTCGGCGTGATCGAGCGAACGCTCACCGTGCAGGAGGTCTGAGCCATGGATATCCTGCTGCTTTTGGAATCCGCCCTCAACGGCGCGCTGGTCGGCCTGATGTATTCGCTGGTCGCGATGGGCATCGTGCTGATCTACAAGTCGTCGTCGGTGCCCAATCTGGCGCAGGGCGCGATGGTGATGCTGGCGGGTTACGTGATCCTGGCCTTCGCCAATCAACTGCACCTGCCGATATGGGCGGCGATCCCGCTCGGCATCGTGACGATGTTCGTGATCGGCATCGGCATCGAGCGGGTGGCGCTGCGGCGGCTGGCGGGCCGCCCGATCATCATGATCCTGATGATGACGCTGGGCATCGAGATTTTTCTCCGCGCCGGCTCGATGACGATCTGGGGCGGCACCTCGCGGCCGCTGCCGATCGGCATCAGCGACTCGCCGCTGTTTCTCGGGCCGCTCTTGATTAATCGCGCCTACGCGGTCGGCGCCGGCGTCGCGGTGGTGATGTTCGTGCTGCTGGTGCTGTTCTTCCGCACCCGGATCGGCGTGGTGCTGCGCGCGATCTCGGACGATTACACCGCCGCCTGGTCGGTCGGCATCTCGGTCGAGCGCGGCGTCGCGCTGTCCTGGGCGATCTCGGCGGTGGTGGCGACCATCGCCGCGGTGTTGTGGGGATCGGTGCAGGGCGTCGATCAATCGCTTGCGCTGTTGCTGCTCAAGGGCGTGACGGTCGCCGTGTTGGGCGGGCTGGACTCGATCGGCGGCGCGCTGCTGGCCGGCATCCTGCTCGGCATTGTCGAGGGCACCGCCTCGGTGGTGCTCGATCCCCTGCTGGGCGGCGCCAGCCGCGAACTGGTCGACGCGGCGATGCTGATCCTCACCATCATGCTGCGACCGCACGGCCTGTTCGGCCGCCACGACATCGAACGGGTGTAAGACCATGCTGTTTCGCCAGGCCGGCATCCTTCACACCAACTACGCCCAGGACCGGGCGCTGTTCCCGATTCCCGCCGACCGCTGGATGATCGGCGGATTGCTGCTGCTGGCGGCCACAGCCCCGCTCTACCTGAACTCGCTTTATCTCTCCAGCTACCTGCTGCCATGGCTGGTGTGGACCGCCGCCGCGCTCGGCCTCAACCTGATTCTCGGCTGGGCCGGCCAGTTTCATCTCGGCTACGCGGCGGTGATGGGCATCGGCGCCTATGCCGCCGTCCACGCCCAGCGCGCCGGCGTGCCGTGGGAAATCGCCATCGTGCTGGCCGGCCTGACGGCGGCGGTGATCGGCAGCGTGTTCGCCTTCGCGGCGCTGCGCGTGAAGGGTCTCTATCTCGCGCTGTCGACGCTGGCGCTGCAATTCGTGATGGACTGGACCATCTCGCACGTCCCCGCCATCTCCGGCGGCACCCAGGCGACGTTGCAGGCCCCCGATATCCGCCTCCTCGGCCAGGCGGTCACCTCGGACGCCGGCCTCTATTACGTGGCGCTGGTGTGGTGCGTGCTGGTCACCACCTTCATGCTGAACCTGCGGCGCACCGCGCTCGGCCGGGCGCTGGTCGCGGTGCGCGAAAAGGACTACGCCGCCGCGGTGATCGGCGTGAACAGCTTCTATTTCAAGCTGGTGGCGTTCGCGACCTCCTCCTTCATCGCCGGCGTCAGCGGCGCGGTGCTGATCGGCACCTTCTATCACGCGGTGACGCCGGAGCAGTTCTCCGTCGACGTCTCGATCCAGGCGCTGGCGATGGTGATCGTCGGCGGCCTGGGCAGCATCATCGGCAGCTACTTCGGCGCCGGATTCATCCTGCTGATGCCTGGCGCCATGAACAGCTTCATCTCCTGGCTGACCGGGCTGTTCGGTTTCTCGCTCGGCATCGAGACGCTGGCCCATCTGCCGCACGCGCTGTACGGCGCGCTAATCATCGGCTTTCTGCTGCTCGAACCGCTGGGGCTCGGCAAAATCTACGGCAACGTTCGCGATTATCTGCTGGTCTGGCCGTTCGGCTACGTCAAGAAATAGCGCACCATGGCAGCCATCACCGAAGCCAAAGCCGGCAACATCCTGACCCTCAACAACGTCGAGGTGGTCTACGACTACGTCTCGCTGGCCATCAAGGGCGTCTCGCTGGCGGTGCCGCAGGGCGGCATGGTGGCGCTGCTCGGCGCCAACGGCGCCGGCAAGAGCACCACGCTGAAATCGATCAGCGGCCTGCTCGCCGCCGAGCGCGGCGAGGTGCGGCGCGGCGAGGTGGCGTTCCAGGGCCAGCCCATCAACGCCCTGATGCCGCAGGATCGCGTCCGGCTCGGCATCGCCCACGTGCTGGAGGGCCGGCGCGTGTTCGAGCATCTGACGCCGGACGAAAACCTGATCGCCGCCTCCGCCGTGCGCAGCCGCCACGACGCCGCCCGCAACAAGGACCGCGTCTACAGCTATTTCCCGCGGCTGTTCGAACGCCGCGGCAGCGCCGCCGGCTATCTCTCCGGCGGCGAGCAGCAGATGCTGGCGATCGGCCGGGCGCTGATGACCCAGCCGAAACTCCTGATGCTGGACGAGCCCAGCCTCGGCCTGGCGCCGTTCCTGGTGGCGGAGATTTTCCAGATTCTCAGCCGCATCAATCGCGAGGACGGCCTGTCGGTGCTGCTGGTGGAGCAGAACGCCATCGCCGCGCTGGAGATCGTTTCCCACGGCTACCTGATCGAGAGCGGACGCATCGTCATGCACGACACCGCCGAGGCGCTGAAAAGGAATCCCGACATTCAGGAATTTTATCTTGGCGGCGCGGAAAACAAGAACTTCCGCGACATCAAGCACTATCGCCGCCGCAAACGCTGGTTGACGTGAGACGCGCGCCCGGCCTAACTCACCGCCGGGGCCGACATCAAGAAAACGACCACTCCACCGTCCGCACAAGGGAGGACACGAATATGAGATTGAGATCGATACTCGGCGGCGTCGCGCTGATGCTGACCAGCAGCATGGCCGCGCACGCCGCCGACCCGGTGAAGTTCGCGCTGTGCTACGACCTCAGCAAGGCCTACACCTTCGTCACGCCGCAGGTCGCGCAAGCCGCCAAGGATTACGCCGACCTGCTCAACGCCAAGGGCGGGCTCGAAGGCCATCCGATCGAGGTGATCGTGCAGGATCACGGCAACGAGCCGCAGCGCGGCATCGAGTGCTACGAGCGGCTGAAGCGCGATGGCGTCATGGTGTTCGACATGCTGTCGACGCCGGTGTCGCGCGCGGTGCTGCCGCGCGTCATGAAGGACGGCAACATCCTGATGCAATCGCTGGCCGGACGCGGCGACGCGGTCGATGGTGAAGTGTTCAAGTGGGTGTTCCCGATCGGCCCGACCTATTGGGGCCAGGCGGCCAACGACGTCGGCTACATCAAGCAGCAGTCCGGCGGCAGCCTGAAGGGCAAGCGGGTCGCCTTCGTCTATGTCGATTATCCGTTCGGCCAGGAGCCGATCGGCATCCTGAAGACGCTGGCGGAGAAGGAAGGCTTCGACCTGCAACTGTTCCCCTATCCGCTGCCGGGCAACGACCAGGCCGCCACCTGGACCCAGGTCCGCCGCTTCAATCCGGACTGGATCATCTCGTGGAGCCTGTCGAACATGCACGTCATCGCCTCGCGCGAGATGAAGCGTAACGGCATTCCGATCGAGAAATACATCGGCGTCAACTGGCTCAACGAGGTCGATATCAAGAACATCGGTCCGGACGCCGCCAAGGGCTTGAAGCGCGGCACCAACGTCGCCGGCGGCTCGACCCAGCCGCTGGTTCAGGAAATCATCAAGGAGCTTTACGACAAGGGCAAGGGCAACGGCGACCGCAAGAACCTGGAGGACGTGTACTACAACACCGGCCTTGCGATCTGGTCGATCGGCTTCGAGGGCGCGCGTCAGGCCATCAAGAAAGACGGCTGGCCGCTCACTCCGCAGAAGCTGAAGGACGGCCTCGAAAGCATCAAGAACTTCGACGCCAACGGGCTGATGGCGCCGGTGACGGTGACCGCGGCCGATCACGGCGGCGGCGGCAAGACCCGCATCGAGATGTGGGACGGCACCAAGTGGGTGCCGCAGACCGACTGGATCGCCTCGTTCCCCGAGGAAGTCTGGAAGGTCGTGAAGGAGCAGTCCGCGGCTTACGCCAAGGACCAGAAGTAAGCCCGCCGGAGACGGCTTGAAATGCAAGAGCCCCGCTTCCGGTCAGCCGGAGGCGGGGTTTTCTGTTTTCGTGCAAGGTTGAATCGGCCGTCGTCATCATGAGAGCCTGACTCGAAATGTCGCGGGAAGGATCAAACAACCTCAGCGTCGTCCCCGCGCAGGCGGGGACCCATAATCCCTGGCGTTGATTGTTTTCAACAACCGCGCCTCGATGACGGAGCCGAACTGCTGCGGCGTATAGGTCCCCGCCTGCGCGGGGACGACGGTTTTCGTGTTGTAAATCCGCGCGCCGAACGAATTTTCGAGCAGATACTCGGGACAACGTAAAGGCTTCAATTCAAGCCGTTCACGCCCTGCCGGTCGCCCGCTCCGCCGGTCCGCTCGAACACCGCCTCGCAAGTCATCAAATCGAGATGGCCGCCGCCGGCGTTCTTGAACATCGTGATGTCGCTCGCGCTGCGGCGGCCCGTGACCGCGCCGCCGGCGAGATCGTAGAGATCGCCGCGCACGTCGGCCTCGGTGATCGCGCCGCTGGCGATCGGCTGAAGAATGTCGCCGACGCCGTGAAACGCGGTTTCGCGCCGGTCCACGAACACCCGCGCCCGCCGCGCGGCCTCGTCGTCCGCCTCGCGGGTTTGCGGCGTGTAGCCGCCGACCAGATCGAGGTGGACGCCGGGCTTGAGGTTCCTGCCCCTGATGAGCGGCGCGTGGGAGCGGGTGCATGCCGAGATGAGATCCGCCATACCGGTGGCGGCGTCGAGATCGGAAACGACCTCCGTCCGCAAACCATGTTGCGCCAGCCGATCGGCCAGTTCCGCCGCCCGCGCGCGGCTGCGGTTCCAGATCAGCACCCGCGACAGCGAGGGTCGCGCCACGCGGTGCGCCTGCGCCAGCCACCACGCCATCTTGCCGGCCCCGACCAGGAGCATGGTTTCCGGCTCCGGATTGGCCAGCCACCGCGCGCCCAGCGCCGAATCCGCCGCCGTCCGCCAATGGGTGATCGAGGTGCCGTCGATCACCGCCAGCGGCCGGCCATCGACACCATCGAACAGCACGCACACCGCCTGCACCGCCGGCAGCCGGCCCGCCGCGAGATTGGACGGAAAGCTGGTGAACATCTTGCTCAGCATATAGCGGCCGGGATCGACCGCGCTGCGGATAACATATTGCGCCGCCTCAACGCCCATGAATCCGTCGAGAATCTCGATCCTCGGCCGCCGGTGCGCCGCTTCCATCGCCGCGATCAGCACGGGAAACGACAACGCCCCCGCCACCTCGGCATCGCTGATAAACCGCATCGCCCTCCCCCCGCGGAAAACTCTCGCATGGTGTTGAATAGCGCATCGCCGAGAACCGCGCCACGATGCCCGTCAGATCGCGCCGACAGGTTTCGGGCGCGACACGACATTCAACTTGTCTTGAGTTCCGTCAGGGAAGGAGCCGAGTTGCCTTGACATCAAAGATACATATGCAATACATTTTTAAGAGCATCGAAGCACCGCCACGTTCGAGCATGACCCGGCCGCGAGCCGCCTCTGCTGATGTGACGATGCGATCCCCTGCTGCATGGCCCCGAAAAGTGGAAACCGGCTTTCGGAGAGGATCATGCCCAAACAAAAAGACAAACAACGAGTCTGAATTCAACATCGTGAATCAGGCTCGGGGCGGACGAAGCTCATGCCGACAACCACATCAGTCGCCACCCCCTCCGATCACGCGCACGATCATCCTCACGGCTGGCGACGCTATCTCTATTCGACCAACCATAAAGACATCGGCACGATGTATTTCGTGTTCGCGATATGCGCCGGCGTGATCGGAGCCGCGTTCTCGGTGGCGATCCGGGCAGAACTGGAATTCCCCGGCTTGCAGATTTTCAGCAATCCGCACACCTACAATGTGTTCGTGACCGGTCACGGCCTGATTATGATCTTCTTCACGCTGATGCCGGCGATGATGGGCGGGTTCGGCAACTGGCTGGTGCCGCTGATGATCGGCGCGCCGGACATGGCGTTCCCGCGCATGAACAACATTTCGTTCTGGCTGCTGCCGGCGTCCTTCACGCTGCTTATCATCTCGCTGTTCATGGAGGGCGAGCCGGGATCGAGCGGAGCCGGCACCGGCTGGACGCTTTACGCGCCGCTCTCGACCTCGGGCCATCCGGGGCCGGCGGTCGATTTCGTCATCCTGTCGATGCATCTGGCCGGCGCCTCGTCGATCCTGGGCGCGATCAATTTCATCACCACGATCTTCAACATGCGCGCGCCGGGCATGACCTTGCACAAGATGCCGCTGTTCGTCTGGTCCGTGCTGGTGACGGCGTTTCTGCTGCTGCTGTCGCTGCCGGTGCTCGCCGGCGGCATCACCATGCTGCTGACCGACCGCAATTTCGGCACCTCGTTCTTCGCCCCCGACGGCGGCGGCGATCCGGTGCTGTACCAGCACCTGTTCTGGTTCTTCGGCCACCCCGAGGTCTACATCATGATCCTGCCCGGCTTCGGCATGATTAGCCATGTTGTCGCCACCTATAGCCGCAAGCCGCTGTTCGGCTATCTCGGCATGGTCTACGCGCTGGTCGCCATCGGCTTCATCGGCTTCGTGGTGTGGGCGCATCACATGTACACCGTCGGCATGACCGCCTCGGCGCAAGCCTATTTCGCCGCCGCCAGCATGGTCATCGCGGTGCCGACCGGCATCAAGATCTTCTCCTGGATCGCCACCATGTGGGGCGGCCGCATCGAGTTCAAGACGCCGATGCTGTGGGCGATCGGCTTTATCTTCGTGTTCACGGTCGGCGGCGTCACCGGCGTCGTGCTGGCCAATCCGGGCGTGGATCGCGTGTTGCAGGATACCTATTACGTGGTGGCGCACTTCCACTATGTGCTGTCGCTCGGCGCGGTATTCGCGATCTTCGCCGGGTGGTACTACTGGTTCCCGAAAATCACCGGCTACATGTATTCGGAATTTTTCGGCAAGCTGCACTTCTGGCTGACCTTCATCGGCGTCAATCTGGCGTTCTTTCCGATGCACTTTCTCGGCCTGTCGGGAATGCCGCGCCGGATCGCGGACTATCCGGACGCCTTCGCCGGCTTCAACGAAATTTCGTCGATCGGCGCCTATATCTCCGCCGCGGGCCTCGCCGTCTTCTTCATCGGAATGGCTTACTCGCTGGTCCGCAAGGAGAAGGCGGCGGACAACCCGTGGGGCGCCGGCGCCACCACCCTGGAGTGGACCTTGACATCACCGCCGCCATTCCATCAGTTCGAGACACTGCCGCGCATTCAATAGACCCGACGCCAGCCGTCTGGAAATTGTCGGAAAGGTTTTACCGCAACGGAGCCGCCGGACATGGCCGATCGATCCCGCCGCAACATCGCCGCCATCGCCAACCGCGAAACGCTGGATTCGCCCGCTCTCCTCGCCGCCGCCGCCGCCAAATGGGCCACGGAAGGCGTGCGAGTCGTCGGGCTGCTTGCCCGCAACACCGATTCTACCGAGACATGCAGCGCGGGCTTCCTGCAAGATATCGTTTCAACCGACCAATACAGCGTTCGCCTCGATGCGGCGCCCGCGCTGACGACGTGTCATCTCGACGCCGCGGGGATGGAAAGGGCTTGCGCCGCGCTGCTGGATCAGATCCCTTCGGCCGACATCGTCGTTCTCAGCAAGTTCGGCAAGCTCGAAACCACGCAACGAGGTCTTTGGGCCGCGTTCGCGGCAACGGTCGCGGCCGGAAAGCCATTGCTGACGACGGTCTCGGAAAAGCATGTCGATGCCTGGAAGGCGTTCGCACCGGAAAGCGTCTGGCTCGGCGATCAATTGCCCGCGATTGAGGACTGGCGGCTCAATATCTGATTGCGCCGGCGAGCCCCACGATCTCATTCTGCATCGCTGTCACCGTCATCCTTTGGCTCTGGTCAAATGAGTCCTGTGTCCAGAGCCCTTTCCGGTCCGATAGAATCGGAACGAGGCTCTAGCTTTTTGTTCTGCCGCGTTTTCTACGCGAACCGGTATCCCCTTCGCTCGAAAACGCTCTAGGCTCCAGACTCAATCGGTCCACCAAGTTATGATGGCGGCGATATTGATGGCCGCTTCGAAGTTGCGCGCCAGCTTGTCGTAGCGGGTTGCGATGCGGCGCCAATCCTTGAGCCTGCAAAACATGCGCTCGATGCGGTTGCGCAGCTTATAGGCTTCGGTGTCGAAGGGATGTGTTCGCTTTCGCGTGGGGTTGTTCGGGATGACCGGGATTGTCCCGCGGCCGAGCAGAAAGAGCCGAAAGCCGTCGCTGTCATAGGCGGTATCGGCGGCGCATAAGCGTGCCGCTGGCAAGCCGGAGAGAAGGGGCAGAACGACGCGAAGATCGCCGCGTTGTCCGGGTGTTATCTCGATGGCGAGCGGTCGGCCCTGGCCGACGACGACGGCGTGGATTTTGGTCGTACGCCCACCGCGCGAGCGCCCGATCGCCTGTTCCTCCGCCCCCCTTTTCCGCCCGCTGCCGAGCGATGCGCCTTTGCTGTCGTGCTGTCGATCATGTGCACGTCATTGGCGCTGGCTGTTGCCAAGGCGCGAAACAGCTTCTGCCACAGGCCGCGCGCCGACCATCGATGAAATCGATTGTAGATCGTCGTCGGCGGACCGTAGCATGAGGGGCAATCCTGCCAGCGACAACCGGCCCTCAGCACATGCACGATCCCGCTGATCACGCGGCGATCATCAACCCGGCGCGCTCCGGGGCGGTTCTTCGGAAGCAACGGGTCGATCGCTGCCCATTGCGCATCGCTTAGCCAAAACTCGTTCGCCATCGTCAAGCTCCGTGCAGAGCTTGAATCTGATTTGCTCCATAACCTCAATACTCTGATCGGGTTTGGAGCCTAGGCGTTTGCATCGCGGTCCCAGGCACGGGCCACACCACGCTTGCGCAGAACCGCCCGCTGGACTTTACCTGTCGCGGTCTTCGGTAGTTCGGACAAAAACGCGATATAGCGCGGCGCGGCAAAACGCGGCAAAACCTCGTCCGCATGCTTGATGATGGCCGTCGGCTCCAGCGTGGTTCCGGCCTCGGGAACGATCGCCAGCATGAGTTCATCCTCACCGCCAGGAATATTGGAGGGGACGGCATAGGCGGCGACCTCCCCGATCCCGGCGAAATCGCCGATCGCCGCCTCGACCTCCGTGGCCGCGATATTCTCTCCTCGCCGCCGGATGCAATCCTTGATCCGATCAACGAAGGTGACGAGCCCGTCCGCATCCATGATCGCCGCGTCCCCAGTGTGAAACCACAGGTTACGCCAGGCCTCGACGCTGCGATCCGCCATATTGTGGTAACCCGCCATGAAGCCGAACGGCACCTTCGGCCGGACCAAAATCTCACCCATTTCGCCAGCCGGCATTTTTCGATCGGTTTCCGGATCCGCGACAATCACCTCGAAATGATCTTCGTGAACCCAACCCGCCGCGCCAGGACAGGATCGACCGACCCGCCCCCAGATCGGGATGTTCACTTCCGTCATGCCAAAACCGGAGATGACATCCTTGATCCCGAAGCGCGCGCGAAATTCAGCATCATGCGGCGGCAGGTTGGGCGCGTTGCAGATGACGCGAAGTTCGTGGGTCCGGTCGGTCTCCCGAGCAGGCTGGGCCAGGACAAAGGCCGCCAGCGCGCCAAGCGCATTCGTTACGGTGCAGCTATGTCGACGTATATCGTTGATCCACTCCGAGGCACTGAAGCGCACCCGAATGACCGCCGGGATGCCGACCTGCAAGCTCGCACCCAATTGCATCAGCAGACCATTCGCGTGAAACAGCGGCACACAGATGTAGAAAGTGTCCTTATCGGTGAGTTGCATCGCCTCGCGTTGCCCCACGCCGTAGAGCATGCAATGCGCATGCGGCATCAGCACGCCCTTGGACGGACCGCTGGTTCCCGACGTGTACATGATGCACGCGATATCCTGGCCGGAAGGCAGCGGGCCGTCATGCGGCGGCGCATCGCGCCAGCCATCCCACGACACGAACTCGCAATCCGCGCGGGCGGACCGGGCAGAATCGTCCGAGGTCATGACGCGGATGGGGGTCTCGACCTTGCCGACGACAGCGAGGACCGCATCGAGCAGGGACGGATCAACGATCACGAGGCGCGCGCCGCAGTTCTGCAACTGATGCTGGAGAAAGGCGCCGCTCAACTCGGTATTCAGCATCACCGCGATCGCACCCAGCGTCGTCACCCCGAGCCAGGCCCGAACGATATCGATGCCGTTGGGCATCATGATCCCCACGGGATCGCCCGGTTTCACTCCGAAACTTGCGAGGTGGCCCGCGATGCGCCGCGCATCAAGCGCGGCCGCCCCGAAAGTCAGATTCTCCCCATCGGTCGTTTTGAGCCAGACCGCCTCCGGGCGTGATCGCCCCTGCTCCTGAAGCACGCGAGGGAGAACCCAGTCTTGCGTATCAGCCGACATACTCATTTGCGCGCTCTTTCCCAAAGGATCATGTTACGACCGTCCGACAATCAGCAGATCGCGGGCTTCATCGAGTCTGTCCGGGGGGCCGCTCCATGTCAGGCGCCCACTATCGATCAAATGAAAATAGTTTGCCAGAAGCTGCGGCACCTTGAAGTTCTGCTCGACAAGGACCACGGCGGTGCCTTGCTGATTGATCTCGGAAATCGCGGCGATGATCGCATCGACGATGATCGGGGCAAGCCCTTCGGTCGGTTCGTCGAGCAACAGATAATGCGGATTGGCCAGCAGCGACCGGGCAATCGCCAGCATCTGCTGCTCGCCGCCGGAAAGCGAGATGCCATTGGCCTTGCGCCGCTCGGCAAGCCGCGGAAACAGCCGATAGACGCGCTCGCGCGTCCAATAGCCCGCCGGGTGCAAGACCTCGACCAGCCGCAAATTCTCCTCGGCGGTCAGGCTGCTGAAGATCTGGCGGTCTTCGGGAACAAGCGCGATTCCCCGTCGGCTGCACAAATAGGACGGGAGGCGGGTAATGATATCACCGTCAAGCCGACGCTCTCCTCGCGTCAGACCATGAGCGCCCGCCAATGCGCGAAGCAGCGTCGATTTTCCAGCTCCGTTGCGGCCGATCAGAGCCACGATATCGCCCGGCGCGACCGAGAACGATATTCCGTGCAGAGCTTGTGCCTTGCCGTAGAAAACATCGACATCACGCAACTCAAGCATGTCCCGCGACCTCCGAGCCAAGATACAGCCGCCGGACCTCGGCGCTGTTCCAAATGGCGCTGGGCCGGTCCCGCAACAGGACTTCTCCGCCAACCATCACAACGATCTCGTCGGCGATCCTGTCGACAACGTCCATGTTGTGCTCGACCAGCAGCACGCTGCGGCCTTTCCTCACCTGCTGCAGCAATTCCATCGTCGGTTCGATTTCGGAATGCCCGATACCGGCCAGCGGCTCGTCGAGCAGCAGAACCTTCGGGTCGGGGATCAGCGCGAGCCCGAGTTCGACCGCGCGCTGCTTGCCGTGACTGAGCATTGTGACGGGCAGATCCAGCTCGGCTTCAAGCCCGACCATTGCCGCGACCTCGCGCGCACGCCGCTCAAGCGCCGGCCAGGCCGACACGGGCCGCCAGCACGGCTGCCAGCCGAATGCCCGCGATTGCGCCGCCAGCCGGAGATTCTCCAGCACCGTCATTTGATCGAAGATATTGATGATCTGGAAGCTGCGGCCCAGGCCCGCGGCGGCGCGGCGATGAACAGGCACATTGGTGATATCGGCATCACCGAGCCGTATGCGGCCGGCGGCCAGCGACACCCGGCCACTGACGGCATTGATGAACGTGGTTTTCCCCGCGCCGTTCGGGCCGATCAACGCCAGCGTCTGGCCGGCGGCCAGATCGATCGAGACGTTGTTCACCGCCTGAAACGCACCGAAACGCACCGACACGTTCTGACAGGACAGCACGGAGGACGAACGAGAGCCTAGCGCCGCCATAGCTTTCTCCCCAAACCGGCGACTCCTTCCGGCAGGTAAATCGTGCAGAGAATGAAGATCACTCCGAGCAGGCCGTACCAATGCTCAGTCGTCGCCGAAAGTCCCTCACGCAGCAACTCGACCAGAGTGACGCCGATCACCGGGCCGACAGGCGTGCCGCTGCCTCCGAGCAGCGTCATGATGACCACGTCCCCCGACATCTTCCACCCGAGAAGTTGCGGGCTGACATACATCATCAACGACGCCAGCAGCGCCCCGGCAAGGCCGGACAGGCATCCCGACAGGGTTAGTGCGGTCAGCCGCAAAGCGCCGACATTAAACCCCACCTGTTCGGATCGAACCGCATTCTGGCGAACGCCCCGCAATGCTTGACCCAACGGCGACGATTTCAGAACCGCGCAAAATGCCAAGGTCAGGCAAAACAGCGCGAAGATCACCCAGTAGAAGTTGGCCGCATTGAAAAAATCAATTCCGAAGGCCTGCGGACGCGGCACGCCCGGCAGGCCATCCACGCCGCCTGACAGATGGCGCAGCCGCGTCGTCATCACGATCGAGATCAATTCGGCCAGCATCAGGGTCATCAGCGAGAAGTACAGCCCCGAGACGCGTCGCCCGACGAAACCGAACACAAGCGCGCTCAGGCCGCCCGCGCCTATCGCGGCGACGATCCCGACCGAAAACGGGAGACCGGCAGACAGCATCGCCCACGATGCCGCGTATGCGCCCATTCCAAAAAAAGCGGCATGACCGAATGACAACAGCCCGGTCAGGCCGAAAGAGATATCATAGCCGAGCGCGAAGATCGACCATGTCATAATAAGCGCGGCGAGATACAGCCATCCCTCATCGCCAGTCACGAACGGAGCCGCCGCAAAGAGCAGCACCAGAACGCCGACAGTCAAAACCTCGGAGTGCTTTACCTGCCTCATGCGGTGCGGAGCCTTATTCCGAACAGGCCTTGCGGACGGACAAGCAGCGTCACGACCAGCACCCCATAGGTCGCGATGTCGATCCATTCGGCCGCGTATTGCTGGCCGTAAGCCCTGGTCATGCCGATCAGCAACGCGCCGGCGACGGCGCCGCGAATATTGCCCAGCCCCCCGATGATAATCACGATGAAGCAATCGAGGATCACCGAGAACCCCATCTGAAGCTGGATGGGCAGCATGGGACCAGCGATTGCTCCACCAATTCCAGCTAGCGCGGTTCCGAGGGCGAAGATCGCGGTTCTCACCCGCCCCACCTCGACGCCAAGCATTTCCGCCATGCCGGCGTTATTGCTGCTCGCCCGCAGAATGAGGCCGAGCCGGGTCCGCTCGATTCCGAAGAACAGCAATGCAACCATCGCGGCTCCGAACACCACCACGAAAAGCCGGTATTTCGAGATGTCGGTCCCGAAGACATGGACGCTGCCCGACAGCCCCGGCGGTGTCGCGATGCTGCGAAGCTGGAGGCCCCAGATCATGCGCACCGCTTCCTCAAGAACAAGGATCAATCCGAAGGTTGCCAGCAGTTGAAATTCATGCGGCCGATCGTAGATCGGACGCAGCACGAGGCGTTCAATGATCGCGCCGACGACGGCAAGCACGAGCGGCGTCACACAAAGAGCGAGCCAGAAGTTGTGCGTTGTCGCCGCGACCTGATAGGCGACATAGGCGCCGAGCATATAGACCGCGCCGTGGGCGAAGTTGATGATCCCCAGCATCCCGAAGATCAACGTCAGTCCCGCCGAGAGCAGGAACAGCAGCATCGCGATGCTGAGACCGATGACAAATGTCGACATTGCGGTTTCCGGAGAAGGGCCACGCATGAGCTGGCAAGACGACCGCTCATGCGTGGTGGAACGACGCTAGGGACAGGGCTTGAACAGCGCGGAGGCCGGGAAGGTTTCCACCACTTTCATCGTCACCGCCGGCCCGCCCTCGGCGCCGGCGACGGCGGTGCCGAAAAGGCCGACCTGCTCGGCCTGATTTTCGCATGAGCGCATCCGCTTGACGCCCTCGACCGAATCTTCACGAACGCTGGCACGGAACGCATCGACCCACTTTTCCTTGTCCCAGACCTTGGTGCTCTCGACCGTGTCGAGCCACCAGCTCATGCCGTCATAGGCCTCGCCGGCATACTGGCTCGGGAGTTCGCCGTACTTGGCCTTGTACGCCGCAACGAATTTCTTGTTACGCGGCGTGTCCTGCGTGAAATGATAGCGAAGCGTCGAACTGACGCCGAGCGACCCCGCCGGACCGATGGCCTGGCCGAGCGTTTCGTCCATCAGCATCGTTCCCATCACCTTCATCTTTTGCGGAAGATTGATTTCTCCACCCTGCTTCAGCGCGGTGACGACGTCGCCGCCGACAACGATCAGCGCCAGACCGTCCGCGCCCGACTTCACGGCCTTGTCGAGAATGATCGAATAGTCCTTCGATCCGATCGGCGCGAACTCCTCGCCGACAACGGCGATCCCCTTGCTCGCGAGATCGGCTTTCAACGCCGTCCACATCTCGCGACCGACCTGGTAGTCCGCGACAATTCCATACATCTTCTTGACGGATTGACGCTTCGCGAATTCGCCGATCATGGCGTTTTCCATCGGCACGGTGTTCGAGGTCCGAAAAGTGTAACGATTGCCGTCGGCGCCGGTGATCCGCTCGTCGGCCGACAACGTCACGATCAACGGCACCTTGCGCTGACCGGTCAGCTTCATGATCGCCAGCGTCGACCCCGACGATACCTCGTCAAAAATGGTCTGGGCACCTTGCGCCAACGCCCGCGTCGCCTTCTGCACCGCGACCTGAGACGACGTCTCGGTGTCTTCCCAAACCATTTCGATCGGTTTGCCGAGAACCTGGCCGCCACGCTCCTCGATGGCGATCGTGACGCCGCGACGCATGTTTTCGCCGATGATCCCCCAGGCACCGCTCAACGGAATAACGCCCGCGATGCGAAACTTGTCCGGCGCTTGCGCCTTGGCAGGCGGGATCAATACGCCGCCGAACAGCAGCGCCAACGAAAAACCAACAATTGCAGGAAACCGCATCATCTTGCCTCCCAGAGCTTGGTGCGAGCGTCTTTTCGCGCGATCGATCAGTCTGGCACTATCACCGATTTTGCAATATATCAATCTTATTGATATAAAAATGGAGGAGCGCGAAATGGCGGAGATCGACCCCATCGCGGCAACTAAAGAGACGCTCAATCCTGAACTTCAATCCCTGATTGATTTCGTGGGGTATCGTCCCAATGCCCTATTCACAATGGCCAAGCGCCCGGGATTGCTCGACGCCGTGCTGGGATTGGTGCGCGTCACCATCCGAGGCGACGGCCACCTGCCGGAGGCATTCCGGTTCCTTCTCGCCGCCGAAACAAGTCGCGTCGCCGGTTGCCGCTACAGCGCGGCTCATGCGGCTCATGCGGCCGCTCACGCCGGTGCGGCGGAGGACATGATCGCAACATTGCCAAACTATGAAACCTCTGCATCCTTCACCCCCGCGGAGCGCGCCGCGCTTGCGCTCGCCGGCGCGGGCGGCGATCTGACGCGCCCGGCAAAAGCACTTTTCGCCATGGCCAGGACGCATTATCCGGAAGAACACCTTCTTGAAATACTTGGGATCATTTCACTATTCGGTTGGTTTAACCGGTGGAATTCCCTAAATGGAAGTGATCTCGAGGCTGAGCCGGCCGCTTTCGCGGAGCGCATTCACTGGCTTCGGCCGAACGAGTTCTTTCGCGACAGACACAGGAAATGATGACGCGTATGCTGCAAAAAACAGCCAACCCGCGCGGTGACAAATCCTCCAACCCCGGCCACGAGCAGTCGCTCCGTCGCACCCTCGAACTCGTCTTCCACGTTCACATGGAAATGGCCGATCTGGCGAACCGCGTCCTCGCGGAGCATCAACTCGGCCGCCCCCACCATCGCGTCCTTTATTTCGTCGTGCAGCAGCCGGGGATCACCGTCAACGAACTGCTCTCGATTTTGCGGATCACCAATCAGGCGCTGTCGCGAACGATCAACCAGCTCACGCGACTGGCCCTCATCGAGCAGAAGCCCGGCCAGCAGGATCGCCGTCATCGCTGCAACTATCCGACCCCGAAAGGCATCCGGCTTTGCCGGCAGCTCACGAAATTGCAGTACGAGCATATCGAGAAGAGCCTGGCCGGTGTTTCCAGGAAGGACATGAACACATTCTGGGACGTGCTGCTCAGGATGGTTCGCGATCAGGACCGTGCGAGGGTCACGACATCCGACGATTAATTGGTCACCGCCTTCGCTCACGATGGACAGACGTCGTCATCGGCGGGGACCTGCCGATGTGAAGGAGCCCATGCACGGCTGTGCGTCCTGTCAGCGCAAGGCAGCGAGCCGCTCGAGCACGGTTTCCGGATTGGCCTCGGCGGGGATCGCGGCGTAACGGAACGTATTCGCCGGAGCTCGCCGCCGAAATACGAAGCGGGATCGAGCAGGCCCATCAGCAGGAAGGCGTCGGTCATCGTCGCCTCCTTGCCACCGAGGCCGAAACAGGCCGGCCCCGGCTCGCTGCCGACGCTCTCGGGACCGACCTTGATGGTCTTGCCCTCCACACGAATGATCGAACTTCCGCCGACGCCGGCGCTGACCACGTCGCAAAGCGGGAACGAGGTTTCCACGCCTTCGACCCTGCCGCGTCGGTGCGCGCGAACCATGCCGCCCTCGACCAGGCCGATGTCGGTGGTCGTGCCGCCGACGTCCATCGTCAGCAGGCGCTCGAAGCCGTAATGCGCCGCCAGCGCTCTGGCTCCTTCGGCGCCGCCGCGCGGACCCGAGCTGTAGGTCTTGACCGCGATGGTGCGGGCGACGCGGGCCGAATGGCCGTCATTGCGGAAAATCAGCAGCGGGTTGCGGCTACGGTAATCGCGCAGCTTGTGCTCGGCGTTGTACAGAAAATGCTCCATCGCCGGATGCAGGAAGGCATTGAACATCGCCGTCCACGCGCGGCGTGCATCGGCGGCGTCGTTGGCGACCTCGTGAGAGTAGAGGATCGGAATCGCGCCGAGCAGGTGCGGCGGAAACTTGCGCAGCAGCACCTTCTTGAGCCGCACCTCCTCGTTCTCGTGCATCGCGCCGCTGAGCGCGATAACGATGCGGTTAGCGCCACCGGAGGACAAAGCGGAGACGGCGCGCGCTGCGGCACTCTCGAAGGCATCGCCCTGCAACGAGCTGTCGAATCTCTCGACGCGCGTCCCGATCAAATTGGAAAAAAGGTTCGTCCGGTGCGGATCGGCCTGCAAATCCTCGAGTTTCAGATCGCCGCCGAGTATCAGCCCCAGGCGTGGCCCCTTGCGTTCGACCAGCGCGTTGGTGCCCTGCGTCGTGGAATAGCGGATGTATTCGGTCGACAGCAACAGCGCCAGCGGATCGTCCCTGCCATAGATCCGGCGCGACACTTTGACCAGGCCATCGAAAAAACACTTCGAAAGATCGTAAGGCGTCGTCAGCGTCTTGGTGCGTTAGATGCGGTCGCCGCCGATGACGCAGATGTCGGTCAGCGTACCGCCGTTGTCGATATTGATGAGCTTGCCGGCGACCGCGATGTCGGCCACGGGACCAACGGAAATTGCCTGCTGGATCGTCATATGGAATTCCCTCGCCTGTGCGGGCCTGGGTCGAGCCGCAGGCGCCGGGTCGGTTTGATTGACTGCGTTTCTGCCCCAGCCCGGAGCCTAGGATGCCGGGCTTCGAGCTGCCTCGGCCCTGCGAAGGGCGGTAAGCTCCGTTTCGAGCGCGGCGATGCGCACATCCTTGGGATTGAGCATGAACTGAGTCTGCAAGTTCGGTCCCTGCATCTTCACGCGCGCGCCCGCGTTGACGCCGTAGACCTCGGCCGGGTCGTCCCAGCATCCCATGAAAGGCACATCCGCCGGCGGCTCGGGGGTCGTCCACGTCTTGACGAACTCGTCATAGCGCACGCCGCGCGCCTTGCGCGCCTCGCATTCGTCCGCGCGGGCTTTCGCGGTTGCGGCCGCATCGACCATGTGGGTATCCGGGTCGAACACGACCTTGTAGATGTCGCGCGCCGTCGCCTCGGAGATGAGATCTTCCTCGATGTCCGTCATCACTGCGGCCGGGTCGCGCTGCAACACATCGCCATATCCGCCTCCCGCGCCCTGGCACATCATGTACAACTCGCCGGGAGCGGCAAGCTCGAACGTCATGCCCATGCTCTGGGTGACGTAAGTCGCCTCGGGAAAGGGCTGCGAGTTCATCAATTCGATGATGTCGAACTTGAACTTGTCCGGGTTCGTCTTCAACGTGTCGAACACGTTGAAGTTTTTGATCTTGCACAGCGGGTAGGTGGGCGAGGCGTAGCCGCCGAACAACGGTTGCGACGACGGGAACAAGGAGCCGGAGCATCCGGTCATGAAACCCCACAGCCCGGAATGACGGTAGGTGTGAATCTGCTCGTAACCGAGGCCGCTGCGCTGCTTGCCGAAGCCCACGCGGTCCCGCGACAGGGTGAAGGCGCCGAGGCGCACGATCGGCAGATCCTCCTCCATCAGTTCGATCTCGCCGAGATCGCAGTGCGCGGCGAACGGCGGCGACACCGAATGCTCGCCATCGCGATGCGCGCGGCCGCCCTGGCCCATTCCGTTGATGTCGGCGCAGAAGTTGCCGACATATTCGCGGTGCTGGGTCAGGCCGCCATAGATCAGCGAAGCCGGCTGGTCGTATTGCGGCGCGACGATGGCGGTGTAACGGTGCGGCAGGCCATAGTTGAACTTGGCCATCGGGATGCATGCGATGGTCATCGTCTTGAACAATGGAATGAGGCTCATCGCCTGCGGCGTATCGAACGAGCCATTGATTAGCGAGTTTTCGTCGAAAAGGAAGTCGAATGGCGTGAACACCGCCATGGTGAACGGCAGATCCGGCCAGATGTTCTGCATGTACCCCGTAAACAGCATGGTCTTGAACGATGCTTTCGTGGTGTTGATCGAGCGGTTGAGCAGCTCGGGCGAACTGCCGCGCATGTCCACCAGCATGCGATCGCCCTTGACCGTGATGGCCATGTTGAGCTTGAGCAGGACGTCCTCGCGCAGCGTCGAATCCGCGAAGCTCACCGTGCGCATGGTGCCGTCCGGCAGCTCACGGATGCGGCGGTGCACTTCCTCGACCACGTCCTCGATATGCTTGCGCAAGGTGAGGATAAGCGCTTCCTCGCCGTGCTCCTCAAGGAGGGCGAGGATACGTTCGCGCAGGCGCTGCCCCGGCCGAAACGCTCGCCATAGCGCGTATGGAACAGGTCGATCAGGTGCAACACGTGTTCCGGCCGTTCGAGGCGATTGACGTCGGCCACCACCGCGGTCTCGACGCGCTGGTTGCCGTAACGCATATCCAGTTCGAGCCGGTATTCGATCATGCTGCTGACGATGGCGCGCATCGCCCACCTGCGCGGCGCGACGAAGGCGATCCGTTGCAACAAAACACTGGCTTCATCCATCGAGGCAAACGGGCGCTTCGCCTCGTCGTCGCTGACGGGCTCGACCAGGGATTCCACAGCTTGAACCAGAATTCGAATGAACTCCGATGGGTCCGCCGCCCGCGCATCCATGCGCGCCCAGGCAACGCGGCCTCCCTCGGCGGCCCAGACATCGCAGTACTGCCGCAGCAACGTCGTCTTGCCGAAACCGGCCGGAGCCTGGATCACGACCACTTTTCGATCGCCGTACTCCCGCAGCAACGCCAATATGCGCCTGCGCAGCACGACGGAATTCGTTTTGATGACGGGGGGATGATCGAGATCCATGAACTCACATCCATCTTCATTCCCGGTGCGTGTCCCGATCGAGGCGGAGACGATGCGGGCTGTGCTGCCGTCTCGGCTTCATGCACCGCTATGAAAAGTCGGCTGCGTGGCGGCCAGGATGTCCGCTTGAATTCGTGTCACGGCGAGCCGCCCGTCGATGCATCCGCGGCAAGCGATTGCCGGCAGCCCTCCCCGTTCGTGCCCGAGTGTTTGCCTTTTGCAACCGCGCCGCCCCACCCTTTCGGGCGGGAAATTCCTCGCCATCCGACAAATTCGGGCCCTTCTTCATCTCACGTGCCCGCAAAGGCGGGGGCGAAAGCTTTCGGATTCATAGCAGCTCAATAATGCGCGCCGGGGCTTTCGCGGTGATCGTACAACGCCGGTCTGCGCCGGCCGTGCGTGCGGCCTCGTCGCGGGCGACTTGCGAGGCATTGACCACGCCGCACCAGCCGCCAGGGTTCACCGCCTGCGTCATCGTGACGCCGCCATTCGACCTATGACAACTGCCGCAACCGCGCCTTTCTCATTAATCGCCATACCCGTTCGTCGTTCGGTACGGCGCTTGCGGCAGGTTAATACAATGAATTAAGATTCAAATTGTGCGGCAAAATCATCAGCCTTTCAAGCGCGACGATCGGAATGCGCTCGGCATCTCGGCCGCCTGTCTCACGGTTGCGCCCGCCAGCTTCGCCTTGAAGAACGGCGCGAGCACCGACACCGCCTCGTCGACAGACGCCTTCCCAGCGGCTCAACCACGGTTGCAAGCTGTAGGTCAAAAACTGCTGACCGCCCGTTTCGGCGTTGGCCCAAGTTTGGCGGCTGTAATCCATCAACAGCACGGGAGGGACGCGAAGAACGCGCGCGATCTCAGTGATGGCGAATTGCCAGATTTCGAGATATTGCGCATCGACTGACGAGAACGCGAGCGGTTGAAACTCGCCGCCTTCTTCGAGAACGGCCGTGCCGCCGCTGTTGTCGCCTGCTGTTGCGCCTTTCCAGCTTGCGGCCATCTTTGCCGCCGCCGTATCTCCGAGGCGGTTCGGAAATTTGAGGATGCCGGACGGCCTGCCGCCGTTGGCGAACAGCTTGTTCGCGTAGCGGTTCAGCACGATCAGGATCGCGATGGCGTCACGCGCTTCAAGCAACACGCTCTTTCCGCTTACGGCGTCCGTGGAGAGCGTCGAGGGTGCTCGCAGGTGGATCACCTCGCGGAAAGAAAATAAACGAGCCTGTGAGCCGCTGTGTGGCGTGTAGCGGTATTCCGGTTCTCCGGTGATGGCGTTGATTGCAATGCTGACGGCTTGCGGGTGAAGGCGGTGGAGTTCGCGGGGCTGGTCCGCGCCGTCCTTCACGATCAGCGCGAAGCCGTTGCCGTAGCAAATCGCGTCGGCGGTCATCAGGTCGCGCAGTTGCGGGCCGCGCGTCCATTCGTTCGCATCGCCGTTGAGAAGCTGAAAGGCCGGATGATCGGTCAGCTTCTCGCGGCTGCCGTCGTCAAGGCGACGATACAGGTTCAACGGCAGGATCGACGTCGTTTCGCTGATGGCTGCCGTGCCCGCCCTAACAGCCGGAACCGTTAGGGCGCTCGCCACGCTGACGGTGACGCCAGATGACGAGGGCACGACGCCGAACAGATTGAGCAACCAGCTATCGGGGCTGGCAAGCGAACGAACTTCGCCAGCCTGTTCATCCGAGGTCTGTCGAGTTTCGAACTTTTTGTGCTTGCGCTTGCCCATGCCACGTCGCGGTCAGTGATCGTGGCGGTTCAGATTTCACACGGCGGTCAGTCTGTCACCAAGAGCGAGGCGGGGCGGATCGTGGATCGATCCGGGGCGTTCGTATTCTCGCGGTTGGTGTGGGCTGCGGTTTGACGATTAGTAAACGTCAAAGGGCTTGACGTTTAGGATTTGGGTTCTTTCTTTTTCTTCGGGAGAGGATGGGAGGTTTGCAATATGCGAAGCGCAGCGGAGCATGGTGCCCTAGTCAGATTTTAATCTGACTAGGAAGTCTCTCCGATCTAATTCTCTCTCCGATCAATAATAAACGTCAGGGACTTTGACGATTATTAAACGTCAAGATTTGGCTATTTTTGATCGAGCAAAGAGAGGCCGTTTTGCTCATGAATTTTGATCTCGTAACCTGCTTCCGCGAGCGCGGAATGAAGGGCTGGTTGATCCAGCGAAACCCACAATTTTTTATCCTTGCCCCGGCCCCAAGCATGAATTTCCACGTAGGCTTGGCCGTGCTTCCGGAGCAGCGGCAGCGCGTAGTTGACAAATTCGGACCAGCCCAGCCCCGATGAAGTCGCCCATTCTTCGCGGGGCATGGCGAGCCATTCCTTGCCATGCCGCGTGAGCTTCGGATTGATGGCCCGCCACAAAAAGGTGATCCGATAGAGAAACTGGCCTGCCCGGATGTCACCGCCCGCAGCGATCCGGCAGCGCGCTAGTTCGCTCGGGGCGCTGAGTCGGGATTTGGTTTTCTTCGCTTCCTTGGCCTTTGCCGTGATCTTGGCGGCAACCTTCTGCTGGGTGGTCGTGGTCTTGGCGGTCTTCGCCTTGGTCTGCCCCTTCTCAAGGATGGCCTTCATTTCGGCCTTGGCCTTCGGGGATTTGATGATGATGCTCATGACTGCTGCCCCGACGCAAAACGGGTAGCCAACGGCGTAAATTCGCTTTTTCGATCAAAGGGCCGGATTTGACAGGTTAGCCAAACCAACGCATTGAAGTTGCTGGATTGTGCTGGGACTGCCGGGCCCACCAGCGAAATCAGAGATTTATTGCGCCCGTTGGCTGCCGCGCGTGCCTGCCGCCCCGGTTATCGCCCCAGAAACGATTCCGCTTTCGGTTGGCTTTCGTTCCGTCTTCGAAGGCGCCCGCCACCCCACCATATGGACCTTACGACGGCAAGCCTCCGAAACATCTTCACGTCTATAACGACAGGCACGGGCGGCAGCGCATCTATTTCCGGCGTGGCGGTCAGTCTCGCGTTGTCCTGCCCGGCCCGCTCTACAGCGAACAATTCTGGACCGCCTACCACAAGGCCAAGGAAGGCGTTCCCGCAGAACCGCCGTCTATCGGTGCCGAACGTACCAAGGCGGGCACCATGGGCGCGCTGATCGCGCAATACTACAAGTCCGCCGCGTTCACCGGATTGGCGGACGCGACCCGCAGCACCTACCGCAACCAGCTTGAAGCGTTCCGCGTCAAGCACGGTGACAAGCCGGTGGCCGCGATCAAGACTTCCCACATTGATGCGATCTTGGGCGAGATCGCAGGAAAATCGACGGCGCAAGCCCACAAGCTCCGCAAGCGCCTTTTGATGCTGATGGCCTTGGCGGTGAAGTGGGAATATCGGGCCGATAACCCCATGCTGACCGCGAGCAAGGTGAAGCACAAGGAAATCGGCTATCGGACATGGACCGAAGACGACATCGCCGCATTCCGCAAACGCTGGGCCAAGAACACCCCACAGCGCATCGCCTTGGAAGTCCTGTTGCATACCGGCTTGCGCCGCTCCGATGCCGTCAAGCTGGGCCGTCAGCATTTGCAGGACGGCGCATTCGCCATCAGCACCAAGAAAAGCGGAATGACGGTCAGCCTCAACATCCCGCTTCATCCGACCTTGAAGGCGCACCTTGCCTCCCTGCCGAAGGATCGCTTGACCTACATCGCCACGCAAACCGGCGTAGGACGCTCAGAGAAGGCGTTCACGAACTGGATCATCGAAGCCGCAAGGGAAGCGGGCTTGCCGCCTCATAGCTCCCCGCACGGCCTTCGCAAGGCCACTTGCCGCCGCCTCGCGGAAGCCGGTTGTTCGACCGCTCAAATCATGGCGATTACCGGACAAAGCCTGTCCGTGGTTGAACGCTATATCCGCGACTTCAATCGCAAGATGCTGGCGCAATCGGCCATGGCTTCAATCAAGGACAAGATCGGTGGAAACAAATCCAAAACCAAAACTGGCTAACCTCAAAACCCGGTTAGCCAAAATCGCTGATAAGTCATTGAATTTTCTTATGTGGGAAATGCGTATGGTGGGCCCGGCAGGACTCGAACCTGCAACCAGACCGTTATGAGCGGCCGGCTCTAACCATTGAGCTACAGGCCCGGCCGGACGTCGCATCTGCAACCGGCGGCGGCGCAGGCATCCCTTACAATGCCGGATGCCGCGCGGCAATCGGCGGGCGCCGGATTTTGGCCGCCCCATGGGTCGACACGACAATGCCCCCGAGAACGCCGCCGGCGGCGGTCGTCCGCGCTTGCGGGCGCGTCGCGTCGGCGGCAGAACCGGCTTGTGCGATCGGCCGCCACGGCCGACAATCGCGGCCATAGGCGCGGGCGCGCGGCGCGCCCGCCATCGAGACAGGGAGTGAACGTGACCGACCCCGTGACAGCGCGTGATCCGCAGACCCAATCCGTGACGCAGCCGGCCAGCGGGCCGCTCAAGGGCGTGCGGATCGTCGAGTTCGCCGGCATCGGCCCCGGCCCGTTCGCCTGCATGATGCTGGCGGACATGGGCGCGGAGGTCGTCACCCTCGACCGCGTCGGCGCCAACAAGAACCTCAAGTCGGTGTCCGGGCGCGGCCGCAAAGTGGTCGAACTCGACCTCAAGAACAAGGCCGACGTCGCCCGCGCGCTCGATCTGCTCGGCCACGCCGACGCGCTGGTCGAAGGTTTTCGCCCCGGCGTGATGGAGCGGCTGGGGCTCGGCCCGGACGTGGTGCTGGCGCGCAACCCGCGCCTGGTCTACGGCCGCATGACCGGCTGGGGCCAGAGCGGCCCGCTCGCCAACGCCGCCGGCCACGACATCAACTACATCTCGATCACCGGCGCGCTGGCGGCGATCGGCGGCCCGGACAAGCCGGTGCCTCCGCTCAACCTGGTCGGCGACTTCGGCGGCGGCGCGCTCTATCTGGTGGTCGGCGTGCTGGCGGCGCTGGTGGAGGCCGGCCGATCCGGCAAGGGCCAGGTGGTGGACGCGGCGATGTGCGACGGCGCGGCCTCGCTGATGTCGATGTTCTTCGACTTCACCGCGATCGGCCGCTGGCGCGAGCAGCGCGACAGCAACATGCTGGACGGCGGCGCGCATTTTTATGGCGTCTACGAATGCAAGGACGGCCAATTCGTCTCGATCGGCTCGATCGAGCCGCAGTTCTACGCACTTCTGCGCAAACTGGCGGGGCTCGACGACGCCGCCTACGACGCCCAGATGGACCCCAAAAGCTGGCCGGCGCTGAAGGAGAAACTCGCGGCGGTGTTCAGGAGCAAGACCCGCGACGAGTGGTGCAAGATCATGGAAGGCTCCGACGTCTGCTTCGCGCCGGTGCTGACCATGAGCGAGGCGACGCGGCACCCGCACATGAGCGCGCGCGAGGTGTTCATCACCCGCCACGGTATCCCGCAGCCCGCCCCCGCGCCGCGCTTCTCGCGCACGCCGTCGGCCGCGCGCGACGCGGTCACGGCCGACCTCGGCGATGTCGTGAAGGCATGGGGCGGGAGGTAAGCGTCCACGCGAAACAGTCGCACGCAGGATCAGATAGTCTCGGCGGCGTCCCTGCGAAGGCAGGGACCCATACTCTCTGGCCTTCGTTATTTGTGCGACTTTGCCCGGCTCGATCGAGCCGAACCGCTGCGGCGTATGGGTCCCCGCCTGCGCGGGGACGACGGTGATCGTGTTGCGTATCCGTGCAATCGAGCGGGCACTTCGCGCCGGCCCGTAAATGGAGATGTCTTCCGCTGCTGGCGAAACCTACGCCGCGCCCTTCAGTGGCAGCACGCCGCGGCGGATCTGGTCCTCCTCGATGGATTCGAACAGCGCCTTGAAGTTGCCTTCGCCGAAGCCGTCGTCGCCCTTGCGCTGGATGAACTCGAAGAAAATCGGCCCGATGGCGTTGGCCGAGAAGATTTGCAGCAGCACCTTGGTGTGGCCGCCGTCGACCACGCCTTCGCCGTCGATCAGGATGCCGTTGCTTTGCAGCCGCGCGACATCCTCGCCGTGCTTGGGCAGCCGCGCGTCGATCTTCTCGAAGTAGGTGTCGGGGGGCGAGGGCATAAACGGCAGGCCATCGGCGCGCAGCCGCTCGATGGTCTGGTAGATGTCCCGCACGCCGCAGGCGATGTGCTGGATCCCCTCGCCGCGATAGAGGTTGAGATATTCCTCGATCTGCCCGGCGTCGCCGGCGTCCTCGTTGATTGGAATCCGGATCTTGCCGTCCGGGCTGGTCAAGGCGCGCGAGAACAGGCCGGAGGCGCGGCCCTCGATGTCGAAGAACCGAATCTGACGGAAGTTGAACAGCTTCTCGTAAAAGCCGGTCCACACGTCCATGCGGCCGCGATGCACGTTGTGGGTGAGATGATCGATGTAGTACAGGCCGACGCCGCGCGGCCGCGGATCGCGCTCGCCCAGCCATTCGAACTCGGCGTCATAGGCCGAGCCCTTCGCACCATAGCGATCGACGAAATACAACAGGCTGCCGCCGATCCCCTTGATTGCCGGCACGTCCAGCGCCTTGCCGGCAGCGCCGATACCGGCCGGCTCGGCGCCAAAGGCCAGCGCGCGCTCATAGGCGGCCCTCGCATCGACCACGCGGAACGCCATCGACGGCGCGCAGGGGCCGTGGGCGGCGACGAATTCGAAGCCGTGAGTGCCAGGAGCCTCGTTGACCAGATAATTGATATCGCCCTGGCGATAGACCGTGATCGCCTTGGTCTTGTGCCGCGCCACCGGGGCAAAGCCCATCCGCGCGAAAAGCGCGTGCAGTTCCTGGGGATTCGGGTGCGCGTATTCGACGAACTCGAAGCCGTCGGTGCCCATCGGATTGTCGGCGGAAATGACGGCGGGCGGCGCGTCGTGCGGGAACGGACCCATCTATAAATCTCCCTGGCGTGGCCTCTTGGAATGATTTCGGCCATTATCAGCCAATTTCCGCACAAAAGGCGTGCAATCAAAGGGGGTTTCCCTAAAAATGCGCACAAACCATGCGCTATTCGAGGATTCATGCATGATCGATGTAGACGGTTTCGATCTCAGGATGCTGGCGGCGTTGCAGGACGACGGCCGGCTGACCAACCAGCAGCTTGCCGACGCGGTGGGGCTGTCGGCCTCGCAATGCTCGCGCCGCCGCACCCGGCTGGAGGCGGACGGCATCGTCGCCGGCTATCACGCCGACCTCGCCGCCGAGCGGCTCGGCTTCAACGTGGTGGCGTTCGTCCACATCACGCTGGCCACCCACTCGCCGGACAACGCGAAACACTTCCGCGATCTGGTGCAGCGGGTCGACGACGTGCAGGAAGCCTATTCGCTCACCGGCGACGCGGATTACCTGCTGAAGGTCATCCTGCGCGACCTGAAAAGCCTCTCGGACATCGTCAACAACGTGCTGATGCCGCACCCGAGCGTCGCCCACGTGCGCTCGTCGATCGTGCTCGATCGCCTGAAGGCGACGACGAAATTGCCGCTGGGGAATATGAAGGCGGGATAGACAGGCATGATATTTTTCGTCATTGCGCGTCCCCTACCCCTTCGCCGGCAAAATCGTGCCCTCGACCTCGCCGAAGCCGACGCGGTAGCCGTCGCCCTGGCACCAGCCGCGGATGACGAGCGAATCGCCGTCCTCGAAGAAGGTGCGCGTGACGCCGCCCGGCAGGTCGATCGGCTCGCTGCCGTTCCACGAGATTTCCAGGAGGCTGCCGCGCTGCTCCTTCTCGGGCCCGGAGATGGTCCCGGAGCCGAGCAGGTCGCCGACATTCATGGCGCAGCCCGATGAGGCGTGATGCACGAGTTGCTGCACCGGAGACCAGTACATGTACTTGAAATTGGTGCGGGCGATCCGGGCATAGTCCCTGGCCCCGTCGGCGCGCAGTTCGACGTCGAGGTCGAGGTCGTAATTGTTGGCGCCCTGCTGCTGCAAGTAAGGCAATGGCGCCGGATCCTGCGCCGGGCCATCGACACGGAACGGCTCCAGCGCCTCGCGCGTCACCACCCACGGGCTGATCGAGGTGCCGAACGCCTTGGCCTGGAACGGGCCGAGCGGCACGTATTCCCACTGCTGGATATCGCGCGCGCTCCAGTCGTTGAGTAGCACGAAGCCGAAGATCATCTCGGCCGCCCGCGCCTCGGTCAGCATCTCGCCCATCCGCGACGCGCCGCCGACCACCGCGCCCATCTCCAGCTCGAAGTCGAGCCGCTTGCACGGGCCGAACGTCGGCGTCTCCGCCGTCGGCGGCTTCAGCTGGCCTTGCGGCCGAATGATCGGCGTGCCGCTGACCACCACCGTCGAGGCGCGGCCGTTATAGGCGATCGGAATATGCAGCCAGTTCGGCTGCAAGGCGTTGTCCTTGCCGCGGAACATGACGCCGACATTGGTGGCGTGCTCCTTCGACGAATAGAAATCGGTATAGCCCGCCACCGCGAACGGCATGTGCAGTTGCGCTTCCTTGCGCGGCAACAGCGCGCGCCGGCGCAGCGCGGCGTTGTCGCGCAACGTCGCGTTGTCGTGACGCAGCAGTTCGCTGATGCGCGCCCGCGTCGCGGTCCATGTTTTCGGGCCGAGCGCCATGAAGGCGTTGAGGCCGCCTTGGGCGAACACGTCGTCCGCGCCGGTCTTCAGCAATCCTTCGGCCTCCAGCACCGCGAGATCGAGCACGAAATCGCCGATGGCGACGCCGACGCGCCGCGCGGCGCTGTCCGGCGTCGAGAACACGCCGTAAGGCAGGTTCTGAATCGGAAAATCCGAGTCAGGCGCAACATCGATGAAGGATTTCAACTTCGGATCGTTGGGGTGGGACAAATCGCTCTCCACTTAAACAGACGTCATGCCCGGACTTGATCCGGGCATCCATCATTCAAAAAGATGGATTGCCGGGTCAAGCCCGGCAATGACGCCATCCTTCAACTTCACCGGCGGATCGCCTACGGCTTGTTGGGATCAAACTTTTTTTCCAGCCCGTTCCAGCAGTCGGCGTAATTGTCCTGCAAGGTGCCGCAGGTCGCCGCGTGCTTGGTGACGCGCTGAGGGAAGCGGGTTTCGAACATGAAGGCCATGGTGCCAGTCAGCTTCACCGGCTTCAATTCGCCGTTGGACGCATGATCGAACGCCTCGCGGTCCGGGCCGTGCGGCAGCATCATGTTGTGCAGGCTGATGCCGCCCGGCACGAAGCCCTGCGGCTTGGCGTCATAGACGCCGTAGATCAGTCCCATGAACTCGCTCATGATGTTCATATGATACCACGGCGGCCGGAAGGTGTTGTCCGCGACCATCCAGCGCTCGGGGAAGATGACGAAATCGATGTTGGCGGTGCCGGCGGTCTCCGACGGCGAGGTCAGGACCGTGAAGATCGACGGATCGGGATGATCGAAGCCGATGGCCCCGATCGGCGAGAAGGTGCGCAGATCGTATTTGTACGGCGCGTAATTGCCGTGCCATGCCACCACGTCGATCGGCGAATGCGGCAGCTTGGTCATATAGAGCGCGCCGCCCCACTTCACGTAGAGTTCGGTCGGCGTGTCCTTGTCCTCATAGGCCGCGACCGGGGTGAGGAAGTCGCGCGAATTGGCGAGGCAGTTGGCGCCGATCGGCCCGCGCTCCGGCAGCGTGAAGGCGCCGCCGTAATTTTCACAGAGATAGCCGCGCGCCGGCCCGTTCGGAATCTCGACGCGGAATTTGACGCCGCGCGGAATCACCGCGATCTCGCCGGGCTCGATGTCGATGCGGCCGAATTCGGTGATGAAGCGCAAGCTCCCCTGCTGCGCCACGAACATCATCTCGCCGTCGGCATTGTAGAAATGCTGGTCCACCATCGACTTGGTGATGAGATAGACATGCGCCGCCATGCCGGCCTGGGTGTTGGCGTCGCCCGCCGTGGTCATGGTCTGCACGCCCTGCACGAAGGTCAATTCCTCCTTCGGCATCGGCGCCGGATCCCAGCGCAATTGCGAGATCGGCATGTCGTCCTCGAAGCACGGCGCGGTGCGCCACAGCATCGGGTCGATCTTGGTGAAGCGGCCGGAGTGCTTCACCGAGGGGCGGATGCGGTAGAGCCACGAGCGCTCGTTCGAGCCGCGCGGCGCGGTGAACGGCGAGCCCGACAATTGCTCGGCATAAAGGCCGTAGGCGCAGCGTTGCGGCGAGTTGCGGCCGATCGGCAACGCGCCGGGCAGCGCCTCGGTTTCGAACGAGTTGCCGAATCCGGACATGTAGCCCGGCGTCACGCCGGCGCTTCCCTGTTTCAGACTGCTGGGCGCGGTGTTGATGTTCATTGGATTCTCCCATCGAACTCAAGCGCAATGTGATGCGTCAAATTCGTCATTGCGAGCGAAGCGAAGCAATCCAGTTCTTTCTTCGTGGCGCTGGATTGCTTCGTCGCTGCGCTCCTCGCAATGACGGCGTTACGTCGTCACTCCAAATCGTCAACCTTGCAGCGCGGCCCACATCTCGCGGTCGCGCTTGTCGGTCCAGATCACCGGATCGTCGATGCCCGACGCCTCGTCGAAGGCGCGCGAGACGTTGAACGGCAGGCAATGCTCGTAGATGGCGAAGGAGGAAAACTTCGGATCCATCACCTCGCGGGTCGCCGCCATGGTCTCCTTCAGGGTGCGTCCCTTGGCGACCGAGAGTTCCGCCGCGCCATACAGGGTCGAGACGAAATCGCGGGTCATGGCGATGGCCTCGCGGGTGGTCTCAAGACCTTTCAGCGCGTCGCCGCGGCCGGGCGCGATCGCCTTCGGGTTGAACTCGCGGATCTCGTTCAGCGTCATCGGCCATTCGCGCAGATAGGCGTCGCCGCAATAGCAGGCCGAGTGGTATTCGATCAGGTCGCCGGAGAACATCACCTCGGCATCGGGCACCCAGGCAACGATATCGCCGGAGGTGTGGCCAGCGCCGAGCTGCATCAGCCGCACCTCGCGCTTGCCGAGCCAGATCGACATCTCGCCCTCGAACGTCAAGGTCGGCCAGGTCAGGCCGGGAATGCTGGCGGCGTCCTGGAACAGCCGCGGGAAGCGGCCGTATTCGGAATCCCAGTCCTGCTGGCCGCGCTCGGCGACCAGACGATGGGTCTCCTGCGAGGCGATGATGGCTTCCGCGCGATAGGCCGACGCGCCCAGCACGCGCACCGCATGATAGTGCGACAGGACGACATATTTGATCGGCTTGTCGGTGACGGTTTTCACGCGCTCGATCACCTTGCCCGCCATCGCCGGCGTCGCCTGGGCGTCGAACACGATGCAGCCGTCGTCGCCGACGATCACCGCGGAGTTGGGGTCACCCTCGGCGGTGAAGGCGTACAGATCGGTGCCGATCTCGGAGAAGGTGACTTTCTTTTCGGCAAGATCGGTCGTGGAGGCGAAACCCTTCGCGGGGGTGGTGGTCATTCGTTAAAGCTCTCTCGTTCGGTTTTGATACAATTTTATCAGTTCGTCACCGCAATGACGGCGGCAAGTCATTCACACCGGCTCACGTCGGCGAGAATGCGCCGCTTGCCGAGTTTAACAGCCTCGCGCAGCACTTCGATATCGCCGATGTGGTTGGCGAGGATCAGCACCAGCGCGGCGTCGAACGCCGTGCTCTGCTCGTCGTCAAGGCCGCGATGCGCTTCGACGATGAGGCGGAAGGCATCGTCGGGCTTGGCGAAACGGGAATCGGTCGACAGTGGCATGGCGTCCTCTCAGCTGGCCGCGCAGGCGCGGTTCACCGCAGCCTCGACAGCGGCGCGGGTCGGAGTGCGGAACCGGGCGGCGACATAGCCGTCGGGCCGCAGCAGATAGGCGGTGCCGGGCTGTGCGTCGTAACGCGCCTGCGCCGCGCCGGTTGCATCGATCAGGCCGCCGTCGCCGCCGATGCGGATCGCCTTGACCTGCTCCGGCATCGTCTCGCCGCCGCCATTGGCGAACTGCACCAGGGTAAAGGTCTTGCCGAGCGCGGTGAACGCCTCGGTGAGGAAGGTCTCGCCGCCCTCGCGCGTCTTCAGCGGCGCGTCGGGAATCGACATGCCCGGCGGCGGGCCGCCGTTCCATGAATCGGCGTCGGGCGTCGACAGCGGCGTCTCGTAGCGCGACGGCGTCGACAGCCGGCCGCCGTTGACCATGCGCTTGCCGAACTCGGTTTCCTTGGCCAGCGACAGCACCGCCTGGCGCAGCCGCGCCTCCTGCTTGGTCACCGGCGCCATGAAATCGGTCGCGCGAGTGGATTCGCGGATGTTCTCGTCGGCGGCGAGGCTGCGCTCGGTGTGGTAGCTCTCCAGCAGCGCCTCGGGGGACGTGCCGCGCAACACGCGCGCGAGCTTCCATGCCAGATTCTCCGCGTCCTCAAGGCCGGAATTGGCACCGCGCGCGCCGAACGGCGACACCTGATGCGCGGCATCGCCAACAAACAGCACGCGGCCGTGGATGAAACGATCCATCCGCCGGCACTGGAACTTGTAGATCGAGATCCATTCGAAATCGAACTTGTCGTGCCCCAGCATCCGGGCGATGCGCGGCCGCACGTTCTCGGGGCGGCGCTCCACCGCCGCATCGTGCGCGGGGCTGAGTTGCAGGTCGATGCGCCAAACGTCGTCGGGCTGGCGATGCAGCAGCGCCGAGCGGCCGGCATGGAACGGCGGATCGAACCAGAACCAGCGTTCGGTGGGAAATTCCGCGGTCATTTTCACGTCGGCGATCAGGAACTGGTCCTCGAACACCTGGCCGTGGAAATCGGCGCCGACCATGCCGCGCAGCGACGAGCGCGCGCCGTCCGCCGCCACCGCGTAATCGGCGATGAGGCGATAGGGGCCGTCCGGCGTCTCGACGGTGAGCAGCACATGGTCGTTGCGCTGCTCCAGCGCCGTCACCTTGTTGCGCCAGCGCAGATCGACCGCCGGCAGGTCGCGGATCAGATCGACCAGGTAGGCTTCGGCGTAATATTGCTGAAGGTTGATGAAGGCCGGCATCCGGTGACCGTCTTCCGGCAGCAGGTTGAACTGATAGAGCTGCTGGTCGCCGTGGAAGATCTTGCCGACGTTCCATACCACGCCCTTCTCGACCATGCGGTGGCCGACGCCGAGGCGGTCCCAGTATTCCAGCGCGCGCTTGGAAAAGCAGATGGCGCGCGAACCCTCGCCGATGCGGTCGGCATCGTCGAGCAGCACCACCTTCTGGCCGCGCTGCGCCAGATCGATCGCCAGCGAGAGCCCGACCGGCCCCGCGCCGACCACCACCACCGGATGGCGCGCGGCGTCCGTGGCCGCGCGATCCTGATCGGGATGGCGGCGATAGCCGAATTGCATCGTGAATTGCGTCATGCCGGTTGGTATCCGTCCTCGACGCCAATCCGTCGGGCGCCAGCGCCGAAACGGCCGCCTGACCCGACGAGGCAGAATTGCCCGAATTGGCTGTTGCCTCGATCCCAGTCGCGAGATAGTCTCACTTGCAACTATCTAAGCGCCTTGCCGCCGCCTTCGTCAACTGAAACTTTGGGAAATCCCGTGGCCAAGCTCGACCTGTTCAAGTTCGTGCCGTTCCGGCTGAACCGGCTCGGCGCCGAGGTCTCCGCGGCCTTGTCGAACGAATACCGCGCCCGCTACGGCCTCGACATTCCGGAATGGCGGGTGATGGCGACGCTCGGCCTCCGCGACGAGGCGTGCAGCGCGCAATACATCGCCCAATGCACCCGCACCCACAAATCGACCATCAGCCGCGCGGTGACCGCGCTGCTGGAGCGCGCCCTGATCGCACGCGTCGAAAATGCCGACGACCGCCGAGAGTTCCGCCTCGCGCTGACCGACCAGGGCCGCGCGCTGTACGAGGAATTGATACCGGGCCTGTTGCGCCGCGAACAGGAAATTCTCGGCTGCCTGACGCCGCAGGAGCGCAAGGAGTTCGCGCGGCTGCTCGGCAAGCTTGAGGACAGCCTCGATCTGGTCCGGGCACCGCGCCCGATGAGCGAGATCGAGGTCTGTTAGAGCAGGATCCCGAAAAGTGGAAACCGGTTTTCGGAAAAGATCATGCTCAACCAAAAAGATAAACGAGGAGTCTGATTCAGCGCAGTGGAGTCAGACTCCAGGCGGCCGCCTCACCCCATGCTGGGCGCCAGCCTCATGCGCGCCCGCGCCCGCAGCAGCAGCGCGATCACGATCATCACGTTAAGGGCGTTCCACGCCATGCCGTTGAGGAATGCGGCGGCGTAGGAGCCGGTGGCGTCGAAAATCACCCCGGAGATCCAGCCGCCGAGCGACATGCCGACGACCGACGCCATGATGACGATGCCGACGCGGGTGGCGGCCTCCCGCGCCGGCATCGATTCACGCACGATGATGGCGTAGCTCGGCACGATGCCGCCCTGGAACAGGCCGAACAGCGCCGAGATCACGAACAGCGACGTCAGGCTGTCGAAGAACAGGAACAGCGTCAGCGCCACGCCCTGCGCGACCGAGCCGAGTAACAGCGTCCGCAGGCCGCCGATGCGGTCGGCGAGAAAGCCGGAGCCGATCCGGCTGATGATGCCGAAGCCGAGCATCAGCGACAGCATTTCCGCGCCGCGCGCCGCGCCATAGCCGAGATCGCCGCAGTAGGCGACGATATGCACCTGCGGCATCGACATCGCCACGCAGCAGGAGACGGCGGCGATGCCGAGGATCGCGGTCAGCGCGTTGTTGCTGAGCCGCAGGTCGATCCGCGGCGGCGGCGCGTCGACATGGGCTTGCCGGGTCGCGCCGCCCATCTGGCTGCGCAGCACCAGGGTCGCCAGCGTCATGGCGACGGAAACGAAGATGCCGACCGCGATATGGGTCGGCCGCCAGCCATATGACTGCATGCCCCAGTTTAGGATCGGCGGCCAGATCGCGCCGCCGACATAGTTGCCGCTGGCGGAAATGGTGACGGCGAGGCCGCGATAGCGGTCGAACCAGTGCGAGGCTTCGGTCATCAACGGCCCGAACGTCGCCGACGAGCCGAGGCCGATGACGAGATGCAGCAGGATCACCTGCCACAGCGCCGTGGTGAAGCCGATGCCGATGTAGCCCAGCCCCATCGCCACGATGCCGCTGGCGATGGCGGCGACGATGCCGAAGCGGTCCATGATCTTGCCGGTCACCACCCCGCCCGCGCCGAAACCGAGCATGACCATGGTGAAAGCCAGCGAGGCCCCGCCGCGTGACGCGCCAAACTCCGCCTGCACCACCGGCAGGGCCACCACCACCGACCACATGCCGACGCTGCCGATCGAGCCGATCAGCACGGCGATCGCCAGCCTGATCCATGCCTTGCGGGAATCGGGGACGAATTTGCTCGAATCGAGCGCCGAACCGGAATTGTGTGCCATGGCGCAACTTCGTCGGCTCACGCGCCCCGGTCAAGCAATTCGCCGCGCATTCGAGGCATGCGCCCCCCTCACCGGGACGAAGCAGGAACGGGCGCTCGCGCCGCCGCCACCCCGCCGCACGGGGCATTAACGCTTTGCTAACCATAAGCCGGGCAAATTTTGCCGAGTAGAGCCGCGTGTCGTGATTGCGCAACCGGGGGACGGCCCGTGGATGCCAGTGCGGTGCCTCGCTTTCGAACCGGCGGCCCGGCCGCCGCCGCACAGACGTTTGCCGCGCGCGGGCGGCAGGCGAGAGGGGACGCCGCGACGATGACCGACACCACTCTGGGCCACGGCGCGCAAAAGCCGCCGGCGCGGCTGCCGCGCCTCGGCGAACTCGCCGCCATGCTCAAGCGCGGCGACCTGGCGCTGGCCTTCGGCATCCTCACCATTCTGGTGGTGCTGATCCTGCCGCTGCCCTCGATGGTGCTCGACCTGTTTCTCGCCATCTCGATCACGCTGTCGATCCTGATCCTGATGACGGCGCTGTTTATTCAGGCGCCGCTGGAGTTCTCGGCGTTCCCGACCATTCTGCTGATCTCGACCATGCTGCGGCTGTCGCTGAACCTGGCCTCGACCCGGCTGATCCTGACCCACGGCCACGAGGGCACCGCCGCCGCCGGCCACGTCATCGAGGCGTTCGGCAACTTCGTGATGGGCGGCAACTTTGTCATCGGCATCATCGTGTTCGCGATCCTGGTGATCGTCAATTTCGTGGTCATCACCAAGGGTTCGGGCCGCATCGCCGAGGTCGCGGCGCGCTTCCACCTCGACTCCATGCCCGGCAAGCAGATGGCGATCGACGCCGACCTCTCCGCCGGCCTGATCGACGAGAAGACCGCGAAGGAACGGCGCCGCGCGCTGGAGGACGAAAGCGGCTTCTTCGGCGCCATGGACGGCGCCTCGAAATTCGTGCGCGGCGACGCCATCGCCGGACTGCTGGTGGTGTTCATCAATATCATCGGCGGCATCATCATCGGCGTCGCGCAGCAGGGGCTCGGCTTCGCCGAGGCGGCGCGGTCCTACACGCTGCTGACCGTCGGCGACGGCCTGGTGACCCAGGTGCCGGCGCTGATCGTCTCCACCGCCGCCGGCCTGCTGGTCTCGAAGGCCGGCGTCTCGGGCGCGGCCGACAAGGCGCTGATGAAGCAACTGTCCGGCTATCCGCAGGCGCTCGGCATGTCGGCGGCGGTGATGCTGGTGCTCGCCGCCCTGCCCGGCATCCCGATGATCCCGTTCCTCGCGCTCGGCGGCGGCGCGGCGGCGCTGGCCTGGAAGTCCCGCAACCACAAGCGCGAAACGGCGGCCGTCGAGACGAGCGGCGATCCCGCTCCGGCGGCGGCCGCGGCGGGGACCGCGGCGGACGAACCGATCTCCGCCGCGCTGAAAATCGACGACCTCAAGATCGAACTCGGCTACGCGCTGCTGCCGCTGGTCAACGCGCCGGACGGCACCGACCGCCTCACCGAGCAGATCAAGGCGCTGCGCCGCTCGCTGGCCATCGAGATGGGTTTCGTGATGCCGGCGGTGCGCATCCTCGACAACGTCCAGCTAGAGGCCAACAGCTACATCATCAAGATCAAGGAGGTGGACGCCGGCTCCGGCCGGGTCTGGCCGAACCAGTACATGGTGATGGATCCCGCCGGCAATCAGGTCGCGGTGCCCGGCATCCATACCACCGAGCCGACCTTCGGGCTGCCCGCCACCTGGGTCGACGCCGGCCTCAAGGAGGAAGCCACCCTGAAAGGCTACACCGTGGTCGATGCCGCCACCGTGCTGTCGACCCATCTCACCGAACTGCTCAAGGGCAACATGGCGGACCTGTTGTCCTACGGCGAGGTGCAGAAGCTGTTGAAGGAACTGCCCAAGGAGCAGGGCGAACTGGTCAAGGACATCGTTCCCAGCCAGATCAACGTCTCCGGCATCCAGCGCGTGCTGCAACTTCTGCTGGCCGAGCGCATCTCGATCCGCGATCTCTCCACCATCCTCGAAGGCATCGCCGACGCGCTGTCGTTCTCGCGCAATCCGGCGACCATCGTCGAGCACGTCCGCGCCCGCCTCGCCCGCCAGATCTGCGCCCAGAACACCTCGGTCAACGGTTACCTGCCGCTGATCGCGCTGTCGGCGAAATGGGAGCAGGCGTTCGCGGAATCGCTGATCGGCCAGGGCGACGACCGCAGCCTGGCGATGGCGCCGACCAAACTCTCCGAATTCATGACCGTGGTGCGCGACCGCTTCGAGCAGGCGGCGCGCGAGGGCGAGGCGCCGGTGCTGGTGACATCGGCCGGCATCCGACCGTTCGTGCGCTCGCTGGTGGAGCGGTTCCGCCCGCAGACCAGCGTGCTGTCGCAGGCCGAAATCCATCCCCGCGCCCGACTGAAAACCGTCGGCAGCATATGAGGCCCGCCCGCGCGCCCGGCCGCCGCCCTGCGACTTTTTGACAACAGGCAACCCTTTTGGGTCAGAGTTAACCCGGCGTGCACTGGCCGCCGGAAATTCCAGCCATTTCGGAACCGAAATTAAGTAATTGATATATATCTTCGAATCCGAGACTACGACGAACTTTCAGTTGCTACATCGCGCGCCTTCAACTTTGATCACCGCTTTGTGATACCCCCTTCGGAACCAAAAGCTGCCGTCCTATGTTGTTTTGGCGAGAAGTTCGAAGCAGGCGTTTGAACCTGCCGCAGCGATGGGGAGACCTATCGTCAATGGCAGCGAATACGGGCAGGAGGCTTCCATGAACCATTCGATCTACAGCGCCGACCGCATGACCCACCTCAAGATCGTGGTGGTGGCGCTGGTGGCTGGCATCGCGGTGGCGGGCTTCGGCATTTCGGCGCGGCTCGACGCGGATAGCGGCGTACAGACCGCGCGCGTCATCAAGGCCGGCGCGCCGGTCGCGCTGTCAAGCTCCGACACGGCGATGGTCCGCTGAGAGCGAGCGGTTCGCTGAGAACGAGTCGTCAGGTTCAACAGGAGGACCCAGCCTAGACCTACCAAGTTGTGTAGCTACCGATTCCAGAGATTCACGAGGCTCTTTAGCATGCCCCCCGAAGTCGCCCCGTGAGTAAGCCGCCCGTCAGTTCCCCCCAAGCTGACCTGCGGCAATAGAGAAACGCCCGTTCCCCCGCGGGCGTTTTTCATTTGTAGCGGTGGAAATGTCGCATGCGGATCGAACAGTCCCGGCGGCGTCCTCGCGGCGGCGAGGACCCGGATCTCCCGGCGTCGGTTATTAAAAAGCTTGCCGGACGTGATTGAGCCGAACCGCTGCGGAGTCTGGGTCCCTGCCTTCGCAGGGACGACGAGGATCGCGTTGGGATTCCGGGCTTGCGCACAAGAATGCCCATCCCGGAATGACGGGTGTGCTTTGATTTCGCATCGATCCAACCGGAAAGGCGTCTGTTTGATAGCCGAATAACGGCGCGCGCATCGATCCAGGCCGAAACGAAAAACCGGACCTCGCGGCCCGGCTTTTCGATTCAGCCGCCAAACGACGGCTCAGGCGACGGCGCCGATCCGCGAGCGCATCAGCCCGATGTTGTTCATTTCCGCCTGCTCCCGCGCGTTGTCCTCGGCGCGGCCGCGCGCCTGGTCGCGCTCGTCGAGCAGTTCGACTTTCTTCAACTCCTCGAAGGCCTCGCCGAGTTGCGCCTTGGCGTCCTCAAGCTGCATCCGCAATTCACCGGCGGAGCGGGTCAGGTTCTCGCGGCGCTGGATCGCCGCCTTGGCGTAGGTCGGATAGGCGAAATGCGTGGGATCGTTGATCCCGGCCCGCTCCTGCTCGGTCGCGATCTCATGCTCCAGATCGACCGACATCCGCTCGAAATCCGCGATCATGGCTTCGATCTGGGCCACCCGGCGGCGCTTCTCGTCGACCTGAAACTTCTTCAGGCGAATGAGGGTTTCACGTGACTTCATCGACTCGTACTCCCCAGAAGTCCCGATAGCGAACGGGACGACACCGGCTCCTCGCGCAAGGCCCCGCCGGCGGACAACAGACGGAGGCGATGATGACCCGACAAAGTTAGCGTTCCGTTTCCAGAACGCCCAGAATCCCGGCCAGTTGCCGATAGCCCTCGGCGAGGCTCGTGGCCTCGTCCTTGCCCTGCCGCAGAAAGTCCTCCAGCGGCGCGTGCAGGCGGATCGCCTCGTCCACCTCGGGGCTCGATCCGGCGCGGTAGGCGCCGAGCCGGATCAGTTCCTCCATGTCGGAATAGGTCGCCATCACCTGACGGCCGCGCGTAATCACCGGCAGATAGGCCGGGTCGGCCGAGCGCGGCATGGTGCGCGACACCGACTTGAGCACGTTGATCGCCGGATAGCGGCCGCGCTCGGCGATGGCGCGCTCCATCACGATGTGGCCGTCGAGAATACCGCGCACCGCGTCGGCCACCGGCTCGTTGTGATCGTCGCCGTCCACCAGCACGGTGAAGATGCCGGTGATCGAGCCCTCCCCGGTGCCCGGCCCGGCGCGCTCCAGCAGCTTCGGCAGTTCGGTGAACACGGTCGGCGTGTAGCCCTTGGCGGTCGGCGGCTCGCCGGCGGACAGGCCGATCTCGCGCTGCGCCATCGCGAAGCGCGTCACCGAGTCCATCATGCACATCACCGAGCGGCCCTCGTCGCGGAAATATTCGGCGATCGCCAGCGTCAGGTAGGCCGCCTGCCGCCGCATCAGGGCCGGCTCGTCGGAGGTCGCCACCACCACCACGGAGCGCGCGAGCCCCTCCTCGCCGAGATCGTCCTGCAAGAATTCCTGCACCTCACGGCCGCGCTCGCCGATCAGCCCGATCACCGAGATGTCGGCGTCGACGTTGCGCGCCAGCATCGACAGCAGCACAGACTTGCCGACGCCGGAACCGGCGAAGATGCCCATGCGCTGGCCGCGACAGCAGGTCAGAAACGTATTGAGCGCGCGCACGCCGAGGTCAAGCGGCGCGCCGACCCGCCTGCGCGCATGCGCCGGCGGCGGCGCGTTGCGATAGGGCATCGCGGTCGCGCCCTGCGGCAGCCGCCCCTTGCCGTCGATCGGCTCGCCCATGGCGTTGAGCACGCGGCCGAGCCACGCGGGCTGCGGCCGCACCATGCCGGCGGCGTTGGCGATCACCGCGCGGCAGCCGCGCCGCACCCCATCGAGACCGGCGAACGGCATCACCACGGCGTTGTCACCGGTGAAGCCGATCACCTCGCAGGGAATGAAGCGGTTGGCACCCGTCTCGATCACGATCCGCGCGCCGACCGACATGGCGTGGATCGGTCCGGCGATCTCCACCATCAGCCCGCGCACGCCGACGACCCGGCCATAAATATTGACGCCGTCGAGATCGTCGATCTGGTTGGCCAGCGCCTTCACCGCGAAAACCCCAAGTTTCCGCGTATTGCGCAGATTGCCTTAACTTCGTGTTTACCCGCATCGTTAATCATTGCGTCACTGTCTTTGGTGACTGAGGAGCCGCGCGTCCGAGCGAGACGCGCGTCCGGGAGGCGGTCTGCCAAATGGTTAGCCTGCCTCTTGATGCGAAACCTGAGTGGGAACGGAAAACAAAAACTGCCTGCGCGCAACGTTTTAGGACGATTCGGCAAAAATTGCACGATAGAGCTTGCGGAGAGGAATCAGGTTTTGTTAACCATATCCGGTCAGGATTCGAATCAGTTGTTCAAAGGCGTTTCCAGTGCCGCAAGTAGTGCGGACGACCTGACGCCCGGAGCGGCTACGATAGGGGACTGGCATGCGCGTATTGCTGATTGAGGATGACAGCGCCGTCGCGCAGTCGATCGAGCTGATGCTCAAATCCGAAAGTTTCAACGTCTACACAACCGATCTCGGTGAGGAAGGCGTCGACCTCGGCAAGCTCTACGACTACGACATTATCCTGCTCGACCTCAACCTGCCCGACATGTCCGGTTACGACGTGCTGAAGCAGTTGCGCATCTCGAAGATCAAGACACCGATTCTGATCCTCTCCGGCCTCGCCGGCATCGAGGACAAGGTCAAGGGTCTCGGCGTCGGCGCCGACGACTACATGACCAAGCCGTTCCACAAGGACGAGTTGGTCGCCCGCATCCATGCCATCGTGCGCCGCTCGAAGGGCCACGCCCAGTCGGTGATCCAGACCGGCGACCTGATCGTCAATCTCGACACCAAGACCGTCGAGGTGGCGAGCCAGCGCGTGCATCTGACCGGCAAGGAATATCAGATGCTGGAGCTGCTCAGCCTGCGCAAGGGCACCACGCTGACCAAGGAAATGTTCCTCAACCATCTTTACGGCGGCATGGACGAGCCGGAGCTGAAGATCATCGACGTCTTCATCTGCAAGCTGCGCAAGAAGCTCGCCAACGCCTCCGAGGGCCGCAACTTCATCGAAACCGTCTGGGGCCGTGGCTACGTGCTGCGCGAGCCGCACGACGACGAGGCCCGCATCCCGGCCTGATCCCTTCCGGCGAGCCTGGGCCGACCCCCTCCCGCCTCCTCCTCCCCGACAAAACCCCGCCGCACCGGCGGGGTTTTCGTTTGCGCGGGCGGCCATCGCGGCGGGACGGCCCGACCGGCAGGGAAACGTCATTGCGAGGAGGCGAAGCCGACGAAGCAATCCAGCCCTCGACTGGCCGAAAAACGTTGCCTCGAAGCGAGGCGTCATCGTCCGCGCAGGCGGACGATCCGGTAAACGGCGCCGGCGCGAGAAGAATTCGTCTTCCGTCGTGAATACTGGATGCTCCGCCGGAGCCTGTCATCGGGCCGCGCCTTGCGCGGACCCGTTGGCGGAGCATGACGGCGTTCGTGGTGCCGTTTCCGGACAAGATCATGCTCAAAAAAGCGAGCATTGCATCGTCGCTGCGCGCCTCGCGATGACAGGCGAATGCGCCGTCAAACCTGACTGAGCCCGTCTTGCCCTACACCAGCCCGACCTGCTGAAACTTCGCCGTGACGATATCCCGGTCGAACGGCTTCATGATGTAGTCGTCGGCGCCGGCATGGAGGGCGCGGGCGATGTGGGCGACATCGTGCTCGGTGGTGCAGAACACCACCTTCGGCTCGCCGCCGCGATGCATCTGCCGCAGATTGCGCAGGAAATCGTAGCCGTCCATCACCGGCATGTTCCAGTCGAGCAGAACGCCGTCCGGCAGGCCGCGCTTGCAGAGTTCGAGGGCTTTTTCGCCGTCCTCGGCCTCGACGATCTGGAGATCCAGACTTTCGAGAATGCGCCGCGCGACCTTGCGGATGACGCTCGAGTCGTCAACGATCAGACAGGTTTTCATTTCAGCCTCTGCTCAATTGCCGGCCTCGAACGCCCGCCGCGCCGCCGTGATCCATCACGCGCCACGGCCGCCACGCGCCACTTCGGGGTGCGGCCAGTCTGGCGGCAAAGCGTTTATTATTGATTGAGCATACCGACCCGGCCGGCGCCCCTCGCGCAATAAAGGCGGCGCGGCCGATGGCCGCGGTCCGGCGCGCGGTCAGCCCGCCGTCGCCACGATGGCGTCGCCTTCCATCGCCAGCGTCACCTTCCATCCGCAGGCTTGCGCCAGCAATCGGGTGTAATACGGCTGCACGGCGTGGGCATCCACCAGGCCGGCCTGCTCGGAGGCCAGCATCTCGACGACCGGCTGCGGCAGGCGGGCGTTGAGGCCGCTCGCGGTGACGCGGAACGTCATCGCCTCGCCCTCGCCCACCGGATCGACGCTGAGCACGCCGCCGCGCGGAATCGTCTGCTGCGCGATCACCAGCATGTTGAGCAAAAGCTTGACGCGATTCTTCGCCAGCAGCAGCCGCGGCAGATTCCACGTCAGCTTAGTCTTGGCGTCTTCGAGATGGCCGCGCGCCATGGTCTCGGCGTCGCCGAGGTCGATCTGCGCGCCGGCGGACCCGGCCGCGCCGAACGCCAGACGGCAGAACTGCAATCGCGCCGACGCGGTCTTGGCGCTCTTACGGATCAGGTCGAGCGCGAACGCGCGATCCTCCGGCGAGGGGTCGTCGTCCATCACCTCAAGCCCGTTGACGATGGCGCCGACCGGGCTGATTAGATCGTGACAGACCCGCGAGCACAACAGCGCCGCCAGTTCGAGCGCGTCCGGCGCGGGGCCGGTGGTGGAGGACGTCGGAGATGGCGGCGTATCAGACATGAAAATCTCCTCGTAACCGCGCGACGGACCGGCGAATCAAGCCAGAATCATGGTTTGATACACCGCGCGGGCCCATGCTGCCAATTTGCCGTTCGCGCGGTGGGGCCGCTCAGGTTCCCCCGATGATGAAAATCCCGCGTCACCCAACCCTGCGTTACCGATGACCGCGTCGCCCGCTTCAATCCCCCCGTCCGCCGCGATCGATGCGCGCGCGGCCGCGCTGCTGGAGCCGCTCACGGCGCTGGTGACGGCGGCCGGCGCGGCGATCCTTGCGATCCGGCGCGGCGCGGTCGAGGTCGCGGAGAAAGCCGACGGCTCGCCGGTGACGCAGGCCGACCTCGCCGCCGACCGCATCATCGCCGACGGCCTGGCGCGGCTCGCGCCCGACATCGCGTCCTTGTCGGAGGAATGCGCCGGCGCTGCGGAGGCGCCCCTTTCCGACCTGGTCTTCGTGGTCGATCCGCTCGACGGCACCAAGGAATTCATCGCCGGCCGCGACGAATTCACCGTCAACGTGGCGCTCGTCGCCCATGGCACGCCGATCCTCGGGGTGGTCGGCGCGCCGGCGCTGGGCGTGGTCTGGCGCGGCCATGTCGGGCACGGCGCCGCGCGCGTCACCGGCGCGGCGTGCGGCGAAGGCGCGGTCGTCGAACCGATCCACACCCGGCCGCTGCCCGCTCCCGGCCACCCATGGATCGCCGCCGTCAGCCGGTCCCACGGCGATGCGCGGACCGACGCCTTCATCGCCGCCCGGCCCGGCGCGACGCGAAAAACCCTGGGGTCGGCGGTCAAGTTCGGCCGCGTCGCCGAAGGCTGCGTCGACATCTATCCGCGGCTGGCGCCGACCAGCGAATGGGACGTCGCGGCGGGACACGCCGTGGTCGTCGCCGCCGGCGGCAAGGTCACCGACGCGCAAGGCCAGCCGTTGCGCTACGGCGCCGGGCGGCCCGGCTTTCTGCTGCCGAACTTTATCGCCTGGGGCGATCCGGCGGCCATCTGAGCCGCCTTGCCAACCTACTGCGCCAGCGTCTCCCGCAGACCGGGCCAGCGCGCGCGGGCCGCGCGCAACACCGCGGCGGGGTCGGCGGCGAAGACGTCACGGCTTTCCTCGCGGGCGAACAGATAAAGCCGCTGCCCGGCGATCAGCCACACCTCCGCCCGTCCCGCCACGGTCACGCCGCGCGCGACGTCCAGCGGATCGTAGCCGCCGAACTGCGGTCCGTAGATGTCCGGATGGGCCAGGAAGAAGGCGCGGTTGTCTTCGTTGCGAAAACGCCAGATCACGCCCGCCGCCGAGGCTTCGAACCGGGGCAGCCCCGGCAGCGCCCGGCCGTCGGTGAAATAGGCCACCGGATCGATGCCGCCGATCGCCAGTCCGGTAAGGCGGTCCGCCACCACCCGCTCGGTGGTCGCCGCAAGGCCGCGCCGCGCGCCCGCCGCCCCGGCGGCGGCCGCCGCCAGCAGGCCGGTCATGACCGCACGACGGCGAAACCCATCTTTTCCCTGCCGCCGTGCCGTCATAGTTGATGTGAATAAGATGTGAGTCGGGGAACGATGGGCGCGAGCTTACGCCGGCGCTTCTGTGCGTCAGGTTAAAGTCGCGGCCGGAATTTTGACGATTCGGGGGGCCTTACATGACGTTCGCTTCACGCCTGACCGCGATCCTGGCCGCGATGCTGTTCGCCGCGACGACGCTCTGGGCGCCGCCGGCCGCGGCGCAACAGGCGCAAGGCCGCCATACCTACTCGCCGGACGAACTGGCGAACGCCGGCCACAAGTTCTTCGGCAACGTCTCGCGCGGGCTGGCCTCCGTGATCGAGCGCGCGGTGAGCCAATGGGGCCTGCCCAACGGCTACATCCTCGGCGAGGAGGGCTCGGGCGCGTTCGTCGCCGGGCTGCGCTACGGCGAGGGCACCCTCTACACCAAGAACGCCGGCGACCTGAAGGTCTACTGGCAGGGCCCCTCGGTCGGCTTCGACTGGGGCGGCGACGGCGCCCGCACCATGACGCTGGTCTACAACCTGCCGGCCACCAACGCGATCTATCAGCGCTTCGCCGGCATCGACGGTTCCGCCTACATCATCGGCGGTTTCGGCATGACGGCGCTGACCGCCAACGACATCGTGCTGGTGCCGATCCGCTCCGGGCTCGGGCTGCGGCTCGGCGCCAATATCGGTTACCTCAAGTTCACTCCGCAGCCGACCTGGAACCCGTTCTGACCGCAACCGCGGATCGCCCGGCCGGATTCACGCTAACGCCGCAGACGGCTGGCGCTGCCCATGCCGGCCGTGGCATGGAGAAGCGCAACTCTCTAAAGCGTTTTCAAGCGAAGTGGATCCCGGTTCGCGTGAAGAAAGCGCGTCAGAACAACAATCCCGAGTCCCGTTCCGATTTGATCGGAACGAAAATGGCTCTGGCACGGAGCAAGTCCCATGGTTGAGCCGATCATTTACATGGCGATCGGTTTCCTGTTCGCGGCCCTGCTCAGCCTGATGCTGCTGCCGCTGGTCCACAACCGCGCGGTGCGGCTCACCACCAAGCGGCTGGAAGCCTCCGCGCCGGTGTCGATGACCGAAGTCCAGGCCGACAAGGACCAGTTGCGCGCCGCCTTCGCGGTGTCGGCGCGCAAGCTCGAAATGAACATCGACCAGCTCAAGGGCAAGACTACCGGCCAGGCGGCGGAGCTGGGCAAGAAGACCGAGGCCGTCAACCGCCTGAAAATGGAACTCGGGACGCGCAACGCCGAAATTCTCGCCTTGCAGGCCCGCGAGGAAACGCTGACCAAACTGCTGCGCAACGCCACCGAGGAGCTGAACGCGACCACCGCCACCCTGCACGCGACCCAGCAGGCGCTGGGCGAGCGGCAGGCGGAGATCGTGCGGCTGAACACCGGTCTCGCCGAGCAGTCGCAACTCGCGGACACCCGCCAGACCGAATTGACCGCCGTGCATCAGCACATCGACCAGCTCAAGCAGCGCGTCGACGAGGTCGAGCGCGAATTCGCCGCGACCCGCGCCCAACTCGACCAGCAGCGCATCGAAGCCGCGACGGCGGCGAGCGAACTGGCGGCGGCGCGCGGCCAGGCGGAAAGCCTGAGCCGGCGGGTCGGCGAGATCGACGGTCAGCTGTCTGCCCAGGTCAGGGAAACCGAAACCATCGGCAAGGAAGCGGATGCGCTGCGCCAGCGCGTGGCGGCGCACGCCGCGCTGCTGGGCGAACGCGACGCGGAAGCCGCCCAGCTTCGCCAGGCGCGCGAGAGCGCCGAGACCACTGTCAAGCAATTGCGCGACGAAGTGTTCGCGCTTGGCCAGGACCGGTCGTCGCAGGCCGCCCAGCTCGCCGATGCCGACAACGCCTTGCTGCGGGAGCGGATCAACGACATCGCCGCCGAGGTGGCGCGGCTGACCATGACCCTGGAAGGCCCCGATTCGCCGATCCATGCCATTCTGGCCACCGAGTCGGCGGCTTCCAACACCCATGGCGGCCCGGCGGTGGCGCTTCAGCAGACGCTGGCGGACCGGATCCGGGCATTGTAATCGGAGGCGACCCGCCGCCCCGGCTGAGTTTTCCCGCCTCCGCGCTTGACACCACAGCCCCGCGCTTCGTAAATCGCGGCAGCACGCCGGCCCGCCTCCCGAGGCGGCCCCGCCGCCGGCTGTTTCCGGGCGCATAGCTCAGCGGGAGAGCGTTCCCTTCACACGGGAGAGGTCCAAGGTTCGATCCCTTGTGCGCCCACCATTCAACGCTCGCTATCGCCAGCCAGTAGAGCCTTTTCCGCTCCGATGGAACCTGAGCGGGGCTCTGGATTATTGGTTTGACGCGTTTTCTTCACGCGAACCGGGATGCACTTCGCCTGAAGACGCTAGAATTGAAGTCGCTCAATGGTGTGTATTTATACACTTGATGCTTCAATCAGGAGTGTGTATTTATACATCATGAACTCGCGGGACATCATCAAGGCACTCATTGCTGACGGGTGGCGACAGGTGGCCCAGAAAGGCAGTCACGCTCAATTCAAGCATCCGACGAAGCCCGGCTGCGTGACGGTCCTGCACCCGAAACGAGACGTGCCGCTCGGAACGCTTCGATCCGTCGAAAAGCAATCCGATTTAAGATTGAGGTGAGCCATGCGCCAGTACATCGCCCTGATCCACAAGGACGCCGGTAGCGACTACGGCGTCTCCTTCCCCGATCTTCCGGGCTGCATTACCGCCGGATCCACGCTTGACGAGGCCAGGAACATGGCTGTCGAAGCGCTGGCCCTGCATCTTGAAGGACTAGCTGAGGACGGCGAAGCGATCCCCGAGCCGTCCTCCCTCGAAACGATCATGGCGAACAAGGAAAATACGGACGCCGTGGCGGTGCTTGTTCCGGCTCCCGCCGCGGCGGCACGGTCGGTTCGGATCAATGTCACCCTCCCCTCCGACGTACTTGAGCAGATCGACCGATATGCCGAACGCGAAGGTTTCACCCGATCGGGCTTCCTTGCCCTGGCGGCCAGGAAAGCAATGGCGGCCTGATCGCGGCCTTAAGCCCCCTACATCCGCACCTCGATCAGTCGCGGTCCCTTCTCCGCGTTGGCCTCGGCCAGCGCCTTGTTGAAATCGTCGGCGGTGTCGACCGCGCGGCCGGGCACGCCCATGCCCCTGGCGAGCGACACCCAGTCCAGCGTCGGGCGGTCGATGCTGAGCATGTCCTGGGCGCGGCGGCCGGGCTCGCCGGCGCCGACGCCGTCGAACTCGCCGCGCAGGATCTGGTACATGCGGTTGGCGAACACGATGGTGAGGACGTCGAGATTCTCGCGCGCCTGCGTCCACAGCGATTGCAGCGTGTACATGGCGCTGCCGTCGCCGACCATGCAGATCACCTTGCGGTCGGGACAGGCGACCGCCGCCCCGGTCGCCACCGGCGTCGAGAAGCCGATCGAGCCGCCCATGTTTTGCAGCCAGTCGTGCGGCGCGCTCGCCGCCGTCGGCGGAAAGAAGCCGCGCCCGGTGGTGATGGATTCATCGACCACGATGGCGTTCTCCGGAATCGCCATGGCGATGGCCATGGCAATCGCCTCGTGGGTCAGCGCGCCGGTCGGCTTCGCCAGTTCCACCAGTTTCTGAGGCCGCGCATCGGCTGGCTTGGCGCCGACCGCCGAGGCCAGCGCCTCCAGCGCAGCGACCGAGTTGTCGCCCCCCTCGGTCAGGCGAAGCACCTCGCAGCCTTCCGGCTTGAGTAGGCTCGGCTTGTCGGGATAGGCGAAGAACGCCACCGGATCCTTGGCCTCGACCAGAATGATATGGCGGAACTCCTTCAGCACCGGCAGCGCCTGCCCCACCACGTAAGGCACCCGCTCGATGGCGAAGCGGCCGCGCCCGCGCGCCATCCGCGCATTATAAGTCTGCCCCATCACGGCGCAGCCGGTCTTGCCGGCGATCTCGGCCGCCAGCGCCAGCCCCTTCTCGGTCAGCGCATGGCCGGTCATCAGCAGCAAGGTCCGCTCGCCGCCGCGCAGCACCCGCGCCGCCGCCTCGACCGCCTCGGTCGAATAGCCGGCGCGCTGCGAGGGTGCCGGCACCTCGGCGATGCCGTCGGCCTCGTTCCATGCGGTGTCGGCGGGCAGGATCAGGGTCGCGATCTGCGGCGGCGAACCGCTGGCGGCGGCGATCGCGGCGGCGCCGTCCCGCGCCACCGAGGCGGCATCCGGCGAGGTGCGGACCCAGCCCGACATCGGCCGCGCCAGCCCCTCGATGTCCGAGGTCAGCGGCGCGTTGTAGTCGATATGATAGCCGGCGTGCTGGCCGACGATGTTGACGATGCCCGACGCCGCCTTCTTGGCGTTGTGCAGGTTGGCGAGGCCATTGGCCAGCCCCGGCCCGAGATGGAGAAGCGTCGAGGCCGGCGTGCCCTTCATGCGGAAATAGCCATCGGCCGCGCCGGTCACCACGCCCTCGAACAGGCCGAGCACGCAGCGCATCCCCTCGACCCGGTCCAGCGCCGCGACGAAGTGCATTTCCGAGGTGCCGGGATTGGTGAAGCAAACGTTGACGCCACCCGCCACCAGCGTTCGCACCAGGCTTTCCGCACCATTCATCGCCGCGCTCCCTCATGCCATTGCGTGCTTGAGGATGAACCATTGTTGGAGCCATGCGTCAAAGGCTAAGGGCGGCCGCAATGCAGCCATCCGCGAAAGCGGCGACGCCGGCGCGGGTTTTCGATCACGCCGGATCTGGAAATCCTGACTTTTCACAAGGCTGTGGGTTGCGAAATGCGGCGAATTATGGCCTTCCTGATCGCAATAAGTTGAACCGCGAAAGGGCGAAGATGAAGCGAGGGTTGATTGTCCTGCTGGCCGCGGCGACGTGGGGACTGGTAACGGCCGGAAGCGCCTCGGCGCAAATGGATTCGCGATCCATCATGGACCCGAATTTCCGCCTGCCGTTCGGCGGAGCCAGTTCGATCCCGCGCACCACGGTCAATTTCACCGAGAACTATGCGCCCGGCACCATCGTCATCAACACCAAGGAGCGCCGGCTCTATCTGGTGCAGCCGAACGGCACGGCGTTGCGCTACGGCATCGGGGTGGGCCGCGACGGCTTCCGCTGGTCCGGCACCCATCGCATCACCGCCAAGAAGGAATGGCCGGACTGGACGCCGCCCTCGCAGATGCTGCGGCGACGGCCCGACCTGCCGCGCCACATGAAGGGCGGCATCGAAAATCCGCTCGGCGCGCGGGCGATGTATCTCGGCTCGACGCTGTATCGCATTCACGGATCCAACGAGCCGGAGACCATCGGCCAGGCGGTGTCGTCGGGTTGCTTCCGCATGACCAACGAGGACGTCACCGATCTCTACAGCCGCGTTCGGGTCGGCACCACGGTGGTGGTGAAGAACTGAGGTCTGATCGGAAGCAAAATCGTCATTGCCGGGCTTGACCCCGGCAATCCATCTCGCTTGAAGCGATTCGTCTTTTTGATGGATGCACGGGTCAAGCCCGTGCATGACGTTTCCATCCAAACTAAACCCGCTCTAAAATAGCCGACACCAGGGGTTATGGGTCCTCGCCTGCGCGGGGACGACGGCAACCGGTTGGGCCCTACACCGTCTTCTCGAACAATTCGCGACCGATCAGCATGCGGCGGATTTCGCTGGTGCCGGCGCCGATCTCGTAGAGCTTGGCGTCGCGCAACAGCCGTCCGGTCGGATAGTCGTTGATGTAGCCGTTGCCGCCCAGCAACTGGATGGCGTCGAGCGCGCATTGCGTCGCCTTTTCCGCCGCGTAGAGAATGGCGCCGGCGGCGTCCTCGCGGGTAGTCTCGCCGCGGTCGCACGCCTTCGCCACCGAATAGACGTAGGCGCGGCAGGCGTTCATGGTCACGTACATGTCGGCGACCTTGCCCTGCACCAGTTGGAAAGTGCCGATCGGCTGGCCGAACTGCTTGCGCTCATGCACGTAAGGCACCGCGACGTCGAGGCACGCCTGCATGATGCCGAGCGGCCCCGCCGCCAGCACGGTGCGCTCGTAGTCGAGGCCGGACATCAACACGTTGACGCCGCGTCCGACCTGGCCCAGCACGTTCTCCTCCGGCACCTCGCAGTCCGTAAACACCAGTTCGCCGGTGTCGGAGCCGCGCATCCCGAGCTTGTCGAGTTTTTGCGCGGTGGCGAAACCCTTCATCCCCTTCTCGATCAGAAACGCGGTGATGCCGCGCGGTCCGGCGTTGGGATCGGTCTTGGCGTAGACCACCAGCGTCTCGGCGATGGGGCCGTTGGTGATCCACATCTTATTGCCATTGAGGACGTAGCGGTCGCCCTTCTTGTCGGCGCGGGTCTTCATCGACACCACGTCGGAGCCCGCCCCCGGCTCCGACATCGCCAGCGCGCCGACGTGCTCGCCGGAAATCAGTTTCGGCAGATACTTGCGCTTCTGCGCCTCGTTGCCGTTGCGCCGGATCTGGTTGACGCAGAGGTTGGAATGCGCGCCGTAGGACAGGCCGACCGACGCCGACGCCCGCGAGATTTCCTCCATCGCGAGACAATGCTCAAGGTAGCCGAGGCCGGCGCCGCCGTACTCCTCCTCGACCGTGATGCCGAGCAGCCCGAGCGCGCCGATCTTCGGCCACAGGTCGCGCGGAAACTGGTTGGTCCTGTCGATCTCATCCGCGCGCGGCGCGATCTCGTTGGCCGAGAAATCGCGAACCGTCTCGCGGATCGCATCCGCGGTGTCGCCAAGATCAAAATTGAACGTCGGCAGCGCATTCGGGATCATCGTCCGTCATCTCCTCCATCGGGCTCGCCGCCAAGTTGCGACCGGCACCTGTTGCGGACGACCATGCCACGGGTCGCGCCGCCGGAGAAGTGGCACGATGTTGCGGCGCAACGATCGCAAAACGCTCTATTCATAGAGGTATCAAAACACCTTTCGTCGCCGCCGGCTTTTGAACACAAGAATCCCTCTAGGAAATTCGCGCAGACTGGGGAAGATTCACGGCCGGCACCTCGCGCCGCCACGATCACCTCGGGAGAGCCCTCTGCCCATGAATCTCCATCGCACCATCGAGCCGGACAAGGCCGCACGGCAACGCGCCGCCCGCGAACTCGCCTACGCGACGCCGATCGAGGATTTCCATCCCGGCGCGCCGCGCCTGTTCCGCGACGATACGCTGTGGCCCTACTTCGAGCGCCTGCGCAACGAAGCGCCGGTGCATTACTGCACCAAGGCGCCGATCGAGCCGTACTGGTCGGTGACCAAGTACCACGACATCATGCACGTCGACACCAGCCACGGCATCTTCTCGTCGGACGTGAAGAACGGCGGCATCTCGATCCGCGACGTCGCGGAAGGCTACGACTGGCCGAGTTTCATCGCCATGGACGAACCGCGTCACATGCCACAGCGCAAGACCGTGATGCCGATGTTCACGCCGACGCATCTCGATGAGATGGCCAAGCTGATCCGCAAGCGCACGCAAAAGGTGCTGGACGAACTGCCGCGCAACGAGCCGTTCGACTTCGTCGAGCGCGTCTCCATCAACCTCACCACGCAGATGCTGGCGACGCTGTTCGATTTTCCCTGGGAAGACCGACAGAAACTGACGCGCTGGTCCGACGTTTCCACCGCGTTGCCGAAAAGCATGGTGGTGGAATCCGAGGAGCAGCGCCGCGACGAACTGGCGGAATGCGCGGCCTACTTCGGCAAACTCTGGAACGAGCGCGTCAATTCGGAGCCGCGCAACGACCTGCTGTCGATGATGGCGCACAGCGACGCCACGCGCCACATGGATCCCGACAACCTGATGGGCAACCTGATCCTGCTGATCGTCGGCGGCAACGACACCACGCGCAACTCGATGAGCGGCTCGGTGCTGGCGCTGAACGAATTTCCCGATCAATACGCCAAGCTGCGCGCCAACCCGGCGCTGATCGATTCGATGGTTCCGGAAGTGATCCGCTGGCAGACGCCGCTCGCGCACATGCGCCGCACCGCGCTGGAAGATACCGAGATCGGCGGCAAGACCATCCGCAAGGGCGACCGCGTGGTGATGTGGTACGTCTCCGGCAACCGCGACGACGCGGTGATCGAGCGGCCGGACGAATTCATCATCGACCGCGCGCGGCCGAAGATCCACATCTCGTTCGGCTTCGGTATCCACCGCTGCGTCGGCATGCGGCTCGCGGAGTTGCAACTGCGCATCCTCTGGGAGGAGATGCTGCAACGCTTCGACAATATCGAGGTGGTCGGAGAGCCGAAGCGAATCTATTCGAGCTTCGTGAAGGGCTACGAATCGCTGCCGGTGCGGCTGTCGTAATCGGCGCGATGACTTCCCCATCGCGCGGGGGAAAGACCAACTAAGATCGTCATGCCCCGCGCAGGCGGGGCATCCAGTATTCCGTATCGGATGCCGATTTCCCTCATGCTGGCCCGGACTACTGGATCGTCCGCCGGAGCCTGTCATCGGACCGGCGAAGCCGGACCCGTTGGCGGACGATGACACCGCGTTTCAGATCAAGAGCTCAGGCGCGTCCTTCCCCACCCGCCATCGCTTTTCGCTCTGGCCTCGCAGCGAAATTATATTGGCGATGAGCCGCCGAATTGGTTAGCTGCGATCAGCCGCCATGGCATCCGCGCTGGATTTATCGCAGCGGATGCCGCAAGCTGCCTCCATAAGTCCAGCGAGGAAACCCCGTGAGCACCGAAGACTACGCAGACATCCGCGAGGCCGTCGCCAGGCTTTGCGCGCAATTCCCCGGCGAATACTGGCGCAAGCTCGACCGCGAAATGGCCTATCCGAAAGCCTTCGTCGATGCGCTGACGGAAGCCGGCTACCTCTCGGTGCTGATCCCGGAGCAGTACGGCGGCGCGGGGCTGAAACTGTCGGCGGCCACGGCGATCCTTGAGGAAATCCAGCGCGCCGGCTGCAACGGCGGCGGCTGCCATGCCCAGATGTACACCATGGGCACCCTGCTGCGGCACGGCAGCGACGAGCAGAAGGCGAAGTGGCTGCCGAAGATCGCCAGCGGCGAATTGCGGCTGCAAGCCTTCGGCGTCACCGAGCCGACCAGCGGCACCGACACCACCTCGCTGAAAACCACCGCGCGCCGCGACGGCGATCACTACGTCGTCAACGGCCAGAAGATCTGGACCAGCCGCGCCGAGCATTCCGACGTGATGATCCTGTTGGCGCGCACCACGCCGAAGGATCAGGTGCAGAAGCGCACCGAGGGGCTGTCGGTGTTCATCGTCGACATGCGCCAAGCCAAGGGCAACGGCCTCACCATTCGCCCGATCCGCACCATGATGAACCACGCCACCACCGAGGTGTTCTTCGACAACATGAAGATTCCGGCGGAAAACCTCATCGGCGAGGAAGGCAAGGGTTTCCGCTACATCCTGTCCGGCATGAACGCCGAACGCATCCTGATCGCCGCCGAATGCGTCGGCGACGCCAAATGGTTCATCGCCAAGGCCACCAACTACGCCAAGGACCGCGTGGTGTTCGGCCGCCCGATCGGCCAGAATCAGGGCATCCAGTTTCCGATCGCGCGGGCCTATGCCAACATGCGCGCCGCTGAGCTGATGGTGAAGGAAGCCACCCGCCGCTACGAGGCGGGGCTCGACTGCGGCGCGGAGGCCAACATGGCGAAGATGCTCGCCGCCGACGCCTCGTTCGAAGCGGCCAACGCCGCGATCCAGACCCATGGCGGCTTCGGCTTCGCCGAGGAATACGACATCGAGCGCAAATTCCGCGAGACGCGGCTCTATTCCGTGGCGCCGATCTCCACCAACCTGATCCTGTCGCACCTTGCCGAACACGTCCTCGGCATGCCGCGTTCGTATTGAGCCGCGTCATGGCGCTGCCACTTGAGGGTCTTACCGTCGTCGCCGTCGAACAGGCCGTCGCCGCGCCGTTCTGTAGCTCCCGCCTCGCCGACGCCGGCGCGCGCGTCATCAAGATCGAACGCCCCGAAGGCGATTTCGCGCGCGGCTACGATGCGTTCGCCAAGGGCCAGAGCAGCTATTTCGTCTGGCTCAACCGCGGCAAGGATTCGGTGGTGATCGACCTCGCCAGCGATGAGGGACGCAAGCAGATGGAGGCGCTGATCGCCGGCGCCGACGTGCTGCTGCAAAACCTCAAGCCCCGCGCGATGGACAGGCTCGGCTTCGCGCGCGAGCGGCTGCGGCGGGATTATCCGGGGCTCATCATTTGCACGATCTCCGGCTATGGCGATGATGGCCCCTATGCCGACCGCAAGGCTTACGATCTGCTGATCCAGGCCGAAAGCGGCCTCGCCTCGATCACCGGCGGCCCCGAGAGCGCCTCGCGGGTTGGCATGTCGATCGTCGACGTCGCCACCGGCGCGACCGCGCACGCCGCGATCCTCGAAGCGTTGATCGGCCGTTCGGTATCGGGACAAGGCGCCGACATCCGCATCTCGATGTTCGACGTGATGGCGGACTGGCTCACCGTGCCGCTGCTCGCCGCCGAGGCCGGCCATTCGCCCAAGCGCATCGGCCTCGCCCATCCCTCGATCGCGCCCTACGGCGTGTTCCGCTCCAGGGACGGCAAGGACATCCTGATCTCGATCCAGAACGAGCGCGAGTGGAAGAAGCTGTGCGCCGAAGTGATGGCGCAGCCGGCGCTGCCCGACGACCCACGCCTCGCCAACATGGTGGCGCGTGTCAAGAACCGCGACTTCACCGACAAGATCGTCGGCGACGCCTTCGCGGCGCTGACCCGCGACGCGCTGCTCGACCGGCTGGCCAAGGCCGACATCGCTTTCGCCGAGGTCAACACCATGGACGATCTTTCAAGGCATCCGCACCTGCGGCGGATCACCGTGGACAGCCCGAACGGTCCGGTCTCCTATCCCGCCCCCGCCGCGATCGTCATCGGCGACGACCGCGCCTACGGCGCTATTCCCGCGATCGGCCAGCACGGCGCGATCCCCCCGGAGAGAAAGTCATGACCGGCACGCTCGATCTCGATCACCTGCGGCAATGGATCGGCCGCAGCGAGGAAGCCTCCGACATCGTCACCGCGCAACTGGCGAAGGGTTTGCGCGCGACTTTGTTCCTGGACATCGGCGCGCCGCAACGCGGCGACGCCGCGCCGTTCACCACGCATTGGTGCCTGGCGCAACCGGTCTATCCGATGGCGAAGCTCGGGCCTGACGGTCATCCGACGCGCGGCGGCTTCCTGCCGCCGGTGCCGCTGCCGCGCCGGATGTGGGCGGGCGGCGAACTGCAATTCATCGCGCCGCTGCGGGTCGGCGACGAGGCGACGCGCACCTCGCGCATCAGTGACGTCACCGTGAAGGCCGGCTCGACCGGCACGCTGTGCTTCGTCGCGGTCGAGCACACCATCACCACCGCGCGCGGCGCGGCGATCCGCGAGCGGCAGGACATCGTCTACCGCGACATGCCGAGCGGCGGCGGCAACGCGACGCCGGCAAAACCCGCCGCCGCGCCGGCTCCCGCGAAACATCGCGAGGTTCACGTTTCCGACCCGGTGCTGCTGTTTCGTTATTCGGCGCTGACCTTCAACGGCCACCGCATTCACTACGACCGCGATTACGTCACCAAGGTCGAGGGCTATCCGGGCCTGGTGTTCCACGGTCCGATGCAGGCGGCGTTGCTGGTGGAGTTCGCCGCGCGCCTGCATGGCGGCGTCGCGCCGAAAAAGTTCAGCTATCGCGGCTTGCAGCCGCTGTTCGAGGGCGGCGAGTTCAGCGTCAACGCCAACGAGACCGCGGAAGGGCTCGATCTCTGGATCGCCAACGCCGACGGCGTCCCCACCATGAAGGGCACCGCGAACTGGTGATTTCAAGGGAGCGCTGTTCCAGCGGCGCGGAAACACGATAGATTGGGGCGCCTCGAACCGACATCGCGAAGGATCGTCACGTGCCCCGAAAGAAATCCGAAAGCCGCGCCGCCACCACCGTCAAGCAGGCCACGTTCGAACTGCTGCGCGGCTTCGGCATCAGCCGCGTGTTCGGCAATCCCGGCTCGACCGAGTTGCCGTTCCTCAGCGACTGGCCGGACGACATCGACTACGTGCTTGGCCTGCATGAAGCCTCGGTGGTGGGCATGGCCGACGGCTATGCGCAGGCGACGCGCAACGCCGCCTTCGTCAACCTGCATTCGGCGGCCGGCGTCGGCAACGCGCTCGGCAACATCTACACCGCGCACCGCAACCAGACGCCGATGGTCATCACCGCCGGCCAGCAGGCCCGCAGCATCCTGCCGCTGCACGCCTTCCTCTATGCGGAGCGCGCCTCGGAATTTCCGCGCCCTTATGTGAAATACAGCGTCGAGCCGGCGCGCGGCGAGGACGTGCCGGCGTCGATCGCGCGCGCCTACTACGTCGCGATGCAGCCGCCGTGCGGGCCGACCTTCGTCTCGATTCCGATCGACGACTGGACCAAGCCGGCCGAGCCGGTCGCGGTCCGGCGCGTCACCCGCGAGATCGGGCCCGACATGGCGGAGATCCAAAATCTCGCCGACGCGCTCGCCGCCAGCAAGCGGCCGGCGCTGGTGGTGGGGCCGGCGGTCGATCGCGCCGCTAGCGTCGACCTGATGATCGAGGTCGCGGAGAAAAGCCGCGCCGCGGTGTGGGTCAGCCCGTTCTCGGCGCGCTGTAGCTTCCCGGAGCGGCATCCGCAGTTCGCCGGCTTCCTGCATGCTTCCCCCGCGCAACTCTCCGACGCCTTGCGCGATCACGATCTCGTCGTGGTAATCGGCGCGCCGGTCTTCACCTTCCACGTCGAGGGCCATGCCGCGATCTTCGACGGCGGCGCGACGATCTTTCAGATCACCGACGATCCGACCGCCGCCTCGGTCGCGCCGCTCGGCACCAGCATCATCGCCACCATGCGCCCGGCGCTGACGATGCTGCGTGACACGCTGGCGGCGAGCAAGCGGCCGCTTCCCGCCGGCCGCGTCTTGCCCCCCGCGCCGAAACCCGCCGATCCGATCCCGGTCGAATACCTGATGCACGCGCTGGCGGTGACAATGCCGAAAGGCGCGGCGCTCGCGGAGGAGGTCCCCTCGCATCGCCCGACCATGCAGAAATTCCTGCCGATGCCGGGACAGGACAGCTTCTACACCATGTCGAGCGGCGGCCTGGGCCACGCGCTGCCCGCCTCCGTCGGCCTCGCCTTCGGCCGGCTCAAGCGCCGCACCGTGTGCCTGATCGGCGACGGCTCGGCGATGTACTCGTTGCAGGCGCTGTGGACCGCCGTTCAGCGCCGGTTGCCGCTCACCGTCGTCGTCATCAACAATTCCGGCTACGGCGCGATGCGTTCGTTCAGCCAGGTGATGCAGGTGCGCAAGGTGCCGGGGCTCGACCTGCCCGGCCTCGATTTCGTCCGCCTCGCCGAGGGCATGGGCTGCGCGGCCACGCGGGTCGAGACATCGGCGGAACTGATGCCGGCGCTGAAACGCGCCTTCACGCAATCTGGAACCAACCTGATCGAGGTGATCGTGGATTCCGCGGTCCCGATCCTATATGGACAGAAGCACTGAAGCGCAGTCCGGAACCCTACGTTTCGCGCCTTTCGCCCCGCACGGATCGCGACCCGGATGATGCGACTGGACCGTCCGCACGCCGGGAGCACATGATGACCGCCACCAACCTGAAATCCGCAACGCCGCGCTCGCACAGTTCGCATTACGGCGCGTTCTCGACCGCATGGGTCGACGACCGGCTGGTCATCACGCCGCACCCGAAAGACCCGCACCCCAACCGCATCATCCAGAACTTCTCCGACGCGCTGCGCCACAAGGCGCGGGTCAAGCGGCCGATGGTGCGGCGCGGCTGGCTGGAGAACGGCCCCGGCAAGGACGAAAGGCGCGGCCGCGATGAGTTCGTGGCGCTGCCATGGGACGAGGTGCTCGACCGCCTTGCCGCGGAACTGGTGCGCGTGCGCGACACCCACGGCCCCGAGGCGATCTACGGCGGCTCGTACGGCTGGGCCAGCGCCGGGCGCTTTCACCACGCCCAGAGCCAGATGCACCGCTTCCTCAACATCGCCATGGGCGGCTATGTCCGCTCGGTCAACACCTACAGTTCCGGCGCCGCGTCGGTGATCCTGCCGCATGTGCTCGGCGGCTACGACGACATGTCCCGCCGCAACGTGAGCTGGGAGGACATCGCCGCGCAGACCGATGTGCTGCTCGCCTTCGGCGGCATGGCGCTGAAGAACTCCAGCATCGCCTCCGGCGGCGTCAGCCGGCACACCGAGCGCGATCACATGCGCGCGGCGCACGCGCGCGGCGCACGGTTCGTGCTCATCAGCCCGATCAACGACGATCTGCCGCCGGAGATCGAGGCCGAATGGCTGGCGCTGCGGCCCGGCACCGACACCGCCCTGATGCTCGGCATCGCCCATACGCTGGTCGTCAACGGCTGGCACGACCGCGCGTTCCTGGCGAGCCATTGCACCGGCTGGCCGCAGTTCGAGGACTATCTCATGGGCCGCGCCGACGGCGTCGCCAAGGACGCGGCGTGGGCGGCGGCGATCAGCGGCATTGCGGCGCGCGAGATCGAGCGGCAGGCGGGGCTCTTGCCCGGCAAGCGCGTGCTGGTGGTGGTGTCGCACTCGCTGCAACGCGCCGAGCACGGCGAGCAGCCGGTGTGGATGGCGGCGGTGCTCGGCGCCATGCTCGGCCAGCTCGGCCTGCCCGGCGGCGGCTACAACTACGCGCTCGGCGCCATCGCCAATTACGGGCGCACCTTCAACGCGGTGCCGGTCGCGGCCTTCCCGCAGGGCGTCAATCCGGTGAAGGCGTTCATCCCGGTCGCGCGCATCAGTGACATGCTGCTCAACCCCGGCGCACCGTTCGATTACGACGGCCAGCGCCTGACCTATCCTGACATCAGGCTGGTGTACTGGGCCGGCGGCAATCCGTTCCATCATCATCAGGACCTCAACCGGCTGCGGCGGGCGGTCGCCAATATCGACACCTTCGTGGTGCACGAGATCGGCTGGACCGCGACCGCGCGCCACGCCGACATCGTGCTGCCCTCGACCATGACGCTGGAGCGCAACGACATCGGCGCGACGCAGGTCGACCCGCTGATGGTGGCGATGAAGCAGGCCGCCGAGCCTTACGGCGAGGCGCGCGACGACTACGCGATCTTCTCAGGCTTGGCCGAGCGCGCCGGCCATGGCGACGCCTTCACCGAGGGCCGCACGCCGGAGCAGTGGCTGCGCCATCTCTACCGCACCACGCAGGAGGCGCTGGCGAAGAAGGGCTTGGAGGCACCGGACTTCGAGACGTTCTGGGAGCGCGGCGAACTGCTGCTGCCGCAACTGATCCATGACGGCGGGCCGCTGCGCGCCTTCCGCGACGACCCCGAGGGCAGGCCGTTGTCGACACCGTCCGGCAAGGTCGAGATTTTTTCGGAGACCATCGCCGGCTTCAACTACGCCGATTGTCCCGGTCATCCGGCGTGGATTCCGCCGGTCGATATCGTTGACGAGAAACACCCGCTGCAACTGGTCGCCAACCAGCCGGCGACGCGGCTGCACAGCCAATTCGACTTCGGCGGCCATTCGACCGAGATGAAGCATCGCGGCCGCGAGGTGGGGCGGATGCACCCGCGCGACGCGGCGGCGCGCGGCATCGCGGACGGCGACATCATCCGGCTGTTCAACGAACGCGGCGCCTGCCTCGCGGCGGTGCGGCTCAGCGAGCAGGTGCGCGAAGGCGTCGTGCAGTTGCCGACAGGGGCGTGGTACGATCCGCAGGACCCGGACGAGGACAAGCCGCTCTGCGTCCACGGCAATCCCAACGTGCTGACGCGCGACGTCGGCACCTCAAGCCTGGCGCAAGGCTGCTGCGGGCAATTGACCACGGTGCAGGTGGAACGCTTCACCGGCAACCTGCCGCCGATCCGAGCCTTCGACCCGCCGGACGAGACGGAGCGCTGAAATTCAGAGGTTTCCGTTTTGTCGAAATCATCCGTCGTCATGCCCGGACTTGATCCGGGCATCCATCCTCTTGAAAAATGATGGATTGCCGGGTCAAGCCCGGCAACGACGGATGATTAGACCCCGCCAAAATCCTCGCGCATCTTCGCCTGGATCTTCGCCATGCCGCCGATCCAGCGGTCGTAATTCTCGGTCTTCTTGCGCATGTAGCCCAGTACCTGCGGATGCGGCAGGATCAGGAAGGTTTCCTGCCGGATGCCTTCAAGCGCGTCCTGCGCCACCTGCTCCGCGCTCAGATTGCCGTCGCCGGATTGCGGCCCCTTCGGCAGGCCGCGCAGCATGTTGGTCTCGACGCCCTGCGGACACAGGATCGAGACGCGGATGCCATGCGCCTTGTGGGCGATGGCGAGGCTTTCGGCGAAACCGACCGCGGCGTGCTTGGTGGTCGAGTAAGGCGCGCTGCCGACCTGCGACAGCAGCCCCGCCGCCGAGATGGTGTTGAGGAAATAGCCGCCGCCGCGCGTTTTCATGCGCGGCACCAGATGCCGCGCCGCGTAGACGTGCGCCATCACGTGGATCGCCCAGCTTCGCGCCCACGGCTCGTCGGAGGCGCCGCCGACGTTCTCCATCATCGGATCGAAGCCACCGCCGATCCCGGCATTGGAGCAGAACAGGCCGATCGGGCCGAACTGCTTCTCGGTGTCCTCGATCAGGTTACGGATATCCTCCTCCTGCGCCACGTCGCATTTGAACGCCGCGCCGTTCACGGCCCTGGCGACGGTTTCCGCGCCGGCATGATCGAGATCGGCCGCCACCACCTTGGCGGCGCCGGCGCGATGGAAGGTTTCGCAGAGAGCCTGGCCGATGCCGGTGGCTCCCCCCGTCACGACAACGACTTTACCGGCGACATCCATGGCGGCGCTCCATTGCAAACGGTCAGGTCAGGACGATAAGATCCAGCACAGCCGTATAATGACACGCCGCACCAAGCAAGACGAAGCCGTGCCAGATCGCGTTCTGGAAGCGCAATCGCCGCCAAGTGTGGAAGACGACGCCGAACGTATAGAGCGCGCCTCCGGCCACCACGAACCGCAGGGTGAAAGCCGGGAGCGCGGTGAACACCGCGTCATAGGCAGCGAGCCCGCTCCAGCCCAGCGCCAGATACAGCACGATCGACAGCCGGTCGAAGCAGCCCGGCAAGAACAGCTTCAGGGCGACGCCGACAATGGCGACGCCCCACACGCCGGAAAGCAACGACAGCGCCGTCGCGCGGTCACCGATCCGCATCATGAACGGCGTGTAGGTCGCGGCGATCAGCAGATAGATCGCCGCGTGATCGAAGCGGCGCAGCCACCATTTGCGCGGCGACACCGGCCACATGTTGTAGGCGGCGGAGAAGCCCAGCATGGCGAGCAGCCCCGCCGCATAGATCGACACCGAGACGATCTGCGGCGTCGCGGCGAACACCCCCGTCAGGACGATCAGAACCGTCGCCGCGATCAGGCCAGAACCGACGCCGACGCCGTGAACGACACCGTCGGCGATGATCTCGGCGCGGTCGTAGTTCCAGCGCACCGCCCCCACCGCGGCGGCGGAATGGGAGGCAAGCTGCTTCAACTGAAAGATCGTCATCCGACACCCGACACACGTGACGCCCTGCCTGGCCGGAAAATGGGTCGGAAACATGGACCCATGCCCGAAACTTGATTTTGTCCCCGCGATCGCCATCTTCGCAACAACGCATCATTCCGCCTCTCCCGATCGGATCGTTCGACCCGCTTATGGCTTCCGGTTTTTCCGACATCATCGAGGAAGCCCGCCTGTCGGCGCAGGCGCTGCTGGAATATGGCGGCTATCTGTTCAACCCGACCATCCGGCTCGGCGTCACCGGCCTGTCGCGTGCCGGCAAGACCGTGTTCATCACCGCGCTGGTCCACAGCCTGTTGCGCGGTGGTCGCTTTCCGGTGTTCGAGCCGTTGTCCGGCGGGCGCATCGCTCGGGGCGAACTCGAACCGCAGCCCGACGACGCGGTGCCGCGCTTCAATTACGAAAGCCACGTCCATACCCTGATCGAGGAACGGCGCTGGCCGGAGTCGACCTCCGACATCAGCGAGTTGCGGCTCGCGCTGTCCTACCAGCGGCACAACGGCGCGGAGCGCAGGCTCACCATCGACATCGTCGACTATCCCGGCGAATGGCTGCTGGACCTGCCGCTGCTCGACAAGAGCTATGAGCAATGGTCGGCGGCAAGCCTGGCGCTGTCGCGGCAGGGTCCGCGCCCGGCGCTTGCGGCCGCGTGGCACGCGCATCTCGCAACGCTCGACCCGAACGGCCGCGAGGACGAGCAGGCGACGCTTGCGGCCGCGAAACTGTTCACCGACTACCTGCGCGCCTGCCGCGACGAACGCTTCGCCATGAGCCTGCTGCCGCCGGGCCGCTTTCTGATGCCGGGCAGCCTCAAGGGCTCGCCGGCCCTGACCTTCGCGCCGCTGGACCTGCCGGCGGACGGCGTCGCGCCCGCCCATTCGCTGTGGGCGATGATGCGGCGGCGCTACGAGTCCTACAAATCGATCGTGGTGCGGCCGTTCTTCCGCGATCACTTCGCCCGGCTCGACCGCCAGATCGTGCTGGTGGACGCGCTGGCCGCGTTCAACGCCGGCCCCGCCGCGCTGCGCGACCTCGAAGCGGCGCTCGCCGGCATTCTCGATTGCTTCAACGTCGGCCGCGACAGCTTGTGGAGCGCGCTGTTCCGGCCACGCATCGACCGCATCCTGTTCGCCGCCACCAAGGCCGATCATCTGCATCGCTCCAGCCACGACCGGCTTGAAGCAATCCTGCGGCGAATGCTGGACCGCGCCGCCACCCGCGCGCAGCTCGCCGGCGCGACCATCGACGTGGTGGCGCTGGCGGCGGTGCGCGCCACGCGTGAAGCCGAGGTGCAGCGCGGCCGCGAGCGGCTGCCCTCGATCCTCGGCACGCCGATCAAGGGCGAACAGGCCGGCGGCGAGATTTTTGACGGCGAAACCGAGGTCGCAACCTTTCCCGGCGACCTGCCGACCGATCTCGACAACCTGTTCACCGACCGGCCATCGTTCCGTGGCCTCACCGCCGCCGCGCCCGAGCAGACCGATTACCGCTTCCTCCGGTTCCGGCCGCCGCTGTTGCAACATGCCCCTGGCGAAACCCCCGCGCTGCCCCATATCCGCCTCGACCACGCCCTCCAATTCCTGATCGGAGACAGGCTGCAATGAGCGAGCAAGCGCAACCGCGCCGCCCCGCCGCTTTCCGGCTCGACGATCCGCGCGTCGTGGTCAGCGATGGCGACGGCGATGCCGGCCTGTTCGCGCGCGGCGCGATCCGCGTCACGCCGGACCCGGATCCCGCGCTGCTGCCGGTTGTATTGGACGAAACGCCGCGACCCGTGAGGCGACGATCCTGGTGGGGCACGCTGTTCTGGAGCGCCGCCGGCGGATTGCTGCTGCTCGCGACCGGCCTCGGGGTCGCCAACCTGATCGAGGATCTGTTCGTCCGCAACGAGGGGCTCGGCTTCCTCGGCGCGGCGCTGGCCGCAGCTGCACTGCTGGGGCTGATCGTCATCGTCGCCCGCGAGGCGTTGGGGTTGGCACGGCTTGCGACCATCGAGAAGCTGCACGAGCGCGCCGCCGCGACCATGGCCAGCGACAACCGCACCGAGGCCGACGCCATCGTCCGCGACCTGCTGAAATTGACGCATGGCAACCCGGCGCTGGCGCGCGCCCGCGCCACGCTGACCGGCCATCGCGGTGACATTATCGACGGCGCCGACATGCTGAAACTCGCCGAGCGCGAACTGATGACCCCGCTCGACCGCGAGGCGCGGCGGCTGGTGTCGGTGGCGGCGCAGCGCGTCTCCATCGTCACCGCGATCAGCCCGCGCGCGCTAATCGACGTCGCCTTCGTGCTGGCCGCCGCGTTGCGGCTGGTGCGGCAACTGGCGCTGCTCTACGGCGGCCGTCCCGGCACGCTCGGCATGATCCGGCTGATGCGCCACACCGTCGCGCACCTCGCCATCACCGGCGGCATGGCGGCGAGCGACAGCCTGGTCCAGCAAATGCTGGGACACGGCGTGGCGGCGAAACTCTCCCACCGGCTCGGCGAAGGCATCCTCAACGGCCTGCTCACCGCGCGGCTCGGGCTCGCCGCCATCGACGTGACGCGGCCGCTGCCGTTCAACGCGCTGCCGCGCCCGGTGCTCAGTGATCTCGCCAGGGATCTGTTGGCCAAGCGCGACGCGACCGCGCCGGCTCCATCGAGCGAGCCGTCACGGATCAGCGCGCCTTGACGCCGCCGTCCGCCAGCGGATGCACCCGATCGAGCGGCGAGCCGGGCGGCGGCGACAGCTCCGGGGTCCATCCGGTCAGCGTGCCGATTGCGTAGGTGTCCATCGCAATGCCGCGCCAACTGCGGACCACCTCCGTCAACGGCGTGCGTTTCGCCGCAATCAGCGCCCACAGCGGATTGGCTTCATCGGATTTGCGCACCACGTAGAGCCCGGCATGGCCGCGAATCCGATCCATGCCGGGATCGTTGAAATCCATGAAGCGCGCGCGTTCGTTGATCTGGATCACCGGCACGCGGTCCCGCAATTCCCAGCGCAGCATCGCGTAAGTGCGATAATCCATGGTCGCGATCCAGCTTGCGCCGCTGGCCGTCATCTCGGCCTCGGCGCGCGCGGCAAGCTGTTCGTAGCCTGCTTCCGCGCCGCCGGGGTCGAGCCGGCCGAGCCACGGCTTGTCGCTCGCCACATAGTAGAAAAACGTCGCCACCACGATACTGATGCCGGACACCACCGCCACCGCCGCCCACGTCGCGGTCGATTTCGCCAGCCGCGACCGATGCACACGCATCCACCACAGGTTGACGGCGACGGCGGCGAAGCCGATCGGCCAGATGAACATCGGCCAGGTGTCGCCGATGCGCAGCCTGAGCGAGCGCCACAGGAAATAGCCGAACGGCAGCGCCACGGCGCTCGACAGCAGCACCGCCACGCCGTCGCGGCGCTTGAAGCCGCGCCATAGCACGAAGCCGACGCCGGACAGCGTCACCGGCAGCAGCACCGGGCCGACCAGCGCGAACTGCAAGCCGAGAAACTCGCCGAAGCGCGCCAGCGACAGCGGCGGCGCGACGGACGCGCGCACGAACTGGAACCGGAACGAGGCCCAGTCATGCGCCGCGTTCCAGACCAGCACCGGCGAAAACACCGCCAGCGCGATCAGCGCCGCCAGCCACGGATATGGACTGGCGAGCCAACGCCGCCGCCAGTCCGGCACCACGACGAAGGCGGCGACCGCCGGCAGCAGCAGCAGCGCGGTGAGTTTCGACAACAGCGCCAGCCCGCCGAACATCCCCGCCAACAGCCACCAGCGGCCGTCGCCGGTTTCCGCGACGCGGACGAGCGACCACACCATGGCGAGCGCGAACGGGATCAGGGCGGTGTCGGGCGCGACCTTGGCCATCAGCAATCCGTAGTAGACGGCGGCTTCCGGCAGCAGCACCGCCAGCGCTACCGCCCGCCAATCGCGGGTGAGCCGGCGGACGATGTCGGCGAGCAGAAGCTGCGTCACCGCCATCGCGACGATACCGCCGAGCCGGACGCCCAGCGTGGTGTCGCCGAGGATCGAAGTGCCGAAACGGATGAACCAGGCGATCATCGGCGGATGATCGAGGAACGACAGCGCGTTCTCCCGCGACCAGGTCCAGTAATAGGCTTCATCGGTGCGCAGATCGATGACGCTGGCGTAGATCAGCCGCAACGCCGTCATCAGCGCGATCACCGCCAGCACGCCGCCGAGCCGGCGGCGGCTGACGGCCGGCACGGACGGGCGGTGGTGATCGGGGACAGCGGCGGTCATCGCGGGGCCGTTCCGGCGCGCATCGTGTCGGCCCTTCCCAAGCTTGCCTCGGCCGCTTTGTTTCCGACTCCGGTCGCGGAGTCAATCGCGCCAAGCCCGGCGATACGCGCGCGATAGCGGCTTATCTTTTTGTTCGCGCGTGATGTTTTCCTCAAGTGGCCGCCGCGGGACGATCCCGAGCGGCATCATCGTCGTCCCAAAATTCCGGGTGCGTTTGGGACTATCAAGATCGTTATATTCCGCGTATCCTCGCCGCCGTCGGAAAAGCCGGTTTCCGGGGACCGACTATGTGTTGCCGTTTCATCCTGCGGAGACGACCTGATGGCTAAAGGCACTGTGAAGTGGTTCAACCCGACCAAGGGCTACGGATTCATCCAGCCCAGCTCTGGCGGGAAGGACGTATTTGTTCATATTTCGGCGGTGGAGAAGGCGGGCCTGTCGACCCTCAATGAGGGGCAGACGGTCGAATACGAGGAAGTCGCCAATCGCGGCAAGACTTCCGCGGAAAACCTGAAGGTCTGATCCGCAGCGGCCGTCCTTGCGCGTCTCCTTGCGAAGCGGGATACGGCGCGGCCCGGAATTGACACGCTTTCACGAGTTGCATGTGTTGCGAAGGGACCGGTTCAACGGCGATTGAACCGGTCCCTTTACGTGTCACGATTGCCGGGGCGAAACGGTCACGGCTGCTCCTTGAAGGTCAGTCTTCCTTGAGCCAGGTCGCGACCGGCATCACGTCCGGCTTCTCGCCATAGCCGCGCGGCCACAGATCGACCACCCACTCCGCGCGGGTCGCGCGCTCGACCAGCACGGGGGTATTGTGCGGTGTCTGCAACACCATCACGTTGCCGCGATAGCGTGGATCGCCGACGAGGTGGAACTTCAGCAGATTCCAGCCCTGCAAGATCAACAGCAGACTGGTGACGTTGCGGGTGGTGTCCCAGCAGTCGAAATTATGCGCGTCGTCGCGGGCGCGAAAATCGGCGCGGGCGACCCGCTTGTCGGTGCCGAGCACCGGACCGAGGCGGCGATCGAACCAGACTACCGCCCGCTGCACGGCCGCGCGCTCCGCCGCCGCGGACGCCCGCCCTCCGGCCATGATGCGCGTCAACGCTCCACGGTCGGCCGCGGTGAAACCGAACGTCTCCCGGCGACGGCAGACAAAGCCGTAACACACCGTCATCGCATTGGCTGACGGCGGAAAGATCGACACGGAACTGTAAAGCTGCGCCACCGGCGCGCTGAGCGACGCGGCGTGCGACGGCGCGGCGAAGCACGCCGCCATGACAGCGATCCAGACGAACCCGCGTGCCCGCGACCGCAGCCGCCGGCGGTCGGCCCGATCCGCCACGACGACGGATACATCATCCCGAATAGTATTCATGACCGGGGACGCTAACGGCAAGCGCCGCTCCTGCCAATACGGCGGTGGCCGTCATGCACGGTTCCATGCCTGACGATTTCCGGGACACGAACAATGCGCCATGCCCATCGGGACGGTTGCACCGGCGGCGCAACGCGGATCAAATGCCGCCTCGAATCCGTCGCAAGCCGCGCAACCGCCGGACCGGATCCGGCATCGACAACAAGGAGACGTCGCGCTCATGGACAACGCTATCTTCGGCGGTCTCAAGGTTCTGGATTGCGCCAGCTTCATCGCGGCGCCCGCGGCCGGGACCGTGCTCGCGGACTTCGGCGCCGATGTCATCAAGATCGAACCGCCCGGCGCCGGCGATCCGTATCGCAACCTGCCGAACCTTCCCGGCTATCCGATCAGCCCGCATAACTACGCCTGGATGCTGGACGGCCGGAGCAAGAAAAGCCTCGCGCTGGATCTCTCCAAGCCGGACGGCCGCGCCGTCCTGTACCGGCTGGTGCAGGACGCCGATGTCTTCATTACCAACTTCCCGCCAGCGGTCCGCAAGCGCCTCGGCATCGCCTATGACGACATCGCGCCGCTCAACGCGCGGCTGATCTACGCTTCCTTCACCGGCTACGGCGAGAACGGCGAGGAGGCCAACAAGCCCGGCTTCGACAGCAATGCATGGTGGGCGCGCTCCGGCCTGATGGATCTGGTGCGCGCCGACGAACAGACGCCCCCGGCACGCTCGGTGGCGGGCATGGGCGACCATCCCTGCGCCATGACGCTGTACGGCGGCATCGTCACCGCGCTCTACAGGCGCGAGAAGACCGGTCTCGGCTCGCACGTCAAATCCAACCTGATGGCCAACGGCGTCTGGGCCAGCGGCGTGCTGGCGCAAGCCAAGCTGTGCGGCGCGCAATTCCAGCCGCGCCGGCCGCGCACGCACGCGCTCAACGCCGTGACCAATCATTACCGATGCCGCGACGGCCGCTGGCTGATGCTGTCGCTGCTGAACGAGGACAAGCAGTGGCCGGCGCTGGCCCGCTGCCTCGGCCGCGAGGATCTCGTCACCGATCCGCGCTTCGCCACCAGGCCCGACCGCCACGCGCGGTCGCAGGAGCTGATTCAGATTTTCGACGACATCTTCGCCACCCGCGATCTCGCCGAATGGCGCGCCGCGCTGGACGGCAGCGGCGTGGTGTTCGGCGTGGTCGGCATCCTCGACGACATTCCGCAGGACCAGCAAATGCGCGAGAACGACGTGCTGATCCCGTTCGCGGACGACACCATGCTGACCATCAACAGCCCGATCTGGATCGACGGCAGCGACAAGCGGCCGCCTCAACAGCCGCCGAAAGTCGGCGAACACAGCGACGAGGTGCTGCGGCAGGCCGGCTATGCCGAGGACGACATCCGCAATCTGCGCGGCGCGGGGGTCATCGGTTAGCGCGCGACGATCAACCCTCTGCTGGTGACCACCACCCAGCGGCCGTCCTGCTTGCGGATGGCGTCGACGCGGCCGACACCGGGCAGCGGATCCCCGGCGTAGACTTCGTAAAGCCCGCCCCGGCCCTCGATCAGCGCACCACCGTTGCCGACGTCGCGGATCCGCCAGCCGGGCACGATCGGCAACCGGTTGATCTCGGAGGCAGCCGCCCTTTGCGGCGCGGCGGCGGGCACCGGAATCGACCCGGTGATGTCCCTCGCGGTTTCCTTCGCGCTCTCCCTGGCCGCCGCCGGAGCGGGCGCGGCGGGAGTTGCGGCGGCGACGCGAAGTTTCTCGACCGTTTCGCCGAGCTTGGCGAGTTTGGCGGCGGGCTCGGCCTGCGCCTTCTCGACCTTCTCGACCCGGTCGGTGATCTTCGCTAGTTGCGCGGAGTCGGCCTTGGCGCCGCGCTCGACGCCCGCCTTCAATGCCGCCACTTCCGCGTGAAGCTTGCTGATGGTGGCGTTCAACGCTTGCACCTGCTGCGCGGCGGCAGGATCGGCCTTGGTCTTGTACAGATGGCCGAACCCGGCCGAGGCCAGCGCGCCACCGACCACGCCGGCGACCGCCGCGAGTGCGAAGACCGCCGCCATCACGGTCAGCCGGCGTTTGCCGGACCGACCCGCCGCGCTCGCGCCCGTTCCCGCCGCGGCGCCCTCGCCGGCCGTATTCCAGTAGTGGCCGTCCCGCGACAGCGGCAGCACCGTGATGTGGCGGCCGCTCGATGTCGCCGCCGCATTGTCCTGCCCTGCGGAGGCGTCATCGGCGGCGGGATCCGTGCGATCGTCTCGATTCTGATCGGCCATATGCTCACTCACAGGTCTGAAATCCTCGACAGGTTGACTATTTGGTAACGATGATTGTTTGCCAAATGGTTACGAACGACTGTGCCGTAATTATGGATGCGCGACCTGACTGGCGCATGAACAACCGTCCGTTGCATCGCGCATCCTTGGGCCTCTTGCTTAAGTCCTTTATTCAGCGGGTTTTCTTCGCGCGTCCGGTTTACCCTTCGCCTGGAAACGCGATAACATCGGCTACGGACGCTCGAACACGCCATCAGGGGACAACATGAAGCTTTACGATTCCGTCGGACCCAACCCGCGCCTCGTGCGCATGTTCATCGCCGAAAAAGGCTTGAGCATTCCGACCCAGAAGGTTGATCTCATGGGCGGCGAAAACCGCCAGCCGGCGCATCTGACGCGCAACCCGCACGGCCAGATGCCGGCGCTCGAACTCGACGACGGCAGTTATCTCTCCGAAATCATTCCGATCTGCGAGTACCTCGAAGAAAAGCATCCCGCGCCGGCGTTGATCGGGAGCACGCCCGAGGAGCGCGCCGAGAGCCGGATGTGGACGCGGCGCATCGACCTCAACATCTGCGAGCCGCTCGCCATGGGCTTCCGTTTCAGCGAGGGGCTGAAGCTGTTCAAGGATCGCATCGTCTGCGTGCCGGAGGCCGCGCCCGGATTAAAGAAAATCGCGGCCGACCGCCTGCGCTGGCTCGACGGCCAGATGCAGGGCAAGCAATACGTCTGCGGCGATCGCTTCACGCTCGCCGACATGATGCTGTATTGCTGGCTCGATTTCGGCACGCAGGTGGCCCAACCGCTGGATCCGGCCAACACCACCATCGCCGCCTGGTTCAAGCGCGTGGCGGAGCGCCCCTCCACCAAGGCGTAGCTTGGAGGCGTCGATCGCTTAGCAGGCTGTTTAAAAACGGCCAGATCCACCTCCACCGTGTCCCAGGGCGCGATGCAGCGTGCAACGCTGCGTCGCAGAACCGGGACCGTCTCAAATGCCGTGACTGGAACGGCCCCGGTTCTGCGCAGCGTCACTTCGTGCCGCGGCGCGACCGGGGCACGAAACCATCTTCAACAGCTTGTCAAAGCACGACCGGCGCGTCCGGCAATTCGTTGCGGCCGTCGCCGCGTTTCGGAAAATGCGCGACGAGATGTTCGGTGACCGCCGCGATGCCGGCGAGGACGCCCTGTTCGAACCGCCCCGCGCCGAACTCGCGCTCCATCGCATCGCAAATCCGCTGCCAGGCGGCATGGCCAACCGCCGCGTCGATGCCACGGTCGGCGATGATCTCGACATTGCGGTCCGCCAGCAGCACGTAGATCAGCACGCCGCTGTTATGTGCGGTGTCCCATATGCGCAGGCGCGAAAACAGATCGAGCGCCCGCTCGCGCGCCGGCTGGTCGCGAAACAGCGGACGACCGTCCAGCGCGCCCTCGACGACGAACCGGATCTGGCCGGCGTGGGCCGCCTCGCTCGCCTTGATGGCCTGTTCGATGGCGTCAAGCGACGCCCGCGGAAACGCCCGCCTGACCCGCGAGCGGTTGGCGAGGAGATGCCGGCAGAGCCGCGTGATGCCCATCGTCACCATCTCCCCGACGCGCCGCCGCCGCCGAAACCGCCGCCGCCGCCGCTGAAGCCGCCGCCGCCCGATCCGCCGGACCATCCGTCGCCGCCGCCCGACCAGCCGCCGCGCCCCCTTCCGCCGCCGCCGGACACGACATTGTCGCCGATCAACGTAAAGACAAAAGCGACCACGCCGATGATCGCCGCGAGCGCAAAACTCCCCACCATGAACCAAATCACCGCCCAGACCAGACCGCCGGCAAGGGCTGCCCCCAGCAACCGGCCGAATGCCGCGCGAAGCACGCCGCCGAATATGAGAACCGCGAAGAACCCGAAAGGACCGATCACTTCGAGGTTGTCGAAAATGTTCGTGCTTCCCTGCCGGCGCTTCGGCTCGGGCAGCGGCTCGCCGTCGATGACGCCGGTGATGCGGTCGACCCCCGCCGAAATGCCGCCGGCGAAGTCGCCGTCGCGGAATTTCGGCGCGATGATCTCGTCGATGATCCGCCGCGACGTCACGTCGGTCAGCGCGCCTTCCAGACCGTAACCCACCTCGATGCGCAACGCGCGGTCGTCCTTGGCGATCACCAGGATCGCGCCGTCGTCGATCTTGCCGCGGCCGATCTTCCATGCCTCGGCGACTCGGATCGAGAACTGCTCGATGGTCTCGGGGGCCGTGGTCGGCACGATGAGCACGACGATCTGGCTGCCCTTGCGTTGCTCGAACGCTTGCAGCCGGCCGTCGAGCGCCTTGATCTGCTCCGGCGTCAGCGTGCCGGTCAGATCGACGACACGACCGGTAAGCGGCGGCACGGCGACATCGGCGACCGCGCCGGCGGTGAAGCACAGCATCCATGCCAGCAGCGCCGCCGCAACCGTTCGGATCGCTGTCGTTTTGATCGCTGCCGCTCGGATCGCTACCGTTCGGATCGCTGTCATGGGCGATCCGCCGGTCTATTTGGCCGGCGCGGGCTGCGCGGGCGCCGGCGCGTTGAAATCGACCTTCGGCGCGGTCGAGATCGCCTTCTCGTTATCGACCGTGAAATTCGGCTTCTCCTTGTAGCCGAACATCATTGCCGTCAGGTTCGACGGGAACGAACGCACCGTGACATTATACTCCTGCACCGACTTGATGTAGCGGTTGCGCGCCACCGTGATGCGGTTCTCGGTGCCCTCTAGCTGCGACATCAGATCGCGAAACAGCGCGTCCGATTTCAATTGCGGATAGTTCTCCGTCACCACCAGCAGGCGCGACAGCGCGCTGGACAGTTCGCCCTGCGCCTGCTGGAACTTGTTGAACGCGGCCGGATCGTTCAGCGTCTCGGGCGAGACCTGCATGCTGCCGACCTTGGCGCGCGCGTTGGTAACGCCGAGCAGCACGTCCTTTTCCTGCTGCGCGAACCCTTTTACCGAATTGACCAGGTTTGGCACCAGGTCGGCGCGGCGCTGATACTGGTTCACCACCTCGGACCAGCTCGACTTGATCTGCTCGTCCTCGCTCTGGATCGCGTTGTAACCGCAGTTGGTCAGGCTCAATGTCGCCAGAGTCGCGAGGATGGTGAGAAGCCGACGCATCGATATCTCCTGTCATGTCATCACACGGAAACGCCAGACCGGCACGTCGTTGCACGTGCCGCAAGCTCCCGCGACCATAGCTCAAACCACGGCAGGCATCACGTCTGACGAATCGTTGGCTGATGCTTGGCTGATGCTTGGCGAATTACGGTGAAGTCCCGTCGCCCCCCGCACGCGGCTGTCCTGCCTCCTGAATGGCTTGCCAGATCTTGACCGGCGTCAGCGGCGTGTCGAGCGCGGTGATGCCGAGCGGCGCCAGCGCGTCCATCACCCCGTTGACGATGCAGGGCGGGCCGCCGATCGCGCCGGATTCGCCGCAGCCCTTGGCGCCGAGCGGATTGGTCCGGCACGGCGCGGAATCGTCCAGCGTCACCGCGATCGGCGGAACGTCACTGGCGCGCGGAATGCAATAGTCCTGATAGCTCGCGGTGAGCAACTGGCCGTCCGGGTCATAGGCGACGGTTTCGTACAGCGCCTGACCGATGCCCTGCGCGACACCGCCATGCACCTGCCCGGCGACCAGCATCGGATTCACCGCGACGCCGACATCGTCGACCGTCGCATAGCGCGCCACGCGGGTCATGCCGGTCTCCGGATCAATTTCCACCTCGCAGATGTGCACGCCGTTCGGCCAGCTCGGCCCGTCGACTTCGCCGGTGCTGTCAACGCTGAGCCGCGCGTTCTGTTCCGCCTTGGCGATCTCGAACAAGCCGATGCGGCGGTCGGTGCCCACCACCGTCAGCCAGCCGTCGGCGTATTCGATGTCCCCGACCGCGGCTTCCAGGCGATGCGACGCCTTCTCGCGCGCCTTGGCGATCAGCTCCGCCGACGAGACCGCGACCGCGGTGCCGCCGACGAACAGCGAGCGCGAGCCGACGCTGCCAAAACCTTGCGCCAGATCGGTGTCGCCCTGCACCACGTCGATCTTGTCGAGCGGGATGCCGAGCGCGGCCGCGATCATCTGCGAATAGCTGGTCTCCAGCCCCTGCCCCATCGCCTGGGTGCCGGAATGCAGCACGACGCGCCCATCGGCGGTGGCGTGCAGGCTGACCTTTTCGCTATGGGCGCGGCCGCCGGTCCATTCGATGTAGCTGGTCAGGCCGCGGCCGTAGAGCAGCCCCTTCTTCCGCGCGGCCTTTTTGCGCGCGGCGAAGCCATCCCAATCGGCCTGGTCCGAGGCGCGGTCGAGCATGTGCGCGAAGGCGCCGCTGTCGTAAACCTGCCCGACGGCGTTGGTGTAGGGCAGTTGGTCCGGCTTGATGAAGTTGACCTTGCGGATCTGGCGCGGGTCCATGTTGAGTTGCCGCGCCGCAGCGTCCATCAACCGCTCGACCACGAACACCGCCTCCGGCCGGCCCGCGCCGCGATAGGCGCCGACCGGCGCGGTGTTGGTCATCACCGCCTTGACGTCGAAATGCACCAGCGGAAGATCGTAGACGCCGGTGGCCACGAACGGCCCCAGCACCAGCGGAATCAGCACCCCTGCGCCAGCGAGGCACGCCCCGGTGCCGCCGATCGAGCGCACCCGATAGGCCAGCACGCGCCCGCGCGCGTTCAGCGCGAACTCCGCCGTGGAGGTCAGGTCGCGGCCATGGGTGCCGCCGACGAATTCGTCGGTGCGGTCGCCGCGCCAGCGCACCTTGCGGCCAAGTTTCACCGCCGCGTAGGCGACGAGGCCGTCCTCCGGGTAAAGCCCGGTCTTCTGCCCGAAGCCGCCGCCCATGTCGCCGACCTTGACATGGATGCTCTCCTTCGGCCGCTTCAGGATGGCGTCGGCGAGAATGTCGCGCGTCGAGGTCGGCGTCTGCGACTGCACGTGCAGGATCAGCCGGCCCGACGATTTCTCGATCTCGGCGATGACGCCGCGCGGCTCCATCGCCGACGGCACCAGCCGCTGGCTTGCGACATCGAGCGTCACGACATGCTTCGCCGTCGCGAAAGCCTTCTCGACCTTGGCGGCGTCGCCGTAGCTCATCGCCGCGACGATGTTGTCCGGCGCCTCCTGCCAGGCGCGCGGCGCGTCCGGCGCTAAGGCTGCGACCGGATCGACTACCGCCGGCAGTACCTCATAATCGACCGCAATGGCTTCCATTGCCAGCCGCGCCGCGTCCGGCGTCGCCGCGACCACCGCCGCCACTCCCTCGCCGGTGAAGCGAACCACCCCATGCGCCAGCAGGCGGCGCGGGGGCAGCAGCATCGCCGAGCCGTCGGGCCGCTTAAAGATCGGCAGCGTCGGAATCTCGCCGACATCGTCGGCGACCAGATCCGCGCCGGTGAAGACGGCCTCGACGCCGGGCATCGCCCGCGCCGCCTCGGCATCGATCGACACGATGCGGGCATGGGCGTGCGGCGAGCGCAGCAGCACCAGCCACAGCGCGCCGTCCGCCGGCTTGTCGTCGAGATACTTGCCGGCCCCGGTCAAAAGGCGGTGGTCCTCAAGCCGCTTGACCGGCTGGCCGGCGCCGAAACGCATGTTGGCGGGCAGAATGTTCATGCCAATAAACCTTCAAACACTACGCGATGTCGGATAGCACGGCTTCGATCACCTTGCGCTCCTCGGCCGAGAGCGGCGATTGCGGCGGGATCGGATCACCGACGTCATAACCCTGGATGTGTAAGCCGGCCTTGATGCAGGCGGCGAGGTTGTATTTCGCGAACGCCTCGTTGAGCCGCCACATCCGGCGCTGCAACGGCAGCGCCTCGTCCCAGCGTCCCGCCTTGCAAAGCTCGTACAGCCTGACGCTGTCGCGCGGCGCGACGCAGGCCGGTCCCGCCATCCAGCCGCGCCCGCCGATCAGCATCACCGCCGCCGGGATATGCGCCGAGGCGGCGAACACATCCAGCCTGTCGCCGCAGCGATTCATGATCGACAGCAGGCGGCCGGTGTTGGTGGATGCGTCCTTGATGGCGACGATGCGCGGATGTTCGGCAAGGCGCGCGATGACGTCGAGCGTCAGGTCGGAACGCTGGAAGTTCGGATTGGTGTAGATCACCACCGGAATATCGACCGCGTCGGCAATGGCGCGGAAATAGGCTTCGACCTGCGCGTCCTTGAGCGGGAAATAGGCTTCGAGAATGGCGAGGATGCCGTCGGCGCCCATCTGCTGATAAGCGCGCGCCTGCGCCACGGCGTCGGCCACCGCCGTCGAGGCGACGCCGACGATCACCGGCACGCGGCCGCCCGCCGCCTCGATGGCGGCGCGCGCCACGGTGGCGCGCTGCTTGCCGTCGAGATAGGCGAATTCGCCGGTCGAGCCGAGCGGCGTCAAGCCGTGGACGCCGGCTTTGACGAGATCGTCGCACAGCCGCCCCAGCACCTCGGCGCGGACAGCGCCGGCGGCGTCGACGGGCGAGACGAGATAAGGGAAAACGCCGTGAAACGGACAGGGCTGGCCGGTCATGTCATCGGCCTCGCGCCGCCGCGAAGCCGGCCTCCAGCCCGGCGATCAGATCGGCCTCCGCCTCCATCCCCACCGACAGCCGCAGCAAGCTGTCGTCGATGCCGGCGACACGCCGCGCCTCCGCGCCCATCTTCACATGGGTCATCGTGGCGGGATGGGCGATCAGGCTTTCGACGCCCCCGAGCGATTCCGCCAGCGTGAACACCTCGACCGCCTCGACAAAGGCCCGCACCGCCTCGGTGCCGCCGTCGATCTCGAAGCTCAGCATCGCGCCGAACCCGGCTTGCTGCGCCTTGGCGATATCATGGCCCGGATGCGACGGCAGGCCGGGATAATACACCGCCCGCACCTGGCGGTGCGCTTTCAGAAACGCGGCGACGGCCCCGGCATTGGCCTGTTGGCGCTCGACGCGGGCGAACAGCGTGCGCACGCCGCGCAGCGTCATGTAGGAATCGAACGGCGCGCCGGTGACGCCGACGGTGTTGACCCAATCCGCCAGCGCCTCGACGTCGTCCTTGGCGGCGGCGATCACCGCGCCGCCGACCACGTCGGAATGGCCGTTGAGAAATTTGGTGGTGGAATGCACGACAAAATCCGCACCGAGTTGGATCGGCCGCTGCAATGCTGGCGACAGGAAGGTGTTGTCCACCGCCACCTTTGCCCCGACCCGCTTCGCGGCCGCCACCACCGCCTTGACGTCGGTGATGCGCATCAGCGGATTGCTCGGCGTCTCGACCAGGATCAGCGCCGGCTTGCGCGCCATCGCCGCCGCCAGCGCTTGCGCATCATGGAAATCGACCAGCGCCAGTTCGATCTGCCCGCATTGCACCCGCGCCGCGAGCAGGCGATGGGTGCCGCCATAGCAATCATGCGGGGCAATCACCAGCCCACCGCGCGGCGCGCGCGACAGCACCACGTCGATCGCCGCCATGCCCGAGCACACCACCACCGCGCCGGCCCCGCCTTCGAGCTTGGCCAAGGTATCGGCCAGCAGGTCGCGGCTCGGATTGGCGGTGCGCGTGTAATCGTAAGGGCCCGCCTTTTCATAGGCGGGGAAGGCGAAGGTGCTCGACAGATAGATCGGCGGCGTCACCGAGCGGTAGGCGGGATCGGTCGCGATGCCGTTGGCGACGGCCACGGTGTGAGGGTCCCTGGGTTTCGGCATCGTCATCGGTCCTGATTTCGACATAGCAAAGCGCCCGCGCGGCGGGTCCGCGCCGCCTCTGTAAAGGCTTTCGCGGATAAAGGAAACCGGGCGCGGGGCATGGGCGGCGGAACCCGGCCGCCGATGCCGGCCGGGACAGGTCCGTCCGGTCGCTGGCCGGGCGTTCAGTCGTTGAAATGCCGACCCTCGGCGACCGCCGCGACATAACCGGCGCGAATGGCGAAATCCCCGAAATGCTCGTCCGGCCGCCGCGCGCGGGCGAAATGGCCCAGGACTTTTTCCAGTGCGTCGAGGATCGCCGGCTCGCCGACGTTTTCGAGATACATCCTGTTGAGCCGCTGGCCGTGGAAACCGCCGCCGAAATAGAGATTGTACTTGCCCGGCGCGCGGCCGGTGAGCGCGATCTCGGCGATGTAGGGCCGCGCGCAGCCGTTGGGGCAGCCGGTCATGCGGATGGTGATCGGCACCTCGCGCAGGCCGTGCGCGTCGAGGATCGGCTCGATCTTCGACAGCAGTTCCGGCAGGTAACGCTCGCTCTCGGCCATCGCGAGGCCGCAGGTCGGCAGCGCCACGCAGGCCATGGAATTGAGCCGCAGCGCGCTGCCGACGTTCAAGTCGGCCAGGCCATATTCATCGAGCAATCTGGCGATCGCGAGCCGATCCTCCGGCGCGATCTCGGCGATGGTCAGGCTCTGGTTCGGCGTGACGCGGAACGTTCCCTTGTGCACCTGCGCGATGGCGCGCAGGCCGTCCATCAGCCGCAGCTCCGGGGTGTTGATGACGCGGCCGTTCTCGATGAACAGCGTGTAGTGATGGCGGCCGTCGTCGCCCTCGGTCCAGCCTAGCGGATCGCCGTTCGAGGTGAACGTGAACGGCTTCGCGGGCGCCAGCGGCTCGCCGAGGCGGCGCTCGATCTCGGCCTTGATCCAGTCCAGCCCCTTGTCGTCGATGGTGTACTTGAAGCGAGCATGCAGCCGGTCGACCCGGTCGCCGTAGTCGCGCTGCACCGACATCACCGCGTCGATGGTCGCGATCAAGCGATCGAGCGGAATGAAGCCGATCACGTCGGCGAGGCGCGGATAGGTTTGCGGCGCCTGATCGGTGCGCCCCATGCCGCCGCCGATGGCGACGTTGAAACCCTTGAGCTTGCCGCGCGCGACGATGGCGATGAAGCCGAGATCCTGCGCATAGACGTCGATGTCATTGCTCGGCGGAATCACGAAGCCGATCTTGAACTTGCGCGGCATATAGGTGCGCCCGTAGAACGGTTCCTCGGGCTTTTTCACCTCGCCTGCTTCCTGCTGATACCAGATTTCGTCGTAAGCGCCGGTCTTCGGGATCGCGTGATCGCTGGCCTGCTTCGCCAGCGCGTAAACTTCGGCGTGGATCTTCGACAAATGCGGATTGATCGACGCCATCACGCCACGGGTATCGTCGCCGCAGGCGGCGCGGGTATCCAGCAGCACCTCGCGCAGGCCCTGCATCAGCGTCCGCAGATCGGTCTTCAGGATGCGGTGAAACTGAAACGTCTGCCGCGTCGTCAGCCGCAGCGTCTCGCCGGCATAGTCGCGCGCCAGCGCGTCGAGCTTGAGCCACTGGCCCGCGCTCAGCACGCCGCCCGGCAACCGCACCCGCGCCATGAAACTGAATGCGGCCTCCAGCTTCTGGCGCCGCCGCTCGTCGCGAATGTCGCGGTCGTCCTGCTGATAGATGCCGTGAAACTTCATCAGCTTGGTATCGCCGGCGGTGACCGCGCCGGTGATCGGATCGAGCAGGCTGTCGTCGATGGTGCCGCGCAACTGCCGGCTGTTGGCCTTCAGCGTCTCGTCGGGGCCGAGCTTGTCCAGCGGCTGTGACAGATCGCGGCTGCGATCCGGCGTCGTTGCATCGGTCATGTTCGGCGCCTCAGTAAACGTCGCGCTGGTAGCGGTGATCGCGCTGCAACGCCGCCAGATACTCGGCGGCGGCGGCGGCGTCGCATCCGCTCTCCGCCGCGACGATCTCGCGCAGCGCCGCGTCGGCATCCGGCGCGAGATGCGCGGCGTCGCCGCAGACGTAGACGTGCGCGCCCTCCTCCAGCCAGGCATAGACGTCGCGGCTATTCTGGCGCAGCCGGTCCTGCACATAGGCTTTCGGCGTGCGGTCGCGCGAGAAGGCGACGTCCATCCGGGTCAGCACCTTGTCCTTCAGCAGGCTCTGCCATTCGGTTTGATAGAGGAAGTCACTGCGGAAATTGCGCTCGCCGAACACCAGCCACGAACGTCCGTTGGCTCCGCGCGCCTCGCGCTCCTGCATGAAGGCGCGATAGGGCGCGATCCCGGTGCCGGCGCCGATCATCAGGATCGCGGCGTCGTCCGGCGGCAAGCGGAAATGCGGATTGCTCTGGATGTAGACCGGCACCAAGGCGCCCGGCGCGGCGCGCTTCGCCAGAAAGCCCGAGGCGACGCCGGCGCGCGGCTGCCCGTCGAGATCGTAACGCACCGTGCCGACGGTGAGATGAACCTCGTCCGACGCGGCCGCCAGGCTTGAGGAAATCGAATAGAGCCGCGGCTGCATGGGCCGGAGCCCGCGCAGCAGCGTCGCCGCATCGACGCCGCTCACTGGAAACCGGCGGATGACATCGACGACATGGTGGGCGCGCATGAAGGCCGCGCGCGCTTCCGCCCGATCCGGCCCGCGCAGCGCCGCGAGCGCCGCAGCCCCGCTCAGTTCCGCCCAGTGATCGATGAAGCGCGGCGTCACCGCGCTGACCTCGAACGCCGACGACAGCGCCTCTCCGAGCGTCGACGGCTTCTGCCTGACGACAACCGACGCGTCGGCCGCAAGTTTGACGGAGTCCAGCACGGTATCGACCACCGCCGGATCGTTGCGCGGCACCACGCCGAGCGCGTCGCCCGGCTCGTAGCGCAGTCCCGAGCCCTCCAGCGAGAACTCGATGTGGCGGGTTTCCTTGCTCGATCCGCGCCCGCTCAGCACGACATTGTCGATGACGGTGGCCGGAAACGGATTCTGCTTGTCGAACGCGGCGGCGACCGGCTCGGCGACGACCGCGTTCACGCGCGCGGGTTCGGATCGTTTCGCCGCCAGCCGCGCCACCACGGCTTCGATCCAGGCCGGCGCGGCTTCCTCGAAATCGACGTCGCAATCGACGCGCGGCTCAAGCCGGCTCGCGCCGAGTTCTTCGAGACGGCGGTCGATCCGCTTGCCGCCCTCGCAATATTTCTCGTAGGTCGAATCGCCCAGCGCCAGCACCGCGAAGCGCAAATCGGGCAACTTCGGCGCCTTGTGGCCTTCGAGGAATTCGAAGAACCCCACGGCGGATTGCGGCGGGTCACCCTCGCCGTGGGTGCTGGTGATGACCAGCAAATCCTGCTCGTCCTTCAGCCTGCGAATCTTGTAGTCGGCCATGTCCGACACCGCCGCGACGATGCCCTGCTGCTTGGCGGCGGCGGCAAGCGTGGTGGCGAGGCCACGACTATTGCCGGTCTCGGTGCCGTAGAGAATGGCGAGGGATCGCGTCTTGGCGGCCGGGACCGGCGCCGGATCCGGCGGAGCGCGGTCGAGCACGGCAACCTGATCGGAAGCGCCGGCCCCGCGCGCGGCCGACCCCACCCCCGCGAAGTAGCCGCTGAGCCACAACGCCTGCGCCGGCTGCAACGAGACCGCGAGGTCGTTGATCCGTTCCCATTGGTCGTTGCTCAGGCCAGGGCCAAAGAATTCCATTTTGGTCATCGCACGCAATCCCGGCGCCGTTAGCTCGTTTTCGCCGCTGTCGCGGATCGAACGGTGATGACCTCAAACTCAGCATTTTCTTCAGTAAAATCAATGAGATTGATATTTTCCCGATGGCTCCGACGACATTCGATTCGTTCTAGCGCGGAGCGCCGGCGGAGTGGAAATGTTGCGCACGTCCCGAAAACCGCCGTCCGCGGATGGCGCGCCTCCGCGCCCGCTTCAACAATTCTGCTCGAAACCGCCCAGCGCGGCGGTGAGATTGACGCCGAGGACATCCGACAGGTAACCGCCTTCCTGCACGAGCACCGTCGGCAATCCCAGCGCGGCGATGGCCGCGCCGATGCGGTGGAAACCGTCGGTGGTGACGGCGAGGCCGGCCAGCGGATCATGCTCGGAGGCATCGAGCCCCAGCGCCACCACCAGCGCGCCCGGCGCGAACGCGGCGAGCGCGGCCTTGGCCCGCGCCAGCGCCGCGATGAAGCCGTCGTCGCCGGTGCCGAGCGGCAGCGGGATGTTGAGATTGGCGCCGCGTCCGGCGCCGGCGCCAATCTCGTGGGCATGGCCCCAGACGAACGGATAGAACCGCGCCGGATCGGCATGGATCGAGATCGTCAGCACATCGCCGCGCTGGTAGAAAATGCCTTGCGTGCCGTTGCCGTGATGGACGTCGACATCGAGGATCGCCACCCGCTCATGGGCCTGCCGCAGATGCGCGGCGGCGATGGCGGAGTTGTTGAGAAAGCAGAACCCGCCCGCCATGTCGGCGAACGCATGATGTCCGGGCGGACGGCACAGCGCGTAGCTCGCCCGCTCGCCGTCCATCACCAGTTGCGCGGCGGTAACCGCGACATCGGTGGCGGCGCAGGCGCCCGCCCAGGTGCCGGGACCGATCGGGCACGCGGTGTCGGCGGTGTGCCAGCCGAGCCGGCCGATGATGTGAGTGGGATAGGTCGCTCCATAGCGGACCGGATGAATGTTGGCGATCATCTCCGGGCCGCAATCACCCAACGCCACCCATTCGTCCCAGGCTCTGGCGAGAAACGAAAGATAATCCGCGCTGTGGACTCGCGCCCGCGGTCCCTGCCCGAACGCCTGCGGCGCGACCAGCGCATGGCCGCCGGCCTTGACGCCCGCGAGCAGACGGTCGGCGCGCTCCGGCTGCTCGGTGGTGCGCGTGACCACGCCGCGCACCAGGAAGAATTGCGGATCGTGGCTGCGGTGCGCTTCGCTGTAAACGGCTTTCAAGACGACCTCCCTGCCGACGGACGTCGTGATATTACGCCGAAATTGCCGCCTCGCGCTATTTTCGCGGCCGGCGCGGCGCGCACGAGCGCTTGCCTCCGCCTGGCGCGCAGAACGCCGCGTGCAACGCGCCGACAATGGACAGGATTTCCGGTCGAACGATCGAATAATGCACCGTGGTGCCTTCGCGGCGGGCCTCGACCAGCCCGTCCGAGCGCAGCCGCATCAATTGCTGCGACATCGGCACCTGCTCGATGTCGAGTTGCTGTCGCAACTCGGCGACCGACTTTTCGCCGTCCACCAAGGCGCACAGCACCAGCAGGCGTTGCGGATGGGACAGGCTCCGCATCAGCGTCGCCGCCGACTCGGCGGCCGGGATCATATCTTTTACATTCATGGACTTGAATTTATAATATTTGAATGTTAGGTACAAGCGCCATGAGGAACCTTGAGCAGGCTCAAGTGATCCACAGCGATCGGTGCCTAGAGTCATAAGGCCCCGGTCGGCAGAAGCAAGACGCCAACGCCGCCGGCGGACACCGGCGACAAGCCTCGAACGGAGGAATGCCATGTCTCATATCGTGGTTCTCGGCGCGGGTCTGGGTGGACTTCTGATGGCCTACGAGATGAAAGCCCGTCTCGAAAAAGGCGATCACCTGACCGTCATCAATCGCGGCTCGACCTATTCCTTCGTGCCGTCGAATCCATGGGTCGCCGTCGGCTGGCGGCAGCCGGACGACATCGTCGTCGATCTCGGGCCGGTGCTGAGGTCGCGCGGCATCACCTTGCGGCCGGAGGGCGCCAAGCGCGTCGATCCGAACCACAACCGCATCGAACTCGATGACGGCACGATGATCGACTACGATTATCTGATCGTCGCCACCGGGCCTGACCTCGCCTTCGACGAAATTCCCGGCTTCGGCCCGGACGGCCATACCCAGTCGGTCTGCCAGACCGATCACGCCCTCGCCGCCAAGACGGCATTCGACAAGCTCGTCAAGGCGCCGGGACCGGTGGTGATCGGCGCGGCGCAGGGCGCGTCCTGTTATGGCCCGGCCTACGAATTCGCCTTCATTCTCGAAACCGCGCTGCGCAACGCCCGCGTCCGCGACCGGGTGCCGATGACCTTCGTGACGCCCGAACCCTATATCGGCCATCTCGGCCTCGACGGCGTCGGCGACACCAAGGGGCTGATCGAAAGCGCGATGCGCGAGCGCCATATCAAGTGGATCACCAACGCCCGCACCACCAGGGTCGAGGCCGGCAAGCTCCACGTCGAGGAAGTCAACGACGACGGCTCGGTGAAGGCCGTCCACGAACTGCCGTTCGCGTTCTCGATGCTGCTGCCGGCCTTCCGTGGCGTATCGGCCGTCGCCGGCATCGAGGGGCTGACCAATCCGCGCGGCTTCATCATCATCGACAAGCATCAGCGCAATCCGACGTTCCCGAACATCTTCGGCATCGGCGTCTGCGTCGCCATCCCGCCGGTCGGCAAGACCCCGCTGGCGGTCGGCGTGCCGAAGACCGGCTTCATGATCGAATCGATGGCCACCGCCACCGCCGAGAACATCGCCGCGCTATTGAAGGGCGAGACGCCGAAGGCGGTCGCGACCTGGAACGCGGTGTGCCTCGCCGATTTCGGCGATGACGGCATCGCTTTCGTGGCGCAGCCGCAGATCCCGCCGCGCAACGTCAACTGGTCGTCCCAGGGCTATTGGGTCCATGCCGCCAAGGTCGGATTCGAGAAGTATTTCCTGCGCAAGATCCGGCAGGGCAAGGCCGACACCTTCTACGAAAATCTCGTCCTCGACATGCTCGGCATCAAGAAGCTGAAGGATATCCACCTGGAGGCGGCGGACTAGCCGCTCCGCTAACCGAAAAGGAGAAGACAATGACGATCGATCGCGCGGTGATGTTTTTCGCCGGTTTCATGGTGCTCGCCTCGCTGGCGCTCGCCTTCTACGTGTCGCCGTGGTGGTATCTGCTCACGGCCTTCGTCGGGCTCAACCTGATGCAGGCGTCGATCACCGGCTTCTGCCCGGCGGCGATGATTTTCCGCAAGCTCGGCTGCCGCGCCGGCATGGCGTTCAAGTAACAATCCGTATCGTGACGGCGCGACGGCCGGGTCATCCCCCGCCGTCGCCGATGAAAGCTGAGAGTCTCATGTCCAGACTGATGTCGCCCATGCTGGCGGTGATCCTCGCCGCGACGCCGATTGTGAGCGTCGCGCCGGCGCGCGCCGCTGAATTCGTGGTCCGGGCGATCACCATTCCCGAGATGAAGGCGGTGTTCGGCCAGGTCGAAAGCCGCATCGTGGTGCCGGCGCGCGCGCGCATCGGCGGCTCGGTGCGCGAATTGCGCGTCACGCAAGGCGATCAGGTCCGCGAGGGACAGGCGCTTGCCGTCGTCGTCGACGACAAGCTCAAACTACAACTCAATGCCGCCGACGCCAAGATCGAGGCGCTCAACTCGCAACTCGACAACGCGCGGATCCAGTTGGATCGGGCGCAGCAGCTTCGCGCCACCGGCACCGGCACGCAGGCCAGCCTCGATCAGGCGCGCATGCAGTTCGAGGTCGCGACCAATCAGGTCGCCGCCGCGAAAGCCGAGAAGACCGTGATCGAGCAGAGCGCGCGCGAGGGCACCGTGGTCGCGCCGGCGGCGGGCCGCGTGCTCACCGTGCCGGTGACGATCGGCTCCGTGGTGATGCCCGGCGAGGAGATCGCCCGCGTGGCGCCGGGGCCGTATTATCTACGGCTGTCGCTGCCGGAGCGCCATGCCAGCGAAATCAGGCAAGGCGCGGACGTGATCGTCGGCGCTCGCGGCCTGGCCAACGGGTCCGGCGCGATCGCCGCCACGCATCGCGGCCGCATCGCCAAGGTCTATCCGGAGATTGTCGACGGGCGCGTGATCGCCGACGTCGAGGTCGAGGGCATCGGCGATTACTTTGTCAACGAACGCACGCTGGTGTCGATCCCGGTCGGCCGGCGCACGGCGCTCGCGGTGCCGTCGGCGGCGATCCGGACCCGGCACGGCATCGACTATGTGCGGGTCGCGGGCGACGGCGGCGCGATGGATGTCGCCGTCATCCTCGGTGAAACCTTCGCCGACAACGGCGAGACGCGGATCGAAATTCTCACCGGCCTGCATGACGGCGACCGGATCGTGCTGCCATGAAACTCGGAATCGCGGGCCACCTGACGCGAGCGTTCATCGCCTCGCCCCTGACGCCGCTGTTTCTGCTGGCCTCGCTGGCGCTCGGGCTGGTGGCGCTGATCTCGCTGCCGCGCGAGGAGGAGCCACAGATCTCGGTGCCGATGGTCGACATCCACGTCACCGCCAACGGCCTCAAGGCGGAGGACGCGGTGAAGCTGGTCACCGAGCCGCTGGAAACCATCGTCAAGAGCATCGACGGCGTCGAGCATGTCTATTCGCAGACCGAGGATGACGGCACGGTGGTCACCGCGCGGTTCAAGGTCGGCACCAATGCCGACGCGGCCATTCTCAGGGTCCATGAGAAGGTCCGCGCCAACATGAACCGCATTCCGGTCGGCATTCCCGAGCCGCTGATCGTCGGCCGCGGCATCGACGACGTCGCCATCGTGGTGGTGACGTTGCGCCCGACGCCGGAGGCGGCGGCGCGATGGAGCCCCAACGATCTGACGCGGCTGGCCCGCGAGTTGCAGGTCGAGGTGTCGAAGCTGCCCGACATCGGCCTTACTTACATCGTCGGCGAGCAACCCGAGCAATTCCGCGTCGAGCCCGATCCCGAGCGGTTGTCGCTATATGGCATCACGCTGCAACAGCTCGCCGCCAAGATCGAGGGCGCCAACCGCTCGTTCCGCATCGGCACCGTGCGCGAGGACACGCAGCAGCGCGCGCTGGTCGCCGGCCAGACCTTGCAGGGATTGCCCGAGATCGGCAACATCCTGCTCACCGCCCGCGACGGCCGCCCGGTCTATGTCCGCGACGTCGCCCGTGTCGTGCTGGCGACCGCGCCGGCCGAGAACCGCGTCACCGATATCCGCCGAACGGCGGACGGCGGACTTGAACGCGCGCCCGCCGTTTCGCTCGCCATCGCCAAGCGCCCCGGCACCAACGCGGTGGTGATCGCCGACGAGATCGTGCGGCGGCTGGAGCAGACGCGCGGCCAGATCTTCCCCGAAGACGTCGAGATGACGATCACCCGCAACTACGGCGAGACCGCGAACGAGAAAGCCAACGAGCTTTTGTTCCATCTCGGCCTCGCGACGGTGTCGATCGTGCTGCTGGTCGTCATCGCCATCGGCTGGCGCGAGGCGCTGGTGGTCGCGGTGGTGATCCCAACGACCATCCTGCTGACGCTGTTCGCCTCCTGGATCATGGGCTACACGCTCAACCGCGTCAGCCTGTTCGCGCTGATCTTCTCCATCGGCATCCTGGTGGACGACGCCATCGTGGTGATCGAGAACATCGCCCGCCACTGGGCGATGCGCGACGGCCGCCAGCGCGCACAAGCCGCGATCGACGCGGTGGCGGAGGTCGGCAATCCGACCATCGTCGCGACGCTGACGGTGGTGGCGGCGCTGCTGCCGATGCTGTTCGTGTCCGGCATGATGGGCCCGTACATGAGCCCGATCCCGGCCAATGCCTCCGCCGCAATGCTGTTCTCGTTCTTCGTCGCCGTCATCGTCACGCCATGGCTGATGATGAAGTTCGGCGGCGGTCACGCCAGCGCCGACGGCAGCCATGAGGCGGCGGGCGGCGGACGGCTCGGCCGGCTTTACGTCGCGGTCGCAAGGCCGATCCTGGCGACGCGCAAGCGGTCGTGGATTTTCCTGGCCCTGGTCGGCGCCGCGACGCTGGCCTCGCTCGGCCTGTTCTACACCAAGCACGTCACGGTGAAGCTGTTGCCGTTCGACAACAAGGCCAATCTTCAGGTCGTGCTCGACCTGCCCAAGGGATCGTCGGTCGAGGATACCGACCGGGTGCTGCAAATGATGGTCAACCGGCTCGCCACGGTGCCGGAGATCGTCTCGTTCCAGACCTATGCCGGCGCGGCCGCGCCATTCGATTTCAACGGCCTGGTGCGGCACTATTATCTGCGCGCGACCCCCGAGCAGGGCGATATCGCCATCAATCTCCTGCCGAAGGGCGCGCGGGCGCGCGCCAGCCACGCGATCGCGCTGGAGGTGCGCGAGCGGCTGCGCGATCTCGACCTGCCGCATGGCAGCATCGTCAAGGTCGTCGAACCACCGCCCGGCCCGCCGGTGCTGGGCACGCTGCTGGCCGAAATCTACGGCCCCGATCCCGACACAAGGCGCGCGGTGGCCGACAAGGTGCGCGCGGCGTTCCGAAGCGTGCCGTTCATCGTCGATGTCGACGACAGCTATCACAACGCCCCGCAGCGCGTGCGTGTCGCGATCAATCAGGACAACCTCGAATATTACAAGGTCGAGCAGTCCGACGTCTACGACACCCTGCGGTATCTCCATGGCGGCGCCACGGTCGGCTATTCGCAACGCGGCGGCGGGCGCTATCCGATCGCCATCCGCCTCGCGCTGCCCAAGTCGGGCGCGGTGATGGACGCGCGCACGCTGACGACGCCGGTGCCCGCCAACGCGCTGCCCGGCGGGCGCGGCGTGGTCGAACTCGGCGACATCGTCAGCGTCACGCGCGAGCCGGCGTCCTTTCCGATCTTCCGGCATAACGGCCGCCCCGCCGAAATGGTGCTGGGAGAACTCGCAGGCGCCTATGAGGCGCCGATCTACGGCATGCTGGCGGTGCGCGAGGCGATCGACCGGATCGATTGGGGCAATCTGCCGAAGCCGGTGATCGCGCTGCACGGCCAGCCGGACGACGAAACCCACCCGACCCTGCTGTGGGACGGCGAATGGGAGGTGACCTGGGTGACCTTCCGCGACATGGGCGCGGCCTTCATGGTGGCGATCCTCGGGATCTACATCCTCGTCGTCGCGCAGTTCGGCTCGTTCAAGCTGCCGCTCGTCATCCTGACGCCGATCCCGCTGACGTTCATCGGCATCATGCTCGGCCACTGGCTGTTCAACGCGCCGTTCACGGCGACCTCGATGATCGGCTTCATCGCGCTGGCCGGCATCATCGTGCGCAACTCGATCCTGCTGGTGGACTTCATCCGCCACGCCCGCCGGCCCGACCGGCCGCTGGCCGAGGTGCTGCTGGAGGCGGGCGCGATCCGCTTCAAGCCGATCCTCCTGACCGCGATCGCGGCGATGATCGGTGCCGGCGTCATCCTCACCGATCCGATCTTTCAGGGGCTCGCGATCTCGTTGCTGTTCGGCCTTGCCTCGTCAACGGCGCTGACCGTGCTGGTCATCCCGGCGATCTATGTCGTGCTGCGGGGCGGCCGGCAGGCTCCGCCGCCGGCTGAAACCGAAGCCGGGGCGGCGCCGTCCTGAACCGGCCCCCTCACGGCATCGCCACGCGTCCCGATCGGGATGGCTGGAAGGCACCCCCTCGTTCGCGTTCGCACTGCAAAATCGTCCGCATTTCACCATCCGCCCGGATCCTACAACCTGCGCGCGACCGGCTCGAAATTGATTTTGCGAGGACATTTCACTCTTTGATCTTGCGCAAGTAGCGAACCTCCATCATGCCTATAACGGCTCTAAATCTGGTGCGCGCGCGCCGGGCCGCGCTGGCTATTGCGAATTTGTATCGGGGGATTACTTCATGAAATTCGGCTCGGGGATCATCCTCGCGGGAGGACTGTGGTACGTCGCGGTCATGGGCGCCGCCTTTGCCGTCGACGAGCCGTTCCGGCAGCACATGTGGATCGCGGCTTTCGTGCTCGCGGCCTTCACCATCGCCCTGATGCGGAAGACCAGTTTCGAGCCGCAGCCACCCGTCGACGACAATACCTATATGGACGAGCCGATCCGCTACGGCGTGATCGCCACGGTGTTCTGGGGCGTCGTCGGCTTTCTCGTCGGCGTCGTCATCGCCATCCAGCTCGCCTTTCCCGACCTCAACTTCGAGCCCTGGCTGAATTTCGGCCGCGCGCGCCCGCTGCATACCTCGGCGGTGATCTTCGCGTTCGGCGGCAACGCGCTGATCGCCACCTCCTTCTACGTCGTGCAGCGTACCTGCCGCGCCCGGCTGTTCGGCGGCGACATGGTCTGGTTCGTGTTCTGGGGCTACCAGTTCTTCATCATCATGGCGGCGACCGGATACCTGCTCGGCATCACCCAGTCGCGCGAATACGCCGAACCCGAATGGTACGTCGACCTGTGGCTGACGATCGTCTGGGTTGTCTATCTCGTCGTGTTCATGGGGACGCTGCTGCGCCGGCGGGAGCCGCACATCTACGTCGCCAACTGGTTCTACCTGTCCTTCATCATCACCATCGCGATGCTGCATGTCATCAACAACCTGGCGATACCGATCTCCTTCGCCGGGTCGAAAAGCTACTCGGCGTTCTCGGGCGTGCAGGATGCGGTGACGCAGTGGTGGTACGGCCATAACGCGGTGGCGTTCTTCCTCACCGTGCCGTTCCTCGCCATGATGTACTATTTCGTCCCGAAGCAGGTGGACCGGCCGATCTATTCCTATCGCCTGTCCATCGTTCACTTCTGGTCGATCATCTTCCTGTATATCTGGGCCGGCCCGCACCACCTGCACTACACCGCCGTGCCCGACTGGGCGCAGACGCTCGGCATGGTGTTCTCGATCATGCTGTGGATGCCGTCCTGGGGTGGCATGATCAACGGCCTGATGACGCTGTCCGGAAGATGGGACGCCATCAGAACCGATCCGATCGTTCGCCTGATGGTCGCCGCCATGGCCTTCTACGGCATGGCCACCTTCGAAGGCCCGATGCTGTCGATCAAGTCGGTCAACTCGCTGTCGCACTATACCGACTGGACCATCGCCCATGTCCATGCCGGCGCGCTGGGATGGAACGGCATGATTACGTTCGCCGCCGTCTACTTCCTCGCGCCGCGGCTGTGGGGACGTGAACGCCTCTATTCGATCCGCATGGTCAACTGGCACTTCTGGCTGGCGACGCTCGGCATCGTGCTCTACGCCTCGTCGATGTGGGTGTCGGGTATCATGCAGGGGCTGATGTGGCGCGAATACGATGAGCAGGGCTTCCTGGTCTACTCGTTCGCGGAAACCGTCGCCGCCATGCATCCCTATTACGTGATGCGCGTGTCGGGCGGACTGTTCTACCTCGCCGGCGGCTTCCTGATGGCCTGGAACGTCTACCAGACCATCCGCGGCCGCGTCCGCAACGAAACGCCCATGGGCATGGCGCTGCCGCCGCGCGGCGCGGCCATGCAGCCTGCCCAGTAAGGAGCGCCCTCCATGTCCTTTCTGAACAATCACACCAAGCTCGAAAAGAGCGCGACCTGGCTGTTGATCGCCTCGCTCGCCGTGGTCACGGTCGGCGGCATCGTCGAGATCGCGCCGCTGTTCTATCTCCAGAACACCATCGAAAAGGTGGAGGGCATGCGCCCCTACACCCCGCTTGAGCTGGCCGGGCGCGACATCTACGTCCGCGAGGGCTGCTACACCTGCCACTCGCAGATGATCCGGCCGTTCCGCGACGAGGTCGAGCGCTACGGTCACTACAGCCTCGCGGCGGAATCGATGTACGATCATTCCTTTCAATGGGGATCGAAGCGAACCGGTCCCGACCTTGCGCGCGTCGGGCAGCGCTATTCGAACGAGTGGCACGTCCAGCATCTGATCGCGCCGCGCTCGGTGGTGCCTGAATCGGTGATGCCGAACTACGCCTTCCTGAAGGATACGCCGCTCGACGTGAACACGGCTTCGATGAAGCTGACGGCCAACCGCCGGGTCGGCGTTCCCTATACCGACGAGATGATCGCCAACGCCACCGCCGACATGCGGGCGCAGGCCAATCCGGAAGCCGACACCAAGGGGCTGGAAACCCGCTACCCCAAGGTCAAGGTCGGCAATTTCGACGGCGACAAGACCACGCTGACGGAAATGGATGCGCTGGTGGCCTATCTCCAGATGCTCGGCACGCTGGTCGATTTCTCGACCTACGACGAATCCGCCGGCTATCGCTGAGGAGGACGTGATGGAAGTCTACACCGCCATGCGTCATTTCGCCGACAGTTGGGGCTTGCTGGCCATGACCCTGTTCTTCATCGGCGCCATTCTTTTCGCGTTCCGTCCCGGCAGCCGCTCCCTCGCCGACGAAGCCGCCCGCATTCCTCTCAAGGACGACTGACATGAGCGACAAGCACATCGACGAGTTTTCCGGCGTCTCCACCACCGGACACGAATGGGACGGCATCCGGGAACTCGACAATCCGATGCCGCGCTGGTGGCTCATCATCTATTACGCGACGATCGTGTGGGCGGTGCTGTACATGATCGCCTATCCGGCGTGGCCGCTGGTACGCGAGTCGACGCGGGGGCTGCTCGGCTATTCCAGCCGCAGCGAAATGCGGGCGGAACTGGCCGCGGCGAACGCGGCCAAGGCCAACTACATCGCCGCGATCGGCTCCAAGAGCGTCAAGGAAATCCTTGCCGACGACAAGCTGCGGACCTTCGCGGCCGCGGCGGGAGCGGCCGCGTTCAAGGTGAACTGCGTGCAGTGTCACGGCTCCGGCGCGCAGGGCTCGCCGAGCTATCCGAACCTCAACGACGACGACTGGCTGTGGGGCGGCAGCCCCGAGGCGATCCAGCAGACCATCACGCACGGCATCCGCTATGCGGAGGACCCCAACACCCGGACTTCGGAAATGCCGTCGTTCAGCGGATTGCTTCAGCCGAAGGAAATCATCCAGGTCGCCGCCTTCGTCGCCTCGCTGTCGAACAAGGCTGAAGGCGCCAGCGCCGCGGACATCGCCGCCGGCAAGGAGATTTTCGCGCAGAATTGCGCCTCCTGCCACGGCGACAACGGCAAGGGCAACCGTGAATTCGGCGCGCCGAACCTGACGGACGCCATCTGGCTTTACGGATCGACACCGGCGGCGATCGCCGCGCAGGTGCGGTCGCCGCGACACGGCGTCATGCCGGCCTGGGGCGTGCGTCTCGGGGATACCACGGTCAAGGAATTGACGGTGTATGTCCATTCGCTCGGTGGCGGCGAGTAGCCGGCCCGCGCCCCATCATGTCGCGAGGGTCCGGCGGCGCGCGGCCGACCTCGCGAGGGGCGCGCCCACCGGGCGTAGCGCGTAGCGAATGAGCGGCGCTTCTCCGGAAGCTCCGCGGGAGACTGTGACTATGTTGGAAGCCTCGGAAGTCGAGACGTTTGATGCCGCAGCGGTGAATTCCGCGCGCGTGCGCCAACCGCTCTATGCAGCCCGCAAGAAAATCTTCCCGAAAAGGGCCGAGGGCCGCTTCCGGCGTTTCAAGTGGATCGTGATGGCGATCACGCTCGGCATCTATTATCTGACGCCGTGGCTGCGCTGGAACCGGGGCCCGTATGCGCCCGATCAGGGCGTGCTGATCGATCTCGCCAACCGGCGGTTCTACTTTTTCCCGATCGAGATCTGGCCGCAGGAATTCTATTTCGTCGCCGGCCTGCTGATTATGGCGGGGTTCGGGTTGTTCCTGGTGACCTCGACGGTCGGACGCGCCTGGTGCGGCTACACTTGTCCGCAAACGGTGTGGGTCGATCTGTTTCTCGTGGTGGAACGCGCCGTCGAGGGTGACCGCAACGCCCGCATCAAGCTCGATTCCGCGCCGTGGTCGGCCAGCAAGCTGTTCAAGCGGGTTTCCAAGCACGCGATCTGGCTGATGATCGCGGTGGCGACAGGGGGTGCCTGGATCTTTTACTTCGCCGACGCGCCGACATTGCTGCGCAACCTCGTCACCGGACAGGCCCCGGCGGTCGCCTACATCACCGTCGCGATCCTGACCGGCACCACTTACGTGTTCGGCGGGCTGATGCGCGAACAGGTCTGCACCTACATGTGCCCCTGGCCGCGGATTCAGGCGGCGATGCTGGACGAGAACTCGCTGACCGTCACCTATAACGACTGGCGCGGCGAGCCGCGCACGCGCCACGCCAAGAAGGCGGCGGCGGCGGGCCAGGCCGTCGGCGACTGCGTCGATTGCAACGCCTGCGTCGCGGTCTGCCCCATGGGCATCGACATTCGCGACGGCCAGCAACTCGAATGCATCACCTGCGCGCTGTGCATCGACGCCTGCGACGCGGTGATGGACAAGATCGGCAAGGATCGCGGGTTGATCGCCTATGCGACGCTGGCGGAGTACCAGTCCAACATGGCGCTGGCGACGATGGACGGCACCGCCCCGATCGATCCGCGCCGGGTGCATGACGCGAGCGGCAAGCTGTCGGACAAGATCTCCACGTTCCATCTGCGCAAGCTGCTGCGGCCGCGAACCCTGATCTATCTCGGGGCCTGGTCGCTGGTCGGCCTCGTCCTGATCTACGCCCTGCTGACGCGGGAGCGGTTGCAAGTCAACGTGCTGGCGGATCGCAATCCGCAGTTCGTCGTCCTCTCCGACGGCTCGATCCGCAACGGCTACACGGTGAAGCTCCTCAACATGATTCCCGAGCCGCGCACCATCATCGTGACCCTGCAAGGGTTGCCGGGCGCGGAAATGAGCGTGGTCGGCATGGATCACGTGGCCGACCGCTCCTTCGCCGTCGAGGTCGAGCCCGACCGGCTCAAGACGATCAAGGTCTATGTGCGCCAGCCGCGCGAGAACATCGCCGGCCCGTCGCAGCACTTCACCTTCGAGGTGAAGGACAAGGCGAGCCCCGAACAGGATCACTACACCGCGACGTTCGATGCACCGGATTTCAGCAAATGAGCACAATGGGCAGAACCCGCGAATTCACCGGCTGGCACATGCTGGCCATCATGGTGTCCTTCTTCTCGGTCGTCATCGCCGTGAACCTGACGATGGCGTTCCTCGCCAGTTCGAGCTGGACCGGGTTCGTGGTCGAAAACACCTATGTGGCGAGCCAGAAATTCAACCAGAAGGCGGCGGAGGGCCGCGCGCAGGCGGCGCTGGGCTGGACGTCGAAGCTCGCCATCGCCGACGGCAGGGTCAGCTACCGGCTGACCGACAAGGCCGGCAACGTGGTGGCCGCGAAGCAAGGGACCGCGAATTTTCGCCGGCCCGCCTATGCCGCCGAGGATCTGAGCGTCGTCCTGACGCCGCAACCGGACGGCGCCCTGGCCGCGCCGGTCGCCGCGCATGACGGTCTATGGATCGTCGAGATCGATATCGACGTCGGCGGCCTCCCCCGCCCCTATCGCGATGTCCGGCGGCTGACCTTGCGCGGCGGGCGTCTTCAGTAACGGCGCGAATCGCGGCCGCCGCCCCGGCGGTCGCCGCGATTCGCTGCAAAATGTCGCGTCGCCGATCCGCGGTTTCAACATTCAAATTTTCGAATATAGTATATATTGAATATATCGGGCGACGAAACCTCGACGAGGTCGCGCCGCCATGCTCCCCGTCGAAGCCTCATCCGGGCGAAAGCGAATAAAATGCGTGTCCCCGCCATCCTCCGCAAGCCGCCCGTGGCCTATTCGCTGGTGGCGGCCGGCATCGCCGCCGTCATCGCGGTCGCCGCCTTCGCCTACGCCAATGCTCCGATTCATGTGCAGACCGCCGCGATCGAGCGCAATGTTCCAGTCCGGGTGTTCGGCCTCGGAACGGTCGAAGCCCGCGTTCTGTCGAAGATCGGCTTCGAGGTCGGCGCGACCCTGACCGAGCTTCACGCCGATCACGGCGACCGCGTCGGCAAGGGGCAGGTGCTGGCCCGGCTCAACACCGGCGAGCAGGAGGCCAAGGTCGCCAAGGCCCGCGCCGCGCGGCTGATCGCAGAGGTCAACATCACCAAGGCCGAGGCCAACCTGGAGAAGGCCCGCGCCGTCTTCGTCCAGAAGCAGGAGACCAACCGGCGCAAGCAGGCACTGGCCGGTCGTGACGTCGTCTCCCTTCAGGCCGCCGAGGAAGCCGTTCGCGACGAGGCGGTCGCCAAGGCCGACGTCGCGGTGGCGGCAAGCGAGACCGCGAGCGCCAGGGCGCAACTGACCGACGCCATTGCCCAGTCGTCCTATGAGGAAACCATGTTGCGGCACCGGACGCTGGTCGCGCCCTTCGACGCGATGGTGATCGAGCGCCACAAGGAGCCGGGCTCCGTTATCAAGGCCGGCGATCCGATCTTCACGCTCGTCGCCATCGGCAGCTATTGGGGCCTTGCGCATATCGACGAGGCACGCGCCGGCTTCATCGAGGTCGGGCAACCGGTCGAGGCGCGCCTGCGCTCGCGGCCGCTGGAAACCTTCACCGGCCGCGTGGTCCGCATCGGGCTCGAAAGCGACCGGGTCACCGAGGAGCGGCGGGTCTATCTCAAGGGCGAGAACCCGCCCGTCAGCGTCTATCTCGGCGAACAGGTCGAGTTCTGGATTACGGTGGCGCGGCTCGACGCCGCGCTGCTGGTGCCGTCGGCCGCCGTGCATGGCTATGACGGCCGCCAAGGCACGGTATGGACGGTCGAGGACGGCCGTCTGCGTCGCCGCCCGGTCCAGTTCCGCCACCGCACCGAGGATTCCCGCGTCGAGATCAGCGGCGGGCTGCCGGCGGATGCCCGCGTCGTCGTCCGTCTGGAACGCGGCCTGCGCGAAGGCCGCGCGGCGCGCGCAGCCGAGGCGACATCGCCATGAACCTTGCCTATCGCGATATAAGGCACAATCTCGGCCGCTTCCTGCTCACCTGTCTCGGGCTTGGGCTGTTGCTCGGCGTCGTGCTGGCGATGATCGGCATCTATCGCGGTCTGGTGGTCGATGCCCTGACCATCGCGCGCGCGCCGGCGGTCGATCTATGGGTGGTCGAGGCCAACACGCGCGGCCCGTTCGCAGAAGCCTCGCGGATTCCCGGCGACACCCGCGAAGCCATCGCGCGCATCGCCGATGTCACCGCCGCCGGCAGCCTCACCTATCAAACGGTCGAGACCGAGCACCAGGGTGGCAAACTGCGGTTGTATGTCATCGGCCATGAATTGACGCGGCCCGGCGGCCCGCCGGAGATTATCGAGGGCCGGGAGATCGCCCGCAGCCACTACGAAATGGTCGCGGATCGCTCAAGCGGACTGACGCTCGGCAAACGCATCCGGCTCGGCCGCAACACCTTCACGGTCGTCGGCCTGACCCGGCATCAGGTTAATTCCGGCAGCGATCCCGCCGTCTACATCACATTGGCCGACGCGCAGAAGCTGCAATTCGATCTGGCGCCGGCGGCGGCGCGGGTGCAGCGCGCGCGCGGCGCCAGTGGCGCCAACCTCGACACCGTCAATGCCGTCGTCGCCCGGCTGCATCCGAACGCCTCGCGCGACGCCACCGCCACGACGATCCGGCGCTGGAAACATCTGGCGGCCCTCACCCAAGACGAGCAGGAGGTGATCCTCTCGCGCTCGCTGGTCGATCGCGCGCGGCGACAGATCGGGCTGTTCACCTCGCTACTGCTGATCGTGTCGGCCGTCATCATCGCGCTAATCATCTATACGATGACCATGGAGAAGCTGAAGCCGATCGCGACACTGAAGCTGATCGGCGCGCCCGACCGCACCATCGTCGGCATGATCGTGCAGCAGGCGCTGGCGCTCGGGCTGATCGGCTTCGCCATCGGCGCCGCGCTGATCGTCGGCGTCAAGGAGCATTTCCCGCGCCGTGTGGTGCTGGAGCCGGACAATGTCGCGGCGCTCGGCGTGGTGGTGATCGCGGTGTGCCTGCTCGCCAGCGCCCTCGGCGTTCGCGCCGCGCTCAAAATCGACCCGGCGACGGCGCTCGGGGGATGACATGATTCCTCAAGAGGCGGCGCGGCGACGATCGGAGCGACCGCTGGTGCGGGTCGAGGGTGTCTCCAAGCATTTCGGCGAAGGCGAAACGCGCGTGGATGCCTTGCGGGATGTCTCGCTTGACGTGTTTCCCGGCGAGGTCGTGGCGCTGCTCGGCCCGTCCGGTTCCGGCAAGACCACGCTGCTCAACGTCATCGGCTGCATTCTCGATCCCTCGGCAGGGACCATGGAACTCGATGGCGAGCGGGTGCTGCACGACGGACAGTGGCAACGCGGCGACCTGCGACGCCTGCGGCTCGACAAGATCGGCTTCATCTTTCAGGCGCACAACCTGCTGCCGTTCCTCGATGCCATCGACAACGTGACGGTCATCCAGCAACTGGCGGGCACCGACGCGGGGACCGCGCGCAAGCGGGCGAGCCAACTGCTCGATGACCTCGAAGTCGGTCACCGCAAGCACGCGATGCCGGCGAAGCTCTCCGGCGGCGAAGCGCAACGCGTCGCCATCGCCCGCGCGCTGGCCAACAGCCCGCGAATCATTCTCGCCGACGAGCCGACCGCCGCGCTCGATTCCAAACGCGCCGGCATCGTCATGGATTTGCTGCGTAAGCTCGCCATCGCCCGCGACGCCGCCGTCATCACCGTCACGCACGACGAAAAGATTTTCGACCGTTTCGATCGGATTTTTGAGTTGCGCGACGGGCGGCTGTAGCGGCGTCCTGCAAAGCGAAACGCCTCGCGCCCCGGACGCGGTGGAGATGCGGCTACGCCTTGCGATAGCGTATCAGCGAGAAGTGTCCCATCGGCGGCATCGGCCGCCGCTCGACCAGGCTAACGCCGCCGTGCCGCGCCGCCCAATCGACCAGCCGCGCCCAGGGAAATTCCGGACGCCAGCCCAACCGTCGCGCCAACGGCGAAAACGCCAGCTCGAAGGTCCGGCGCGGGCCGCTCTCGGCGCCGATGTGATTGACCAGAATAAGCTCACCGCCGGGCTTCAGCACCCGGACGAAATCATCGAGCGTCGCCTCCGGATCGGGCACCGCGGTGATGACGTATTGGGCCACCACCGCATCGAACGAGGCATCGGCGAACGCCAGATTCTTGGCGTCCATCACCGCCAGCGTCTCGACATTGTCGAGCTTGAGGGCCTTCACCCGCTCCTGCGCCTTGCGCAGCATCGGCTCGGAAATATCGACGCCGCACAGCCGCGTGGTTCGCGCGTAGTCGGACAATGACAGCCCGGTGCCGACACCGACATCGAGGATCCGTCCCCCGATCCGGTCGGCCTCGGCAATTGTGGACTGGCGTCCTTGATCGAACACCTTGCCGAACACCAGATCGTAAACCGGCGCCCAACGCCCATACGCCTTGGCGACGCCGGCGCGGTCGATATCGTTAGTCATGCTCCGCCCGTCCCGCGATCAGCCGCGCGCTGCCGTGGCAGCGAATTGAACCGCGCCGTCGCGCGGCCGGTTCTCCGAAGCGCGCGCGCCCTCGTGGCGAGCGGCCGCGCTCTTGATGAAGCCGCCGCCGAGCACGCGCGCCTGGCCCGCCGGCGCATCGTAGAACACGCATGCCTGACCGGCCGACACCCCCTCCTCGCCGGCGACCAGTTCGACCTCGCATTCGCCGTCGACTGAGCGCAGCCACGCGGCCTGCGGGGCGCGCGTCGAACGCACCCGCACGAAAATCTCGCGTCCCTGACCCGCGGCGGCCTGATCGAGCGTGCCATCGCCGATCCAGTTGACGTCGCGCAGACGAATGCGGTGCATGCGCAGCGCCTCGCGCGGCCCCACCACGACACGGGCATTGGCGACGTCGAGCCGCACCACATAAAGCGGCGCGCTGGCGGCGATGCCAAGGCCGCGCCGCTGCCCGACGGTGAAATGCGCGATGCCGTGATGACGGCCGAGAACGCGCCCGGACAGATCGACGATATCGCCGGGCATCATCGCTCCCGGCTGCAACCGTTGGACCACGTCGGTGTAGCGTCCGCTCGGCACGAAACAGATGTCCTGGCTGTCGTGCTTGTCCGCCACCGTCAATCCGAAGCGCCGCGCCAGTTCGCGCACCTGCGGCTTGGTCATGTCCCCGAGCGGGAAGCGCAGATAGTTGAGTTGCTCACGCGTGGTCGCGAACAGGAAATAACTTTGATCGCGGTCGGCGTCGGCGGCGCAAACCAGCCCGCGCGAACCATCCGCCAGCCGCCGCGACGCGACGTAGTGCCCGGTCGCCAGCACCGCCGCGCCCAGTTCGCGCGCCGTCGCCAGCAGATCGCGGAATTTCACCGAACGATTGCACTCGATGCACGGGACCGGCGTTTCACCCAGCGCGTAGCTCTCGGCGAAACTGTTGATGACCGATTCCCGGAAGCGGCTTTCGTAGTCCAGAACGTAATGAGGGATCCCGAGCCGCTCCGCGACATCGCGGGCGTCGTGAATGTCCTGCCCGGCGCAGCACGCGCCCTTGCGATGGATGGCGGCGCCATGATCGTACAGTTGCAGGGTGATGCCGACGACATCGTAGCCTTCGGACTTCAGCAGCGCCGCAGTCGCCGACGAGTCGACGCCGCCGGACATCGCCACGACAACACGGGTGTCCTGCGGACGGCCCTCGATATCCAGACTGTTCAGCATCGGCCAAGCTTGCTCGCGATCGCGCGACGTGCGGCGATCGTCAGGTTCTAAGTCGGTCGGCGGACGCACCTCGCCTCGCACCGATCAAAGGAGATGGTCATTCATAACGTCGGCACCCGGATGAGGCAATCGTCGCCGCCCGATCCGCCGGCAAATGTTGCCGCCGGGCAGAAATCAACGCCCGGAAACTGCGGGCCGTACCGCCATATATCCCTGATATAGAACGATTTTCAGATTTTCAAGAATTGGCCTGTTCCTTGCTGAGCGAGGTCCGGTTTCAAGAACCGAGGTTTTCCGTGGTCAGCGTCGCCCCCGAGTCCCGCGCGAACTCTTCCAGCCGGACCGAGCCATCATGGCCGTCGGCGTCGGACGCGCGGGCGGAGCCGAACGGCTTCGCGGCGCTGGTCGACGCCAAGACTCACCCCAAGGCTCGGGCTCGCGCCGCCGAATCCGGCCACTCCGCGGCGGCGGATCGGCAAGATTCGACGCAAGCGCCGCGGCGCGCATCCTCTCCGACGCCAGACTCGCGCGAATCCGTCGCCGACGCCAACGCCGAGCCGTCCAACCAGACCCGGCGGAGCGAAAGAGCCGCGAGCGACGACCGTTTCAGCCGCGAGGCCGACGTCCCGTCGAAACGCGCCACGGCGGCCCAAGACCCCGACAACGCCGGCACCGACCGCCCGGAGCGGACTTCGGCAACCGACACGGCGACGGATTCTGCCACCCCCACGCCGCCGGGTATCGCGGTGCCGGCGATCGTCGAGGCGGTGGCGGGCGCGGTCAACGCAGTGGACGCGACCAACTTCACCATCGCCAAGACCATCGCGACGACGCCGGTGCCGGTCTCCGAATTGTCCGTGAACGCGGAAGCTCCTCCAGCATCCGCGTCCCAACTGGCATCGGTCCTTGGGGCGACGGCGATAAAAGGAGCCAAGGCAAGCGATACACCGCCGGCGACGCCAGCCGACCCGGCGGCGTCCGACGGTGCTCTCCGGCCACACGCGGCGTCCGACGCGGCCAAGGTCCAGCCGCATCCGGCGGGCACCGCCGGCGCTGACGCAACACCTCAATCTCCGCCACCGGACGGTGACCGCGCAAACGGCGATTCCGCGCGGCCGCCAGCAGGCGGACAACACCCCGCAGCCACGGCGTCGCAGGCGCAATCCATGTCGCCGGACGCCATGTCGTCGCTGGGCGCCCCCCTGGCGACGCAGCAAACGCCGACCGTCGCGACCGTTCCGGCGGCGCAACCGCAATCAGCGGCGACGGCCGCGACCAATCTCGCCATCCCGGTCGGCGGCCTCGCCGTCGAGATCGCCGCCAGCGCGCGCGCCGGCAACAGCCGGTTCGAAATCCGGCTCGATCCGGCGGAGCTGGGCCGCATCGACGTCCGGCTCGACGTCGACCGCCATGGGCAGATCACCTCGCATCTGACGGTGGAGAAGCCGGAAACGCTGGCGATGCTGCGGCAGGACGCGCCGCAGCTTCAGCGGGCGCTGGAGGATGCCGGCCTGAAGACCGGCCAGGACAGCCTGCAATTCAGTCTCCGCGACCAGTCTTCCGGCAACCAGAATCACGGTGACGCCGAACGACGACCGCACCGGCTCGTCATCGGCGATGCCGGCGTCACGTCCATCGCCGCCACCGCGAATACGACTTACATCCACGCCGCCGGCGCGAGCCGCAGCCTCGACATCAGGGTTTAGGAGATCGCCATGGCGGTGGACGCAACGCTTCCGACCACGATTGTCTCGGCGCCCGCCCAGACGACATCGTCGAGCAACACCTCGACCTCAAGCACGACATCGGGGATCGCCGACAATTTCCAGACCTTCCTGACGCTGCTGACGACGCAGTTGCAGAACCAAAACCCGCTCGATCCGCTCGACACCAACCAGTTCACCCAGCAGCTGGTGCAGTTCGCCGGCGTCGAGCAGCAGCTCAAGACCAACGATCAACTCTCATCATTGGTCACCCTGCAAAAGACCGCGCAATCGACCCAGGCGCTGAACTTCGTCGGCGCGACCGCCGTGGTCGATGGCTCCACCGCCACCCTCGCGGACGGCTCGGCGACCTGGGCGCTGGGCGCTTCAAAACCTTCCACGGTCACCGTCACGATCAGCAACGCCACCGGGCAGGCGGTCTACACCGGCAGCTTTCCGATCAATGCCGGCGATCACCAGACCTTCGAGTGGGACGGGCGCGGCAATGACGGCGTCCAGTGGCCCGACGGCAGCTACACCCTGACCGCGACTGCCAAGGACGCATCGGGTCAGGCCGTCGCCATCTCGACCGAGATCCAGGGCGTGGTGCAGGCCGCCGACCTCACCCAGGACCCGCCGACGCTGTCGATCGGCGACCAGAGCTTCACCATCGACAAGGTCAAGAAGGTGGTCGGCCGCAGCTCATGAGCGGCCCACACCCGGCTGGCTTCCACCGGCTTTTTGTGTCCGTTTCAAGGTCTGGTTCCAGATCCAATCGAATAGCAGAGGTATGCTTAGGCAAATTTTAAGCCGACCCGGCTACCTTGCGATGGTGAGTTCAGTGGTTAGTGTTTGTGAGTATGCCATGACCGAACCCCATCGCCCGAGGGTGAAATACGTCATCGGGCCGGACGGCAGTCCGTTAACGATCGCGGATCTTCCCGCGCCCGGAACCAAGCGGTGGGTGATCCGCCGCAAGGCCGAAGTCGTTGCCGCAGTGCGCGGCGGACTGTTGTCCCTCGAAGAAGCCTGTAGTCGCTACACGCTGACCGTGGACGAATTCCTGTCCTGGCAGTTTTCCATCGACCAACACGGTCTTGCCGGCTTGCGCACGACCCGCATCCAGCAATATCGACAATAAGCCTCCGGACATCGAGAATTGCCTGAAAATCGGCCCCCGACCGGGAGCCGATTTTCAGTCGTTTCCCGATTGGGTCATCAGCGTTAACCGCCGTTAACCATATGGAAACCATCCCATGGGCAAATTTTGCCCAGTCGGCGTTCCGTGCCGAATCTCAGGGGTTGGTTCGTGCAAGGCTTGTCCGCATTCCTCAAGGGCTTGGGCGCATCCCGACTGGCCGCAATGGCCGCGGTGACGCTGGCGCTGATCGGGTTCTTCGCGATCGTCATCATGCGCGTCACAACGCCGCAGATGACGACGCTGTTCACCGACCTCAGCGTCGAGGACTCCTCCAGCATCATCAAGGAGCTTGAGCGGCAGGCGATCCCCTACGAAATGCGCAACGACGGCGCCGTCCTGATGGTGCCGAAGGACAAGGTAACCCGACTGCGCATGAAGCTGGCCGAAGGCGGCCTGCCCAAGGGCGGCGGCGTCGGCTACGAAATCTTCGACAAGTCCGACACCCTCGGCTCCACCAGCTTCGTCCAGAACATCAATCATCTGCGGGCGCTGGAAGGCGAACTGGCGCGGACCATTCGCGCCATCGACCGCATTCAGGCGGCGCGCGTCCATCTGGTGCTGCCGGAGCGCCCGCTGTTTTCGCGGGAAGCGCCGGAGCCGTCGGCCTCCATCGTGTTGCGGGTGCGCGGCGCGCTGGAAGCGCAGCAGGTCCGCGCCATCCGGCATCTGGTCGCCTCGGCCGTCAACGGCCTGAAGCCGCAGCGCGTCTCCATCGTCGACGAAGCCGGCCAATTGCTGGCCGACGGCGCCACCGCCGACGGCGCCGTCACCGGCGCCACCGGCGACGAGCGCCGGGTGAATTTCGAAAAGCGGCTGCGCGGCGAGATCGAATCGATCGTCTCCTCGGTGGTGGGCTCCGGCCGCGCCCGCGTGCAACTGTCGGCGGACTTCGACTACAACCGGGTGACGCAGACCTCCGACACCTTCGATCCGGAAGGCCGGGTGCTGCGCTCCAGCCAGACCCGCGAGGAATCCTCCCTCACCGCCGACAACCGCGACGGCCAGGTGACGGTGAACAACGAACTGCCCGGCAATCAACGCCAGGACGCGACCTCTCCCGCCCGCGACCAGAGCCGGAAAAGCGAGGAAACCAATAACTACGAAATCTCCCGCACCACCAAGACCGAGGTGACCGAGGCCGGGCGGGTCAAGCGCATCTCCGTCGCGGTGCTGGTCGACGGCGCCTACGTCAAGAACGACAAGGGCCAGATGGTCTATCAGGCCCGCGACAAGGAGCAGCTCGACCGTATCGCCGCGCTGGTGCGCTCGGCCATTGGTTTCGACCAGAAGCGCGGCGACCAGGTGGAAGTCGTCAACCTCAAATTCGCCGAAGCGCCGACGGCTCAGCCGATCGGCGATCCGGCCGGCGTAATGGGGCTGCTGTCGTTCACCAAGGACGACCTCATGAACCTGATCGAGATGGTGGTGGTGCTGCTGCTCGGCCTCGTGGTGGTGTTCATGGTGGTGCGCCCGCTGGTCAAACGCATTCTCAGCCCCGATCCGGCCGCCGTTCCCGCCATTCCGCCGCCGGCCCCGGCCCCGACGGTGGCCGATGCCGCGCAACCGCCCGCGACCCAGAACCTGCTGCCCGGCAACGCCGCGTCGTCGCCGGTCGCCGACGTCGCTCAGGTGCAGGGCCAGGTTCACGTCCAGTCGGTGCATCGCGTGGGCGAACTGGCCGACCGCAATCCGTCCGAAACCGTCTCCATCATCCGTCAATGGCTCTCGGAGCCCGCTTGATCATGGCCGTTCCGCAAACCGTCGCCCAATCCAACAACGACATCGCCAGCGTCGTCGCCTCTCTCGCCGCGCGACAGAACAACCGCGCCAAGAGCAAGCCGATGTCGGGGCCACAGCGCGCGGCCGTGCTGATGCTGGCGCTGGGCGAGCAATATGGCGGCAAGGTGTGGTCGCTGCTGGCGGACGACGAGGTGCGCGAACTCTCGGCCGTGATGTCGTCGCTCGGCACCATCGAGGCCGACGTGGTCGAGGATCTGATGCTCGAATTCGTCTCGCGGATGTCGGCGTCCGGCGCATTGATGGGTAATCTGGAAGCCACCGAACGCCTGCTGCAACAATATCTGCCGGCGGACCGCGTCAACGGCATTATGGAGGACATTCGCGGCCCGGCGGGGCGCAACATGTGGGAGAAGCTCTCCAACGTGCAGGAGGACGTTCTCGCCAACTACCTGAAGAACGAATATCCGCAGACCATCGCGGTGGTGCTGTCGAAGCTCAGGCCCGATCATGCCGCGCGCGTGCTGGCGATTCTTCCGGAAACCATCGCGCTCGACGTCATCGGCCGGATGCTCAAGATGGAAACCGTGCAGAAGGACGTGATCGAGCGCGTCGAACAAACGCTGCGCCACGAACTGATGTCGAACCTGTCGCAGACCCGCCGCCGCGACGCCCACGAGGTGATGGCCGAGATCTTCAACAACTTCGACCGCCAGACCGAAACCCGCTTCATCGCCTCGCTGGAAGAAGAAAACCGCGAGTCCGCCGAACGGATCAAGGCGCTGATGTTCACTTTCGACGATCTGGTGAAACTCGATTCCGCGTCGGCGCAGACCCTGATGCGTCACGTCGACAAGGACAAGCTCGGGATCGCGCTGAAAAGCGCCAACGAGGACGTTCGCGGCTTCTTCCTCGGCAACATGTCGTCGCGCGCCGGCAAGATGCTGCTGGACGACATGGCCGCGCTCGGTCCGGTGCGCTTGCGCGACGTCGACGAGGCACAGGCGCTGATGGTCAACCTCGCGAAGGATCTCGCCGCCAGGGGGGAAATCACACTGACCAAGAACCGCGCCGACGACGAGCTGGTGTACTGATGGGCGCTCCGGCGAAATTCCTGTTCGATGTCGATTTCTCCGCGCCCGCCAAGGCACGAGAGCCCGCGGCGACACCGGCCGAGATCGCCGCGCGGGTGGCGCAGGCCGAGGCGCAAGCCTATCGCGCCGGCTTCGACGCCGCGCAGCGCGAAAGTCATGTCGAGAGCGAACACCGGAGCGCCGCGGCGCTCCAGCAGATCGGCGACAGCATCGCCGCCATCGCGGCCCGATTCGCCGAGATCGAGGGCCGCCTGCAAACCGAGGCGGTGAACGTCGCGGTCGCCACCGCCCGCAAGTTGAGCGGCGCGCTGATCGCGGCCGAGCCGCTGACCGAGGTCGTCGAACTGGTCCGCGACTGCTTCAAGCATCTCGTGACCACGCCGCATCTGGTGATCCGGATCAACGACGGCCTGTATGAGCAGGCCCACGAGGCTTTCGAGCGCATGGCCAAGCAAAGCGGCTTTTCGGGCCGCCTGATCGTGCTGGCGGAACCCGACATCGCCGCCGGCGACTGCAAGATCGAATGGGCGGACGGGGGCGTCATGCGCGAGGCCGCCGCCATCGACGCCAAGATCACCGAACTGGTCGCGCGCTACATCGCATCGCACCGCCACAACGCCACGAGGACGACACCATGAGCGACATCGACGGGAAGGTTCCGTTGCAGGATCTCAACGCCGCCGACGCGCCGTCGATCGTGGACGACGCCGGCGGCGGCGACGAGCAACTGACCACGCGCGTCGCCTCCGATCTGGAGGCCGTGTTCGACGTGCCCGTTCAGGTGTCGGCGGTGCTTGGCCGCTCCAGGATGGGCGTCGGCGAGTTGTTGAAACTCGGCCCCGGCACCGTTCTCGAACTCGACCGCCGCGTCGGCGAGGCCATCGATATTTACGTCAACAACCGGCTGGTGGCGCGCGGCGAAGTCGTGCTCGTCGAGGACAAGCTTGGCGTCACCATGACCGAAATCATCAAGGCCGAGCGCGCCTGAGGCGCGGATCGCAACAGGAGCAAATCATGCGGCTTCTCATTGTCGGAACCCTGAAGGGGCAACTGACCACCGCAACGAAGATCGCCATGGACAACGGCGCCTCGGTCACCCACGCCGAGACCAGCGATCAGGCGATGCGCGTGCTGCGCGGCGGCAAGGGCGCCGACCTTTTGCTGGTCGACGTCGCGCTGGATATTCGTGATCTGGTGCTGCGGCTTGAGGCCGAGCATATCCACGTGCCGATCGTCGCCTGCGGCATCGCCAGCGACGCCCGCGCCGCGGTCGCCGCCATCCACGCCGGCGCGAAGGAATACATCCCGCTGCCGCCCGACCCGGAACTGATCGCGGCGGTGCTGGCGGCGGTCGCCAACGATTCCCGCGACCTGATCTATCGCGACGAGGCCATGGCCAGGGTCATCAAGCTGGCGCAACAGATCGCCGGCTCCGACGCCTCGATCATGATCACCGGCGAATCCGGCACCGGCAAGGAAGTGCTGGCGCGCTATGTCCACGGCCGCTCGCCGCGCGCGAAGCGGCCGTTCATTTCGGTCAATTGCGCGGCGATCCCCGAGCACCTCCTGGAAAGCGAACTATTCGGCCACGAGAAAGGCGCCTTCACCGGCGCCATCGCGCGCCGCATCGGCAAGTTCGAGGAGGCCGGCGGCGGCACGCTGCTGCTCGACGAAATCTCCGAGATGGATGTCCGGTTGCAATCGAAACTGTTGCGCGCGATTCAGGAGCGCGTCATCGACCGCGTCGGCGGCGCGCGCCCGGTGCCGGTGGATATCCGCATCATCGCCACCTCGAACCGCAATCTGGCGGATGCAGTGCGCGAGGGCACCTTTCGCGAAGACCTCTTGTTCCGGCTCAACGTCGTCAACCTGAAGCTGCCGCCGCTGCGCGAGCGCCCAGCCGACATCCTGGAACTGGCGCAGCATTTCGCCAAGAAATACGCCGACGCCAATGGCGTTGCCGTTCGCCCGATTTCGAACGAGGCGCGGCGGGTGCTTGCCGCCAACCGCTGGCAGGGCAACGTCCGCGAACTGGAAAACACCCTGCATCGGGCCGTGCTGATGGCGCAAGGCGATGAAATCGGTGCCGACGCGATTCTCACGCCGGACGGCGACCGGCTCGATCTGGCGAAATCCGCCCCCGCCGTGGCGCACGCGACGCTGGCGGCCGAGCAGGTGACGCGCGCACTGGTCGGCCGCACCGTGGCCGATGTCGAGCGCGATCTCATTCTCGAAACGTTGAAGCATTGCCTCGGCAACCGCACCCACGCCGCCAACATTCTCGGCATCTCGATCCGCACACTGCGCAACAAGCTGAACGAATACGCCGACGGCGGCCTGCCGATCACCCCGGCCGGCCTCGGCGGCGGCGACTACCGCAGCCTCCCCGCTACCGCCTGAGTCAGACGGGCGCGACGACGAGGATCATCGAATAGCTCGGCGCGTCGGGGTCTCGATAGATCTCGATCGGATCGCCGGGCGTGATGCGGGGCGCGGTCAACGCAAGATAGAGATAGGCCAGCAGATAGGCCACCGACAGCGCGCCGATCGTGTAGAACAGCCAGACCAATATCCGTTTCATGCGCGTTCATAACATGCGGCGGCGGCGCGCGTACGGCCTCGTCCGTCATGAACTTGCACAGCGGCGGCGAACCATTAGTTTGAGCGGACCAAATCATCGCCGCGGTTGCGGCCACCGTTTCCTCTTGAACAGCCATGCCGACTTTCACCCCTCATCAGGACGCCGCCCTCAAAGCCGTCGCCGACTGGTTGAAAGCCAAACCCGGCCGCGACGGCACGCCGCCGGTATTCCGGTTGTTCGGCTATGCCGGCACCGGCAAGACCACTTTGGCGCGGCATATCGCCGACGGCGTCAGCGGCGAGGTCAAGTTCGCCGCCTTCACCGGCAAGGCCGCGCTGGTGATGCGCAACAAGGGCTGCGACAACGCCTCGACCATCCACTCGCTGATCTACCGGGCCCGCGAGTCCGGCGAGGAACAGCCGAGCTTCGAACTGTGGGACGACGCGCCCGCCTCGAAAGCCAAGCTGATCGTGATCGACGAATGCTCGATGGTCGACGCCGAACTCGGCCGCGACCTGATGTCGTTCGAGTGTCCGCTGCTGGTGCTGGGCGATCCCGCCCAGCTTCCGCCGATCCAGGGCGGCGGCTTCTTCACCAACGCCACGCCGGACGCGATGCTGACCGAGGTGCATCGTCAGGCCCAGGACGATCCCATCGTACGGATGTCGATGGCGGTGCGCGAGGGCCGCCCGCTGGAAATCGGCGAGTACGGCGCCAGCCAGGTGGTGCGCCGCGACGGGCTCGATCCCGACCGCGTCATGCAGGCCGATCAGGTTCTGGTTGGCCGCAACGCCACCCGCCGCGCCTACAACATGCGGGTTCGACAACGCCAGAACATCGAGGATCCGCTGCCGGTCGCCGGCGACAAGCTGGTCTGCCTGCGCAACAATCGCAAGAAGGCGTTGTTCAATGGCGGTCTCTGGCGGGTCAAATCGCGCACCAAATCGAAATCCGCCGTCCTCACCATGCGACTGTCGCCTGACGAGGATTTCGGCTCGCGCGTCACCAAGGTCTCGGTGCGCGCCGACTGCTTTTCCGGCGGCGTCGAGGACATTCCGTGGGAGCAGCGTCGTCCCTATGACGAATTCGATTACGGCTATGTGCTGACCGTCCATAAGTCGCAAGGCTCGCAGTGGGACGACGTGGTGCTGTTCGACGAAAGCTTCGCCTTTCAGGACAGCCGCTCCCGCTGGCTCTACACCGGGATCACCCGCGCGGCGAAACGCCTCAGCATCGTAATCTGAAATCGCGACGGCGCGTTGAACCCTTCCGTCGCCGTGTACGACAGACCTGCCGGGAACCCATCGCGCCAAACCACCGCTTGGGGACGAAAATGGCGCCGAATGGAACCTTGCTATCGTTGACAAGAATACGCCACAGGTTTGATCCAATGGCTTGGTCCAATGGTTCGATCCATGTGACCAACAGGAGAAATGAAATGGGTTTTGCAAAAATGGCGGGCGCGGCGCTGCTCGGGGGCTCAATCGCGCTGGCGTTCGCGATGCCGGCGAATGCCGCGCCGCTCCTCAGCGCCCAGAGCGCGCTATCCGCCGCCGCGCCGTCGTCGGTCGATACGGTGCAATACCGGCGCTGGCACGGCGGCCCTCACCATCATCATGGCTATTACGGCAACAACGCCGGCGCCGTACTCGGCGGCCTCGCGGCCGGCGCCATCATCGGCGGCGCGATCGCAGCAGGCCAGGCCAACGCCGCCGCCCAGCAGCACGCCGCCTATTGCGCCCAGCGCTACCGGTCCTACGATCCGGCCTCCAACACCTTCCTGGCGCGGGACGGCAACCGCTACCTCTGCCAGTAGTCCGGCAGTCGGAATTTCGCGACCCGAAGCCGCGGGACTCGTCTCCCGCGGCTTTGTCTTTTGCGGTGTCGCCCGCATCGGCGACAATCGCTCACGCCATTGTGTCCGTGACATCGTGCCGGACCGGACGCCCGGCCTATCCTTGACGTATCGCCATGCGACAATAATCGGCCATCGGATCGATCCGTCTCGGAAACCATCGGGAGGCCCCATGCGCCCGCTCCAATCTGCTCCGTCCCGTCTCGGCCTCGCCGCCGCCTTGGCGATCTCGTTTGCTGCTCCCGCGCTGGGCGCCGAGAAGGCCGTTGCCATCCCGCCGCCGACGATCGACCTGCCGGCCGAGGCCGGCACCCGGACGGCCGTGCTCGCCGGCGGCTGCTTCTGGGGCGTTCAGGGGGTGTTCCAGCACACCGCCGGCGTACTCAGCGCCGTGTCGGGCTATGCCGGGGGCGACAAGAGCACCGCGATGTACGAGATCGTCGGCACCGGCGCGACGGGGCACGCCGAGTCGGTGGAAATCAAATACGATCCGCGCAAGATCAGCTATGGCAAGATCCTGCAAATCTACTTCTCGGTGGCCCACGACCCGACGCAGTTGAACCGGCAGGGACCGGATGTCGGCACGCAGTACCGCTCCGCCATCTTCACCACCGACGACGCGCAGAAGAAGGTCGCCGATGCCTATATCGCTCAGTTGAACGCGGCAAAAGTGTTCGGCAAGCCGATCGTCACCACGGTCGACCCGCTCAAAGGGTTCTATCCGGCGGAATCCTATCATCAGGACTACCTGACATTGCACCCGCGCCAACCCTATATTGTCTACAACGATCTTCCGAAGATCGAGAATCTGAAGACGATGTTCACCGACAGCTACATCGAGAAGCCAACGCTGGTGAATGCCGGCAAGGCGACGAACTGACGCGACATCGCAAAGTCACGAACGTCACGAGGAGGCTCCATGTCCGATACCGCAGAGCGATCCGGGAAGGTTCAGAAGACCGACAGCGAGTGGCGCAACGACCTGACGCCGATGCAATACGCGGTGCTGCGCGAGAAGGCGACCGAGCGCCCGTTCTCCGGCGAGTACGAGTATACCGATACGCCGGGCGTCTATGTCTGCGCCGGCTGCGGCCAGACGCTGTTCGAATCCGACGCGAAATTCGATTCCGGCTGCGGCTGGCCGAGCTTCACGCGGCCGGCTTCCGAAGGCCACATCGACGAGGAACGCGACACCTCGCACGGCATGATCCGCACCGAGGTTCTGTGCTCGAAATGCGATGGCCATCTCGGCCACGTCTTCGACGACGGACCGGGACCGACCGGCCTGCGCTATTGCATCAACTCGGCGGCGCTGAAGCTGCAACCGAAGTAAGGCCGCCTGCCGCCCTACGCCGTAAGCCGCAGCTCGATCGCCGGCGGCGGCGGGGGCTGATGCACGGCATAGCGGTTGCGGCCCTCGTTCTTGGCGGCGTACAGCGCCTGGTCGGCGGCGGCGATCAGACGATCCGGCTCCATCGCGACCTGTGGCGTCCACTGCGCGACGCCGATGCTGGCGGTCAGACGAACCGGCAGCCCCTGCTCGGGCGTCAGTTGCGCGCGGCAGGCCTCGACGATACGCCGCGCGATCATCGCGCCCTCGCGCAACGTCGTGGCCGGCAGCACCGCGCAGAACTCGTCGCCGCCCGAGCGCGCCAGCAGATCGTCCGGCCGCAGCCGCGACTGCACCGTGCGCGTGAACAACCGCAGGCACTCGTCGCCGATGACATGTCCGTGGCCGTCATTGATCGCCTTGAAGCTGTCGAGATCGATCGCCAGCAGCACGAACGGCTCGCCGGTCCGCCGCGAGACGGCGCACGCTTCCGGCAGCCGCCGCAACAGCATCCGGCGATTGGCGACGCCGGTGAGTTCGTCGAACAGCGCCAGATTGGCCACCTCGCCGCGCAGCCGGTCGATCGCCATCAGCATGAAGCCGAAATTCCACGCCATCGACAGGAACACCAGCAGCAGCACCAGCGCCGCCTGCACCTGGTTGAAATCGACCATCGAGGCGACGCCGCCGATATCGAACAGGCTCGCCGCGCCGCGAACCACGTTCACCGCGATAATCAGCACCGCGACCACGCCCGCGAGCCGCGCGCCGGGATTGTTCGAGCGGGTGTCGGGCGAGAACAGCAGCGGCAGCACCAGCGCCACCGGGATCGGCTGCGCGACGGAGTAGACGAAGATCCGCATCGAGGTGGAGGGGTCCACCAGCACGAAATAACTGAGCGCCGCGAAAGTGGCGATGGCGAGCGCGATGTTGAACCGCCACGACGCGGGGCGGCCGTAAAACCGCTCGACGCCCATCGCCGTCAGTCCGCTTCCGACCACCAGAAACATCGCGCCGGTCATCAGCGGGATCAGCGGCGGCACCACCATGCGCAGCATCCCGATGCCGGCGCCGATGGCGACGCAGAGCGCGGCGGCGGTCCAGTAGCGCGCGGCCTCGAAGTTGGGATAGCTGCGCAAGACGTAGGTCCAGATCAGACCCAGCGCCAGGAAGTTCGCAACCAAGACCACCCATAGCGTCGGCATGCTCAACATCGCGCGACCCGGCCGCAAGGCGGCCGCCTCTCCGTGCCGGACTTTGTCCTGCTCATGACTCTCCCCGAATTGGCCTCAGGGTGCCCGCACGGCGCTTAACGGAGTCTGACCGCGATTAAACAATCTCCGGCTTGGTTGGGAATTAATGAAAGCCCGGATGCCGCCGCCGGACCGAACGTCATCCACGCTTTCTTAACCATAGGACCGCTCGCCTCGATGCCAGGCCCTCGTCTCATTCGAAGAACGTCGCGATATCGGCGAGCGGTTTCTTCTCGGTGGCGTGGCGCGGAATGTGGGCGTTTTCCGCCGGATAACCGGTGACCAGCAGGATATACGGCTTCTCCGTCTCCGGCCGTCCGCAGATCTCGTTGAGGAAACTCATCGGCGCCGGCGTGTGCGTCAGGGTCGCGAGGCCCGCGTGATGCAGCGCCGCGATCAGAAAGCCGGTGGCGATCGCCACCGATTCCGGCACGTAGTAATTCTTGCGCATGACGCCGTCGGCGCTGCGGCTCTTGCGCGCGCCGAACACGCAGATCAGCCACGGCGCGATTTCGAGGAACGGCTTGTCCGGATCGGTGCCGAGCGGCCGCAAGGCTGCGAGCCAGTCCGCGCCGGCGCGCCCGGCATAGAACGCGCGCTCCTCCTCCTCGGCGGCGGCGCGGATGCGGGCTTTCATGGCGGCGGCGCCGATCACCGAGAAATGCCACGGCTGATGGTTGGCCCCGCTCGGCGCGGTGCCCGCCGCCTTCAGGCAGGTCGCGATCAGATCGCGCGGCACCGGGCGGCTTGCGAACTCGCGCACGGTGTGGCGGCGGCGAATGCCGTCATAGAACGCCTCGGCCCGCGCCTGCATCTCCCCCGGCGGACGCTCGACGTAGTCCGGCAGCGGCACGGGTATGAAATCCGTCGTCAGCGCGGCGGTCATCATCGTCTCCTGGGTGTCTGACCGAAAATTCATATCGTCGTCCCCGCGCAGGCGGGGACCCATACGCCGCAGCGGTTCGGCTCAATCAATCCGCGCGCTATCGCACAAAACGGCGAGCGCCAGGGGTTATGGGTCCTCGCCTGCGCGAGGACGACGCAGAGAATATCTGATCCTGCGCGCAACATTTCGATCGAGACTCCGACGGCGAGGGTGGCGGCTCGCGGCTCAGCGTCCCGCCAGCTTGTCGGCGAAATACCCGATGGTCTTGCGATAGATGACGGCCCTGTTCCACTCGCGCATGGCGTCGAAATTGGCCGAGCCCTCGTGGTAATCGCCGCCGCGCTTCCAACCCGCCGTCTTCAAGAGATTCGCGGTGGAGGCGAGCACATCCGGCACGCTGTGGCGCAGATCGACGTGGCCGTTGCCGTCGAAATCGACGCCGTACTTGATGTAGGACGACGGCAGGAATTGGGTCTGGCCGATCTCGCCGGCATAGGCGCCGATCATGCCGCCGAGCGTCAGGTCGCCGCGCTGCACGATCTGCAGCGCTGCCAGCAGCTCGCCCTGAAACAGGTCGGTGCGGCGGCAATCGTGCGCGAGCGTGGCGAGCACGCGAAACACCGGCAGCTTGCCCATGTCGCCCTTGCCGAAATCGGTCTCCAGCCCCCAGATCGCGACGATGATTTCCGGCGGCACGCCGAACTTCTGCTCGATGCGCGACAATAGCGAGGCGTGCCGCTGCAACATGGCGCGGCCGCCCTTGATGCGGCCGGAGCCGACGCGGGTCGAGACATATTGCTCGAAGGTCTTGTTGAAGGTGCCGCGCTGGCGGCGGTCGAAGGCCAGCACCTTGGGGTCCAGGGTGACGCCGCCGAGCGCCTGCGCGATCACGTTGGGCGCGATGCCGGCGGCTTGGGCCGCGCGCGAGAAATTGTCGACGAAGCGGTTGAAATCACCGCCGCACTGGACGGCGGAAGCAGGGTTCGCGGTGAGGGAAACGGCGGCGAGCGAAGCGGCGAGAACGGCGGCGAGGCGGAGTTTCATTGCGACCCCTTCTGGTGAATCGGCGCTGACTATAGCACGACTATGGCGGCGGGATGATAACGGAGGCGCGGGGTGGGCGAGCGCCGCCATCCACGAATCGTCCCTGCAAGGTCGCCGTCAACGGCGCGTCCCGACCTCCCAGTGTCGTCCCCGCGAAGGCGGGGACCCATACGCCGTGTCGCCTGAAATCGACGGAAGCGCTCGTCTCGTTCACTTCGCTCAGCGAGATTTATGATTGCTTCTCCCTCCGCACGACGCTGGAAAGGTGGCGCGGCGTCGCGCTCTCGCGGCGCCTTTCGCACCCGAGCTTTGCGAGGAACGCCTCGCCCTCCGATCGAGAGGGCGCGCGGAACGCCGGACGCAGGGTGCGTCCGCGGCCTCATGCGCAATGAAAACAAGCGCACGAGTAAGTCACCACGAAAGCACCGGACACATCCGGCGTTCCGCGCGCGGTGGGGTCATGGCTTGCTTTGCATCACCCCCGGCATCCGTTGCTGGTAATGCCGATGAGCGCGCGGGCCGCCGCGCGGGGATCATGCAACTTGGGCCATCCGGCCGCGGCGTGGTCGTCAGCCGCCTCTCTCGCGCACCACCGAGCCGATTTGCGCCGGCCCGTGATGCGTCCGATCCGCGTCTCGAACGCCGCGGCGCGAACCACCGCCTCCCGCCCCGCGATATCGTGACGATCGCGAAACGCCCCTCACATCGGGACGGGATAAAGGAATTAAATCCTAGATCGGCGAATTTGTCAAGATGCGTGACGGCGTCGCGCCGAGGATACGGGAAGACACGCGCCGCCTCGACGCCTCGCCAAATTCCGCTAAAGCATGATCTTTTCCGAAAACCGGTGTCCACTTTCCGGGATCATGCTCTAATCTCCCCGCATGACCGATCCCGCGCCCGCCACGGCCTCGACGGCCTATGACCTCTATTACTTGCAGAACGGCAAGCGCTTCTTCTGGCGCAATCCGAACCATGGCGTGACGCTGTTCGACGCCGGGCGACAGTCCGCCATCATCTGGCGCAACGATGCGATTGAGATGGGTCGGCAACTCTGGACCGACATCGCCGCCGTTAACATGGCATCTGGCTCCGACGGCAAGGATGTCGTCAACAGTTGCCTGATCCGCTTTCGCGACGGGCGCACGCTGACCGTCACCGACGCCGGCGCGTCCGGGCAGGTCGATCACGACCGCACGCCGCCCTATCGCGATTTCGTCCGCGCGCTGCACCTGCGCCTCGCGGCCGCGCCGCCAGGCACCATCCGCTTCACCGCCGGCTTTTCCGAAAGCCGCCACACCGCCATGGTGGCGATCCTCGTCATCGCCGCGCTGTTCTTTGTCGGCACGCCGCTGGTGCTGCTGTTCATCGTGCGCGACTGGCGCGTGCTCGGCGTGCTGGCCGCCGGCATCGGCTTCGTCTGGCCGTTCTGGAAGATCGCCGAGAACAACCGCCCGCGCGACTACGACCCGCGCCATCCGCCGGGCGAATTGATGGATTGAGGCAAGCGGCTTCGGCCATCGTCGTGACGCGCGTGATAACGATAACGCGTTCCCCGCGAATGCCAGGGGTTATGGGTCCCCGCCTGCGCGGGGACGACGCCCAAGGGGAGCTATCCGGCGAACGACATTCCAGAGCATGATCGGCTCGGACGGAAACACTCGAATGTTTCGACCTCGGACAATCATGCTCCGGATCGCATCCTACGCCCGCGCCGCAGATGCCGCCAGCCGGCGGCGGCGAAGCCCGTCGCCGTCAGCGCCCATGCGCACAGCGCGATCCACACCATGACGCGCGAGATCGTCACCAGCACGGGGATCCCGGCGGCGTGCGCCAGCCGCAGGCTCGCCAGCGCATACATGCCGAGCGGGAACACCAGGCTCCAGAACAGCGGCGTATAGGTCAGCGGCAGCCGATGCACGCCGTGGGTCCAGACCCCGAACACGATCAAGAGCGGAATCCACCACGTCGCCCACGCCCACATCACCAGCGTCGCGCCGTCGACGAACGGGCGCATCGCCACCAGATACGGCAGCGCGACGTCGGTGACGATCAGCACCGAGCCGGCATTGGTGGAGATCGCGGCCGCGCCCATCACCACCCACAGCATCGGGGTGAGTTGCTCGGGCGCGACGGCCGCGAAGAAGACGCGCTGCGCGAACAGCACGATGAAGACGGCGTAGAGCACCACGCCGACGCCCCACAGCATATGGCTGAACAGCACCACCTGCGCCGCCGCCGCGCCGAATTGCGGCGCGACGAACACGCCGTGCAGCGCCACCGCCTCGGTGGCGACGATGGCGATCAGCCAGCCGCCGAAGATGATATCGGCGCGCTCGGCGGTGTTGCGCAGGATCAGCACGGCGAAGCCGAGATAGGTCAGGCCCAGCCACAGCGCCAGCGCGGCGAGCCACATCGCCAGCGCGATATGGGTATGGCCGCGCAAGCCGATGCCGACGCCGAGCACGTCGGTGGCGGCCACCAGCGTGAAGAACGAAAACACCAGCTTCGGCTCGGTGAGGTCGCCCCACAGCGCGCGCGGAAACGCAACGGCGCGGATCAGCGTCATCGCCAGCAGCACGATGTAGGCGACGACGTTGATCGCCAGCAGAACGCCGGAAATGGCGTGATGACCCTCGAACCACATCGCGTTGGCGATGATGCCGGTGGCCATCACCAGCGCGAAATAGCCGGGAAACAGCGTGGCGACGCGCGCGCGCCCCCATGCCCTCAAATCGCGGGCGGCGGGGGCGGCGGGAGGGACCATGACAGCGCCGGGATTTTAGCGGCGGACGGGGGCGGACGCGCCCCCTCGCCTCCCGCCATGGCGAGGGGCGCAAGCGACGACGCGATCCAGCTCTCCGCCTTGTGGCCCTGGATTGCTTCGCTTCGCTCGCAATGACGGTCCCATTCGCAATCAGTTGTCCAGGAACGACCGCAGCTTGCGCGACCGCGACGGGTGCTTCAGCTTGCGCAGCGCCTTGGCCTCGATCTGGCGGATGCGCTCGCGCGTCACCGAGAACTGCTGGCCGACTTCCTCCAGCGTGTGGTCGGTATTCATGCCGATGCCGAAGCGCATCCGCAGCACGCGTTCCTCGCGCGGCGTCAGCGACGCCAATACCCGCGTCGTGGTCTCGCGCAGATTGCTCTGGATCGCGGCGTCGATCGGCAGCACCGCGTTCTTGTCCTCGATGAAATCGCCGAGGTGCGAGTCCTCCTCGTCGCCGACCGGGGTTTCCAGCGACAACGGCTCCTTGGCGATCTTGAGAACTTTCCGCACCTTCTCCAGCGGCATGCCGAGCTTCTCGGCGAGTTCCTCCGGGGTCGGCTCGCGGCCGATCTCGTTGAGCATCTGGCGCGAGGTGCGCACGATCTTGTTGATGGTCTCGATCATGTGCACCGGAATGCGGATGGTGCGCGCCTGATCGGCGATCGAGCGCGTGATCGCCTGCCGGATCCACCACGTCGCGTAGGTCGAGAACTTGTAGCCGCGGCGATACTCGAACTTGTCCACCGCCTTCATCAGGCCGATGTTGCCTTCCTGAATCAGGTCGAGGAATTGCAGGCCGCGATTGGTGTATTTCTTGGCGATGGAGATGACGAGGCGCAGGTTGGCCTCGACCATTTCCTTCTTGGCCTGCCGCGCCTCGCGCTCGCCCTTCTGCACCGAATGCACGATCTTGCGGAATTCGCCGATCTCCAGCCCGGTCAGCGCCGCGAGCTGCTGAATTTCGCCGCGCAATTCCTTGATGCGGTCCTTCTCGTGATGGACGAAGTTCTTCCAGCCCTTGGCCGAGAGTTTCGACACCCGATTGAGCCACCGCGGATCGAGTTCGGAGCCCTGATAGTTGCGCAAAAAGTCCTCGCGCGCGACGCCGTGGCTGTCGCCGAGCCGCAGCAAGCGGCCCTCGAACGAGACCAGGCGCTTGTTGATGTCGTAGAGCTGCTCGACCAGCGAATCGATGCGCGCCTGGTTGAGCCGCAGCGACTTCACCTCGACGATGATGTCGTCCTTGAGCTTCTTGTACTTGCGGTCCTGATGCGGCGACAGTTTTTCGCTCTGCAACTGGTTGGAGATGTCCAGTTCCTGCAAGCGGCGCAGCTTCTTCGAGGCGTCGGCGATCTTGTCGAAGATCTCCACCACCTTCGGCTTCAGTTCGGCCTCGATGGCGGCGAGCGACATCTGGTTCTCGAACTCGTCGTCGTCCATCTCGCCTTCGCCGGCCGCCTCGGCGCCGGCCTCGGCATCGGCGCCGGGGGCGGGACGGAACGGGGTCGGCGACGGCGGCGCCGCGGGCGGCGCGACATGCGCGGGCGCCGCGGCCTGCGCCTCGCCCGCACCGTTCGGCGCGGCGATCATGTTGTTCTTGGCGTCGGGTCCGGCGTAGGTCGCTTCCAGGTCGATGATGTCGCGCAGGAAGATCTTGCCTTCGTTGAGTTCGTCGCGCCAGATGATGATGGCCTGGAAGGTCAGCGGGCTTTCGCACAGCCCCGCGATCATCGCCTCGCGGCCGGCCTCGATGCGCTTGGCGATGGCGATCTCGCCCTCGCGCGACAGCAGCTCCACGGTGCCCATCTCGCGCAGATACATCCGCACCGGATCGTCGGTGCGCTCGCCGGGCTCGGACTTCTTGGTTTCGGTGACCGCCTTGGAGGTGACCTCGACCAGTTCGTTGTCGGTCTCCTCGCCGTCGTCGTCCTTGTTCTCCTCCTCGGCGTCCTCGTCGGTCTCCGAGACGTTGATGCCCATGTCGGAGAGCATCGCCATGATGTCCTCGATCTGCTCGGGCGAGGTCTGGTCGGAGGGCAGCACGTCGTTGAGCTGGTCGAAGGTGACGAAGCCGCGCTTCTTCGCCTGCTTGATCATCTTCTTGACCGCGGCGTCGGACAGGTCGAGCAAGGGGGACGGCGCGTCGACGGCGTCCTTCTCCGGCGCATCCGCCGCCTTGTCGTCTTTTTCCTTGTCCTTGACTTGCAGCGTCTTCGCCTTGGTGGCCATTCAATGCTCCTGAAACGCGCCTGCGCCGGGGTCGCGTCTACGCCCCGAAATCTTTCATCCAAACGCGGAAAAGGCGGCGCATCTTCCGCCACCTCCGCATCAGCTTTGCTGATTGTGAACCCTGGCCGGACCTTGAGCCAAAGCCGTTAAGTCTCGCTTAACCCTGTATTTGCAGCCAAATCCTCATCTTGGCGAGTCTTTTCGCGGTTCCGCCGCGACAAGCCCGCTTGTCGTCATGTCGTCGTCTGGGCGCGGCCGGAGGATTCGCCGAACCCCTCGATCAGGGCCTCGGTCCCCTCCATCGACTCCAGACGGGCGCTGACGTCCTTGAGCCAGGCGAAATTGGCGTCGGTCTGGGCCTCGCTCAGCGCCAGTTCGGCATCCTTCAGCTCCCTAAGTAAGGAGTGCTCCTTGCGATGCAAGGTAACCAGTTGATGCCAGGTCGAAAGAACGTCCTCGGCCGCCGCCCCCGGCTCCGCGCCCCACACGCTGCGGGTTGTCAGGGCGCTCTCAACCGCTTGAATTTGCTTTGAATATCCGGATTTTTCCAGCCATGCCCGGAGCCGCGCGCCATCCGCCGACGGATCGTCGCCGGCGCTGTCGCCGGCGAACGCGCCGATGATTCCGGCGCGCAGCCGGTGCGCCTGCGGATGGGCGAACTCCAGCGCCGCCACCTGCTCCAGCCGGTCATGCAGCAGCCAGGGGTGGTTGAGCAGGCATTGCAGGATCAGCGCCTCGCGGCGCGACAGCGCGCTGCGCTGGCCGCGCATGATCGGGCTGCTGGCGAGGTGCGGGCTGGCCACCTGGTAGGGGCCGCGGCCGAGCCCCGGCGACAGCGCATTGCCCGGCGGGCGGCTCCCCTGTGGACGACGGCCCGGCCACGCCGCGCCGGCGGAGGCAAACCCGCCCCCTGCCGGCCGACCTGATTCGCGCCCGAAACCGCCGCGTCCGCCGGCCGGGACGAAGGCCAGCCGCAGCCGCTCGGCAAAATCCTGCCGATAGTAGCGGCGGACCACCTCGTCGCGGATGCCGCCGGTCAATTCGCCGATCCGCGCCTCCAGCGCCGCGCGCCGTTCCGGGGTGGCGAAATTGCCGCTCGCGACCTCGCGCGACCAGATCACGTCGACCAGTCCGCGCGCGGCGCCGATCACCTCCTCGACCGCGCCGCGGCCGCCGGCCCGCGCCAGATCGTCGGGGTCCTGCCCTTCCGGCAGCATGGCGAAACGCAGGCTCTTGCCGGGCTGAAGATGCGGCAGCGCCAGATCGGCGGCGCGCCACGCCGCCTTCTGCCCGGCGCGGTCGCCGTCGAAGCACAGGATCGGCTCGTCGGCCATCTTCCACAACAGGCCGAGCTGATCCTCGGTGAGCGCGGTGCCGAGCGGCGCGACGGTGGCGGCAAAGCCGGCGCCGGCCATGGCGATGACGTCGATGTAGCCCTCGACCACCACCACCGGCGCGCCGTCATGGGCGGCCTTGCGGGCGGCGGCGGCGTTGTAGAGGTTGGCCCCCTTGTGAAACAGCGGCGTCTCCGGCGAATTGAGATATTTCGCCCGCGCGTCCTTCTCCAGCGCGCGGCCGCCGAAGGCGATCACCCGTCCGCGCAGGTCGGTGATCGGAAACATCACGCGGTCGCGGAAGCGATCGTAGGGCACCGGAATATCCTCGCCGCCGATCAGGAGCCCGGCCTCGACCATGTCCTCGACCGGCACGCCTTTGGCGCCGAGATATTCCTTCAGCGCGAAACGCTCCCCCGGCGCGTAGCCGAGCCGGAACTGGACCTGCGTCTGCGGCGTCAGCGAGCGATCCGCCAGGTAGCCGCGCGCCTTGGCGCCGCCGCGCCCGGCCAGCGTCTCGGTGAAGAAGGTCGCCGCCAATTCCATCACGTCATGAAGCGACTTGCGGCGCTGCTCGTGGCGCGCCGCGTCCGGCGTCGCCAGCGGAACCGGCACGCCGGCCATCGCCGCGCAGCGCTCCACCGCCTCGACGAACGGCACCCCTTCGGTTTCCATCAGAAAATCGAAGATGTTGCCGTGCTTGCCGGTGGAGAAGTCGTGGTAGAATTGCTTCTGGTCGTTCACCGTGAAGGACGGCGTCTTTTCCTGCTGGAACGGCGACAGCCCCTTCCACTCCCGCCCCGCCTTCTTCAGCTTGACGCGCTTGCCCACGACTTCCGACACCGGAAGCCGGGCGCGCAGTTCGTCAAGAAATTGCGGGGTGAAGCGCATCTGGACCTTTCGTCAACCGGCCATCAATATAGGCACGCTGCCCGCCGCGCCCAACCGCCGCCCGATTGTCCCGGCTATCCACAGGTCGTTTTGCGCGCGGATTTACAACGCGAATATCGTCGTCCCCGCGCAGGCGGGGACGACGCCGAGATAGCCGGACCCATTGGCGAGGACGGCGGCGGATTGTTTGATCCGCGCATCACCGTGAACCGGGATCCGGTATGGTGTCCGGCAGCCACGTCAACCACCGGAAAGAATCCCGCCATGGCCCCCGCCCCGAAATCGCTGTTGCAGATCGCCGGCGCGCCGCTGCATCCGAGCCCGCTCAACGCCGCCGTGCTGGTGATTATCGACGCGCAGCTTGAATACGTCACCGGCGGCCTGCCGCTTGCCGGCGTCGATGCGGCGATCCGCGAGGCGGCGCTGCTGCTGGCGGTGGCGCGCAAGATCGCCATGCCGGTGTTTCACATCGTGCAGCACGCGCCGGCGGGGCGGCCGTTGTTCGCGGAAGACGGGCCAAACGCTGCGATCGTGCCGCAACTCAATCCCGCCGCCGGCGAGATCGTGCTGCGCAAGCGGCTCCCCAACGCCTTCGCCGGCACCGATTTGCACGAGCTAATCAAAAGCACCGGCAGGCGCGAGATCATTTTCGCCGGCTTCATGACCCATATGTGCGTCTCGGCCAGCGTCCGCGCCGCGCTCGACCTCGATTACCGCTCGACCGTGGTGGCCAACGCCACCGCGACGCGCGACCTGCCCGATCCGCTCGGCGGCATGATCCCGGCCAGCGTCGTGCATCGCACCGCGCTGTCGGAACTGGCCGACCGCTTCGCCGTGGTGGTGAAGGATGTCGCCGCGCTGGTGCCGGCGGCGCGGCCGTCGGCGTGAATCGCCGCGTCCCTCGGCGTTGCCGCGGGGAGCGCGGCAACCTCCGTCGCGGCTCAATTGAAGTGATAATTCAGGCCGGCCTTGACGGTGTGGAACGAGCCGCCGAGATTGACGCCGCTATAATTCTTGTCGCCGAAGTCGGCGTACATGTATTCGCCCTTGACCGACCAGCAAGGCGCGAACATCCATTCCGCGCCGCCGCCGACGGTCCAGCCGGGATGAACCTGCCGTTTGTTGTAGACGTTCACGCCGGCCACATCGACGGTCACCTTGTTGCTGGCCCAGGCATAGCCGCCCTTGACGTAGAGCAGCGCGGGGCCGAACGCGGCGCCGACGCGGCCGGTGACGCTGCCGAACGAGTTGATCTGGTCGCGGACGTCAGCGCCGAGGATGTTGCCGCCAATACCGATGTTGCCGCCGGCGGCGTCGACCTCGAGGCCGGCGACCAACTGGCTGCCCGGCATCTGCCAGTTATAGCCGATCGCGCCGCCGCCGAAGCCGCCATTGACCTGATCGCTGCTGAAGGTGGCCGCGATGACTCCGGGAATGCTGCCGCGAAGCTCGCTGGACCAGCCGTAGCCGCCGAACGCCCCGATATAAAAGCCGGTCCAGTTGAGGCCCATGACCGGCGGCGGCGGCGCGGGCGCTTTTTCGTAATACGGCGCGAGATCGGCGGCGAAGGCGGTGGTGGTCGTCAACACCGCGCCAACGGCGGCGGCAAGAATTCGTTTCATCATTCAGTCCCCAGCAAGATCATGCCGGGAAACGATAGCTACGAAACGTTAACCATATCCCAACATGCGATGAACCCGGCCACCTTGAGCCGCCGCGGGCGGCGGCGCTTCCGGATTCGTTTCAAATGACGGCATGACGACGATGGCGCTCCGAAGCCCGGCGCGGTCCGCGCGCATGACGGCCGTTCCCATGTTGCGCCTGGCCCGGAACGCCGCCCTCACAGATTTTGATTGCGCTCGGGGCCGGAAGCTGACATCGGACTCTGCCATTGGATGCTGGCATCCAGCCCCCGGCGTCCAGACTCCGGCATCGAAAACCCTGACATCGGACTTTGACATCGGACCGTGACATGGCGGGCGACATCCAGGAACCCGGCGAGTTCGACATCGCCATCGTCGGCGGCGGCATCAACGGCGCGGGCATCGCCCGCGACGCCGCCGGGCGGGGCCTGCGGGTCTATCTCTGCGAGCAGGACGATCTCGCCAGCGGCACCTCCTCGCGCTCGACCAAGCTGATCCACGGCGGCCTGCGCTATCTCGAACACTACGAATTCCGCCTGGTGCATGAGGCGCTCGCCGAGCGCGAGGTGCTGTGGGCGATGGCGCCGCACATCGTGCGGCCGCTGCGCTTCGTGCTGCCGCATCACGCCGGCCTGCGCCCGGCGTGGCTGCTGCGGCTCGGCCTGTTCCTCTACGACCATCTCGGCGGCCGCAAGGCGCTGCCGGCGACGCGCACGCTCGACCTGCGGCAGGACGCGGCCGGCGCGGCGCTGAAGGATCGCGCCGCGCGCGCGTTCGAATATTCCGACTGCTGGGTCGAGGATGCCCGCCTCGTCGTGCTCAACGCCATGGACGCGCGCGCGCGCGGCGCCGTGATCGAGACCCGCCACCGGCTGGTCGCGGGCAGCCGCGACAACGGCGTCTGGCGGCTCTCGATCGAGGACCGGGCGAGCGGCGCGCGCAAGGAACGGCGGGCGAAGCTGGTGGTGAACGCGGCCGGGCCGTGGGTCGGCGCGGTGCTCGGCGTCCTGCACGAAAACGCCGCGGCGCGCGCGCGGCTGGTGAAGGGCTCGCATATCGTCGTGCCGAAACTGTTCGATCACGACCGCTGCTATATTTTCCAGAATGCCGACGGCCGCATCGTCTTCGCGATTCCCTATGAGCGCGACTTCACGCTGATCGGCACCACCGATATCGACTATGCCGGCGATCCCGCCGCTGTCGCCGCCTCAACCGACGAAATCGATTATCTGTGCGCCGTCGCCAACGAATATTTCGCCAAAGCCGTCACCCGCGAGGATGTGGTGTGGACCTATTCGGGCGTGCGTTCGCTCTATGACGACGGCGCGTCGGCGGCGCAGGAGGCGACGCGCGATTATGTGCTGACGCTCGACGCCGCGCCGGGGCAAGCGCCGTTCCTCTCCGTGTTCGGCGGCAAGATCACCACCTATCGCCGGCTCGCCGAGGCGGCGCTTTCGAAATTGCAGCCGCATCTGCCCGGACTGCCGCCGGCCTGGACCGCCGGCGCGACGCTGCCCGGCGGCGATTTTCCGATGCAGGGTTTCGCGGCGCTGGTCGCCGATCTTCGCGCCGCATGGCCGGCGGTGCCGCCGCCGCTGCTGACGCGGCTCGCTCGCGCCTACGGCACGCGGGCGCGGGATATTCTGGGCGACGCCCGCGCATTGCCGGATCTGGGCCGATCGTTCGGGGCCGACCTTACCGAGGCGGAGGTGCGCTACCTGGTCCGCGAGGAATGGGCGCGGCAGGCTGACGACGTTCTGTGGCGGCGCTCGAAACTCGGCCTGCGCGTGACGCCCCCTGATGCGGCATCGCTCGGGGCCTATCTGCAAAACGCCGCCGTGACGGAAAACGCATGAGCACATTCCTCCTCGCCATCGATCAGGGCACCACCTCCACCCGCGCGCTCTTGTTCCGCGCCGATCTTTCGCCCGTCGCCGTCGCCCAGCGCGAGTTCAAGCAGCATTTCCCCGCCTCCGGCTGGGTCGAGCACGATCCCGAGGATCTGTGGTCGACCACGGTCGAAACCTGCCGCGAGGCGATGGCGAAGGGCGGCGCGACGGCCCGCGACATCGCCGCCATCGGCATCACCAACCAGCGCGAAACCGTGGTGGTGTGGGACCGCGCCACCGGCAAGCCGATCCACAACGCCATCGTCTGGCAGGATCGCCGCACCGCCGAGATCTGCCGGGGCCTGCGCGACGCCGGCCACGAGGACACCGTCGCCCGCATGACCGGCCTGGTCATCGACCCGTATTTCTCCGGCACCAAGGTCGCCTGGCTGCTCGATCACGTCGAGGGCGCGCGGGCGCGCGCCGAACGCGGCGAACTGGCGTTCGGCACCGTCGATTGCTTCCTGCTGTGGCGGCTGACCGGCGGCCGCGTCCACGCCACCGACGCCACCAACGCCTCGCGCACCATGCTCTACGACATCCGCGAGGGCCGCTGGCGCGACACGCTGTTGTCGCTGCTGCGCGTACCGCGCGCCATTCTGCCTGAAGTGAAAGACAGCGCCGGCGATTTCGGCGCCACCGACGCAAGCCTGTTCGGCGGGCCGATCCGCATCGCCGGCATCGCCGGCGACCAGCAGGCCGCCACCGTCGGCCAGGCCTGTTTCGAGCCCGGCATGGTGAAATCCACCTACGGCACCGGCTGCTTCGCGCTGCTCAACACCGGCACGGAAGCGGTGGCCTCGAAGAACCGGCTGCTCACCACCATCGCCTACCAGTTCGACGGCCGGCGCACCTATGCGCTCGAAGGCTCGATCTTCGTCGCCGGCGCCGCGGTGCAATGGCTGCGGGACGGCCTCGGCCTCATCAGGCAGGCGTCGGAGTCCGGCGCGCTGGCGGCGCGCGCCGACGACAGCCAGTCGGTGATTCTGGTGCCGGCCTTCGTCGGGCTCGGCGCGCCCTATTGGGACGCCGAATGCCGCGGCGCGCTGTACGGCCTCACCCGCGCCACCGGCCCGGCGGAGCTGGCGCGCGCGGCGCTCGAAAGCGTCTGTTTCCAGACCCGCGACCTCGTCGAGGCGATGGCGGGCGACTGGGGCGCGGCGCGGAAGACCGTGCTGCGCGTCGACGGCGGCATGGTGGCCTCGGACTGGACCATGCAGCGTCTCGCCGACGTGCTCGACGCCCCGGTCGATCGTCCGACGATTCTCGAAACCACCGCGCTCGGCGCCGCCTATCTCGCCGGCTACGCCACCGGCCAATGCCCGCCGCCGGCGGAATTCGCGAAACGCTGGGCGCTGGAGCGGCGCTTTACACCGGCAAAGGATCAAGCCTGGAGGTCCCGCGCCTACGCCGCCTGGCGCGACGCCGTCGCGCGGACTTTGACGCGCAAGCCGTAACGACAACGACATCCGCTCCCGCGCTCAAATGCGCGTCAAGGCGCGGCCTTTGTGAGCCGCGACATGATCGGTCTTGTCGCTCTTGATTTCGTATTGCGGATCGTCTTCCGAAGCGCGATGCGTGTAGCCCTTGTAATCGAAATCCGAGGTGTGAACGGCAATGATTTTGCCTGACACCCGGCCGGCCTCCGAATTCCAACTGACGTGATCGCCGATCCTGAATCGTTCCGTCATCCCTCGAACCCCTGGTTTGCCGTGGACGCCTGTCACGACGGCACCGTCAGCGTCTGCGGCGCGGCCTGCCTGATCCGGGTCAACAGCCATGCGCGCTGGCGCGCGTTGCGGCTCTCGATACCGGCGAGGTCATGCTCCAGCTCGCGATCCGCGAGCGCGCGCGCGGCCTGAACGAGGACCGCCGCGGAGACCATGCTTTCATTGACCATCAGCCACAGATCCTGCAAATCGCGTAGCAGGCCGAAGCCGGTCTGCGGCCGGCCGATCGACAGCGCCCTGTCGAGCGCCGCCGGCTCGCCCTCGATTCCCTCGCCGTATTTTTCGCCGTAAGGGCGCAGCGCGGCGGCGTTCGCCCGCGACCAGCCGATGAACAGCGCGCTCTGCTGGCCGATATCCGGGGTGAGCGGATGGGCGTCGCGCAGCTTTTCCCAGCACGCGATCAGACGGGCCTCGCTGGCCTGAAGCAGGCCGATATAATCGGCGAGACAGGGGCGGCCCGCGGCCGCGCCCCGGCGTTGCGCCCCGCGCCCGGCGTGCCTGGTCGGGTCCGGTTGCGGCAGGGTCGCGCCCGAAACCTTCTCCAGCCTGACCGCGGCATATTTGAAATGCGGCTGCTTGCTGACCGGATCCCAGTCATACAGCGTCAGTTCATTGGCCGCGCGCGGCCGGCCGGGATCGTCCCAATAGCCGTAGTGAAACGGCATGAACAGCGTGCCCGGCTCGATATCGCCGATCCGGGCCGGCGCCTCGGCGACCCCGCGGCGCGAGGCGACGCGCACCATGTCGTCCTCGACGATGCCGAGACGCCGCGCGTCGTCGGCGTTGATCTGGACGAAGGCGTCGGGCGCGGCATCGCGAAGCGCTTTCGAACGGCCGGTTTTGGTGCGGGTGTGGAAGTGATAGACGACGCGGCCGGTCGTCAGGAAGAACGGATAGGCGTCGTCGGGCTCCTCCACCGGCGCAACATATTCGGCGGCGCGCAGCAGGGCCCGCCCGTTCGGCCGCCGCGCACGATATTCCTCAGCGGTGATCGCCGCCCCGGTCAGGAGATCGTGGCCGTAACTTTCGCAATAGTCCGGATCGGTCGGGAATTGGAGGTCGGCGTAATAGCGCGCCGAACCGTCCGGGTGCTTGTCATTGCACGGCCAGGGAATGCCCGAGCCGCCGGTGAGTTTCGCATAGGTGAGACCCGAATAATCGCACGGCCGGCCCCGGCTGCATTCGCGCCACGCATTGAACGCGCCTTCCGCGTCCGTCCACTTGATCAGCGGCGCGCCGTCCTTGTCGCGAAAATCCATCCGCCGGGCGAAGTCGAGGAAAATATCGAGATCCGATTTCGCCTCGCCGGGCGGCTCGACCGCCTTGTTGTTGAGATGCACGACACGATCCACATTGGTCGAGCAGCCGGTCTTCTCGCCCCAGATCGCGGCCGGCAGCACCACGTCGGCCAGTTCCGCCGTTTCGGTCATGAAGGCATCCTGCACGATGACGAACACGCCCTGCCTGCGCAGGGTGGCGCGCACGCGGTTCAGGTCGGGGATGGATACCGCCGGGTTGGTGCCGATGATCCACAACACCCGGATCGACCCCGCCATGGCATAGTCGAAAATCTGCAACGCATGGGTCGGAGGGCCCCAGTCCGGCAACGTCGCCGGGTCCACGTTCCACAGCCTGGCCATCTCCTGAACATGTCGCGGATTGCCGAAATTGCGGAACCCGGACAGGTCGCCGCCCGACCCGGTCTCGCGGCTGTTCTCGGCGGTAGGCTGCCCGTTCATTTGCAGGATGCCGCAGCCGGGCCGGCCGATGCGGCCCAGCACCAGGTTGACATTGTTGACCTGCACCGCCGCCGCGGTCCCCTGATTGGACTGATAGACGCCTTGAAGGCAGGTCGACAGCAGCATCTTCGAACCGCCGATCATCGCGGCGGCCTGCCTGAGCTGGTCGGCCGGTATGCGCGCGATGCCGGCGACCCGCTCGGGCGTGTAGCCGGCGACGGTGCCGGCCAGTTCGTCGAAGCCGAGCGTATGCGCGTCGATGAAAGCGCGGTCGGCATGGCCCTGCGCGATCAATTCCCGGATCAGGCCGTTCAGCACCGCGACATTGGTCCCGAGCCGCGGCTGGATATGAAGATCGGCCTCCGCCGCCGTCGCGGTGCGGCGCGGGTCGATCACGATCATCCGCGACGGCGGCCGCGCGCGCCGACGGTCGAGCACCCGCGCCCACAGCACCGTGGCGGTCGCCGCCATGTCGTGGCCGACGAACAGAAAGCAATCGGCGATATCGACGTCCTCATACGTCCCCGGCTGTCCGTCCGCGCCGAAGGTTTCCTTGAGCGCCGCCCCCGCCGTCGCCGTGCACAGGCGGGTGTTGCCGTCGATATGCAGCGTGCCGATGCCGGCGGTTCGAATGACGCTGAGGGTGTAGTTTTCCTCGGCGAAAAGCTGGCCGGAGGTGTAGAAGCCGATCGCGCCGGGGGTATAGTTTGCTTTCGCATCCTTCATGCGGGTGACGATGTCCTCCATCGCCTGGTCCCAGCCCGCCCGCTCGAACCGTTCGCCGCGGCGGAGCAACGGATGGGTCAGCCGGTCGGCGCTGGCGTTGGCGACCCAGCCGTGAAGCCCCTTGGGACCGAGACGGCCACGGTTGACGACATCGGCTTCCCGTCCACGGACACCGACGATCCGCCCGCCCGGCCGGTCATCCTTGACGCCGATGTCGATTCCGCAGCCGTTCGAGCACAGAAAGCAGCAGGCCTGAACCCACCGGTCGGGCGCCTCCTCCACGTTCTGATCCACCCGAGCGGGCCAGCGCGCCTCCAGGGACGGCGTACGGGGACCCCAGATATCGGCGATGCTGTCTCGGGTGGCGGACATATCACGCTCCTCGGCCTATGAATTCTGGCTTAGGGTATGAATTCTGGCTTAGGGATTACCTCCCGCGCCGCGATCATCGCGCCAGAATGCCGGCATCAGGTCCTCCTCGACGATGACGCGCGCGGCCTGCGGCGTCTGCGGGCCGCCGTCGAGATCGAGGCGCGTGGCCGCGTCGAAAAGCAGGTCGCGCAGGTCTTCGACCGAGAGCAGATTCTTCGCGATCAGCTTGTGCACCAGGGCCTGTAAAATCAGGTCATTGACCTCGCCGTGCCCGAGCGGCGCCAGTTTCTCGACCATCGCTGCGACCTCCGCCTTCGCAATCCGTCCGATGCCGGCTCAGGACGATCGATTCGCGGGCTCCCCGCCGATCCCCGCATGCAATTGCTTGAGAAGGTGGCGCAGACCGTGAAGCTGATCGACAAGATGAAGGACGACATCGATGCCTTCGTCGTTAACGCCGAAATCGCCCTTGAGATCCTGAATCAGCCGCGCGCGCGCGATATCTTGATCGGAAAAACTCAACCCGGCCGGCGTTTCCTCGGGAATGATCCATTGCTGTTCGAGCCAGAACTCCAATGTCTGCCCCTGAAGGCCGGACGTGACCAGAAATTCCTGCTTGCTAAAGGTCATGACACACCGCCTTCGCGTGGATTGAATTCCTTGCCCCTGGCCCAGTTCTCGACGAAGGCTTCGAGGTCCGGATCCGGCGTTCTCGGGAGGACGATTTTCAATTTCACCAGCTCGTCGCCATTGCCGCCGCCGCGACGCGGCGCGCCCTTGCCCTTGAGCCGCAGCGTCGTCCCGGTGTTGGCGCCTTTCGGCACCACCATGGTGACGTCGCCGGTCGGCGTCGGAACGCGGATGCGCCCGCCGAGCACCGCTTCGGACAGCGACACCGGCAGTTCCAGCGCGATGTTGTCGCCGTCGCGGGTAAAGCGCGGATCGGGCACGACCTCCACCTCGATCAGCGCGTCGCCGGGATGCCCCTTGCCGAGGCCGGGCGCGCCCTTGCCCTTCAGGCGGAGAATCTGGCCGTCGGTCAGGCCGGGCGGAATTTTCACGTCGAGGGAGCCGCCGTCCGGCAGCGTGATGCGCTTGTTGGCGCCGGTGATGGTTTCGACGAAATCGACCGGCAAGCGGTAATGCAGGTCTTCGCCATGGCGGTTGGCGCGCGCCTGCTGGCTCCGCCGCAGCAACTCCGCGAACGCGTCCTCGGAATCCGCGAAATCGGCGTATCCGGCATTGCTGGCGTAGCGATAGCTGTCGTCGGCGTCGGCGTAGTCGCGATAGAAATGCTGTTGCGGCCGCTCCGCGCCGCTCGCGTCGATCTCGCCGGCGTCGAAACGCTTGCGCTTCTCGGCGTCGCCCAGCAGATCGTAGGCGGCCGCGGCTTCCTTGAATTTCTCCTCGGCGCCCTTGTCGCCCGGATTGAGATCGGGGTGCAGCTTCTTCGCCAGCTTTCGATAGGCTTTCTGAATTTCAGCCGCGGAGGCCGACGGCGAAACGCCGAGCACATGGTATGGATTGTCAGCCACCTCAAATCTCCTCGCCGGTCGCGGTCAAGCATACTTCAGACCTCAAGCCCGGTTCAAATGGCAGGGTTCGCCTCGCGGCGGCCCGGCGGAATTCAAACCGTTGCCGCCAGATGCCCTCATGGACTTCCCATTTCTTTCGGGTCATTTTGAAAGAAACGGGCAACCACGCCGCCCGCTTTGGCGTGCGAGTTCCCGATGAATGACGAGGATCGAATGTCCGCGCCCAATCCTTCCGCGCCACTTGCTCAGTCGGAACAGGACCGGTTGCGCGGCATCGCCGCGCGGCTCGAACGCGCGCTGCGAACCGGACCGGACGCCGGCCTTCGCGTCCGGGATTTCGACGTGATGGAGGACGGCCACGCCGGGCTGACATTCGGCTTCGATCTGCGCGAGGCGACGGGCGCGTCACGCGGCCGCTATATCCTCAAGATGGCGCCGGTGGGCGTCGCGCGCCGCGGCAACACCGACGTCTTCCGCCAAAGCCCGCTGCTCAAGGCGCTCAAGCGGCAGGGGCTGCCGGTGCCCGACGTGCCATGGGCCTCATCGCAGGACGCGCCGCTCGGCGCGCCGTTCATCGTCATGGAGCGGCTTGCCGGCCGCGTCTTCGTGGTGTGGGAGCCGCATCCGTCGTTTTCGCGCGATCCGGCCGACCTGCGCCGGATCTGGCTTCAGGCCGGCGCCCTGCTGGCGCAGGTTCATCGCGTCGACTGGCGCGCGACCTTGTCCGGATGGGAACAACCGCGCGCGCTGATCGACGAACTCGATCAGTGGACCCGGATTTTCAAGCACGCCGAGGATCCCGCCTGGTACGCGGCGGGAATGCGGCTTGGCGAATCGTTGCGCGCCGGTCTGCCGGACGCCGCCCCGGTGGGCCTGGTTCACGGCGACTTCCAGCCCGGCAATATTCTCTACGAGGACGGGCAGGTTCGCGGGCTGATCGATTGGGAATTGTCCTCGATCGGCGCGCAGGGCCTCGATCTCGGCTGGATGCTGATGATGATCGATCCGCGGGCGTGGCACCCCGGCTGGCAGCCGGTGGCGCCGCTGGCGGGCGCCGACGTCATCGATGCCTATCGCGCGGCCGGCGGGCCGGCGCTGGCGAACCTCGCCTGGTATCAGGCCCTCGCCCAGTATCGCCTCGGCGCGATCGCCTGTCTCAATGTCAAGCTGCATCGCTCGGGCAAGCGGCCGGACGATTTGTGGGAGCGATTCGCCCCCTCCATTCCCCACCTGCTCGGGCGCGGAATCGAACTGGCGGAGCGGGCGGGACTCGACAAGCAGGGAATGTGACCCACGCCGCGGAGGCGATCGCGCACAAGGCTTCGGCGGCGCGGATTACTACAACTTGCAGTTGCATTCAACGAAGAACCATCGTTTAATCGTCGCGTCTCAAGACACTTTTTTGCGTGGGGCGTCGCCACGGGAGTCAGGGAGGGATCCGATGTCGTTTGGTGACGATCTTGTTGCTTTGGCCAGAACCCACGTCGGCGAGAAATACGTGCTCGGAGCAAGGGTCCGGTTTTTGCAGCCGCAATTCAAGGGCCCCTGGGACTGCGCCGAATTTGTATCCTGGATTGTCTTTCAGGTGAGCGGCGAAAAGATCCTGCTCGGTTGTTTACCGCGAGATCCGGCACGCGCCGACGCATACACAGGCTATTGGGCCGAGGACGCGAAGAAGTACGGGTTGATTATTTCGGTGAGCGAGGCCCTGAAGACCGCCGGAGCCGCTCTCCTGAGAACGCCGGCCGGCAAGCCCCACGGCCATATCGCGTTCAGCGTCGGAGACAGAAAGAAAACCGTCGAGGCCTATGACACCGCGCACGGCGTCATCAGCGGCCCGGCCGATCCGCTTGCAAGAGGCTGGGACTTCGGTGTGAGAATTCCCGCACCCGCCGAGTGGGCCTCCTTGACGAAAACCGCGAGCAAGGCGCCGAACTGGTTCTTTCGGCCAACGATCTCGCCGTTGGCGGATCCGCGTGTCGAGTGCATCGAAAACGCGCTCCGGGACAAGGGCATCAAGATCGGACGCGGCACGGGTCGATTCACGCCGAAACTCGCGCAGGCCGTCGCGAGGTTTCAGAAGCAGGAAAATCTCGTCGTCGACGGCATGGTGGGGAGACAGACGTCGAAGGCGCTCGAACTGGACTGGCATTCGGCCGCCGCCCCGTCCGGCACCTATAACGACAAGTACCATGTGTTTTTCGACTCGCTCCTGCCGGGAGGGTTTTTCAGCCACGATCCGGACAATTTGGGCGTCAGGCGCTCCATCAGGACCAATAATCCCGGCGCTCTGAACTTCAGCGCCTGGCAAAAGAGCTTGCCCGGCTACGTCGGCATCACGCCGCCGGACAATAGTCCGAATCGCAATCGGACGACGATTTATCGCACGCCGGAGCATGGTGTCGCCGCCTGGTACATCCTTCTGGCGGATCGCTACGGGTTCGCGAGATCCGGCCCGTTCTCGCTGGAAACGCTGGCGAGAAAATATGCCGGCGCAAATGCGAGCGCGGCGGAAATCCGCGCTTATACGGCCGGGTGGTCCAGGGCGTCGGGCGGAACGCTGACCCCCACCTCGACATTTCATATTCAAAATACCGACGAACTGCTTCTCCTGGGGAGGGCGATGTACACGTATGAAATCGGCGGCAAGACCCCACTCAAGGATGCGCAGATCAGGTTTGGAATCGATCGTCAGCGTAGCGGATCCATGCCGGCATGAGCGAAGCACGCGGTCCGGTCACGGGATAACGTCCCGGTTACGGCGACGATCAAGCCGACGCGGCGACGATTTCGATCGCGCGCGCGGGGGCGATCTCCTCGCAATCGCGATCGTCGCCGGCCTCCCACATCAGCATGGCGAGGGTCGCCGTGCGGTCCAGCGCGACCAGCGGCGAATGCCATGCGCCGGCGCGGTAGTGGATGATCGCGCCGTTGTCGCCGATGAAAGCCGCGGCGCGCTCGATATCCGGCCCGCCATCGCCGTCGTCAGGCGCGACGACGATCAGAAGCCGGCCGCAGTCGAGCGGGACGAAGGCTTGCGACGTCAGCACGTGCCGCTCGAAACAGGTCACCGCGAACGGCAGCGATGACGGCGTGATGCGATAAATATCCAGCACCGGCCGCGCCGCCGCCGCCGCGTGGCGCAGATCGCCGACGCCCGGAATGCGCCGGGCGCGGTTCTGGTTGACGGCGCGGCCGCCCGCGCCGTCGATCGTCGCCACGGAGCCGAACGGCGCGAAGGCTTGCGCCGTCAACGGTCGGGCGTGCAGGCGGCGGGATGAATGAGTGGCTGCCTCTGTCATGTCAGAAGTTGATGCCGAGCCACTGCTTGACCTGCTCATGCAGGTCGCCGGCGAAATCCGCCGACGCGCCGGATGCGGTGATCTCGCCGAGGCTCAGCACATAGATGCGGTGCGACATGGCGATCACCCGGCGCACATTGTGATCGACCAGCAGGATCGCCATCTGCTCGGACGCGAACAGCCGGATCCACTCGAATACCTCCTCGACGATTTTTGGCGCGAGGCCGATGGATGGCTCATCGATCAGGCACAGCCGCGGCCGCATCAGCCACGCCTTGGCGAACTCCACCATCTTCTGCTGGCCGCCGGAAAGGTCGCCGGCCTGCGCCCGCAGTTTCGGGCGCAGCGCCGGAAATTTGTCCAGCATGGCCTCGAAGCGGCGTTCGATCTCGTTCCGCGCCGGCGTGCCGGTGGCGCGCGACAGGCTTTCCAGCGGCAGCCGCAAATTCTCCGTCACCGTCATGAACGGAAACAGGCTCGACTCCTGCGGGATGTACCAGATGCCGCGCGCGCTCAACTTGTGCGGCGGCAGGCCGGTGATGTCCGCGCCTTCATAGACGACATGGCCGGCCTTGGGCGGAACGAAGCCGCAGATCGCCTTCATCACCGTGGACTTGCCGGCGCCGTTCAGCCCGATCAGCCCGGTGATCGAGCCGGCCTCGACGGTGAGGCTGAGATGGCGCAGCACGTCGATGTCGACGCTGTAGCCGGCGGTGACGTCGTCGAGGGCCAGCACCGCGCTCATGCCGCCTGCCCTCCGAGATAAGCCTCAATGACGCGGGCGTCGGCCAGCACCGCGCGGGTCGGCGCGTCGATCACCACCGCGCCGGCATTCATGCAGATCGCGCGCGGGCACAGTTCGACCACCACCGGCATGTCATGGCTGACCAGCAGGAAGGTCTGCCCGTTTTCGTGACGCGAACGGATGAAGCCGCCCATGATTTCCTTCATGGTCGGATGCACGGCGGCGAACGGCTCGTCGAGCAGCGCGATGCGCGGCGGCACCATGAAGCAGACGCCGAACTCCAGGAGCTTCATCTGGCCGCCGGAGAGCTGGCCGGCGTCGAGCGCGGCGACGGCGTCGAGCCGCAACTCCGAGATCAGCGAGCGCGCCCGGTCCAGCGCCTCGCCCGGCTTGAGGCCGAGCGCGCGGCCGGCGACCAGCAGGTTGTCGATGACGTTCATGCGGCGGAACACGCGCGTCAGCTGGAACATGCGCATCATGCCGCGATGGGCGAGCTTTTCCGGCGTCAGTCCCTGGCACGGCTTGCCGTCGAGCAGGATTTCGCCGGCATCGGGATCGGCGAGGCCGCTGAGGATGTTGAGCAATGTCGTCTTGCCCGAGCCGTTGGGGCCGATCAGCCCGACCAGTTCGCCGGCCGCGACATCGAACGACACGTTGTTGACGGCGACGAGGCCGCCGTAGCGCTTGGTGACGCCGCGCACCGAGAGCAACGTCATGCCTGCCTCCAGCGCCGCACCGCGGCCATGGCGAGGCCCCACAACCCCTCGCGGAAGAAGCGCGCGAAGATCACGACCAGCGCCGCGAACACCACGAGCTGATAGCCGCCGACGTCGCGCAGCCATTCCGACAGCACGTAGACCAGGAAAGCGGCGATGATCGGCCCCGCCAGCGTGCCCATGCCGCCGATCACCACCATGCTGAGAATGAGGCCGGTCTGGGCGATCAGCCCGAGTTCGGGCGTCACCAGTTCGGCGAAGTGGGCGTAGAGCGCGCCGGCGAAGCCCGACGCCGCCGCCGACAGCGCGAAGGCCGCCGTCTTCCAGAACACCACATCGACGCCGGCGCGCCGCGCCGCCACCTCGTCGTCGCGGATCGCTTGCAGGAACAGCCCCGCCTTCGAGCGCAGCAGCAGGTAGAACAGAACCAGCAGCACCGTCAGCGCGCCGAGGAACAGGTAGTACCAGCCGACCCGGCTGTCCAGCAGCCCGGCGACGCCGAGGCCGAGGTCGCCGCGCGTGATGTCGATCGAGTTGGCGGCGACGAGCCGCATGATCTCGGCGAAGCTCAGCGTGGTGAGCGCGAGATAGGGGCCGGCCAGCCGCAGCACGGCGCGGCCGAGCAAGAGCCCGACCAGCCCGGAGACCACGATGGCGGCGACGATGCCGAGCAGCGGCGGCACGCCATAATAATGGTTGAGCAGGCCGGTGGTGTAGGCCCCGATCATCGCGAAGGTCGCCGGCGCCAGCGAGAACTGTCCGGCATAGCCGGCCAGCAGATTCCAGCCGCCCGCGAGAATCGCGAAATACATCGAGACGATCAGCACGCCGAGCCAGTAGGCGTTGCCGACGCCGAGCGGCAGCAGCGCGACGATCGCCATCGCCGCCAGCGCGACGCGAAACTCCACCGTGGTCTTGGTGTTGGAGAGCTGCGCGCTGGCGCGCGAGGGAGGCGGGGATTGCGTCGTCATCACACCTCCCGGCCTTTTTCGCCGAACAGGCCCTGCGGCCGGAACAGCAGGAACAGCATCAACAGGATCAGGCCGAAGGCGTCGCGATACTGGTAGGACAGATACACCGCGCCGAAACTTTCGATGACGCCGAGCGCGAGGCTGGCGATGATGGCGCCCGGCACCGAACCCATGCCGCCGAGCACGACGATGATGTAGGACTTGATCGCCGGGAAGACGCCGACATCGGGGGAAGCGTTAATAACCGGCGACAGCAGCGCGCCGGCGAAGGCCGCGAGGCCCCCCGACAGCATGAAGACGATGGCGCTGGCCTTGGCGGTATCGATGCCGGCGAGCGAGGCGCCGAGCCGGTTCTGCGACACGGCGCGGATTTGCTGGCCCCAGAACGACCATTTAATCAGCGCGGCGGTGATGGCGATGACGGCGATGGCGATGCCGGCGGCGAGCAGGCGGTGGCCGCTGATGAGCACCGGGCCGAGCACGATGCGGCTGGTCTCCACCAGCGGCGGGCCGCGATAAGCGTAAGGCCCGATCACCTTGTCGACCAGGTTGATGAGGAACAGCGACAGGCCGAAGGTGACGATCACGGCGTATTCGTCGCGCATCAGCCCCCAGGAGGTGTAGCCGGCATAGAGCGGGCGCATCAGGGTCCGCTCGGTGAGCCAGCCCAGCGCCGCGCCGACCACGAAGGCGAGCGGCAGCGCCACCCATACCGGCACGCCGAGCGCGAGCGCGATCAGCGTGTAGGCATAGGCGCCGACCATGTAGAACTCGCCATGGGCGAAGTTCACGATCTTCAGAATGCCGAAGATGAGCGACAGGCCAATCGCCATTAACGCATAGAACAGCCCCGTAATAAGGCCGTTCACCGCGAGATCGACGTCAATGCCGCTCATTGCAAGGGGCCGCCCGCGTTACTTCGCGGGCTTCCACAGCTTGGAGGCGTCGAGCGGTTGACCCGGCTGCGACACCAGCGCCGAGTCGCCGACCTTCTGGTTGACCTGGGTCAACTGGAAGGTGACGTAAGGCACATCGAGCCACTGGTTGAAGGCGAAGCCCTTGTCCTTGGAGAAGGTGATCTCGCCGCGCGTGCCGGTATATTTGGTTTCGCCCAGCGCCTTGATGAGGGCTTCCGGCTCGGTCGATTTCGCGCGCTTGATCGCGTCGGCGATCAGGAACAGCGAATCGGCGGCCTGGAACAGCAGGCGGTTCGGCTCGTTCTTGGTCTTGGCGGTGTAGGCTTCGCCGACCTGCTTGCCGAGCGGCGGCTGCGCCATCTTCGGATGGTAGAGGCCGAACACCAGCATGCCCTTGCCGGCTTCCTTCACGTTCTGCCAGAAGTCCGGATAGTCGGCGAGGCCGGAGCCGTCATACAGCCAGGTCTTGGCGGAGGGCGCGACGCCCTGCTCGTAGACCTGGTTCATCATGATGTAGGCGGCCGGCGGCAGCATCAGGTTGATGATGGCGTCCGGCGGGTTGGCGCGCAGCGGCAGGATCGCGGGCAGGAAATCCTTCGAGGCGCGGTCCAGCGTCTCGTATTTGTATTCGATACCGGGCGCGATCTTCTTCAGCGATTCGCCGATGGCCTTGGCGAGGCCGATGCCATAGTCGGTGTTCTCGGCGAACGACAGCACCCGCTTGGCGCCGAGTTCCTTCATGGTCTGCGCCGCCGCGGCGCCGACCCGGCTGTTGTAATTGCCGGGGTTGAAAACCTCCGGGTAGCCCTTTTCGCGGATCGCGTCGGACCAGGCGTTGGTATTGATGTAGGGAATTTTGTAGCGATGGGCGACCTCGATGCCGGCCAATGCGGCCGAGCTTTGATGCTCGCCGGTGATGGCGACGACCTTGTCGCGGGTAATCAGTTTCTCGACCGCGGCGCGCGCCTTTTCCGGCAACCCTTGCGTGTCCTCGATGACGAGTTCGATCTTGCGGCCATCGACGCCGCCGGCGTCGTTAATCATCTTGGCGGCGACCTCCAGGCCGTCCTTGACCTGCGTACCCTGCACCACCGAGCCGGGCGGCGATTGCGTGATGGTCACGCCCACCTTGATGGGATCCGCGGCTTGCGCCGTGAGAGGAAGCATCAAGGCCGCCGCCGTCAGCGCGAGCCCCAGTACATCGCGACGCAATAGACCTGCCATGCTCGTTCCCCTCTGATTGTCATGTCCCAGATGATGGGTTGGAACGATTATGCCCAGAGAGATTTCGATTTGGAACCTAAATCTTCGCGTGCGGCGCGGCCGACGTTAGGTCCGCACGCTGAGTCCGCGCGCGGCCAGTTGCGCCAGCACATCGTTGAGGTGTTCCCGGTCGCGGGTTTCGATCACCAGTTGGAGCAATGCGGCCTTGGCCGGCAGATCCGAGAACGTCCGCTGGTGCGAGACCTCGATGACGTTGGCTCCCGCCTCCGCCAGCAGGTTGCAAACCAACGCCAGTTGGCCGGGGCGATCGACGATATCGATAGCCAGTTGGGTGAGCCTGCCCTCGCGCGCGAGATCGCGGGTGAGCACCGAGGCGATCAGGCGCGTATCGATATTGCCGCCGGTGAGGACCAAACCGACATTGCCGCCCTGAAAGCGCTGCGGCGCGGCCAGCACGGCGGCGAGGCCGGCGGCGCCCGCGCCCTCCGCCACCGTCTTCTCGACCGAGATCAGCATCGCGACGGCGCGCTCGATGTCGTCATCCGACACCAGAACGATATCGTCGACCAACCGGCGGATAATTTCCCGCGTGATGTGGCCCGGCGACTTGACCGCGATGCCCTCGGCGAGCGTGTCGCCCCGGCTCGGCAGGTCGGTGCCCTTGATGACGTTGTACATCGAGGGATAGAGTTCGGCCTGAACACCGATGATGCGAATGTTCGGGTTGATCGCCTTGGCCGCGATCGCGATCCCCGAGATCAGGCCGCCGCCGCCGATCGGAACCACCAGCGTTTCCAGTTGCGGGACGGCTTGCAGCATCTCGGATCCGATCGTCCCCTGCCCGGCGACGATCAATGGATCGTCGTAAGGGTGGATCAGCGTCAGGCCATGGGCCTGGCCATGCTCCAGCGCGAACCGGCCGGCCTCCTCAAGGGTCTGCCCGGTGATGACCACCTCGGCGCCGTGCCGCCGCGTGTTCTCGACCTTCACCATCGGCGTGCCGACCGGCATCACGATGGTGGCGGGGATTCCGAGGCGCTTGGCGTGATAGGCGACGCCCTGCGCGTGGTTGCCCGCCGACATCGCGATCACGCCGCGCCGGCGCTCGTCGGCGGACAGCGCGCCGAGCCGATTGAGCGCGCCGCGCTCCTTGAAGGTCGAGGTGAACTGAAGGTTCTCGAACTTGAGCCAGAGGTTGCAGCCGCAAATCTCACCCAGCGTCCGGCTCTGGCTGCAATCGGTGACGAACACCGAACCGCGCAGCCGCGCCGCGGCCGCCGCGACGTCGCCGGGCCCGATCTTCGCGCCGGCGATCTCGAACGAGAGGTTCGCCGTATCTGGGGAGTGGCTTTTCGGCGCGGGCGACATGATCTTCCTCGGAAATTAGGTTGTCATTGCGAGCGAAGCGAAGCAATCCAGAGGGCCGCGAAGCAAGGACTGGATTGCTTCGTCGCTTGCGCTCCTCGCAATGACGAGCAAAAGAAACGATCGATCTGGTTCATCCGCTCCAAAGCGCCGGCGACGCCCGCGCCGCTTCAGCACTCGACGACATTGACCGCGAGACCGCCCTGCGAGGTCTCCTTGTATTTCGACTTCATGTCCTCGCCGGTTTGCAGCATCGTCTTGATGACGGCATCGAGCGAGACAAAGTGATTACCGTCGCCGCGCAGCGCCATGCGCGCGGCGTTGATGGCCTTGACCGCGCCCATCGCGTTGCGCTCGATGCACGGGATCTGGACCATGCCGCCCACCGGATCGCAGGTCAAACCGAGATTGTGCTCCATGCCGATCTCGGCGGCGTTCTCGATCTGGGCGACGCTGCCGCCCAGCACCGCCGCGAGCGCGCCGGCCGCCATCGAGCAGGCGACGCCGACCTCGCCCTGGCATCCCACCTCCGCGCCGGAGATCGAGGCGTTGGCCTTGTAGAGCAGGCCGATGGCGCCGGCGGTGAGCAGGAATTCGACGACGCCGTCGTCGCAGGCGCCGGGTGTGTATTTGTCGTAATAATGCAGCACCGCGGGGATGATGCCGGCCGCGCCGTTGGTGGGCGCGGTGACGACGCGGCCGCCGGAGGCGTTCTGCTCGTTCACCGCCATCGCGAAGGCGTTGACCCAATCCATCGCCGCCAGCGGATCGCCGCCGACCACGTTATGCCCGCGCTCCAGCAATTCGCGATAGAGTTTCGGCGCGCGGCGGCGAATGCCCAGTCCGCCGGGAAGACAATCCTCGGGCTCCTCTCCGTCGAGGCCGAAACCCCGCCGGACCCCGTCCTGCATCACCCGCCAGATCCGCAGCAGGCCGGCGCGGACCTCCGCTTCCGATCGCCAGACGCGTTCGTTCGCCATCATCAGCTGGGCAATCGAGATGCCGTTGGATTGCGCCACCGCCACCAGTTCGTCGCCGGTCCTGAAAGGATATGGCCATGCCAGATCGACGCTGCCGGCGATGACCGCCGGCGCGCCGCCTTCCGTGACGAAGCCGCCGCCCACCGAGAAGTAACACCGCTCCGCCAGCACGGCGCCATCTTTCGCCAAGGCGACGAAGCGCATGGCGTTGGGATGCTCCGGCATCGACCGCTCGCCGAGAAAAGCGATATCGCGCGCGCGCTGGAACGCGATCGGATGCTTGCCGCCGAGCGGCAACGATCCCGAGCGCTGCAAATCCGCCAGGCGCGGCTTGACCGTCGCCGGATCGATGGTGTCGGGCATCTCGCCGAACAGACCGAGGATGACGCCGAGGTCGGTCGCGTGGCCGCGGCCGGTCGCGCCGAGCGATCCGTAGAGGTCGACCTTGACGCGCGCGACTTGCGCCAGCAGGCCGTCCCGTTCAAGCGCGTGAACGAACTGGCCGGCAGCGCGCATCGGCCCCACCGTGTGCGAACTCGACGGGCCGATGCCGATCTTGAAGATGTCGAAGACGGACAGCATCAAGTCGCCGGAAGTTGCTGCTTGACCAGTTCGACCCAGTACGCGGCGCCCAACGGCAGGATCGCGTCGTTGAAGTCGTAATAGGGATTGTGCAGCGGCGGATCGTCGGCGGTTTCACCCGCGCCGATGGCGATGTAGGCGCCCGGCCGCTTCTGCAACATGAAGGCGAAGTCTTCCGATCCCATCGCCGGCTTGATATCGGTCATGACCTGCTCGCCCCCGACCAGGCGCGAGGCCGCCGCCGCGGCGGCGTCGGTTTCCTTTGGGGTGTTGATGACGCCGGGGTAGCCGCGCATGTATTGCAGGTCGATGGTCGCGCCGTGCGCCTGCGCGACGCCGGCGCAAACCTCCTTCATCGCGGCCTCGACCCGGTCCTGGACGCCGGCGTCGAGCGTGCGAACCGTGCCGCGCATCACCACCTGCTCGGGAACGACGTTCCAGGTGTCGCCGCCGTGAATCTGCGTCACGGTGACCACCGCCGATTCGATCGCCCCGATGCGGCGGCTGACGATGCCCTGCAACGTGCTGATGAGGTTGGCGGCGATCACGACCGAATCGATGCCGGTTTCAGGGGCGGCGGCATGGCAGCCCTTGCCGGTGACCGTGATCTCGAAGGTATCGAGGAACGCGGTCGCGATCCCGGTGCGGATGCCGAACATGCCGCGCGGCATCTGCGGGAAATTGTGCATGCCGTAGACCGCATCGGCGGGAAACTTCTCGAACAGGCCCTCCTCGACCATCTTGCGGCCGCCACCCTCGTTTTCCTCGGCGGGCTGGAACACGAAATGCACGGTGCCGCGAAACGGCCGGTGCCGCGCCAGATGCACGGCGGCGCCGAGCAGCATCGCGGTGTGGCCGTCGTGGCCGCAGCCATGCATCTTGCCCTCGCGGGTGGACTTGTGGGCGCGGGCGCCGAGTTCCTGCATGTTGAGCGCGTCCATGTCGGCGCGCAGCGCGATGCTCGGCCCCTCGCCGTTCTTCAGCGTCCCGACCACCCCGGTGCCGCCGAGACCGCGATCGACGGCGATCTGCATTTCCATCAGCGCGTCGGCGACGATCTGCGCGGTGCGGTGTTCCTCGAACGCGGTCTCCGGGTTGGCGTGAAGATCATGACGCCAGTCGGTCATCCGCGCGCAGGTATCCGCCTCGATTCCGTAATTCGTGGACATGTCTTTTCCGTCTCCCGATGAAGTCAGTGATGGAAGAATTCGGCGATCAGGGTCGCACCGAGGAAGGTGCCGGCCGCCGCGGTCAACGATACCACGACGATGCGCCAGCTCAGTTGCTTGAAGATTGGCACATCCTTGGCGACCGAGAAACCGGCGAGCGCCAGCACCGGCGTGGTGAACGCCAGGAAGTTCAGCTTGTCGACCGCCGCGATCATCGCGTTGGAAAACGGCAGCAGGCCGGGAATGCCGAGCACGGTGGTGACGGCCACCAGCACGAAGATGTGCGGGATCTTTTTCACCAGGCTCGACAGGAAGTGGACGAACAGCGCCACCGCCAGCACGATCAGGAGGCCGATCACCGACGTCATCATCGGAACATGACCCGTCAGCGTATTGCCGATCAGCACGCCGACGGCGACGATGATCCAGGCCAGCAGCGAGTCCGGGAAGCCGAATGCTCCGTGGCCGCCATGGGTCGCGCCGGCGCTGGCGACGGTCGGCGCCATCTCGCCCGGCTTGAATTTCGAGAACCGACCGAGCACCGGCTCCAGCCTGTCGTAAAGCCACGAGCAGGCCGGCAGCGACAGGAACAGCGCGAAGTAGAAGCCCAGCACCGCGGTCATCAGGTTCGCCGCCGACGCGATCGCGGTCAGGTCCTTGACCATCTCGGGCGGGCTCTGGCCGTTGATCGCGCCGATCGCCGCCGCCATCATGCTGCCGGAGCCGACGCCGGCGCCCATGGCCAGCGAGCGCGGATCGAAAATGTGCAGGCTGGCGATGAAGCCGGCCAACAACGCGATGAACAACGCGCCGAGCACGGTGCCGGTGATGTATTCGGCCAGCACGCCGCGCCCTTCCGGCGAGTTCATGCCGTATTTCTCGCCGATGATGACCAGGTTGCCTTCGCGGCCGATCGAGAAGGTGGCGCCGACCGCCTCGCGCTTGACGCCGAGCAGCAGGGCCAGCGGCAGGCCGAGCGCCAGCGTGCCGAAGGTGTGGCCAAACTCCTGGAACACCAGCGCCCATCCGGCCTGCCGCACCGCCGGCAGCGCGCCGCCGACGGTGAAGCCCATTTTCACGATGAACAGGATCAGGCCGGCATTGAGCAATTGCCCGGCGAAGGTTTGCAGACCGAGACTGATCCGCAGCGATGAAGGCAGGCGGGGCGAGGCGATGCCCCAGGCCGCGGCGATCAGCAACGCCCACACCATCGGCTGAAGCAGGACCTTGCCCGGACCGACGCTGAACTGCACGACGCCGATGGTTTCGGCGATCAGGACGACGAGTGCGACGCCGATGAAAATCTTGATTTTATCGGCGGCGCCGCGGCCCGCCGGTTCACTGAGGGGTTCGATGGAAGCGGAAGCCGTGGTCATGAATGCGCTCCTCTGTCTGATGATATCATTATCGAGCAGCAGGGGCTTAAGCCCTGTGTAAGCCCTGCGTTTCAACTCCCTTGCGTTAAACTGGCCTGAAATGCGGGCTTGCATCAATGACAGCGGAATGAGATTATCGTTGCGTTTTTATCAACAGTCGGGTCACCCGGCATGATCCGTCTCGACAAGGACAAGCTGGAAGCGCGCCGCCTGCGCTACTTCATGCAGGTGCTCGAAGTCGGCTCCGTGCGCGGCGCGGCCGGGGCGTTGGGCATGGACGCCTCCGCCATCAGCCGGGCGATGAGTTTGCTCGAAGCGGAATGCGGCGCGCAACTTTTCGAGCGACGCGGCCGCGGCATCGTCGCCACCGACGCCGGTCATCTGCTGGCGGGTTACATCCGCCGCCAGCACAGCGAAAAGCAAAGCCTGCTGGCGCAGTTCGACAGCATCCGCAAGGTCGAAACCGGCCACGTCGAACTCGTCGCCGGCGAGGGCTATATCAACTGGCTGATGCGCCGTCCGCTCAGCCGCTTCATGCGCACGCATCCGAAAATCGCCATCGATCTGCGAATCGGGAGTTCGGACGAGATCATCGGGCGCGTGCTCGAGGAGCGGGCGCATATCGGGATTCTGTTCAATCCGCCGCGAAACGAACAGTTTCACTCGCACTATTCCTGGCCGCATCCGATCCAGACCCTGGTGCTGCGCACGCATCCGCTGGCGCAAGCCGGCGCGCCGCTGCGATTGTCGGATCTGCTGCCCTATGCCGGCGCCACGCTGCATCACGACTTCGGGCTTCGCCAGCATATCCAGGCCGCCGAACTCAGCGAAGGCACCAAGCTCACCTTCTCGTTCACCACCACCTCGTTCGACGCGCTCGGGTATTTCGTGCTGGCCGGGCTCGGCTATTCGCTGGTGTCACGGCTTCCCATGGCGCCGGCGGATGCCGCGAAAGTCGTTTCGCTGCCGATGAAAAGCGCGCTGTTGCGCCGAGGACACTCCCACGTCATCACCCGTCAGGGACGCACGTTGCCTCCGGCCGCGGCGGAACTGCTGCGCATCATCGTCGGCGAGATGAAAGCGCCGGGCCGCAACGTCCCACGCGCCGCGACGCGAAGCTGAACATCCGCCGCGACCGTCGCGACGGCCGAGACATCCCCGGCGGGTCGGTCGCGCGATTGCGCCGCCCCGCCATCGCCGGAACTCGCGGAAATGGCCGACCGCCATCGTGCATTGCAGCACAAATATATGAAATCCGTATCATATTCTAACTTATGAAATGATCTTCAATAATAGCTATTGAAGCATTTCCAGCGAATATGAAATGCTGGTGTCCAGGACAATATATGATATTCATTTCATAATAGGCATCGCGGATGCAAATCGAGATCGAGACCATCTGGCGCTTCCACAAGGAAGGCAGCGCGCAGACGGCGGTGGTGATGCTCGGCGTTCTCAACGAGATCCGGAAAACCGGCAAGCTCACCAGCGCCGCCAGCTACGCTCGGTTGTCCTATCGGCACGTCTGGAGCCTGATCGAACAGTGGTCGGATTTCTTCGGCGTGCCCCTGGTGGAGACCCATCGCGGCAAGGGCACGACGCTCACCAGCTTCGGCGAGAAACTGGTGTGGGCCGGGCAGCGGCTCCAGGCGCGGCTCGGACCGCAGCTTGAAAACCTGGCGCAGGAACTTTCGACCGAGCTCAAACCGTTCCTGTACAGCGGCCCTTCGGTAATCCGCGTTCACGCCAGCCACGGCTTCGCCGTTCCGAAACTGCGCGAACTGCTCGACCGCACGCCGGGCATCGGCATCGATCTGCGTTACGTCAGCAACCAGAATTCGCTGGTGTCGCTGGCGCAAGCCGCCTGCGATCTGTCGGGCGTGCATCTGCCGCGCGGCGTGCTGCGTCAGCAAAGCGTCGATGCCTGCAAGGAGTGGCTCGATCCGCGCGAATATCGCGTGATCAATTTCGTCACGCGCGAACTCGGGCTCATGGTCAAGCCCGGCAATCCGCTGGGCGTGAAGTCGCTTCGGGACCTGGTTGACCGCAAGGTTCGCTTCGTCAATCGCGATCCCGATTCCGGAACGCGGCTTCTGTTCAATCAGTTGCTGGCGCTGCACAAGGTCGACGAAGCGGCGATCGACGGCGCGCAGCGCATCGAATTCACCCATGCCGCGGTGGCCGCCTATGTGGCGAGCGACATGGCCGACGCCAGTTTCGGCGTCGAGGCGGCCGCGCGCCAGTTCGGACTCGATTTCATCCGGCTACTGACGGAGGACTACTTCTTCGTTTGCCGCCGCGCGTTCCTGGAGACCGAGCCGATGCAGCGCGTGCTTCAGATCATGAAAGGCCGCGAGTTTCACGACGCGGTCGCGACGCTGCCGGGCTATATCGCCGCCAACACCGGCACGGTCAGCACCGTGCCGTGCTTTCTCGACAGCGTCGAGGCCAAGGCCGGCGCGTCCTGATCGATCACGTCGAGACGCCTTGCGGACAGCAAGAAAAATGCCCGCGTCGGACGCGGGCATTTCTCGTTGTCGGTCTCGAAGGTACGGCGCGGCTTCGCCGTTCGCCGCGCCTACCTACTGAAACAGCTTCATCGCGTTGGTGAGCGTTTGCAGCACGCCCCAAACGAGCGGGATGCCGACGAACCCCCATGCGAGAAACAGCTTCAACTTGGTCGAACCGTCCTGCGTTGCGTTAGACATGTTTTTCCTCCCCTCAGGCCTTGGCGGCCGCGGCCGCCGCGCTGCCGACGCCATCGCTGTCCTTCATATGGAAGCGCGCATCGACGGCCTTGACCATCAGATTGCAGATGAAGCCGATCACCAGCAGGCCCGCCATGATGTACATTGTGTTGTTGTAAGCCTGAGCTTTCGGCACGCCGTGCGTGATATTGTACTCACGAAGATAGTTGACGATGACCGGACCGAAGATGCCCGCCGCCGACCACGCCGTTAGCAGCAGCCCGTGAATGGCGCCGACGTAACGAACGCCGAACATATCCTTGAGATAGGCCGGCACGGTCGAGAAGCCGCCGCCATACATGCTGATGATAATCAGGAAGCAGATGACGAACAACGCCACGTTGCCGGTCGACCCGGCGTGAGGCACCGTGCAGTACAGGATGAAGCCGAGCACCATAAACACGAAGTAGGTGTTGCGGCGGCCGATGTAATCCGACGTCGTCGCCCAGGCGAAGCGGCCGCCCATGTTGAACAGACTCATCAGGCCGACAAAACCAGCGGCCGCGACCGGCGTGATCTGGCCCGGGAACATCTCCTGGCTCATGGCGGAAGCCTGTCCGAGCACGCCGATGCCGGCGGTGACGTTCAGGCACAGCACCCACCAGATCAGCCAGAACTGCGGGGTCTTGAGCGCGTCATAGACGAAAACGTCGTTCCTGCTGATGAGCTTTTTCGACTGCACCGGCGCGACGTAGCCTGCCGGCGCCCAGCCCGGAGGCGGCACGCGCACCAGCATCGCGCCGACCAGCATGAAGAACAGGTAGACGACGCCGAGGACGAGGAACGTCTCCATCACCCCGATATGGGTCGGCGTCGAGAACCTGCTCATGAGCCAGACCGAAAGCGGCGACGCGATGAAGGCGCCGCCGCCGAAACCCATGATCGCCATGCCGGTGGCCATGCCCGGCCGATCCGGGAACCATTTGATCAACGTCGAGACCGGCGAGATGTAGCCGATGCCGAGCGCGACGCCGCCCAGCACGCCGTAGCCGAGATAGATCAGCCAGAGATTATGAACCTTGACGCCGAGCGCCGAGATGAAGAAGCCGCCGGCCCAGCACAGGGCCGCCGTGAACATCGCCTTGCGCGGGCCGCCTTCCTCGACCCATCGGCCGAACACGGCCGACGACACGCCGAGAAAAAAGATCGCCAGCGAAAAAATCCAGCCAAGTTGCGTGAGCCTCCAGTCGTCGGGGGCCGATTGGGTCACGCCGATCAGCTTGGTCATCGGCAGGTTGAAGACGCTGAAGGCATAGGCCTGTCCGATGCACAGATGCACGCACAGCGCCGCCGGCGGCACCAGCCAGCGCGAGAAGCCGGGTTGTGCAATCGAATGGGAACGATCGAGAAAGGGGATGAGAGATCGCGTGTAGCTTTTCGATTCCGTAAGTTCCATCGGGTTTCCTTCCCTTGCGATGTTCGGCTTTTTGGTCGTTCAAGATTTTTTGAACGCAATGGTTTGCTTCGAGCAGTCGTCAAGTTCTCGCGATCGGATGATGGAACCCTGCATCTTCAGTTGCAGGCAGCCCCCGATTCCGCTTCGCATGCGCGAGTTCGGAACGAGCGCAGGCGATCGCAACGATCGCCCTCATCCCATTGCGAGATGAATTTATATACATCACGTGCGACGATCTCAAAAACTATCGCGTTGGTTTCGACTAATTTCCTGATCGCTTTATGAAGTGAACTTCCGAACTAACAAGCTTTATGAAGTGGACTTCCGAACTAACGATGTGTGGCACGCGATCCAACGAAACATGCCTCGGGATATGCATGCGCCTTCATGTTGCGATCGATGGCGATGGTGATATTCATAGACATCGTGATATATAAAGCGCGTCGAACAACAGACGGGAGACAAGCCATGGGCAGACAGGGACAGCAGAACTACACGCGACTGACCGAGCCGCTTGTCCGCGACAACGGCGTCCTGCGGCCGGCTTCCTGGGACGAGGCTCTCGATCGCGCGGCCGAGGGTTTTCGCCGCAATCGCGAACGTCATGGCCCCGACGCGTTCGGCATGTTCTCGTGCTCGCGCGCGACCAACGAGATGAACTTCATCGCGCAGAAGTTCGCCCGCGCGGTGATCGGCACCAACAACATCGACTCCTGTAACAGAACCTGACACGCGCCTAGCGTCGCCGGTCTGGTGACAGTGTTCGGTGCTGGCGGTGGCACCTCGTCGTACCGCGAAATCGAAGATGCGGATCTGATCGTGTTCTGGGGTTCCAACGCCCGCGAAGCGCATCCGATCTTCTTCCATCACGCCCTGAAGGCGATCCACAAGGGCGCCAAGGTCTACGCGGTCGACCCCCGCCGCTCCAAGACGGCCGAGTGGGCGGACACCTGGCTCGGCCTCGATGTCGGCACCGACGTCGCGCTGGCCTACGGCGTCGGCCGCGAGATCGTCCACGCCGGGTTGGTCAACGCGGCGTTCGTCGCCAACGCCTCGATCGGGTTCGAGGACTACGTCGCGGCGTGCGAGCCGTGGACGCTGGAGGCGACCGCCCGCGAGACCGGCGTGCCGGCGGAACTGATCCGCGAACTGGCGCACGACTACGCACGGGCGCGGCGCGCGCAACTGTGCTGGACGCTCGGCATCACCGAGCATCACAACGGCACCGACAATGTGCGGGCGCTGTGCAACCTCGCGCTGCTCACCGGCCAGGTCGGCCGCTGGGGCGCGGGCCTGGTGCCGGTGCGCGGCCAGAACAACGTCCAGGGCGGCGGCGACATGGGGGCGATCCCCCGCAACCTGCCGGGATTTCAGGATGTCGGGAACGCCGAGCACCGGGCGAAGTTCGAGCGCCTGTGGGGCGTCACCATGCCGCCGAAATACGGCTTGACGCTCTCGGAGATGATGGAGGCGATGGACGAGGGCCATCTCACCAGCGTTTACGTCATCGGCGAGAACCCGGTGCAGTCCGACGCCGACACCACGGCGGTCGCCAGGCGATTGCGGAATCTCGATCATCTGGTGGTGCAGGACATCTTCCTGACCAAGACCGCCTCGTTTGCCGATGTGGTGCTGCCGTCCACGGCGGCGTGGTGCGAGAGCGAGGGCACTTTCACCAACAGCGAACGGCGCGTCCAGCGCGTGCGCAAGGCGCTGGAGCCGCCGGGAAGCGCGAAAGACGACATCGAGATCATGCGCCTGATCGCGGCGCGGCTGGGCCATGTCTGGCCGATCCAGAGCGCGGAGCAGATCTGGGACGAACTGCGCGCGGTGTCGCCGGCGCATCATGGCATGTCCTACCGGATCCTTGAGCAACGGGGCGGCGTGCAATGGCCGTTCCCCGACGAGAACGGCCCCGAGTCGCCGTTCCTGCACGGCCGGCTCTGGGAGACGGATCCCGAAAAGCGCGGGCGGGCGGCGCCGCTCGGCATCGTCGCGCACCGGCTGCCGGTGGACAAGCTCGACGACGATTTCCCGCTGCGCCTGACCACCGGCCGGCGATTGACCGACTACAACACCGGCGTGCAGTCCGGCGGGCTCAATTCGCCGATCCGCGTCGGCGCCTGCGTCGACATCTCGCCGGAGGACATGGCCCGGCTCGGTCTCAATGAAGGCGAAGTGGTGCGGGTGGCATCGCGCCGCGGCTCCGTGCTGGCGCCGGCGCGTCGCGATCCCGGCCTGCGTCCGGGGCTGCTGTTCATGGCCTGCAATTTCCCCGACGAAGCCGACGTCAACGCGCTCACCATCGAAGCCAACGACCCGATTTCAAAGACCGCGGAGTTCAAGGCGACCGCGGTCAAGGTGGAGAAGACCAACGCGCCTCTGCCCGAGCAGAGCGCCGACGCCGACACCACCGACCGCGAGCGCCACGGCAACGCGCTCGCCACCGCCAATGAGGAAGGATGAGTTGTGGACTTGAAGTTCTCCGACGCCGAGCCGTCCGCGGCGGAACGCGAGGCCATCGACCGGCGGCTCGGCGGCCCCGGTGAGGGCGGCTGGGACGGCGGCGCGCGCGACGAGCAGGACCACCGGAGCGCACGGGCCGGCCACGCGGCGCGAAGCCGGCGGCACCTCGTCCTGGAGGCGTTGCACGCGGCGAACGACCGCGTCGGCTGGATCAGCCCCGGCGCGCTGAACTACATCGGAAAACGGCTCAGCGTGTCGGCGGCCGACGTCTACAGCGTCGCGACGTTCTATGCGCTGTTCTCCACCCACCCGCGGCCGAAGCGCATCGTCCATGTCTGCACCGACATCGCCTGTCTGGCGCGCGGATCGAGGGAGATCTGCGCCGGCCTCGAAACCCGGTTGGGTCCGGCCGGCGCCATGAGCGGCTGGAAGCACAGTCCCTGCCTCGGCGCGTGCGAGCGCGCCCCGGCCGCGCTGGCGGTGGAGGCCGGCGACCCGCCGCACGAGCACCTGATCGGCGCCGCCACGGTCGATGACATTGCCCGCGCGCTGAGCGCCGGCCCCGAGACGCTCAGCGCCGAGACGCCATCGGCCATGGCCGTGCCGCAGGCCGGCAATGAGGGCCTGATGCTGCTCAAGCGCATCGGCCGGGTCGATCCCGAGAGCATCGACGACTATCTCGCGACCGAAGGCTACGCCGGATTGCGGCGGGCGTTCGAGATCGGACCCGGACAGGTCATCGCCGAGGTCAAGGCCGCCCGGCTGACGGGCCGTGGCGGCGCGGCGTTCCCGGCCGGCGTCAAGTGGGAGAGCACCGCCAGACAACCCGCGACGCCGCGCTACCTCGTCTGCAACGCCGACGAGAGCGAGCCCGGCACTTTCAAGGATCGCGTCCTGCTGGAGGGCGACCCGTTCGCGCTGGTCGAGTCGATGACCATCGCCGCCTACGCCATCGGCGCCGCGCGGGGCTACATCTACCTGCGCGGCGAGTATCCCCGCGCCTACCGGATGTTGCGCAGCGCCATCGACCGCGCCCGCGAACGCGGCTTCCTGGGTGCGAACGTCCTTGGCACCGGGTGGGGTTTCGAGCTGGAAATCCGGCGCGGCGCCGGCGCCTATATCTGCGGCGAGGAGACCGCGATCTTCAACTCGATCGAGGGTTTTCGCGGCGAGCCGCGCTCCAAGCCGCCATTCCCGTTCGAGCAGGGACTGTTCAACAAGCCGACGGTGGTCAACAACGTCGAGACCTTGTGCAACGTGCCGCTAATCATGCGGATCGGTGCGGCGCGATACACCCGGATCGGGACCGAGGGCTCGACCGGGCCAAAACTGTTCTGCGCGTCGGGCAACCTGGTGCGCCCCGGCGTCTACGAGGTTCCTTTCGGCGCGACGCTGGGCGAACTTCTCGATCTGGCCGGCGGCGTTCCGCCGGGCCGAAGCCTTCAGGCGGTGCTGCTCGGCGGCGCGGCCGGCGTGTTCGTGCGCGCCGACGAACGCGACATCCCGCTGACGTTCGAGGGCGTCCGCGCCCACAATGCCACGCTGGGCTCGGGCGTGGTGATGGCCTTCGACGACACCGTCGATCTGTCCGGCATCCTGCTGCGCATCGCGCGATTCTTCCGCGACGAATCCTGCGGCCAGTGCGTCCCCTGCCGGGTCGGCACGGTGCGTCAGGAGGAAGCGCTGCTGCGCATTCTGCGCGACCGTCACGATGTCGCGGCCAAGGATCGCGACATCCGCATCCTGCGCGATGTCGGCCTGGCGATGAAGGACGCCTCGATCTGCGGCCTCGGCCAGACCGCCTGGAGCGCGGTCGAATCCGCCATCGATCGCCTCGGCGCATTGAAGGAGAGCCGATGAACGCACCCGCCCCGCGTCCCGAGGACATGCCTGTCCGGCGGATCACCATCACCATCGACGGCGCGGAGGTCAGCGTCCCGGAGGGCAGCACCATCCTGACCGCCTGCGACGCGGCGGGCAAGGACACGCCGACGCTGTGCTACGGCGATACCCTCACGCCCAAGAACGCCTGCCGGGTCTGCATGGTCGAGCTGGAAGGTTCGCGCGTGCTGGTGCCGTCCTGCTCGCGCAAGGTTCAGCCCGGCATGGTGGTCAGGACCGACAGCGAACGGGTGCGGCACAGCCGCCGCTTGGTGCTGGAACTGCTCGGTTCCTCGGTCGATCTCTCCACCACGCCGCGAATTCCCGAATGGATGGCGCGCTACGACGCCGACCCGGACCGTTACGGCCCCCGCGCTCCCGAGAGCCGCGGGCGCGACGTTCATGAGCCGGGCGAGCACCACGCCGGCGACGGCGGCGTGGCGGCCACGATGGCGCAGCCGGACAAGATCGACAACGATCTCTACGTGCGCGAATACGACAAGTGCATCCTCTGCTACAAATGCGTCGATGCCTGCGGCTCGCAGTGGCAGAACAGTTTCGCGATCCAGGTCGCGGGGCGCGGGTTCGACGCCCAGATCTCCACCGAATACGCCGTGGCGCTGCCGGACTCCGCGTGCGTGTTCTGCGGCAACTGCGTCGAGGTCTGCCCGACCGGGGCGCTGTCGTTCAAGTCCGAATACGACATGCGCGCCGCCGGCACCTGGGACGAGACGCGGCAGACCCGGACCACCACGGTGTGCACCTATTGCGGCGTCGGCTGCAACCTGAGCCTGCACGTCCAGGACAACAGGATCGTCAAGGTCACCTCACCCCACGATCACGACGTCGGCCACGGCAACCTGTGCATCAAGGGCCGGTTCGGCTTCACGCACGTCCATGGCCGCGAGGAGGAAGACGGCGGCTAGAATCCGCCCGATGGGCGGCCGCCCGGCCCCCCGCCCCAGCGCGTCAAGGCCGCGCCGGGATCGACGCCGGCCCAGTTGACGAGCCGCGCGGCGATCTCGCGCACCATGTCCGCCATCGTCGCCGGTTTGGCGTAGAAGGGCGGCATCGGCGGCGCGATCACCGCGCCCAGCCGCGCCAGCCGCAACATGGAATCGAGATGGCCCTCGTGCAGCGGGGCCTCGCGCGGCGCGACCACCAGCCTGCGCTTCTCCTTCAGCACCACGTCGGCCGCCCGCGTCAGCAGGTTGTCGCCGAGCCCGTGCGCCATGGCGGCGAGAGTGCGCATCGAGCAAGGCACCACGATCATGCCTTCGGTGCGGAATGAGCCGCTGGCGATCGGGGCGGCAAGATCGCCCGGCGCATGCACGAAATCGGCCGCCGCGAAAAGCTGCTCCAGCTCGCCGGGCCCGAGTTCGCTGGCGGCGGTCAGGCGCGCGCCGGCGCTCACCACCAGATGCGTCTCCACGCCGGCCAGCGCCAGAAGCCGCAGCGTCTCCAGCGCCAGCACGATTCCGGAGGCGCCGCTGACGCCGACGATCACACGCCGTCTCATCGCGCCTCCTCTCGTGAACCGGGAAAGAATTCGCGCCAGCGTTCGCCGACGCTCCGCCGGGTGGCGGCGTCCATTTCCAGCATCACGCCCCAGTCGCGCGCGGTCTCCGCGCCGATCTTGCGGGTGGCGTCGAAGCCGGCCTTGCCGCCCAGCCCTTCCAGGGGCGAGGCGAAATCGAGCTGGTCGATCGGCGTGCGTTCCACCAGCATCAGGTCGCGGGCCGGGTCCATGCGGGTGGCGAGCGCCCACATCACGTCCGGCCACGAGCGGATATCGATGTCGTCGTCCACCACGATCACCATCTTGGTCATGGAGAATTGCGGCAGCAGCGACCAGAATCCCATCATCACGCGCCGCGCCTGGCCGGGGTATTTCTTGGCGATGGCGATCACCGCGATCCGGTAGGAGCAGGCTTCCGGCGGCAGCCAGAGGTCGACGATCTCCGGGATCTGCTGGCGCAGCAGCGGCTTGAACACCGAAAGCAGCGCCGCGCCCATCACCGAGGGCTCGTCCGGCGCGCGGCCGGTGAAGGTGGTGAGGTAGCTTGCGCCGTCGCGCAGGCGCAACCGCTTCAGCCGGAACACCGGATAATGCTCCGGCGCGTTGTAGTAGCCGGTATGATCGCCGAACGGCCCTTCCAGCGCCGTCTCGGCCGGCGCGACCGTGCCCTCCAGCACGATCTCGGCGCTGGCCGGCACATGCAGCGCGATGTCGGCGCACGGCGCCAGCGCGACCCGCCGGCCGCCGACCAGACCGGCCAGCGCCAGTTCCGTCACGCCTTCCGGGGCCGGCATCACCGCGGCCAAGAGCGTCGCCGGATCGGCCCCGATCACCACCGCCACCGGCATGTCCTCGCCGCGCGCCTGCCATTGGCGATAATGCGCCGCGCCGCCGCGCATCGGCAGCCAGCGCATGATGGCGCGGTCGCGGTCGATCACCTGCATGCGATAGACGCCGAGATTGTAGGCGCTGGCATCGTCCGCGCCCGGCGGGCGGGTGATGACCACCGGCCAGGTAATCAGCGGGCCGGCGTCGCCCGGCCAGCAGGTCTGCACCGGCAGAGCCGAGAAGTCGGGATCGGCATCTCGCCACTCGCGCGGCGCGCCGACGATCCGCGGCCGGGTCTGGAGCGCGCTGCGCGCCACCGGCAACATCTGCCGCGCCTGCCGCAGGTTCTGCGGCGGTTGCGGCGTCCGCAGAAAGGCCAGCAGCGCGCCGAGCCGTTCGAGACCGGCGACATCGGTGCCCAGCCCCCACGCCACGCGCTCCGCCGTGCCGAAAAGATTAGTCACCACCGGCAGCCGCGCGGGCGCGCCGCCCGCGCCGAGCGGCCGCGCGATCCGCAATACCGGACCGCCGGCGGCGATGACCCTGCGGTGCAGCTCGGTCAATTCCAGCCGCATGGCGACCGGCGCCGCGACCGTGCAAGAGACGCCCTCGCCCTCCAGATGGGCCAGAAACGCGCCGAGGCTGGAGAACGATGGCAGGCTGCGCTGGTGCATGACGAATCCCTTGCCGGCCAGGCTCTCGACCCGCTGGGATTCGCGGGCCGGCCGCGCCGATGATGCCGCGACCGCACGGGCGACTCATTGAGCTTGCGCAAAAGCCGGCGGCCCGCCGCCCCGCCTCGCGCCCGCGCGGTCGATTTCGTCGCGTTATTTGATCCCGAGCAAACCCGTCATGCGCGCCTCTGTCTATCCTCGGGCGTCGACGACTGAGCCGGAGGGCGGAATGGCCACGCAAAACGACGCGATCAGTCTGCCCGCCTTTGCCCGTCTGCTGCCGTCATTCACCGGCCTGCCGCTCGGGCCGCTGTTGACGCTGTCGCTGCGCTCGCTGGCGCGGCGGCGGCCCGGCCTGTTCGAGCGATTGGGCGAGCACAGTAGTGCGCGCTATCTGATCGACCCGACCGATCTCCCCTTCGCCTTCGCCGTGGTCCCCGACGGGACGGCGTCCGTCGTGCGCGTCACCGGCAAGAGCGCCGACACGCCCAGCGACGTCACCATCCGCGGCCCGCTCCTGATGCTGCTCGGCGTTCTCGACGGCACGCTCGATGGCGACGCCTTGTTTTTCCACCGCACCGTGTCGGTCTCTGGCCGCACCGAGGCGGTGGTGGCGCTGCGCAACGCCATCGAGGACGCCGAGCTTCGCCCCTCCGACCTGCTCGGCCTGCGCGGCCTGCTGGGGCGCTTCGCCGACGCCGGCATTCTCGGCGGCTTGAGCGCGGTTCGCGAATTCGCCGCAAGCGCGCCCGCGCGCGAGGAGGGTCGAACATGAGCGGCCGCATGGAACTGGTCTGTCCCGCCGGCACGCCGGCAACGCTGCGCGCGGCCGTACAGGCGGGCGCCGACGCCGTCTATTGCGGATTCCGCGACGAGACCAACGCCCGCAATTTCCCTGGCCTCAACTTCTCGCCGCAGGAGATGGCCGAGGGAATCCGTTTCGCCCACGACCACGGCGCCAAGGTGCTGGTGGCGATCAACACCTTCGCCCATGCCGGGGCTGTCGATCCGTGGCGCAAGGCGGCCGACATCGCGGCGGGAGCCGGCGCGGACGCCATCATCGCCGCCGATATCGCCGTGCTCGACCATATGGCGAGCGCGCATCCCGGAACGCGCCTGCACCTGTCGGTGCAGGCGGCGGCCGCCACGCCGGAGGCGATCGGCTTCTACGCCAAGACCTTCGGCGTGCGCCGCGTGGTGCTGCCGCGCGTGCTGTCGGTACAGGAAATCGCCGCGCTGAACCGCGCCATCGACGTCGAGACCGAAGCCTTCGTGTTCGGCGGGCTGTGCGTAATGACCGAGGGCCGCTGCCATCTGTCCTCCTACGCCTCCGGCCGCTCGCCCAACCTCAACGGCGTCTGCTCGCCGCCCGAAATGGTGAGCTATGACGAGGACGCCGGCGGCACCGCCGCGCGCCTCGCCGGCTTCACCATCGACCGCTACAAGCCCGGCCAGCCGACCGGCTATCCCACCCTGTGCAAGGGCCGGTTCAAGGCCGGCGACAAAGCCGGCCATCTGTTCGAGGATCCGGTCAGCCTCAATGCCGGCAGCATGATCGTCGCGCTCAGGAGCGCCGGCGTCACCGCGCTGAAGATCGAGGGACGCCAGCGCGGCAAGGGCTACGTCACCGAAGTGGTGCGCGCCTTCAAGCGCGCCGTGGAGGCGGCCGAGCGGGGCTTTGACCCCACCGCGATCGACAGCATCCTGGCCAGCCTGTCCGAAGGCGGCCGGCAGACCACCGGCGCCTACCGCAAGACGTGGCGGTAATAAGATTGGGCGGTAAAGAAATTTGGAGGGAGGCCATGCCGCAGATCGGCCTGACGCTCGGACCGCTGTTCTTCCACTGGCCGGCGGAGCGCTTGCGGGATTTCTACAATCGCATCGCCGACGAAGCGCCGGTGGACCGCGTCCATATCGGCGAGGTGGTGTGCGGCAAGCGCATGCCGTTTTCCGATCCGGTCTGGCCGGAGATCATCGGGCGGCTGGAGAGCGGCGGCAAGGAGGTGGTGCTGTCGACGCTGGCGGCGCCCACCACCGTGCGCGAGCGCCGCTCGATCGAGGAGTTCTGCGCCGACGAAAGACTCGTGGAGATCAACGACGTCACCGCGCTGCCCGCCCGCGGCGGCAGGCCGTTCGTGATCGGACCGCTCGTCAACGTCTATAATGAGGCGACCGCGCGCTTCCTCATTCGCCACGGCGCGACCACCATCTGCCCGCCGGTGGAGGTTTCCCTGAAAACCACGGGCACGATCGCCGCGGCCTGTCCCGAAACCGTGTTCGAGGTTTTTGCGTTCGGCCGGCTGCCGCTCGCCCTGTCGGGACGCTGTTACCATGCGCGGCTTCATGGGCTGCACAAGGATTCGTGCCAGTTCACCTGCGAACAGGACCCCGACGGCCTCGCCGTCGACACGCTCGACGACCAGCCGTTCCTCGCCATCAACGGCATCCAGACGCTGTCGGCGCAGGTGCACGCGGTGCTGACGGAGCCGGCGGATCTGGCCGCGCTCGGCATCGGGCGATTGCGGCTTTCCCCGCATGGCTGCGACATGGTGGAGGTGGCGCGAACCTATCGCGCGCTGCTCGACGGACGGCAGGATCCGGAAGGCGCGCGCGTCGCGCTCACGCGTCTCGGCCTGCCCGGAGATCTGGTGGACGGCTATGCGAGAGGCCAGGCCGGATCGCGCCCGGTCGTTCATGCCTGAGGAGCACGACACATGACGCGCATCGCCATCCTGACCGTGTCGGACCGCGCCAGTCGCGGCGAGTACGAGGACCTCGGCGGCCCCGCCGTGGAACGCTGGCTGCGCGCCGCGGTGGCGAGCCCGTGCGACTACCGGCGCCGTATCGTCGCGGACGGGCGCGACAGCGTTCGCGACGCCTTGGCGGAGCTTTGCGACGAGGACGGCGCCGATCTGGTGCTGACCACCGGAGGCACCGGCCCGGCGCCGCGCGACCTGACCCCCGAAGCGATGCGCGATGTCATCACCAAGGAGCTTCCGGGCTTCGGCGAACTGATGCGTCGGGTCAGCCTGTCGCAGGTTCCGACCGCCATCCTGTCGCGGCAGACCGCCGGCATTCGCGGCCGCACGCTGATTATCAATCTGCCCGGAAAACCGTCGGCCATCGATGTCTGCCTTGCCGCCGTCTTTCCCGCGATCCCCTATTGCCTCGAACTGATCGGCGCAGGGCCCATCGTGCCGTCAGGCGTCGGCGACGGCTCGCGGACGAGCCCGCGCCTCGGCGTCGGGCCGTAGATCTTCGGACCGTGGCCCGGTGGTCGCGCCGGCTCCGGTCCGCATCGCGAAACACCAGTCCGCGACGGCGGCGGCGTCGGGCGGCAATTCAAGCGCCATTCCGCCGGCGAAGGCGAGGAACGCCGGCAGGTTCAGCCCGTTCACGCCGACCAGCACCGGCAGGCCGCGCTCCAGCGCGTCGGCGATCGACGGCGCGAGACCTTTGCCTTCCGCTTCCTGCTTGCCGAACTTGTTGACCACCAGCAGTTCGGCCCGCTCCAGCGCGCCCGCGACCCACAGCACCGATTGCTCCAGCGCGCCCGCGTCCAGCCGGCAGCCGCGCGCTTCCGCGCCGCGGTCCACGCTGATGCGCACCGTCGGCCCGTCGGGCAGCAGACGCAGATCCATGTCGCAGCGCGGACGGTCGCGCCGCTCGATATTGGTCTGCACGGTCCCCGCCAGGGCCATGCCTTGCGCTTCCAGCCGTTCAACGACGTCGGCCAGCAGCAGGTCGATCCGGCCCTTTCCCTGCACGCTCACATAGCCGAGTTTCATCGTCAGGTTTCCTTGCGTCTCTCAGTCCACGAAGGGGATGAACTCCAGCATGTCGTCTTGCCGGATGCGATCGGTTTCGGACGGAATCAGCAGCAATCCGTCGGCCTGCGCCAGCAGCGCCACCCGGTGCGACACCTCGAACGCCATCGCGTTCACCGTGCGGACGCCATGGCCGTCATAGTCGCCGAGCCGCACCGGCAGGAATTCGCAGCGTCCCGGCTGCCGCGCCCGTTCGAAACCGGCGCGCACGATGATGCGGCGCGGGCCGCCGTCGGTAATTCCCGCCAGGGCCTCGGCGATGCGCGCGCCGATCACATGCCAGCAGACGAAAGCCGCGACCGGATTGCCCGGCAGGCCGAGATAGAGCGCCTTGCCGATCCGTCCGATCATCAGCGGCTTGCCGGGCTTCATCGCCACCTTCATCACCTGAACGGTGCCGCCCGCGGCGCTCAGAACCGCCGGCATGTGGTCCTCGTCGCCGACCGAAACCCCGCCAGTGCTGACCACCAGGTCGGCATCGCGCGACGCTTGTTCCAGGGCTTTCCGCAACCGGGCGGGCCGGTCCGGGACCGCGCCGATATCGATGGCCTTGACCCAGGGCAGCGCCAGCGCCCCCCGCAACAACGCGCGGTTGGCGTTCCAGATCTGCCCCGGAGACAGCGGCGCGCCGGGCGCGCGCAATTCGGAGCCGGTGTTGAAGAAGGCGACGCGCAGGCGACGCCGAACCGTGACCTCGCCGCAGCCGGTGGCGGCCAATAGCGCCGCCACGCGCGGACTGACGCGCCGCCCTGCGGGCATGATCTCGGCCCCGACGGCGAGATCATCGCCGGCGCGCCGGATGTTCTCGCCGCGTCGCGGCCGCTGCTCCAGCCGGACCGCGCGTCCCTCCGGTCGCGTCCGTTCCTGGGCGACCACGGCGTCGCAGCCGGGCGGCACCGGCGCGCCGGTGAAAATGCGGAAGGCGGCGCCCGCCGGCAGCGGCGCGTCGCCGGGATCGCCGGCCGCCACGCGCCCGGCCAGCGGCAAGCGCCACGGTCCCTTGCCGGCGAGGTCGGCGCGGCGCACCGCATAGCCGTCCATCGCGGCATTGTCGAACATCGGCAGCGAACGTCCCGCGCGCACCGAATCCGCGAGCACCCGGCCATGGGCCTTGTCGAGCGGCAGCGTTTCGCTCTGCTCCACCGGCGCGGCCAGCGCCAGCCCACGATTGAGCGCGACGCCGACGGAAACCAACTGGCCCGGTTTCGGGTCGGCGTCGCAATCGCAATAGAACGGATCCGAGAGAGTGACCGGAGAGGTCATGCCGACTGCCTCACCTCCGTCGCGGTTGTCTCAGTGAGATCGACGCCGGTGATTTCGGCGCGCGCCGCCAGCGCTTCGACATAGGCGCGGCTACAGCGCACCCAGTCCGCCTTTTCCTGCGCCTGGCGCAGATGCGGCAGCACGGCGGCGAAGGGCAGCACCTCGCCCTGCGCCCGCGCGTCCAGCCGGATCAGATGGAAGCCGTAGCGGCTTTCCAGCGGCGCATCGGACATGCCGCCTTCCGCCATCTCGCACAGCGCCGCCTCGAATTCCGGCACCGTATCGCCCGAGGCGAGTTGACCGAGCAGGCCGCCATTGGCGCGCGAGGGACACGCGCTGTACTCCGCCGCCAGCGCGGCGAAGCGGCGCGGATCGCGTCGCAGTTCGGCGAGCACCTTTTCGGCGCTGGCGCGGGCGGCGGCGCGGGCCTCGGCATCGTCGGGCGCGGCGGGAAACAGGATGTGCGCGGCCTCGAACAGCGACGGCCCTCGGAAACGATCCGGCGCATGGTCGTAAATCGCGCGCAGCCGCGCCTCGTCGATCTCGGCTGGCGCAATGGCGCTTTCGAGAAGCTGGCGGATCAACGCTTCCTCATCCGTCTCCCATTGCCCTTCGGCCAACTCGATCGGCGCCGGCGCGATGGCCCGCGCCCGCGCCTCCTGCAACAGCACCTCGCGCAGCACCAGCGCCCGCGCCGCCGCCTTCCAGGCCAAGGCGGGCTTGCGTTTCGGGGCCGGATGGTTTTGCGCTTCGGCGGCGATCCGTTCGGCGGCGATCACGATGCCGTTGACGGTAACCGGCACCGGCGCGCGGGTCAAATCGATGATTCTCATTCGCCCGGCTCCATGCGAGGGCTCGGCAGCGGCGCCAGCCCGGTGCGCGCCGGCCTCGCCCCCCGCCGCGAGCGCACGATCTGATAACCCGGCCGCCACAGATAGCGCACCGGCGCGGAAAAGATATGGACCAGCCGCGTGAACGGGAACAGCAGGAAGATGGTCAGGCCGAGCACGATATGCGTCTTGAACAGCCAGTGGACATTGGTGATGTAGTCCGCCGCGCCGCCTTGCAGATAGATGATGGCCTGCGCCCAGTTCATGAACTTCACCATCTCGTGCCCGTCGAGATGCTTGAGCGAGACGACGATGGTCGCGAGTCCCAGCAGCAGCTGCGCCATCAGCAGCACCATGATGCCGGTGTCCGCCAGGGTGGAATTGGCGCGGATGCGCGGATCGAACAGCCTGCGGTGCAGCAGAAGCGCGCCGCCGATCAGCGCCATGATGCCGGCGATGCCGCCGCCGGTGACGGCGAGGATCTGCTTGGCGCCATGGCTGATGCCCATCATGTCGAAGGTGCGGATCGGCGTCAGCAGCCCGACCAGATGGCCAAAGAAAATCACCAGCACGCCGACGTGGAACAGCACCGAGCCGAGAACGAACTGGCGCTTGCGCAGCAACTGGCTCGACCGCGATTTCCAGGTGAAGGGATCGCGCTCGTAGCGGGCGATGCTGGCCATCACCATCACCGTGATGGCGATGTAGGGATAAATGCCGAAAAGGAAATTGTGCATCGTCGCCTCCAGTTCACTGCATATTAGGCGCTGGCGACAGATCCATGCGCGCGAGGATGTCGCGGCTGACCGGGCAGCCCGCGTCCGGATCCGGCGCGAAGGTGACCTGGGCCTCCTCCCACACCGCGTCGAGCGCGGCGAGATCCTCGGGGTTGTCATCCGTCTCGGACAACAGCGCCCGCGCCTCCTCGGTCCTCGGGTCGGCCGAGGCGAACGTCACCAGCGCGTCCAGCACCGCCGCATAGGCCGCCTCGCGCCGCGTCAGCCGCTCCGCCAGCGCGACCAGGATATGACCGGCATCGGCGAGGATGTCGCGGGCTTCCGCGGCGGGCCGGGTGGAGAGGAACTCCAGCAGCACCGGCAGGTGGTCGGGCAATTCGGATCCCGCCAGATCGAAGCCGCCGGCGCGATAGGTTTCAAGCAGATCGACCATCGCCCCGCCGCGATCGCGGCTCTCGCCGTGGATGTGCTCGAACAGGTTCAGCGACAGCGTGCGCGAGCGGTCGAACAACAGCACGTAACGCTCTTGAAGATTGTAGAGGTCATCACCCTCCAGCGAGGCGAGCAGCGGCGCGAGCGAAGCGACCGCGGCGCGCGGCAACAGGCCCTCATTGAGCGCCGCGCGGATCGCCGGGACCGCCAATTGCAGGTCGCGGCTCGGATAGCTGAGCAGGGCCGACAGCGCCTTGAAGGTCCTCATGCGATGAACTCCTGCGGGCTGCGGAATTTCTTGGACCCGAACAGCGACTGGCCGGAATGCCCGCCCGAGCAGCCGTTGCCGTCGGTGAAGCCGCAGCCGCCGCGCAGGTCGTAGGCGTCCTCGACCAGTTCGCGATGGGTGGTCGGGATGACGAAGCGGTCCTCGTAATTAGCGATGGCGAGCAGCCGGTACATCTCGTCGATCTGCTGCGGCGCCAGGCCGACGCGCTTGGCGACGCCGAGATTGACGACGCCGTCCACCGTCTTGGAGCGCATATAGGCGCGCATCGCCAGCATGCGCTCCAGCGCCGAGACGATCGGCGCCTCGTCGCCGGCGGTGAGCATGTTGGCGAGGTAACGCACCGGAATGCGCAGGGAGCGCACGTCGGGCATGTTGTCCTGCGCCGCGATCTTGCCCGCCTCGGCGGCGTTCTGGATCGGCGACAGCGGCGGCACGTACCAGACCATCGGCAGCGTGCGGTATTCGGGATGCAGCGGGAAGGCGATCTTCCATTCCATCGCCATCTTCCAGATCGGCGATTTTTGCGCGCCCTTGATCCAGTCCTCCGGGATGCCTTCCGCGCGGGCGGCGGCGATCACTTGCGGATCGTTGGGATCGAGGAAGACGCCGAGCTGGGCGTCGTAGAGATCCTTCTCGTTGGCGACGCTCGCCGCCTCGGCGATGCGATCGGCGTCATAGAGCATCACGCCGAGATAGCGGATGCGGCCGACGCAGGTTTCCGAGCAGACCGTCGGCAGCCCGCTCTCCAGGCGCGGGTAGCACAGCGTGCACTTCTCGGATTTGCCGGTCGACCAGTTGTAATAGATCTTCTTGTAGGGACAGCCGGACACGCACATGCGCCAGCCCCGGCACTTCTCCTGGTCGATCAGCACGACGCCGTCGTCCTCGCGCTTGTAGATCGCGCCCGAGGGGCAGGAGGCGACGCAGGCCGGGTTGAGGCAGTGCTCGCACAGCCTCGGCAGGTACATCATGAAGGTGTTTTCGTACTGGCCGTAGATTTCCTTCTGAATGCCCTCGAAGTTGTAGTCCTTCGAGCGCTTGGCGAACTCGCCGCCGAGGATTTCCTCCCAGTTCGGACCCCACTCGATCTTCTCCATGCGCTCGCCGGAAATCTTCGAGCGCGGCCGCGCGGTCGGAAACGCCTGCATCTCCGGCGCGGATTTCAGGTGGTCGTAGTCGAAGTCGAACGGCTCGTAGAAATCGTCGATCTCGGGCAGGTCGGGATTGGCGAAGATATTCGCCAGGATGCGCCATTTGCCGCCCTGCTTCGGCTGCAACGCGCCCGACTTGGTGCGGATCCAGCCGCCGTTCCAGCGCTTCTGGTTCTCCCAGTCCTTGGGATAGCCGATGCCGGGCTTGGTCTCGACATTGTTGAACCAGGCGTATTCGACGCCTTCGCGGCTGGTCCAGACGTTCTTGCAGGTCACCGAGCAGGTGTGGCACCCGATGCACTTGTCGAGATTCAGCACCATACCGATCTGGGCACGTACCTTCATTCCGCGGCCTCCGTCACTTGGGTTGCGGGTCGGTCGAGCCAATCGACCTTGGACAATTTGCGCACGATCACGAACTCGTCGCGGTTGGAGCCGACCGTGCCGTAATAGTTGAAGCCGTAGGCGAGCTGGGCGTAGCCGCCGATCATGTGGGTCGGCTTCAGCACGATGCGCGTGACCGAGTTGTGAATGCCGCCGCGCTTGCCGGTGAGCTGGCTGCCGGGCGTGTTCACGATCTTCTCCTGCGCGTGATACATGAACATCGAGCCTTCCTTCATGCGCTGGCTCACCACCGCGCGGGCGGTGATGGCGCCGTTGGCGTTGAAGACCTCGACCCAGTCGTTATCGACCAGTCCCGCCTTGCGGGCGTCGACCTCCGACAACCACACCACCGGCCCGCCCCGGTTGAGCGTCAGCATCAGGAGGTTGTCGGTGTAGGTGGAGTGGATGCCCCATTTCTGGTGCGGGGTCAGGAAGTTCAGCACCACGTGCGGCTCGTTCGCAGCGAGCGCGCGCGTCGCCGTCTCGCCGACCGTCTTCAGATCCACCGGCGGCCGCCAGGTGACGAAGCCCTCGCCGAAGGCGCGCATCCATTCATGGTCCTGATAGAGCTGCTGGCGGCCGGTGACCGTGCGCCACGGGATCAATTCGTGGACGTTGGTCCAGCCGGCGTTATAGCAAACCTCCTCGCTTTCGATTCCCGACCAGGTCGGCGAGGAGATGATCTTGCGCGGCTGGGCGGCGATGTCGCGGAAGCGGATCTTCTCGTCCTCCTTCACCTCCGCCAGATGCTTGTGATCGCGGCCGGTGATCTTGCCGAGCGCCTGCCACGCCTTCACCGCCACCTCGCCGTTGGTCTCGGGCGCCAGCATCAGGATCATCTCGGCCGCGTCGATGGCGGTGTCGAGACGGGCCATCCCCTTGGTCACGCCGGCGTCGGTGACGGTGCCGTTCAGCGCCTTGAGATGATGGATCTCGTCCTTGGTATCCCAGGCGATGCCCTTGCCGCCGTTGCCGACCTTCTCCATCAGCGGGCCGACCGCGGTGAACCGCTTGTAGAGGTTGGGATAGTCGCGCTCGATGGCGATATAGGCCGGCGCGGTGCGGCCGGGGATCAGGTCGCACTCGCCGCGCTTCCAGTCGCGCACCACGTTCTGCGCGATCTCGCCGGGACTGTCGTGCTGGAGCGGCAGTTGCACCACGTCGGTCTCGACGCCGAGAATGCCGGGAGCGACCTCGGAGAATTTTTTGGCGATCGCCTTGAAGATTTCCCAGTCCGTCTTCGACTCGTAGGCGGGGTCCACCGCCGCCTGCAACGGATGAATGAACGGGTGCATGTCGGACGTGTTCATGTCGTCCTTCTCGTACCAGCTCGCGGTCGGCAGCACGATGTCGGCATAGACCGCCGTCGTCGACATGCGGAAGTCGATCGTCACCAAGAGATCGAGCTTTCCTTCCGGCGCGTGATCGTGCCACACCGCCTCCGCCGGCTTCGCCTTGCCCTCGGCGCCGAGATCCTTGCCCTGCACGCCGTGATCGGTGCCGAGCAGGTGCTTGAGAAAATACTCGTGGCCCTTGCCGGAGGAGCCGAGCAGGTTCGAGCGCCACACGAACAGGTTGCGCGGCCAGTTCTCCGGTGCGTCCGGGTCCTCGCAGGACATCTGCAACGCGCCCGATTTCAGCCGCTCGGCGACATAGTCCTTGGCTTCGACGCCGGCTTCCTTCGCCGCGCGGCCGACCTCCAGCGGATTGGTCTTCAATTGCGGGGCCGATGGCAGCCAGCCCATGCGCTCGGCGCGGATGTTGAAATCGATCAGGCTGAGTTTCGTCCAGTCGCCCGCCGGCGCGGTGGGAGACAGGATTTCCTGCGTGCGCACCGTCTCGTAGCGCCACTGGTCGGTGTGGGCGTACCACGCCGAGGTCGCGTTCATGTGGCGCGGCGGCCGCGCCCAGTCCAGCGCGAAGGCGAGCGCGGTCCAGCCGGTTTGCGGGCGCAGTTTCTCCTGTCCCACGTAGTGCGACCAGCCGCCGCCGGACTGGCCGACGCAGCCGCACATCACCAGCATGTTGATGACGGCGCGGTAGTTCATGTCCATGTGGAACCAGTGGTTCATCGCCGCGCCGATGATGACCATGGAACGTCCGTTGGTCTTCTCGGCGTTGTCGGCGAATTCCCGCGCCACCTGGATGATCTTGTCGCGGCGGACGCCGGTGATGCGCTCGGCCCAGGCCGGCGTGAACGGCGTGTCGGCGTGGTAGTCGCGCGCGACATGGTCGCCGCCGAGCCCGCGGTCGAGGCTGTAATTGGCGCACAGCAGATCGAACACCGTGGCGACCAGCGCCTCCTCGCCGTCGGCGAGCTTGAGTCGCTTCACCGGCACGTTGCGGGTGAGAATTTCGCCGCGATCATCGACGGCGAAACCGTTGGTCGCAGCCCCGCCGAAATAGGGGAAGTCGACGCCGGCCACCTCGTCATGATCGGCCTTGTCGATCAGGCTGAGTTTCAGGCGGATGTCGTCCGCGCCCGCCTTCTCCTCCAGATTCCACTTGCCGCCCTCGCCCCAGCGGAAGCCGATCGAGCCGTTCGGCGCCACCACCTTGCCGGAGATCTCGTCGAGCCCGACCGTCTTCCACTCGGGATTGCTCGCCTCGCCCAGCCCTGAGGCGAAATCGGCCGCGCGCAACTGCCGGCCGGGAACCAGCCGGTCGCCCTGCCGGTCGAGCCGCACCAGCATCGGCATGTCGGAATATTTGCGGCAGTAATCGACGAAATAAGGCACCTGCCGGTCGAGATGGAATTCGCGCAGGATGACGTGACCGAAGGCCATGCCCAGCGCGGCGTCGGTGCCCTGCTTGGCGTTCAGCCAGATGTCGGAAAATTTGGCGGCTTCCGAATAGTCCGGGCAGATCACCGCGCTCTTGGTGCCCTTGTAGCGCACCTCGGTGTAGAAATGGGCGTCGGGCGTGCGCGTCTGCGGCACGTTCGATCCCCACAGCAGCAGATAGCCGGCATTGTACCAGTCGGCGGATTCGGGAACGTCGGTCTGCTCGCCCCAGGTTTGCGGGCTGGCCGGCGGCAGGTCGCAATACCAGTCGTAGAACGACATGCAGGTGCCGCCGAGCAGCGACAGATAGCGGGTGCCGGCGGCGTAGGAGACCATCGACATCGCCGGAATCGGCGAGAAGCCGAACACCCGGTCGGGGCCGTATTTCTTCGTCGTGTAGGCGTTGGCGGCGGCGGCGATCTCGGTCGCCTCGTCCCAGCTCGCGCGCACGAAGCCGCCCTTGCCGCGGATGCGGGTGTAGCTCTCGCGCGCCTTCGGATCGTTCTGGATCGCGGTCCACGCCTCGATCGGCCCCATGGTCTTGCGCTTGTCGCGCCACAGCCGCATCAGCCGGCCGCGAATGAGCGGCGTCTTCACCCGGTTGGCGCTGTAGAGATACCAGCTATAGGAGGCGCCGCGCGCGCAGCCGCGCGGCTCGTGGTTGGGCAGATCGGGACGCGTGCGCGGATAGTCGGTCTGCTGCGTCTCCCAGGTGACGATGCCGGACTTGACGTAGATCTTCCACGAGCAGGAGCCGGTGCAGTTCACGCCGTGGGTGGAGCGCACGATCTTGTCGTGCTGCCAGCGGCGGCGATAGGCGTCTTCCCAGTCGCGGTTCTCGATCGTGGTCTGGCCATGGCCGCCGGCGAAGGTGTCCTTGCGCAACGTCGTCAGGAAGTTCAGGCGGTCCAGAAGTTGGCTCACAGCTCGCTCCTCGATTTACTGGGCTGGGACGGCGGCCGCCGGAATCCGGCCGCGTTCGATGTCGTGCAGCACTCCGCCGCGGCGGGTGTAGACCGCCCAGGTGACGGCGAGGCACACTACGTAGAAGACGAGGAAGGCATACAGCGCCGCCAGCGGCGAGCCGGTCATGCCGATCGAGGTGCCGTAGGCTTTCGGGATGAAGAACCCGCCATAACCGCCGATCGCGCTGGTGAAGGCGATGATCGCGGCGGCCTCGCGGTCGGAGCGGCGGCGCTGTTCGAGCGCGTCCTCGTTGGGCGCGAGCCGCGCGATTTCCTTGCGCATAATCACCGGGATCATCTGGAAGGTCGAGGCGTTGCCGACGCCGGTGAAGAAGAACAGCGCCATGAAGGCGGCGAAGAAGCCGGCGAAGGAGCCTGCCTGCAACGACCCGATCACCGCCAGCTCCGAGACGATCATGCCGGCGAAGACCCAGAAGGTGACGCGCCCGCCGCCGATCTTGTCGGACAGCCAGCCCGTCCCGGCGCGGCTCAGCGCGCCGACCAGCGGGCCGAGGAAGACGAACTTCAGCGCGTCGACCTGCGGGAAGGCGAGCTTCGACAACAGCGGGAAGCCGGCCGAATAGCCGAGGAAGGAGCCGAAGGTGCCGACGTAGAGCAGGCACATGATCCAGTTGTGGCTGCGGGTGAAGATCACCGCCTGCTCGCGGAAGCTCGACCGCGCGTCGGCGATGTCGTTCATGCCGAGCCAGGCGGCCGCGGTCGAGGCGACGATCATCGGCACCCAGACGAAACCGGCGTTCTGGATCCACAGGCGGCTGCCGTCGGACAATTGCTGCGCCGGCCCGCCGAGCGCGCCGAACACGCCCGCGGTGATGACCAGCGGCACCAGGAATTGCATCACCGAGACGCCGAGATTGCCGAGCCCGGCGTTCAGCGCCAGCGCGTTGCCTTTCTCGGCGCGCGGGAAAAAGAAGCTGATATTGGCCATCGAGGAGGCGAAATTGCCGCCGCCGAAGCCGCACAGCAGCGCCAGCACCACGAAGATCAGATAGGGCGTCGATGGATCCTGCACCGCGTGGCCGATGCCGATCGCGGGCAACAGCAGCGAGGCGGTCGACAGCGTCGTCCATAGCCGGCCGCCGAAGATCGGCACCATGAAGCTGTAGAAGATGCGTAGCGTCGCGCCCGACAGCGCCGGCAGCGCCGCCAGCCAGAACAACTGGTCCTGCGTGAAGTCGAAGCCGATCGCCGGCAGCTTGGCGATCACCACCGACCAGACCATCCACACCGCGAACGCCAGCAGCAAAGCGGGGATCGAGATCCACAGGTTGCGCCGCGCCACGCGGCGCCCCTTCTCCGCCCAGAAATGCGGATCCTCGGGCCGCCAGTCCTCGATCAGATGCGGCATCACCGTGCGATCGGGGTCGTGAACATCCGCCAGTTCGGGGAAATTGGGCAGCCGGTCGAGCGCCGCGCCATGCGCCTGCCGCTCCATGTAGCGGATCGACAGATGCATCCAGGTCAGCGAGACCAGCACGATGAGGAACAGCAGCAGGAAGGCCGAGGTCCAGATGCCGGTGACGTCGAGCAGCACGCCGAACACGATCGGCAGGATGAAGCCGCCGAGGCCGCCGATCATGCCGACCAGGCCGCCGACCGATCCGACATGGTTCGGATAGTAGACCGGGATGTGGCGAAACACGGCGGCCTTGCCCAGGCTCATGAAGAAGCCGAGCGCGAATGTCGTGGCGACGAACGGCCACAGGTCCATCTCGGTGGAGAAGGCGATCGGGCCGTGCTTGCCGCGGATGACATATTCGGTCGGCGGATAGGACAGCATGAACAGGAACACCAGCGAGAAGCCGAAGGTCCAGTACATCACCGAACGCGCGCCGAAGCGGTCGGACAACACGCCGCCATAGGCGCGGAAGACGCTGGCCGAGAGACTGAAGGCGGCCGCCGCCATGCCCGCGGTGCGCACATCCACATGATAGACTTGCACGAGATAGTGCGGCAGCCACAGCGCCAGCGCCACGAAGCCGCCGAAGACGAAGAAGTAATAGAGCGAGAAACGCCAGACCTGAAGGTTCTTCAGCGGCGCGAACTGTTCGGCGAGGCTCGGCGCGGCGACGCCCTGCTCCCGCCGCGCGGCGAAATCCGGATCGTCCTTGGCCAGCAGATAGAACGCGACCCCCATGAGGATGATGGCGGCGGCCCACACCTCGGCGACCCCCTGCCAGCCCCACACCACCAGCACGAAGGGCGCGAGAAACTTGGTGACGGCCGCGCCGACATTGCCCATGCCGAACATGCCGAGCGCGGTGCCCTGCCGCTCCTGCGGATACCATTTGGTGACGTAGGCGACGCCGATGATGAAGGAGCCGCCGGCGAGGCCGACGCCGAGCGCGGCTATGAGAAAGGTCGCGTAGCTGTCGGCCCAGGTCAGGGCGAAGGTGGCGATGCCGGTCAGGATCATCTGGGTGGAGAACACCAGCCGTCCGCCATAGCGCTCGGTCCACACGCCGAGGATCAGCCGGGTCAGCGAACCGCTCAGCACCGGGGTCGCGATCAGCAAGCCGTATTCGAATTCGGAAAGGCCGAGCTGATCCTTGATCGACAGGCCGATGATGGAAAAGATCGTCCATACGGCGAAGCACAGCGTGAAGGAGAGAGTGCTCAGCCACAACGCGCGTTGCTGGTCGGCGCGGCTGGGGGTCGGTTGACCGGTCATGGATGCGACTCCGGGTTTGCTTCCGGTGGCGTGGCGGACGTGGGCTCACGCATCAGGAACCATGACGGGTCACAATCGTCTTTGATAAATATCAAACGCAGTGATGACCGCGCGACGATTTGGCGGTTCGACGGAGATCCGCGATCGAAATCAGCAACGGGTGATAATAGTTTGCTGGAGGGCTGACATATGCAATCATTCTAATTACAATTTCGCATCCATTCGATTGATAAACATCAACCGAAAAGCAGGCGGAGAGTGCGGGACATGCGCGACGATGAAAAACCGAATCTTCGGCGTCTGCCGCTGTTTCGCGAAATGAGCACGCCGACCTTCGACAACCTGATGCAGATCGCATATTCGCAGACCTTCCCGCCGCAGCTCGAACTCATCAGGCAGGGCGAATACGCGGATTTCCTTCACGTCATCATCGACGGATCGGTCGAGCTGCGCGCGGCCTGGAACGGGCACGACACCGTGATGGGGGTCGTCCATCCCGTCTCGACGTTCATCCTCGCGGCCTGTGTGTGCGACGAGCCTTATCTGATGTCGGCCCGAACGCGGGAACGGTCGCAGATCGTCATGATTCCGGCGGCGGATGTGCGGGTGGCGTTGCGGCGCGACAGCGACTACGCGATGGCGGCGATGCGCGAACTGGCCGAAGGCTATCGCACCTTCGTGCGCTACACCAAGAACCTGAAGCTGCGCGACTCGCTGGAGCGGCTCGCCGCCTACATTCTGTACCAGTCACACAAGCTGGACGACGCCCCCTGCATCGTGCTGCCGGTGGAGAAGCGGCACCTTGCGTCTTATCTGGGAATGACGCCCGAAAATCTTTCGCGTTCGATCAAGGCCGTTCAGGATCATGGCGTCACGGTTCGGGGCGTGCAGGTCACGATCACCGACAGGGCGCGGCTGGCCGCGATCGCGGTCCCCGATCCGCTGATCGACGGGCCCGTCACGACCGCCGTGAGCCCCCTCCCGCAACGATCCGTCTCGTAGCAGCCGTCGCCGTCACGAAATCCTGGCGGTCTTGTTCTGGAACGCGGCGATGCGCGCCGCCATGTCGGGGCCGACGCCGCGGCTGCGCGCGATCTCGTGGCTGAGGCCGGCGGCGAGCGGCAGGCCGTCGGTATCCGTCAGCAACGCCTTGTTGGCGCGATGGCTGTGCCAGGAATTGGCGAGGATGGCCGCCGCCAGCTTCGAAAGTTCGGCATCGAACGCCGCATCCGGCACGCAGATATTGGCGAGGCCCATCGCCTCCGCCTCGCGCCCGGCATAGGTGCGGCAGGTGAACATCATCTCGCGCGCCTTGGGCAGGCCGACGCGACGCGGCAGGCGCTGGCTCATGCCCCATACCGGCGACAGCGCCCAGCGCGCGTGGGTGTCGGCGAATTTGGCGTTCTCCGAACAGATCAGCAGGTCGCCCGCCAGCGCCAGTTCGAGCGCGCCGGTGTAGCAGTGGCCGTGCACGGCGGTCATCACCGGCTGCGGCAGGTTGGCCAGCTTCTCGATCACGCCGGCCTGGAAGTGCGGGCGCGGCGGCTTCTCGCCGGCGGAAATGTCGTTGAGGTCATGTCCGGCCGAGAAGCACTTGCCGGCGCCGCGCAGGATCACCAGGCCGACGCGATCGGTCTGGCCGGCGATGGCATCGACATGCGCCTCAAGCGCGGCGAACAGCGCGACATTCAGCGCGTTCAGCTTGTCGGGACGGTTGAGCGTCAGAACGGCGCAGCCGTCTTTGTCTTCCCTGAGCACCAGCGCGGTCATGATGTCTTCCTTGTGGATGGGGAGGCCGGTCGCGGTTCGCTGGCTTATTTGACGATGAAATTCGCCAGACGTTTTTGAATGATGTCCTCGGCGTCCGCGACGATGCGGGTGATGAGTTCGGCGCAGGTCGGGATGTCGTGGATCAGCCCCTGGACCAGACCCGCCGACCAGATGCCGTGATTCGGGTCGCCGCTCTCGTAGACGACCTTGCCGCGGCTGCCCACCACGAGGTGCCGCACCTCCTCGAACTTCGCGCCTTCCTTCTCCAGACGCACCACCTCCTGGCTGACGTCGTTGCGGGAGACGCGGGCGGTGTTGCGCATGGTGCGGAAAATCAGGTCGGTCGCGCGCTCGTCGTTGGCGACGAGTTGCTCCTTGATGTTGTGATGGATGGGCGCTTCCTGGGTGGCGAGGAAACGGGTGCCCATGTTGATGCCCTCGGCGCCCAGCGCCAGCGCGGCGGCGAGGCCGCGACCGTCGCCGAACCCGCCGGAGGCGATCATCGGAATGGTGACCTTCTCGGCGGCGGCCGGAATCAGGATCAGGCCCGGAATGTCGTCCTCGCCGGGGTGGCCGGCGCACTCGAAGCCGTCGATGGAGATGGCGTCCGCGCCCATGCGCTGCGCCGACACCGCGTGACGGACGGCGGTGCATTTGTGAATCACCTTGATGCCGTGCTTCTGGAATTCGGCGATGTGTTCTTCCGGCTTGTAGCCGGCGGTCTCCACCGCCTTGACGCCGGACTCGATGATGGCGGCGCGATACTCCGCATAGGGCGGCGGCTTCACCGCCGGCAGGATGGTGAGGTTGACGCCGAACGGCTGATCGGTGAGTTCGCGCGTGCGCCTGATTTCCTTCGCAAGATCTTCCGGCGTCGGCTGGGTCAGCGCCGTGATGAATCCAAGGCCGCCGGCGTTGGCGACGGCGGACACCAGTTCGGCCTTGCCGACCCACTGCATGCCGCCCTGGGCGATCGGGTGCTTGACGCCGAACATCTCGGTGAAACGGGTCTTGATCATCTTGGTCTCTCTGAACGGTTGCAATCGAGGAAGGACGTTTCCGGTGTCGTCATGCGGCGGAGCCGCCGATCTTGCGGAAGTGATAGTCCGGCGCGCCGAACATGGTCTCGAACGCCAGCAGGCGTTTCAGGTAATGCCCGACCGCCAGTTCGTCGGTCATGCCGACGCCGCCATGGGTCTGCACCGCCGCCTCGGCGAGGCTTCGCCCCAGCTTTCCGACCTGCGCCTTCAGCACCGAGACGTCGCGCGCGGAGAGGCGGCCGGCTTCGGCCAGCGCGGTGGAGTACATCAGCGAGGCGTAAGCCTTGGCGTGGGCGATCTTCATGTCGGCGAGCCGGTGCGCCACGGCCTGAAAGCTGCCGATGGCGACGCCGAACTGCTTGCGCGTGGTGGCGTAAGCGCCGGTGATGCGCAACAGCGCGCCCATCGCGCCAACGGCCTCCGCGGCCAACACCAGGATGGCGTCGGCGATCAGCCTGACGATGAGGTCGTGCGCGTCGTCCACCAGCACCTGCGCGCCGGCGACCGTCACGCCGTCGAAGCGCACATGGGCGGCGCTGCGGCCATCCTGGGTGCGGAACGGGGTCAGCGCCACGCCCGGCGCGCGCGGATCGACCAGCAGCAGCACCAGGCCGCGCGCCTCGCCAGCTTGTCCCGTGGCGCGCGCGGCGACCACCATGAAATCGGCCTCCGCCGCGCCGAACACCAGCCGCTTCTCGCCCTTCAGCACGAAGCCGTCACTGGTCGGCGTCGCCGCCAGCGCGATTGCGGCCGGCGCGGCAAGGCCGCGATGCTCGTCATAGGCAAAAGCCCCGATGCATGCGCCACTGACAAGGTCGGCGAGATGCCGGCGGGCGGCGGCATGGTCGCCGGCCGCGGCCAGCGCACCGCCGGCCAACGTCAGGGCGAAGGCCCACGGCTCCACCGTCAGGCGCGCGCCGAACGCCTCGGCCACCGGGACGAGGTCCGCGACGGAGCCGCCGAGGCCGCCCACATCCTCGGAGAACGGCAGCGCCAGCACGCCAAGCTCCGCGAACTGTTGCCACGCCGCCTTCGAATGAGGCGCGCCGGAACGCAGCAGCGCCTGACGCGCATCGAAGTCGTAAGTCTTGTCGAGATAGCGCGCCACGCTGTCCCGGAGCATGGTCTGCTCCTCGGTGAACAAGAAATCCATGATCCGGTCCTTACCGATTGGCGGCCAGCACGGTGCGCGCGATCAGATCGCGCTGCACCTCGTTGGTGCCGGCATAGATGGAGGTGGCGCGGGTGTTGAGATAATACGGCATCGCGATCAGATCGAAATCATCGCCGAGCGGCGCGACGTTGGAGCCGACGTTCAGGGCTTCCAGCTGCAATGGAACGGTCTCGATGCCGGACACCCGCGTCATCATGATCGACACCCGCTGGGACAGCTCCGAGTTCATCGTCTTGTTCATCGACGGATAGGCGGCGTCGCGCAGCATCGGGTGGCCGCTGATCGCGAGTTGCTCGAAATGCCGATAGGACAGGATGTCGGCCTCCAGCTCGCCGAGATCGCGCTGGAACACCGGATCGTCCGAAAGCGACCCGCCGAACGGCGACGGCGTCGCCGCCGCCGCCGCGCGAATCCGGGCGATATTGTGCAGCAGCGCCGGGCTCGCGGCCGAGCCGCCGCGCTCGTGCTTCAGGAGATGCTTGGCCACCGACCAGCCGTCGTTCTCCGCGCCGACGCGGCCGGACTTCGGCACCCGCACATTGTCGAAGAACACTTCGCACTGTTCGGGAATGCCGTCGAGGCCGATGATCGGGCGGATATCCATGCCGGGATAGTCGGTGCGCTCCAGCAGCAGGAAGGTGATGCCCTCCTGCTTCTTGCCGGTCTTGTCGGTGCGCACCAGCATGAACATGCGGTTGGCGCGGTGCGCCAGCGTGGTCCAGATCTTGGAGCCGTTGATGATGTAGTCGTCGCCGTCGGACACCGCCGCGCATTGCAGCGAGGCGAGGTCGGAGCCGGCGTTCGGCTCGGAATAGCCCTGCGTCCAATAGGCCTCGCCGGACAGGATCTGCGGCAGGTGCCTGCGCTTCTGGTCCTCGGTGCCGAGGTCGATCAGCATCGGACCGACCATCTGGAGGCCGTTCGGCAACAGCGGCGGCAGCTCGCGCTTGCGGCATTCCTCCGCGAAAATGTAGCGCTGCTCCACCGACCAGCCGGTGCCGCCGTATTGCTTCGGCCAAGCCGGCGCGGCCCATCCCCTGGCGTGCAGAATCTTCTGCCAGGCGACGGCCTGATCGAAGGGCGCGAATACGCTGGTGGTTTTCCTGCCGGCCTCGCGGATGTCCGGCGTCGGCGCGGTGTCGAGAAACGCCGCCACCTCCTGCCGAAAACTCTCAAACTCCGGTCCGAACTCGATATTCATCGGCTATCCTTCGGCTCCATGGCGTTTCGCTTCATGACGGGAATTTCCTAGCCTGCCGTTCGCCCCGCGTCCATGCGCCGCGATCCGCCCTCCCCGCCGCCGCCGAAGGCGCCGCCCGCGCGCAGGGGCGATCATCACTCCGGAAACCGGCTGCCCTCCGTCCGTGACGGCCCCTCGCAAAGACGTCATAGTCGCAGGGGCGAAGGCGATGAGGACGAAGGTTGGATGAACTTGCCGGATGGTGTCGCGACTGGTGCGGGGGACGTCGGTTCGGCGGACCCGAGTGCTGTGGGCCTGCCCCCGCGTCCGGGAAAGGCGCTGCGGGTGCTGCTGTTCTTTTTCTACTTCTTCGGCTTCGTCATCGCGGTCCCGATGATGATCGTGGCCATCGTGCAGGCGACATACGGCCTGATCGACGGCCCGCCGTCGTTTCCGCCGGATCCCTTCGGCGAGCAGATCAAGACGATCACCAAATACGGCATCTTCGTCTGGGCCGGCTTGCAGTTCTTCATCTTCGGCCGGGTCGCCTCCTGGGTGAGCCAGGTGCCGGCGGTCGCGGGCGTGCCGCCCGTCGCGCGCAGCGTGTTGATGTCGCGGCTCCTGGCGCTCAACGAACAGAACATTCCGTTCGCGATCAGCCGCGGCAAGCGCGACAACGAAATCGTCGTGGACTGGCGCTACGCCGACGCCGAATGGCTCGACCAGATGCGCCTGCGGGGCATGAGCAAGGGTTATCGGCTGGTGCTGCGCCTCGACGAAGGCGCGCGCAACGTCCGGGCACAGGACCGCTACGCCTCGTTCGACCGGTCGGCGGGGCGCGGACCGAACCTGCTCTCGCTGAAATGGAACGTCTCGCTCGGCATCACCTTCTTCGAATACCAGCATGAGCGGGTGTACGGGCTGCAATTCAAGGACGGCAAGCCGACCTTCGATCTCAGCTACGCCTACACCTTCGACCTCAACGAGCTGAAGCAGCCGATCATCGAGATCGTTCGCCATTCCGGCTGGAATTTCCGGCCGGTCATCACCTTCTTCCGTCCGGTCGGCGGCTGACAGGCGGGACCCGGCGATGATCCGCCGCCGCGTTCCGTCGTTCGCGGGTGGCCAGCAGGACCATGCTACCACCCAAGGGCAATCCGCGACAACCGGCGTCAGCCACGGCCTTCCAGCTTGTCGTAGAGCGCCGCCAGGTTCTTCCGGTAGCGCTCGACGGAAAACGCCGCGGCGCGATCGCGGCCCTTCGCAGCCAACTCTCCGGCGCGTTCCGGATTATCGGCAATGGCCCGTAGCGCGTCGCGGATCTGGGTGGGATCGTAGGGATCGACCAGCAGGGCGGCGTCGCCGGCGATTTCCGGCGAGGCGCCCTCGCTGGAGGTGATGACCGGCGTGCCGCAAAGCATCGCTTCGAGCGCCGGCAGGCCGAACCCCTCGTAGAGCGAGGGAGCAGCGACCGCGATCGCCCCCCGGATCAGACTGATGAGCACCGGAAAGGGCGCGTAGCCGAAGCGGCGGATATCGCGGCGCACCTGGGTGATGTCGCCCAGTTGCACCAGCCTGCTCAGGTGATCGACATGATCGCCGGCGAGGAAGCGCAGTTCCTGGTCCGAAAGCCATGCCTCCTCGCCGATGATGACGAGCGGCTGTTTCAATCCGGAAGCCAGATAGCCCTGAATCAGGCGGCCAAGATTCTTCTTCGGCTCGATCGCGCCGAAGAACAGGAAGTAACCCTTGTGGTCGAGGCCGAACATGCCCTTGAGCTCATCGGCGACGATATCCTGCGGTTTGTCGAGATAGGCTTTCGGTATGTCGACGGCCTGATAGGTGTTGGTGATCTTTTCTTCGGGGACACCGAGCAGATTGACGATGTCGCGCTTCGATGTCTCCGAAATCGTGACGATGTGATCGGCCGTGGCGGCGATCCACTCCATGAGCTGGACGAAGCGACGATTGACGTCGAGCGTCGTGAACGGCAGCCGCATCGGCACCAGGTCATGGATGGTGTAGATGTTCTTGGCCCGCCTCGCGCGGACCGGCAGCGGACAGGTCCAATGCGCGATGTCGGGACCCGGCTCGGCGAATTGCACGGTGGTCGGCAGGCCCATATAGCGGTACAGGCCGTTGGCTTTGGCATAGAGGCCGTCGACGTTGTAGAGACCGTCGAAACGGGGCATCCGGGCGCGGAAATTCGTTTCGATCACCAGGCCGGTGCGCGGCACCGGCCTGGCGAGGCGGCCCCGCCACCATGTCGCGGCGAAGCGCATGCGGTCGTAGCCGTCGAGCCAGCGCGGCGGGCGGCTGCCCGCCGGATCGAAGAACGTCATCTCGCGCGCCGCCGGATACTTGAGGGGCGGCAGCCGGAGACCGTAGAGCATATCGACCGTATGACCGATGTCCTTCAGGGCGAAGGTCAGGTTGCGCGCATAGGTCGCTATTCCGGTTCCCTTCTCCAGGGACAGGTTATATCCATCGACCAGTATCCGCCTGCCCGGCATGCCTTCACCTACCTCGACGCCCCCTTGACTTTTGCGCCGCGTCAGCGGCTTAGCATAGGCGTGAAAAGAACGGAAATCCGTCTCGGCGGCGCGATGCGCATGAGAGCGGCTCAGGGCAAAATCGAGAATGAGGGCGGGCATGGCAGCGCAAGCCACTGAGCAGCGGAGCGAGACCCTCGGCGAGACAGCCCCGGATCCGATCCGGCCGTATTTCGAAACCGCGCGGCCGGCCGATTTTCCGCATGTCTTCGGCTCGACGCTCTGTCGCGCGGAGCATTTCCTGCTGCCGCTGTTCGGCTACTGGCTGCGCGAGTTGCGCATGCATCCGACGATGCACCGCAAGCTATGGGAACTGGTCTTCATCACACAGACGTTGCACGAGTTCGCGCTGATGCGGCCGGGTGCCCGCGGCCTGGGTTTCGGCGTCGGCCAGGAGCCGTTGTCGACCTATTTCGCCAAATGCGGCGTCGACGTGCTCGCCACCGATCTCGACGCCGACAGCGCGCAGGCGCGCGGCTGGATCGAGAGCGGCCAGCACGCCGCCGCGCCGGATCATCTGTTCTGGCCGGGCATTCTCGACCGCGAGGACTTCAACAAGCGCGTCACCTTCCGTACCGTCGACATGAATCATGTCCCGTCCGATCTCAAGGCCTTCGACTTCCTCTGGTCCGCTTGCTCGCTGGAGCATGTCGGAAGCATCGACAAGGGACTGGTCTTCATCGAGGACTCGCTGCACGCCCTGCGGCCGGGCGGGGTCGCTCTCCATACCACGGAATTCAACCTCTCCTCCGACACCGACACGATCGAGGAAGGCGGCACCGTGCTGTTCAGGAAGCAGGACATCCTCCTGCTGGAACGCTTGCTGAAGGCGCGCGGCCACCGGCTATTGCCGCTCAATTTCTATCAGGGCGCGACCGAGGTCGATGCCTATATAGATGTTCCGCCTTATAAGCCCGATCCGCATCTGCGCCTCCAGATCGGCGCCTATAAATCGACCAGCATCGGTCTCGCGATCGTCAAGGGCTAGGACGGATATCCGGCATGATCGACGACTTCATCGAACGCTGCCGCCGCGGCGCCCGCGCCACCTATCTGGGTGAAAGCCGTATCGCGTGCCGGGCGCTCGGTCGTTATGATATCGTCGTCGACGCCGACGATATCGGCCTGACCCCCAATATCGTCTGCGACGGGTTCTGGGAGCCGAGCATATCGGTAGTGTTCGAGCGTGTTCTGAAGCCCGGAATGACCGCCGTCGATATCGGCGCCAACGTCGGCTATTTCAGCCTGCTCATGGCATCCCGCGTCGCGCCGGGCGGTCAAGTGATCTCGATCGAGGCCAATCCCGCGATGGCCGCCCTGCTGCGCGACACGATCGCGATGAACGACCTTGAGACGACCGTGACCCTGCATAATGTCGCGGCGGCCGACCAGGCGGGCGAGCTTGATTTCTATATCATCCCCGATCGGAACCTGAACGGCTGCATTCTTCTCGACGAGTGGCAGGGACGAGTCGACCCGACGCGCCTGTCGCGTGTCAGGGCGGCGGCGGCGGATGATATTCTGGCGGGTATCGGGCCGATCGACATGATAAAGATCGATGTCGAGGGGGCCGAACACCTCGTCTGGAAAGGGTTGAAGCGAACGCTCGCGAACAACCCCGGCATCGTCGTGGTGCTGGAATTCAACGCCTCGCGCCACTCGGAGGCAGGCTCTCTCGCCGCGAAGATCGAGGCCGACGGCTTTCCGCTGCGCTTCATCGCTGACGACGGCAGCATCCGCGACGTCGGGCACGACGCGCTTCTCGATCCCCGTTCCACCGCCGACTGGATGCTTTTCCTCAAGCGCGGCGAGATCGGCCAGCCATGAGCGCTCAGCCCGGTGAAAACGGCATGCCCGTGCTCGACCCTTACTGGCTGGGCGTGACGGAATTTTTGGAGCGCCATTCAGTCGCGCCTTGGAGCACCCTTGCGCCGCGCGAGTTCGGCCCGCACCTGGAAGGTTCGATTCCATACGAACGCGCGGGTGACGGGGATGTCAGCGGGCTCGACTGTGCCGTGCTCCACAAGGGCATGCTCGCGCGCCTGCCCGCCCGCTTCTTGCGGACGGTGCTGCGCCGGCTGGTGCCTGCCTATGCCAACGCCGTCTTCGTGGTCTACTGCCGGGAGATTTTCGAGCCGCTGGAATCAGCCGAGCACATCAAGGCGTTCCTCGAACAAATTCCGGATGAGGACGACATCCCCCCGGCCGCGCAGCCCCCGCTTGCCGTCTATTGCGGCGGTGGCAGGATGATCTGCCGCGATCCGAACTTCCGCAAGCTCATCGTTCCGGCACGCGCGAAGGCTCTGCTGACGGCGCTGATGAGGGGGGAAAACCCCGTGGCCGAACTGGCCGAACGATTGGCCCCGTTCCTTTCCGGGGCGCGCAGGGTCATCGATTACGGCGCCGGAATCGGATTGCTGGCGCTCGCGGCCAAGGAAAAGGCCGCACCGGACTGCGTGGTCGCCGCCATTGAGGACGACGCCCTCTGGGTTCAATGCCTCAAGGCCAACATCGACCTCGCGGGACTTGCCGCGCGCGCCGAGATTGTCAGCGAACGGCCGCGGCTCGGCGATATTGGCCGCGTCCATGGTTCGTCGACCGACACGGCATGGCTGGCGATCGGCGGATCGCGCTTCGATTTCACCGTTCCATGCGATGCGTTGCATATCGACCTCGACTTCGCCCGCGGCGACGACATCGGCGGCATCGCCGCATTCCTTGACCAGAACGGGCGGCCGCCGCTTATTCTCAGCCGCGGCCTCGCCGGCCGGATGGAGAGCACGGACGTGGACGAGGCGGCGCTGCTTGCAAGCCTGCGGCCTCTCGGCTATGGCACCGACATCCAGGCGACCCGTTGCGGACCCGGATCGGTGACGATGCTGCGCTTGGAGCGCGGGAACGCCGGAAGGTAACGGCTGCGGCGCCTGACGCAGGCGGCAAATCCGGATCGACGCCCGACCAGCGCCGGGGTCGCGTCGGGACCGCGGATGGCAGCATCCGCCCGGAAGGAGATATGATCCGGGGATCGATGCAACCGGATACTTTTCCTCGACGGCGATGAAGGCGTAAATTACCAAGGCCACCAGTGCTCCAGCCGTCGGATAGCGGGATGAAACATTTCGGTATGCTCCGCAGCGAAGCCGGCATCGAGCCGGGCGGATATCCCGGCATGTCCACCTTGCCGCCGCGGCGACCGAGAATTCTCCACGTCTTCAAGACCGCCGCGCCGGAATATATCGGCGGCGTGCCAGCGATCATGGAAACGATCGTGTCGGGCCTCGGCGATCGATTCGATTCCGGGCTGCTCATCTCCTCCAACCGCCCAGCATCCGAATTCGAAAGCCATCTCGGCCTGCCGGTCACGACCGTGCGCCATTTCGGACATTTCATGTCCATGCCGGTCGCGCCGACGCTGCCGCTGCGCCTCGGGCTCATGGCCAGCCACTACGATATGGTGGTCCTCCACATGCCGTTCCCGCTGGCCGATCTTGCCTCCTACATGGACTTCCCGCGCTCGGTTCCGCTGGTGGTGCAATGGCATTCCGCGATTGTCCGGCAGACCATGTTCAAACCCCTCTACAGCCGGCCCATGCGGCGCTCGCTGCAAAAGGCTCGGGCGATCGTGGTCTCCGGCCTTCCGCTGGTCGAAACCGCGAAACCTCTCAGGCAGGTGCGCGACAAGTGCCATGCCATTCCTTTCGGCATCGACGCGGACGCCTGGAACAGGCTGTCCGCCGCCGACCTGTCGGAGATCGAGCGTATTCGCAACGCGCATCCGCGCCTGATCCTCGCGGTCGGCCGGCTGGTCTCCTACAAGGGATTCCACATCCTGGCCGAGGCGCTGCGCACCCTCGACGCGGAGGCATGGATCGTCGGAGACGGGCCGCTGGACGGTCTGATCCGCAAGCGGGCCGCGGAGGCGGGCACCGGAGGCCGGCTGCGCCTTCTGGGCCGCGTTCCGGCCGCCACGCTGAAGCGCCTCTACCACGCCGCGCGCGTCCTGGCCTTTCCCTCGATCACCGACGCCGAAACCTTCGGGCTGGTCCAAGTGGAGGCGATGGCCTGCGGCCTGCCGGTCGTCAACACCCGGTTGAATACGATGGTCCCGCATGTCGCCCGGCACGAGCTGGAGGCTTTGACCGTGCCGCCGCACGACGCGGGGGCGCTGGCGGCGGCATTGCACCAAATCCTGGACCAACCGGCGCTGGCGCAGCGACTCGGACGGGCGGGCGCGGCGCGCGTGGCGTCGACCTACGGTCTCGACCGGTTCCTGGACGCCACCGCCGCGCTCTACGAACGCGTGCTGCGCGAGGCAAGGGACATGGCGACCTGATGAATGCGACGCTGGTCCGGATGAGCGACAGGCCGCGCATGGGCGGATACGACGCCGGAGCCCCGTGGCGGGGGCGGCATGCATCTCGGCATTGATCTCGCCCCGTTGCGGGCCCATGGCGGCGGCATCCCGACCTTTGCCCGGCAGGTGCTCGGCGCGATCCTCGCCGACCGGCCCGACTGGTCGGTGCGCGGCTTTTCCTGGGGCGGCTGGAGCGATCCACGAATAACGGCGCCGGCCGGATCTGGACAGGACAGCCTCGGCGCCATGCGCGATGCGCGGCGCCGGGCCCGGCTCTCCGGCATGGCGCTTTCTCTCCCGCTCGTCGCAAGCGCGAGAGCCACGCTGCGCGCCCTGGCCTTTCGCGCCCTGCCGAGACCGCCTCTCGATCTGTTCTATGCGATCAACTTCGTTCCGCCGGCGGCGATGGACTGCCCTGTCCTGCCCGTCGTGCACGACCTCTTTCATCTCCACGCCCCCGGAAAGGTCCACCCGGCGCGGCGGCGCGTCCTGGCGCCGCTGGCGGCGGTCGCGCGCGCCGCGCCGCGCGTCCAGTGCGTGTCGAACCACACCGCCGACGACGTCAATCGCCTGTTCGGCGTCCCCGCGGGACGGCTGGACGTCGTCTACCCCGCCGTCGCAGCGGAATTCCTCACCGCCGGCGACGGGGGCCCCGTCGATGCGCTCGGGCTCGAACGCGGCAGTTACTGGCTCGCGGTGGGCATGGCCGAGCCGCGCAAGAATCTCGGCCTCCTGCTCGAAGTAATCGAGCGATTTCCGGATGTATGTCCGCCCGAGCGCCCGCTGGTTCTGACCGGCGCTTCAGCCTGGAACCGGGACGGATACCAGGCGGCGAGGATCAGCAGGCTCCAGGCCCAGCGACGTCTGCGTCATCTCGGCTTCGTGCCGCCGGATGTCCTCGCCGCGCTCTATGCCCACTGCACGGCCTTCCTCATGCCGTCGCTGCACGAGGGCTTCGGGCTGCCGCTTGTGGAGGCCCTCGCGGCGGGCGGGCGCGTCATCGCCGCCGATAACAGCTCGCTTCCGGAAATAGCCGGCGGACATGCGCTCCTGCTCGACGCGACCGATGGTAATAGCTGGGGCGAGGCGATGCGCGACCATGCGCGGCGCGAACCGGCCCCCGCGACGATTGCCGCCGCCCGATCGTATGCCGGCCGTTTCAGCATGCAGGCGACGGGCCGCGCCGCCCTCGCCTCCATCGAGGCTGTCTAATCATCCGAAACCGGAAGCGGACCGCAGACTTCGGCAAGGGCGGCAGCGATTCCAGATTGCGGCGTCGCGCCATTTCCAATATTTTGAGCATCATGGAAATGCTTACCGAGGCGAGCGGCTGATAATGAAAAACCTGCGCAACGGGCTACCCCTGTCGCGCGCCCTGCTGGATCTCGGGGTTTTCTCAGCAGCCATCAACTGTCTGCTTCTGGTCCTGCCGATCTACATGCTCCAGATCTATGACCGGATCGTTCCCTCGTCGAGCATGGATACCCTGCTCTACATTTCCATCATGGCGGCCGCGGCCGTGCTGACGCTCGGCCTCCTCGAAATCGTGAGGGCGCTCTATGCCAACCGGGTTGCGTCGCGCGTCGACGCCGTGTGCGGGGATCACCTGTTCGCCGCGGCGATCGACGGTCCGCGCGCCGGCCTGGGCGACGTCCTGCCGCTGCGCGACCTTGCCACCATCCGCGGCTTCATCGGCTCGCGCGCCGTCTTCAGCGTGTTCGACCTGCCGTTCGGCCCGTTCTTCATCGCTTTGCTCTATTTCATCCATCCCGTGCTTTTCCTGGTCACGCTCGCCGGAAGCACGGTCGTGCTCGCGCTGGCGGTGGCCAATCACAGAGCGACCCGCGGGATCGGACGACAGGCCTCGGAATCCCTCACCTCAGCCATGACGACCGCGCAGTTTTTCGTTCGCAACGCCGAGACGGTCCGCACGCTCGGGATGCTGAAGGGAACGAAAGCGTTCTGGGGAGCCCAGTTTGCCCAGTCGATCAGGAGCGCGGACCAAGTCGTCGCGATCAACGCCACCTATGGCAGCCTCTCGCGCGGGATCAGGATCCTGATCCAGATCGCCATGTACGGTATCGGCGGCTACCTGACGCTCAAAGGCGAGATGACAGCCGGCATGATCTTCGCCGCGTCCCTGGTCTCGGCCCGCGCGCTGCAACCGCTCGACCAGATCATCGGAAGCTGGAAACAGATCGCCGACGCCTCGGCGGCCTGGAGGCGCATCCGCGCCTGTCTGGAAGCCCCCGCCGCCGCAACGGCGGCGGCCACGATCGAACTGCCGATGCCGCAGGGCGGCGTCCGAGCGGAAGATTTGGTTTATTTCCTGCCTGACTCCCGCGAGGGCATGCCGCCGCTCATCAAGCGCGTCAGCTTCGCGGCGGCCGCCGGCGAGGCGCTTGCCGTCATCGGACCAAGCCGGGCCGGAAAGTCGACCCTGGCGCGGCTGCTCGTGCGCGCGATCGAGCCGCGCTCCGGATTGATCCGCCTCGACGGCGCCGACATGAGAAGCTGGGACCGCGAGAAGCTCGGTGCCCACATCGGCTATCTTCCCCAGGACATCGAATTGCTGCCCGGCACGATCGGTCAGAACATCGCCCGCTTCGATCCGGACGCGACCAGCGAAAAGGTATTGGCGGCGGCGGCCTTCGCGCAGGCGCATGGCATGATCCTCTCCCAGCGCGGCGGTTACGACACGCTCGTCGGCCCGGCCGGCGTGCGCCTGTCGGGCGGCGAAAAGCAGCGCATCGGCCTGGCCCGCGCCTTTTACGGCGATCCGAAGCTGCTTGTGCTCGACGAACCGAACTCCAATCTCGATACCGAAGGGGAAGCGGCGCTGGAACGGGCGGTTCTGGATGCGAGGGCGCGGGGCGCGACGGTCATCCTTATCACCCACAAGCCGAGGATCGCCGCCAAGTGTGACCGCGTGCTTGTGCTGCGGGACGGTCAAGTGGAGATGATCGGCCCGGCCGGGGATGTCCTGCGCCGGCTATCCGGGATCCAGCAGGCAGGGAAACAGCCCAAGGCTGAGATTCTCCGCATGCCGGGAGCCGATCGCATGGCGCCGACCGATACCGCCCAGTTCAATCCGGGTTGAGCGCGAACCTCATGCAGAACACGGACGGAAAACATTGGCAGCAGGGCATTCGCACCAGGGCCGGGGCGATCGCCCTCGCCGGCTATGCGGTTCTGGCGGTGTTTTTCGGCGGTTTCGCCGCCTGGGGCATGACCGCGCCGCTCGCCGGCTCGATCGTCGCGCCCGGCATCATCGCGGCTGCCGGCGAGAACGTCATGATCCAGCATCTTGAAGGCGGCATCGTGCAGACGGTCATCGCCCGCGAAGGCGACCACGTCCGCAACGGCGATCCGCTGCTCGTCCTGGATTCGACCGCGGCGAGAGCGCAGCTCAACAGATTGCTCCAGCAGCAAATCGCCAAAAGCGCCGAGTCGGCCCGGCTGGAAGCGGTGCGCGACGATGCCGACACCGTGAAATTTCCGGCGAGTCTGCAAGCGTTTCCCGCTGAACTGGGCGCCGAAGCCATCTTCGCCGAGCAGAAGAAGGAATTCGAGGCGACGACGGCCAGGTTCGATTCCGAGCGGCGCATTCTCGACCAGCAAGTCGCAGCGCTCCAGGAATCACTCAAGGGCCTGAAGGCGCAGAAGCAGGCCGGCCAGGAGCAACTGGCGATCGTTCAGGAAGAAGCGGAGCGCAAGAAAAAGCTGCTCGACCAGGGCCTGACGCGCCGTGACGAATACACCGTGCTTCTCAGGACCGCGGCCCAGCTCGTGGGCCAGAACGGCTCGCTCGAAGCCCAGATCGCTGGGACGATCAGCCAACTTGAGCAGGCGCGCACCCAGATCGAGCGACTGAAGACGAAAAGGGTCGAGGACGCGATCACCAAGCTGAATGCGGATCGCGAAGCCCTGGTGGATCTGGAACAGCAGGTTCTGGCGGCGCGCGCGGTGCTCGACCGCACCGTCGTGCGGGCGCCGAAGGACGGGATCATCGTTCGTTCCGTCTACAAATCCCCCGGCACCGTCATTCGCCCCGGCGAGGTTGTGATGGAAATCCTGCCGACGCTTAGCGAACTTATTGTCGAGGCGCACGTGCGTCCGCAGGATATTGATTCAGTCCGGAACGGTCAGGACGTCGAAATGCTATTCTCCGCGCTCAACGGACGAACGACGCCGCGGGTGAAGGGCAAGGTCTTTTATGTTTCGGCCGATCACCTCGTGGCCAACGCGACTGGCAACACGCAGCAGCCCTATTATGTCGCGCGGCTGAAGATCGACCGGAATCTGCCGCCGGAGGTCGATCCGTCACGCATCTATCCCGGCATGCCCGTGGACACCTTCATCCTCACCGGAGAGCGGACCTTCGCCAGCTATCTGGTGCGTCCCGTGCTGGATTCCATGGGCCGCGCATTTCGGGAAAAGTGAGGCCGCCCACAGCCTACACCACGAAGTCGCTCGCCAGCAGTTGGTCCTTGGTGAGGCCGACGAAATAGAGAAAATCGAGCCCGTCGCCGAGCGCGATGTAGCTGGAGCCCGCGCCGTCGTTCACCGCATGGGAGAGCACGTCGGCGCCGGAGGCGTACTGGTGGTAGGCCGAGACGTCCACCTTGTCCTTGGCCGGATCGAACTCGAACATGATGTCGTAGGAATTCGGCCCGCTGGCGCGCGGCGTGGCGATGATGGTGTTGTGACCGTCGACGCCGGCATAGGCGTTCTGGTCGGTGAGGCCCAGCGTGGAGAGCGAGATCCAGTCGATGCCGTCGCCGGGGACGTAGGTGTCGTTGCCGCCGCGCCCGAACAGGATGTCGGTGCCCTTGTGGCCGTAGAGCACGTTGTCGAAGACGCCGCCGACGAAGGTGACGCCGGCGTGGCTCGGGTCGGCGGCGTCCTCCGCGATCCTGTCGATCTCGCCGACGCTTTCGACGTCCCAGTACCAGTTGGCGGTGGAGATGATGGTGTCGGTGCCACCGTGGCCGTAGCCGGGGAAAACAAAATCCTCGTCCACGAGGTCCCAGGTCGAGTCGACGTGGTAGGTGTCGTCACCTGCCCCGCCGAGCATGATGTCGCCCTGGTTGGACGGGTTGGCGCCGCCGTCGAGGGTGTCGTTGCCGCCGCGGCCGATCAGCGTGTCGAAGCCGGATCCGCCCTTGAGGATGTCGGGCCTCGAATCGCCGATCAGCGTATCGTCGCCGCCGCGGCCGTCGAGCCAGTTGATCTCGTCGAGGCCGCCCGTCAGCCGGTTGGGGCCGTCGTCGCCGCGCAGGTCGCTCGGGCCGTCGAGCGAGCCGATAATGTTCTCGATCGAGACGAAGGTGGAGCCTTGCGCGACGAAGGTGTTCTGGTCCGGGTGCGCCAGGTCGACGATCAGCGGCGCCACCACCGTGTTGCCCGGCCCCTCGCCGCCGTAATTGGCGCCGCGCCTGTAGTCGAGCGTGTCGTTGCCGTCGCCGCCGTCCAGAAGGGAGCCCGCGCTGCCGTAGAGCGTGTCGTCGCCCGGACCGCCGAAAAGCTCGCCGCCGCCGCCGAGGCGGTCGTTGCCGTCGCCGCCTTCGAGGTGCCCGTAGCCGCTCACGCTGTCGTCGCCGGCCTCGCCATAGAGATGGCTGTAGGTCGCATTGGTGCGGTCATCGACCTCGATGCTGTCGTTGCCGTCGCCGCCGTGGATGGTATCGCTGCCGGCAACGCCCTCGGCCTCCATGAATCCGCCGCCCTCAAGCGAGTCGTCGCCCGCGCCGCCGTAGATGGTGTCGTCGCCGCGGCCGCCATAGAGCTTGTCGTTGCCCGCGCCGCCATGGATGGTGTCGTTGCCCGCGCCGGCATGGATCTCGTCGCCGTAGGCGCCGCCCTCGTAATAGTCGTCGTAGGACGTTCCGCCCTGATAGTCCCAGGAGAGGATCTCGACGTTCCGCACCGAGCCGCTGTAGCCGCCGCCGAGGATCGCGGTCCCGCCGGGTTGCAGGCGCAGCGTCACGCCCTGGGTGCCGAGATAGATCGGCAGTTCGAGCGTGTCGATGCCGTCGCCGCCGTCGATGTCGAACACGCCGCCGAGGTCGACGACGTGGTCGTCGCCACCGCGCGCCCTGACCACGTCGGCGCCGTAGCCGACCTGGATGAAGTCGGCGTTCTGGCTCCCGGTGATGATGTCGCCGCCGTCGCTGCCGTAATAGACGAGCGCCTCGAAATTCTTCGCGGTTTCCCAGTCGGAGCCGCCGCCCTGGACGACGAAATCCCCGTTGCCGAAGTCCAGCGTGATCGAGATGTACTGGCCGTTGATGAGCTGGTTGTACCAGCTGATGACGACGGTGTCGTAGCCGTCGCCGCCGTCGGCCACGTCGGACCCGAATTGGCCGCCCGGCACGTCGAACAGGTCGGGGCGACCGGTGAAGATCAGGTCGTTGCCGGCGTCGCCGTTGAGCGTGTCCGCGCCCTCATACCCGTAGAGCGTATCGTCGCCGGCACCGCCGTTGAGCGTGTCGTCGCCCGCATAGCCGTGCAGGACGTCGTTGCCGTCGAAACCGTTGATCGTGTCGGCTTCGGAGGTGCCAGGCAACACGTTATTGCGGTCATTGCCGTTGATCGTGGCCATGCAATTTCCTCGCCGAGGGGCTGCGGCACCGGCGGCATGCTACACTATTCTCCCGACGGAAAATAGCTGGCGGAATTGCTATAGCGTTTTCGAGCGAAGCGGAATCCGACCGTGCCGCCGCTGCGCGGCCGGGACGCCCGCGCCGCGCCGTGACCGTCACACCACGAAGTCGCTCGCCAGCAGGTGGTCCTTGGTGAGGCCGACGAAATAGAGGTAATCGAGCCCGTCGCCGAGCGCGATGAAGCTGGAGCCCGCGCCGTCATCGACCGCGTGCGAGAGCACGTCGGCGCCCGAGGCGTACTGGTGGTAAGCCGAGACATCCACCTTGTCCTTCGCGGGATCGAACTCGAACATGATGTCATAGGAGATCGCCCCGCTGGTTCGCGGCGTGGCGATGATGGTGTTATGACCGTCCACCCCCGCATAGGCGTTCTGGTCGGTCAGGCCCAGCGTCGACAGCGAGATCCAGTCGACCCCGTCACCGGGGATGTAGGTATCGTTGCCGCCGCGGCCGAACAGGATGTCGGTGCCGGAATGGCCGATCAGCACGTTGTCGAAAATGCCGCCGACGAAGGTGACGCCGGCCCCGCCCGGATCGGACGCATCTTCCGAAATCCTGTCGACCTCGCCGACGCTTTCGACGTCCCAGAACCAGTTGGCGGTGGAGATGACGGTGTCGGTGCCGCCCCAGCCGGCGTCCGGGAAGACAAAACCCTCATCCACCAGATCGAGAGTGGAATCGACGTGATAGGTGTCGTCACCCGCGCCGCCCAACATGATGTCGCCCTGGTTGTCGGGATTGGCGCCGCCGTCGAGGTCGTCGGCGCCCTCCCCGCCGACCAGCGTGTCGAAGCGGGCGCCGCCGGTGAGCGCGTCATCGCCGGCGCCGCCGGACAGGAGGAAGCCGCCGCCGGTCTCGGCGCCGCCATTGAAGGTCAGGCTGTCCGCCGCGCCGAGCGCGGAGCCATCCACGGCAAGCGTCGCTCCGCTCGCGAGGTTGGCGTCGTCGGTCGTCAGCGCGTAACTATGGCTCGCGCCAAGTTGAATGCGCTCGATATCGACGAGCGCCGTCGGCGAGAAGGTGAAACCATCCGCATAGTCGCCGTCGAGCAGCAGCGTGTCATTACCCGTCCCGCCATTGATTCGCAGCACATCGACACTGTCGTCGGCAGTAACAAAGGCCGACCGGTCGCCGTCGATGCGGAAGACATCGTCGCCGGAACCGCCGGTCAGATCGATATGGTTGTCTCCCGGCGATACGACGACGTGAACGGCGTTGGCGTCCGTCGTCGCCGAGGCATCGAGCTTGAAGACGCCGCCGGCGAGTTCGACGGTGCCGTCGCCGCTCATGTGGCCCGTCACGGCAACCTTGCCGCCCGTGGTCTCGATCGTCCCGTCGTTCGTGAAATCGGTCGCCGTGATGATGACCTCGGTATCGGCGCCGTCGGCGAGAACACGGCCGCCGGCGGCCTGGCTTATCGTCGCGGTCTGGAGCGTGAGCCCGTCGGTCCCCGTCGCCTCGATCAGGCCGGCATTGGCGAGCGATTCGACGGTGACGAGAAGCTGGTCGGAGCCATCACCGGTCGAGCCGGTGGCGTTGATGACGCCCCCGGCCTGGTTGTCGATCGCCAGCCGATTGGGATCGTCATAGCCATGATAACCGATCATGCCGGCGCCGGAGATCGTGTTGTCGACATTGTGCAGCGTCGCGACCGGATCGGCGCCGACCAGCTTGTTGGAATACTGCGTGCTGCCTCCGTTGTGTTGCAGCACGATCGCGCCGCCGCCGTCGAGGGTCACGTCCGGCGCGCCGATGACGATGTTGGCGCTGTTGCCGTCGGTGGTGATCGTCCCGGAATTGTGGATGACGCCCTTGAGTTGCAGGCTGAGGCTGGCCTTGATGTCGGCGCTGGTGGTGATGGCACCCGCCTCCGTGCCGCCGTCGAGCGTGCTGGTGTAGAAACTGTAGTTCGGCATCGACATGCCGATGAAGCCGCCATTGGCGCTGGTGAGCGCGCCGCCGCGTATCGTCGCGCCTTGCAGGTCGACATGCGCGCCTTCGCCGTCCGCCGTTATCCTGCCGCCGCCGGACTGCGTGATGACGTTGCCGGACAGCATCAGCCCGCCGGTGCCGGTCGCCTCAAGCAGGCCGGCGTTGGTCACGTGGGGGGCGTTGAGCACGAGAGAGGGAATCGGCAGAGTGGCGGCCGGCTCATCCCCGACATTGAGGTTGGCGTTGATGACGCCGCCGGCGCGGTTGTCGAGATCGAGAAGGTTGGCGACCGGATCCTGGCTGCCGCCGGAGCCCACCCCGATCTTGCCGCCGCCGGAAATGGTGTTGTCCACGTTCACCAGCGTGGTGGAGACGCTGGTGCTGAAACCGGTGAACTGGCTGACGTAGCCGCCGGCGCTGTGCAGAACCACCTTGCCGCCGCCCTGAAGGCTCGCCCCGGCCGCGTCGACGGCGAGGACCGCGTTGTGACCGATCGTATCGAGCGTGACGGTGCCCGAATTGATCAGGTCGCCCTTGACGGTGAGGTTCGCGCCGTCGCCGACTAGTAAATGGCCCTTGTTGGTGATCGGGCCGGCGTCGGTGCTGCTGTCCAGCAGGTTGGGCAGGGTGCCGCTATTGCCGCCGATATCCCCGACCCGGACAACGCCGGTCCCCGACGTGTCCAATGTGCCGCCGGCGACCTGGCTCCCGGCGAGAATGACCTCGGCGCCGTCGCCGAAGGCGCCGATGGTGCCGTCGCCGCTCTGGACGGCGTGGAGCGAGAACAGCACCAACTGGCCGGAGCCGGTCGCCTCCAGCGTGCCGTCGTTGGTCAGCGCGTTGTCCGACACGGCGGTGTCCGGGGCGATCACCAGTTCGCCGTCGGCGCTGTCGGCATTGACCGTTCCGTGATTATGCAGGACCAGGCGGCCGCCGTTATAATAGAGGATGGAATCGGTGCCGATGCGCCCCGCGCCGGAAATGGTGCTGAAATTTTCCAGGATCGTCAGGCCGTCGAGATTCGCGCCGGTCAACTGGCCGGTGTAGCCATGGCCTTCGCCGATCAGCCGCAGGGTGCCCGTGAGGCCGGTCAGGCTGACCGTGACCTGGCTGTCGTCGGCCGCGTCGCCGCCGATGTCGAGCGGGCCGGCGTCGAGCCTCAGCATGCCGGTGACGTTGATGCTGCTGTTGTTGGCGATCGCCTCGCCGACGGTCAATTCGCCGTTGACGTTGACGACGCCGTCGTTGGTCAAGCCATCGGTGAATTTGGCGCCGGCGCCGGCCGTCAGCGACGAGCCCGCCGCCACCCCGACCGTGCCGAGCGTGACGGGGATGCTGGAGTGCTGGTAATTTAGGGAATCGAGCACGACGTCGAAGGACTGGCCGACGCCGCCGATCACCACGCCATCGCCGCCGGCCGGAAGTGCGTTGCCTGTCCAGTTCGTCCAGACGATCAGGCCGGTTTTTTCGTCCAGAACCGTATCGGTCCATTTGTTGCTGAGCGAGCCGGTGAAACCGTAAAGCGCCATTGCTATTTCCCCTTCTCCCAGGCCGGAGCGCGCGATTCCGCGCATTGCAGCCGCGTCAAAGCCGTTTGTTGAAGATTACCTTGACAAAATGTCGCACGCTCTCCTTCATTTGGAGGAGGGTCAGAAAAAAGATTACGCCGGCGTGACGCCGCAACGACGACTCCGGCAAACGGCTCTGGGAAAACGACTTTGGGGGAGGCAGCGCCATTGACACCGTCAAGGCCGTCACCGGATATGATCGCCGATCTTTACGAGGCCGCGGTCGATGATGATCGGTGGCCGTCTTTCAGCAAGCTGATCGGCAAGGCGGCCGGCATCGACGACGTCGCCGTGTGGCTGACCGAGGATGGCGAGATTACGGAATTTTCCATCGTCGATACCTGGCGGGAATGGCAGCAACCCTATGCCGAGCATTTCAGCAAGATCGATCCGTGGGCCGCCAGCATCAAGCGCGCGCCGCCCGGCAGGGTCATGCTCGGATACGAGCACATGCGCGAGGACGATCTCGTCAAGACGGAATTCTATAACGACTTCGCCCGGCCGGGCGGCATGTTCCGCCCCATGGGCATGCGGTTGCAACTGGCGCCAGGAGCATTCGCGATCGTCGGCTCCGACCTCCCCGCCGCGAAAAGGCACTTCGAGGAAAGCGACAAACCGCGCCTCCAGACGCTGATGCCCTATGTCCGGAACGCGCTGAAACTGCGCCTGCGGGTGAACCGGCAGGCATCCCGGATCGAGGCGGCGGCGCTGAATCGGCTGGCGTTCGGCGTGGTCATCTGCGATGCGGACGGGCGTGTGTCGTTCGCCAATGCCGCGGCCGAGGCGCTGGTCCGCAGCGGAGCCGGCGTCACGCTTGGCGGTCGCAACCTCAAGGCCGTGCTGCCGGCCGAGGCACGCCCTCTTTCGGCGCTCGTCAAGGATGCCGCCGGCGGCGGTCCGGGTGGGGTCGTCCGCCTGAGCGGCGGCGACGCAGGTCCCATCATCGCCCTGGTCACGCCGCTGGCGCGCCGCAGCGACGGCGACAGGGGCGTCGGCCATGCCATGGTGTCGCTGCGGCCGGCATGGGACGAACCTGCTTTCGACCAGGCCATGCTCGAACGTCTTTTCGGGCTGAGCCCGGCCCAGGCGCAGATCGCGCTGGCGCTGTTCGAGGGTCGGTCGCCGGAGCAGATTGCTGCCGAGCGCGGCATCCGGATCACGACGTTGCGGACCCATCTGGCGGAAATTTTCCTGCGCACCGGCGCCGAGACGCAGCGCGACCTCGTACGCCTGCTCGGCACCCTGCCGCCGCTGCGCGGCCGGGATGCCGACGCCTCGCCGTGACCCTCACACCACGAAGTCGCTCGCCAGCAGGTGATCCTTGGTGAGGCCGACGAAATAGAGAAAATCGAGCCCGTCGCCGAGCGCGATGTAGCTGCTGCCGAGGCCGTCATCGACCGCGTGCGAAAGCAGGTCCGCGCCCGAGGCGTACTGGTGGTAGGCCGAGACGTCCACCTTGTCCTTGGCGGGATCGAAGTCGAACATGATGTCGTAGGAATTCGCCCCGCTGATCCTCGGCGTGACGATGATGGTGTTGTGACCGTCGACGCCGGCATAGGCGTTCTGGTCGGTGAGGCCCAGCGTGGAGAGCGAGATCCAGTCGATGCCGTCGCCGGGGATATAGGTGTCGTTGCCACCGCGGCCGAACAGGATGTCGGTGCCGGAATGGCCGATCAGCGTATTGTCAAAGATGCCGCCGACGAAGGTGACGCCTGCATGGTTCGGGTCTGCGGCGTCCTCGGCGATTCTGTCGATCTCGCCGACGCCGTAGACGTCCCAGAACCAGTTGGCGGAGGAGATGACGGTGTCGTTGCCGCCGAAACCGAATTCGGGGCGGACGTAGCCTTCGTCCACCAGGTCGAAGGTGTTGCGGACGTGGTAGGTGTCGTCGCCCTCGCCGCCGAACAGGAAATTGCCCTGCGTCGCCGGATCGTCCACCGGCCCGCCGTCGAGGCTGTCGTTACCAGCGCCGCCGATGAGTGTGTCGATGCCGCCGTCTCCGCCGAGCAACTCGTCGTCGCCCTCGCCGCCGTCGAGGAAATCGCTGCCGGCGGCGCCGAGCAGCACATTGGATTCCGCATCGCCGACGACCAACCCGTCCGAGGCGGCCGCGACGACCTGCGCGCGCGTCCAGTTCTCGTTCGAGAAGATATGGCCGGTGGCGGACAAGGTGTGCACGGCGCTTTCCACGCCGTCGGTCGTCAGCGTGTAGGACGCCGTCACGACGCCCAGGTTCGCGTTGTCGTGCGACAGATGCAGGTTGATGTGGTCCGCCGATCCGGGCGTCAGCAAGTCGCGCGAGAGGAGTTCGCTGGTGTGATGAACCCAGTCGAGCTGGCGATACTCCACGTAGACCTGGCCATCGACCGCGCGCCGCACCACCAATTGAACGACGTCGTCGCCCGGAAGCTCCAGGCCGGTTGCGCGGTCGGTCAGCCGAATGCCGTAGATCGTATCGGTGGCGTTGGGCAGGACGAGGTCGAAGCTCGCGGTCACATCGATATCGTCCGTGTTGCGCAGACCCGCGGTGAGGTTGGACGGGTCGATGTTCGTGCGCAGCATCATGTTCGCGTTGCGCCAGGGCTGCCCGGTCGGGCTCTCGGAGGGCTCGGCCAGGGCGCTGTTGAAAATGACGTCGCCGCCGATCTCCTCAACCTCGCCGTTGACGGAATAGGTTTGCGTGAAGCCAGGGGGTGAGACCGGCGGCGGATTGCCGTCTTCGAAGCTGTCCTGGAAGAACACCGCGCCGTCGCGCAGGACGGTGAAGCTGTCCAGCCGAAAATTGAACGAGGCCGTGACAGGCGTATCAAGGGAGCTTGCGACGACTTGCGCGCGCGTCCATGTCTCGCCCTGAAAGATCTGCGCGGTTGCAGCCATGTCGACGGCCGGGGCTTCCACGCCGTTGGTGATGAGGCTGTACGAGGCGTGGACGACCCCGACTTGCGCGTCGTCGTGCGACAGATGAAGGAGGATGTGATCGGCCGAGCCGGGCGTGAGCTCATGGCGTTCGAGCAGCGTGACGGTGCCGTTGACGAAGTCGAGATCGGTGAAGTCGACATAGACGGTTCCGTTCAGCGCCTTGCCGACGACGAGTTGCACGACGTCGTCGCCGGCGAGGCCCTGGCCTGTCGCGCGGTCGGAGAAGCGGATGCCATAGAAGCTTCCGGGTTCGCTCGGCATGATGAGATCGAAATTTCCGAAGACATCGATGTCATGCCCGCTCTTTAGCCCGAGCGTGGGGCTGTCATCGCTCATGTTGGTCAGGAGCGTGGCGTTGACGACCTGCCGCGGCACGCCCGTCGGGCTCGTGCTGGGCTGCGCGCCGGACGCTGCGAGGATCGCATCGCCGCCGCTCTCCAGGATCGTCCCATTCACGTTGTAGTTGATACTGCCGGCGCCGGCAGGAGGCGGGGTGCCGTCCGCGAAGTCATCATTGAAGAAGATCGTGCCATCGCGAAGGATCCGGAGGTTCTCTAGCCGGAAATCGAAATTCGCTGCCATGTCCCTCTCCTTGCTTCAAACCGCAGTCTCAAATACCGATGCCCTCACGCCCTAACCGCTGGCGGTGCTGCGATCAGCATAAGAGCCCGGTTATCGGCAGACAAGCGCCTTCGCGCGCTCTGCTGGTGCGGTTCGCCGCTGCGCGTGGGCGTGAGCCGGCGGGCATCCCGGATCGAGACCGCTGCGCTGGATCTGCCGGCACCGGCGCCGAGACGCAGCGCGACCTCGTGCGCCTGCTCGGCACCCCTGCCGCCGCTGCGCGGCCGGGATGCCGACGCCTCGCCGTGACCGTCACACCACGAAGTCGCTCGCCAGCAGGTGGTCCTTGGTGAGGCCGACGAAATAGAGGTAATCGAGCCCGTCGCCGAGCGCGATGTAGCTGGAGCCCACGCCGTCATCCACGGCATGAGAGAGCACGTCGGCGCCGGAGGCGTACTGGTGGTAGGCCGAGACGTCCACCTTGTCCCTAGCGGGGTCGAAGTCGAACATGATGTCGTAAGAAACCGATCCGCCGCCGCGCGGCGTGACGATGATGGTGTTGTGACCGTCGACGCCCTTGTAAGCATTCTGGTCGGTGAGGCCGAGCGTCGACAGCGAGATCCAGTCGACGCCGTCACCGGGGACGTAGGTGTCGTTGCCGCCGCGCCCGAACAGGATGTCGGTGCCGGAATGGCCGATCAGCACGTTGTCGAACACGCCGCCGACGAAGGTGACGCCGGCGTGGCTCGGATCCGAGGCGTTCTCGGCGATGCGATCGACCTCGCCGACGCTTTCGACGTCCCAGAACCAGTTGGCGCTGGAGATGACGGTGTCGGTGCCGCCCCATCCGGCGTCGGGAAAGACGAACCCCTCGTCCACCAGATCGAGCGTGGAATCGACGTGATAGGTATCGTCCCCCACGCCGCCCAACATGATGTCGCCCTGGTTGTCGGGATTGGCGCCGCCGTCAAGGTCGTCGTTGCCCGCGCCGCCGACCAGCGTGTCGAAACCCGCCCTGCCCTTCAGCGTGTCGTTGCCGGAGGTGCCGAGCAGGACGTCGTTGGAATCGACGCCGCGCACGGTCACCGTGACGGTCGCGGTCGAGCCGCCGCTGATCGTGTAGGTGAAATGGTCGGTCGCGGTCGTGTTGGACGCGCCGGAGTTGCCGTAGTCCGGCAGCGCGTCGAAGGCGTGGTTGGGGTTGTAGAACAGCGCCCCGTCGGCGCCGAGCGTCACCTTGGCGCCGGAGGCCAGCGTGATGGCGTGGCCGACATCGCCCGCGACGCCGTTCACCGCCGTCACCGAGAAGCCGCCGCCGCCGTCGGCGCCGCTGCCGTTGTCGGCGAACACGTTGCCGCCGACCGTGCCGTTCTCGGCAACCGCGAAAGCGTCGCCGGCCGCCGCCCCGACGGGTTGCAGTTCCACCGCACCGACGTCGACGGCGCCGCCGTGGACGCGCGCGAGGCCGCGCGCGTCCACCGGCAGCGGCTCGTTGGTCGTGCCGTCATGGTCGAGGTCGAACGTGTCGAAAGGCAGACTGCCGTTGATGCCGGCATCCTCGGCGGCGCCGCCCGCCTTGATGAGGATGGTCTGGACCGGCCCGCCATTGTCGGCCAGCACCCCCGCCGTCACGCCGGTATGGGGATTGGCGGCCACCTGGGCGAAGATCAGGGCGAGGTTGGTCTGGATGATGTCGTCGGCGTCGCCAACCCCGGTCTGCGAGAAGACGTTATGGCCGTTGAAGAACGTGGTACTGTAGGCGCTATCCAAATATGCGTCCGCTCCCGAATCCGATGCCGCGTTGCCGGCGACGATGCTGTTGGCGAGCGTCGCCGTGCCGTAATTGTAAACGCCGCCGCCATAGGCGCTGCTGTTGCCGGAGATGGTGACGTTGGTGAGCGTCGCCGTGCCCTGGTTGCCGAAACCGCCGCCGCCGCCGTGGTCGCTGGCGCTGTTACCGGAAATGGTGACGTTGGTCAGCGTCGCCGTGCCGAGGTTGTACATGCCGCCGCCGGTGAAGGCGCTATTGCCGGAGATAGTGACGTCTGTCAGCGTGACTGCGCCGCCCTTATTGTAGATGCCCCCGCTAATCAAGGCGGCGGTGTTGTCGGAAACGGTGCTGTCGATCAGGTCGACCTGGCCGGTGCCGAGCGAGATGCCGCCGCCAGTGCCGGCCGTGTTGCCCGTTATGACGCTGTTCGTGACCGTGACGTGAGCGCCGCCGTCCACCGCCAGGCCGCCGCCGTAAGAGGTGTTGTCGAGATGACCGCCGGTGAGCTTCAACCCGTCCAGGGTCGAGGTGCCGCCGTTGATGAAAAAGGCGCGCGAGTTCACCGTGTTGGCGATGGTCGAGGCGTCGATCGTGATGTCGGGCGCGTCGTTGCCGTCGATGTCGCCTTTCAGGTTGAGGCCATCGGTGACAATGAGATTGACGCCGGTGAGGTGGATGACGCCGCCGGACAGGCTGCTCGCGAAGGTGATGGTGTCGGTGCCGGTAACGGTGTTGGCCAGGTTGATCGCCTCGCGCAGCGACAGTACGTCGTCGTTGAAATCAATGACATCGTTCAGCGTCGTGACAGTATAGGTAGCCATGTGCGCACTCCCTGACGTTGAGGCGTTCTCCCACGGAATGCCGGTCCCACCACCGGACCTGTGTTCGTCTCCTCACACCACAAAATCGTTCGCCAGCAACTGGTCCCTGGTGAGGCCGACGAAATAAAGGTAGTCGAGCCCGTCGCCGAGCGCGATATAGCTGGAGCCCAAGCCGTCATCCACCGCGAGCGCGAGCAGGTCCGCGCCCGAGGCGTACTGGTGAACGCCGCCGGTCCGATAGGCCGACACGTCCACCTTGTCCCTGGCGGGATCGAACTCGAACATGATGTCGTAGGAATTCGCCCCGCTGGCGCGTGGCGTGGCGACGATGGTGTTGTGGCCGTCCGCCGTGTAGTTAGCCGCATCCGGTACGCCGAGGGTTGACAGCGAGATCCAATCGACGCCGTCGCCGGGAATGTAGGTGTCGTTGCCGCCGCGCCCGAACAGGATGTCGGTGCCGGAATGGCCGATCAGCGTATTGTCGAAGATGCCGCCGACGAAGGTGACGCCGACGCCGTCGGGATCGGACGCATCTTCCGGAATCCGGTCGATCTCGCCGACCGAATAGAGGTCCCAGTACCAGTTGGCGGTGGAAATGATGGTGTCGGCGCCGCCGTGGCCGAAGCCGGGGAAGGTGACGTCCTCATCCACTACGTCGAGGGAGGAATCGACGTAGTAGGTGTCGTCGCCGGCACCGCCGAGCAGGATGTCGCCCTGTCCGCCGATGACGGTGCCGTTGCCGTCGCGCACCTCCGGGTTGGCGCCGCCGTCGAGCACGTCGTTGCCGCCGCCACCGATCAGCGTGTCGACGCCGACGAAGCCGTGCAGCGCGTCGTTGCCGGCGGCGCCGACGAAATACTCGCCGGCTCCCGCGCCGTCGACGATCGCCGAGGCGCCGGTCACCGTCACGCCGACCGCCACCGAGCGCTGGCTGGGCAATTCGCCGGGCAGCGTATAGACCGCCGCGAGCAGATGCGCGCCCTCGGCCAGCGGGTCGATCGCCATCGCCCAGTCGCCGCCGGGAATGGCGGAGGCGGTGCCGAGCGACTGGCCGCCATCGAACAGTTCCACGGCGGCCCCGGCCGGCGCCTTGCCGCCGACGATCGAACCGGCATGATTGTAGACGGTGATGGCGGGCAGCGGATCGGCGTCGACGGCGAGCGTGGTGCCGTCGCTGCTGGTGAAGCCCAGTTCGTCGACCACGGTGGCGGTGAGCGCGTGGTCGCCGCGCGCCAGCAGCAGCACGTCGAGCGTGGTGCCCCAGGTGCCGTCCTCGGCCACGGTCGCGCTGGCCACCGCCGCGCGGTCGAGGCGCACCGTCACCTTGCCGCCGATCACGCCCGAAGCGCCGCCGACCGGCAGCGCGTCGCTGACCTCGCTGGTGACGATGCGATCGTCGCCGGCGACCGGATCGAGCGTCAGCGTCTGCGGGACCAGCCGGCGCAGGAACACATCGTTGAAACCGTTGGTATCGCCGGCGACGAGATCCGATGCGAGCGAATTGAAAACGGCATAGCGGGCGTCGGGCGTCAGCGCGCCGGTCGCCCATCCGTCGAGATCGGCCACTTGGCCGAGTCCGCCGGAGACGAGCCGCACGGTGTGCGTCTGTAGGTCGGCGACATAAACGTCCAGATCCGGACCGAGATCGGCGGGGACCATGCTGCGGTCCGTCGCAAAGGTGACATAGCGGCCGTCCGCGGAGAAGCTGAAGTTGGGAGAAAGTCCTGCCCCTACATAGTTGAACTGCTGTGGAAGGATGCCGTCGGGCGAGGTGACGAGGACCGTCGTGGTTCCAGTCGTCGTATCCCGGACGTAGACACCCGGTCCGCCGTTGGCGACGAGGTCGGTCGCAAGACTGTAGAAGATGACGTAGCGCCCGTCTGGCGAGATCTCGGGCTGGATGCTCCTGCCGTTGCCGGCCGCGCCAGAAGGCGTCGCCGAGATCAGCGTAATCGCTCCGGTCTCCGTATCCCCGACAAAGACGTCGAACTCGCCGTTGGTGTCGTTTGCGCCGGCCGGCACGAGGGAGGCGAAGGCGACATAGCGGCCGCCGCCGAGCGCCGAGTGCAGCATGATGTCATACCGTTGCCCGTCGAACACGTCCGGGGAGGAGACGAGTTTGACCTCGCCGGTCTCCATGTCCTTGACGAACACGCGGTGGCGCTCGACGGTGTCGAACGGCGCCGGCAACTTCGTCGGCGACAGGCCGTCGACGAGATTGCTGCCGCCGCTGGAGAAGACGACAGTGCGGCCATCGGCCGAAATCTGGGGATAGGCGAAATAGGGATAGGGCGGGTTGTCGTCCGCCTCTCCCGACGCCGACGTGTTAACGGGCGCGACCGCCCCCGTCACGAGGTCGAGGACCTTGAAGATGTGGCCTTCGCTGGCCCGGTCGAACTCGGCGTAGACGATATGCTGGCCGTCGGCCGAGATCTGGGCCCCGACCTCCGCATTGAAGTCGAAAGTCGTCAGCTCACCGGTCTGGAGGTCCTTCATCAACGTGACGTAGTATTGGTTCTCGTCGTTCTCGCTCCCGGGCTCGCCCCGAGTGAGCGAGGTGTAGCCCGTGCTGGAGAACAGCACGTAGCGGCCGTCGGCCGAGATGCTGGGGGCCGTGAAGCCGACCGGGGTAAACTGGCCGGGCACCGTCTGGGCCTCCTCGCCATCCGATCCGACCGAGACGCGCACGACGTTGGTGTCGACCCAGGCATCCTTGCTGCCGCTGCCGACATTGCCGGCGTGGTCTTCGACGGTGGCGACGACCGTCATCTCGCCGGCCGGGCCGGCGAGCGGCACGTCCGCGCGCCAGGTGCCGTCCCGCTGCACCACGGCCGAGCCGCGCTCGATGTCGTTGGCGGAGATGATGACCGTCCCGCCGATCTCGTCCGAGGTGCCGACGACCGGCACGAGGCCGTCGACCTCGGTCGCGCTGACGACGTTGTCGTCTGCGATCGACTTGATGACGACCTGCGGCGGGGTGGTGTCAACATCGAAGAAGATGTCGCGGGTGGTGACGTTGCCGGCCTTGTCGGCGACGCTGACCTCCAGCGTGTGCTGGCCCTCATCGAGCGCGGAGGCGTCGAAGGTGCCGCTATAGTCGCCGAGCCCCCCCGATATCGCCGGCGTCTGCACCGTGGCGTGCCCGACCGCCGCGCCGTCGACCTTGAACGTCACGGTGCCGCCGATCTCGTCGGAGATGCCATTGACCACGCTGGCATGAAGCTGCGCGGCGTTGATGTTGCCGGTGTCGTTGAGGTTGAGCGTCAACGTCGGCGGCGTCGAATCGAACAGCACGTTGTGCCTGGCGCTGACGGTGAGGCCGGCGTCGTCGATCGCGTCCACGAGGAAGCCGCGTGAGCCGTCGGCGACGCCGTTCGTCGCGATCGTCAGGCTCCAGCTTCCGTCGGCGGCCGTCGTGGTGGCGGCGGTGGCGCCGCTCGGCGACGTGACGGTGATCTTGATGCCCGGACCGTTCGACGTGCCGATCGCCCGCACGGGCAGAAGCTCCTCCGCCGCATTGATGCGGTCGTCGCCCGAGACGCTCGTGACGCCGATCGTGGGCTCTATGAAATGCACCTGGTAGACGTCGAGGCGGGTATCCGCGTCGGCCGGCAGCAATGCGTCGCTCGTGGCGAAGGTGAGCGTCAGCCCATCGGCGCTGAAGCTGACGCTGCGTTCATGGTATACGTCATGCGTGGCGGCGTGCGCGCCCCCCGGCACCCGCGCCACCGCTCCGGAGGCGATGTCCTTGACGACCAGCCCCCCCGCCGCGCTTTGCCCTGCGACGAGGTTCGTGGCTTCCGTGTTGAACGCCACGCGGCCGCCGTCCGGCGAGATGTAGGGATCGAAGCTGCGCGCATTGCCAATCGCGCCGGACGCCGAGGTCGAGACCAGCGTGACGCTGCCGGTCTCGAAGTCCTTGAGGTAGACGTCGCTCTTGCCGTTGGTGTCCGCCGCCGCCAGCGCCTCGTCCGTCGCGAAGACCGCGTAGCGGCCATCCGCCGACAGGCTCGCAGTGCCGCCCCTCACATGGCCGATAAGATCGAGCGCGCCGGTCTCGACATTGGCGCGATAGAGGGTGTCGCCGTCGCCCACTTGGTTGGGGCCGACGATGACGTAGTGGCCGTCCTTCGAGATATCGTAGGGCTCGCCGTGCTCGAATATCCGCTTGACGACGCCGGTTTGCCTGTCGACGATAAAGCTGTCGTAGTCATTGTTCGTATCGCCGGCGACGAGGTCCGCGGCGCGGCTGTGGAACGCGACATACCGCCCGTTCCCCGAGATCAGCGCATCGGTCGTGACCCGGTTGGCGTCGGCGCTGGGCGCGACGATCTGCACCTGTCCCGTTTCCCTGTCCCAGACATAAATTTCCTGCTGGTCGGCAATTCTCCCGGCCGGCGTCACGATATAGGCGACGTAACGGCCGTCCGACGACACGCTGGCGGAATCCAGATTGCCTCCCGCCGCCTCGTCATAGACGACCGTGCCGGTGTTGCCCGTCAGGTCGACCAGGACGAGGCGTTGGTCGGACGAATTCTGGTCCGCGACGAGGACAAACCTGCCGCCTTCCGACGCGCCCCATGAAAAAGCCGCGTCCGCCGAAAAGGGCGATACCAGTTGCGTGGTGACGTTGCTCATTGCGCCAGACCCTCCTCCCGGCGCACGGCGCGCCAGGTCTGTTCACGCACCGGGCCGCCCTCGATATGGGTCGTGATGGCCCTGCGCATTGTCCATCCCCTTCGGGTCAGTTCCGCCAGGCGATCCAGGCGCGACGCCATGACATCCCTCGCCGAATACGTGCCGGCCCCGTCGAGGAAACGCCGCGGCCCGCTCACACCACGAAGTCGCTCGCCAGCAGGTGGTCCTTGGTGAGGCCGACGAAGTAGAGGTAATCGAGCCCGTCGCCGAGCGCGATGTAGCTGTTGCCCGCGCCGTCATCCACCGCCTGGGAGAGCAGGTCTTCGCCCGAGGCGTACTGGTGGTAGGCCGAGACGTCCACCTTGTCCCTGGCGGGATCGAACTCGAACATGATGTCGTAGGAATTCGCCCCGCTGACGCGTGGCGTGGCGACGATGGTGTTGTGACCGTCGACGCCGGCATAGGCGTTCTGGTCGGTGAGCCCGAGGGTGGACAGCGAGATCCAATCGACGCCGTCGCCGGGAATGTAGGTGTCGTTGCCGCCGCGCCCGAACAGGATGTCGGTGCCGGAATGGCCGATCAGCACGTTGTCGAAGACACCGCCGACGAAGGTGACGCCAGCGTGATCCGGATCGGAGGCGTCCTCCGAAATGCGATCGACTTCGCCGACGCTTTCGACATCCCAGTACCAGTTGGCGGTGGAGATGATGGTGTCGGTGCCGCCCCAGCCGGCGTCGGGGAAGACAAACCCCTCATCGACGAGGTCGAGGAAGGAATCGACGTGATAGGTGTCGTCACCCGCCCCGCCGAGCATGATGTCGCCCTGGTTGTCGGGGTTGGCGCCGCCGTCGAGGTCGTCGCTGCCGGTGTTGCCGACCAGCGTGTCGAAGCCTGAGCCGCCCGAGAGGTGGTCGTCGCCGGCGCCGCCCGTGAGGCCGTCGTTGCCCGCGCCGCCGACCAGCGTGTCGTTCTGACTCGAACCGGCCAGCGTGTCGTCGCCGGCCGTGCCGGTGATGGTGATGGTGTCCTCGCCGGCGGTCCAGTGCGAGAAGTTGATGTTCGACAGATTGACGCTGCCGCCGGTGATCAACAGCGCGTCCGCCGCCCCGTCGAGACCGCTGATCGTGCCGTTCGCGAAGTTCGTCGTTCCGGTGAGCGACAGCGAATGACCGTTGAGAGCGAGCGTGGCGAAGCCCGAATCCAAGGTGAAGGCGCCGCTATAGGTCAGGTCAACCCCCAGCGTCGTCGTTCCCCCGTAGATGCCGCCGTCGAGCACCAGATTGGCGACCGTGACGTCGCCGGTATCGATCGTGGTGGACGCGCCGCTGCCGAAAACCAGCGTCCCCGCGCCCGACACCGTTCCGTCGAGAGTCGAGGAGCCGTGCAGGATCAGCGTCGCGTCGGAGCCGACCGACAGCGTGCCGTCGTTGTTGAACGTCGCGCCGAAGTCGCTCTGGCCGGCGCCGTCGACGGCGAATGTGCCGTTATTGGTGATCGTGGCGCCGTCGCCGGTGCCGTTGATGAAGCCCGCCTCGGCGATCGTGTAGGTATGGCCTGCGTCGTTGAGCAGCGTGCCGTTCAGGAAGACGTTGCCGTCCTGCGTCACCGTTCCCGAATTCCGCAACGTCATGGGCGTTTCGGCGCCGTAGCTGGTGCCGAGCGAGATGTTGTGCCCGATCGTCGCCGAGCCGGTGACCCGGAGCGTGCCGGCGCCGTCGACCTGGTTCCCCAGCAGCGAATTTCCCTCGCCGGACAATGTCAGCGTGTGGCCGTTCAGAAACAGGGTGTCGAACGCGCCGGCGAAGGCCAGCACGCCGGCATAGACGAGGTCGTTGCCGAGCGTGACGCCGGCGCCGCCGTTGCCGCCTTGCAGAGACAGTTGGGAGACCGTGACGTTCGTGGTGTTGATCGTCGCGTCGGCGGCGAAGCCGAATACCAGGCTGCCCGCGCCGGACAGCGTGCCGCCGATGGCCTGGGTGCCGCCGTTCAGGACAAGAGTGGCGCCCGAGGCCACGGAAATCGTGCCGGTACTGGCAAGCGCGCCGGAAATCGTGCTGGTGCCGGCGGCCGTATCCGAGAGCATGCCGTTGTTGGTGACGGACGAGCCGGTGCCGCCGAGGATGATATTACTCGCGGTGGTGATCGCGTAGGTGCGCCCCGCGTCGTTCAGCAGCGTGCCGTTCAGATTAAGAGTACCGGTCTGCGTGATCGCGCCGGAGTTCTGGAGCGTCAGCGCGGCTCCGGTGAAATTGGGGCCGCCGCCGGTGAAATTGTTGGTGACGGTCGCCTCGCCGGTGACCTTGATCGTCCCGTCGACGGCGTTGTTGCTTGAGAGCGTGTTGGCGGAGCCGGACAGCGTTAGCGTATGGCCGTTGAGATCGAGCGTGTCGAACTGGTTGTCGAACGAGAAGACGCCGGCATAGGTCAGATTGTTGCCGAGCGTCACGGTGGATCCGCCATTGCCGCCATTGAGCGCAAGCTGGGCGACCGTGACCAGGGTGGAATTGAGCGCCGTGGTTCCAGTGCCGAGCACCAGCTTGCCCGCGCCCGCGAGCGTCCCGCCGAGGGTGTTGGCCGAGGAGGCTCCGAGGCCGAGAGAGAGCGTGTCGCCGGCGTCGACGGTCAGCGTTCCGGCGTTGGTGAAAGCCGCGTTGACCGTGACCGACGTGGCGGAGGCGCGCAGCGTCCCGGCGTTGTGGACGACCGAATGAGCCGCGCCGTTGCCCAGGCTGACGGATCCGTCGATCGTGTACTGAGATCCCGAATCGATCCGGATGGTGCCGTCGGTCGAGGCGTCTCCCAGGACGACGCTCAGGTGTTGTAGCGCGGTCGATCCGCTGGCGTATTCGATGGTCGCGCCGCCCTTGACAGTGAGGTTGCCGTAACCGGACGAGCCTTCGACCGCCGATCCGGTCACCCGCAGCGTTCCGGGACCTGTGACCGTTCCGTCGAGATTCGCGTTGCCGGAAAGCGTGAAGGTGTGGTTGTTGAGATTGAGAACGGCATGATTTCCGCTGGTGTCCGCGAGCGTGAAGTCGTGCGCGTACGAAAGATCGGCATTGACGTTTGTCGTCGATACCGTGCCGTTTAGCAGGACGCCGAGAGTCAGGCTGTCGATGGCGAGATTGGCGCCGGCATTGAAGTTGAACGTGCCGACCGTGAAGACCACGCCGCCGGCTCCGGAAATCGTGCCGGCGAAATCGCCGCCATGGATTTGCAGGATCCCCGCATTAATATTGAGCGCGGCGCCGTTCGCGACGTTGATTGTCGTCGCGTTCCCCTCGCCCCCGTCGGCGACCGTCAGCGAGCCGCCCGTGATGTCGATGAGGTAGTTCTCGGCGCCGTTCAGCGAATTGATCGTGCTGGTGCCGTTGTAGGTGATCGTGTAAGGCGTGCCCACGCCGCTGATGTCGGTGATCTGGACATCCTCGTTCGCGGTCGGGACATAGTGGACGGTCGGTGGCGGCGGGGTTGGATTCGGCTCGTCCCACGAGCTGGCGTTAAACCAATTGCCTGAACCGGTATTCCATGAGGCTGTGGTGGACATGGAAATGTTTCTCCGCTTCGAAATTGAAAAATAACGAATGAAACGCGGAACGCTCTGATCGGAGACTGCAAATTATACCACGAAAGAGGCTATTACTTACACCACGAAGTCGCCGGCCAGCACACGGTCCTTGGTGAGGCCGACGAAATAGAGAAAATTGAGCCCGTCGCCGAGCGCGAGGTAGCTGCTGCCGAGGCCGTCATCCACGGCATGCGAAAGCAGGCCGGCGCCCGCGGCGTACTGGTGGTAGGCCGAGACGTCCGCCTTGTCCTTGGCGGGATCGAACTCGAACATGATGTCGTAAGAGATCGCCCCGCTGGTGCGGGATCGAGATTGCCGCCCATGTAGACGATATCGTCGCCGCCGCTGACGACATCCTTGCCCGTGGTAATGCCCGTGACTTCGTTGTAGCCGGAGAGAACTGTCGCGCCATCGCCGGCCATGTGGATGAAGTCGTCGCCGGGCGTTCCGTTGACGGTGGCCATGGTCGCATCCCTCTCCCACCAGGGGTGGCGATGTTATACTATCTTGAATCAAACCGCCACGACGACCGGCGGCCGCCTTCCTTTTCCGGTTCCACCCGCGCAGCGGAATACCGAACCCCGGTCCCGGCAAATCAAAAGACGGTGATTTATGCGCGTTCGAAGATGAAGGGCGGGCGCGCCGATGGCGGCAAGGAAGTACCCGGCATGTCGCCGCCTTCGCGGCCGACATTCGCGCACGATGCACGCCTCGCGCTGCAAGGGCATGCGCGTCCGCGCGGAAGCCGGCTCGACGCCGCGCGGGCGGCGGGCGCGAGCACGATCCTGTTCACGCGCCATCGCCGTGCGGCCGGTCTGGCACGCACGGCGGGCGATCATCGGAGTGACTACGTCGCGCCGCCGGCGCGACGCCGGAACATGATTCAAGCGCGATCGATCGCGGCTGAAACGATACGGCGCGCAAGTCCGTGCGTCAGGAGGTTGCCCCTTCCGTTCGGCACAGCAAGCCCGCGCCATTCAGCGCCGCCATCATCTCGCGATGGCCGAACGCCGCGGCCGGCGAGGCGAAGCCGGTCTGCCGCTGCCGGCCCTTGAGCAACATCTCCGCGCCGAACGCGCCGAGCAACCCGGTTTGCAGATAGGGCGACGTGCCATAGAAAACCATGTTGCGCCCGATCAGCCGCCCGCGCGCGCGGCACGAGGTGATGAAGCGGTTGACGTCCTCGATCTCGCGCGGCGGGGTCTGGGCCACCTCGCGTCCCCAGGCATTGGTGAGATCCTCCGCCTCCTGCTCCGACAATCCCGGCTTCAGCCGTACGAACTCCGCCATCTTGCCCATCACCCAATCGACCAGCGGCGTGTTCGGGAAGGCGACGCAGACGCGGACGTTGCGGACCCGCGGATCGCGCTCGTACCAGATCGGCTCGCAGCCGCCGCCCCACGGCAGGCCACGCAGGATTTCATGCGTATGCGGCACGCTGACCTGGATCGAGGCGGCTTCCGGCCATGTCTCCAGCGCCTGGTTGGCGAGGATATATTGCGGCTTCGTGCACATGCGCAGGAACGACAGCGTCGATGCGATGGTGGGCGCGCCGTTCGGCGCGTACACCACGTCGAAGGAATCGACGCCGGGCGTTTCCAGCAACGTCTCGATGACGAGTTGTCCCGCCGTCCACATGTAGGAATTCGCCGGGCACAGCAGCAGCTTCTTGTCCTTGAATGCGGCGGCGTAATGCTCGCGCAAAAACATCACCCAGTCCTGTTCGCCGGTCGTATCGAGATAGTGACAGCCTTCGGCCAGCGCCGCCTGCACCACCGGCTCGCCAAGCTGCATGAAAGGGCCGACGACGTTGACGACCACGGTGCGCCCCTTGAAGGCGGCCCGCAGCGCCTCGACCTGATGCTCGACCGCCTGAATCTCGTAGTTGCCGGCCTTGAGATCCGGCACCGTCGCCATCTCGGCCTCCAACCGCTCGCGGCTGCGGCCGGCGGCGATGAAGGGAATGCCTTCCCGGCCGAGAAACTCCGCGATCAGCTTGCCCGTATAGCCGCTCGCGCCATAGACGATGACTTTGGCTTTATCCGACACATCCATTCTCCATGGTTACTGTTATTTCGCTGGTTGAAGCTGTTGAGGATCCGTGGCGTGGACCAGCCAGCCGGCGCCCGCCAGCAGATCCTTCAGGAGGAAGCGCTCCTGCGGCTTCTCGGACGCGGTCTTGGGGATCGCCTCCACCACCTGAAGCACCACCGGCACGCTGTTGGGTTCGAGGCCGGCGCGGCAATCGCGGAAGATCGCGGCCGGATCGAACGTCGATCGATCGACCGGCACTATCGCGGCCACCACGTCCTTCTCGCCGGGTGCGCCCGACGCCGCCGGGCAGCCGTAGACGAACACGTCCTGCACCTGCGGATGCTCCGCCAGCAGCTTCTCGATCACGGCGGGATTGATGAAGTCGCCGTTGCGGCGAATGGCGCTGCCCTTGCGGTGGTGGAAGAACAGCCAGCCGTCGGCGTCGACGTGGCCGATGTCGCCCATCCGCAGCCAGCCATCGGTGACCTTCTCCCGCGAGGCCGCCCGATCCTTCAGGTAATCGACGGCGAGCGGGCTGCCGGCGAGCGACCTGAAACAGATCTCGCCCGGCTCGCCCGGCGCGCATTCGCGGCCGCCGTCGTCGAATATCTTCAGTTCGAGGTTCGGCGGCGGCCGGCCGACGGAGCCCACCGGTCCCTGACCGGGCAGGTTGATGCACAGCCCGCCTTCGGCCGCGCCGTAAAACTCCAGAATGCTGACGCCGAAGCGTTTCGCGAACGTCTCCCACAGCGCCGCCGGCATCCCCGCCGAGATCACCAGGCGGAACGGGGTATCGGCGTCGTCCGGGCGCCGCGGCTCGGAATAGACGGCGGTCGCCATGCCGCCCAGCAGGGTGAACACCGTGCAGCCGTACTTGCGCGCGATGTCGAGCAGCCGCGATTTGGTGAAACGCTCGCTGATGACCGCGCGGTATCCGAAATACAGGGCGCTCGCCAGCGTCACCATCTGCGCGTTGGCGTGGGTGAGCGAGAGGCCGGTATAGGGCCGGTCGCCCGGCGCCAGCCCGAACAGCGCGCCCAGGCGCGCGGCCTCTCCGAACCGCCGGTACGGCGCGACGATCGCCTTTGGATCGCCCGTGGTGCCGGAGGTGAACAGCAGCTGCTGCGGCTGATCGGGACTTGTCACCCGTGGCGCGAGGCGCGGCCGATCCGAACCGAGCACCTCGCCGAGCGTCCGCGCGCCGGCGAGCGGCGCGGTTTTCTCGCCGGTCTCCAGAACCCAGATCCATTCAAGCCGGGGAAGGCGGTCCCTGACGGCGCGCACCGCGTCGAGCGCGTAGTCGCCGACGATCAGCCCGCGGCATTCGGCGAAATCGAGCATGAAGGCCAGCTTCTCGCCCTGGGCGCGCGGATCGATCGGCACGAACACCGCGCCCGCGATCGATGCTCCCACCATCGCCTCGACGAAGGCCGGGTGATTGCGCATCATGATCGCGAACTTCGCGCCGTCGATCGTTCCGGCCTCGGCCAGCGCCGCGGCGACGCGATTGCCGTTCTCCCAAAGCTGGGCATAGGTGCGCACCTGCTCGGTCAACGCGCCGTCCGCACCGACGCCGACGAAGGTCAAAACGTCGAGATCGGGCTGGGTTTCGGCGCGCAGGGCGACGAGGTCCGCCAGGATCAGGTCGTCCCGCTGTCGTTCGCGCTCCATTCAGCCCTCCCGCGTCAGCACCGAGACGACGATGGCGGCGACGTCGTTGCCGAGCATGCCGCCGCCGTTCTCGGCCAGTGCCGCCCGCGCGCCCGCGACCTGACGCGCGCCGGCTTCGCCGCGAAGCTGGGTCACGAGTTCGTAAATTTGCGCCGCGCCGGACGCGCCGATGGGATGGCCCTTGCGCAGCAGCCCTCCCGACGGATTGACGGGGCGACGGCCGCCGAGGCTGGTGGTGCCGTCCTCGATCAGCTTCACGCCGCCGCCGCGCGGCGCCAGCCCGAGATATTCGTAATAGACCAGCTCGGCCGGCGCCGAGGCGTCATGCAGTTCGACCACGTCGATGTCGGACGGCCCGAGCCCCGCGGCCTCATAGGCGCGCCGCGCCGCGTATTCCGGCACCGTCTCCTCGTCGTCGGCGGCGTAGTCCCATCCCGACGCCAGCACCGAGGCCCGGACCCGGATGGCGCGACCGGCGCCGAGCTTGCGCGCCGCCTCCTCGGACGCGATGACGAGGGCCGCCGCGCCGTCGCCGATCGGCGAGCACATCGGCAGCGTCAAGGGCGGCGCCACCATCGGGGCCGCCAGCACCTCCTCGACGGTCAATTCCTCGCGGAACTGGGCGTAGGGGTTGAGCGCGCCATGCCGCGAGTTCTTCGCCGACACCATCGCGAAGTGCCGCGCCGTCGAGCCGTAACGCTCCATGTGCCGGCGCGCCATCTGGGCATAGAGATCCATGAACAGCGAGCGCTGCCGCCCCTTGTCGGCGTCGCCGCCGGAAGCCTTGACCCCGGCGAGCACCGCGTCGAGCGCCTCGACGTCGACCGCGCCCTTGAACACCGAGAAGGTGCGCGCCTTGTCCTCATGATAGAGTTTCTCGAATCCCGCCACCAGCACCAGGTCGTAGGCCCCGAGCCGCACCATCTCGACCGCCTGCTGGAAGGCGGTGGCCGAGGTGGCGCAGGCGTTCTCCACGTTCACCACCGGAATCCGGCCGATCCCCATGCCGCGCAGCACGACCTGTCCGGGAATCAGCACCTGGCCGGTGACGACGGAGGCGGCCGCGTTTCCCATATAGGCCGCCTGAAGCGCCGCCGGCTCCACGCCGGCGTCCTTCAGCGCGGCGCCGATGGCTTCGGCGCCCAGCGATTTGAGGCCGCGCTCGGGATATTTCCCGAAGCGCGTCATGGCCGCGCCGATCACGTAGACGTTGTTGGACATTCTCGCGCTCACAGTTTCGAGGTGTCGGCGAGAAGGCTTCCGCCCTTGATCGCCAGCATTTCGTTGCAGCCGTCCTCGATCAGCGAGGCCCGCGCGTCGCGCAGCAGCTTTTCGAGCGGGTAGGCGCAGGTCATGCCGTTGCCGCCGAACATTTGCAGCGCCTCGTTCGCGACCTCGAAGGCCGTCTGGGTGCCGGTGATCTTGGATGCGATCGACGCCTGCAAGGCGCGCACGCCCGACAGATCGTTGAAGCGGAAGACGCGCCGCGCCAGCGCCCGCGCCGCCTCGACCTTGCGCAGCATGTGGAACAGCCGGTAGCGGACGTTCTGGTGGCGGATGATCGGCACGCCGCCTTGCTTGCGCTCGTGCGCGTAGGCCAGCGCGTGCTCATAAGCCGCCCGCGCCACGCCGACGAAGCAGGCGCCCATTCCGGCGTTCGCCTCGCAGAGAATGTCGTAGACGGCGTCGGCGTACTGATCCGGGCCGGCGGCGATGAAGCGGGCCGGGACCGCCACGTTGTCGAAGAAGATTTCACCCTGCGGCAGGGCGCGCTGCCCCATCTTCTCAAGCGGCTTGCCGCGCGAGACGCCGGGCAGATCGAGGGGAACGTAGATGTTCACGCCTTCCCGCCCCTGTCCGCGGTCGAAGGTGGTGAACAGCGTGCAGAACTGCGCCGTGGTGCCGTTGGAGACCCAGGCCGCCTTCTGTCCGTTGAGAATGACCTGATCGCCCTTGAGGGTGGCGATCAGCGACGGGCGGCCGTAGTCCGCCTGCGGATGGCCCGCCTCGCGGGTCCAGTCGAGCATGTCGGAACCGGCGACCGGTTCGGTGATGCCCCAGCAGCCGAGCATGGTGCCCGGAAAAGCCTCAAGCAGATCGAGCCGGCCCCAGCGCGCGGCCATGGTGTGCGCCAGCCCGCCGGCGCCGATCGAGATGGCGAGCCCGGAATCGCCCCAGCCAAGCTCCTCGTAGATCATGGCCTTGACGTCGGACGCCTCCTCGGGCGGGATGGCGGCGAAGGTTTCGAGATTGAATCCGAGCGCCTGATAACCCTGGAGCGTCGCCCAGTAGAGCGATCCCTCGCCGATGACCTGATCCGGCGTCATGCGATCGAGGATGGCCCCGTTCGGGCGCATGACATCGGCCGCGAACTTTCGGCTGAGCGACAGAATGTCGCGTTGGATGTCGGTCGTTCCCTGCTCGAAGCCGGTCGCCTGCAATTCAATGTAGCCGGGCGCCGCCATGAGTCCGGGGCTGACCGGAAAAATTCCGGCCATCTGATTGATCGGTGCGTTCATCGATGCCTGCCCTGCACTGGTGGTTGGATTTTCGCGTTTCCATTCGGCGCGCCCGTTTCGAGGGAGCGCCGATATGCACACTTGCCTATCCGCGCTACCGGCTGAATGATCGAAGCCGCCATTTGCTCGATCTTTTCAGCCTCCGCGTCGATACTCCGCCGCGACAGGCTAGGTGCCCGGCCATGCGCCTCGAAACGCTCGATCGCTTATCGTTTCCCAACCTGAGCATCCGCATCATGCTGTCGATGCTGGAGGAAGCCGGCATCGATCCGTCCTGCGCGCTGGAAGCGGCCAATCTCGATCACGCGGCGATCGACGACCCGACCGGGCACGTGACGGGACGTCAGGAATTCGATTTCCAACTGACCTATGTCGAACTCACCAGCCACATGCCCGAATTGTGGTTTCGCACCGGGCTGCGTTACCGGCTGCCGTCCTATGGCGCCTACGGCCTCGCCTTGCTGACATCGATGACGTTGCGGCGCGGCATGGAGCTGTCGGGGCAGTTCAGCGACCTGAACTATTCCCTGATGGAATATGTCCCGCTGTTCGATAAAGGGCGGCTGACCGGGATGATGATGGATCCTTCCGCAATCCCCGAGCCGCTGCGCGCCTTCTCAATGCACCGCGCGCTGGGTTCGGTGACCACCCTGATGCAGGACATGTGGCAGGGCTCCTGCCCGGTGACCCATCTTGAGATTTCGATGCCGGCGTTCGAGCAGCCGGTGCGCTACGAAGACGCGCTGCGGATTCCGATTTCCTTCGGCGCGGAGCGCAATGCCTGGCTCTGGCCGGCCGAATTCGAGGACAAGCCGTTGCCGATGGGCAATGTCCTGCTCGAACAAACCTATCACAGGCAATGCGCCGAGATCATCGGTCGCTGCACCCGCCCGCAGGAGTTCGTCACCCGCGCCATGACCGCGCTGGTTTCGGGACAGGGCGTCTACCTGAGCTGTAGCGAACTGGCGGCCGCGCTCAACGTGTCGGAGCGTACGATGCACAGGCGGCTCGGCGAGAACAATCTTTCCTACCGGATGCTGCTGGATCAGGTCCGCTATCAGCACGCCCGCCAATTGCTGCAATCGAGCGGGCTGTCGCTTGAGCAGGTCGCCTTCAAGCTCGGCTACTCCGAGATGGCGGCGTTCACCCACGCCTTCATCCGCTGGTCCGGCAGGAGCCCTTCGAGCTTCAGACGCAAGCCCGCCGGCGATGGTTGAGATCGCGACGCGGGCGCAAAAACCATCTGTGCCGTTAACGACCGGCGACGCGCGGCGATGACGGGATCGGTCGGCGCGAACCAAGCGTGGTGAGCGAAAGCAACCTAGAGCATGATTCAACTGCGTTGAATCCTGCTCGTCGCTTATCTTTTTGTTTGAGCATGATCTTTTCCGAAAACCGGTGTCCACTTTTCGGGATCATGCTCTTAAAGGACCAGGCCGGTCGCCTCATCGAGCAGGTGCATGTGATTGAGATCCACCGCCAGCCGCAGCGGCGCGCCGGCCTTGGCTTCAATGGCGGGATTGATGCGGCCGCAGAGCTGGACCCCGGCCAGGGGAAAATAGACGAAGGTCTCCATGCCCATCGGCTCGATCACGTCGGGCGTGGCGTCAAACGGCCGGAACGCCGCGCCCTGGTTGGATTGGGCGTCGACAAGATGCTCGGGCCGCAGACCGAGCAGCATGCCGGTGTCACGCGGGATCTCCCGGTAGCGCGCCACCCGATCGGGAGGAACCGGGAGGGCGATGGTTTCGCCGACGCGGATCTGCAACAACCCGCCGGAGTCCTCGAGCCGGCAGGGAATGAAGTTCATCGCCGGTGAGCCGATGAAGCCGGCGACGAATTTGGTCGCGGGGCGGTGATAGAGTTCGTTCGGCGGACCGATCTGCTCGATGCGGCCCCGGTTCATCACCACGACGCGGTCTGCCAGGGTCATCGCCTCGACCTGGTCGTGGGTGACGTAGACCGTGGTGGTGCGGACTTTCTGGTGAACCTTCTTGATCTCGATCCGCATCTGCACGCGCAGCTTGGCGTCGAGATTGGACAGCGGCTCGTCGAACAGGAACACCTTCGGATTGCGGACGATGGCGCGGCCCATGGCCACGCGCTGACGCTGGCCGCCGGACAGTTGCTTCGGCTTGCGGTCGATCAGGTCGGTGATGTCGAGCATCCGCGCGGCCTCGGTGACGCGCTGCTTGATCTCGGCTTTCGGATAGTGCTTGAGGCGCAGGCCGAACGACATGTTCTCCGCCACCGTCATGTGCGGATAGAGCGCGTAGTTCTGGAACACCATGGCGATGTCGCGATCCTTCGGCGGCACGTCGTTGACGACGTCGCCGCCGATCATGATCTCGCCGTCGCTGATGTCCTCCAGCCCCGCGATCATCCGCAGCGTCGTCGATTTGCCGCAGCCGGACGGCCCCACCAGCACGACGAATTCGTGATCCGGGATATCGAGGTCGATGCCGCGCACCGCCTCGACATCGTCATAGCGCTTCACCACCTTGCGCAACGTCACTTCCGCCATCGTCTCACCCCTTGGTCGCGCCGGCCGTGAGGCCCGAAATGTAGTAATCCATCAGGAAGGCGTAGATAATCAGCGGCGGCGCGGCCCCTAGCAGCGCGCCGGTCATGATCTGCCCCCAATTGAAGACGTCGCCCTTGATTAGCGTGGTGATGATGCCGGTCGGCAGCACCTGTTGATCGACCGAGGACGTGAACGCCAGCGGATAGAGGAACTGCGCCCAGCTCACCGTGAAGGCGAAGATGGTGGCAGCGATGATGCCGGGCAGCGCCACCGGCACGAAGATGCGCAGCAGCGTCTGCGTCCAGCTCGCGCCGTCGACGATGGCCGCCTCGTCCAGCTCCTTCGGAATCGAGGCGAAGTAGCCGATCATGATCCAGGTGCAGAACGGCACGGTCAGCGTCGGATAGACGAAGATCAGCACCCACCAATGGTTGATGAGTTCGATCCCGGTCCATTGCGCGAAGGTCGCGAACATCTTGAACAGCGGGATGAACAGCAGCGTGTCGGGGATCAGGTAGGTCAGGAACACGCCGGTCGCCAGCGTCGTCGAGCCCCAGAACCGCATCCGCGCCAGCGCGAAGGCGGCCGGGATCGAGATCAGCATGGTGATAATCACGACGAAGATCGACACCAGCGCCGAATTCCTGAAGAAAGTCAGGAACTGGTTCGACGTCAGCAGTTCGGTGTAGTTCGACAGCGTCGGATTGTAGACCCACCACGGATTGGTCGCCGCCGAGATTTCCGCCGAGGTCTTCAGCGAGGTGATGAACATGTAGATCGGCGGAAACAGGAAGAAGATCGCGAACAGCGTCAGGAACACGTAGGACCAGCGCATCGCCCATTTGCGGTCCCGGCTCATGCTGCCGATTCTGGCCTTGCGGGATGGTCCGGCCTTGTCGATGGTCATGCTGGTCATCGTCAGGCCTCGTTGCCGCGTTTGTTGATGTCGCGCAGGATGAACACGGCGGCCACCGCCAAAATCGGCACCATGAACAGCGAGATCGAGGCGCCGAGCGGGATGTCGTTGCCCTCGATGCCGATGCGGAACGCCCAGGTCGCGAACAGGTGCGTCTTGTCGAGCGGCCCGCCCGCGGTGAGGATTCGGACGATGTCGAAGTTGGCGAAGGTGACGATCAGCGAGAACAGCGTGGTGATGGCGATGATGTTGCGCATCATCGGCAGCGTCACGTACCAGATCCGCTGCCACCAGTTGGCGCCGTCGATGGCGGCCGCCTCGTAAAGCTGCTCCGGCACCGATTTCAGCGCCGCCAGATACATAATCAGGAAGAACGGCGCGCCGGCCCAGATGTTGACCAGAATCACCGAGAACCGCGCCCAGCCGGCGTCGCCGGTCCACGCGATCGGACCGATGCCGACGTGGGCGAGAATCCAGTTGAAGGCGCTGTAGGACGGATCGAACAGCCACAGCCACGCCAGCGTGCTCATGGCCGGCGGGATCACCCACGGCACCAGCAACATTCCGCGCCATTTGCGCTGGCCCTTGTCCGGTATGTTATGCACGAGGTGCGCGACGACGAAGCCGATCAGCGCCTTGAAGATGACGGCGGTGATGGCGAAGAAGCAGGATTGCTGCACCACCATCCAGAAGGTTTCGCGCTTGAACAGGAACATGAAGTTGCCGAAGCCGACGAAGCGCTGCATCGATTTGTTCAGGGTCGCCAGATGCACCGAATAGAACGCCGGGTAGATCACCATGATCGCGATCAGCAACATCAACGGCAGCGCCATGAAGAACGCGATGGTGGATTTGCGCTCCAGAAACTTTCGCAGTCCGGAGCGGGTGGTTCGCGCCCTGGCGGGACGGATCGTGGGTTGCGCGGCGTCGACCATGGTGCCTCACTTTTCTCGCGAGCCGACAAGGACTCCAAGTGAATGGGGGCATCGCTTGCACGCCGCGCGACGATCGCGGCGCGCGGCTCTGTTCAGGTTCGGCTTCGTTGCGTAGACGCGCGATGCTGAAAGCCTGGCTCGGGTGTCATTCGTCGCGAAGCGTCTCCCCCTTCACGACGTCGTTCCTGCGCAGGCAGAGACCCGTAACCCCCGGCGTTGCTTGTCATGGAACAACCTCGTCCTGGTTGATGGAGCCGAGCCGCTGCGGCGTATGGGTCCCCGCCTGCGCGGGGACGACGACTTTCGTGTTGGAAAATCCGCGCGCACGGCGAATTCCCGTTCACGCACCTATGTCCGCATAAAACCTTCCAACTCGCCCTCGGCCCAGGAGAGGGTTTTCTCCATGGCTTCTCCTTGCGCGTAGCGGACGCACATCTTGGTCATGGTGGCCTGGGCGTAGATCTGTTGCGCGATCTTCGGCGGCGCGGGTGAGGCGGCGATCGACCAGGTGTCGAGATGGTCGGGATTGGGATAGTGATACAGCGTCCCCTTCGGCGGCGCGGCTTCGGCCCAGACCTTGAACTTGGTCATGCTGGCGAAGGACGGCAGGTCGTAGCCGCCGCTGGCGGTGACCATCGCTTCCGCCTGTTCCGGCTGGGACAGGTGAACCAGCAGGCTCTTGGCCGCCGCCTTGTTCTTCGAGAAGTTCCAGATCGACCAGAAGAACGGCAGGAACGGCGTGAAGCGCCCCTTCGGCCCGGCCGGCATGCCGTGGGTCCAGCATTGCTCGGCGATCTGCGGCGCGTCGCGCTTGGCCACCGCCCACGAACTCGGCGGGTTCATGATGAGCGCGCCCTTGCCGGACACCAACCACTTGTTGTTGGAGGAATCGTCCCAAGCGGTGACGTCGGCCGGCATGAAGCCGATCAGCTTCTTGTAGAATTCGAGCCATTGCCGCACGGCGTCGCTCTTGACCGTGATGTCGCCCTTGGCGTTGACCAGTTCGCCGCCGAAGGCGCGCAGGAAAGCGCCGGCGGCATCGACGCTGTCCGAGGTTTCGCCGAGCCCGATGCCGAATGGGTTGCCGCCCTTGTGGCAGGCTTCGGCCGCCTTGAGGAAGGTGTCGAGGGTCCAGTTGTCGGCCTTTGCCTTGGCGCCCGCCGGATACATCGCCTGCACGTCGATGTTGGCGAATTTCTTCATCAGGTCGATGCGCGAGCACGGGCCCTTGACCTGGCTGCCGGAGGTGGCGGGCACCCCGAGCCACTTACCGTTGGCGAGAGCCAGATATTCCACGGTCTCGTTGACCTTGCCGTTCTGCTTAATCAACGGCTCCATGATGTCGTTGACCGGCTCCAGCTGATCGGCGTAGGCCTGCGGCCACCATGTCGGCATCGCGAAAATGTCGTGACCGGCCTTGGCCTGCGATTCCGCCGTGATGCTGAGGAGGTTCTTGTTGCCTTGCGAGGGAATGTAGTCGATTTGCGCCTCGACCTTCTCCTTGTCCGCCCATGCGTTGACCAGCTTGGTCATCACATCGTTGGCGCCGGGGACCCAGTGATCCCAGAAAGCAATGGAAACCTTGCCGGCGGCATATGCGCCGCGGACGAAAGGTGCGGTCATGAGGGCGGCGGATCCTGCGGCGGTGGCGGCCACAAACTGTCGACGAGACAAAGTCCTCGGCATCGCGTTCTCTCCCTGTGCGCTAAACGGCGTCGCTAAATGTTGTCTATGCGGCTTCTCCGTCACTCCGTCTTTCTTCCCGCGCCGAAGCGGCCGGCGGGCATCGCGGAGGTGTCAATTTCACGATCTGAGCAGAAATGCCGGCCGCTGTCGAGAAAGCAACTTTATTCCCGGAAAAGTTTTTATCTTTCGGCGCTGCGAGAGGCGGCGCGGCGTGGACAGGGTGAGGCATCGGCGCGACGATGGACGGCGCGCCGGATCGCGTTGCCCGCGGGCGGCGCGAAGGATGCCCTCCGGTGTCGGCGATGATCGAGCGACGGGCGTCCGGACATTTGCACGGAGCGGATGACATGGCGGATTCCGAACAGCGCGGCGCGCCGCGCAGCCTCGATGTGCAATGCTGCGTCGTCGGCGGCGGCCCCGCGGGCATGATGCTGGGCTACCTGCTGGGGCGGGCGGGCATCGAGACCGCCGTGCTGGAGAAGCACGCCGACTTCTTCCGCGACTTCCGGGGCGACACCGTGCATCCCTCGACCTTGCAGGTCATGGACGAACTCGGCCTGATCGACGATTTTCTCAGGATCCCGCACGACAAGCTGCAAAAGCTCGAAGGCTATTTCGGCGGAACCAAATTGCGGCTCGCCGATATCGGCCGCACCAAGGCGAGGCACCCGTTCATCGCCTTCATGCCGCAGTGGGATTTTCTCAACTTCCTGCGCGACAAGGGGCGGCGCTATCCGAAGCTCAGGGTGCTGATGAGCACCGAGGCGACGGACCTGATCTGGGCGAACCGCGCCGTCCGCGGGGTCGAGGCGCGGGACGGCGCGGGGGAACTTGCGATCAACGCCGATCTGGTGGTGGCGTGCGACGGCCGGCACTCGACGGTGCGTGCCTGCGCCGGGCTCAATGTCGAGGAGATCGGCGCGCCGATGGACGTGCTCTGGTTCCGCGCCAGCAAAAAAGCCGAGGCGGAGAGCGTGCTGGCGCGGATCGAGCCCGGCCAGATGATGGTCACGCTGGATCGCGGCGACTACTGGCAATGCGCCTACGTCATCGCCAAGGGACAATACGACGCGGTGAAGGCGCGCGGGCTCGATGCGTTCCGCGCCGATATCGCCCGTCTCGCCCCGATGCTGGAACCGACCATCGCCGACGTCAAAAGCTGGGACGACGTCAAGTTGCTGACGGTGGCGATCAATCGCCTGAAGCGATGGACACAGCCGGGGCTGCTGTGCATCGGCGACGCCGCGCACGCGATGTCGCCGGTCGGCGGCGTCGGGGTCAACCTCGCGGTTCAGGACGCGGTCGCCACCGCCAACCTGCTGGCGGACAAGCTGCGCGAGGGAACGCCGCGCGAGACCGACCTCGACGCGGTGCGGCGGCGGCGCGAATTTCCCATGCGCGTGACGCAGGCGATGCAGGTGATGGCGCAGGACACCATCGTCGCGGCGGCGCTCAAGCCCGGCGGCGCGCCGTTCAAGCCACCGCTGCCGCTGCGGATCGTCAACGCGGTGCCGTGGCTGCAAGGCTGGACCGCGCGCTTTCTCGCCATCGGCGTCCGGCCCGAGCATGTGCGCTCACCGGAGGCAGGTCCCGGCAGCGGCTAAGTTCAGGGGCGTCGCGCCTTGCGCCAGGGCCGGATCAGCGTGGGGCCATAGGCCAGCGCGAACAGGCCAAAGGCAGCCGACCAGCAGACGGCGGACACCGTCAGCCATTCGAGATAGAGCGAAACGATGAACGGCGCGAGCACGCGCGTGGCGGCGGCAATGTTGGCCAGCGCGTAGATCACCAGCGTGACGCCGTCGGCATGGCGCTCGCGTCCGGTGTGGCTGCAACTGACGCGCGTCATCATCGCCAGCGTCATGACGCCGATCGCCCCGGCGGTCAGGGCATGAATCGCCGCGGAGCCGGGCACGGCGTCCGGAAACAGGATCGACGCGCCAAGCATCGCCAGCCCGAGAGCACACCAGAAATAGGCAAGGTGGAGGATGAGCACCATGCCTTCGCCGGCGGTAACCCACCCGCGCCAGCGCAGCAAGCGGACAAAAAGAGCGACGCCTGCGATCATCAGCACCACGCCGGCGGGGATCGCCGCCGGCAGAACGATCCACAGCGCCAGCCCGACCCCGGCGACCCCGAGCGCGGCCAGGTCGAAAGGTCCGAGGGGCGCCGGCTCAGGCGTGATTTTGCGCTGCGCCATCCAGTTGCGGGTGAAGCTCGGGACCAGACGCCCCCCCATCAGCGCGATCAGGAAGGTGACCAGGCCAATGGCCATGCGCTCCGACAGCGCGCCCAAGGCGGGCGCGGCGGCGCCGGCATGAAAGCCGACATTGGCGAGCGCCAGCAGCGAGATGACGATGCAGGGCGCCACGCCCCGCCAGTTGCGGGCGGCGAGTTGCTCCCGCCAGAGCGCGCCGGCGAACAGGACCAGGAAAGCCGCCTCGATGATCGCGGCGGCGGGGCCGAGTGCGCCCTGCGCCAGCATCGCCACCCGCCCCGCCAGCCACAATCCGGCCAGCACGACGATCGGCCGGCCCGCGACCGGAAAATGCCCGGTCCAATTGGCGCCGGCGACGGTCATGTAACCGACGATGACCGCGCCGGCATAGCCGAACAGCATCTCGTGGGCATGCCAGTCGCGGGTGGGAAACGCCACCGTAGCGTCGCCAACGCCGAGCATCGGCAGCATCCAGAGCCATATCGCCAGGCTCGCCCAGACCGAGGCCAGAAGAAAAAACGGACGAAAACCGAAGCTGAAAACAGCCGGGCCGCGATAGTCGCGCAGAATCTGGGCTGTCGTCTTTGGCAAAATCGCCCTCTTGTTGCGGTCCATGCCGGGCAGGCGCGCGGGGGCGTGCCGTCGCCGCGACGATACCATACGCGCAACAACCGCGTCACGAATCCGGAGGGCGGCGCCGGGCGGCCGCATTGAGTCAGATCAAACCGGGGTTTCGGCGGCGAGCTACACATCGTCCGACAAGGGGAGCCCGACATGCGCGGTCCACGAACCATAGCGGGTCTGACAGTCATCCTGCTCGCCGCCGCCACGGCATTCGGCGCGGCGCGCGGAAGCGGCGCGGACTCGGTGTCGCGAGAAAGCTATTTTCCGCACCTCGGCGATCTGATGAGCACCATGCAGATCCGCCACCTCAAGCTCTGGTTCGCCGGCAGATCGGAAAACTGGCCGCTTGCCTCCTACGAGGCGGAACTGATGATGGAGAACTTCCGCGACATCGCCCAGCTCTATCCGAACGTCCCCGTGGCCGACGTCGAGATGCTGATCGCGCCGACCAGGGACATCGGCGCCGCCATCGACGCGAAGGACGCGACGAAGTTCAGTCAGGCTTATGCGGAACTGACGGCGGCCTGCAACGCCTGCCATCAGGCGATCGGCCGCGAATATATCGTGATCCAGGTCCCCACCGCCTCGCCGTTCAGCAATCAGGTTTTCCCGCCGCCCCCGAGGTAAGGAAATTTCCGCCGCCGATGTGAAAGGCCACGCATGCCGCATCACTCACCGTAGCGGCGCAGGCGCTCCAGATCGAGGATGGCGAGGCCGCCATATTCGAGCCGCAGCACGCCTTCCTTTTCCAGTGCCTTGAGGCAACGGTTGGCGTTCTGCCGCGACATGCCGGACAGCGCGCCGATCTCCTCCTGCGTGATGTCGAGTTGCCGGGTGCCGTCCGGATACAGGATCGGGTTGAACAGCGAGGCGATGCAGCGCGCCAGCCGCGCGGTGGGATCGAGCATCCGCCCGTATTCCAGAAGCCCCATGAAGTGGCCGACGCGCTCGTTCAACTGCGCCACCAGGAAGCGGTTGAAGCCGACGCTGTTCTCGAACAGCCACTGGAACGTGGCGTGCTCCATCAGCGCGATGCGGCTGTCGCGCAGCGCCACCGCGTCGTATCGCCGCGTCTCGTTCTTGAGCACCGAGCCCTCGCCGAACCATGCGCCGGCGGTGAGCCCGGTGAAAGTGACCGCCTTGCCGGCCCGCGACACCGTTCCGATCCGCACCAGACCGGCGATCACCCCGGTCCAGTAGGCGAACCGGTCGCCGCGCATGCAGATATATTCGCCCGCGCCGAACGCCTTCTCGTTCATCCCGGCGCGCGCCACCTCGATCTCCCGATCGCTCAAGCCCGGCGCCCACAGCGCGATGCGTCTGAGACGGTCGGCGGCTATCATCGCGCGAACGGCCCGCCCAAGCCGCGGCGGCGCGTCGCGCCGGCCGGCCGGCCGCATGGCCGCGAACAATGTCGGCGAAAAGACAGTCCGGGGATCGGCTTTGCCATAGACATGCTCGAAATCATTCAGGCGGCCGTCGATGGCGGCGGGACTGGCGGAACAACAATAGCGGGACTCGCGACTAAGGTCGTACTTTAGTGCGGCCGGTTTGATGCGACAACTTGCAAAAGATCGCCCGGCGGCGTCCGGAGCCGACCTCAATTCGCGTTCTCTTGCCGCGTTCTCTTGGCGTTCTGCCGGTTTGCAGGCAAAATCCGCGACTTGCGAGACCGGCGGCAAAGACCGCCGCGCTCCGGGCGCGGCCGGAAAGAGCGTCGAAGACGCCGATCGGAATCGAGGAGGGATGGAAGTGAACGCGACGTCAGACTGTGCCCTGGAGGTGCGTGGGGTTTCGCTGCGCTTCGGCGGCGTCCGCGCGCTGACCGACGTCAGTTTCGGCGTGCGCGAAGGCGAGCTGTTCTCCATCATCGGCCCCAACGGCGCCGGCAAGACCTCCATCGTCAACTGCATTTCCGGCCGTTACCGCCCGACCGAGGGCCAGCTGTTCTATCGCGGCCGCGATATCACCGGCCTCACCACCAATGCCCGCCCGGCGCTGGGCATCGGCCGCACCTTTCAGAACCTCGCGCTGTTCCACCACATGAGCGTGCTCGACAACATCATGGTCGGCCGCCACCACCTGCTGAAGAACAACTTCCTCACCGGCTCGCTGTATTGGCTGACCGGCGCGCGGCGCGAGGAACTCAGGCACCGCCACAAGGTGGAGGAGATCATCGACTTCCTCGACCTGCAATCGGTGCGCAAGACCACCGCCGGCACGCTCTCTTACGGTCTGCGCAAGCGGGTGGAGCTGGCGCGCGCGATGGCGATGGAGCCGAAGCTGATCCTGCTCGACGAGCCGATGGCCGGCATGAACTTCGAGGAAAAGGAGGACATGGCCCGCTACATCGTCGACCTCAACGAGGAGTTCGGGATGACGGTGGTGATGATCGAGCACGACATGGGCGTGGTGATGGACATCTCGCACCGCGTCGTGGTGCTGGATTTCGGCAAGAAGATCGCCGAGGGCGAGCCCGCCGACGTGTTGGCCGATCCGCACGTGCGCAGCGCCTATCTCGGCGAGGAGGACGAGGCGCTGGCCGGCCCCGACGACGCGCCGCGGCCGCTGGAGGCGAGCGCATGACCCGGCAACCGGCCTTCGACTATCACGCCCGCACCGCGCAGGCGCCGACCTTCGCCAAGATGCTGCGGCTCAATGCCCGCGAGCACGGCCACGAGGTGGCGTTGCGCGAAAAGGACTTCGGGCTGTGGAAGCTGTTCACCTGGAGCGATTACCAGACCCGCACCCGCGACTTCGCGCTCGGCCTGATCGAGCTTGGGCTCGGCAAGGATGACGTGATCGGCATCATCGGCGACAACCGGCCGGACTGGGTCGCCGCCGAAATCGCCACCCACGCCATCGGCGGTTTCAGCCTCGGGCTGTACCGCGACGTGCTGGAGGACGAAGCCGCCTACCTCATCAGCTACGGCGAGGCCAAGGTGGTGTTCGCCGAGGACGAGGAGCAGATCGACAAGCTCCTGAACCTCGGCGACCGCATCGCCGGCGTCCGCCACATCGTCTATTCCGATCCGCGCGGCATGCGCAAATACGACGATCCCCGGCTGATGACCGCCGAGAAGCTGGCCGAGATGGGCCGTGCCCGCGCCGCGCGCGAGCCCGACCTCTACGACCGGCTGGTCGACGCCACCGACGCCGACACCACGGCCATCCTCTGCACCACCTCCGGCACCACCGCCAACCCCAAGCTGGCGATGCTGTCCGCCGGCTCCGTGCTGCGGCACTGCGCCACCTATCTCACCTTCGATCCCAAGGGCCCCGACGACGAATACGTCTCGGTGCTGCCGCTGCCATGGATCATGGAGCAGATTTACGCGCTCGGCATGGGATTGTTGTCGCGGATGAAGATCAACTTCGTCGAGGAACCCGAGACGATGATGAACGACTTCCGCGAGATCGCGCCGACCTTCGTGCTGTTCGCGCCGCGCGTCTGGGAGTCGCTCGCCGCCGAGGTGCGCGCGCGGGTGATGGACGCCTCGCCCCTGAAACAGAAGCTCTACGACATCGGCATGAAAACCGGGCTCAAGGCGCTGGAACACGGCAAACACTCCGCCATCGCCGACGGCCTCCTGTTCCGCGCGCTGCGCGACCGCCTCGGTTTCACCCGGCTGACGTCGGCGGCGACCGGCGGCGCGGCGCTCGGCCCCGACACGTTCAAGTTCTTTCGCGCCATGGGGGTGCCGCTGCGCACCCTCTACGGCCAGACCGAAACCCTCGGCGCCTACACGCTGCACCGCGAGGCGCACGTCGATCCCGACACCACCGGCGTCGCGATGGCCGACGACATCGAACTGCGCATCGACAACCCCGACGCCAATGGCGTCGGCGAGATCCTGGTGCGCCATCCCAACATGTTCCTCGGCTACTACAAGAACCCGGAAGCCTCCGTCGCCGACATGGACCAGGGGTGGATGCGCTCGGGCGACGCCGGCTATTTCAACGCCAACCGCGAACTGGTGGTGATCGACCGCATCAAGGACATGGCGCAAACGATTGGTGGCGACCGCTTCTCGCCGCAATACATCGAGAACAAATTGAAGTTCTCGCCCTATGTGGCGGAGGCGGTGGTGCTCGGCGACGGCCGCGACAAGCTCGCCGCGATCATCTGCATCCGCTATTCCATCGTCTCGAAATGGGCGGAGAAGAACCGCATCGCCTTCACCACCTACACCGATCTGTCGTCGCGCCCGGAAGTCTACAAGCTGCTGCGCAAGGAGGTGGAGGCGGTGAACGCCACGCTGCCGCCGGCGCAGCGCATCGCCAAATTCCTGCTGCTGTACAAGGAACTCGACGCCGACGACGGCGAACTGACCCGCACCCGCAAGGTGCGCCGCAGCGTCATCAACGAGAAATACGCCGGCATCATCGACGGCATCTACGGCGGCGAGAGCGACATCAAGGTCGATACCGTGATCCGCTTCCAGGACGGCACCACCCAGCGCATCCGAACCACGCTGAAGGTGGTCGATCTCGGCGGCGCCTCGCGCATGGCGGAGGCGGCGGAATGACAGCCATGGGAGCAAGGAAACCGCCGCGATGAACACGCAACTCCTGATCCAGCTTCTGGTCAACGGCCTGGTGGTCGGCACGCTGTACGGCGTGGTCGCGATGTCGTTCGTGCTGATTTACAAGGCGACGCAGGTGGTCAACTTCGCGCAGGGCGAGTTGCTGCTGGTCGGCGCGTGGGTGTGCTGGGCCTTGATGATTAAGTATCAGGTGCCGTTCTATCTGGCGATGCCGATCACCATGGTGTTCATGTTCGCGTTCGGCATCCTGGTGCAACTGGTATTCATGCGGCCGATGATCGGCGAGCCGATCATCTCGGTCATCATGGTGACCGTCGCGCTCTCCACCGTGCTTCAGGCGGCGATGAAATGGATTTTCGGCGTCAACCCGCAGCCGTTCCCGCAGGTGTTCGCCAGCCAGTCGGTGAGCGTGCTCGGCCTGCAAATCCAGACCGTCTACGTCATGAGCCTGATCGTGTCGGTGGCGATGATCGCCGGCATGGCGTGGTTCTTCCAGTCCTCCAAGCACGGTCTGGCGATGCGCGCCACCGCCTTTAACCAGCAGGTGGCGCAGTCGCTCGGCATCTCGGTGAAAAGCGTGTTCGCGATGTCGTGGGCGATTTCGGCGACGGTGTCGGCGGTCGCCGGCGTCGTCGTCGCCGCGGTCAACGGCGTGTCGTCGGGACTGTCGATCTACGGCATCAAGGTGTTTCCGGCGACCATCCTCGGCGGCCTCGACTCGATCGGCGGCGCGGTGCTCGGCGGCATCATCATCGGGCTCTTGGAGAACTTCGCGCAGTTCATCGACGGCGAATATCTCCACTGGGGCAATCTCTATGAGGTGGCCCCGTTCTACGTTCTCATCATCATCCTGATGATTAAGCCCTATGGGCTGTTCGGCACCAAAGACATCGAGCGGATTTAACACCCATGGCCAGTTCGCTGATCCCCGCCGGTGACTTCCGCACTTCCTACGCGGTCGACACCACCATCTTCCCGACGGTGACGAGCCGCAATTTCGCCATCGCCGGCGTGGTGCTGTGCGCGCTGGCGCCGTTCGCGCTCAACGACTACTGGATGAGCATGCTGATCGCGATCGGCATCTACGGCATCGCCGCGCTCGGCCTCAACGTGCTGCTCGGCTTCACCGGCCAGATCTCGATCGGCCACGCCGCGTTCTTCCTGTTCGGCGCCTTCACCTCGGCCTATCTCTCGACCAAGATGGCGATCCCGGCATTCTTCGCCATTCCCCTGTCGGGGGTCGCGACCGCGCTGATCGGGCTGGTGTTCGGCCTGCCGGCGGCGCGGCTGAAAGGGCTTTACCTCGCCATCGCCACCCTCGCCGCGCAGTACATCCTGCTCGACTTCTTCGCCCGCGCCGAATGGTTCTCCGGCGGCTCGGTGCCGGCCACCGCCGAGCCGTTCTCGATCTTCGGCTACACGCTCTCCGGCGATCACCAGTATTTCTATGTCGTGCTGGTCTATGTGGTGGTCTCCTTCCTGCTGGTCACCAACCTGATGCGCACCCGCGACGGCCGCGCCCTGATCGCGGTGCGCGACCATTATCTCTCCGCCGAGATCATGGGCATCAACCTGACCTATTACCGCACGCTGTCGTTCGGCATCGCCGCGTTCTTCGCCGGCATCGGCGGCGCGCTCTACGCGCACTACCAGCTCGTGGTGTCCTATGAGGGATTCGGCATCGAGCGTTCGGTGCTGTTCCTCGCCATGGTCATCATCGGCGGGCTCGGCTCGGTGATGGGCACGCTGATGGGCACCGCCTTCGTGGTGCTGCTCCCGGAAGCGATGGAATGGCTGAGCGCGGCGCTGCGCGGCGGCGTCATCGACCAGACGCTGGGCCTGAAGAACAACATCACCTTCGTGCGCGAGATCGCCATCGGCGCCATCATCATCGCGTTTCTGGTGTTCGAGCCGGACGGGCTCGCGCACCGCTGGCACCAGATCAAGGCCTACTGGAAGTTCTACCCGTTCTCGCACTAAGGCGGGGCGGACCCGACCGCAGGTTTCAAGAGGCAACAGGAGGAAGACCCCATGAAGATCACCACCCTGCTCGGCAGCGCGGCGCTGGCGCTTGTGCTGGGCGCGAGCGGCGCGCTCGCGCAATCGTCGATCCGGATCGGCCACCTCGCCGATTATTCCGGCGGCACCTCCGACGTCGGCACGCCCTATGGGCAGGCTGTCGCCGACACCTTCGCCTGGATCAACAAGAGCGGCGGCATCAACGGCGTCAAGGTCGACATCGAAACCGTGGACTATGGCTATCAGGTGCCGCGCGCGATCGCGCAGTACAAGAAATGGACCGGCTCCGACAAGGTCGCCGCCATCATGGGCTGGGGCACCGCCGACACCGAGGCGCTGACCGGCTTCGTGGCGCAGGACAAGATCCCGTTCCTGTCGGCCTCCTACGCCGGCCAGTTGACCGACCCGACCGGCGCCGCCGGCAAGTCCAAGGCCGCGCCCTACAACTTCTTCTACGGCCCGAGCTATTCCGACGCGCTGCGCGCCGAACTGACCTGGGCGGCGGAAGACTGGAAGGCCAGGGGCAAGTCGGGCGCGCCGAAGTTCGTCCACATGGGCGCCAACCACCCCTACCCCAACGCTCCCAAGGCGGCGGGCGAGGCGCTTGCCAAGGAGCTTGGCTTCGAGGTGCTGCCGCCGCTGGTGTTCGCGCTGACGCCGGGCGACTACAGCGCCCAGTGCCTGAGCCTCAAGAGTTCAGGCGCGAACTACGCCTATCTCGGCAACACCGCCGCCTCCAACATCTCGGTCATCAAGGCGTGCAAGACCGCCGGCGTCGATGTCCAGTTCCTCGGCAACGTCTGGGGCATGGATGAAAACGCCGCCAAGGCGGCGGGCACGTCCGCCGACGGCGTGGTGTTCCCGCTGCGCACGCCGGTGGCGTGGGGCGGCGACGCGCCGGGCATGAAGACGGTGCAGGAAATTTCCAAAATCTCCGACCCCTCCGGCAACGCCTATCGGCCGGTGCATTATCTCGCCGGCGTGTGCAGCGCGATGTACATGAAGGAAGCGCTGGAATGGGCCGCCAAGAACGGCGGCATCAGCGGCGAGAACATCAAGAAGGCGTTCTACCAGAAGAAGGGCTGGGTGCCGGCCGGCATGGAGGGCGTCTGCAACCCCTCGACCTGGACCGACAAGGACCATCGCGGCACGCTGACCGTCGATCTTTACCGCACCAAGGTGTCGGGGGCGACCGACGGCGACCTCAACGACCTGATGAAGAAGGGAACCATCAAGCTGGAGAAGGTCAAGACCGTCGAACTGCCGCGCAAGGCCGAATGGCTCGGCTGGTAAGCGCCGATGTACAGCCCGCTCCCTCTCCCCGCACGCGGGGAGAGGGAGCGGCAACTGATGCGATACCAATTCTCGCGTCGTTCGGAGTTGAATTGACATGAGCGTTATCGAGGCAACGCAGCCTTCGCCGCACCCCGCCGCCACCGCGCCGCTGCTGTCGGTGCGCAATATCGAGGTGGTCTACGACAAGGTCATCCTGGTGTTGCGCGGGCTGTCGCTCGACGTGCCGAAGGGCGCGATCGTGGCGCTGCTGGGGGCCAACGGCGCCGGCAAATCGACCACGCTGAAGGCGATCTCCGGCCTGCTCAAGACCGAGGAAGGCGAGATCACCCGCGGCGACATCGTTTTCAACGGCGAGCGCATCAACGGCATCGACCCCGACAAGATCGTCCGCCGTGGCATCTTTCAGGTGATGGAGGGCCGCCGCATCATCGCCGACATGACCACGCGGGAGAACCTGCGGCTCGGCGCCTTCACCCGTAGCGACGGCGAGGTCAGCGCCGACATCGACATGGTGTTCAACTATTTTCCGCGGCTGAAGGAACGCACCGGCCTCGCCGGCTACCTCTCCGGCGGCGAGCAGCAGATGCTGGCGATCGGCCGTGCGCTGATGGCGCGCCCCAAGATGATCCTGATGGACGAGCCGTCGATGGGGCTGTCGCCGCTGCTGGTGAAGGAGGTGTTCGCCATCATCCGGCAGATCAACCGCGACCTCGGCGTCACCATCCTGCTGGTCGAGCAGAACGCGCGCGCCGCGCTGTCGGTGGCGAGCCACGGCTACATCATGGAGCAGGGCAAGGTTGTGCTCGACGGCACCGCCGACGAGTTGCGCGACAACGAGGACGTCAAGGAGTTTTACCTCGGCGGCGGCGACCATCAGCGCAAGAGCTTCAAGAACCTCAAGAGCTTCAAGCGGCGCAAGCGCTGGCTCTAGAATACGATGCGCTCCGCCACCCGCGCCACCGGCAAGGAATTCAACCCGCCATGACCGACCATTACGATACTCTCGAAACCCGCAAGCCCGCCGAGCGCGAGGCCGACCTGTTCGCACGGCTGCCCGACGTGCTGCGCGCGGCGATGAAGGCGCCGGCCTATGCCGAACACCTCGAGGGCGTCGATCCGGCGCGCATCACCGATCGCACGGCGCTGGCGAGCCTGCCGGTGCTGCGGAAATCCGAACTGCCGGCGCGGCACAAGGCGGCTCCGCCGTTCGGCGGCTTCGTCACCACTCCGCTCGGCGCGTTCGGGCGGCTGTTCACCTCGCCCGGACCGATCTTCGAGCCGCAGTCGGCCGAGGTCGATTCCTGGGGCAGCGCGCGCGGCCTGTTCGCCGCCGGACTGCGGCCCGGCGACGTGGTGCTCAACACCTTCAGCTATCACCTGACGCCGGGCGGCTTCATCTTCGACTCGGCGGCGCGGGCGCTCGGCTGCGCCGTGATCCCCGCCGGCCCCGGCAACACCGAACAGCAGTTCGAGCTGATCGAAGCCTACCGGCCGGCGGCCTATGCCGGGACGCCGGATTTTCTGAAAATCCTGCTCGACAACGCCGAAAAATCCGGCCGCGACGTCTCCTCGATCAAGCGCGCGCTAGTGTCGGCCGCCGCCTTCCCGCCGTCGCTGCGGGCCGAGATCAAGTCGCGCGGCATCGATGCCTATGAATCGTTCGGCACCGCCGACCTCGGCATGGTCGCCTTCGAGACGCCGGCGCGGCAGGGCATGGTGGTGAACGAGAACCTGATCCTCGAAATCGTACGCCCCGGCACCGGCGAGCCGGTCGCGGACGGCGACGTCGGCGAGATCGTGGTAACCTCGCTCAACGCGCATCATCCATGGATCCGCCTTGCCATCGGCGACCTCACCGCCACCCTGCCCGGCGTCAGTTCGTGCGGCCGCACCAACACCCGCATCAAGGGCTGGATGGGCCGCGCCGACCAGACCACCAAGGTCAAGGGCATGTTCGTCCGCCCGGAACAGGTCGCCGACATCGGCAAGCGCCACCCGGAACTCGGGCGGTTGCGGCTGGTGGTGACGCGCGCCGGCGAAACCGACGCCATGACCCTGAAAGTCGAGACGGCGGCGGCCTCGGCGGCGCTGGCGGAGGCGGTCGGCGCGACGTTGCGCGCGATCACCAAACTCGGCGGCAAGGTCGAACTGGTGGCGGCGGGATCGCTGCCCAACGACGGCAAGGTGATCGCCGACGAGCGCTGAGGCGCTGGGCCCTCGTCAGGCGTGGCGCGCCGAACGCGCCGCGCAGATTGTCAAATCTTATCATCCCTTCCGGGGCAGCGGCGGATGGTCGCTGTGCGAATGCCTGATCCGCCGAACGGTCCACCAGATCGCGAGCAGGACGAAGGGAACCAGACCGGAAATCACCAGTTCAGGCGCCACGACGTCGTGGAGCTTCGGAATACCTTTGATTAGATACGATAGAAGGCCGATCACGTAATAAGAGATCGCGGCGACGGACAGACCTTCCACGGTCTGTTGAAGCTGCAATTGCAGCTTCGCCCGATTGTTCATCGAGGCCAGCAAGTCGCTGTTCTGGCGTTCGAGTTGCACATCGATCCAGGACCGCAGCAGCGTGGTGGCGCGCGCCAGCTTGTCGGACAAGCTGGCTTGCCGCGCCTCGATGGCCCGGCAGGTCCGCATCGCCGGCGCGATCCTGCGGTGCAGGAAGCTGCGCCACCGATAGCAGCCGGGAACGAAGGTTTCGCCGAGCGCGGCAAGCCGCTCCTCGACGATTTCATAATAAGCGCGGCTCGCGCCGAAGCGATAGAGGCTCGACGCCGTGTCCGCCTCAAGCTCGGCCGACAGGTCCGTCAATCTGGAAAGCAACTCCTCACTGTCGCGGCGCGCGGACTTGCGCATTTCGTCGGTGATGGCGGCAAGACGCTTCTCGATGTCGCGCAGATGCGGCCCGAGCGAGCGGGTCAAGGGAATGCCGAGAAGCGCAAGCGTCCGATAGGTTTCGATTTCGAGGAGCCGCTGGGCCAGCGCGCCGAGCCGTATCGGCGTCAGTCCGCGATCGAGAATGAGAATGCGCGTCAGCCCATCGGCATCCTGACGAAAGTCAGTGACGATATCGGCCATGCCGTCCTCGACAAGCGAGTGACACCGGCTGATCGGATCGAAGCGATCGATGTACTTCGCGGCCTCCTCCGTCCACGTCACCACGTCCAGCCGGATGCCGCAAACGACCGGCCCTGGCGGTGTGAATCCTTGCCGGAACGGATCCTTGCCGGCGAGTCTGCCCGTGTCGGCATCAAGAGGCGCGCTCCACAAGTAGGTCGAAAACTCCGTATGCCTTTCACAGTGCAGGTCGCCCTGGTCCCACGTCAGACCGTGGAGGGGCGTGTTATCATCGGGCAACGGCGCGCCCATTCGGTTTGAGATTTCCGCCAGCGTCGCGCGATCCCTCGTCTGATTGCCGTCGTTCATGAAGGCGAGTTGCACCAGGGCGCGGGGAGATTCGATCAGGAGATATGGCCGGGCGTGAACCTCTTTGATGGCGACCTGCCGATTTTCATAGACCGGCATGCCATAGACGGTGGAATCGCCATGTCGAGCGTCGTCGCCTTCACTCAAGCGCCCCTCCTCCCTTGCCAAACGTGCCGGCCGCGCCGTGCCGATCGATATTGCCGTAAGTAATCGGACCAGTGCAACGATATCCGACGCCATGCGTCCGCATCCATCGCCGGGAATTTCTCGGTCAGCCGATGGGCGATCCGTTTGAGCCGCAACCGGATCGGCGGCTTGTGCGATGGATGTCGGAGCGCGACACCGCGAGGCAAGGCATGGCCGAACGCCACGGAAGCCTTCAGATAGCGGAAATATTGTTGTCTTGACGGCGCAATTGATTCCCGCCTAGTCTTTTTGCCAATAGCAAGAACGAAAGTGGTTCGGGATGAGGGATTGGCTGCCAAACGCGGGCATTGCGGGTCGTCCCGGACCTACGCGGTCCGTTGGAAGGCGCGCTCCTGCATGACGATAGATGCGGCACGAGGCGGCGCCAGCGGTGCGCTCAGGCGGCGCGGTCGCGCGCTGCTTGCGAGCCAGGAGCAGATCGTCCTCGCCATCACGCTGTCGCTGATCGTCATTTTCAGTTTTGCACTGAGCGGCTTCGCGACCATCGATAACTTTCTCAATCTTTTGCGCAGTATTTCCATTCTCGGCATTCTTGGCCTCGGGCTCGGAATGATCGTCATCAGCCGCGGCATCGATCTGTCGGAAGTCGCGATCATGGCGGGCTCCTGGTCGATCGCGCTGATCGAGATGCAGAATGGGATGTCCGTTCCGCTGGCGATCGGCGTCGCGCTTCTGGTCGCGCTGTTGATCGGCTGCTTCAACGGATTCATGGTGGCCTTTGTCGAAGCGCCGCCGCTCTTTGTCACGCTGGCCTCGGCTTTCGTCATTTACGGCGCGGCGTTCTGGTTCGCGCCCGCCTGGGTCGTCTACGCGCCGAAGGATTCGAGCGTGTTGACCTTTCTCGGCGCCGGCCGGTTGTTCGGCGTGCCGATGCCGATCCTCGTTTTTCTGTTCTGCGCGCTGGCAATGCATTTGTTCATGTCGCAGACCTCGATCGGGCGCTTCATTTATGCCCAAGGCGACAATCCCGAAGCCGCGCGGCTGACCGGAGTTGCGCTGCGGCCGCTGATGGTTCTCGAATATTCAATCGTGGCCCTGCTTGCGTGGGTGGCCGGATGGGTCTGGGTCGGCACCACCGGGTCGATGCAGATGGCGATTGCGCAAGGCACGATGATTTTCGACGTGATCCTTGTGGTGGTGCTCGGCGGCATCAGTCTGGTCGGCGGACGCGGCAGCGTGTTCAGCGTCGTCGTCGGCTGCATGCTGATCGGCATTCTGCTCAATGCCTTCACCATCATGGACGTCAACAGCGAAGTTCAGAACATTGTCAAGGGCGTGGTGCTGCTGGCGGCCATCGTTCTCGACAACTTCCTGCATCCGCGCGACGAGGAAACGGCGCGGCAAGGCGATTGAAACGCAACAAACATTTCGGAGGACATCAAGATGGCACGGCTCTGGCTCAAGATGATGGTCGGCGCGTCTGTGGCGGTGGCGGCGGCGCTGCCGGCAATCGCGCAGGAGAGCGGCACGAAAACGGCGCGCGAATTGCGCGCGGCGACCGACGCGGCGCTCAAGGGCAAGACGCTTGCGTATGTGCCGATCGCGCTTGGCGTGCCGCTGGCGGACGAATGGGGCCGTGTCCTCAAGGAGGAGGCGGAGTGGCGCGGCATGAAATTCGTCGTGCGCGACCCCAACAACAATCCCTCCGCCATGCAGCAGGCCGTCAGCGCGCTGGTCGATGAGAAGCCGGCGGTGCTCGTCGTGCAAAACCCAAGCGTGACGCTGTTGATGAAGGACCTCAAACGCGCCGAATCCCAAGGCACGTATGTGCTTCAGATCAATATGTCATCGAACTACAAGTCGAGCGCCTTCGTCGGCGCGGACTGGGGTGAGATCGGCCGCATGCTGGCGACCGAGGTCGTCAAGCAATGCGGCACCGGCACCGGCAAGTCCGGCAAGGTGCAGATCGTGCAGGGCGAACTGACGGCCGCGGCCAGCGTCGATCAGGTCGGCGGCATCATGGAGGTGCTGAACAAGGATCCCGCGATCAAGGTGGTGTCGAACCAGGCCGCCAACTGGGACGCCAACACCGCGCTCAATCTCACCGCGACGGTGATCCAGCAGCATCCGGACCTGTGCGCCAGCATCGGATTCTGGACCATCATGCAGTCGGGCGCCGCGCAGGCCATCCGCAACGCCGGCAAGATCGATCAGGTCAAGGTCTATGCCTCGGGCGAAGGATCGCAGCTCGATTGCGATCAGGTCAACCAGGGCAACTTCACCAAGGTTCTGAGCTACAAGGCGACCGAGCAAGGCCATACGCTGGCGATGACGGCGATCACCCTCCTGCAAACCGGCTTGAAGCCGGGCACGCATCCTGTCGCGCTGTTCACGCGTCCGATCTGGCTTGACAAAAGCAATGCCAGCGGCGGCAACTGCTTTCAACTGCCGAAGAAATAAGACCCCGGCGATCCGGTCTTGATTGAGAGGGCGCGGTGTCCCTGACGACCTTTGACGGTTTCGGCGCATCGGTGCGGCGGTTCTCGCCGCGCCTGTTGCTGTCCGAACTGATGATGAAGCAATGGTTCGAACCGGTCATTCCGTTCTTCGTGATGATCGGACTGTGGATCGGATTTTCCTTCGCCATCAACGACTATGCGAGCAGCATCAACGCGCTGTCGATGCTGCGGCTGTTCGCGGAGTTCGGCTTCGTCGCGCTGGCGATGGCCTTCAGCCTTATCACCGGCGGCATCGATCTGAGCGTCGGCGCGATCTTCGCCTTCTGCAATTTCGCCGCGCTCTATTTCGTTCTTGTCGCCGAACTGCCGGTGCCGCTGGTGATTCTGGCGACGCTGGCGACCGGCGCGGTGCTCGGCGGCATCAATGGATTTCTGATCGGCGTATTGAAGGCGCGGCCATTCCTCACGACGCTGGTCACGCTCATCATCCTGCGCGCCACCGTCAACCTGCTCAATACCTACTACGCGCAGACCTTTGCCATCAACTCCACCGACAGCGATGCCTGGGACTATATCGGCAGCGGGGCGCCGCTCGGGATTCCGCTCAATGCCGCGACGCTGCTCGTCGTGCTCTTTGTCGGGCATATTTTCCTGAGCCGTTCGCGCTATGGCTGGCATCTGACCGCGATCGGCGCCAGCCGCAAAGCCGCGCGCCACGCCGGCATTCGCGTTCGCACCATGCTGTTCTTCACTTACGTGCTATCGGGGGTGCTGTGCGCGGCCGGCGGTCTGTTCTACGCGGCGCGGCAGGCCAGCACGGATTCCACGACGGGCGTCGGCTGGGAATTCCAGGCGCTGACGGCGGTCGTTCTCGGCGGCGTTTCGCTGGCCGGCGGCAAGGGCACCGTGTGGCGCGCGATGATCGGCGCGCTCATCGTGTTCACGCTGACCAACGGTCTCGTGCGCATGGGCATTCCCGGCTATGTCACGTCGGCGCTGATTGGCATGCTGCTGCTGGCGGCCGTCGGTATCGATGTGAAGTGGTCGAAGAATCGCGGCAAGGCGATCCAGAAGACCTACGTCAATCCGGCGCGCGTGGCGCTTGCGGCGGCGCCGTCGGTGGCGGCCAAAAGCGCCTCGCCGTTCGCGCAGAACGACCGGCTGCTGCATGCGGACGCGATCGGGCTCGATCAGGTCGAGGGGCCGGAGGACGTCATTCTCGACCGGCAGGACCGCGTTTACGGCTCGACGCGCGACGGCAACATCATCCGCTTCTCGGGACCGGACCTCAAGACCCGCGAGGTGTTCGCCCATATCGGCGGGCGGCCGCTCGGCATGCAGTTCGACCGCGACGAGAATCTCATCGTCGCGGTCGCCGGCATGGGCGTCTATGGCATCACGCCCGCGGGCAAGTCCTACAAGATCACCGACGAGACCAACCGCACCTGGTACAAGCTCAACGACGATTCCCGTCTGCGGATGGCGGACGATCTCGACATCGCGCCGGACGGCAAGATCTATTTCAGCGATTGCACGACGCGCTACGAGATGACGACGAACACGCTCGACATCCTCGAAGCGCGTCCGAACGGCCGCCTTGTCTGTTACGATCCGGCGACAAAAACCACACGCACCGTCATCAATCACTTTTACTTCCCGAACGGCATCTGTGTTTCCCACGACGGACGCTCGGTGTTGATCGCCAGCACCTCGCTGTGCAAGGTGTTCCGCCACTGGATCGAAGGCCCCAACAAGGGCCGCACCGAAGTTCTGATCGACAAGCTTCCCGGCAATCCGGACAATATCAACCGCGCGTCCGACGGCACCTATTGGCTGGCGCTGGTCGGAATCCGCACGCCGACCTTCGATCTCTCCATGCGCAATCCCGGCTTTCGGCTGCGCATGGTCAAGCAGGTGCCGGCCGACGAGTGGCTCGCGCCCGGCCTCAATCACGGCTGCGTGCTGAAATTCAACGAGGCGGGCGAGCCGCTGGAATCGTTCTGGGATCCGACCGGCATTTCGCATTCGACGCTGACCTCGATGCGCGAGCACAAGGGCTATCTGTATCTCGGCGGCCTTGAGAACAACCGCATCGGCCGCGTCAGGCTCGATGGCGTGGACGAAACCTGGACCGGCTTTGATGCCTACTGGGGCAGCAAGCGCCGCGACCGGAGCTGACGCCATGGGATTTCTCACGCATCTTGGACGCGACGTTCGCAACCTGCTGTTTCGCGATTCGGAGCAGAACGCCATTCCGTCGATGGACGGCGCGCTGGGACCGAACGATCGCCTCGACCGATGCGAGCCGATCGGCGAGCCCCTGCCCGGCGCGGATGATGCGGTGGCGCACGGCGACAGGCTCTACGTCTCCGCCGGCCGGCAGGTGCTGCGGCTATCCGGCGAAGGGTTTCGCGAGCGGGCGCTGGTCCATGCCTTCGAGGGTGAGGCGGGCGGTCTGGCGCTGCATCCGGACGGACGCCTCATCGTCTGCGTCGCCGGCCGCGGACTCGCCGCGCTCGACCCGGACCGTCCCGATCCGCAATATCTTGCGCCCGGACCGGCGGGCTCGGTCGGCGGCCTGACGGCGGTCACCTGCCTTACGGACGGCACCATCTGGTGCACGGAAGGCGCGCAGGGAAAGACGGCGAACGACTGGCTGCGCGACCTTCTCGACAAGGGCGCGAGCGGACGCCTTCTGCGCTGTTCCGCGGCGCTCGATCGCGTCGATGTGGCGGCGCAGGGGCTTGCATGGCCCAACGGCATCGCGCCGGCGCGCGACGGCACGCTGCTCGTCTCCGAGAGCTGGCGGCACGGCGTGCGGCGTATCGGCCTCGACGGGGCGCGTCAGCCCGATTTCATCCGCAACCTGCCGGCCTATCCGGCCCGCATCCGGCCGGCGAAAGATGGGTATCATCTGGCGCTGTTCGGCGTACGCACGCATCTGATCGAATTTCTGCTCAAGGAAGACGAATTCCGTCAGGAGATGCTCACGACGGTCGCGCCGGAGCACTGGATCGGCCCGGCGCTCGCGAGCGGCCATGACTGCCTGGAGCCGATGCAGATCGGCTCGATCAAGGCGCTGGGCATTCAGAAGCCGTGGGCGCCGCCGCGCTCCTACGGCCTCTATACCCATGTCGATGACGGCGGCGAAGTCGTCGAAAGTCTGCATAGCCGCGCCGGCGGCCGCTATCACGGCGTCACCGCCGCCTGCGACACGCCGCAGGGCGTCGTGATCGTGGCCAAGGGCGCGGGGCGATTGCTGCTCTATCGGCCGGAGGCGCAGCCATGAGCGAGGTTCTGGACCGCGACGAATCCGTGGCGGACAAGGCGGCCGCGCCGCTATTGCAGATCGTCAACGGCAGCAAGGTCTATGGCGGCATTCACGCCATCGAGAACGTCAGTTTCGATCTTCGTCCCGGCGAGGTTCATGCGCTGGTCGGTGAAAACGGCGCCGGCAAATCGACCCTGTGCAAGGCGATCTCGGGGGCGATCAAGCTGACCAGCGGCGACTTCCTGCTCGACGGCAGGCCGGTCAATTTCTCGGAGCCGCGCGATTCGCTCGCGGCCGGCATCTGCATGGTCTATCAGGAGACCAGTCTGGTTCCGACCATGACCGCCGCGCAGAACATCGAACTCGGCAACGAAAGGCTGCTGACGCGCTTTCGCACCCTCAACATTCAGGCGCAGCAACTCCTTCAGTCGCTCAATTTCCACGTCGATCCGGCGACGCCGGTGACGATGCTCGGCACCGCCAAGAAGCAAATGGTCGAGATCGCGCGCGCGGTCTACAACAAGGCGCGCATCATCATCTTCGACGAGCCGACGGCAAGCCTGACGCCCGAGGAGATCGTGCACTTCTTTCACCTGATCCGCGAATTGCGCAGCCGCGGCGTGGGCATCATCTACATTTCGCACGCGCTCGAAGAATCATTGCAGATCGCGGATCGCATCACCGTTCTGCGCGACGGCAAGCAGGTGATTACCGCGCCGACGAAGGATCTCACGCGTGAGGCCCTCGTGCAGCATATGGTCGGTCGCGATGTCGCCAAGGCGCTTTACGAGCGCAAGCCGCGCGGACGTCACGAGCGGCGCGAGAAGGTGCTTACCGTCGAGAACGTGACGATGGGCATGGCGGTGAAGAATATGTCGTTCTCCGTCTACGCCGGCGAGGTGGTCGGAATCGCGGGGTTGATCGGATCGGGCCGCACCGAAATCGCGAAGATCATTTTCGGGGCTCTCAAGCGCAACCTCATCAACGGCGGCACCATCCGCCTGCGCGGCAAGCCGATCCGCTATCGCGTCCCCAAGCAGGCAATCGACGACGGCATCGCCTATATCACCGAGGACCGCAAGCGCGACGGCTTCTTCGAGACGATGGTGGTGGACGACAACGTCTATATCGGGCGTCTCGCCACCAAGCAGGGATGGCGCTTTCTGCTGTCGCGCGCCGGGCGCGCCAAATTCGCCAATTACTGGGTCGAGCGGTTGCAGATCAGCGCCCTTCAGCGCAAGGCGAAGATCGTCGAGCTGTCCGGCGGCAATCAGCAGAAGGTCGTCGTCTCCAAGGTGCTGGTGCAGGAACCGTCGGTCGTCATTTTTGACGAGCCGACCCGCGGCGTCGATGTCGGCACGATCCCGCATATCCATTCTGAAATCCGGCGGCTGGCCGACGAAGGCAAGGCCGTGGTGGTCATTTCGTCCTATCTGCCGGAGGTGCTCAGCGTCTCCGATCGTATCCTGGTGGCGCGACTCGGACGCATCGTCGCGGAATTCGAAGTCGCCGAAGCGACCCAGGACAAGATCCTCTACGCGGCGATTCATTAAAATAAGGGATGCTCGATCGCCCGGCGCGCGAGCGGATTCAGGTCTTCAAGAAAGGCACCGCTGCATGTCTGAAGCTATCCTGGATAGCCCGCCGATCCGTCAGCTTGCGTTGGCGCGCGCCAGCGCGGCGGCGAGGTTGGCCTGCGTCACTTCCGACTGAAAATTCTGCACGTAAGGCGCGTCCTTGAGCGTGCGCGCGGCAATGGTTTCGATCGCCGCCGCGGCGTCGTCACGCAAGCCGAGATCGGCGAGCGACGCCGGCAGGCCGACCGCGCGATAGAACCCCCTCACGTCGGCGAGAAATTCGTCGGAGCGGCCCTCTAGGCACAATTGCGCCAGAAGCCCGAAAGCCACCTGCTCGCCATGGAGCGCGCCGCTCAGGTCGGCGATGGCGGAGAAACCGCGCGTCAGCGCGTGCGAGATCGACAGCCCGCCGCTCTCGAAGCCGAGCCCGCTCGACAGGATGGTGGCTTCCACAACGCGCTCGAACGCCTCGTCCGGCGTCTTCGCCGCCGCCGCCGCGAGCGCGGCGACGGCATCGGCGCGCACGGTGCGATAGCATTGATCGGCGATCATCAACGCCAGCGACGTCGAGCGCCCCTTGTAGAAGTTGAGGCCGCCGGCGCGGACGCACTGCTCGACCTCGAACTTCTTGCTCAGGGCGTCGCCGATGCCGGCGACGAAGAAGCGGCGGGGAGCGCCCGCGATCAGCTTGGTATCGACCACCACCGCATCGGGATTGGTCGCCATCAGCCGCACTTCGCTGAGCGAGTGATCGTCGCGATAGAGCACCACGAGCCGGCTGGTCGGCGCATCGTTGGAGGCGACCGTCGGCACGATCAACAGCGCGCCGCCGCGCGCGATCCGCACGCCCTTGGCGTTGTCGATGGTCTTGCCGCCGCCGACGCCGATGACGACATCGCTCCGCGCGGCCGTCGCCTGTTGCGCCATCTTGTCGATCTTTTCCGCCGTGCATTCGCCGCTGAACGCCGCGAACGTCGCCGCGACGTCGGCGGCTGCGAACACCGCTTCCAGCCGGGGCCGGATCAGGTCCATCACCGCCGCATCGACGATGACGAACGGGCGGCGGCCGTACAGCGCCACCAGCGGCGCCAGCTCGGCCAGCGCGCCGGGCCCCTGAACGTAGCGGTGCGGACCGCCGAAAACGCGCATCATCATGTGTCATCCCAGACAAAATCGCGGCGGCCGCCATCCATGCAGATCAGCGCGCCATTGATGAAGGAAGCCTGCACCGAGCAGAGATAGGCGATCAGCGCGCCGACCTCGCCCGGCTGACAGAACCGCTTGAGCGGATTCTGTCCCGCGATCACCGCGCGCTTGGCCTCGGAAAATCCGGCGATCAGGTCGGTCTCGACATAACCCGGCGCGATGGCGTTGACGGTGACGCCATCGCCGCCGACCTCCTTGGCCAGGGTGCGGGTGAAGCCGATCACGCCGGCCTTGGCGGCGGAGTAATTGGTGACGCCGGGCCTGCCGCCGCCGGTGACATTCATCGACGAGGTGTTGACGATGCGGCCGTAGCCGCTCTTGCGCAGGAACGGCACCGCGAACTTGCTGCACAGGAAGGTGCTGCGCAGATGCGTGTTCATGATGACGTCCCAGTCGGACACAAACATGTCGGCGGCGTGGCGGCCGAGATGCTTGCCCCCGGCGCCGGCGTTGTTGACCAGGATGTTGAGCCCGCCAAGCCCGTCGGCGGCCGCGCGCACCACGCGCTCCGCGCTCGCCTCGTCCGAGACGTCGCCGATGCAGACGATGGCCTTGGCGCCACGCGCGCGCATGTCGGCGGCGGTCGCCTCCGCCGCCGCCGCGTCGATGTCGTTGATGGCGACGGCGACGCCCTCGGCCGCGAGCGCGGTGGCCTCAGCCTTGCCGATGCCGCGCGCCGCGCCGGTCACCAGCGCGGTCTTGCCTGCAATACCCAAATCCATGTCGTCTCCTTCAGCCTTTCACCGCTCCGGCGCCAAGACCCTGAATGAAATACTGCGACATCAGCGCGAACGCCGCGAACAGCGGCAGCGCGATCAGGGTCGAGCCGGCCATGATCTCGCCCCAGCGCAAGTCGAACGAGCCGACCATCGAGGCGAGACCGACCGGCAATGTCTTGTTGGCGTCGCTGCCGATCATCACCAGCGCGAAGGTGTAGTCAGTCCATGACAACAGGAATGAGAAGATCGCCACCGTGATCAACCCCGGCAGCGCCAAGGGCAGCACCACGCGCAAAAACGCGCCGAGCCGGGTGCAGCCATCGACCATCGCCGCCTCCTCCAGCTCGAACGGCATGCTCTTGAAGAAGCCCCACAGAAACCAGACGCCGAGCGGCAAGGTGAGCGTGAGATGCGAGACGATCAGGCCGGTCAATGTGTCGCTCAATCCGAGCCGCGCGAAAATGGTGAAGATCGGGATGGCGATCAGGAGCGGCGGGAACATGTAGGCGTAGAGCATCGCGCCGACGATCACCTTCTTGCCGCGAATGCGCTGGCGCGTCACCGCGTAGGCGATCATCACCGAGAACACCATCGTCACCAGCACGGCGGCGACGGCGACGATGACGCTGTTGAGGAAATGGCGCGGATAATCGGTGAGTTCGAGCAGGTTGCGATAGGATTCCAGCGACAGCACGCTGGGGATCAGCGACACGTCGGTCAGCAACTCGGTCGGCTCGCGCAGGCTCGACACCACCATCCAGTAGATCGGGAACGCCGAATAGACCGCGATCACCAGCGCGGCGACATAAAGGCCGAGACGGCGCGGCAGCGTTTTGGCGCGACCCATCAGTCGTCCTCCAGCGGGAACACCCGGAAATAGACCAGCACCGCGACCGACAGCAGCGCGAAGGAAATCGTGGCGATGGCGGCGCCGCCGCCGATATCGAACAGGTTGAAGGCGCGACGATAGGACAGCACGGCGAGGTTCTCCGTCGCCCCCACCGGGCCGCCCCGCGTCAGCAGCCAGATGACGTCGAATTTATTGAACATCCAGATCGCGCGCAGCAGCACCACCACGGTCAGGATCGGCTTCAGCATCGGCAGCGTGATGTGGAAGAAGCGCTGCACGGCGGTGGTGCCGTCCACCCGCGCGGCCTCGTAGAGCGATTGCGGCACGGTCTGCAACGCGGCGAGGAAGCAGGTGGTGACGAACGGCGTCCACATCCAGACGCTGACCAGGATGGTCGAGGCCATCGCCGCGCCGGGGCTTTCGAACCAGTTGATCGGCGGCAGGCCCATCGCCTCCACCGCCTTGGTGACGATGCCGATGCCGCCGTCCACCATCCATTTGAAGGTGAGGATCACCACCACCGTCGGCAACAGATACGGCAGGATCGACAGGCCGCGCACCAGGTTGCGGCCGGGAAACGTCTCGTTGAGCACCAGCGCGAAGGCGATGCCGAGCACCACTTGGAAGACGATGGAGCCAAGCGCGTAAATCGCGCCGTTGACCAGCGCGCGCCAGAACTCCGGCGCTTGCAGCACCGCCGCGTAGTTGGCCAGCCCCGCCCACTTCGGCGCGCCGATGAAGGAGTCCATCTGGTAGAAGGAGAGGCTGACCGCATACACCGCCGGCGCGACGATCAGCGCCAGCGTCACCGCCAGGCCGACAAACAGAAAGCCATAGATCGTCGTCTTCGAGCTCACGGCGGACGCCTCGCGGGAAAACCCGGCCGGAACAATCCGGCCGGGGCTTGTCGGGTGAGACTATCGATCAGGCGGTCAGCTTGCGCATCCGGTCGGCGGCGGTCTTGACGCATTCCGCCGACGACATGTTCTTCAGGATCTTGTTCTGAAGCATTTCCGGGATGACGAAGCCCTCGAACACCTTGCCGGGGCGCAGGTCGGGATACGGCCCCTCGGTGTCGATCGAGGTGAGGATCACCGACTTGTCGGTGATGAAGCCGCGCATCGTCTGCACCGCCTCCTTGTGCTTGTCGATCAGCGGATGCGCGCGCCAGCGCGGATCGTCATAGACGTCGAGGCGCGGCGGCTGGAAGTGCAGCGGCGCGGTGTGCAGGAAGTTGATGTACTGGTTCTCGGTGAACCACGCCATGAACTTCATCGACTCGTCGGAATTCGGCGTCTTCAACACCACCCAGCCGTCATAGCCGTGGTTGACGGCCTTGGCCTTGCCGGTCGAATCCATGTAGGGCGTCATGCCGTATTGCGTCGCCAGTTTCGGGGCGTTGCGTTCCAGCGCCTCGATCATACGTCCGGCATAAGCGGCGTGCGCCACCTTGTCGGAGGAGAAGTTGCTCAGCACCTCGCCAAAGCTCGCCTGGCTCGCGCCGGACGGCATGGTCTTGTAAAGCTCCGCGAAGAAATCGAGGTAGCGCGCGACGCGCGGCGCCATGTCGGCGCTGTCGAGCGTGACGTTCCACTTGTCGTCGAACAGCTTGACGCCTTCCGCCCACATGAAGCCCGGCGCCAGCCAGTTGGTGGCGCCGTTGCTGCCGATCGGGAACAGCGAGCCGTAGCGACCGTCGGCGGTCAGCGTCTGCGTGTTCTTGAGCATCTCGGCGTAGCTCTTGGGCACGCTCAGGCCGTGCTTCTCATAGAGATCCTTGCGGTAATAGATCCACGCCAGATTGTAGTCGTAGGGATACCAGTAGACCTCGTTCTTGACCGGGAACAGGATCTTCGGTCCCCACTGGTGCTTGTTGGTCAGCTCGGTAAGCGGCATCAGGTGCCCCTCGGCCTGCAACAGCAGCACATGGCCGACGAAGGCGAAGGTCGCGATGTCGTATGGCTGGCCGCCGCGCAGCGAGGTGGTGACCTTGGTGAAGGCGTCGTCGAGCGGAACGGAGTCGACGATGATCTGCGTGCCGAATTGCTTCTCGTATTCGGCGCAGGCGACCTTCAGCGCACGGATCGAGTCGATCGAGGTTTCGGTGTTGAGAAAGCGGATCGTCTTCTTGCCCTGACCCCACACCGCGGGCGCGTCAAGGGTGCCGGCGGCGAGCGCGGCACCGAGCGCGCCGGCGGATTTGATCAGCGTGCGGCGGTTGACACCGCCCGGTTTCGTCATGGTCGTATCGTTGGTCATGGTCTTCCTCCCGTGATAATTGGTCATTGCTTGGCGGTCGCGATGCGTCGACCGCTGGACTTGGCGAACAGATGCAGCCTGGCGGCGGGGAACCGGACGCCGATGCTTTGACCCGGCGACCAGCCATCGACACGGTCGATCAGAATGCGCAGACGCTCGCCGCCGGCCTCGCCGATGCACAGCGTCTGCGCGCCAAGCTGCTCGATCACCCGGACCGTGAACGCGACGCCATCGGCTTCAGCGGTCAGCGCCAGATGCTCGGGACGGATACCGAGTGTGATCTCGCCGCTTGCCTCCACGCCCGGCGGCAGCGCGATGCGCAAGCTGCCGGCGACAAAGTGGCCGTTCTCGACGCGGCCCTCGATCAGGTTCATTTCGGGCGAGCCGATGAAGCCGGCGACGAACAGGTTGGCGGGCCGGTCATAGACCTCCAGCGGCGCGCCGATCTGCTGCACGTGGCCGTCGCGCATGATGACGATGCGGTTGGCCAGCGTCATCGCCTCGACCTGGTCGTGGGTGACGTAGACCATGCTGGTGCCGACGTCCTGATGCAGGCGCGCGATTTCCTCGCGCATTCGCACCCGCAGCTTGGCGTCGAGATTGGACAGCGGCTCGTCGAGCAGGAACACGTCCGGCTCGCGCACCAGCGCGCGGCCGAGCGCCACGCGCTGCATCTGGCCGCCGGAGAGTTGCTTCGGCTTGCGGGCGAGAAAATCCTCCAGCCCCAGCATGCGCGCCGCTTTTTGCACCCGCATGTCGATCTCGGCGCGGTCCATCTTGCGCATGCGCAGGCCGAAGGCGAGGTTGTCGTAGATGGTCTTATGCGGGTACAATGCGTAGTTCTGGAACACCATCGCGATGTTGCGATCCTTCGGCTCCAGCTCCGTCACGTCGCGCGGGCCGATGCGGATGGTGCCGGCCGTCACCTCCTCCAGCCCCGCGATCATCCGCAGCGTGGTCGACTTGCCGCAGCCGGACGGCCCGAGAAACACCACGAACTCGCCGTCGTGAATGGTGAGATCAACGCCATGCACCGCGACGACGCCGCCATACGCCTTGCGGACCTGTTCGAGGCGGATTTCAGCCATGAGCCATCCTGCTCCCTGCGCGCGCCGGCATCATCCGCCGCCTGTGACGAAATCGTGGATGCGATGATTGAGCGGCGCCAACGCCGCCTGAATGTCGCGATAGATCGGAAAGCCGCGATCGTAGACCGCCGCCCGCGCCGGATCGGGCGTCGCGCGCGACACGATCTGAATCACTTCGGCCGCCGCGCGCTCGTCGGCATAGATGCCGACGCCGACGCCGGCGAGCAGGGCCGCGCCGAACGAGGCATCGGCCACCGCCGGCAACTCGACCTCGACGTTGAGCACGTCGGCTACGATCTGCCGCCACAGCGCGCTGGTCGAGCCGCCGCCGGTGAGGCGCGCGGTGGCGAAGCTCAGGCCTCGGGCCGCCAGCACGTCGCGGCAGTCGCGCAGCGAATAGGCGACGCCTTCGTAGAGCGCGCGGACGAAATGGCCGGGACCGTGATTGAAGCCGGCGCCGACGAAATCGGCGCGCAGCAGCGGGTCCCAATGCGGGCTGCGCTCACCGTTGAGATAAGGATGGAAGAACAGTCCCTCCGCGCCCGGCGCGACTTTCGCCGCGATGCGGTCCATGGCGTCGAACACGGCGCGGCCGTCGTCGCCCTCGCGGCGGAAGAAGGTGTCGCGCAGCCATTTGTGCGCCGAAGCGCAGGAATTGGTCGCGGTGATGATGTACCAGTGGTCTGGCACCACATGGTAATAATTAATCAGTTCGAAATCGGGTCGCGACGTCGGCGACAGCACGTTGACGGTGGCGGCGGTGGCGAGTTTCACCACGCCGAGCCCCTCGCGCACCATGCCCGCGCCAAAAGTTTCCGCCGCGGTGTCGGAGGTGCCGCTCACCACTGGCGTGCCCGCCGCGAGCCCGGTCGCGCGCGCGGCGGCCGCCGTCACAGCGCCGACGACCGCCGTCGGCGCGACGATCGGCGGCAGCGTGTCCAGCGGCCAGCCAATCATCCCGCAGAGTTCCTCCGACCACCGGCCGGCCTTCGCGTCCAGCATCAAGGTGCCGAGCGCGTCGATGGTGTCGGTTTCCCAGGTGCCGGTGAATTGCGCGCGCAGCCAGTCCTTCGCGACATAGAGGCGCCGGACCCGCGCGTGCGCCTCCGGCTCGTGGTCGCGCAGCCACAACATTTGCGGCAGCGTCCAGGTGGCGTTGGCGCGGTTGGCGCCGATCTCCAGGATGCGCGCGTCGGCCATCTTGCGCAGCGCTGCGACCTCGGCGTGGCTACGCTGGTCGTTCCACAGGATCGCCGGACGGATCACCTTGCCGTCGGCATCCTCAAGCACCTGGGTATGCGCGCCGGCGGAGAATGCAATCGCGGCGATGTCGCTCGCCGGCCGCTTGCTCAGCGCCAGCACCCGCGGCAGCGCCTTGCAGGCGGCGGCCCACCAGTCATGCGGGTCCTGCTCGCTCCAGCCCGGATGCGGCGACGACGTCGGCACCGCCTCGGAAGCTTCCGCGACCAGCGCGCCATCGGCGCGGATCACGCTGACCTTGAGCGATCCGGCGCCGAGATCGATGCCGACCAGCAGTGGATCAGCCGCCATGACCGGCCTCCGTGTCGTTGCGACCGGCTCGCTTAGCCACCGCGCGCACCCTTGGCGTGAATGTCCCTCGCGCCCGGCCGCGCGCGCAGGCCGAGCTTGCCGGGATTGAGCAGGTTATCGGGGTCGAGCGCGTCCTTGATCTTTTGCAAGACCTCGAGTCCGGCGCCAAGCTCACGCGCCATCCAGCGGCCGCGAAACAGGCCGGCGCCATGATGATGCGCGATCGATCCGCCGTGATCGAGCGTCAGGCCCTCCACCGTGTCCCAAAGCCTGGCATGAAGCGGCAAAGCCTGCGCTTCCGGCATCGGCGGCAGCCGCAGCGTCATGTACTGGCAGGCGCCTTCCGGATAGACATGCGACCAGTGCGCGCCGAAATGCACATCCGGATGCACCGCGCGCACCGCCTTGGCGACGGCGTCGTAGAGCGCCGGAATTTTCGACCAGTTCGCCGTGACCTCGATGGTGTCGTTGAAGTAGCCCTTGTCGTGCCACATCTGAGAATAGGCGACGTAGCGATTCTGCTTCCAGTGATGGTAAGGGCCGTCCGGGCCAATCTCGCCGCCGAAGGAGGCCGCGATCTTCAGCGCCATCCCCTGCTCCGCCGTCACCATCGGCTCGCTGCCGCAAAACGCCAGCATCGCCAGGATCGGCTTGTCGCGGAACAGCGCGATATCGCTGGTGCGATCGTCGCTTTCGGCGCGATCATAGAGACGCACGATCTGCGGGCGGATTTCCGCCTGCATGATGGCGCGCGCGCAATCCCACGCCGCCGGCAACGACGGGAACGCCAGCACCACGCCGCGCTCGACCTCCGGCTTCTTCCAGATCCGCAGGGTGACCTCGGTGATGATGCCGAACGCGCCCTCGCCGCCGACCATGAGATCGCGCACCGATGGCCCGACCGCGCGGCGCGCCACCGGGCGCACCTCCAGCGGCGTGCCGTCCGGCAACACCGCCTTGAGGCCGACGACGATGTCCTCGATCTTGCCGTAGCGGCTGCTGGCCTGGCCGCCGCCGCGACATGCCGCCCAGCCGCCGACCGTCGAAATCTCGATCGATTGCGGATAGTGCCCGGTGGTGAAGCCCTGCGCGTTCAGCTCCCGCTCGAACACGGCGCCGTTCATGCCGGCCTGAACCGTCACCACCGCATCGACCGGATTGACGGCAACGATCTTGTCCAGCCGCCGCAAATCGACGGTGACTTCGCCGCCGAGCGGAATCGCGCCGCCGAGCACGCCGGAGCCATTGCCGTAAGGAATGATCGGAATGCCCACGCGATTTGCGTGCGCGACGACCCTGGCGACCTCGTCGGCATTGCCGGGGCGCACGATCAATCGCGGCACGTCGCCGGCGATCTCGCCGGCACGCTCCTCGAACACCGCGAACGGCAGACGGTCGCGCGCATAAGCAAGGCGCTCGTTGAATGATGTCCGGACATGGCCGTCGCCAACGATAGTGGCGAACCCCTTGGCGACCTCCGCGTCAATCCGGTCGCGCTGGCGCACTGCGGCGATGGTGCTCGCTTCCAAGGTCGTCCTCCGCGAATCGATTCAATTGACACAACACAGCCCGCCGATCGCCAGCAGTCATTCTGTCGACAATTTCCCGTGAGCAAACGTTTGTTCAAAAGGTGACCGAAACCGCCCGTGGCGTCAATCCCTAATTTTCAGACGGGCGCGGGCCCGGTGGAGGATCGGATCACCATGCCATCCGGCGGCAGCGGCGCGATGGCGCCGGGCGCGCGCCCTTCGACCAACGCGACCAGCAGATCGGCCGCAAGTTCGCCCATCCGCTCGGTCGGCATCCGCACCGTCGTCAATTGCGGATGAAGCATGGCGGCGACCGGCGCGTCGTGCAGGCCGACAACCGAGACGTCCCGCGGAATCTGCAAGCCCGCCTCATGCAACACCGCCATCGCGCCCGCCGCCGTCACCAGCGTCGCGCCGAGCACGGCCGTCGGACGCATCGCCAGCAATTGCCGCATCGCCGCCGCGCCGCCCTCCGCGGTGTAGCCCGCCACCGCGACCAGCGCCGGGTCGAAGGCGATGCCGTGGCGCTTCAGCGCGCCGCGATAACCGGCGAGACGTTCGCCGGCGTTGAAACCGCCGGGCCGCCCGGCGAGATGCGCGATGCGGCGATGGCCGAGCGCCACCAGATGATCGACGGCGATTTCGCTGGCCGCGCGGCTGTCCAGCACCACCGCGTGCGGCGCGCCGGCGAGTTGCCGGTTGAGCAGCACGAACGGCACCTGCGCGGCCTCCAGCTCGTCGCGCAGCAGCTTGTCGTCATCGAGGCTTGCGACCAGGAGGCCGTCGACCCGGTTGCCATGCGACATCCGCTGATAGACGGAATCGGTTGCCTCGGAACCGCGATGGGCGATCAGCAGCGAATAGCCATGGCGCAAGGTCGCCTTCTCCGCGCCGAAAATGGCCGACGCGAACACCGGGTTGTCGAGCTGCGGCACCACGATGCCGAAGGTCGCCGAGCGCGCCATGCGCAGGCCGCGCGCAAGCTGGTTCGGCGCGTAGTTGAGCGTGCGAGCGCTTTGCAGCACGCGCTCGCGCGTCTCCTCGCGAATGCGCTGGGTCGCCTCGCCGCGCAGCACGCGCGACGCCGTCGAAACGTCGACCCCCGCCAGTCGCGCCACGTCCGCCAGCTTGGTTCGCACGGTCAGGCGGTCGTTACGCGTTGCCATTTTTGCCGCGACGTTGGACGCATGTTGGAGGTTTTGTCGCCCAAAACAAGCACCGAAGTCAACGGCAACATACGCGCGGCGCAACGCTCGACGTCAAGCCGACGCCCGGCCGGACATGCGCCTCGCGCTTCAACAGACGGCAGGATCGCAAGCACAGACCGGTCGAAAAGTTCTTCTCCAAAATCGCGCATGACCGCGCCGTTGTCCGCCGCCACGACAAACGTGAAGACGGCTTCCCCACCGGCGGATGCGGATGCCGGTTGGCCGTTGCGGGGGTTCAGGCGATCGGCCGTTCAGCTCAGCTCCAGGCGCTGCATCGCATCCAGCGTCCGGGAGCAGAATTCCTCCGGTTGTTCGCTTTGAGGAAAGTGTCCCACGCCCTCGAATAGAAGAAAGTCGGTCGGGGCTTTCATCAATGCAACCGCCTGGCGCGCGGGTTCCGGCGGAACGGACCAATCTTCGTCGCATTCGACCACCACTACCGGGCAGACAATCTTCGGGAGATCGTCGACCAGCCGATAGGCGGCAAAATTCTCCAGGTCGCCGAACGCCACTTCAGGAATGCAGCGGCGCGCCTCGGCGACAATTTCGGCGCCTCTCGCCGGATCGGTTCGTGCGCCAAGAAGCGTGCCGAAGTTCACGGAAAACCAGTCGTTCGGATTCACGCGGGCAAGATCCTTCACCACGTTGCTATGGTATCCGGTGGTCTGCGCGGCGTTGTAGGCCGTGCCATCGACCAGCACCAAGCCACCGACAAAATCGGGCGCCTGGGCCGCCGCCGAGGTGGCGACGCCGCCGCCCATCGAATGCCCCATGATGATGGGACGCGCGAGACCCAGGGCTTTGGCGAGTTCGATCACGTGACGGGCGTTGTGCGCCGTGCTGTCAAGAACGCCGCGACCGCCGTGGAGACTCGACTTCCCATGACCCGGCAGATCGACAGCGATGACATCGTAGTGCCGCGCGAAGAACGGAATGACGTAACGCCACGACAAGGTGTCCTGCGATGCGCCGTGAACCATGACCAGGGCACGCCGCCCCGATTCGCCGGCGCGCTCGTAATAGGTCTGGATACCGTCAATGGAAACATAGGGCATGGGATCAGCGTGCCTTTCGAACGGTATTGAAGATTTCAAAAACGAGAAGCCAGTTCTGCACGCAATTGCGCGCGTCGCCGGAGATGACCATCTTGCCTTGCCGGACCAGCCGGTTGATGGGCATCCCCGCGATCAGTTCGCGCCATGCGGCGCCGCCGGCCTCGAAAGTAAAGCGCGCATCGGCGTTGCCGCTTCCGCCGGTCACGGCGGCGGAATCAACCCGGATCCAGCCGGTTTCAGCCGTATCCGTATCCTTCAAGCCGAACGTGAGATGAGCCATCGTGGCATGTGGCATGATGGCCGAATTCGACGGGGCTTGCGTCAATATATCAGACAACAAACCCGAAAGCGGGCCGCCGGTGGCGCTGATGCTCGTGCTCGTCATGAACGCTATTCCTTTCGCTCACCGTAACTCACGGCCAATCCCTCCTGCGGATCGATCGACGATCCGTAAGGGAAGATCGGGTAACGCAGCCCGGCTTTCCGCAGTGCCTTCAATCCATCGATGCCTCGCTTCAGATCGGCGGGAGGCAAGGCCATCAGCATTTCATGATCCTGCACGCCGCCGAAGCGCCGCTCCGCGTAGCAGGGAATGGAGAGGCTCGGCTCGCGTGTCTTCAAGGCAAGTCCCCAGGAGTCGGCGCAAGCGCTCTCACCGGTCACGCTGAAATCGAACCGCTTGTAATTACCATGCTGCAAGCCGTTGATGAACAGGATCATCTGGCCCGGCGAACCGTAGAACAGAACGACGTCGGGCGGATCGAGGCGCGCGCTGCGCAGCGGGGAGACGACCAACCCCTGGTAACGGCCCGGCGCGACCCTCGGCATCTGCTCCTGATGCGCCTTCGCTTGCTCGCGATCCTTGAACCAGACGCCGCCCATTTTTTCGCCGCTCAGATATTCGGGGCCGACGGGATTGAGTCCGGGCACGGCCCCGCAATTGGCCCTCGGCAACAGGTTGTCGGCGACGATACCCAACGTGAACCCCGCGATGCGGGATTGCGTAACCAACTGGCAAGTCCCAAAACGCTTTCCGGCGGTGGGCTTACGCAAGCCGGGAATCGCGTTCATCTCATCGATATTCTCAAACAGTTTCATGCCGACCGGAAGCGTCTGGATCCGCAACAGGTCGTTGAGATCTTCCGCTAGCGCCTTGATGTCTTGAGCCGACAGCTTCTCGCTCATTTAAGCATGTCCTTTAGCTTGAATTTCTGAATTTTTCCAGACGAGGATTTCGGCAGCGCTTCCACAAGGGTTATCTTCTTCGGAATTTTAAAGCCGGTCAGGCGGCCGCGACAAAACTGAAGCAGCGCCTCGACATCGATGCTGCGGCCCGGAACCGGCACCACGGCCGCGCGCAATTCCTCTCCCCAGTAATCGTGCGGCACGCCATAAGCGGCGGCTTCGGAAACGTCGGGATGTTCGAGAATGCCGATCTCGACCTCCAACGCGGAGACGTTCTCGCCGCCGGTCTTCACCATGTCCTTCGCACGGCCGACAAAGTAAGCAAATCCGTCGGTGTCGAAGCGGATCAGATCGCCGGTGCGCATCCAGCCGTCCGGCAGCAACGTGGCGCGCGTGGCCTCCTCGTCGTTCCAGTAGCCGGCGAAGATCGTCGGCCCCTTGATTTCGAGCGCGCCGGCCGCGCACGGATCGGTGAGAACTCGGCCGTCCTCGTCCACAAGCCGATAGGAGAAGTGCGGCCAGCGATAGCCGACAGATCCGGGATGGCCGAGAATTTCTTCCGTCGTTCTATTCTTGAAAATCGTCACGCAGGCCTCAGTCAGACCAAAGCCCCAGCCGAACTCCGCGTTGGGAAACACCTTGCGGATCAATTCCTGCCGGTATTCCGCCAGGGGCGCGGCGGCGGTCTGCACATAGCGGACGTCGGGAAAGCGCAGATCTTCGAAGCCGGGGTGATCGGTCAGCGACACCCACATCGGCGACAGCAGGAAAAGATGGGTCGGCGTATAGGTGCGCAGGTGGGTGATGATCGCCTCGGATTCGAATCGCGACAGCATCGAGAGCTGTCCACCCGCGGCAAGAATGGGTCCATTGATGACGCCAAAGCCGCCGATGTGAAATAGCGGTGCGGCAAGCACGGCCCGGCAATTCTTGTCGATCCCGAGTTCGATCTGGTAGTTGATCGAATTCCAGACTAGCCCCGCGTGTCGCAGCATCGCTCCCTTTGGCAGCGACGTCGTGCCGGACGTGTAAATAATCAATGCAACATCGTCGTCTTCCACCGAACCGGACTCGACGACCTGCCGGCCGAAATCCGGAATACTCCCGGCGACCGGAACATCCTCGATCGCGATCCACCGCACATCTGCGCTGCAATCCGCCCTCACCGCCTCCGCGTTAGCGGCGTTGCGCGGATCGTAAAGCACGATCTTCGGCCCGCCGTGACCGATCATCCAGGCGATTTCGCGGGTCGATAGCCTGACATTGACGGGAACCAGGATAAAGCCCGTTATCGCCGTCGCGTGGTAAAGCGCCAGATAGTCCGCTGAATTTTCCAGCAGCGCGAAAACCCGGTCGCCGCGCTGGATCCCGGCTTGTGCAAGACAGGCGGCATATTTGCGGACATATTCCGCAAAGGCCGGAAATGTGAATGTCCTCTCGCCGTCGACCACGGCAATGGCATCGGGTTGACGGAGAGCATGATGGGTCAACGACTGATAGATATTCGGCACGTCCACGCCTTTCAGGTTCCGAGATACACATCCTGCAAGCGCTTGTCCGCAAGCATGTCCTTTGCCGGCCCGCTCATAATCATTCGCCCCGCTTCGAGAAGAAATGCGTCCGACGAGATCGAGAGCGCCAGCCGCGAATTCTGCTCCACGAGAACGATGGTGACGCCGGACCGCGCGACGCGCTCGATGGCATGGGCCATCTCGCCGACAACCTTTGGTGCGAGGCCGAGCGAGGGTTCATCGAGCAGCAGCAGGCTGGGGCGACTGAGCAGAGCGCGGCCGATGGCGCACATCTGTTGCTCGCCGCCCGACAGATTGCGCCCGAGGCTGGCGCGCCGCTCCTTGAGCCGTGGAAACAGATCATAGACCGCCGTGATATCGGCGGCGACCCGGTCCCGGTCGGTTCGGCGGATCGCGCCGGTCATCAGGTTTTCAACGACCGTCAATTCCGGAAACAGCCGCCGTCCCTCGGGCGACAGCGCGATGCCGAGCGCGTGCCGCGCCTCCGGAGGCTTGTCGACCAACGCGACACCGTTTGCCGAGATTTGCCCGTCGCTGACATCCACAAGACCGGCAATGGCCTTCAGCAAGGTGGATTTACCCGCGCCGTTGGCGCCGATGATCGCGGTGATACAGCCTTCCCTTGCGGCGATCGAGACATCGTTCAGCGCCTCGACCGCGCCATAGCGAACAGACAGCCCGCTGATATCAAGACGCATGATCCGCTCCGAGATAGGCGGTGATGAAAGCCTCGTCGTTGCGCACGACATCCGGCGGTCCGTCAGCGATGACCGCGCCGGCATTCAACGCGATGATCCGGTCGCAAAGCTTCATGACGAGGCGCAGGTCGTGTTCGACAAGAAGAATGTCGATGCCGCGATCGTAACGAACCCGACGCAGCAATTCGGTCATTTCCGTTGTCTCGACCGGGTTGAGCCCCGCCGCCGGCTCATCGGCCAGCAACAGCCGCGGCTGCGTCGCCAGCGCCATGCCGACGCCGAGAATCTTCTGATGACCATAGGCCAGCGTCGCGGCATCCCGATCCGCCGCATGGCGGAGATCAAGAAAATCGAGCAGTTCTTCCGCTCTGTCACGCGCCGCCTTCTTGTGGTCCGCCAGCCTCCGACGCCGCAAAAGATCGACCGGCCTGCCGATGGCCTTCAGATAGCCGGCACGAACGATGTGCTCCCGCACGGTGACGTTCCGAAACACAGTCGCGGACTGAAAGCATCGCGCGATGCCGCGGCGCGCGATCGTCGACGCGCTCAGTCCGTTGATCGGCTGGCCTTCGAATTGAACGGTGCCGCTGTCCGGGACCAGCGAGCCCGCGAGCAGATTGAATACGGTGGTCTTGCCGGCGCCGTTTGGTCCGATCAAGCCGGTGATGTGGCCGGCCGCGAGATCGAAGGAAATGTTATTGACCGCGATGATGCCTCCGAACGATCGGAGGAGATCGCGAACCGAGAGCTGGCTGACCGCGCTAGTCATCGGTTACCCCTCCCGCCCAGGCGCGAGAGGATCAATCCCAGGAAGCCCTGGGGCAATCCGCGCATCAGTAACAACAGCGCGACGCCGTACAGAACGCGTTGATAGTGAACCCATTCGCGGAATATTTCGGGCAGCGGCGCCAGAAGCAACGCGCCGAGGAATGGCCCCATGAGAAACTGTGCGCCGCCGATCACATTCAGAATGAGCGCATTGACGGTGGTCCAGAAACCGAATGCTTCGGGCGAAATGAACGACAGATAATGCGCGTACAAGCTGCCGGAAAGCCCGGCGATGAATGCGCTCCCGCTGAAGATCAGGCAGCGATAGGCCAGCGCATTCACTCCGAGCGAGGATTGCAGGGCCTCATTGCGCTCAAGGCCCTCGACGACAACGCCGAGATCGCCCGCGAACGCGACGTGACAACACAGCAAAATGATGCTGAGCAGAATGGCCGTGAGGATCAGGAAGCTGGAAGGCGCGATCAATTGCAGCCCCAGGATCGACGCGGGCGGAATCGCGGAGATGCCGTTGTTGCCGCCGAACAGCGACGTCCACTCGACGAAGATCAGAACGATGACCTCACCGAAGGCGAATGTGAGGAGAACAAAATGGACGCCTTTCGTCCGCATCAACAGAGGCCCGACCACGCCGGCGATGAGCGCCGGAATCGCGCCGGCGAGGAAGAAGGCAAGCTCGAAAGGAACGCCGGCGTCCCGGGTCAGCAGCGCGGATGCATAAGCGCCGATACCCATGAAGCCGGCTTGGGCCAGTGAGAGCTGACCGATCTTCAGCATCAGATAGACGCTGACGGCGAGAATGGCATGAATGCCGATCAGAATGGCCAGATGCGTATAGAAGATCTGGTTGATTAGCAGCGGGATCAACAGATAACCGATGAGGGTCGCGACACTGAAAACGAATGACCACCGCCGTATCATGCGCGCCCCCAAAGGCCGGATGGTTTGACAATCAGGATGATGACGACGAGCACGAAAGACACGAGCGTCGCCATGGTGGCGCTGAACCATACCGAGATGACGGCATCGGTCGTGCCGAGAATGACCGCCGCGATCATGGCGCCCGGCAGGCTCCCCAGTCCGCCGAGCACGACGACAATGAAGGCCTTGAGCAGGGCTGCCTCACCCATGAAAGGGTTGACGGCGTAGAGCGGCACGGTGAGAGCGCCTGCGAGTCCCGCGAGGACGCAGCCGATGCCGAAGGCGAGCGGCAGGATCACGGAGGGCGCCATGCCGTAGGCCCGCGCGATTTCCGTGTCTTGCGCGACGGCGCGCAGCGCCAGACCCAGGCGGGTGTGATGCACCAGAAAATGGAAAGCGATGACGACGAGAAAGGACGAGCCCGCGACGAAGATCTGATCGTTCGGAAGATAGATCGATCCGAAGTGCAGCACGCCCGAGATCGGGCGCGGCACGCTCAATTGATCCACGGTGAAGACGATCATCACCGCGCCTTGCAGGATGATCGCCAGCGCCAGCGATGTAATCATCGCACCGAGTTCGTCGCCGAGAAACGGGCGGAAAATCAGCCGTTCGGCGACGACCCCGCACAGTCCCGCGAACAGCCCGGCCAGCGGGATCGCAACAAAGTAGTTGAGCCCGCATGGAACCGTGAGCACGTAAACGGCATACGCGCCGAGCATGACGAATTCGCCGTGTGCGAAGTTCACGATGCGCATCAGGCCGAATATCAGGGTGAAGCCGAGCGCCAACAGCATCATGTAGGCGCTCGACGTCGCGGCGATCACCAGGGTCTGAACGAGCATTGGATGTTTCCGACATCTAGCAATCGACGGAGGAACGCAGGCCAGCGGGCGCCTGACTCAACGGGAGATGAATCAGGCGCCCTGATCCCTCATCCGGCGGCGAGGGATGCGACAGGCGTTACTTCTTGGGTTCGAGCTTCTGGATCACGGTGCCCTTGCCGTCCTTGATCTCGACGAGGAATGACGGGGTGTAAAGCTGACGATTGACACCGTAGGTCTCCTTTCCACCCCAGAAGGATTTGCCGATCAGCGTATCGAACGGAGACGCCTTTTCGATCGCGTCGCGCACCACGGTGGTGTCGGTCACGGTGCCGGTTTTGGCGATCGCCTCCAGCAGGAACTTGGTGGCGTCGTAGAAGAAGAAGGTGAAGTCGCCCATGCGGTTCTTGTGGATCTTGGCATATTGGGCTTCGAGCCACTCCCATTCCTTGCTGTTCGGGTCGGCGCCGAGATAGCCGAGGAATCCTTCGGTATTCTCCTTGCCCGCGGCATCGACGATTTCGGCGACGTTCACGCCGCCAAATTTCGTGAACTGCCCCTTATAGCCGAGTTCGCGCGCCTGACGGATGATCGGTCCAGCGATCGACGGAGGCGTGGTATCGAGTTCGATGTTGTCCGGATTGGAGGCCAGAAGCTTGGTCAAAATGGCGCGGAAGTCGGTCTGCTTGCGTTCGAACAACTCCTTGGCGACGACATCGAAGCCATTGGCCTTGTAGGCCGCGTCCTGGACGCTTTGACTATCCCAACCGGTTTCGTCGTTCGGCGCGAGGAGCGCGACGCGCTTCAGCGCAGGCCGGTTTTGTTTGAGCCATGCCACGAATGGCGGCACGAATTCACGCGAGGTCGGCAGCACGCGGAAGACGTATTGGGTGTTCTCAAGCGCCTTCACCGTATAGGTATTCGAGAGCATCAGCGTCTGCGAGCGCTCGGTGATCGGCTTCGCCGCGAGCAGGGACGCCGCGCCGAGCGGACCGATGATGAAGCGGACGCCGTCCTGATGCATCAGGCGGTTGACGGCGGTGACCGTTTCCGCGGCTTTGTACTGATCGTCATAGGTGATGACGTCGACCTGATAGGTCTTGTCGCCGACCTTGAGGCCGCCTTTCTCGTTGACCTGGTTGGCGGCTATGCGCGCGCCGGCGTCGAGCGCCATTCCCCATGCGGCGCCGGGGCCGGTCTGCGGCGCGACGACGCCGATCTTGAGCGTTTCCGCGTTCAATGGTGTCGCAAGCGCGAGCGTCACCGCGAGGATGGATGGAAGCGAGAATTTCATTAGGCGATTCCTTTTTGACGTAAGGGACGAGATCCGACGTGAGTTTTCCGGGCAGTAGGTGAAGGGTCGTGTCGTGTTTGTTGGGCCGGCTCCTCGACGGGCGCTGTCGCGGACGTCTGATAGAGCGCGGCGCCGGATCGGGTCGCCAGGGCGTGGAGTTCACGGCCCAGCTTGGTGATTTCATTCCCCACCAACTGTCCCTGGAACGCATGCACGCCCACGACCAGCCGCGCCCGGCCGCTCCGATCGCACACGGCCGCGGCGACCGACGTCACGCCACGGATCAAATGGCCGATGTCGACCGCATAACCTCGCGCGCGGGCGCGCTTCGCCTCCGCGAGATAAGCCTCGGGCGTGGGCGGCACCGCCCAGCGAATTCGCGCCATGGCGTCGATGATTTCGTCATCCGGCGCCTGATGCGCCGCCGCGACGACGAGACCGGTCGCGCCGGCATAGAGCGGCAATCGGGTCGCGATGCGGAATTCGATACGGATGTAGCTGTCAGGCGCGATGCGTCCCAGCAGCAGCAACCGACCGTTATTGAGAACAAGCCAGATGCTGGCGGTGGTCTCGAACCGGGTGGCGATCTGGTAAAGATCCGGCTCGATCAACTCGAATTCGGAGCGGTTGAGCAGCGGCCGCGAGAGTTCAAGCAATCCAATCCCGAGCCGGTAAACCTTGGTGTCACGGGAGAACGAAACGATCCGCTGATTCACCAGTGTACGAATGATGTTCAGCGTGGTCGACCGGCTGACGCCGGCCGCTTTCGCGATGACCGAAAGTGTCGCGCCTTTGTGCTGCGCGCCGATCGCCCGCAGAATCGCGAGCGCCTGAATAACCGCCGCAACGTCGCGACCGACATCCATGAGATGCTCGGTATTGTCAAAAGCCGACGTTGCGTCCTCCGGCATGGTTTCTCTCCCTCACGGAACCATATTTCACAATAGTGAATATGCGTCAATATTGTAAATTTTATCGAGGGCGGCTGATTGGGCGTGGGCACGCGGGCGCAAGATCCGAGAACGCGACTCGGCGCAGTGTATGTCGACGGGTTTCGCGGAGAACCTGCTGCCCTCTGGCAGGCGTCGCGGTCGCGATCGCCAGCCAATCCGGCGCCGGCTCGGATCTCGGGTTGAGTCACAAGATCCGGCGGCGCAGCTATCCATCGCATGTCGCCGGATCGGATCGGTCAGGGTGATCGCAAGGCGTTCAACCAATGGCGGAGCGCCCTATCGGCGCTACCACGATCAACCGCGCCCTTTCACGACCGTCCGCGCCGCGAGCCGCCTATGGATTTAAGGCGCGTGATGCCGCTGCGAATGACCCAGGGCGTTGCGGGCCGCCTCCATCAGGGTTTCGCTTTGCGTCGGATGCGCGTGAACGGTCGCGGCGATGTCCTCAAGCCGCGCGCCCATCTCAAGCGCCAGCGCGAAGCCCGCCGACAGTTCGGCGATGCCGGCACCGACGCCCTGAATGCCGAGGACAAGGTGATTGTCGGCGCGCGCGACCACGCGGATGAAGCCCGCATCCTCACCCAAGGTCAGCGCCCGGCCGTTGGCCTGGAACGGCGACAGCCCGGTCAGGATTTCGACGCCGGTCGCCCGCGCGGCCTCGGGAAGCAGTCCGGCGACGGCGATCTCGGGATCGGTGAAGCAGATCGCGGGAATGCACGCGCTGTCCCAGATCCGATCGTCGCCGGCGACGATCCTCGCCACCAGTTCGCCTTGCGCGGACGCCCGGTGGGCCAGCATCGGCTCGCCGGTGACGTCGCCGATGGCATAGACGCCGCGCATGGAGGTGCGGCAGCGCGCGTCGATGCGCAGGAACGGGCCGTCCCGGTCGAGGTCGAGCGCCTCAAGGCCCCAGCCCGCCGTCAGCGGCGCGCGGCCCACCGCGACGAGGATGTGGTCGGCGGCAAGCGCCTTGTGTTGTCCGTCGCCGGTTTCGACCGCGAGGGCGTCGCCGGCCGGCGTCAGCCCGGTGGCTTTCGCGCCGGTCAGCACCTCGACGCCGAGTTGGCGCAATCGGACCTCGACCGGCCGGGTCAGCGCGGCGTCGTATTGCGGCAGGATGCGCGGCAGCGCCTCGACAACGGTGACATGGGCTCCGAGCTTGGCGAAGGCGGTGCCCAGTTCGAGCCCGATATAGCCGGCGCCGACCACCACCAGCCGGCTCGGGACCTGCCGCAGCGCCAGCGCCTCGGTCGAGGAGATCACCCGGCCGCCGAACGGCAGCGCGGGCAGTTCGACCGGCCGCGATCCGGTCGCGATCACCACCTGCTCGGCATGAATCGTCTGAAGGCCGGTTTCGGTTTCGACCTCCACGGTCTTGCCGTCGCGAAACCGCGCCCAGCCTTCCACCACTTTCACGGAAGCGTTCTTTAACAGCCCGGCGACGCCGCCGTTGAGGCGGCCGACGATCTCGTCCTTCCACTGCATGGTTCTGGCAAGGTCGATCCGGGGCTCGCTCGCGCCGATGCCGAGCGGGCTGTCGCCGGCGGCGAACCGCGCGACCTTGTGATATTCGTCGGCGGCGTGGATCAGCGCCTTCGACGGAATACAACCGACATTGAGGCAGGTGCCGCCGGGCTTCTTTGCTTCAACAATCACGGTGTCGATGCCGCGCTGGCCGGAGCGGGTGGCGCAGACATAGCCGCCGGGACCCGCGCCGATCACCAGCAGCTTGCAGGACATCGCCTTCATGGCTCCCGGCCTTCCATGAAAATCAGCGCCGGCGTTTCAAGCAGGGTCTTGAGGCGCTGAACGAAGGTCGCCGCGTCCCAGCCGTCGACCACGCGATGGTCAAAGCTCGACGACAGGTTCATCATCTTGCGCGGCAGGAAGGCCGCGCCGTCCCACACCGGGCGCGTCATGATCTTGTTGACGCCGACGATCGCGACCTCGGGATGATTGATGATCGGCGTCGAGGCTACCCCGCCCATCGCGCCCAGCGAGCTGATGGTGATGGTCGAGCCGGTCAACGTCTCGCGCGCCGCGGTGCCGGTTCGGGCGGCCTCGGCGACGCGGGCGGCTTCCGCCGCGCAGGCCCACAGGTCGAGCGTCTCGGTGTGCCGCACCACCGGCACCATCAGGCCGTTCGCGGTCTGGGCGGCGAGGCCGACATGGACGCCGGCATATTGGCGCAGGATGCCGGCATCGTCGTCATAGAGCGCGTTGAGTTGCGGCTGGTCGGCGACCGCACGCACGATCGCGCGCATCAGGAACGGCAGCAGCGTCAGCCGCGGCTGCTCCTCCCGCTTGTCGCGATTGAGGATAGCGCGCAAATCCTCCAGCGCGGTGACGTCGATTTCCTCGACATAGGTGATGTGGGGGATGCGCGCATGAGCGAGCGCCATCTTCTCGGCGATGCGGCGGCGCAGGCCGACCAGCTTGACCTCGGTGATCGCGGTCCGGGCCGCAACGCCGCGCGATGGCGCCGCGCCCGGCGCGCGCGCGACGAAGGCGTCGAAATCCTCGTGGGTGATGCGGCCCGCCGGTCCGGTGCCGGCGACCTGACGCAGATCGACGCCGGCCTCGCGGGCCCGAAGCCGCACCGCCGGCGAAGCGATTGGCTTCTCGCCGTCCCGGCGCGGCGCGCCCCAAGCCTGACCCGAGGTCTGAGCCGATGCCTGATGCGGTCGTGGCAATGGCGTCTGCGGCGCGGGAGCCGGCTGGCGCGGCACGGCCGCCCGCGGCTCCGGCCGGTCGGCATCCGGCGCGCGCGGAGCGGAAGCGGCGGGCGGGAGCGGCGCCGGCGCTTCCGCGTCGTCACCGGCCACCTTGAGGCGCACCAGTTCGGAGCCGATCGCCACCACGTCGCCGACCTCGGCGCCGAGCCAGATCACCTCGCCTTCCACCGGCGAGGGAATCTCCACCGTCGCCTTGTCCGTCATCACCGCCGCGAGCACCGTATCCTCGCGGACGAGATCGCCCAGCTTGACGTGCCACTCGACCAGTTCGGCCTCGGCGACGCCTTCGCCGACATCGGGCAACTTGATCGCGCGCTCGCCCATGTTACTGCTCCATGGTTTCGAGCAGCGCCCGGCCAAGCCGCGCGGGACCGGGGAAGTAGTCCCACTCCTGGGCGTGGGGATAGGGCGTGTCCCATCCCGTCACCCGCTTGATCGGCGCTTCGAGGTGATAGAAGCAGGTTTCCTGAACCAGCGCCGACAACTCCGCGCCGAAGCCGGATGTCAGCGTCGCCTCGTGGACGATGACGCAGCGGCCGGTCTTGCGCACCGATGCCGCGATGGTGTCGAGATCGAGCGGCACCAGCGTGCGCAGATCGATCACCTCCGCATCGATGCCGGTCTCTGCGGCGGCGGCCATGGCGACATGCACCATCGTGCCGTAGGCGAGCACGGTGAGGGCCGCGCCCTCGCGCCGGATCGCGGCCTGCCCGAGCGGAATGGTGTAGTGCCCGTCCGGAACCTCGCCAAGATCATGCTTCGACCATGGCGTCACCGGCCGGTCGTGGTGGCCGTCGAACGGGCCGTTATAGAGCCGCTTCGGCTCCAGGAAGATCACCGGATCGGGGTCCTCGATCGCGGCGATCAGAAGCCCCTTGGCGTCGCGCGGCGACGACGGCACCACCGTCTTGAGGCCGGCGACATGGGTGAACAGCGCCTCCGGGCTCTGGCTGTGGGTCTGGCCGCCGGAGATGCCGCCGCCGGTCGGCATCCGGATCACCAGCGGGCAGGTGAAGTCGCCGTTCGAGCGGTAGCGCAGGCGCGCGGCCTCCGACACGATCTGATCGTAGCCAGGATACATATAGTCGGCGAACTGAATCTCGACGCAGGGGCGCAACCCGTAGGCGGCCATGCCGATCGCGGCGCCGACAATGCCGGATTCGTTGATGGGCGCGTCGAAGCAGCGGCTTGGGCCGTACTTCGCCTGCAAGCCCTGGGTGGCGCGAAAGACGCCGCCGAAATATCCGACGTCCTCGCCAAAGACCACGACATTGGCGTCGCGCGCCATCATCACATCCATCGCGTCGCGGATCGCCTCGATCATCGTCCTGCGCGGCATGGTCAGACCCCGACCTCCTGACGCTGGCGTCGCAGATGCGGCGGCATCTGCTCATAGACGCCCTCGAACATGTCGCGCACCGAGGGCTGGCCGCCGGCATGCAACGTGCCGTGCCGCTCGGCTTCCTTCTGCGCCGCGATCACGCCGTCGACGATTTCGGCCTCGGCTTGCTTGTGGCGCTCCTCCGACCACGCGCCGCGCGCGATCAGATGGTTCTTCAGGCGGATCACCGGGTCGCCGAGCGGCCAGGCGTCCGACTCCGCCTTCGGCCGGTAGGCGGAGGGATCGTCGGAGGTGGAATGAGCGCCGACCCGGTAGGTGACGTGTTCGATCAGCGTCGGGCCGAGATTGCGCCGCGCGCGCTCGATGGCCCAGCGCGCCACGGCATACACCGCGAGATAGTCGTTGCCGTCGACCCGCAGCGCCGGAATGCCGAAGCCGAGGCCGCGCGCCGCGAACGTGCCGGAGCCGCCGCGCGCGATGCCCTGGAAGGTCGAGATCGCCCATTGATTGTTGACGATGTTCAGCACCACGGGGGCCTTGTAGGTCGAGGCGAACACCAGCGCGGCGTGGAAATCGGATTCGGCGGTCGAGCCGTCGCCGATCCAGCCCGCGGCGATCCGCGTGTCGTTCTTGATCGCCGACGCCATCGCCCAGCCGACCGCCTGGATATACTGCGTCGCCAGGTTGCCGGATATCGAGAAAAAGCTGTTGTTCCGCGATGAATAAAGCACCGGCATCTGCCGGCCTTTCAAGGGATCGCGCTCGTTCGAATAGATCTGGTTCATCATATCGACCAGCGGATAGCCATCGGCGATCAACAGACCGGCCTGCCGGTAGGTCGGGAAATTCATGTCGCCGGGCTCAAGCGCCTTGCGGAAGGCGCAGCTCACGGCCTCCTCGCCCATGTGCTGCATGTAAAACGAGGTCTTGCCCTGGCGTTGCGCCATCAGCATGCGGGCGTCGAACGCGCGCAGCGTCATCATGTGGCGCAGGCCGTCGCGCAACTCGTCGTCGCTCAGCAGGCCGGCCCAGGGACCGACCGCCTCGCCGTCGCGGTTGAGAACGCGAATGATCGAATAAGCAAGGTCGCGGATCGACTCCGGATCGGCGTCCACCGCCGGACGCATAACCGATCCGGCCTTTGGAATGCGGACGCTGGAAAAATCCGGAATGCCACCGGGACGAACCGCCGGTTCGGGCACGCGCAAGGTCAGCGGAGTATCGTCGGTCATTTGCTGCCGCCCTGTCGCGTTGTCCATCAACACGCATTGATCCGTCGCGGAAAGCCGATCCGGAAGGCGAAGGAGGGTCTGTCTTGCAGGATAGCGACCATACAACCGTTTGCAAGACAGATATATTTGGAATGTCGCGCGCGCTGAAGCGGCCTGTCCTCAAGCCAAACTGCTCTGTCCTTAGGGCTTGCCTTGCAACGCGAGCGCCGCGCAGCGCCAGCGTTGATTGAGCGGCTTGGCGACAATCACAAGCAAAGCTCTCGTCGTAACTTGCGCCAGAGCAACAAAGTCGGCCGTGCTGCGACGTATTGTCCAGCCTATGAAGGCTGCCCCTTGAAGGCAGTCGTGCAGACGGAGTTTTATCATGACACGCTTGACCACCCTGGCGTTGTGCGCCGGCGCATTGCTGTTGGCTATCCCCGCGCAAGCCGCGGAGTTCGAAGTCAAGATGCTGAACAAGGGTCCCGACAATCAGGCGATGGCGTTCGATCCTCCGTTCCTCAAGGTGCAAGCCGGCGACACCGTCAAATTCGTTCCCGTTGACAAGGGCCACGACGCGGAATCGATTCCAGGCATGGTGCCGGATGGCGCGACGCCGTTCAAAGGCAAGCTGTCGCAGGAAATCAGCGTCACCTTCGACAAGCCGGGCCTCTATGGTTACCGCTGCTCACCGCATTTCGGCATGGGCATGGTCGGCCTGATCGAAGTCGGCGGCAGCACCGCGAACCTCGACGCCCTCAAGCAGGCCAAGATGCCGCCGATCGCCACCAAGCGGATGACGGCGTTGCTGGATCAAGCGGCCAAGAGCACCGCAGCAAGCGCGGGAACCGGCAATGTCACCCGTTAGCCAAGCGGCGGTGAAAGCGCCGGCGGTCACCGCCGACGCTTTCGACGCACCGGGAATAGACGACATCGCCTTCAGCCTGGTCGCGGCGCTGCGCCGCCATCCGCACCTCAGCAACGTGCTGACGCATATTTCGCGCTCGAACTGGCCGCGCGTCGAGCAAACCTTGCGCGTCATCCTCGATCCCGCCACGCAACGCCACGACCTGACGCCGCTGGCGCACAACATCCTCGACCTGATGGTCGCGGAGCGCGGCGTCACCGGGCGCATCTTCAAGCCATATCTCCACGCGCTGCTCGTCGCGTCGGTCGGAGCGAACAGGGCCGAGACGCTTTTGTCCCTTATTCACCGGCTCACCACGCAACCACCGCCGAAACGCGCGTTGCAACTGATCGCCGATCATGACTCTCGGCCGCCGCGGGCGCAACTCAAAAGCAGGCACGGGGCGCGCCGTCAGGGAGTCCGCCCAAAGCACGGTCCGGACACCTGACGCATTGACTCGCGACAAAGGCCTGCCGCCGATCTGAGGGGAAATGTCCGCGATTCATCGCTGGCATTAACCTCACGATCGGGGTCGCGGCTCACAGTTCGCATTGCCGTGATGCACATCAATTTGCGTTTGCATCAAGATGCCGTGTGCGGACAGAATAGCGCGCCGCTCTCACCGATCGACATGATCCCGTTCACGGGAATGATCTGATTTGCGATATCGGTCGCGCGGGCCGCGCGAGGAAACAAGGGGTATGTTTCGATGGTCGCCGAACTCACGAAAAACGAACGCCAGGCCGCGCTGATTATTCTGCTGGCGCTCGCCGTCACGGGCCTTGCGATGGCCGCGGGCGGACGCGGCGACCCGCTCGGCGTCCATGGCGCGCTGGTGCTGGTGGCGGCGATCGGCGGCATTTTCGCGGTGATCGGCGGCTACTACGCGCCGGAGCCGCCCGCCGACCGGCTCGACAGCTATTACGACAGCCCGACCAAATTCGGCATCATCGCCGCCATGGTGTGGGCGGTGATCGGCATGGCGGTCGGCGATTGGGTGGCATGGCTCCTGGCCTATCCGGAATGGACCTTCGACGCGGCGTGGGCGAGCTTCGGCCGGCTGCGGCCGGTTCACACCTCCGGCGTGATCTTCGGCTTCGGCGGCAACGCGCTGATCGCCACCTCGTTCTACGTGATGCAGCGCACCTCGCGGGCGCGGCTGCCGGACCAGTTGACGCCGTGGTTCGTGCTGCTCGGCTACAACCTGTTCTGCGTCGTCGCCGCCACCGGCTATCTGATGGGCGTGACGCAATCCAAGGAATACGCCGAGCCGGAATGGTACGCCGACATCTGGCTGGTGATCGTGTGGGTGACGTATTTCGTACTCTACCTGCGCACGCTGAACCGCCGCAAGGAGCCGCATATCTACGTCTCCAACTGGTACTACATGGCGTTCGTCCTGGTGGTGGCGATGCTGCACATCGTCAACAACCTCGCGGTGCCGGTGTCATGGGGCGAAGCCAAGAGCTATTCGCTGTTCTCCGGCGTACAGGACGCGATGACCCAATGGTGGTACGGCCACAACGCGGTGGCGTTCTTCCTCACCTCCGGCTTCCTCGGCATGATGTACTACTACATGCCCAAGCGCGCGGGGCGGCCGATCTATTCCTACCGCATGTCGATCATTTCGTTCTGGGGCATCACCTTCTTTTACATGTGGGTTGGCTCGCACCATCTGCACTACACCGCGCTGCCGCAGTGGGTGCAGTCGCTCGGCATGACCTTCTCGGTGATGCTGCTGGTGCCGTCGTGGGTGTCCGCCGGCAACGCGCTGATGACGCTCAACGGCGCCTGGCACAAGGTGCGCGACGATGCGGTGCTGCGCTTCATGATGGTGGCGGCGGTGTTCTACGGCCTGTCCACCTTCGAAGGCTCGTTCATGGCGATCCGGCCGGTGAACGCGCTGTCGCACTACACCGACTGGACCATCGGCCACGTCCACGCCGGCGTGCTCGGCTGGGTGGCGATGATCACCTTCGGCGCGATCTACGCCTCGGTGCCGTGGCTGTGGAAGCGCGACGGCATGTATTCGGCGAAGCTGGTGGAGGCGCACTTCTGGCTCGCGCTCGCCGGCACCATCATCTACGTCTTCGCGATGTGGAACTCGGGCATCATCCAGGGCCTGATGTGGCGCACCTATAACGAGAGCGGAACGCTGGCCTATTCCTTTGTCGACTCGCTGGTGGCGATGCATCCCTATTACATCGCCCGCGCCGTCGGCGGCGCGTTCTTCCTGCTCGGCGCCATCATCGGATTCTACAATATCTGGATGACCATCCGCACCGCCGCGCAGGCTCAGGCACAGGCATCGCCCGACTATTCGGTGGTCGGCGTCGATATCCCCGCAGTTCAGCCCGGAGAGTAAGTCAGCATGTTCGGATTTCACTACCGGCTGGAACGCAGGACCATCGGCATGGTGCTCGGCATCATCGCCGCCGCCTCGGTCGGCGGCCTTGTCGAGATCGCGCCGCTGTTCACCATTCACCAGACCGTCGAGGATGCGCCCGAGATGCGGGTTTACACCCCGCTCGAACTGGCGGGCCGCAACATCTACATCCGCGAGGGCTGCTACGCCTGTCATTCGCAGATGATCCGCACGCTGCGCGACGAGGTCGAGCGCTACGGGCCGTATTCGCTGGCGGTCGAATCCAAATACGACCACCCGATGCTGTGGGGCTCCAAGCGCACCGGTCCGGACCTCGCCCGTGTCGGCGAGAAATATTCCGACGACTGGCATGTCGCCCATATGATTAACCCGCGCGCGGTGGTGCCGGAGTCGGTCATGCCCGCCTACGCCTTCCTGGAACGCACCGAACTGCGCACCGACGACCTGAGCAAGCACCTCAGGGCGCAGCGCGACGTCGGCGTGCCCTATACCGACGACATGATCGCCAACGCCGCCGCCGACGCCTACGGCCAGGCCGCGCCCGATTCGCCCGCCGCCGACGGCGTCGTCAAGCGCTACGGCAAGGCGACCACGGTGCGCGCCTTCGACGGCAAGCCCAAGGACTTGACCGAGATGGACGCGCTGGTGGCTTATTTGCAAATCCTTGGCCGGCTCACCGACGCCGCGCATAAGCCGGTCGCGACCGCGGAGAAAAAGCCATGACCATCACCCACGATCTGCTCGTCTGGCTCTCCAAGTCGTTCGGCCTGTTCTACCTGATCGGCCTGTCGCTGATCGTGCTGGTCTACACCTACTGGCCCGCCAATCAGAAGCCGTTCAAGCAGGCCGCGCGGGCCATCCTCGACGACGACGACAAGCCATACCGGGGATGAGGAACCATCATGGGGCATTTTGAACGCGACCCTCACACCGGCTACATGACGACCGGGCACGAATGGAACGGCATCACCGAACTCAATACGCCGGTGCCGAAGGCGGTCTGGTTCTTTCTGACCTGCGCGGTGCTGTTCGCCGTCGGCTACTGGATCCTGATGCCGACCTGGCCGATCGGCCGCACCTACACCAAGGGCCTGCTCGGCGACGACGTGCGCCATGACGTGACGCAATCGGTCAAGCAGGCGGCGCTGGATCGGGCGGTGTGGTCGGCGCGCATCGAGAAGGAGAGCTTCGCCGACATCCAGAAGGACCCGCGGCTGATGGAAGCCGTGCGCGAAACCGGCCGCGCGCTGTTCGGCGACAATTGCGCCGCCTGCCACGGCCGCGCCGCGCAGGGCGGCAAGGGCTTCCCCAACCTCACCACCAATTCCTGGCTGTGGGGCGGCACGCCGGACGCGATCTATGAGACCATCCGCGTCGGCATCAACTCCGCGCACCCGGAGAGCCGCACCTCGCAGATGCCGGCGTTCGGCAAGGACGGCATGCTGCCGCGCGCCGACATCGACAAGGTGGCCGCCTTCGTCCGCAGCCTGTCGCATCCCGGCGAGAAGGATCTCGATCCCGCCAAGATCGCGGCCGGCAAGGATCTGTTCGCCGCCAACTGCGCCGCCTGCCACGGCGAGGACGCCAAGGGCAATCCCGAGACGGGCGCGCCGAACCTGACCGATCCGTTCTGGATCTACGGCGGTAGCATGCAGACCATCGAGACGACGCTGTGGGGCGGTCGGCAGGGCCACATGCCGACCTGGGAGAGCCGCCTGTCGGACCTCGACCGCAAGATTCTCGCGCTCTATCTGGTCGACCTGCGGAAGCCCGACAAATGAGCGCGGAGGCTACCATGCGACGCAGCCGCCGCTGGATCTGGCTCCTGATTGGCGCCGGCCTGGCGCTGGTGATCGGCGCCAACTGGCATCTGGTCTATGTCGCCGTGACCTCGCAGCCGGACTGCGTCGCGCATGTGCGCACCGGCGCGAGCGGCGCGGCCGGCAGCTTCAGCGCGGCGACGTCGTCATGTACGCCCCGGTAATTCTGACTTCGCTACGAGATTGAGGACCTGACGTGATCGAGCACACCGAACCCTCACAGACCATCATCCCTCCGGTTCTCGAACGGCTGCCGGTCGCCGACCGCTGGAAGCGCGGCCTCACCTCCGCCGACGCGTTTCACTGGCTGGCGCTGGGCTGGCGCGATTTCCACACCCAGCCGGGGCCGAGCATCGCCTATGGCCTGTTGGTGTTCCTGCTGTCGGCGGCGATCGTCTACGGCCTGTTCAAGTTCGAACTGGACTACATCCTGTTTCCGGCGCTGGCCGGATTCATGGTGGTCGGCCCGATCCTCGCGGTCGGCCCCTACGCCAAGAGCCGGCAGATCGCCGAGGGCAAGCCGGTCAGCCTGTCCAGCATGATCTTCGTGCGCCCGGCGGCGGGTCCGCAGATCGCCTTCACCGGTGTGCTGCTGTGCCTGTTGATGCTGGTGTGGATGCGCGCCGCCGTCATCGTTTACGCGCTGTTCTTCGGCTTGGTGCCGTTTCCCGGCCTCGACCATATCGCGCCGATGCTGTTCGGCACGCCGACCGGCTGGGGGATGCTGATCGTCGGCAGCGTGGTGGGCGCGCTGTTCGCGGCGTTCTCGTTCGGCATCAGCGCCTTCTCGATCCCGATGCAACTCGACCAGCGCGTCGATTCGCTGACCGCGATGGGCTCCAGCATGGCGCTGGTCTGGCACAACATGACGGCGATGCTGACCTGGGCCGCGATCATGCTGGCGCTGATCCTGCTCAGCATCGCCACCGGCCTGGTCGGCCTGATCGTGGTGTTCCCCCTGCTCGGCCACGGCACCTGGCACGCTTATCGCGCCGTCAAGGCATCATGATGCGAAGCCGGCCGGCACGCGCCGACGACAAGTGCCGTTGCGCAACCCGTGCGACGACGACGAGCCGCCTGGAAAGCGCGGCCGCGGGGGCGACTTGACGATCTAGGCCGCCATTGCCCGCGGCGGCGCCAGCGATTGCCAGCCCTCGGCAAGGTGCAGCTTCGGCTCGGTCATGGTTTGCAGATGCGCGAGCGTCATGCCCGGAATCATTTCCAGCACCATAAGACCGTTCGAGGTCACGTCGATCACCGCCAGATCGGTATAGATGCGCTTGACCACGCCGGGGGCGGTGAGCGGCAGCGAGCAGCGTTTCAGGATGCGCGGCGATCCGCTCTTGTGGGTGTGCGCCATCAGCACGCGGATTTCACGGGCGCCGACCGCGAGGTCCATCGCGCCGCCGACGCCGGGCGGGAACCCCGGATCCTCCGTGGTCCAGTTGGCGAGGTCGCCGGTCTCCGATACCTCGAACGCACCGAGCAGGCTGACGTCGAGATGCCCGCCGCGGATCATCAGGAAGGCGTCGGCGTGATGCACGTAGCAGCCGCCGGTGACCAGCGTGGCGAGATTTTTTCCGGCGTCGGTGATGTTGGGATCTTCCTCGCCGGGCTTCGGCTTCGGTCCGAGGCCGATCACCCCGTTCTCGCTATGGAAGATCACCTCGCGGTTGGCCGGCACGTAACTCGCCGCCAGCGTCGGAATGCCGATGCCGAGATTGACGAAGCAGCCGTCCGGCAGATCCTGCGCCGCGCGCCAGGCCATTTGGTCGCGGGTGAGGCGGACATAAGATACTGTCATGCGCTTACTCCCACCGCGACGACGCGGTCGATGAACACGCCGGGCGTCGCCACCGCTTCCGGATCGAGGCTGCCGAGTTCGACGATCTCATCGACCTCGACGATGGACAGTTCGGCGGCCATCGCCATCACCGGGTTGAAATTCCGAGCCGACTTCAGATAGGTCAGATTACCCCAGCGGTCGGCCTTGTTGGCTTTCAGCAGCGCGACGTCGCCGCGCAAAGGCTTTTCGAACACATGCAGCCGGCCGTCGATCTCGCGCGTCTCCTTGCCGTCCGCCAGCTTGGTGTGCGCCGACACCGGCGAGAAGAAACCGCCGAGGCCGGCGGCGGCGGCGCGCATCCGCTCGCTGATGGTGCCCTGCGGCACCAGTTCGAGTTCCAGGCTCTTTGCCTTGTAGGCGTTGAGGAACGCGCTGTAGTCGCCGGAGCGCGGATAGGAGCAGATCACCTTGCGCACGCGGCCGGAATTGATCAGCCGCGCCAGGCCGTAATCGCCGTTGCCGGAATTGTTGGCGACGATGGTGAGGTTTTTCGCGCCCTGGTCGTGCAGCGCTTCCAGCAGATGGTCGGCGACGCCGACGATGCCGAACCCCGCCACCAGGACCGTCGATCCGTCCTGAACGCCGGCGACGGCGTCCTCCACCGTCCTTACGCGCTTGTCGATCACCGCAAACTCCAGCTTCGAACACCGTCCGTGATGCCGGAAACATTATGCAGAATTGTCGCGGAGAGCAAACCCTCGCGGAGTGGATTGGGCATTCGTCCACCGCATCGCTGCGCCGGCTACAGAGCTGTTTTCAGGTACGGCGCGGTCAGGCTGTCTTTTGCTTCGGCGACTTCAGGAGGAACGCCACTGGCGATGATCCAACCGCCATCCTCCCCCGCGCCCGGACCGAGATCGATGACCCAGTCCGCCTGCGCGAGGACGCGCATGTCATGTTCGACAACAACGACCGTGTTGCCGGCATCGACCAGCCGCTGCAATTGCCGCATCAACCGGTCGACGTCAGCCGGATGCAGACCTGAGCGCGCAGCAATTCGGTCGCCAGCTTGATGCGTTGCGCCTCGTCAACCGTCCAAGAGGATTATACATTATACTACTATAGTGTATATATGTTCTGGCACGCGATCTTCCGGTCTCGCCTGTTCGCGGCGCCCGTCGCCGGCGTCCATGGCTCGCCATGCTGCTTGCAATCGAGAAGGCGAAGCAGGCGGACATCGGCGATCTTGATACTAGGTGGGGGTATATTATATGTTTGTCGTTTCTGGATGTCCGGGCCGCACTCCCGGATATCCATCTCACCTTCCATGCAATTTGAAGGAGCCGAAATGGCAAACGGATGGGGACCCGACGGCGGGGTTCAGGACCAGATTGACGCCACCGTCACGGATGCGGTCTCGGCGGCGCGTTCCCGGTTGCCATCGGGAGAAGGCACCATCGAATGCGAGGTGTGCGGCGAGGAGATCCCGTTGAAGCGGCGTCAAGCCATACCGGGCGTCAGGACGTGCGTTGCGTGCCAAGGCGAACGCGACAAGCGACCGGCTTTTTCCGGGATCAACCGCCGGGGCAACAAGGACAGCCAACTGCGTTGAATTGGAGGTTCAGATTGGCGCTCAGCCTGATTTCTGAATAGAACCCATCTCCTGTACGGTATGCTCAACATACGAGCAGGAAGACTTGATGCCATACACGCCACAAGAGAAACGTCAGGCCATCGCCCGGCTTCGCCGCATCAGGGGGCAGGCCGAAGCGCTGGAGCGCGCGATCGAGGCCGGAACCGAATGCGGCCCCTTGTTGCAGCAGATCGTCGCCATGCGGGGCGCGACCAACGGCCTGATCGCGGAGGTCATGGAAAGCCACCTCCGCGTAACGTTCGGCCGCGGTCAGGCGCCAGCGAAGCGGCGCGCCGCCGTCGATGTCGATGGCGAGATCGACAGGGTGATGAAAATTTTTCGAACCTACATGAAATAGGCGAACGCGTTCGACGCCGCCTGAAGCGTGTTGACTTCGAATGGACCCACCGTGCGTCATGCCCGGACTGATCCGGGCATCCATCTTCCCGAAGTAACTCATCCTGTTTGATGGATGCGCGGATCAAACCCGCGCATGACGGCCCGGCTCACGCGGATCGCTCGACGCTCGTCTGAGGATCCGCCACGATTCCGGATGACCGCCCGAGACTGGAGTTCACCAGGAAACCTTGGCTCCTATGAAACCCGCGATGCTCGGCGTGCGATAGAGATCGGCCCGAATGTCGGCGGAAACCGAGACATTCCGGCCGAGCGTCACCTTGGCGCCCAGATTGATGCGCGCGAGGTCGGTCGGGGCGAGCGCTCCGTCGATGACAAAGTCGAAGCCGGGAGCGGCGATGAAGGACGGATTGATCGTCCGATGCGGCATGAACTCGTGCACCCAGGTCGCGCGGGCCCAGGTAAACAAGGTGGTGCCATCGGCCATCGTCCGATTGGAATCGATCTGGGCGCCGATGAATGTCGGAAGCGAGTTGACGTTCCGTTTCGCGAAGGACAGGCCGATGAAGCTCGGCGCACCGCTATTGGTCTCCTGGAACGCATTCATCCAATAGGACGTGAAATTCAATCCTGCCAACGGCGTGAGGTTGAAATCACCGACGCGATATCGATACCCGGTCTCGAACATGCCGCTGACGGAGTAACTGCTGAACTTGCCTTGAAGATGCTCGGCGAAGCCGGGAATCGCCGGGATTTGCGTGCCGAAAAGCGGCGGCAAGATCGTCCCCGGAATCGCCGCGAAACGATCCTCGGTGTTGGTGAAGTAATCAACGCCGAGCGACCCGATGACGTAAGCATTGTCGAAGCGCTTCGCCACGTAGCCTGCGACGTGGCCGCCTTCGACGCTGTCGACGGTCTGCCGCCCGGACACCTTCATCCATCCCTTGCCATAACCAATCGCGATGCCGGCCATCAGGCTGGGATCGAACTGATAATCGAGGCCGCTGGTGAAGCCGGCGCTGTTTGACGACACGCTGGCGGTTCCGATCGTTGGGTTTCCTGAATAGCGCCAGTCGCCGCCGCTAAACGTCGTCCACAAACGCCAGGTTCGATTCCCGGAATTTTGCGCCGCCGGGGCGGAATATTTCGGGAAACCGGTGTCGCGACCGGCGGCGTAGCTCATCCGCTGACCGTCGTAGTAATTCAGGCTGTTCGGATCGTTCCGGTTGTTGTCGAACATCCAGTACCTGGCCTGAGTCAGGATCGACGAATGGAACAGGTCGTTCGACGATATCGCCATTTGCTGAGTGGCGGCGACGCCCTCGCCGGAAAGCGAGTCGTAGACCGCGCCCAGCACGTTCACGTCCGGCTGGTAGAACAGCGCGGCCGCGATCGGCCGGAAGGTCTGGACATGCGCCGTCTGGATCGCATTGATCGCGTTGCCGACGGAATGCTGGTTCTGCGTCAGTCCCGTGGGGGAGAAGTCGATGGTGTATTTCAGGTCGATATCCGTCCCGTTCGGATAGACCAGCGAATACGTCGCGACCGCCGTCGGCTGCGCCTGGATATCCAGGTTGGAGTGCGTTTCGCCGCCGGCGGCGGAAATCATCGTGCGCGTGACGGTCCCCGGCGTGGCGTCACCCGGATTGTTGATGTTGATGACAACCCGGCCCGACACATTTGCCGTTCCGGTCGCATTGAGCCTGTCCGCGGTCGAGTTCGTCAGATTGAGATCGGTGCCGAAATAGCCGCAGGTGCTGGTGGGGAGGCCGAAAGCCCCACAAGAACCGGTAGCGGTTTGCAGGAAGTTTCCATTCAGGTTGGTGGTCAGCTCCCTGAACCAGGCGCCGGGTGAGAACAGGCCCTCGTTTGTCAGCAGATTGCCGACCGCCGGACCGCCGAGATTGATGACGGGGCCGGCATCGAAGACGCCGGCCTTGAATGTCGGGTTGCTGTTATAGGGCTTATTGTCGACCGAATTGGTGCCCGTGCCGAGGTCAACCGATCCGATCAGATGACCGAAGCTGGTCACCGCCTCGTTGCCGGCTTCGCCCCTTATCGTGGTGCCGTCGATGCCCGCCATGGTGCCGAGCAAGGCGTAACTCGTCAGCGTATTGTTCGCACCGCCGCTGAACGCCACCGCGTTCGTCGTGACCGCGCCGTCACCGCTGCCGAGCACCGCCTGATCGGTGCCCAGCACCGCGTTTCCGAGCGTGATGCCGATATCGGCGCCGGACCCGGCGCCATTGATCGATTGCGCATAGATCGCGGTCGAGCCGAGACCGGTCACGACGATATTGGCCTGGGTGTTGACCGTGACCGTTCCGGCGTTCCCGGTGCCGCCAGCGCTGCCGGCGAACGATCCGGTCTGCCCGAGCGTGCTCGCGAACGCTCCGCCGCCGACGATTCCGCCGCCGCCGCCGACCGACTGCGCGACGATGCCATGCGCGCCGTTGCCGGTGGTGATGATATCGGCGCCCGCATCGACCTTCACGTCGACCGCGCCGCCGTTGCCGTTCGCCGCCGCCGATCCGGCCGCATTCAGCGCCAGCGCGTTTCCTGCGTTGTCGAATGCCTGGAACAGACCGCCGCCGCCGCCGATCGATTGCGCGACGATGCCATGCGCATAGACCCCGCCGGTCGTGATGCCCGCCGTGGTTTCGAAATTGACCGCGCCCGCCGCGCCGCCGGCCCCCGCCGCCGCACCGAAGGTGATCGGCGATGCACCCGTGGCGACGCCATAGGCTTGCGCCGTGCCGCCGCCGCCGCCGATCGATTGCGCGATGGCGCCGATCGAGCCTGAGCCGCTGGTCAGGATCGCGCTGCCATTGGTCACGCCGATGGTCGCCCCCGAGCCGCCGCCTGCCAAGGCCCCGAGAGTGACCGGGCCGAGCGGCGGCAATTGCACGCCGTCGCTGACGAAACCCGCAAGGCCGCCGCCGCCGCCGATCGCCTGCGCGACGATGCCGTCCGAGATTTGTCCGTTGGTGGTGACGGCCCCCGCGCCGACCGCGACGGTCGAAAGTTGAGAGGGATCGGCCGCGCCGCCCGTTCCGCCGGCGGAGCCGAGCTGGAACGTCGCATTGGCGGCCGCGAGTCCCGCCGCGGCGGTCACGGATGCATAACCGCCGCCGCCGCCGATGGTCTGGCCGACGACGCCCGGCGCGAAGCGGCCGTAGGTGGTGACCGTGTTGCCGCTCGCCAGGGTGAGTTCGCCGCCGTTGTTGACGCCGGTCTCCGCACCGCCGAGCGTGAGGACGACCGGTCCGGCGGTTCCGGTGACAACGCCGAAAGCGCCGATCGAGCCGCCGCCGCCGCCGCCGATCGATTGACCGAGCAGCGCGACCGCGCCGTCGCCGCTGGCGATGTCCGGCCCATTCCCCGTGACGATCGACGCCGCCGTGTTGGTGACGACCGCGCGGCCGCCCGAACCGCCGCCGGCGGAGCCGCCCAGCGTCAGCGTCAGGGGGCCGGGAGCGGTGAAGGTCAGGTCGCCCGTGGCCGAACCCATGCCGCCGCCGCCGCCGATCGACTGGCCGATATAACCAGCCGCGCCGACGCCTGTCGTGGTGATGACGTTGGCGTTGGTTGCCGTCAGCAGGCTGCCGTCGCCGACCGCGCCCTTCGAACCAAGGCCGATGACCAGACCACCCGCGCCGACCGTGAGCGGGTCGGGGACGACCACCGCGCCGTTGCCGCCGCCCGCGCCGACCGCCTGAGCCAGAACGCCATAGGCGAGATCGCCCGTGGACGACACCGTGCCGCCGCTCAGCTCAACCGTTACCGTGCCCTTCGAGCCCGAGGGCGCCGAGGTGAAGAAGCTGCCGATATCGATCGATGAGGTGCTGACCGAACCGCTCTGCGCCGAGATGAACAGCGCGTTGTTGCCGCCGCCGCCGCCCACGGACTGCGCGAAGACCGGGATCGAGTTGGCCCCCGTCGTGATGATCGAGCCGGTCGAGATCACCGTGACGTTGCCGCCGTTGCCGCCCGCGGCGCCAAGCTGTGCGCCGACCTTGGTCTCCTGGTTCTTGCTACTGTCGGTGAAATTGAGATCGCCGGTGAAGGCCGCGTTGCCGCCGCCGCCGCCAACGGACTGTGCGTAGATGCCGACGGAGTTGGCGCCCTGGACGTAGATCGTGCCGGTGTTGACGACCTTGACGGCACCGGCGTCGCCGCCGCCGCCACCCGTCGCGCCGACCGTGGTCGAGGCTCCGCCCGAGCTGGCGTAGGCGCTGGACACCGTGACCCCGGCATTGCCGCCGCCGCCGCCGATCGACTGCGCCAGGATGCCGATGCTGTTCTGGCCCTTGGTGGTGACGATGCCGTCGTTCTGGACCGTCACGACGATCGGATTGTTCGCGGCATTGAAGGCCGCCGAGCCGCCCGCGCCGCCGTTGCCGCCAACCGTCTGCGAGAAGCCGCCACCGCTGGTCGTCGCCGAGCCGGACAGCGTGAAGCCGCCCGATCCGCCGCCGCCGCCGATCGCCTGCGCCAGAATGCCGACCGAGTTGTTCAGGTCGGTCTGGATCACCGCGTCCTTATGGTTGAACACCGTGACGCTGTCAGCCGAATTACCGGCGCCGCCGCTGCCGCCGCCGACCTGGTTGTTCACCTGACCGCCGCTGGAGAAGGTCAGGGCGCCGACAAAACCGCCGGATCCGCCGCCGCCGCCGATCGACTGCGCCAGAATGCCCGTGCTCTGCGCGCCCTTGGTGTGAACGAAATCGTAGTTGTCGACATTGACGGTGCTGGCCGACCCGCCGCCGCCACCCGCGCCACCGCCGATTTTGGAGGTGGCGTCGCCGCCGAGCGCGAAATTCGCCGCCGTCGAGAAGCCGCCATTGCCGCCGCCGCCGCCGACCGATTGCGCGACGATGCCGTAAGCCATGGCGCCATCGGTCGTAACCATGCCGCCGCTGTTGTTGATGACGGCGACCGCTCCACCGGTGCCGCCGACTCCGCCGGCGCCGCCCACCGAATCCGTCTGGGATTTGGCCGAGGTCGATCCCCCTCCCGCAATCGCGAAACCGCCGTTGCCGCCGCCGCCGCCGACCGACTGCGCCAGAATGCCGATGCCTTTGTCGCCGCCTGCCGAGACGATGCCGCTGTTGATGACCTTGACCGCCCCGGAGTCGCCGCCGCCGCCACCGGCCGCGCCGCCGACCGCGTTCGAGGTGTCGCCCGAGTTCGAAAAGACGCCCGACACCGTGACGCCGCCATTGCCGCCGCCGCCGCCGATCGACTGCGCCAGGATGCCGATGCTGTTGCCGCCCTTGACCGCGACGGTGCCGTCGTTCTGGACCGTCACGACAACCGGATTGTTCGCGGCATTGAAGGCCGACGAGCCGCCCGCGCCGCCGTTGCCGCCAACCGTCTGCGAAATCCCGTCATCACCCAGCGTCGCCCCGCCGGACAGTGTGAAGCCGCCCGATCCGCCGCCGCCGCCGACCGCCTGCGCCAGGATGCCGACCGAGTTGTTCAGGTCGGTCTGGATCACCGCGCCGGCGTGGTTGAACACCGTGACGCTGTCAGCCGAACTGCCGGCGCCGCCGCTGCCGCCGCCGACCTGGTTGTTCACCTTGCCGTCGGTGGCAAACGTCAGAGCGCCCGCGAAACCGCCGGATCCGCCGCCGCCGCCGATCGACTGCGCCAGGATGCCGGTGCTTTGCACGCCCTTGGTGTGGACGAAATCGTAGTTGTCGACGTTGACGGTGCTGGCCGCGCCGCCGCCGCCGCCAGCCCCGCCGCCGACCTTCGACGTCGCGTCGCCGCCGAGCGAGAAATTGGCCGCTGTCGAAAAACCGCCATTGCCGCCACCGCCGCCGACCGACTGCGCGACGATGCCATACGCCATCGCGCCGTTGGTGGTCAGCGTGCCGCCGGTGTTGTTGGTGACAACGACCTGGCCGCCGGTGCCACCCGCTCCGCCGGAGCCGCCCACCGAATCCGTCTCGGATTTGGCCGAGGTCGATCCGCCTGCGGTGATCGCGAAACCGCCATTGCCGCCCCCGCCGCCGACCGACTGCGCCAGGATGCCGATGCCCTTGTCGCCGGCCGCCGTGATGGCGCCGCTGTTGGTGACCGTGACCTTCGCCGCGTTGCCGGCAAGACCGCCAAGCCCGGTGCCGGTGCCGCCGACGGTGTTCTTCGCGTCGCCGCTGTTGGTGAACGCGACACCGCCGGAGAAGCCGCCGTTGCCGCCGCCGCCGCCGACCGACTGCGCGAGAATACCGATGGTGCCGGCACGCGCGACCTGGATGGTGCCCGAGTTGGTGACGTCGACCGTTCCGGCGTTACCGCCGCCCGCGCCCGAGCCGCCGACCGTATTGTTGGTCGCATCGCCACCGAGCGAAACCGTTCCGCCGACCGCGAAGCCGCCATTGCCGCCGCCGCCGCCGATCGATTGCGCAACGATGCCGTTCGACATCAAGCCAAAGGTTTGAACATCGGCCTGGTTGTTGACGGTGACGCCCATGCCGGCGCCGCCAGCGCCGCCTTGACCGCCGATGGTATTGCTCGCGCTCTTGCCACTCGAATTGTTGAAGCTCGCGCCGATGGAGAACCCGCCATTGCCGCCGCCGCCGCCGACCGACTGCGCCAGAATGCCCGTGGCGTTGTCGCCGAAGGTGACGATGTTCGAGCCGGCGAGCGTGTTGACGGTCACGATGCCGCCGTCGCCGCCGACCGCGCCGTTGCCGCCCGTGGTGTTGGTCGCCGCGTCGCCGCCCAGCCCGAGCGCAAGGCCGCCGGCGAAGCCGCCGCTGCCGCCGCCGCCGCCGATCGATTGCGCCAGGATGCCGATCGAACCCTGTCCACCGGTCGAGCCGACCACGACGCCGCCCACGAGGACGGGCGTGCCGGTGAAGATGCCGCCGCCGCTGGTCACGGTCACGCGGCCGGCGTTGCCGCCGCCGGAGCCCTGACCGCCGGTCGCGTTGGCTTCCGCGCCGCCGCCGGTGGAGAGCGAGCCGGCAATCGCGAAACCACCGTTGCCGCCGCCGCCGCCGACCGACTGCGCCAGGATGCCATAAGACAGATCCTGCGCCGTTATGATCGAATTCCCCGAATTGGCGAACGCGTTGTTCTGCACCACCACGTCGGCGCCCTTGCCGGCCGCGCCGCCCGAGCCGCCGACCGTCTGCAATTTCGACGTGCTGTCCGAAACCGTGCCGGACACGCCGATCGAGAATCCGCCGTCGCCGCCGCCGCCGCCGATCGATTGCGCCTGGATACCCGACGCGTTGCGGCCGCCGGTCTGAATGTTGCCGGTGTTGGTCACCTGCACGGCGGCGACGTAACCCGCGTCACCGAGCTTGCAGTTGACGCCGGAATTACAGCCGTTCAAGGAATCGCCGCCGGTGCCGCCCGAGCCGCCGATGGAACTGGCCTTGCTGTCGCCGCCCGCGTTAAAACTCCCCGCGATCGAGAAGCCGCCCTGGCCGCCGCCGCCGCCGACCGATTGCGCGAGAATGCCGACCGAGCCGTCGCCGCGCGTCCTGACCGAGGTGTTGGCGATCGAGGACGCGGCGGTGGACGCCGCGATCACGCTGACCTGCGCCGCCGTATTTCCGGATCCGCCGTTGCCACCGACGCTGTTGACCTCGGTCGCCCCACCATAGGACAGGCTGGCGCCGATCGAGAAGCCGCCGCGGCCGCCGCCGCCGCCGACCGACTGGGCGAAAATGCCGTTGGACAGCGCGCCCGTGGTCTGGACCGTGCCGCGCGACTGCACGCTGACCGTGTTGCCGGCTCCGCCGGTTCCGCCAGCGCCACCGACCGTCTTCGGGGTCGGACCGGAGGTCCCGTCGTAGCTCGCCGCGAGCAGCAGCGAGAAGCCGCCGTTGCCGCCGCCGCCGCCGACCGATTGCGCATAGATGCCGTTGGCGTTCGAACTCCCGGTCGTGGTGATGTTGTTGTTCGTGACCACGTCGACCTTGCCGGCTGTATTGCCGGTACCGGCATTGCCGCCGGTGCTGCCGGTGAAGGCCGCGCCGCCCGCGGCCGAAACGCTGATCGCGCCGGACAGCCCGCCATTGCCGCCGGAGCCGCCGATCGACTGCGCCAGAATGCCGTTCGCCCCCATGCCGCCCGTGGTCACGTCGGCCGTGGTGCCGACATGCACGTCGCCGCCCTTGGCGCCATCGCCGGCCTTGCCGCCGATCGCCATCGACAGGCTGCCGCCGCTTTCGATGGTGAGCGTGCCGGAAACGGCGGCCCCGCCGTTACCGCCCGCGCCGCCGATCGACTGCGCCAGAATACCGTTCGCCTGGTCGGCGCTGGTATTGATCCGCGCCGTGGAATCCACCGACACCTTCTGGCCGATGCCGCCATTGGCGCCCTCGCCGCCGAAAGCCAGCGCCAGGGAGGCGTATTGCGACCCTCCCAGGGACAGCGCCAGGCCGCCGTTGCCGCCGCCGCCGCCGACCGACTGCGCGAAGATGCCGTTCGATTGCAGCCCGGTGGTGGTGATGGCGCCGTTGTTGTGCACGGTGACCGTGTTGCCGTCGCCGCCTTGCGCGCCCGCGCCGCCCATCGTCAGCGAGACGGCGCCATATTGAGCGCCGCCAGCGGCGGCCGCGAAGCCGCCATTGCCGCCGCCGCCGCCCACCGACTGGGCGAGGATGCCGTTGGACCTGGCGCCATGGGTTTCGATCGCGCCATAGCTCGTCACGTCGACGACGCCGCCGGTGCCGCCACCGTCGCCCGCGCCGCCGAAGCTCAAATTGACCGAGCCGTACACCGCGCCGCCGGCCGCGACCGAAAAGCCGCCATTGCCGCCGGAGCCGCCGACCGATTGCGCGAAGATGCCGTCCGACAGATCGCCCCAGGTCACGATCCTGTTGCCGGTGCTGCCCGCGTCGTTGTTATGGACGGTGACGCCGAGGCCGTTGCCGCCCTTGCCGCCGTCGCCGCCGATACCGACGCTGACATTGCCATAGAGGCCACCGCTGGCCGCGATCGCGAAGCCGCCGGTGCCGCCGGAGCCGCCGACCGACTGCGCGAAGATGCCGGCCGAGTTCGCGCTCGCCAGCCCCCCGCCGGACTGGGTGCCGGTCGTGATGTTGCCGACGCTCGTGACGTTGACAACGCCGCCATTGGCGCCGCCGCCGCCGCCGCCGCCGATGCCCAGCGCCAACCCGGCGCCGCCGCCCGCCGCGGCGATGCTGAAGCCGCCGTCGCCGCCGCCGCCGCCGACCGCGCTCGCCTGGATGCCGGCCGAAAACACACCGTTCGTCGTAATGTTGGTATGGCTGACGACGGTCACATTGCCGGCATGGTTGCCGTCGCCGCCCGAACCGCCGAGGGAAAAGCCGAGCGCGCCGTAGGCCGGCCCGACCGAGGCCGCGATGGCGTAACCGCCGCTGCCGCCGCCACCGCCCACCGACTCGGCGAAAATGCCCGCGGAGAACGCCCCCGAGGTTCCGATCGTCCCGGCGGATCCGACGAAGACATCCTGGCCGAAGCCGCCATTGGATCCGTCGCCGCCGACGCCAACCGACGCGCCGCCGAAAATGGCGACCGAGGCCGAAATCGCCGCGCCGCCGCTGCCGCCGCCGCCGCCGACCGATTGGGCGAAGATGCCCGCCGACCGGTAACCGTGGGTTTGAATATTGGAATTCGCGTTGAGCCCGGAATCGACGCCGTTGCAGCCCCCGTTGGCGTTGACGCAGACCTGGCCGCCGTTGCCGCCCGCGCCGCCCGTGCCGCCGACCGCGACGCTGGCGAAGACGCCGATGCCGTAGGAGGAGCCGCCGTTACCGCCGCCGCCGCCGACCGATTGCGCGAAAAGGCCGGCGGAATAATCGCCATAGGCGGTCAGGCTGGCCTTATTGGTGACCGTCACGAGGCCGCCGTTGCCGCCGCCGCTGCCGTGACCGCCGACCGCGACCAGGCCGCCCGACGATCCGCCGTCGCCGCCGCCACCGCCGACCGACTGCGCGAAGATCGTGGGCGCTTCGATGCAATTGCCGCAAGCCGTGTGGATGATGTCGCCGCTATTGATGACGGTGACCGCCCCGCCGTGCCCGGCCGCGCCGCCGCTGCCGCCGATGCCGACCAGCCCGGCGCCAAGGCCGCCGTTGCCGCCGCCGCCACCGACCGACTGGGCGTAGATGCCCGCCGCGACAATGGTCGCTCCGGTATTGGAATCCAGCGAGCCGGAACCGCCGACGTTGATCCGGGCATAATTCTCGACACGAACGGCGCCGCCGTCACCGCCGCCGCCGCCCGCGCCGCCGATGCCGACAAGGCCGCCGCCGACGCCCGCGGTCCCGCCGCCACCGCCGAAGGACTGGGCGAAGATGCCGCTTGAAAAGTTGTTATCGACAGTCAGCGCCGCATGGTTGACAACCGTCACGGCCTGACCGGTTCCGGCCGTTCCGCCGCTGCCGCCAAAGCCGATCAGGCCACCGCCCGCCCCGCCCGCACCGCCGCCGCCGCCGCCGCTTTGCGCGAAGATCGCCGTGGAGCCTATGCCCGAGGTGTGGATCGAGCCGCCATCGGTCTGGACACGGACCGTGCCGCCATTGCCGCCGCTCGACGAGTCGCCGGCAAAGGACAGGAGGCCGAACGAGCCGCCGCCATTGCCCGAAAAGCCGCCGACGGACTGCGCGAAAATACCGAAGGAATTGTCCTGGATCGTGCGAATGGCGCTGTTGTTGACCACGTTGACGGAGCCGCCGACGCCAGCCGAGGCGCCGCGCCCGCCGGCGCAAAAAATGCAGACCTGGGCATCGCCGCCATCGCCGCCTCGGCCGCCGATCGTCTGCGCCCAGATGCCGGCCGCCCCGGCGCCATCGGTGGTGACATCGAGATGGTTGTCGACGGTGACGTCGCCGGGGCTGCCGCCGTTGCCGCCCGTGCCGCCGCCGCCGCCAAGGCTGACACTGACGTCGCCGCCGGTTCCGCCACGCCCGCCGAGGCTCAGCACGTAAATGCCGTGCGCGCCGCTGCCGTTGGTTGAAACCGAGCCCGTGCCGCTATTGGTGACACTGGCGGCGCGGCCGACACCGCCCTTACCGCCGTTGCCGGCGTCGCCGGCCAGGTAAGCATCGCCGCCGCCGCCGCCGCCGCCGCCCTCGCTGATCGCGGAGATGCCATAGGCGGACGTCCCGGAGGTCTGGATGGTGACGGCGCCGGTCGAGGTGAAATAAACGCCGCCCCCGGAATTACCGCCACCACCGCCGGTGTCGCCGCTGGTGCTGCCGATACCGAGTGCGCCGTCCGTGCCGCCGTCGCCATGTCCGCCGGTTGCTTTCAGGAAAACGCCGGGAGCGGCGCCGGGCGGCGGCGGGACGACGGTGAGGTTACCAACCGACTTGTTGATGGACGCGGCGTCGTCATTGGTGCCGCCGCTGGTCTGCTCATTGATCGCTTGCGCACCTACGGATTGCGGGACCAGGAAAAGCGCCAGGACAAGCGCCGAGCCGAGCGCCGGGCCCCGTGCTGGCGGCAGGGATGCAGTGGGAATGGCGGAACCGCGTGCGGAGCGGCGAAATGGTGCACGGAGGATATGCATCAATCCCATGGCGAATCGTCCATTTCCAAGGTCGCGCCATCGCCGGTCGGGAAGATGGACGCGACGCAAAACGATCAAATCAGACCGGCGAAACATCGCCGTTTAAAATTTTATTTGTGACCCAACGCATCGAGCGCGGGTTCGAGACCGCGAAACGACACCGGAAGGGCGATCGCCTGCCCCGACGCGGTCGTGAAAACGAGCTGACCGGGATCGGAACGGCCACGAAAAAACTGGTCCTGTTCCGGACTGAGATCGGCCTCGGCGAAGCAACCGCCCGGCGCGCAACTGCGATAGGCAAGAGGGATGCTCTTTTTATCGGGCTCGATATCCAGCTTCACGCCCGGCGGGATCAGGATATTGGCCGGCGTTTGGACAACGAGACGAAGCGGCTTGCCCTTCGCCGGTTGCCCGAAGGCGATGCGCGCGACGGCTTCAGCCTGCCCCCGCAAGCTCAAGGTCGTGTCGACTTCGCAAATCTGGCCGGCGGGCGTCGACGAACAGATCAGGATCCAATCGCCATAGGTCTCGGTCGTCGATTGAGGCGTCGCCAGGACAGGCTTGACCGACGATGCCGATGGCTTCGCGGCAGCGGCCGCGACCGGTGGCTTCGACTGGGTCGCGGCAGGCCGGGCCGGCGTCGCGGACGGCCTTGCCGTCTCCGCCATGGCTCCGCCCGCCCAGAATACGGGCACGACCATCAACGATGAAATCAGTGAGAAAGCGACAAGCCGCATCAACCCACCTGGAAAATGATAAGAAAATCGCAAAAAAACCAAACTTCGCGCCAAGCGCGCAGGCACGTCAGCCAATCGGACGAATCAGCCAGTGTCGGACAAACAGATAATAATAAGTCAGACTTGGCAATCTTGCCGTTGCGCCTCAGCGCCCGCGACGCGCTGCAAAAAGCGTTGAGACTTGGGCGATTTCGAGAGAAATCTGAGGCGGATACAAGTGACTGTCACCGCCAGGCAACATCGTCACTATCTTTTGCAGAAGCGCCGATGCCGAAGTAATTCCCTCGGGGGGCAGGTAGCGGCCGGATCGCCCGGCGAAGCATCGCGTTGCTCGACCTCGGACGGCGGCGAGCGGATATCGCCTCGACGTCGGGGCTTTCCGAGCGCACGGTCGAAAATCATCTGCGTCGTATCCGCAAGCGTCTCGGCGTGACCGCCACGGCACAGACGATCCGGCTGGCGATCCGCAACGGCGAGACCGCCGCCTGACCATCACATCGGGAGAAACGACATGGGCAAGACAATCCTCATAACGGGCGCCGCCTCCGGATTCGGCCGCGGCGTCGCTCTCGGTCTGGCGCAGCGCGGCCATCGGGTGATCGCCGGGTGCCAGATCTGGCCGCAGGTCTGGGAACTACGCAACGCCGCGAAGGCCGACGGCATCGATATCCAGGTCGTCAAGCTCGACGTGCTCAACGAGATCGACCGCGCCAAGGCGCTGGAGCTGGATATCGACGTTCTGCACAACAATGCCGGCATCATGGAATCGGGGCCGATGGCCGAGATTCCGATCACGGTGTTCCGCTCGGTCTTCGAGACCAACGTCTTCGCGGCGCTGGAACTGGCGCAGGGCTTCGCACGCAAGATGGTCAGGCGCGGCAGCGGCCGGATCGTGTGGACCTCCTCGGTGGCCGGGCTGGTCAAGGTGCCGTTCGACGGCGCCTACGCCGCCTCCAAGCACGCGGTCGAAGGCATCTGCTCGGCCATGCACGAGGAACTGGAGCCCTATGGCGTCGAGATGGTGACGGTGAATCCCGGCGCCTATCGCACGGGTTTCAACGATACCGGGATGGAGAGCATGGATCAGTGGTGGGGCCAGGGCGAGCGCGTGGTCGACCATTGGCCGGTGCGCGAGCTGAACCGCCAGCACGACCCTGCCGAAATGATCGAGGCGATGATCGGGGTGATCGAGGCCGACAACCCGCCTTATCGCACCGTGCGTCCCGCCAGCGCCGAGGAAATGGTCCGCAAGGAGCAGGCCGAGGCATGGGAACGTCGCGCAGCCGTTCGCCAGGCGCCACGCGGCCGGTGAACATCGCTCATGCCATGAACGAATCCCGCTGGATAAAAGTGCTCGCCGCGGCGCCTACAAGTAGCTGGCGTAGTGGTCCCCTCGCACGGCGGGCCCCGGCGCGGCGGCTTGGGGCGAAACGGTTGCAGCGATCGTCGCGCTGAAGCCCGACGCCAAGCTTGATCTTGAGGAGTTGCGCGACTTCGCGGGCAAGGAGCTTGCCCGTTACAAGCTGCCGCGCCGGCTTGAAGTCATGAGCGTGCTGCCGCGCAACGCCACCGGCAAGGTCCTCAAGTTCGAGTTGCGGAAGACCTTCGGAGATACGTGATGGCCAACGTCGACCTCGGCGATTTCCAGGTTTATGCGGACGGTATACCCTATGAATTGTTGGCGACCTATCGGCGGGAGACGCCGATACGCTGGGTCGACGAACCCCCGCCCAGCTTGTCGCCGCGAACCGCTATCGCGTGGACGTCTGGGCATCCAACTAGCCCGCGGGGGCGCCGGCGTCGCCCGAACCGGCGGCGAGGCGTTTTCGGGACTTCGGGCGCATGTCTTGCCTCGCCGTCCGATACCGCGATCACGTCGGCTCACGGCCACGCCGCGAACGAACTGGTTTGTCTGGCTTGACGCGCGGTGACGTCGAGCCGTTGCTTGTTCGGCGGCCGGCCCGTTTCGCGTTTGTAGAAGCGGCTGAAATAGGCCGGATCGTGAAAGCCGAGCAACTCGGCGACCTCGGCGATCTTGAGGCTTGAATCGTCCAGCAGCGTATCGGCCTCCGCGACCACACGTTCGTGCACGATGGACAGTGGCGAGCGCCCGGTGGCGCGCCGCACGGTCGCGTTCAGTCGATCGGCGGTGACGCCAACCTCGGCGGCGTAGCGCGCGACGCTCCAATGGTCACGCAGGTGCACTTCCACGGCGTGGAGGAATTTATGCACGATGGTGCGCGGCAGCGGCTGCGATTCGCGCAACACCGGCCCCGACAATCGCCATGCCGCCAGCAGGAACAGCGCGAGCTGATGCCGCATCGCCTCTTGCGCGCCGGGTCGCTCGTGCAACGCTTCGTCGAGCAACACGTCAAGCGATTCCGCGAGGCGGCGCGCCTGCGTGTGGTCGAGCCTGGCGCGGATCACCGGCGGCGAGAGCGCGGCGCGCATTTGATTGGCGTTCGGGCTGCCCGACAGCACGCGCGCGAAGCCGATCTCCGATACCGCGACCGTCATGCCGCGCGAGCCGGCCTCGAAGCGCAGCGTCGCCTGGGCGTGCGCGGGAAACCACAACAGGCAAGGCGGCGTCATCGCCAGTTCCTTGCCGTCGAGCCAGAACCGGCCCGATCCCGCCTGCACGACGAAGCCGTGATAGCGCGCATCCCGCAGCGTCCATTCGCCGCTGGTCAATTCGCTGCGGAGAATCTGGACTTCGACCTCCGGCAGCGACCGCGCGGACGAATCCAATGCCTTGGCGGCCATATGCTGCTCCTCAGCCGACGTGGTGACCGTAGGTAAAGTGCAATTCTTTTTCTCGATTGTCCATTTTTGTCGCCCCCGCTCCACCTTATCCTTGATGCAAGCCACAGGAGGAATGCGATGCCCGAAGCTGCCAAAACGGAATTCTGGCGCGACCTGAAGCCGATCGCGAAAGTATTTCAGCCGGACGCGAAGCCCGAGGTTTATCTCGCCAACGCGCCGACCGACGACGAGCGCTATTACGTGCCGTTCACCGACACGGTGTCGTCGCGCCCGCTGTGGATCTCGCCGTCGCAGAACAAGTGGTGCGACATTCTGATGGCGAAGAAGGCGGGGCTGGTGAACCGTCATTACCATCCGCACGAGGTGTTCGCCTACACCATCTCCGGCAAGTGGGGTTACCTCGAACACGACTGGACCGCGACCGCCGGCGACTTCGTCTACGAGACGCCGGGCGAGGGACATACGCTGGTGGCGTACGATCATGAGCAGCCGATGAAGGTGTTCTTCCAGGTCAAGGGTCCGCTGATCTGGCTCGACGAAGCCGGTGAGCCGGACGGCTATTTCGACGTTCACAACTACATTGCGCTGTGCCGTGCGCATTACGACAAGATCGGCATCGGCGCGGCCTACGTCGATACGCTGTTCCGGTAAGGCGAGTGACGAAACTATCCGTTCAAGTGTCGTCATTGCGAGCACCCGGATCGGTGCTTCGCACCGTCCGAGCACAGGCTCCGCGAAGCAATCCAGTTGTTCCGCAAAGAGTGGATTGCTTCGTCGCCTCGCTCCCCGCAATGACGATACAGATAGGCATCCTCACACGCTCATGCCGCCGTCGACCATCAGCGTGGTGCCGGTGGTGAAGCTGGAATCGTCGCTTGCGAGGTAGAGTACCGAGCGGGCGATCTCCTCGGCGGTGCCGTGGCGGCCAAGCGGAATCATGGCGTTGAAGAACGCGGCGCCGTCAACGCCGAGCGCATTGCCGAGTCCCTGCTCCACCGCGAGTTGAAAGCCGTTGTCGATCGGACCGGGATGAATAGTGTTGACGCGGATGCGACGCGGCGCCAGCTCCTTGGCCAGGCAGCGCATCAGCCCCACCTGCGCGTGCTTGGCGGTGATGTAGGCATGGACGCCGGCGTCGCCGCGCACGCCGGCGACGCTGGAGGTGATGATGATCGCGCCGCCGTCGTTCATATGCGGCACCGTGTGTTTCGCCGCCAGATAGGCGCCGCGCACATGCACCGCCATTACGCTGTCGAAGGCATCGTCCGGGTAGTCCGCGATCGGCGCCACCACGCCGAAATTGCCGGCATTCGAGAGCAGCACGTCGATCCTGCCGAAGCGTTCCACCGCAGTCCGAACATAATGTTGCGTCTCGACCGCGTCCGCCACGTCGGCGCGGATCGTCGCGACGCGATCCGGCGGCAAGCCGCTCGCCGCGCATGCCAGCGCTTCGGCATCGCGATCGACCAGCAGCACGCGCGCGCCGTGGTCGAGAAACAGCCGCGCCGCGGCGTGACCGAGATTTCCCGCCCCGCCGGTGACAATGCAAGTCTTGCCGTTCAGCTTTCTCACGTGGCTGCCCATCAGATCGGATAGTGGATCGGCCCGTCCTGAATGGTGATCCAGCGCAGGTCGGTGAATTCGGCGATACCCGCCTTGCCGCCGAAGCGGCCATAGCCCGACGCCTTGACGCCGCCGAACGGCATCTGCGCCTCGTCGTGCACGGTCGGGCCGTTGACGTGGCAGATGCCGGATTCGATGCGTCGCGCCACGGCCAGCGCGCGGTTGACGTCGCGGCCGAACACCGCCGCCGACAAGCCGTATTCGGTATCGTTGGCGACACGCACCGCCTCGTCCACGCTGCCGACGCGCACCACCGTGACCACCGGGCCGAAGGATTCTTCGGCATAAATTCGCATCGAGCTGCGCACGCGATCGAGCACCGTGGCCTGCACGATGGTGCCGTTGATCGCGCCGCCGGCGGTCATCACCGCGCCCTTGTCGACGGCGTCTTTCACCAATTGCCCGATGCGGTTCGCCGCCGTCGGATCGACCACGCAGCCGAGCGGCGTCTTGCCGGCAACCGGATCGCCCGCCTTCAGGCTTTTCGCCTTCTCGGTCAGCTTGGCGACGAAGGCGTCGGCGATGCTGTCGTCGACCACGATGCGCTCGGTCGACATGCAGATCTGACCCTGATTCATGTAAGCGCCGAACGCGGCGGCGGCGGCGGCGGCGTCGATATCGGCATCGTCGAGCACCACGAACGGCGCCTTGCCACCCAGTTCCATCAATGCCGGCTTGAGATGATGTCCGGCGGATTCCGCGATAATGCGGCCCACGCGGGTCGAGCCCGTGAAGTTGACGCGGCGCACGGCGGGCTGCGCGATCAGCGCCTCGACAATCTCGGCGGCGGTCTCCGGCGCGTTGGAAATGGCGTTGAGCGCGCCCTTCGGCAGTCCGGCTTCGTTGAGTGCCTCGACGATCAGGTGATGGGTGTGCGGGCAGATTTCCGAGGTCTTCATCACCACCGTGTTGCCGCAGGCGAGCGGCGTCGCCAGCGAGCGCACGCCGAGAATGACCGGCGCGTTCCACGGCGCGATCGACAGCACCACGCCGGCCGGCTGGCGCACCGCCATTGCCAGCGAACCGGGGCGGTTCGAGGGAATGACTTCGCCGGTGATCTGCGTGGTCAGCGCCGCCGCCTCGCGCAGCATGTCGGAGGCGAGGCCGACATTGAACATCGCCCAGCCGGCGGTCGCGCCGATCTCCGCCCCCATGGCGGCGACGAACTCATTCGTCTTGGCTTGCAGCACGTCGGCCGCTTTCGACAGGACGGCGCGGCGCTCGCGCGGCGTGCTCACGGACCAGCTGGCGAAGGCCGCCGCCGCGGCATCGACGGCGGCAACCGCATCGTCGGTGGTGGCTGCCGCGGCCGTGGTCGCGATCTCGCCAGAAATCGGATTGCGGCGCTCGAAGGTCGCCCCGTTCGAGGCGGCCCGCTCCTCGCCGCCGATGATTAATCCCAACACATTCATGGTCGTCTCCATCTTTCAGACCCTCGAAGCCGTTCCGAGGAAAGCGCGTTGCACCGCCGGATCGTCGATCAGGTCCGCCGCGCCGCCTTCGCCGACGATGCGCCCGGCTTCCAGCAGATAGCCGCGATCGGAAATCGAGAGGCTGGCACGCACGTTCTGTTCGACAATCAGGAGGCTGACGCCGCTTCTGCGAACATTGGCCAGCACCTCGAACAGCTCCTGCACCAGGATCGGCGCAAGCCCGAGACTCGGCTCGTCCAGCATCAACAGGCGCGGCGACGACATCAGCGCGCGGCCGATCGCCACCATCTGCTGCTCGCCGCCGGACATGGTGGCGACGGTCTGGCGTTGCCGTTCGCGCAAGCGCGGGAAGATATCGAAGACGCGCGCGAGATTTCCCGCCGCGCTGTTGCGCGCGCGTTGGGCATAAGCGCCGAGCCGCAGGTTCTCGATCACGGAGAGGTCGGCGAAAACGCCGCGCCCTTCCGGCACCAGTGCAATGCCGGCTTCCAGCACCAGATGCGCGGGCACGGCATTCAGCGGGCGGCCGTCAAGCTTGACCTCGCCGCCCGGCTCCGGCGTGACGAGGCCGGCGATAGCGCGCAGCAGCGACGACTTGCCGGCGCCGTTGGCGCCGAGAATGACGACGGTTTCGCCTTCCGCGACCGACAACGACACCTCATGCAGCGCGGCATGCTTGCCGTAACGCACCGAGAGCTGGCGCACCTCAAGCATGACCGGCTCCGAGGTAGGCGCGGATCACCTTCGGATCACGCAGTACGTCGGCGGTCGCCCCGTCGGCGATCTTGCTGCCGGCGGTCATGACGATGCAGCGGCCGCACAGCGCGCGCACCGCTTCCATCACATGCTCCACCAGCACGATGGTGATGCCGCTGTCGCGCAGCGAAGCGATGAGGTCGATGCCGACGCGCAGTTCGGTCGGATTGAGACCGGCGAGCCATTCGTCGAGCAGCAACAGTTGCGGATCGGCCGCCAGCGCGCGCGCCAATTCCATTCGCTTCTGATCGATATAGGTGAGATTTTCGGCAGCCTCGTCGCCGCGCCCGCCGAGGCCGACCTTGACCAGCAGATAGCGGGCAGCGGCATCGGCCGCCGCGCCCCATAGCGGTTCACGGCGGAAAGCCAGCGCGACGACGATGTTTTCGGCCACGCCGAGCGACGGCAGGATGCGCACAAGCTGAAAGGTTCGCGCGATTCCTGCGCGGGCGATGCGATGCGCCGGCCAACCCGAGATGGTCTCGCCGCTGAACCGGATCGCGCCGCCGTTCGGCTTCAGGCCGCCGGAGATCATGTTGAGCACGGTGGTCTTGCCGGAGCCGTTCGGCCCAAGCAGGCCGACCACCTCGCCGCGCGCGACCTTGAACGACACGCCGTTGACGGCGACAAGGCCGCCGAAGCGCCGCGTCAGGCCGGCGATGTCGAGCAGCGCCGTCATGAGCGTGCTCCGCTGCCATCGGTGTCGCGCGCCTTGCCCCAGGTTTGCTCGATGAACGACAACACGCCTTTCGGCAGCGCGAACACGATGAGGATGAACAACAGCCCGAGCAGGATCGAATAGTGGTTGGGGAAATTCGCCGACAGCCATTCGAACAGCAGGAACAGCGGCACCGCGCCGAGCAGCGGCCCCCACAGCCGCGTCGCGCCGCCAAGTAACGCCATAATCAGCGTGAGGAACGATACCGTCGGGTTGAAGACGATGGCAGGCTCGACGTAAGTCCAGCGCGGGGCCTGGATCACTCCCACCAGCGTCATAATCACCGCGCTGATGGCGAACAGCGCCAGCTTGGTGCGCGCGATGTCGATGCCGACGTGGGACGCGACCACCTCGTCGTCGCCGATGACCTTCAGCGCAAGCCCGATGCGCGAGCGTCCGATCCACCAGCGCAGCAGCATGGTGACAATGCCGAGCGCCAACAACTGCCAATAGATCTGCTGCGGCGTGATGTCGAGGAAGATATAGCGGCCCAGCGTGCCGGTGACGTTGATCTCGTAGAAGGTGACGAGTTGGCGGACCAACTCCGCAAGGCCGAAAGTGAAGATCACGAAATAGACGCCGGACAGCCGCAGCGTCGACAGCCCGACGACCAGCGCCACCGCAAGGCCGATGCCGGCGGCGATCAACAGCACCAGCGGATAGGGCAGCACCTCGTTGAGCGCGGCGACGCAATAGGCGCCGACGCCGACGAACGCCACCGTCGCCAGTGAGATGTAGCCGGTCGGCCCCGAGAACAGCGCCCATGCCGTCGCCAGCGTGACATAGCCGGCAAGACCCATCATCAGGCCGAGCCCGTAGGCGTCGAGAAAGGCCGGCGCGGCGGCGAGCGCCGCGACCAGCGCGATCAGTCCGGCGGCGGCTGCGACCCTTTTCATCGCCGCGCCCTTCCGAACAGGCCGGACGGCCGCCACAACAAGATGCCGAGAAAGATCAGGTAAACAGCGGCCAGCGTCAGGCCGGGGCTGACATAGGTGGCCACGAAAGTTTCGACGAGGCCGAGGATCAGCCCGGCGCTGAGCGCGCCCAGCAGATTGCCGACGCCGCCCATGATGACGACGATCAGCGCCTTCATGGTGAAAACGACGCCGGTGGTGGCCGTGAAGGTCTGATACATCGAGATAACGACGCCGCCGCAAGCGGCGAGTGCGCCACCCAGCGCAAACGCGAGCCGCACCGCGCGGTTGGCATCGATGCCGACCAGCGGCGCGACGCCGGGAGCCACTGCCACGGCACGCAGCGCGGTGCCCCATAGCGTGTATGTCAGCAGGAGATAAAGTCCGCCGCCGATCGCGAGCGCCAGCACCAGCGCCAGCAGCCGGTTGGCGGCGACGCTGGCGCCGAGAATGTCGACGCCGAAATTCATGTAGGTGTAGCTGATGTAGTTGCCGCCGAACATCACCAGCATCACGCCCTGAATGACGAACAGGAGGCCGAAGGTGGCAAGAATGGAATCGATCTCCAGCGCCACCGCGGTCTTCGAGCGCGCCACCAGCGGCCGCAGCATCAGGCCGTAGATCAGGTAGCTAAAGATGAAGCCGAGCGGCGCGGCGAGAACAAGGCTAACCAGAGGATTGATGTTGAACGAAGCGCTCAGCGCATAGGCCAGAAACGACGCGGCGATGATCGTCTCGCCATAGGCGAGGTTCATGATGCGGGAGATGCCGTATTGCAGGGTGAGACCCATCGCCACCAGGGCGTAGGTCCCACCGAGCACAAGGCCCGCGATCAGCGTGGTGACGAACATCGCGCGCGTGGTCGCTGAGCGTTACTTCGCCTGCCAGGCAGGCTTCGGCAGCACCGGCTTCGTTGCGCCCGGCCGGTCGACCGGGGCGATGGCGACGAACTGCCCGTTCTGCCACTGGCCGCCGAACCATAGCGTGCGAAGCTGATTGTCTTCCATTCTGGTGTCGCCGAGCACCGTCTTGAAGCTGCCGGTGGAGAGTTCCTTCGACACCGCGTCGCGGTCCAGCCCCTTGCGCTTGATCGCCTCCTGCAACATTTGCAGGCTGGCATAGGTGATGACGCTGCCCCAGAGGTCCGGCGCCTTGCCGGTCACTTCCTCATGGCGCTTGCGATAGGCGGCGTTGGCCTCGTTCTTCGGATCGATGCCGCCGAGGCTCATGATGCCCTCGGCGTTCGGGCCGTTGTTCTTGCCGTAAGCCGGGAAGCCGGTGCCGACGCCGAGATACATCACCTTGGGATTGAACTTCGCTACCTGGGCCTGCTGGGTGATGGCGAAGGTTTCCGGCGGATAGGAGAACGCGACAAAAGTATCGGCGCCGCCTTTGGCGGCTTCGTTAATCATCGGCGTGAAGTCGGTGGTGCCGGCGGGATAGGTGACGTCGTAGACCGCTTCGAGCCCGGCGTTCTTGAACGAGGGCCGCGCGGCGGTGACGAGATCGATGCCGAAGCCGTCGGCCACCGAGATCATCGCGACCTTGCCGTTGATGGTGCCTGCGGCCTTTGCCTGCTTCAGCACATGGGCCAGCGCCTCGGTGTAGTCATGGCCGCCGCCGAGCATCCAGAAACTTTTCTTCCAACGTCTGACGAACTGCGGCGCCTTGTCGGTGACGGCGGACACCGCAAGCTGCGGATAGCCGAAACGATCGAACAGCGGCGCCACGGCGAGATTGAAGCCGGTGCCCCACGGCGCGAGGATGAAATCCACCTTGTCCTGCGTCGCCAGACGCTCGGTGGCGCGCACCACTTCCTCCGCGGAGGAGCGGTCGTCATACTCGATCACCTCGATCGGCAGGCGCTTGCCGCCGGGCAGTTCCAGGCCGCCGGCGTCCTTCACTTCCTTTGCCCACAGCACGTAGTTGGGGATGGTGGTGATGCCGGCGCCGCCGGCATTGGGGCCGGTCTTTGACACCACATAGCCGATCTTCACCGAGGTGCGCTCCTGCGCGATCGCGGAAAAGCCGGCGGTGCTGCAAAGCAGGATGGCGGACAGGCTCAGCGTCTTCAGCGCATGCCTGCGGCTCGGATTCGTCCTTGGGTTCGTCATGGAATCTCCTCCCCACGATGGATGCCGCTCACGCGGCGCGTTGGCGACCTGCCGTGCGACTGTTGCTCGTCGCTTGATCGGCCGGCCCAAACGCTAGCCATGGCCACGCTGGACAGGAATAGACGATTTCGTGGTAAAATTGGATTTTACACGGGAAGTCCGGGCCTTGCGCTGTCACGCCGCAGCCGGAATTGGCACGGTTTATGCGGCATCCTGTCGCGCTCAAGACGGCCAGCGCCCCACGCACCGAGACGGGCGAGATCTCATGATGTCGCCGCCCTCCCCCGGATGCCCTCGCGCTGCGAGGCATGCCTGCGGTGCGCCAAGTGGCCGATGCTTTCCGGTCGCCGGCGCCCGGCTCCCGACCGAGCGATTGACGCATCAGCCCTTCATATCCATCGCAGTCTCGGAAATGCAGGCGGCGCGGCCCGGCCGCGAAATCCAGGACGAGGCGCCTGATCCCTTTGTGCCGGCCGCGCGGCGTTCCGGCATTTCGATTCGTCGCGCCTACGCGCTGACGCGGATCCCTTGTCAAAAAGCGGCGCGATGACGCCGGCCGCTCTATTCGCCTTGCATCACCAGATCTTGGATCTCTTTGGTCGGACGGTTGACCACGTCCTTCGCAATCTCACCAACAATGACGTCACGAAGGGCGGGTGAGTACGCTTCGCGAATCGTTCCAAGGGCTCGCGGGGGCGCGACCACGATCAGCGCCTTTGCGTCGCCATCAACGGCCGCCCTGTTCAAGCTCTCTGCGAGACCCCGTAAAAACCCACGTTCAGCCTCCTTGTGCAGGTCCGTCTGCTCCACGGCGCTCCGGTGTGAACCGACAGACTGATAGGTTCGGCCCGGCGGAGCCGCGCCAAGCTCGCGGGTCGGCTCGTCGCCGTGTTCGTAAGCTTCCTTTATGCGCAATTCGGGAGATACGGCATCGCCGACATTCTCAAGAAGGAGGGCCTTCCGGCCATCGCATGCCAGGACCCATCCACCCTTCACGATCTTCATCGTGTCACCATGCTTTGGTTTTTGCCTCTACCGCTTCAGACTGCGCGCTTACTCAATCCTATTCGCCGCCGTTGTTCAAGATTGAACTCCGGCTCAAGACGCGACGCAGCCGCCGCGCAAGGCAATTGGAGACGATCATCCCAGATGATGTATCGCCGCCGCCCTCCCGGCACATCGCCGTGTCAAAACCGCGCAATCCTGGCCGAGGCCGGGAACGTTTCAACGCCGTCAGCGCTTTTTTAAGGCACATTATTGTGAAGCGCGCATCCGTGCCATTCATCGGATGTTCAGCATCGCCGGCGTCACTGGTCAACTGCCCCTCCCGTCAGAGGCGGAGAGCCGCTTGTCGGGCGGGCGACGCGCGATCACCCTCAACGTGCTTCGCGGAAGGTACGCCCGATGTTCGATGGTCTCGACGCAATCGTTCTCGCCCGAGCGCAGTTTGCCTTCACGATGTCGTTTCACATCGTGTTTCCCGCTTTCTCGATCGGGCTCGCCAGCTACCTGGCGGTGCTGGAGGCGCTGTGGCTGTGGAGCGGACGCGAGGTCTTCCTCACGCTGTTCAATTACTGGCTGAAGATCTTCGCCATCGTGTTCGGCATGGGCGTGGTGTCGGGCATCGTGATGTCTTACCAGTTCGGCACCAATTGGGCGGCCTTCGCCGACAAGACCGGCCCGGTGATCGGCCCGCTGATGGCCTACGAGGTGCTGACCGCGTTCTTTCTCGAAGCCGGCTTTCTCGGCGTCATGCTGTTCGGCCTCAACAAGGTCGGGCCGCGCCTGCATTTCATCGCCACGCTGATGGTCGCGGTCGGCACGTTGATCTCGGCATTCTGGATTCTGTCGGCCAATTCGTGGATGCAGACGCCAACCGGCTACGCCGTCAACGACGCCGGCCAGTTCGTCGCCGCCGACTGGTGGAAGGTAATCTTCAATCCGTCGTTCCCCTACCGCCTCGTGCATATGGTGCTGGCCGCCTATCTCACCACCGCGCTGGTGGTCGGCGGCGTCGGCGCGTTTCACCTGCTGCGCGATTCCAGGCGGGAAAGTGCGCGCGTGATGTTCTCGATGGCGATGTGGATGGCGACCATCGTCGCGCCGGTCCAGATTCTCGCCGGCGACCAGCACGGCCTCAACACGCTGGCGCATCAGCCGGCCAAGGTGATGGCGATGGAAGGCCATTACCAGAGCCATCCCGACGGCGCGCCGCTGATCCTGTTCGGCCTGCCGGACCAGGCTCGCGCGAAAGTCGACTACGCCGTCCAGATTCCGAACCTGTCATCGCTGATCCTCAAGCATTCGCTCGACGCGCCGCTGGCCGGGCTCGACACCGTGCCGCGCGAAAACTGGCCGCCGGTGCCGATCGTGTTCTGGACGTTCCGCGTCATGGTGGGGCTCGGCTTCCTGATGATGGGCCTCGGCCTCCTGAGCCTGTGGCTGCGCTGGCGCGGCCGGCTGTACGAGTCGCGGCCGCTGCATTGTTTCGCGTTGGCGATGGCGCCGGCCGGCTTCGTCGCCGTGCTGGCCGGCTGGTTCACCACCGAGGTCGGCCGCCAGCCGTTCACGGTCTACGGCCTGCTGCGCACGGTTGATTCGGCGTCGCCGTTGGCTGCGCCGGCCGTCGCCTCGTCGCTGATCGCCTTCGCGATCGTCTACTTCCTGCTGTTCGCGGCCGGCGCCGTCTACATCCTGCGCTTGATGGGAGATCCGCCGCACGCGGGCGAGGAAGGCCCGCGCGGCAACGAGCCGAGCCACGCCGCCGGCATCACGCCCGCCTCCGGTGTCGCTACTTCCGAGGAACGGTGAACGCCATGGATCAGGTTCCAACCATCGCCCTGGTATGGGCTTTCATCATCGCCTTCGCGGTGTTCGTCTATGTCGTGATGGACGGCTTCGATCTCGGCATCGGCATCCTGTTTCCGCTGTTTCCGCGTAAGGATCATCGCGACGTCATGATGAACAGCGTCGCGCCGGTATGGGACGGCAACGAGACGTGGCTGGTGCTCGGCGGCGGCGGCTTGTTCGCGGCGTTTCCGCTGGCCTACGCGGTGCTGATGCCCGCGCTCTACACACCGATCATCGCCATGCTGCTCGGCCTCGTCTTCCGCGGCGTCGCCTTCGAATTCCGCTGGCGCTCGCGGCGTGAACGCAACCGCTGGGACCTCGCCTTCGCCGGCGGTTCACTGGTCGCGGCGCTGGCCCAGGGCGTCGCGCTCGGCGCCATCCTGCAAGGCATCAGGGTGACCGGACGCGCCTATGCAGGCGGCTGGTGGGACTGGCTGACGCCGTTCAGCGTCCTCACCGGCGTCGCGCTGGTGATCGGCTATGCCTTGCTCGGCGCGACATGGCTGGTGATGAAGACTACCGGCGATCTGCGCGAGCGCGCCTATCGTCTGAGCTGGTGGCTGTTGATCGCGATGCTCGGCGCGATCGGCGCGGTCAGTCTGGCGACGCCGTTCCTCGACGTCGAATATGCGCGGCGCTGGTTCGCCTGGCCGCACATCCTGTTCACCGCGCCGGTTCCGGTCGCGGTGGCGGCGGTCGCCGCGCTGTCGCTGCGCAGCCTGGCGCGGCGGCAGGATTACCGGCCGTTTCCGCTGGCGCTGGCGCTGTTCGCGCTGTCCTATATCGGGCTCGGCATCAGCATGTATCCGTACATCGTGCCGCGCAGCATCACCATCGGGCAGGCGGCCGCGCCGGAGAACAGCCAGGTGTTCATGCTGTTCGGCGTCTCCATCCTGATTCCGATCATCCTGATCTATACCGGGTGGGCCTACTGGGTGTTTCGCGGCAAGGTGGATCCCGAAAGCGGCTATCACTGATGACGCGGCGTGACGACGACACACAGCTTCCACTGCCGCGACGCCTGTTGTGGTTCGCGGCGCTGTGGCTCGGCGGCGTCGGCGCGGTGACGATCGTCGCCTACGGCCTGCGGCTGTGGATCGCGCCGCATTGATCCGCCGCGCGTCCGACGGTTTGCCATCGTTCGCCGACCAGCGTTTGCGGAGACCGTTACTGTCGCGAACGAGAATTTGTCATTCAAAGCGGCAAAGGTGCAAGGAACGGTTGGCGACACCGTTGTGTGGGTGAATTAAGGACGTTCTCGATCATACCGCGGTTGCGCCCGACAAGGGTTTCGACATCGTTCAACCGGCTGCGAAATCTCTCGCAGATGCTGACCAAAGTTGGCGGCTCAGACTATTGTTGCCGATACCATCCCAGCATGATTGGGTGGCTGATAGTTGGGCCGTGATCGCCGCACCGGCGCATGCCGAGCGCGACCGGCTTCCGGCTCAGCCTGACAATTGATCAGAAGTGGAGGTTACCGATGAACGATACTCTCTATCCGAAGCCGACCAAAGCCCTCGCGGACAAGCGTCGCGAACTGGCGCCGGATACGGAAGCGGCGTTTCGCGCTTTCAGCCAGGCCGTCTTCAAGGATGGCGCGCTGCCGGGAAAAGTCAAACAGCTGATCGCCGTCGCCGTGGCTCATGTCACGCAATGCCCTTACTGCATTCAGGGTCATACCAAGGCGGCGACACGCGACGGAGCGACGCCGGAGGAGATCATGGAAGCGATCTGGGTCGCGGCCGAGATGCGCGCCGGGGGCGCGTTCGCCCATTCCAATCTGGCGCTGGCGACCCTTGAGGAAATCGACAACAGCCGCAAGCAAAGCGGTTGAGCGCGGCCGGCACGCCGCCTCCCATCTATCATCGGCGGGCCGTGCGAGGGTGGCAGCGTAGCGCCGGCCGCTGCCAGACGGCGTGGCGGCGGTGGGCGACATAACCCGCGCCGCCACGCCCGGCGAGATGAAAGATCTCCGACGGAAGGCCACGACCTTGAAGGAAGTCGTGGCCAACCTCACCCTCAAAGCCGCGTGCTCAAACGTACCGGCGTCACTTGCGCCGCCCATTGACAGGTTTCATCGGAGAAATGACGAGCAGCCTGCCGCGGAGAAAAATTTCTCGACGGGATATTTCTCCCCGTATAGGTTGATTAGACCATCGGGCATCGGCGTCGGTGCGAACTTCGCGTGGAAGAGGTGCAATGTCAGCCATCAGCACAGCCATCGATGCCCCGCGAATGCCGACCGATCTGCGGCGGTCGGTTTCCAACACGATCAAGGGATCGGCCGGCAACCTCGTGGAATGGTACGACGTTTACGTCTATTCCGTTTTCGCGGCGTCGTTCGAGCATCACTTCTTCAGTCAAGACGAGAAAAACGCCAACATCTACATCTGGGCCATCTTTGCGCTGACCTTCCTGATGCGCCCGGTCGGGTCGTGGTATTTCGGCCGCTTCGCCGATCGTCGCGGGCGCCGCGCGGCGCTGACGCTCTCCGTCTCGGTGATGTCGGCCTGTTCCTTCATTGTCGCCATTACGCCGGGGCAACTCACGATCGGAGGATTCGCCGCCGTCATCCTGATCGCGTGCCGCTTGATCCAGGGCTTCGCCACCGGCGGAGAATACGGCACCTCGGCGACCTATTTGACCGAAGCGGCGGTGCCTCGCCATCGCGGCTTTCTGGCGTCGTTCCACTACGTGACGCTGGTGGGCGGGCATGTGCTGGCCCAGGCGCTGTTTCTGGCGCTGCTGCTGGCAACCTCCCATGACGCCATCAGCGAATGGGGCTGGCGCCTGGCGTTCCTCATCGGCGGGGTCGGAGCCCTGGTCGTGCTGTGGATGCGGCGGACCATGGACGAATCTATGAGCGAGGAAACACTTCAATCGATCAAGAAAGGCGAGGCGACCGGTTCCGGCTCGATGACCGAATTGTTCAGCAATTACTGGAAGGAGTTGCTGGCCTGTTTCCTGGTGACGATGGGTGGCACGGTCGCCTTCTACGCCTATTCCATCAACGGGCCGAACATCGTCAAGGCCACGTTCTCGCATACCAGTCCGGTCACGGGCTCGGTGGTCTCGTTGGTCGCGCTCATCATCCTCATGGTGCTGCAACCCGTCGGCGGCTACGTCTCCGACCGGGTGGGCCGGCGTTCCCTCCTGGTTTTCTTCGGCGTCGGAGGCGTGCTCTTTACCTGGGTTCTGTACTTCGTGTTGCCGGGCGTGACCAACGGTTTCCTCGCATTCGCCATTCTCACCGTCGGCTTCATCATCCTGACCGGATACACATCGATCAATGCCGTCGTGAAAGCCGTCATGTTCCCGACGCACGTTCGCGCGCTGGGCGTGGGCTTCGGCTATGCCGTCGCCAATTCCTGCTTCGGGGGGACCGCGCCGGTGTTCTACGCCGCCGCGAAAAGCAGCGGGCACGTCGTGATGTTCGTCGTTTATGTGACCGCGCTGATCGCCGCCTCGCTGCTGGTGTACCTGTTCCTGCTCAGGAATCACGGAGCGAACTGGCTCGATGCTCCCGAAGAGATGCGCCGGCGCAAGGATAGCAAGGAGCACCGGGTATTCCCCATGGGCGTGTGATGCCCTGCTCGCGGCAGAACACCCGGCATCACCACGAACCATGGTGTTCCGGCACGCGGGAGACGACCGAAAGCGCGGCGGCCAGCACCAGCGCCGCCACGACGTAGACCCTGGCCTGAACATGGCCGGGATCGGCGGAACCGGTCAGCGCCGCCGTCGTGATCGAGACCGCCGCGATCGCCCCGATTTGCAACGACAAGGTGCGGAGCGCGGCAAGCGTCGAGGAGTGTTCGGGCGCCAGTTGCAGCCCGGCATTGCGGCTTGCCGGATTGATGGTTCCCATGCCGGCGCCAATCACAAAGGCCGAGGCCGCCAGCCAGACATAAGGCGAAACGCCAAATGGCGGTGTCACGGCCAGCAGCGCCATGCCGATCACGATGGTCGCGCCGCCGACATAGATCGGCAGCCGGTGACCGGTCCGCCGCAGCATCAAGGCGATAACGACCGACATCGTGATCGCCGCGATCCCCTGGGCGATCAACAGCGTGCCGGCGTCGAACGCGCCGGTCCCGTAGCGATTGGCGGCATAAAGAGGAATCAGCGCAACCGAGCCGATGGTGACGCCGCTGAATATCATGTTGACGAGATTGACCGCTCCGAAATTCGGCCCATAGATCAGGCGCGGGGCGATGAACGGATGCGTGGAACGGCGGATGTGCCGAAAGAACGTCCATGTGAAGACGACCGCAACGGCCAGAGGCGCCACGAATCCGAGGGACCACGCATAGGCTTTCCGTTCCCCGAGATAGGTGATCGCCAGCATGCCGGCGAGCAGTCCGCCGCCCAGCAACAACATTCCGGGAATATCCATACCGAACCGAGCCCGCTCGCGCCGAGGCGGATCGCGCGGGATGTAACGCAATGTCATCAGGATGACGACGATCCCGATCGGAACATTGACCAGGAACGCCGCTCGCCATGTCCAATAGGAGACGAACAGGCCGCCGAAGATCGGCCCGATCATGGCGCCGATCGGAAAGATGCTGCCGAACAGGCTCACCGCGCGATCGCGCGCATCGCCGAAATAATCGACGATGATCCCCGTTGCCGACGGTGTGAAGCCGGCTCCGCCGGCCGCCTGCAAGGCGCGAAGCGCGATCAACACGAAGATATTGTCGGCCAGACCACAAAGCAGCGACGCCAGCGTGAAAACGATCACAGAGCCCAAAAACACTCTGCGGCGACCGTATTGCTCGCTCAGTCGGCCGCTGATCGGCAGCATGACGACGAATCCGAAGGAGTACGCCGTCAGCGTCCACCCCGCCCAGTTCACGGATGTGTCCAACCCGTGCTGCAACGCGTGCAGGACCGTCGCGACGATCGTCGAGTCGACCGACATCATCAAAAGCGTCAACGCGACGATTGCAAACACCCGAACACGATCGATGACAACGGGAGGTGTATCGGCGAGACATCCGCTCTCGCTGGCATCTGGCTGCGAACTCACAATTTATCTCAAATCTATCTCTCCTGCCTCGGGCCCGGAGACCGCGCCACGGTCGAGGCCAAGGCAAGTTCCCAAAGCAAGCCCTCAAGGCAAGCCCTCAGCACGTCTTGCCCGAATTCGAGACTGGAGTGTTGACGAGAACACCCCTGTTCGGCTGTCGATCCCGATTGGCATTCGTTTACGATCTGCTCTTTCGGAGTGCGCCGCAAGACCCGTTCGGCTTGAGTCCGACCGGACATTCCGAGACGGGAGGCTCCGGCTCTTGAAGTTGGGCTTTAATGCGTTTTGCGATCAGGGTGAGTCACCGTCATTGCGAGCACCCGGATCAACGTTTCACGTTGTCCGAGCACGGGCTCCGCGAAGCAATCCAGCTCTTTTTCTTCACGACAACTGGACCGCTTCGTCGCTCACGCTCACGCTCCTTGTAATGACGATCCGGTCACATCGGATTCCGCTCCAGGTGGCCTGCGATCGCCCGGTCGAGCTTGGCCGTCACGTCGGAGGCGCGCATGGTGGGGATCCAGAGCATGATCGGTTTGGATAGAAGCGCACCGTCATCGTGGGTGTCTAACCGACGACGCATTTCACGCAGGGATTTGCACCACGAAAATCGTCGTCCCCCGCCAGGCGAGGACTCAGATTCAACCTCGCCAAATCATGCATTAGCCAGGCGACGAGGTAACGGAGAGGTTCGGAGCAGTCATCGAGCGCATCGGAGTCCAGCCACGGCATCTTTGCCGGCTGCCGGAATCACCAGAGCCAGCGGGCTGATTGCCCCCACCCGTCGGCGAACCGGTCTCCGCCGCGCGCTCAGGAACGGGAATTTCAGATCGACCATAGCGCGATTGCATAAGCTATGGCCGATCGTGGTTTTTATTTGGACCGGATCCGCCAGTCGGTTTCCGACTGTTACCAAGTATAGCGGAGTCCGGCCTGCGCGCCGATGGTCTGGAAGGTCGAGCTGAAGGCATTGAACGCGACCTGCTGTGACATTCCGGTGCCGTGAACCTCAAGATAGGACGAGAAGTTCGGGCTCCAGATCACGTTCATCTTGGCCGAACCGCGAACACCGTAGAGGTCGGTCGTGCCGAAGCTGGAATCGACGACCCGGAACAGAATCGCGGAGACGGTCGGCTGAATCTTGTAGCCCGTCCACCTCATCTCGGTGCCGATCCGCGTGCCGCCATGCAGCTCCGTGCTGTCGCCGAGCTTCACGCCGAAATTCGAAGCATATGCCTCCGAGTAAGTCACGCCGACCGTCGGTTCGAACCAGACCGAGTAAGGAAGATCGAAACGATACTGCATGTTGACGGTATAGTTGATCCCGCTGCTGTCCGGCATCGCCAAAGCGAAATTCGACGAGCTTCGGCTCCAGTTGGCCATCACCGACCCATCGATCGAGAATGCGCCGTTCATATACGACACCGTTGCCGAAGTAGACGGCATCGTGGAGTCCATCGCGAAACCCGGCGTCGTTGCGCGCGACCACGAATTGCCGCCGGTTCCGATGAATGTCAGGGCGTCCGAGGTGCCGAAAACGCCAATCTTGGTCACGTCGAACGCACCCACGACCGTCTGGACATCGACTCTGGTGGCGAACGCCGCATCGGCGCGATCGACGCTTCCGACAAGATTGACGCCATACAGCCACGCGGGCGCCGCGGCGACGAGCGCCGGGGCCTTGGCATAGCCGAGCGCGCCGAAGGGGTTGCTGATCTTTCGCTCCGCGAACAGATCGCTGCCGTCGAAGTCGGATGTCTCGCCGCTGAAACGAAGCATGCCGGCCGGCGGCGTCACCCCGCGCCGCCGAACTTCATCACGGACGGTCTGGACGATGTTCTGAATGACGTTGCCGATGACTTCCCGCTGGATATCGTCGTATTGGGCGGCGGCGGGCTGCACCATGGCCGCAAAAAATGTGCCCGCGAACAGCAAACCCGCAAAAAATCTCACTGAACGAAACATATTTACACCCTAAGTATTAATGCCTAAAAATTACCATATTCCGTCATGCGAGCGAGTGCCAAAATGCCACAGTCGGCTGGAATTTTTCTCTCGTTTCAGGCGCGAATTCAAAAAATCTCGCGGCCAATGAACCCCGATCGGCGACGTGCCGTCCTAATCACTGTTCCTTTTGTTCGCCGTCGCTCATAATTTTTCCAACTGGCGGAAGTCGCGCGCGGCCTGCAAATCCGTTATTTTTCAAGATCGCTGTTCGGGGCAAAGGGCAATGTCCGAATCTATTTCAGCGAGACGCGAGACGCACAGCGGCGACGGAGCCTCGCGCAGGCTTGGTTTTCCAAGCAAAGGGGCATTTTACGCGGTCCTTCGCGTCATCACCTTTTGCTTGGCCCTTGCGATGCTGTCGGTCGGGTGGGCTGTCTCGGCCTCGGCCGAGGAGCGGATTGCGCTTGTCATCGGAAACAGCGACTACCGCAACGTCGGCAAGCTCCCGAATCCCGTCAACGACGCCGCCGACATCGCCGGGTCCCTCAAGCGGCTCGGATTCAACGTCACCCACCTGAGCAACGTGGACTATGACGGTTTCCGGCATGCCTTGATCGATTTTGGCAACGCCGCGAGGACGGCCGACAAGGCCGTGATCTTCTATGCCGGCCACGGCGTCGAAATCGACGGCAAGAACTGGCTCATTCCGGTCGATGCGGCGATCAAGTCCGCCGTCGACGTCTATGCCGAGGCCGTCAACCTCGAAACCCTGATCGACATCTCGATCTATCCGAAAGTCCTCGGCCTCGTGGTCCTCGATGCCTGTCGAAACGATCCGTTCGCGGCGGCCGCCCCGTCGAGCGGGCGCGCGCTGGCGGCGAGCGGCGCCGGCGCATCCACGAAGAAGCGCGCGAAAGCGCCCGCCGCGGCGATCCAGGTCGCGGCCGGCGGCCTCGCGCCGGTCGAGGTCAACGATAACGTGCTGGTGGCGTTCGCCGCGGCGGCGGGCACGACCGCCAGCGACGGCGCGGGCCGCAACAGCCCCTATTCCGGGGCGTTGCTGCGCTATGTCGAAAAGCCCGGTCTTGAGATCAACTACCTGTTCCGAAACGTGCACGACGACGTTCTGAACGAAACCAAGACCCAGAGCCCCACCGTCTACGGCACCCTGTCCCGAGACGAGATCTTTCTCAACGGCGTCGCCAGCGTCGCCGCCGGCGAGGTCAACGCCGAAGCCGAGAAAGTGGCATGGGCGTTCGTGCGCACGACAAGCGACATCGCCACCTTGCGCCGCTTCACCGAACAGTTTCCCGCGAGCGCCCATCTGCCCGAGGCGCGGGAGCGGCTCGCGGGGCTCGAAGGCGCGGAAAAGCTGGCATGGTCGATCGTCGAGAAAGAAAAGTCCGCTCCCGCGTATCGTGCCTTCCTCGACCTCTATCCGAACGGCGAACACGCCGAAGGCGCACGCGCGACGCTGGCTTCGCTGCAAACGGCGTCGGGTGCGGCGAAGCACGCGTCCGCCGCGCCCAACCTGCCGAAGCCGCCGGCTTCAACCTATCAGCTCGCATCCGCCGAGGCCACCGCCGAGAACTCGGGCTCGATCGACAAAGCCTGGGATGTACTCAGGGAATCCCGTGACAAGGCTCTCGTCGGGAAATTCGCGGAGAAGTATCCAAGCCTGCGCCAACATCGCCTGCCGGCGGGGAGCGATCTGGCGCTGCGGCCCGTCAACTCGACCGATTGGATGATGCGAACGGCGCAGGACGCGGATGTGAATGACTGCTTCGGCGGCAACTCGGCGGCGTGCGCCAAGGCCGCAAGCCGCTATCCGCAATACGCTCAACTGCAATTCCAGCTCTGCCGGATCTCGGGACAGCCCGGCTGCATGGAGAAGGCCGTCAAGGACGCTCGCCGGAAAGGCTACCTGGTTTCCGCCTATACCCGCTCGCATATCGAGATGGAGCGCAACCGCGAATATCGCCGGACGATCGAGCGCGTGAACCAGCGGGTCGGCACCATCGTCGGCAACAACGTGAGCAACGCCGTCAGCAACGCGGTCAGCAATTCCGTCAACAACGCGGTGTCGGCGGCGACCTCGCGGGCGGCCTCCGCCGCCGCGTCCCGCGCGGCCTCGGCGGCGGCGGCGCGGGCCGCGCGCAACGCCGCCTCATCGGCGGCATCGGAAGCCGCGGCGCGCGCCGCCTCCAATGCCGCGAGCAACATTCGGGTTCCGTCCGACATTCGGCTGAAGTCCGATATCGTCCCGCTGACGCGAACCCGCGGCGGCTTCCAGCTCTATCGCTACCGCTATATCGGCGACGATACGTTCTACGTCGGCGTCATGGCTCAGGATATCGCGCGTCAGATGCCGGCCGCGGTCTTGGTCGCGGACGACGGCTATTTGCAGGTCAACTACGGCTTGCTGGGCATCGCGTTCCTGACCTACAGTGACTGGGTGAGATCACACGCGATTCCGAACTGAGAATGCGGCTTTCACCACCAGCGATCATCTTCGCGTTCGCGGCGGCTGTTGTTGTCCTTTCCAGCTTCCCCGCCGGAGCGAAAGGAGGCCGCGTCGCGCTGGTCGTTGGCAATGCGGACTATGCGAACGCGCCGCGTCTGCCGACCTCCCTCAACGATGCCGAGGATATCGCCGACGCCCTCACCCGTCTCGGCTTCGAGATCGTTCTTCGCCGCGATGCGACCGTGGCCGACCTGCGTTCCGCGATCGAGGAATTCTCGCGCAAGGCCGCCGAGGCGGATATCGCGATCGTCTACTACGCCGGCTATCACCTGAACATCGGCGTCAGCGGTTATCTGGTTCCCGTCGACGCCGGGCCTTCGACCCCGTCCGACCTGCACAGCCAGACCGTCTCGTTGCCGGAGGTGATGTCCAGCGCCGGCAAGGCGCATTCGCTGGGGTTGGTGATTCTCGATGCGTTGCACGGAAATCCGTTTCCCGTGCAGGCGGAGCGGTCGAATGTCGATCCCGGCGCCGGAGCGGCTTCGTCGCGGTCCGGCGGCGCGCGCAACGTGCTTCTGTTGTTCGCCGCCGAGCCGAGCAAGATCTCGGAACGGGGCAGCGGGCGCAACAGCCCACTCGCTTCGGCGCTGCTTGAGAATCTCCCCAAACCCGGCCTTGAGATCAACTTCCTGCTCCGCAATGTGCGCGACCATGTGCGAAGCGCGACGCAATCCAGACAGACGCCGTATATGTACGGCCAGCTTTCCAAGCAGAGGATTTTCCTCGCCTCGCGCGAGGACGGCCCCGCCTCCCCTTCGCAAGCCGATGCCGCGAAGGTGCAGCCATGCGACGAACTCGCGGCGGCGCCGGATGACGCCGACAAACATCCGAAGGTCGCGGGAATAGCGATTGAGAAGATCGTGGCCGCCGATGCGGTCGCCGCCTGCTCGGACGCCGTCAAGCGGTTTCCCACGACCAATCGCTTTTATTACCAGCTTGGCCGGGCGTTCTTTGCAGCACGGGACCATGACGCCGCCCTGACCAGCTACAAGAAGGCTTTCGAATTGGGTAGCGTGCGCGCGCTCTATGCCCTCGGCGCGATATACGATCATGGCGACGGCGTCGACCGCGATCCGGAACGCGCCCGCTTCTACTATGAGATCGCGGCCCAAAAAAATTTCGCCCCGGCCATCGCAAGTCTCGGGGTGCTGTACGAGCATGGGGCCGGCGTGACGCAGGATCCCGCCAAGGCCCACGAGTTCTATCGGCGCGCCGCGGACCTTGGCGACGCCCGCGCCATCAACAAGATGGGTGAACTGATCGAGAAGGAGAGCGGGGTCGCGCAGAACGCCCGGCGCGCGCGCGTGCTGTACGAAAAGAGCGCCAGGATGGGGTATCCGGACGCGATGGTGAATCTGGCCCGTTGCTTCGCGAATGGCATCGGCGGCCGCAAGGATATTCCCGAAGCAAGAAAGCTGCTTGACCGCGCCGCCAAGGCCGGAAGCGCGCAGGCCCGCAATATTCTCACCGCCACAGGCAGCCGCGGGCGGAGGTAACGCCGCACAGGATTTGAGCGCCTCGGCACGGTCCCCGACGCCGGCCCTCACAACGCGATACACCGGTCGGCGTTGCGCCGGGCGGGGCCGTCGGAGCCAGACGTGAGCGGCACGGCGGGGCGCACTGCATAGGCGGCGAAGGCGCGCAGCGTCGCGGGGCGCGATTTTCAGTTCCCCGGCGATCAGGGCCGAAAGCGCCGTCAAACCCGAAGGCAGGCGGGGGCTTCGATACATTCGTTGATCCATGGGCATTTCGCCGCGCTGAGGCTTATTGACGAGATCACCGGCGTGCCGCAAACTCACCAATGTGGCGGCAAGCATCGCTCCCGCGGGTCGGGGCCATATATCTTCCGGATCGAATTATGACGCGGAGACTTTTCCAGGCAAGCTCATTGCGTGGATCGCGCCGACATTGATCGCTTCTGCGATCCTTTTCGCCTGCCTCCTCCCCTGCCCCGCCGCATCGGAATCGCCCGCGCTCCGGCCGTGGACGCAAGGAGCGTTGCCTTCCTTCAGCCTCGACGATCTGCGCGGCGCGCCACGTGAATTGCAAGGTTTCAGGGGCAATGTGGTCCTGCTGCACTTCTTCGCGACGTGGTGCGAGCCCTGCGTTCGCGAAATCGCCTCGCTGCAACGGCTGGGCGCGACCTCCCGCGACAGGCCGCTGAAGGTCGTCGCCATCGACGTGGCGGAGGTCGATTTGCGGGTGCGCGCTTTCTTCGAAAAACAGCCGGTCGATTTTCCCGTGCTGCTCGACCGCGACCGCGCCGTCACCAAGGCGTGGCGAGTGAGCGCGCTGCCGTCGACCTATGTGCTCGCGCCCGATCTCACGCCACGGCTTTTCATCGCGGGCGACCTCGACTGGTCGCGGCCCGACGTGTTGGCGACGATCGAGGCGCTCTATCCGGCGGCGGTGTCCCGCGCCGAATCCGTCACCGTTCCGACAATCAGAAATCCTCGTGAGGAGACGACACCATGAACCGACGCGACTTCATTCAAGGCACCACCGCGCTTTCGCTTGCGGCAACGCTGCCGGGAGCCGCATGGGCGCAAGCGAGGTTCGCGCCGAAGCCCGGCGCATGGCGCACGGTCGATCTCGTCACCAAGCTCGAAATCGCCAGGCCCGACGGCAAGATGCAGGCATGGATCCCGCTGCCGTCGGTGAACGAGAGCGAATGGAGCCGTCCGGGCCAGACCGGATGGACCGGCAACGCCGCCAAGGTCGAGCGCGTGCGCGATCCGAAATACGGCGCGGAGATGCTCCACATGATCTGGAAGGACGACGAATTCATGCCGGCGATCGAGGTTACCAGTCGCGTCGCGATGCGCGACCGGGCCATCGATCTGACCAGGCCCGGCAAGACCGCGCCACTCTCGGAGGCCGCACGCAAGCTTAACCTCGAAGCCACCGACCTGATTCCGGTCGACGGCATCGTCAAGGAAACCTCCGACAGGATCGTCACCGATGCGAAAGCCACGACCGACATCGAAAAGGCGCGCGCGATCTACGAATGGGTGGTGGAGAACACGGTGCGCACCGCCGCGACCCGCGGCTGCGGCATCGGCGATGTCGGCTCGATGCTCAAGAGCGGCAACCTCGGCGGCAAATGCGCCGATCTCAACGCGCTCTATGTCGGGCTCTCCCGCGCCGCCGGCGTGCCGGCGCGCGACGTCTACGGCCTGCGCGTGCTGCCCTCGCAGTTCGGCTACAAGAGCCTCGGCGCGGGATCGGCCAACGTCACCAAGGCGCAGCATTGCCGCGCCGAGGTGTTCCTCGACGGCTTCGGCTGGGTGCCAGTCGATCCCGCCGACGTCCGCAAGGTGATGCTGGAGGAGCCGCCGGCCAATCTTCCGATCACCGACGCGAAGGTGGTCGCGGCGCGCAAGGCGCTGTTCGGCGCGTGGGAAGGCAACTGGATCCCCTACAACACCGCGCATGATCTGGCGCTGCCGGGAGCCAGGCATCCGAAACTCGGCTTCCTGATGTATCCGCAGGCTGAGCGCGCCTCGCTCCTGCTCGACTGTCTCGACCCGGACAACTTCCGCTACACGCTGATGGCGAAGGAAGCGACGCCGGCCTGATCCGCCACGATGGCGGGCGCGGTCAAGGCCACGCCCGCCACTTTCGAAAGCACCGATGCCGATCTATCTCGACCACAACGCGACCACGCCGGTTGCCCCCGGCGTGCTCGACGCCATGCTGCCGTATCTGCGCGACCAGTACGGCAATCCATCCTCCGGTTACGCGCTCGGCCGCGCGGCGAAGGATGCGGTGGCGACGGCGCGCGGCCATGTCGCCGCGCTGATCGACGCCGACCCGGACGAAATCATTTTCACCAGCGGCGGCACCGAGGCCAACAACATCGCCATTCGCGGTAGCATCGAGCCGAACGGCGGCGCGCGCGCCATTGTCACCAGCGCGGTCGAGCACCCGGCGACGGATGAGCCGTGCGATCTGATGGCGCGGCAGGACTACGTCGTTCACCGCGTCAGGGTCGGCGGCGACGGCCGCGTTGATGTCGACGAGGCGGCGCGCCTCATCCGCGCCGGCGTGGGCCTCGTGACGCTGATCCACGCGCAGAACGAAACCGGCGTGCTGCAACCGGTCGCGGAAATCGCCGCCGCCGCGCGCGCCCACGGCGCGCTGATCCATGTCGACTCCGCGCAAGCGATCGGCAAGATCGAGGTCGACGTGGCAGCACTCGGCGTCGATCTGTTGTCGATCGCCGGACACAAGCTTTATGCGCCGAAAGGCATCGGCGTCCTTTATGTCCGGCGCGGCGTGCGCACGCAATCCGTGCTGCGTGGCGCGGGGCAGGAATCCGGCCGCCGTCCCGGCACCGAGAACGTCGCCTCCATTGTCGGCCTCGGCGAAGCCTGCCGCCTCGCCGCCGAGCGGCTGCGTGACGACAGCGGCGCGCGGATGGCCACGCTGACGCGCGCGCTGTTCACGAGGCTGCAACAAGCAATTCCGGACATCGTGCTCACCTGGCACCCGACCGCGCAACTGCCCAACACCCTCAATGTCCTGTTTCCGGGCGTCTCCGGCCGTGCGGTGCTGGACGCCTGCCCGCAGGTGTTAGCCTCGACCGGCTCGGCCTGCCATGCCGACCGCGAGGAAGCCTCCGCCATCCTGAGCGCCATGGGCATCCCGGAACACAAGGCGCTCGGCGCCGTGCGGCTGTCGCTGGGCGCGGCCACCACGGCGCGGGAGATCGACGACGCGGCCGATGCGCTCGTCGCGGCGTGGCGGCTGACCTTGCCTCACGGGCTTCATCCAGTTTGAAGTTCTGTCCCACGACAAGGACCAGGGCACGAAGCGCAGCCACTTTTCGGCAGGGCAGATCATCGGGATTTTGAAGGAACGCCTGGCCGGCGTTTCGGACGCCGACCGGTGCCGCAAACACGGCGTCAGCGACGCCAGCATCCACACATCGAAGACCTAGGTCGGCGATATATCGGCGGTTTCAGGCGGCGCGAGCCAGGCGACGGATACCGCCGATCGGGATCCGTCGCCTCAACGGCGGCGACATCCCGTTCATCCCGCGTCGTTCAACGATTTCTTCAACAGCCCGCTACGGCGAACGACGCGGAAGCCAATGTTGCTTGCGGAGCTGGCCGGCGTGTTGGAGCTGCGAGCCGCGACTCGATAACGGTTGCAATAGGATTCGTGGCAGAGAAACGAGCCGCCGCGCAGCGATCGGTAAGGCGTTGGATCGACCGAGCGGGGATCGGTCATCGGCGTGACGACGTGATATCGCGCCGAGAAATAGTCCTCGCACCATTCCCAGACGTTGCCGGCGACATTGTAAAGACCGTATCCGTTCGGCTCAAACGCGTGCACGGGGGCTGTACCGAAAAAGCCGTCGTCTGCCGTATTGTGATCGGGAAAGGCGCCCTGCCAGATATTGCAGCGATGGCGCCCTTCGGGCTGAAGTTCGTTGCCCCAGGGATAGGTCGCTTGTTCAAGCCCGCCGCGCGCAGCCATTTCCCATTCGGCCTCGGTCGGCAGGCGCGTACCGGACCACTTGCAGTAGGCTTGCGCGTCATTCCAGGAGACATGCACCACCGGATGATCCAGCCGGTCGAGAACGGTGCTGGACGGACCTTCCGGCTGCGCCCAATAGGCATGCGGCACCGACACCCACCACGGCGTTTCCCGCGCGCGGCCGGTGTGGGAGTTTCGCGCGATCTCCGGCAGGAGCCCGTCGAACACAAAACTCCAGCCATATCGCTCGGCGTCCGTCGTATAGCCGGTGGCCCGGACGAAATCGCCGAACTGAAGATTGCTGACGGCGTAACAGGCGATGGAAAAGCCAGACACAATGACCGGCCGAACGGGGCCCTCGCCGTCGTCGGGAAAGCGCGTGTCGGCCGAGCCCATCAAAAATCTGCCGCCGATGAGCGGACTCCATTGACGCGGGATCGCAGCAACGCTCGGCACGATCGCATCCAATACCTCATCGGCCGCCGCCGGCTTTGTGTCGGCGTCGTGCCGGGCGCAGCAATGGGAATCTCTTTCCGTCATTGAACGTTTCGATTGCCTGCGTTGTCGAGCCGGCTATTGCTGCTCGTCTTCTTCCCAGAATGCGGTGCCGCCCTCAGCCTTCATCAATTCCAGAATCTTCTCGCGTGGAATGACGCCGCAGCGATCGGCCCAGCGCCGATACTGTTCGGACATGTCCCGAACGCGGTCCGGATGCCGCGCGGCAAGATCGTGCATCTCGGTGCGATCGGTTTCCATGTCGTAAAGCTCCCACGGGCCGGGATACTTTCGCACCAGCTTCCACTTCCCGATGCGCACGGCGGCATTGCCTTCGTGCTCCCAGAACAACGGGGCGCGTGCGTTGTAAGCCGACGCAAACGACGGGACGAGGCTTTCGCCCTCGCACGGCAGGATCGCGTGGCCGTCATGTTCCCTGGGGTAGGGCGCGCCAGTGACATCGAGAATGGTCGCCATGACGTCCGGAAGCTGGCTTGGATTGTGCCGCAGGCCGCCTCGCTCGGAAATACCCGCCGGCCAGTGCACGATGAAGGGTGTGGCGATGCCGCCTTCATGCACCCAGTGCTTGTAGAGCCGGAACGGCGTGTTCGACAGGTTCGCCCATGCCGTACCGTAGCTTTGATAGGTGTCTTCGCCGCCCGGCATCAGCGACGGATCGTTGCCGAAATGAACCGGCTTGCCCGCCCGTGTTCGCGCCTTGGCGATCATGAGTTGATCGACGAGTTCTCGCGCCGTCACACCTTCCGGAATGTCTTCGGCGCACGCGCCGTTATCCGACAGGAAGATGAGCAGCGTGTTGTCCATCTGGCCGGTGTCCTCAAGGCTCTTGAGGATGCGTCCGATGCCCTGATCCATGCGGTCGATCTGCGCGGCATAGACTTCCATGCACCGCAACGTCCATTCCCGATGTTCCGCTTCGGTCCACGGCGGCTGGGTTGGATCGCGATCGGTCAGTTGCCAGTTGTGATGGATGATCCCGTCGTCCACCAGCCGCTTGAGGCGTTGCTCGCGCAGGCGGTCCCAGCCGGCATCGAAGCGTCCCTTATATTTTGCGATGTCCTCGTCATGGGCATGCAGCGGCCAGTGCGGCGCCGTGTAGGCGACGTATTGGAAGAACGGTGTGTCCGGGTGGTTCTTCTTGTGTTGGCGGATATAGGCGACGGCCTGGTCGCTGATCGCATCGGTGTAGAAGAACGACGGATCCTTCTCGGCTTCGTGCTCAATGTTGTCGTTGCCGCGTGTCAGCGTGTTCGGGTTGTAAAAGCTTCCGGCGCCGATGATCGTGCCATAAAAGTGATCGAATCCGCGCTGCAGCGGCCATGCGTCGGTCGGCTCGGTCAGATTGCTCGCGATGTGCCACTTGCCGCTGAGGTAAGTCGTGTAGTTCTTCAGCTTGAGCACTTCGGCGATCGTCACGCAGCTCTTGTTCAGATTGCCGGCATAGCCCTCCGGGCCGTTGCTATAGGTCAGGATACCGATGCTGGTCTGGTGCGGATGCAGGCCGGTCAGCAGTGACGCGCGGGACGGGCTGCAACGCGCGGTGTTGTAGAATTGAGAGTAGCGCAGGCCGTTGGCCGCAAGGCGATCCAGGTTCGGCGTTTCGATCTCGCCGCCATAGCAACCGATATCCGAGAAGCCCATGTCGTCATTCAGGATCAGCAGGACGTTCGGGCTGTTCGCTTTTGCACCGTCAGGCATGTTCGTGTCCCTGTTTATAGCGTACGTGGCGTCATGAGTGGCGCGTCAGGCTGATGCTGAGGCGGAAATAGTTCGGCAGGTAGACGGCGCGCAAAAGTTCCAGCGCGCGCCCGTCTTCGCCAAAGGTAACGCGCTCGATGGAGAGCAGCGGCGAGCCGACCTTGACGCCGAGCAGCTTTGCGCTGCTCGCATCTGCAAGCTCCGCGCCGATGGTCTGCTTAGCGTCCTTGATGCTGAAGCCGAGTTCGTCCTCGAACACGCGATACATGATGATCGAGACGAGGTCGCGCTTCTCCAGTTCGAGCCCGATGTCCGGCGGATAGAAGGCATGCTCGATGGCGATCGGCGTTTCGTCAGCGAGGCGAACGCGCTTGAGCTGCCAGACCGCCCGTTCCCGCAATTGAGCGCCAATTTCCGGATCGTGCCGATTCGTCATTCCCTGCTGCAGGATTTTGGCGCCGGCCTTGTATCCGGCGTCGCGTATCGTTTCGGAAAAGCCCATCAGGCGTCCAACCCAGTTTTCCGGCTGGTTCGACCGCAGGAAGGTGCCGCGCCCGCGGGAGCGGGCAAACATCCCTTCGGTGACGAGGGGCGCGATCGCATTACGGATGGTGATGCGGCTAACGCCAAAATGACGGCCCAGTTCGGCCTCCGTCATCAACCGTCCCGTCTCGTCGATCAGTTCGCCATCGCGGACCTGCCGGCGTATCGCGTCGCGAATCTGCATATGCAGCGGCGCCGATGCTTCCGCGCATGTCTTGCCGTTGGCGAGCGCCGGTCGTTTCTTACGCGCATTCACGGGCATGACGTCAGAGGCGCTTTCTCGTGGTTGGGTCGAACAGGTGAATGTCTTGCGGGCGAGCCGTGACGTAGATCGTGTCGCCTTCGCGCGGCACGTCGTGATCGCCGACGCGCATCCGCATGATGGTTCCGCCGCAGTTGAGATCGAGCACGGCCATATCCCCGAGGTCTTCGACGAGGTCGACCTGTGCCTTCAGCCCGTCGGGCGCGATCCGCAGCGCGCTGGGCCGCAAGCCCGCGATCACGTCGCGTTCGTCGGGAAGTCGGGCCGCCGTCTTGAGACGATGGCCGGCGACAAGAATGTCGCCGTTCGTGTAGCGAGCCGGAACGAGATTCATCGGCGGATTGCCGATGAATCCCGCAATATCGATGGAATTCGGCTGGGCAAAGACTTCCGCGGGTGTGCCGACCTGCTGGATTTCGCCGGCCATGAAGACGGCCATGCGATCGGCAAGCGTCATCGCTTCCTCCTGGTCGTGCGTGACGTAGACCGCCGTCACGCCCAGCGATCGTTGCAGCTTCTTCAGTTCGGCTCGGGTTTCGAGCCGGAGTTTGGCGTCAAGATTGGAAAGCGGCTCATCGAGCAGAAACAAGCGCGCCTTCCGAACGATCGCCCGCGCAAGCGCGCAGCGCTGCTGCTGACCCCCCGAAAGCTGGCCGGGCTTGCGCCCAAGCAGGTGCTCGATCTTCACCTTTTGCGCGGCCTCCTTCACGGCCGAACCGATCGCGGCCTTTGGAAGCCTGGCCATCTCAAGCGGGAATGCGATATTCTCGGCGACGGTCATATGCGGGTAGAGCGCGTAACTCTGAAACACCATGGCGATGTCCCGGTCGCGGGCATCCGTGGACGTCACGTCCTTGCCGTCGATGAACACATGACCCGCGGTCGGCGCATCGAGACCGGCGAGGATCCGCAGCGTCGTGCTCTTGCCCGAACCCGAGGGCCCGAGCAGCGCGAAGAACTCGCCGGGCTCGATATCGAAACTCACGCCCTTCAGTGCCGCGAACTCGCCGTGCATCTTGACGATATCGCGAAATTTGACGTGGCCACGGCCGGTCATCGGCGTCCTCCACCCTTGACGGCGCCGATCGTCAGCCCTTTGACGATTTGCTTTTGAGCCACCACGCCGAGCACGACCACCGGCAACATGGCAAGGACCGAAACGGCCGCGAGCTTCGCCCACAGGGTCTGCTCGACAGATACGAAATTGAACATCGCGACCGTCACCGGTCGCACCGTATTGCCGCTGAGCACGACGGCGAACAGAAATTCATTCCACGCATTGAGAAATACGAATACGACAGTGACGGCAATGCCGCCGCGCACTTGCGGAATGATGATCCGCCACAGCGTGCGCAGCCGACTTGCGCCGTCGAGATACGCGGCTTCCTCCATTTCAAGCGGAATGTCCTCGAAATAGGAGACCAGCAGCCAAATCGCGAAAGGGAGGGAAAACGACAGATAGATCAGGATAATGCCCTGATAGGTGTCGATCCAGCCGATGGTTTGCAACACCAGAAAATAGGGAATTATGATGCCGACGGGGGGAAGCATCTGCGTCGTCAGCACGTAGAAGCCAGCGAACTTCTTGCCATGGAAGCGCAGCCGCGCCAGTGCATATGCGGCCGGAATCGCCATCAGCATGGTCACGATGGTCGTGCCCACCGATATAATCATGCTCGAAACAAGGTTCGGAAGGATCGATCCAGAGCCGAACAGCACCTCCCGATAGGCGCCGAGCGTAGGCGAAAAGATCAGCTTCGGCGGATAGGCCAGCACATCGGAATCGGTCTTGAACGAGTTCAGGACGCTCCAGATGATCGGAAAGGCCCAGGCCAGCAGAAACACGGCCGAAATGGCGAGGATGACGGCGGCACGGAGGCGTCTCGCGGTCATTTCGCTCTCCGCAGCGCGAACAGCACGCCAGAAATGACAATCGTGACGATAAGGAGAGCAACGGCGAGAGCGGCGCCGTAGCCGATGGAGAGCTCGATAAAGGATTTCCGGTAGGCATAGAGATTGAGAATTTCAGTCGCGGTGCCCGGCCCACCCCCCGTGACGGTGAAAATCGCGGCAAATGCCGTGAGGGCCACCATCGTTCGCATAATCACCACCATGACGATGGCCGGACGAAGCAGCGGCAGAGTGATGCGCCGGAAGCGCTGCCATGCGGTCGCGCGGTCGAGACGGGCGGCTTCGTAGATGTCCTCGGGCAGCGAGGCCAGCGAGGCGAGCAGCACCATGAAGGCGAACGGCGTCCATTGCCAGGTGTGGATCGCGATGACCGAGACCATCGCGAGCGTGGGATCGCCGAGCCAGTTCTGGCTGCCAAGGCCGGCGTTGATGGCGAGGAAGTCAACGATGCCGAAATCGGGAGCGAGCATGAATGTCCGCCAGATCATGCCGACAACCGCGGGCGAAAGGACGACGGGCAGGATCGCGATCAGCCTGAACCAGCCCTGGCCGCGCTTCATGTCCATGACCAGAAGGGCCAGCGCCAATCCGATCGCGACCTGGAGCGCGACGGTTGTGCCGGTATAGACCAGACTAATGAGAAGCGACGACCAGAACCGTTCATCGATGAGAAGCATCCGGTAATTTTCGAATCCGACGAACCCGTTCATGAACGGCATCGCAAGATTCATCCGGTAGGTGCTGGTCCAGACCAGGAAGATCAGCGGAAACGTCGTGGTCGCGAGCAGCGCAAGAAACGCCGGCGCCAACAGGGCCGCCGCGAACCGGCGTTCACGTTGTGCCAGCGCATGGCCGAAATCGCCGGCACCAGGATTTCCCGTTTCGGCCGACGCCAGAGCCGACGCAGCCATCGATCAGCCGCGCATCATGGGTTCGATGCGGCGCTGCGCGTCGTCGAGGGCGGCCTTGACCGTCGCCTGGCCTGACAGTGCCGACTGGATGGCGGTCGCCATGGTGTCGCCGATCGCCGGCCACTGCGGCACGCGCGGGCGCCAATCGACGTCGGTGTCGTGTTGCAGCGCGTCCATGGTGGCTTCGACGAAATTGGGACCGAAGCCGTTCATCAGCTTGATGTAGTCGGGATCCTTCCAGATCGACGTGCGATTGACGCCGGAGCGCTTGGTGGGGCCGGCGAAACGATGGGCCGTGCGGGCCTGGGTTTCAGCGCTCGCGGCCCACTGGATGAAGAGCCACGTCGCTTTCTTCTTCTTTTCGCTCAATGCGGCGTTGATCGGGAAGCCCCAGTTCCAGATCGAGGTGGTGCGCCTGCCGGACGGTCCCTTCGGCCAGCGCGCATAGGCCACCTTGCCGATGATCTTCGATTTTTGCGGATTGTTGATTACCGAGGCCGACGAATGTGCATCGATGTAGCTCGCGATCGTTCCCTGCGAGAAGGCATCGGCGATATCGGGCCAGTTCCAGTTCGCAGCGGCAGTCGGCGCGTACTTCCTCATCAGGTCGACATACCAGGCGAGCGCGGCTTCGGCTTCCGGACCATTGACCGTCAGTTTTCCGCCCTTCATCCAGTCGCCGCCGAATTGGCGGAATATCGACGGATAGATGTACATGTTCTGGCCGGCGCCGGCGAGGCCGCGCAGCGCCGCGCCCCAGACGCGGTCGTTCGGCGCGTTTAGGGCCGCCGCGTTGGATACGTACGTTTCGAGCGTATCCGCGGCCTTCAGCCCCTTGGCGTCGTAGAGATCCTTGCGATAGACCTGAATGGTGACCTCGCCGTCATAGGGCATGCCATAAAGCTTGCCGTTGATGCCGTTGGCGCTTCGCCACGCCGGAATGATATCGTCGAAATTGAACCACGCGGTATCCGTCAACGACTTGTCGTTCAGATACGTGTCGAGCGGCTCAACCCATTTGTTGGCGGCATAGAGCGCGTAGTACATCGGATCGGCCGCATGGGTCGCATAGGTGCCGGTTTTGGAAGTGAGGTCGATGACGCTTTTCTGCCGGATCTGGGCTGGCGGAATTTTTTCAAACCGGACATCGATTCCAGTCAGTTCCGTGAACTGGGGCGCCAACGCAATAAGGTTCTCGAAATAACTGGCGGGAATAACCGCGACCGTGATGGTCTCGCCTTTTGTCTGCTGCCAGTCGATCTTCGCGGATTTATATGGAGCCAGGTCGGCCCCCTGCGCCACGGCCTGCCGAAGGACCGCGGGCGCGAATGTCGCCAGCGCGGCCGCGGCGGTTCCCGTCTTGAGAAGCGTTCGTCGTGTCGGCGTGAATGACGTCATGCTGTCCTCCCAAAATCCGGTCGTCGCCGCCGGTTAGTTAGGACATTTGCTCAAATGTTATAACATGTCAATGGAACACGATGAATGGCGACTCGAGAGCCATAGCGCGGACATCGTTCGCACGGTCGCCCGAGACGACGCGCCAAAGAAGCCACGGATGAGAGCTTGGCGCATTGGCTTTTTCAAATTGAAAATGCATGCCGCACACACCCGATGCCGCGCCGCAGCGCAGCACCAGTTTTCCCGACTTCTCCGGGCGAGAAGCTTGGTCCATCGTTCTGGTATGGCTGCTGAACGCCGTGTGTTACGGGCGACATGGCGCGGTTGATGCCGGGAATGGCGCATCATCAAGGAACTAAGCGATCACGATGCGAAAATTGATCTTGGCGGCGACGATACGTTAAACCGAGCGACGCCGACGATTTCCTGCGTGGAAAGCCGCAATTGAAAATCTGCCGTATCGACCCGGACGCAGGCAACCTCTCACATTCGAGACACCCCGGTCATGAGCCGATCCATTGTTAGCACACCTCGCGCTCCGATCACGGTCATCATTCCTGTTTTCGGCAGACCGGACACGCTCCGGCGCGCGCTTCGCAGTTTGCGCCTTCAGTCCTTGCTACCCGACGAAGTCATCGTCGTTGACGATGGGTCACCGGACCCGATCGACGTTGAAGCGGATATCGTTGCCGCGCTCAGCCCGGTGGTGGTTAGACATGAGACAAACAGGGGTGTCGCGGCCGCAAGGAACACCGGGATTCGCACCGCCTCCAATGACTGGATTACCTTTCTGGATAGCGACGACTGGCTTTTGCCGGATAGCATCGAACAACGCTGGAACGAACTTTCGTTGCTCCAAGCCCTCGCGCAACCTGAACGAAAAGAGATCTATGGCTCCGGCTGGATCGAACGTCGCGACAGCGGGCAGGCCATCTATCTCAATTGGCCAAACGCGGGCGTTTCGCTGGCGGATTTCGCCTCGGGATGCTGGATGTCACCTGGCTCCTGTATCGTTCTCAACAAAAAAATCATCACAGCACCCAACCGCTTCCAGGACGTCGCCTTGCGGCGTTACGAGGATTTTGACTGGCTTCTCTCGTTGGCCAGGGAGGGAATAAGATTCACGCCACTCCGCAGCGCGGGCATCGTGGTCGAGCGAACCGAATATCGCAATATCGATGAGGCCGCAGCTTCCCGAAACATAATCATAGAGAAATGGAAGCCTCCCGCGTTATCCAGAAAGCTGATGCGGCGCCTGAGAGCCTATCTCGCCATCGAGATCGCGGCGGTGAACTACCGCCGCGGAGAGTTGATCTCAATGGTGCTCGGAATAATGTACTCATATATCCTGGTGCCACGACTTTCGCTTCATTTTTCGCCGGGGCGTCGGAGAGTGCACATTGTCGCGGTGCCGGAAAAAAGCTTGAAATGACGAAAGGGGCGCTGATAGGCTTGCAGGGTTTAGCTCGGCTAGAGTTTAGCTCGGCCAGGGACGGCTGTTTGCCCTTATACGAGGATCTTGTGAAGTTAGTAGATTACAGGGTAAACAGTTCTCTCGAATAGAACGCATCCGGCAGATATGAAGATCGACGCGCGACAAACGTGCTGAAGTGTCAAAATCAGTAAGCAGAATTGCCTTTATCGCGAGCGACAGCGACTTTCTCCTCAGGCATTTTGGACCGGCGATCGAGGCGGCGAAGGATTTGGACGCCGACATTTTGGCGCTGGTGCCTGTCGCGACCGAAAACAGCACCCGCGTCGCGGATAACATTCAGATCATATCCCATCGTTCGAGTGGAAATCGAAACTCGGTGCGGGAGCTGTCGTCCGAATGGCGGTGGCTGTCAAAGATACTGAGAAATGAGCCACCGTCCATCATCGTTGGCTATTCTCTCCGCATCTGCGTTCTATCGGTTCTTTTGCAGCCGCTGCTTCGGCGGACCCAGTTCGTCTGCGTGGTCACGAGCCTCGGCTTCTTTGTGGTGTCGAATTCCATCTTCGCGCGGGCGGCGCGGCTGGCGATTTTCTCGGTCCTGCGTCTCGCGTCCCCCACACGCACTTCATTTATTTTCGAAAACAATTCCGATCGCGCGAGAATCGGATTGAGCGAAAGGCTTGCCGCGAGGTCGTCGATCCACTATGGGGCCGGCGTCGATCCGGATGAGTACAGCCCAAGTAATATCCCGAACACCCTCCCCATCCGCTTCGCGACCGTGTCGCGGCTCATCTGGTCGAAGGGCGTCGATATCGCCGCGACCGCGATTTCGCGCCTCGCCGATAAAGGAGAGCCGGTCGAGCTGCATATTTTCGGCTATCCTGATTTTTCCAATCCGCAGCCGGTCGATCCAAAGGGCTTCGAGGGACTCAATGGAGTGTATTTTCACGGCCGTTCCGAGCGGATCTCCGAGATTTGGCAGGATCATCACGTTGCTATTTTTGCCAGCCGGGGTGGAGAAGGCCTCCCACGAGCGTTGCTGGAAGCAGCCGCTTGCGGCCGCCCATGTGTTGTGACAAACGTGCCGGGTTGCGCGGACTTTATAAGGGATGGCGTCGAAGGCTACGTCGCCTCGCCGGATTCCGAAGATGCGTTGGAAGAAGCCATTCTCCGTTGCGTCAGGGAGCCTGGGCGCTTGCCGGCTTTAGGAGCGAATGCACGCTCTCGTTTGCTTGCCATGAGTACGGCGGAAGACACGAAGATGAAGTACCACAATCTGTTCGCGGCGCTGCAAAAGTTATCCGCGCCGCGCGAGCGCGCCTGTTGAGGAATTGTTGACTACAATGAATTTTCGATACGGCTTAGGGTGAGCCGCAGAGCGAGAACGGCAAGTGATTACGGCGCGGAAAGTGCTGTTGCTGCTGGTCAGCCATCTCTTTTTACGCCGGCTGGAACGCGATCCTCGTCCTTCTGCTCCTGGGCTCGGCAACAGTCGACGCCCACTTCCCATCAACCAATGGCGGCCGCAAAATTGCGCTTTCCCAACCGAACAAACGGACCTTTCCCGCAAATGGACCTTTCCTGCCGGTTACCTGTGGGAAAGCATCAATTTTCGACATAATATGCTCTCCGGGCGAGGGCTGGAAAACCGTGGAAAGAATACGTTTCTTGCAAGGCTCGCAGCGGCATTTGCGCGCCTTGAAATCGCTAGACGCCATAAAATTTGTCCGTCCCAATCCTGGACGGGACCGACGGGCTATCGACCAACGCCGACTTGACGAACCCGGCGTGTATCAAATGGCTGTTCTGTTTAAATTCAAGAAAAGCCATAGCGGCATAGGAACCTTCCGCGTTATCGACCAGGAGGGGCAGGTTCTCAGCTCTTGCAGCGTCACCAACGATCGACGGTTCGCACGATCAATGTTCGAGCTCAGGAAGCCGACATCGGTTCGCCTGGAATATTTCAGCGAGCATGCGAACACGATGCCCACCGTTTTGGGCATCGGGTTGCGCCGCATCGCGATGCTGCCGGATTCTCCGACCGTTCAGATAAACGAAAATTCAGTATGCGCCGCCATTGCAACTTATCCGGGGCGAAGGAACCTGCTCCAGGAGACGGTGGAGTCGCTGCTGCCCCAAGTGGACTATCTTTTCGTATATCTAAATAACTATCGCGCGCCCCCCGACTTCCTCCTTGAGCATCCGAAAATTCAATACACCCTGGATACGGCCTCGACATTCCGAGCGGCGGCCAAATTTTTCTGGATCGAGAGATTTCGCTGTTTCTGGCTGATTTGCGACGACGATATTATCTATCCGCCGGATTACGCCAGGCGCATGATCGAAACTCTCTCGAAGTATGGTCGAAGCACCATCATCGGGTGTCATGGAACGGTTTTTTCACCGATATTTTCCAATTGCTATGCATCTCGTATTCAGGAATATCAATTCGAGAGAGCGCTCCCGAGTGATCGGCGTGTTCATATGCTGGGAAGCGGAACCATGTGCCTTCACTCGGACACTCTCGCGTCCGGGGATGCAGCCAATTTCTTGGGATACCCAACCGAGAATGACGAGATTGTCGCCATAACCTGCTTGTCGCGCAACATCCGACAGATCGCCATTGCGAGGCAGGCCGGATGGATACAGTCAAATCCGAAGATGACTTACGGAATTTATGAAGAGGTCATGCTCGATGTCGACAAGCAGCGCAAGGTGGTGGAGATTTTGAGCAAGGGAAATCCTTGGCCTCACCTTGATTGAGCCTATGCGCACGACCGGAGCATAAGTTGCATCTGAGAAAGATTCATCAGTGGACGGAGATTCGTCATGCCGCCAGGATCGACGACGCGAGCCAGGCGGGCAGCCCGAGCGCTTCGGCGATCGCTGACATTGTTCTCGGGTTGAGGAAGATCCGTATTGCCCATGTGCTTGCGGTCGATGAGGTTCGTCATCGCTATAGACGGTCGATCCTGGGGCCGTTCTGGCTGACGATAAGCCTTTTGATTTGGCTTTTGACCGTCAGTTTTGTCTTCTCAAGAGTTTTCAATATGAGTCTCGTCTCGTACTTGCCGCACGTTGCGATCGGGATGCTTGCCTGGAATTTCATCTCACAGACCCTGGGAGAATCATGCTTCTGCCTTGCGAACAATCAGGAGTATCTGAAGAGCGCCCCGCTCCCGTATTCATTATTTGCCTACAAGACCGTCTTGTATAATTTGTACATTTCTTTGCACAATCTGATCGTTATCGGGGCGATCGTGGCGGCCGTTAGGGGAGAGGTTGGCGTCACTCTGCTTTCGGTGGTGCCCGCAACTTTTCTTCTTGTTGTCAATCTGACGTGGATGGTTCTGGTCCTAGCAATGGCGTGCTGTCGCTTCCGGGATCTGCCGCAGATCGTTGCGAACGCCCTGCAGATCGCTTTTTATATAACCCCCATCGTCTGGTTTCCCTCGCTTCTGGCCGGTCATGAGACTTGGTTTCTCAAGCTCAATATCTTCTATTACATGGTCGAGTTTGTGCGCTCTCCCCTCCTTGGCCATTCTCTTTCCGCGGGATCGTGGTTTGCGGGGATAGCTTTCGCGGTCGCGGGCTGGAGTCTTGCGGTTTTTCTGCTTACGAGGTGGAGGAGCCGATTATCTTATTGGATTTCCTGATATGCCGCCGGAATCAGACGACAAAGAAGGCCCGAAAGTTGAATTGGATCGCGTCGCGGTCGATTATCCTGTTTTCGATGTGAACTCGGCGAGTTTCAAGAACCTCATTCTGCGCGCGGGTATTGGCGGCTTGATTCAGCTTGGCGATGGGGGCGCGACAGTCGTACGGGCGCTCGATGAAGTCTCGTTTTCGTTGCGCAAGGGGAGCCGCATCGCTCTCATGGGACATAACGGCGCCGGAAAGACCACGCTCCTGCAAATAGTCGCGGGTATTCATCAACCAACGTGTGGGACGATCAAACGAATCGGTCGGGTGGGTGCGCTGCTAAATGTCGGCTTGGGTATTAACGAGGAGAAGACCGGGCTGGAGAATATCATTCTCAAGAGCACCATATTGGGTCTGTCCAAACAGATGATCGAAAGACTGACTCCCGAGATTTCTGAATTTACTGAACTTGGGCCTTTCCTTCAAATGCCTGTCAGAACCTATTCGGCGGGCATGCGACTGCGCTTGTCGTTTGCCATAGCGACGGCGATCGCTCCCGATATTCTGGTTGTCGATGAGTGGATTGAGTTTGCCGATCAGTCATTCGCTCGCAAGGCTGAGGCAAGAATGCTCGACCTGGTGAAACGTAGCGGCATTCTGGTCGTCGCGTCCCACAGCGAGCGCTTGCTGAATAACATATGTAATCGGGCAATCATTCTCGATAAAGGAAGGATCATCTACGACGGGGACACCGGGCCCGCCCTGGCACGTTATGAACGTCTCGATCTCTAAACCATTCGCTGGGCGGCAGTAACGACTTAGTCATTTCGAATTTTCAAGGGATGGCAAATCGGATGAGAGGTCACTTTTTAAGCATTCGGCGATCGATTCGCGATGTTCTTCGGAGCGCGCCTCATACCGCGTTTGATGACCTTAAACGCGGTATGAATGTCGTCGGCTGGGACAAATCCACGTTTATCGCAGCGACAAGGTTGTAGCCGCGATGTCGATCGGGCCGTCGATAACGGCGAGATCATTTCATATTAGGCGGGGCCAGGGGTTATGGGGCTCCGCCTGCGCGGGAACGACGTTGGGGCTTTCGATTCAACCCCGGCAAATCATGCTCTGGCCTACCAGGTGTCGATGCACGGACGCTTGCGATGGGCGCGCTTGTCCGGCGCGGGCACCGAGCGCAGGCCGACCATGATCCAGTCGCGCGTCGCCGCCGGGTCGATCACCTCGTCGATCTCCAGCACCGAGGCGATCGAGGTCGCTTTGCCGTCGGCATAGAGCTGCGCCACCTTGTCGCGATAATATTTTTCGCGCGCGACGGGATCGGCGATCGCTTCCATCTCCTTGCGGAATCCCAGCCGCACATAGCCCTCCAGCCCCATGCCGCCGAACTCGCCGGTCGGCCACGCCACGGTGAAGAACGAGGCATGGAAGCCGCCGCCGAGCATCGATTGCGCGCCGAGCCCGTAGCCCTTGCGCAGCACGATGCCGAACAGCGGCACCGTGAGGCTCGCGCCGGTGACGAACATCCGCGCGACATGGCGCACGATCGCGGTCTTCTCGGCCTCGGGGCCGACCATGAAGCCTGGCGTGTCGCACAGCGACACCAGCGGAATGTCGAAAGCGTCGCACAATTGCATGAAGCGCGCCGCCTTGTCGCCGGCGTCGGCATCGATCGCACCGCCGAGATGTTTCGGATTGTTGGCGATCAGGCCGAACGGCTTGCCCTCGATGCGGATGAAGGCGGTAATCATGCCGACGCCGAAATCGCGGCGGATTTCCAGCACCGAGCCTTCATCCGCGACCAGATCGATCACGCTGCGGATGTCGTAGACGCGCAGCCGGTTCTCCGGCACGGCACGGCGCAACAGCCGCTGGTCCGGCGCTTCCCAACTGGTCACCGCGCCCTGGAAATAGGACAGGTATTTTTGCGCGACGCTGGTGGCTTCCGCCTCGTCCTCGACCACAATGTCGATCACGCCGTTGGGCGCCTGGAACGACACCGGGCCGACCTCCGCCGGGTCATAGACGCCGAGGCCGCCGCCCTCGATCATCGCCGGGCCGCCCATCCCGATCGAGGCGTTTTTGGTGGCGATGATGACGTCGCAGACGCCGAGCATCGCGGCGTTGCCGGCGAAGCAATAGCCGGACACCACGCCGACCACCGGCACCAGGCCGGAGAGCTTCGCGAACTGCACGAAGGACGGGCCGTCGAGGCCGGTCATGCCGAGGCGGTCGGTGTCGCCGGGCCGCCCGCCGCCGCCCTCGGCATAGAACACCACCGGCATCCGCCACTGCTCGGCGAGGCCGAGCATGCGGTCGATCTTCTTGTGGTTCATGTGCCCTTGCGTGCCCGCCAGCACGGTGTAGTCGTAGGCGATCACCATGCAGCGCGCCTCGTGCGCGCCGAACTTGTCGGCGTTGACGGTGGCGACGCCGGTGATGAGGCCGTCGGCCGGGGTGTTCTTGATGAGATCGTCGAGCGTACGGCGCTGGCGCTGGGCCGCGACCGCCAGCGAGCCGTATTCAACGAAGGAGCCTTCATCGACCAGTTGCGCGATGTTCTCGCGGGTGGTGCGCTGGTTGGTCCTGCGTCGCCGTTCAACCGAGGCGGGCCGGTTCTCGTCGCGGGTGTTGGCATGGCGCGCCAGCACTTCGGCGAGATCGGGGCGGATGTGGTCGAGGTCGATATCCACCGCCTCCTCCGCCGCGCCGCCCTCGACGTCGGCCGGCGCGATGAACAGGATCGCATCGCCCAGCATCAAGGTCTCGCCGCTCGCGGCCGCGATCTTGACCACCCTGCCGCCCTCGGGGGCGGCGACGAGATGCTCCATCTTCATCGATTCGATCACCACGATCTGCTGACCGGGCCGCACCAGATCGCCCTCGGCGACGTCGATGGCGACGATGGTGCCTTGCAGCGGCGCACCCACCGCGACCGATCCCTCCGGCGCGGCGACGGCGGCGGCTGTCGCGCCGCTCTGCGCAACGCCCGCGGCCTGTTCAAAGAACAGCGGCCGCGCCGGCGCTGCCGCGGCCCGCACCAGTTCGGCGATATGGGTATCGACGAAATTGGTGCTGACGCGGTTGGCGACAAAGTCCGGATGTGCCAGCACCGCCTGAATGAAAGGCGCATTGGTGCCGACACCCTCGACGCGGAATTCGCGCAAGGCGCGCGCGGCTTTCGCCACCGCCTCCGGCCAGCGCGCCGCCGGCGCATGCACGATCACTTTCGCCAGCAGCGAATCGAAGGCGGCGCTGGTCCTGTATCCCGAATATCCGAACGTATCGACGCGCACGCCCGGCCCCGACGGCGGATCGAACACGGTGAGCGTGCCACCGGTCGGCGTGGTGGCGCCGCTTGCGTCCATCGTCTCCATGTTGATGCGCAATTGCACGGCATAGCCGCGCGGCGCCGGCACGGCGGCCTGCGTCAGCCCGAGCGAGGCCAGCGTCGCGCCGCCTGCGACCGCGATCTGCGCGCGCACCAGATCGACGCCGAGCACCTCCTCGGTCACGGTATGCTCGACCTGAAGGCGCGGATTGGCCTCGATGAAGGCAAACGCCGGCTCATCGCCATCGGTCGCGCCGTCCACCAGGAATTCAAACGTGCCGAGGCTGTCGTAACGCGCGGCCGCCGCCAGTTGCTTGGCGGCGTCGACGATGCGCGCGCGCAGGCTCTCGCTGAGCGACGGACTCGGCGCGACCTCGATCAGCTTCTGGTTGCGGCGCTGGATGGTGCATTCGCGCTCCCACAGATGGCTGATGTCCCCGTGCCTGTCGCCGATGATCTGCACCTCGATATGGCGCGCCTTGCGGATCAGCCGCTCGACGTAAACGCCGTCGCTGCCGAACGCCGCCTTGGCTTCCGACTGGCAGCGCGCATAGGCGTCGTCGAGCTGCGCCGCGTCCTCGACCACGCGCATGCCGCGCCCGCCGCCGCCGGCCAGCGCCTTAATCATCACCGCGGCATTCGGGCCGAGCGAGGCGAAGAACGCCTTGACCTCGTCCAGCGTGGTCGGCCCCTCGGTGCCGTCGATGATCGGCACGCCGCAGCGCTTCGCCAGTATCTTGGCCTCGACCTTGTCACCGAACAACTCCAGCGCCTCCGGCGACGGCCCGACAAAGACGATCCCTTCCTCCTTGCAGCGCCGCGCGAGCCGCGCGTTTTCGCTGAGGAAGCCGTAGCCCGGATGCAGCGCGTCGCAGCCGGCATCCTTCGCCGCCGCCACCACGCCATCGATGTCGAGATAAGCGCGCGCGCCCCGCCCCGGAATTTCGCGCACCTCGTCGGCGGCGCGCACATGCAGCGACAAGGCGTCGTCGGCGGGATGGATCGCAACCGAAGCGATGCCGGATTCACCGGCGGCGCGGGCGATGCGAATGGCGATCTCGCCGCGATTGGCGATCAGGAGCTTGCGAAATGACATCAATGATTTCCCGTTCGAGACAAGGACAGGTCGGCGCGGGCCAATAGCCGCCGGGCCAATTTGAGATGCGGCATGTCGAGCATCCGCCCGTCAAGGCTCACCGCGCCCGCGCCCGGATTGGCCGCGAAAGCCGCGATCACCGCCCGCGCCTGCGCGATCGCGGCCGGGCTCGGCGTAAACACGTCGTTGATGATCCCGACCTGCGCCGGATGAATCGCCATCTTGCCGGTGAAGCCGTCGCGCCGCGCCTCCTCGCATTCGCGGCGTAACCCGTCAAGGTCGCGGAAAGCGGGATAAACCGAATCGATCGGCTGCACGCCGGCCGCCACCGCGCCGAACAGGCAAAGCGAACGCACCAGACGAAACGGCTCGATGTAGCGGCCGGCGGCGTCATGCTTCGATTCAGCGCCGATGTCGGCCGCCAAATCCTCCGCTCCCCAGGTCAGGCCGCCGAGCCGCGCGCTCGCCCCGGCGTAACTCCCGAGCTGGAAGATCGCTTTCGCGGTCTCGGTGGCCACCACGAAAATACCGACATGGCCGGCGGCGATGCCGTGCGCCCGCTCGCGCTTCGCCAGTTGGGCATCGAGATATTCGACATCGGGGCCGCCCTCCGCCTTCGGCAGCATGACGGCGTCCGGGCGCGCCGGCATGACGGCGTCGAGATCGGCTTCGGTGAGCCCGCTGTCGCGGGCGTTGACGCGGACGATCAGGCCGGGCCGCGCGGCCGCCGCGACATGCCGGTCGAGAAAGTCGCGCGCGACGTCCCGCGCCAACGGCTTACGGTCGGCGACGACGGAATCCTCAAGGTCGAGGATCAGGGCATCGGCGCCGGCCGCCATCGCCTTGGCGAGCTTGTTTTCGGAGTCCGCGGGAACGAACAGAAACGAACGCATGAGGCCGGGCATCCACTGGATTTGAACATTGTTAGCTCGCCGGCCGTTTTCGCATGAAGGCGACGCGGGTACAATTGGCGACTTCCCGGTCGTTCTGGTTGAAGGCGCGATGCCTGAACGTCACCAGCCCGGCGTCGGGCCGCGATCCGCTGGGGCGGACCGCCTCCACCGTGGTCACCACGCGGATCGAATCGCCGTGAAACACCGGAGCCGGAAAATTGACGTCGGTCATGCCGAGGTTGGCGATGGTGGTGCGCAGGGTGGTGTCATGCACCGATATGCCGATCATCAACCCGAGCGTGAACAGCGAATTCACCAGCGGCTTGCCGAACTCGGTGTCTGCCGCGAAATGAAAATCGATGTGCAGCGGTTGCGGATTCAGCGTCATGTTGGAGAACAGCATGTTGTCCATCTCCGTCACCGTGCGGGTGATCGGATGGTGGAACGTCTGCCCGACCGAAAACTCCTCGAACCATAGACCCGGCACTTCGACCTCCCTTCAGGATTTTGCGGCTGGCGCCGGTTCGATCGCGACGATCAACTGCCCGGCGCGAACGGTCTTGCCCTTCTCCGCCGCGACTTGCGTGACACGGCCGGCGCACGCCGCCTTCAAATCGGTGAACAGCTTCATCGATTCCAGCACGGCGACGGTCTGTCCGGCCTCCACCGCATCGCCCTCCGCCACCATGATGTCCGCCAGCAGGCCCGGCATCGTCGCGGTGACGCTGTCGGGATCGGCGCCGTTCGCGGTCGCGGCGGTCTCCAGCGCGACCTCAGCCGTGAGACGAACCTCGAACCTGGCTTCGACCGATCGAACGCGGATCGCGACCCGATCACCGTCGACGACGAAGGGAAAGCGATGCGTCACTTCCCCGATCCGCGCGATCAGCACGCCTTGAGCGGCCTCGGCCACGACGGCGAGAACGCCATCGGGGTTGGAGATCGTGAACCGGTCGCCCTCCCCCGCCACCGTCATCGCCCAGGCGTCGCCCTCGCTCCTGACGGTGAGATGACTGACGCCGGCGCGGCCGCCGGGCGCGAGAACCCGAAAGCCGGACTTGCCGGACCATGGTGACTGTTGTTCCGACGAACCGCGCGCAATCCTGAGGACAAGCGCGGCCAGGCGTCGCGCCAGGGCCATGTCTTCCGGATCGAACGTCCAGCCGTTCGGCCAGTTTTCGCCAATCAGCCGGGTCGTTGCGCGCCCCCCCGCGAAATCGGCGCTGCGCAGCACGTCGCGCAGGAACGCGCGATTGGTCGCCGGCCCCAGCACGGTCAATTGCTCAAGCGCGCTCGCGAGTTGCACAATCGCTTTGTCGCGGTCGCTGCCGAATGCGATCACCTTGGCCAACAAGCTGTCGTAGTGCAACCCAACCTCGGCGCCGGTCGCGATGCCGCTGTCGATGCGCACATCGGCTGGCGGCGACCACAACTCGATCTTTCCGGCGTCGGGACGAAAGCCCTGGTCGGCGCGTTCGGCGGTGAGGCGCGCCTGGATCGCGTGGCCGCGACAGGCGATGTCGTCCTGCTTGAACGGCAGCGGCTCGCCGGCCGCGGCCCGCAACTGCCATTCGACGATGTCGAGGCCGGTGATTTCCTCCGTCACCGTGTGCTCGACCTGAAGCCGGGTGTTCATTTCGAGAAAAAAGATCTCCTCGGTCGCGGCGTCGACCATGAACTCCATGGTGCCGACCGAGTCGTAGCCGATGGCGGACGCGAGCTGGACGGCGTGGCGGTGCAGCGCCTGACGGGCCGGCGCGGAGAGGTTCGGCGCCGGCGCTTCCTCCAGCAGCTTCTGATTGTTGCGTTGAACCGAGCAATCGCGCTCGAACAGATGCACCAGATGACCGTGCTTGTCGCCGAGGATCTGCACCTCGACATGACGCGGCCGCATGATGAGTTTCTCGATCAGCAGGCGGCCGTCGCCGAACGCCGCCTCCGCCTCGCGGCGCGCCGCGATCAGCGAATCGCGCAGCGCCGTCGCCTCATGCACCGGCCGCATCCCCTTGCCGCCGCCGCCGGCCGACGCTTTGACCATCACCGGCAGGCCGATGCGCTCCGCCTCCGTCGCGAGGCGCGCGTCGCTCTGGTCGTCGCCGTCGTATCCCGGCGCAACCGGGACGCCGGCCGCGACCGCCAGACGCTTGGCTTCGATCTTGGACCCCATCGCGGCGATCGCCTCGACACGCGGGCCGACCCAGACAAGACCATGTTGCCGGCAGAGTTGCGGCAGGTCGGTGCGCTCGGACAGAAAGCCGTAGCCGGGATGAATGGCGTCCGCGCCGGCGGCGAGCGCCGCGCCGACGATGCGGTCGGCCCGAAGATAGCTGTCGCGCGCGGGCGCCGGGCCGATCGGCACGGCGACATCGGCGAGCCCGACATGCAGGGCGTCACGATCCATGTCCGAATGGACGGCGACGGTGCGCAACCCCATGCGCTTCGCCGTGCGGATGATGCGGACGGCGATTTCGCCGCGATTGGCGATGAGAAGCGTGCGAAACATGCTTGGCCCTACATCCGGTAGACCGGTCGCGCCGCGCCGTCGCGCGGCTCGTCGGCGGCGAGCGAAAGACAGAGGCCGAGCACGTCGCGGGTCTGCGCCGGCTCGATGATGCCGTCGTCCCAGAGCCGCGCCGTGGCGTAATACGGATCGCTCTGTTCCTCGAACTGCGCGCGGGTGCGCCGGTCCAGCTCGGCGATCGCCGCGTCATTGCCGTCGCCCTTCAGGCTCTGCCGACGCAACTCAGTGACGACGGTGGCGGCGACGTCGGGGCTCATGGTGGCGATGCGCGAATTGGGCCAGGCGAACAGAAAGCGCGGCCGGAAGCCGCGCCCGCACATGCCGTAATTGCCCGCGCCATAGGAGCCGCCGATCAGCACGGTGTATTTCGGCACCCGCGCGTTGGACACCGCGTAGACCAGCTTGGCCGAATGCTTGGCGATGCCGGCGCGCTCGGCTTCGGTGCCGACCATGAAGCCGGTGATGTTCTGAAGGAACAGCAGCGGAATATGCCGCTGGTCGCACAACTCGATGAAATGCGCGCCCTTGACCGAGGATTCCGAGAACAGCACGCCGTTGTTGGCGAGAATGCCGACGGGAAAGCCGTGGATGCGCGCGAAGCCGGTGACCAGCGACGCGCCATAGGCCGGTTTGAACTCATGCAATTCGCCGCCATCGACGATCCGCGCGATCACGGCGCGGACATCGTAGGGCTTTTTCAGATCGACCGGCACCAGCGCGGCGATGTCGTCCGGATTGCCAAGGGGCGGCGCCGGCGCGAACGGCGGCTGCGCCGCGCGCCGCAGCGCGCCGAAACCCAGCACGATCTCCCGCAGCTTGCCGATCGCCGCGGTTTCGTTGTCGACGACATGATCGGTGACGCCGGAGACGGTGGCGTGCATGTCCGCCCCGCCCAGCGTTTCGCCGTCGACGATCTCGTTGATGGCCGCCTTGACGATCGGCGGTCCGCCGAGATGGATGCGGCCGGTGCCGCGCACCATCACCGATTCATCGGACAGCGCCGGGATATACGCACCGCCCGCGGTGCAGCCGCCGAACACCGCCGAAATCTGCGGTATTCCGGCCGCCGACATCCGGCATTGATTGTAGAACGTGCCGCCGAAGTGGTCGCGGTCCGGAAACACGCGATCCTGCTCGGGCAGGAACGCCCCGCCGCAATCGACCAGATAGATGCAGGGCAGCCGATGCGCCTCGGCGATCTCCTGCGCCCGCAGATGCTTGCGGACGGTCTCGGCGAAGAACGAGCCGCCCTTCACGGTGGCGTCGTTGGCGATCACCATGCAGGGCGTGTCGTGCACCATGCCGATGCCGGTGACGATTCCCGCCGACGGCAATTCGCCGCCATACATCCCGTTCGCCGCCAGCGGCGACAGTTCGAGAAACGGGCTGCCGGTATCGAGCAGCAGATCGACGCGGTCGCGCACCGGAATCTTGCCGCGCGCCCGGTGACGCTCGACCAGCGCCGCGCCGCCGCCTTGCAGCGCGGCGCCGTGCCGGCTGCGCAACGCCTCGACCAGCGCCTCAAATCGCAATGCCGTCATCATGCTCCCTCCGGCCGGCGGATCGTCATCGGCCAGCTTGCGGTCGGTTCCGCGATGGCTTATACCTAACAACTGTTAGATAGGGAAGCGGGAAATCCGGACGCTGTTTGGCGGGGCCGATATGGCAACCCGATCCGTCCGGATCGAGGAGGACGAGCACAAAATGAACGGATCGGCGCCAATGCCATCGCCGTATTTCACGGCCGAGCACGAGATGCTGCGGGACCAGGTTCGCCGCTTCGTCGAGGAAGAAATCAAGCCGCACGGCGATGCGTGGGAGCAGCAGGGCTTCATTCCCCGCGAGGTCTTGCGGCGCATGGGCGCGCTGGGCTTTTTCGGCATCCGCTATCCAGAGGTCTATGGCGGATCGAACATGGACACGCTGGGCAGCGTGGTGTTCGCCGAGGAACTGGGGCGCTCGACCTTCTCCGGCGTCGCCATCACCGCGCTGGTCCATACCGACATGGCGTCGGTTCATGTGTTCAACGCCGGCAGCGAGGCGCAGAAAGCGCGATGGATGCCGAGGATCGTATCGGGCGCGGCGATCTGCGCGGTCGGCGTCACCGAGCCTGACGCGGGCTCCGACGTCAAGGGCATCCGCACCACCGCGCGCAGGACCGACGCCGGCTTCGTCTTGAACGGCGCCAAGACGTTCATCACCAACGGCGTTCATGCCGATCTCTATTGCGTCGCCGCCAAGACCGGCGAATTGTCCGGCGGCAGCAAGGCGATCACCATGTTCCTCATCGAGAAGGGGACGCCGGGCTTCCGCGTCAGCCGCGCGCTCGACAAGCACGGCTGGCGCTCCTCCGACACCGCCGAACTGGTGTTCGAGGATTGCCTGCTGCCGCACGACGCCGTGCTCGGCGAGGAAGGCAAGGGCTTCTACGCCATCATGCGCAACTTCCAGAACGAACGCACGGTGATCGGCGCGATGGCGATGGGAGAGGCCCAGGCCGCGCTCGACCTGACGGTGGCTTACCTGAAGACGCGCCGGGCGTTCGGCGCGCCGCTGTGGGACAAGCAGGGCATCCGGCAGCGGATCGCGATGCGCGCGGCAGAGGTCGAGGCCGGACGGCAACTGGTCTACGCCGCCGCGTGGGGCGACGCCCAGGGCCGCGACGTCACCCGCGAAGTCTCGATGGTGAAGGCGTATTGCGGCGAACTGGTCAACGCCGTGATGTACGATTGCCTTCAGTTCCACGGCGGCATGGGCTTCATGCGGGAAAGCGTCATCGAGCGCATGACGCGCGACGCGCGCGTCCAGTCGATCGGCGGCGGCGCCACCGAAGTCATGCTCGAAGAAGTCGCCAAGCGGCTTTGAGGGTCGCATGAGCAGTCCAGCCGCCGCGGCCGTTTCGCTCGATGACAAATACAGCCGCGACACCGGGCGCATCTACCTGACCGGAGTGCAGGCGCTGGTGCGTCTGCCGCTGATGCAGCGACGCCTGGATCGCGCGAGCGGACTGAACACGGCGGGCTTCATCTCCGGCTACCGCGGCTCGCCGCTGGGCACCTATGACCGCGAGCTGTGGTCCGCCAAGCACCACCTCGCGCAGGATGACGTGGTCTTTCAGCCGGGATTGAACGAGGATCTCGCCGCCACCAGCGTCTGGGGAACGCAACAGATCGGCCTGTCGCCCGGCGCGACGCGGGACGGCGTGTTCGCGATCTGGTACGCCAAAAGTCCCGGCGTCGATCGTTCCGGCGACGCGCTCAAGCACGCCAATGCGGCCGGCACCGCGCTATTCGGCGGCGTGCTGGCGATCGCCGGCGACGACCACGCCTGCAAGTCGGCGAGCCTGCCGTCGCAATCCGACTACGCCTTGCTCGATGCGTCGATTCCCGTGCTGCACCCGGCCAATGTCGCGGAGGTCATGCGCTTCGGCTTGATCGGCTGGGCGATGTCGCGCGCGACCGGTCTCTGGGTCGGCATGAAGGCGCTGGCGGACACCATGGATTCCGCCGCCGCCGTCGAACTCGCCGATGTCGTGCCGCAGATCGTGCAACCTCCGGGTCTGCCGACCGATGTCTCGATCCGCTGGCCGGATACGCCGCTCGAACAGGAGCGCCGGCTGTTCGACCTGCGGCTGCCGGCGGCGATCGCCTTCGGCCGCGCCAACGGCCTCAACCGCGCGATCGCCGATCCCGGCCCGCAACGCCGCCGGCTGACGATCCTCGCCATCGGCAAGTCGCGGCTCGACGTAACGCAGGCGCTGGTGATGCTCGGCCTCGACATCGAGCGGCTCGCGGCGCTGGGCATCGGTTTCTGCGCCATCGGCATGCCATGGCCGCTCGATCCCGATTTCGTGCGCGAGCACTGCGCCGATGCGGAGGAGGTTTTGATCGTCGAGGAGAAGCGGCCGCTGGTGGAAGACCAGGCGGCGCGCGTTCTGCTCACCGGCGATTGCGTTCGCAAGCCGCGACTGGTCGGCAAGATCGACCAGCACGGCCAACCGCTGCTGTCGCCGCGCGCGGCGTTTTCCGCCGATCATCTTGCGCGCGTCATCGCCGCACGTCTGGCGGGACTGGGATTCGGCGACCGGTTGCCGCCGCGCTTTCTTTCCGACGACGCAAGCGGACAAGCCGTCGAGCCGGCGCTGGCGAAACGCCTGCCCTACTTCTGCTCGGGCTGTCCGCACAATCGTTCGACGCGGGTGCCGGAGGGAAGCCGCGCGCTGGCCGGCATCGGCTGTCACTACATGGCGCAATGGATGGATCGCGACACCACGACCTTCACCCAGATGGGCGCGGAAGGTTCGAGCTGGATCGGGCAAGCGCCGTTCACCAGCACCCGGCACGTTTTCGTCAATCTGGGCGACGGCACCTATGCCCATTCCGGCCTGCTGGCGATCCGGGCCGCGATCGCCGCCGGCGTCACCATCACCTATAAGCTGCTCTATAACGACGCCGTGGCGATGACCGGCGGCCAGGCCGCCGAGGGCGGCTTCACCGTCGCGCAGATCGCGCGGCAACTCGCGGCCGAGGGCGTGCGCGATATCCGCATCGTCGCCGAGCAGCCGGAGCGCCATCGCGGCGGAACGCTGCCGCCCGGCGTCACCGTCGCGCCGCGCGACCGTCTCGAAGCGGTGCAGCGCGCGCTGCGCGAGACCTCCGGGGTCTCGGTGCTGATTTACGATCAGGTCTGCGCGGCCGAGAAGCGCCGCCGCCGCAAACGCGGCCAGATGCCCGATGCCGGCAAGCGTATCGTCATCAATGAAGCCGTCTGCGAGGGCTGCGGCGATTGCGGCAGGAAATCGAACTGCGTCTCCGTGATACCGCTCGAAACCGAGTTCGGCCGCAAGCGGCAGATCGATCAGACCACTTGCAATCAGGACGCCACCTGCGTCGAGGGCTTTTGCCCGAGCTTCGTGACCATCGAGGGCGGCGTCGCGCGGAAGCCGCAATCCGACACGATCGCGCCGCCCACGGTATCGGCGCCGCCGCTGGATTTGTCCCGCCCCGCGAATCTGGTCGCGGGCGGCATCGGCGGCACCGGCATCGTCACCGTCGGCGCCATTCTGGGGATGGCGGCGCATCTCGACGGCCGCGGCGTTTCGGTGATGGACCAGATCGGCCTCGCGCAGAAAGGCGGCGAAGTCACCACCCACGTTCGCATTGCCGCGAGCCCGGCCGACATCGGCCCGGTGCGGCTCGCGCCGGGCGAGGCCGATACGTTGATCGGATGCGACCTCGCGGTGGCGGCGACCCCCGAGGTGCTGGGATTGCTGGCGCCGGACGCGGTCGCGGTGGTCAACGATCATGTGGTGATGACCGGCGACTTCACCGCCAATCCGGACCTCGTGTTTCCCGGCGCGGCGATGAAGCGCCGCATCGAAGCGCGCGCCGAGACATCGTTCGCCGACCTGTCGGCGCTGGCGACGGCGTTGCTCGGCGACGCCGTCGGCGCCAACATGATGGCGCTCGGCGTCGCCTGGCAGAAAGGCCGCGTGCCGCTGACGGAAGCCTCCATCCTGCAAGCCATCGAATTGAACGGCGCGGCCGTCGCCATGAACAAGCGCGCCTTCGCGTGGGGGCGGGCGCTGGCGTCCGATCCCGACGACGTCGTCGGCCGACTGTCCGGTTCGAGCCCGAATCCGCCGGCGACGACGCTGGCCGATATCGTCGAGATCCGTGCCGCCGAACTGACCCGCTATCAGAACGAACGGCTTGCGCGCCGTTTCCGCGCGCTGGTTTCCGAGGTCGCGCGCGCCGAAAACGCCATCCGTCCCGGCGCGACGGAGCTTAGCGTGACGGTCGCGCGCGGCTTTCACAAACTGCTCGCATACAAGGACGAGTACGAGGTCGCGCGCCTGCACGTCGAAACCGCCTTCCTGGCGCGGTTGCGCGAGCGGTTCGACGGCGGCGCCCTCGCCTTCCATCTGGCCCCGCCGCTGCTGGCGCGCCGCGATCCGGCCACCGGCCATCCGCGCAAGATGCGGTTCGGCCCGTGGGTGGTGCCGGTTTTCAAACTGCTGGCCAAGCTGAAATTCCTGCGCGGAAGCTGGGCCGATCCGTTCGGCTACACTTTGGAACGGCAATCCGAGCGCCGCATGATCGCGCAATACGAAACGTTGCTGCGCACGCGCATCGTGCCGGACCTTAACGCGACAAACCATGCGCTGGCGGTGGAGATCGCAACCTTGCCGCTGACCATTCGCGGCTTCGGGCACGTCAAGACGGCGGCCGAGGCGGATGCGCTGAAGCGGCAGACCGCATTGCTCCTGCGCTGGCCGGATGCCGGGATCGCCGATCAGGCGGCCGAATAGCGCACCGATTGACGAAGTGAAATCACGTCCGCCGCGCGCCGAAGGCGATCCGCGCGAAGTCGGCCGCGATGCGGTCGATCGGGATCCGTCCCGGACGATACCATTCGCCGGCCCAGTTCACCGCGCCCAGCAGCATCAGGCGCGCCGCGTCGGGCGACACGTCGGCGGGGATATAGCCGGCCCGCGCGGCATCCTGCATCAATTGCTGCCAGATATCCTCGTAGCGCCGCCGCTCGACGCGGCAGGTCTTGCGCATTTCCGGCGGCAGGAACGCGAAAGCCCGGATCGACGCCGAGGTGTAATCGCTGTGCTCCAGCGACGACAGCAGATGGGCCTTGATCGCGGCTTGCAGGCGATCGCGCGGCGTCGCCTTTTTCGGCAGCGCCTCCAGCGCCGCCGTGACCGCCTTGCCGACCACCAGCACGCCCTCGTTGATGACGCGCTCGACGATCGCGTCCTTCGACGGGAAATGATGATAGATGCTGCCGGCCTTGATGCCGACACGCTCGGCGATGGCGCGCGTCGTCGTCGCCTCGTAGCCGCGATGACGCAGCAGCCATGCCGCCGCATTGAGGATTTGCCGGGCGCCGCCGTTCGGGTCCGGCGCTTTCTCCTTGGCGGGCGCTTTCGTGCGCCGCGCCGCCGCCGGATTGATCGTCGTCTCCCCTGCCATCAGATCACGCCCCACTTCGCATTCTCGTGCGGCGTCTTGCGCATCAGGAGGCGCGCGCGACCTTGCTGGAGCGGCTTGCGGGTTTCATCGACCAGCGTGATATCCAGCCCGAGCAGGCCATGCGCCGGATTGCTGACGTTTCGCGTTTCAACCACCTCGATCAAGGCGCGGATCGTGCTGCCCGGCCGCATCGGGGCCTTGAAGTCCCAGGTCACGCCGAGCAGCGCCACCACGGTGCCGTCGATCAGGTCGAGGCGGGAGGCCAGCCCGAACGCGATGCCGATCCCCATCGGGCCGTGGGCGATACGGCCGCCGAAGCCGGTGGCGGCCGCGAACACCTCGTCGGTGTGAACGGGGTTATAGTCCCCGGTCAGCCCCGCGAAAGTGCCGATGTCGGCCTCGGTAATGGTCCGCGACGGCGTCTCGAAACGCTGACCGAGCGTAAACTCATCGAACAGGCGTCCCATCACATCCGTCCTCGATCCGGTGATCGTGTCTCGCCATCGCCCGCGTCGCGGGTCATGACGTTGCATCCTTGGCCTCGTCGCGCAGATCCTTACGGCGGATTTTCCCGGTCACCGTCATCGGCAGGGAGTCGCGGATCTCGATCTGGCGCGGATATTCGTGGGCCGACAGCTGCGCCTTGACGAATTGCTGCATATCCTCGCGCAGCGCGGCGTCCACCGTCGTCCCGGCGCGGGGCACGACGAAAGCCTTCACCACCTCGCCGCGAAGGCTGTCCGGCACACCGACCACCGCGACCAGCGCGACCGCGGGATGCCGCATCAGGCACTCCTCGATCTCGGTCGGGCCGATCCGGTAGCCACCGGAAATGATGATGTCGTCATCACGGCCGTGGAACCAGAAATAGCCGTCCTCATCGCGATGGCCGCTGTCGCCGGTGAGCAGCCAGCCATTGCGAAATTTCTCGCGCGTGGCGTCAGGCTTGTTCCAGTAGCGCAGGAAAAACACCGGATCGGGCGCCTTGACGGCGATGGTGCCGGTTGCGCCGGGCGTCACCGGGCGGCCGTCCTCGTCCACCACCTCCACGGTGTGGCCGGGCATCGCCCGTCCCATCGATCCCGCTTTCAGCGGCATGATCGCGGCGCAATTGCCGATCGTGAGATTGGCCTCGGTCTGACCGTAGAATTCGTTCATGGTGACGCCGAACACCTCGCGTCCCCAGCCGAGCATCTCCTCGCCCAGCCGCTCGCCGCCGCTGGCGATGGAGCGCACCGCGTAGCCGAAGCGCTCTCGCGGCCGCGCCACCTGGCGCATCATCTTCAGCGCCGTCGGCGGCATGAACGCATTGCGCACGCCGTGCCGCGCGATCAGCGCGAAGGCATCCTCGGGGTCGAATTTCTTCAGCCGCTTGGCGAGCACCGGGATGCCATGGAACAACGAGGGCAGCAGCACATCCATCAGCCCGCCCGCCCACGCCCAGTCGGCCGGCGTCCACATGCGGTCGCCGGGTTGCGGGAAGAAGTCGTGCGGAAATTCCACGCCCGGCAGATGCCCCAGCAAGGTGCGATGGGCATAGAGCACGCCCTTCGGATTGCCCGTGGTGCCGGAGGTATAGACGATGATGGCCGGGTCTTCCGCGGCGGTGGCGACGGCGGTGTGATCGGGCGACGCGGATTCGATCAGCGACGCCCATTCGAGGACCGAGCCATCGACGCGATCCTCGATGGCGATCAGCAGCGGATTCGTGGTCAATCGATCGCGCAGCCGGATCAGCTTCTCGATGCCCTCGGTATCCGACACCACGACCTTGGCGCCGCTGTCATCGAGCCGGTAGGCCAGCGCGTCCGGCCCGAACAGCGTGAACAGCGGCAGCGCGATCGCGCCGATCCGGTAGGCGGCGAGATGCGCGATCAAGGCTTCCGGACACTGCGGCAACAGAATCCCGATGCGGTCGCCGCGCGCGAGGCCGTGCGCCGTCAGCGCGTTGGCCAGCCGCCGCGAGCGATCCTGAAGCGCCTCGAAGGTCAAGGTGGCGACCGCGCCGTTCGCGCTTTCATGGATCAAGGCCGTGCGCCCCGCGCCGACATGCCGGTCGCAGATCGCCTCGGCGATGTTGAACCGCTCCGGGATCGTCCAGGAAAAGGTCTCGCAGACATCCCGGTATGTCCGTCCGGCGAGCGGCATGGCGCTATATCTCCCTAACGATTGGTAGGAATACTCAACCGCGACCGCCGCGACAAGTCGGCAGGCGCGGCTTCGATTGCCTCATCGTCGCTATTCGCCGAACCGGTCGCGGATTGTCGCGCCCCACCCGCGCCGCTCATCGCGCGCCGTGCCCCGCACTGTTCCGCGCGGACGGCCCAGCTGGCGGCTTGATTGCTTGACAGGCACGCGGACGGCTTCTTATATGCGCCGCACTCGCCTTGGGACTGCGCCGGGCGAGCGCTTTGGCGGGGTAGCTCAGCTGGTTAGAGCACGGGAATCATAATCCTGGGGTCGGGGGTTCGAGTCCCTCTCCCGCTACCAAAGATTGCTGATTTCATTCGAAAATCCACGGCCACGATTCGCCGGCGCGGCTCCGGCGCGCGGATCGGTGCCGAAACCACGCGGAATCGCCCCCCGTCGCGGGCGGCCGGAGATCAATCCCGACTCATCCCGCCGGTCCGGCCGCGGCTTGCAGCCGGATCGTCGGCCAGACCACGCGCCGCCAGGCCGACAGGCCGGCTTCCCACGTGGTCACGCGGCCATCCTCAACGACGAACCATTGCGGCGCGCCGGGTCGCGACCGCACCTGTTGGCGCAGGAATTCCAGATCCGCCGGCCATTGCGCCTGCGCCAGCAGATCGGTGAGACGCGACACGATCACCTCCCTGTAGGTGATGCTGGGAAAGACGCCGCTGCTTAAAAAGGCCGGCCGCTCATCCCTGCGCCAGGCGCGGCATGGCGCGCAATCCTCGGCCCCGACATAGACGACGGTGACCGCCCCACGCGGCTTCACCGCCGCGCGCCGCGTGTCCGCAAGCAGCAGGGAGCATCCGAGCAGGACGATCACGCCGGCCAGAACGTGGCGCATGGCGAGAGGACAGGCGATCCGCGACATGCGGCCAACATAGGCCGGCATGCCGCCCCTTCACTTACCCAAAGTCAAGGCCATGCCGCGCGAACGGGAGCAGGCTGCCCCCGCAAGACTGAAAGGGTTGCGCCATGTCCCACACCGTCAAACCGTCCGAGCCGCCTTCCGCCGAAGAACCGATGCCGTTCATGCAGCGGGTGCTCGACGATCCGTTTCTGCTTCTGTTCATCGGCGTCACCATTCCCACCATCCTCTACCTTGTCTGGGGCGTGATGGAGATCGCCAACGTCCCGGTCGGCAAATAGGAGCGCGATCCGATGGCCATCTCCTCTCCCGAACGCCGCGTCTGGTGGAACGAACCGGTCGAGCGCCTCGAACTGATCTGGATCGCCGTGGCGCTGCTGTGGGGCCTGTTCATGTTCTTCTTCATGATCGCCTGGCACTTCATCGGCGGTCAAAACCTGTCCAGCGAAGCCTATCGCGTGGTGCCGAGCGCCTACCAGGAAAAGGTCGACGCGTTCGCCGAGAAATACACGGTCGGTGACGAATCCGGCACGCCGATCGTGCGCCCGCCGGCCGGCGTCGACGTCTACCTGCTCGGGCGGCTGTGGCAGTGGTGGCCGGTGCTGCAACTAGAGAAGGGCCAGAGCTACCGTCTGCACCTGTCGTCGGTCGACTGGCAGCACGGCTTCTCGCTGCAACCCACCAACATCAACATCCAGGTTCATCCCGGCTACGAGCACATCATCACCCTGACGCCGACCGAGGCCGGCGAGTTCGGCATCATCTGCAACGAATTCTGCGGCATCGGCCATCACACCATGACCGGCAAGATCATCGTCGTCGATAGCAAGGCGGAGGCCAAGTAACATGACCACCTTCGAAGGCGTTGTGGCGGCGACGCGCGGCCGGACCGCGAATTTCCGCACCTGCCAGTTCACCGGCCTCAAGGTCGATATCGCCGCGCAGCGGCTGATTATCGCCAACGCGGTCGCCGCGGTGGTGTTTCTCGCCATCGGCGGACTGATGGGACTGATGGTGGCGCTGACGCGCTGGCCGGCGGTGCATCTCCTGCCCGCCGAGTGGTTCTATCTGATCCTCACCGCGCACGGCGCCAACGTGCTGTTGTACTGGATCATCTTCTTCGAAATCGCGGTGCTCTATTTCGCCTCCGCCGTGCTGCTCAATTCGCGCCTCGCCGCACCGAAACTCGGCTGGCTCGGCTTTATCCTGATGGTGGCCGGCGCCGTCATCACCAACGTCGCGGTGCTGCAAGGCGAATCGACGGTGATGTTCACCTCCTATCCGCCGATGATGGCGCGGCCGCACTTCTATCTCGGCATCATCCTGTTCGCGGTCGGCGCGCTGATCGGCTGCGGGCTGTTCTTCGCGACGCTGATGATCGCGCGGGCCGAACGCACCTATGAGGGCTCGATCCCGCTGGTCACCTTCGGCGCGCTGACGGCGGCGATCATCGCCGTGTTCACGCTGGTGTCGGGCGCGATCATCCTGATTCCGACCATGCTGTGGTCGATGGGGCTGATCCGCGACATCGACCCGTTGATGTACAAGCTGGTGTGGTGGGCCATGGGCCACTCCTCGCAGCAGATCAACGTCTCCGCCCACGTCTCGGTGTGGTACATGATCGCCGCGCTTCTGCTCGGCGCCAAACCACTGTCGGAAAAGGTCAGCCGCGGCGCGTTCTTCCTCTACATCCTGTTCCTGCAACTGGCCTCGGCGCACCATCTGCTGGCCGAGCCGGGAATCAGCTCCGAGTGGAAGATCGTCAACACCAGCTACATGATGTATCTGGCGGTGCTGGGCTCGATGATCCACGGCCTCACCGTGCCGGGCTCGATCGAGGCGGCGCAGCGCCGCAACGGCTTCAACCGCGGCGTGTTCGAGTGGCTGCGCAAGGCGCCATGGGGCAATCCGGCGTTCGCCGGCATGTTCCTGTCGCTGGTGATGTTCGGCTTCATCGGCGGCATCTCCGGCGTGGTGCTCGGCACCGAGCAGCTCAACGTGCTGATGCACAACACCATCTATGTCCCCGGCCACTTCCATGGCACGGTGGTCGCCGGCACCACGCTGGCCTTCATGGCCGGCACCTATCTGGTGCTGCCGCTGATCTTCCAGCGCGACATCATCTGGCCGCGGCTGGCGCGGATTCAGCCGTATCTGTTCGGCCTCGGCGCCGCCGGCATCTCGATGTTCATGATGGGCGCCGGTACGCTCGGCGTGGCGCGGCGGCACTGGGACATCAACTTCACCGATGCGGTGATCGGCTTCCAGCACTCGCCCGGCGCGTTCCTGATGATGGGAATGAACGGCATCAGCGCCATTCTCGCGGCGCTCGGCGGCATCCTCTACGTGCTGATCGTGGTCGGCACCGCGCTGTTCGGCAAGAAGATCGTGGCGGGCCACAAGATGACGTTCCCGCTGCATTCGTCGGCCAACGTGGTGTCGAAATACGGCAGCGAGGGCCACATCAAGCTGCCCGGCACCATCGTTCTGGTGACGATCTTCTTCCTGTCCTTCGTGCTCTATTACTTCGTCAACTGGAAGTATCTCTCCGACCTGTGGCTGTTCCGCTGAGCACGAGCCGGCGATGCTGAACCCGCCACTTGATCCCGCGCGCACGTCCTCTCCCCCACGGGGGCGGGGTAATCAGAAGATGGAGGCCATGCCATGAGTCAGTTCGAGACAAGGGCGCATGGCCGCGACAGGCCGAAGGCGCGCGCCGTGCTGGCCACCGCCGTCTCGCTGCTGAAACTGCGCATCGGCATCGCGATCGCCGCCAGCGCGGTGGCGGGCGCGGCGGCGGCGCAGGGGGCGGCGCGGGAGGCGTGGGAGGTGCTGGCGCTGGCGCTCGCGGTGCTCGGCGCCTCGGGCGCGGCCGGCGCGTTCAACCACTACTACGAACGCGATCTCGACCGCCACATGCACCGCACCGCGGCGCGGCCGTTCGCCAGCGGCATGTTGCGGCCGGGCGCGGGATGGCTCGCCGCCTTCGCCGCGCTCGCGGTGTTGTCGCTGGCGCTGGCCTATGCCGTGGGCGGCGCGGTGAGCGCCGTCTACGTGCTGCTCGGCGGTTTCACCTACGGCGTGGTCTATACGGTCTGGCTCAAGCGCCGCACGCCGGTCAACATCGTGGTCGGCGGGCTGTCCGGCAGCTTCGCCGTGCTGGCCGGCGCGGCCGCGGTCGATCCGATGCCGCAGACGGTGCCGGTGCTGCTGGCGCTGGTGCTGTTCCTGTGGACGCCGCCGCATTTCTGGGCGCTCGCCGCCGCGCGCCGCGACGACTACGCCAATGCCGGCTTCCCGATGCTGCCGGTGGTTGCGCCCGAGCGGGTGTGGACCACGGCGATCCTCGCCCACACCGTGGCGCTGACGGCGCTGTCGCTGCTGCCGCTATGGTTCGGCATGGGGCTGATCTACGGCATCGGCGCCGGCCTTGGCGGCGCGGTGTTCGTGTGGCGAAGCTGGCGGCTGTACCGCCAGCCTTGCCGCAAGACCGCGATGGCGACCTTCGGCGCGTCGCTGATTCACCTCACCTTGCTGACGCTGGCGGTGGTGCTGGACGCGGCGGTGGTGACCAAGGCGGCGGCGACGCCGGCCGCCGGTCCGCTCGATCCGCGCGCCGTGCTGGAGCGAAGCGAGGCGGCGATCGGCACCCGGCTCGGCGACCATACGCTGCGCGATCCGCAGGGCCGTCCGATCGCGCTGGCCGATTATCGCGGCCGCCCGCTGGTCATCAGCCTGGTCTACTCAAGTTGCAGCACCACCTGCCCGGTAACGACGCAACACTTGATCGACGCGGTGGCGCAGGCGCGCAAGAGTCTCGGCGCCGACCGTTTCGCGGTGCTCACCATCGGTTTCGACGCCCGCCACGACAGTCCGCAGCGCATGGCGGCGTTCGCCGGCCGGCAGGGCATTCCCGCCAGCGGCTGGGACGTCGCCTCCGGCGACGAGGCGACGCTGGCGGCGCTGATGCACGAACTCGGCTTCACCTATCAGGCGGCCGCCGGCGGCTTCGATCACGTCGCCCTGACCACCATCGTCGATGCCGAGGGCCGGATCCACCGTCAGGTCTACGGCGACGACTTCCCGCTGCCGGTGTTCATCGAACCCCTGAAGGAGACGGTGTTCGGCATCACCACCCGCGCGCTGACCGTCCCGGCGCTGCTCGACCGCCTGAGCTTCCTCTGCACCGTCTACGATCCCGGCCAGGGCCGTTACCGCACCAGCTACGCCATCGCGCTCGGCATCGGCATCGGCGCGCTGTCGCTCGCAATTTCCGGCATCATCTTCGTCCGCGCCTGGCGGCGCAACAACCGGCTGGCGGCGTCGCGCCGCGCACCGCCGCCGCGGCAGTTGATCGGACGGCGGACATGATCGGCCTGCTCCGCCGCGGCCTCGCGCGCGGCTTCGATCTCGCCGAGCGCGGCCTCAACCGCCTCGCCGGACCCGCGCTCAATCCGCTGGCGCAACTCGGCGCGCTCGGCTTCTTCCTGTTCTGGATCGTCGCGGTCAGCGGCATCTATTTGTTCATCGTGTTCGACACCGGCGTCGAGAACGCCTATACCTCGGTCGAGTGGTACAGCACCACCGGGCACCGCTGGCACGCCGGCGTGATGCGCAGCTTCCACCGCTACGCCTCCGACATGATGGTGGTGGTGATGGCGCTGCACCTGTTGCGGGAGTTTTCGCGCGACCGCTATCGCGGGGCGCGCTGGTTCTCGTGGATCACCGGTATCCCGGTGATCTGGTTCCTCTACATGTCGGGCATTACCGGCTACTGGCTGGTGTGGGACCAGTTGGCGCAATATATCGCCACCACCTCGACCGAACTGCTCGACTGGCTGCCGATCTTCGGCGAGCCGATCGCCCGCAACTTCCTCGCGCCGTCGAGCCTGTCGAACCGCTTCTTCACGCTGCTGGTGTTCCTGCACATCGCGATCCCCCTGGTGCTGCTGTTCGCGCTGTGGATCCATATCCAGCGCATCACCCGGCCCAGGGTGAACCCGCCGCGCGTGCTCGCGGCGCTGACCATGCTGGCGCTGCTGGCGGTGGCGATCGTCAAGCCGGCCATGAGCCAGGGCGCCGCCGATCTCGCGCGGGTGCCGAGTCCGATCGGGCTCGACTGGTTCTTTCTGCCGCTCTATCCGCTGGCCGACGCCGCGCCCGGCGCGCTGTGGGGATTGCTCGCGGCGGCGACGGTGATGCTGGCGGCGATGCCGTGGCTGCCGCCGCTGCGGCGGATGCAGCCGGCGACCGTCGACCTCGACCACTGCAACGGCTGCGGCCGCTGCGTCGAGGATTGCCCCTACGAGGCCCTGCAACTGGTGCCGCGCAGCGACAACCTGCCCTATCAGGTCGAGGTCACGGTCAATCCCGACAAATGCGTGAGCTGCGGCATCTGCACCGGCTCGTGCCCGTCCTCGACGCCGTTCCGCAGCATCGGCCCGCTCGATACCGGCATCGACCTGCCGGATGTCACCTTCGCCTCGATGCGCGAGCGGCTGCATGAACTGGCCGCGCAGGCCGCGTCGTCGCCGCGCCTGCTGGTGATCGGCTGCTGGCACGGCGCGGCCGGCGCGCGCGAAGGCATCCTGTCGCTGCCGTGCGTTTCCGCCGCGCCGCCGTCGCTGATCGATTACGCGCTGAGCCGCGGCTTCGTCGACGGCGTCGTCATCGCCGGCTGCTCCGAGAGCGCCTGCTACAACCGGCTCGGCGTCGAATGGATGCAGCAGCGCATCGCCGGCGAGCGCGACCCCTACCTGCGGACGCGGGTGCCACGCGAGCGCATCCTTCAGGTGTGGGCCTCGCCGACCGAGGGCGCGCGGCTCGACCGCGAGATCGACGCGTTCCGGGCGCGGCTCGCCACCCTCGCCGAGGCTCCGTCGCCCGAGCCGGCCGCCGAGACCCCGACGAACGTCAGGGAGGCGGCGTCATGAAGCTGCCGGTTTCCATGCCACGGCTGGTCGGGTTGTTCGCCGTGCTGGCGGCGGTGATGGCGCTCGCCGCCGCCTTTTCCAACGCGCCGGCCTACCGGCAAATTCCCGCCGGCACCGGCGTCATCAAGTTCAGCTTCAGCCACAGCGCCAGCCGCGAGTGCCGCCGCCGCACCCCGGCGGAGCTGGCGAAGCTGCCGCCCAACATGCGCCGGCCGCTCGATTGCCCGCGCGGCCGGCGCGGCATTTTCGCCGAGCTTGCGATCGACGACGTCGTGGTGTTCAGCGAGGAACTGCCGCCGTCCGGCTTCGCCAAGGATGGACCTTCGCAGATCTATCGCCGCTTCGTGGTGCCGGCCGGCGAGCGCACCGTGGCGGCGCGCCTGCGCGATACGCCGCGCGCGACCGGCTTCGACCACGAGCGCGTCGAGACCGTGACGGTCAAGCCGGGGCAGAGCCTGGCGCTCGATTTCCGGCCTGAGCACGGCGGCTTCATCTGGCGTTGACGGAGGAACCGGAGGGAGATCGCGGAATCGTCTTCTTTGACATGGCGCAATATCCGCGCGGCGCGGCCGTGCTTGGCTGGCTCATTGCCATTGCCTGCCGGGAGCCCGTCCATGACCCCCGCCGACCGGTCGATCGTCAACCGCGTGCCCATCTTCCGCTCGATGGGCGACGCGCTCAGCCATCGCACCGTCCGCAACCACGCAAGGGGCGAACTGTTGTTCCAGCAGGGCGATCCGGCCGATTTCTGCTTTCTCGTGCTCGACGGCTGGGTCAAGCTCTATCGCCAGACGACGGACGGCCACGAAGTGGTGGTCTCGCTGTTCACCGCCGGTGAAAGTTTCGCCGAGGCGATGATGTTCCGGGGCGGCCGCTACCCCGCCACGGCCGAGGCGGTGACGTCGGTGCGACTCTTGCATATCGACGGCCAACTTCTGCGCAACGCCATCCTGCGCGATCCGCAGATTTCATTCGACATGCTGGCGGCGTCGTCGCTGCATCTGCGACGGCTGGTGGAACAGGTCGAGCAGTTGAAGGCGCAATCGGCGCCCAAGCGCATCGCCAATTTCCTGCTGTCGCTCACCGCCGCGAGCCGTGGCCCGGCGCGGATCGAACTGCCTTACGAGAAACTGCTGATCGCCAACCGCCTCGGCATGAAGCCTGAAAGTTTTTCGCGGGCGCTGCGGCAGCTGCGCGACGCCGGCGTTTTCGTCGAGCGCGAGTTCGTCCGCATCGACGACGTGGCCCGCCTCAGCACCTTCGTCGAGGGTGACGACACCGAGGCCGCGCCGTGCCGGATGATCCGCACCCCGGCGCAATGCCCGGCGTTCGGCCCCGGTTGCCTGGAGACGGCCGATTCCGGCTCGCTGCGCCGGCCGCGCCCGTGACCTGCTGCGGTTCGTGACCGGCGCGGTTCATGGCGCGCCGGCCCGCTCCTAGAGTGAGCGGGCGACCAGGAGCTTCATGATCCCGCTTTGTTTGCGCATGATCTTTTCCGACCCGAGCGTCCGCGAAGCGCAAACCGGTGTCACTCTCGGATCAAGTCCGCGGACATGCTTTTCGGGATCATGCTCCCGAGCGCGATTTCCGGAGGTTGATCGGATAACCCCGGTTGCGTCCTCGCGCAGCCAAGCACCCATAACCCCTGGCCCCGGTTATTATGAAAATGACCGCGCCTTTGTTGATGGAGTCGACTCGCTGCGAAGTCTGGGTCCCCGCCTAGCGCGGGGACGATTTTCGTGGTGCAAATCCCTGCATAAAATGAGTCTTCGGTGAGACCCACGATGGCGGTGCGCTTCAACTCAAACCGATCATGCCCTAAATAATCAGGCCACCGCCGCAGACCAGAACCTGTCCGCTGATGTAGTTGGATTCCGGACTACAGAACAGGTACACCGCGTCGGCCGCCTCCTCCGGCGTGCCGCCGCGACCGAGCGGGATCATCCGCGCCATGGCGTCGAGCATCTGCGGCTGCACGCCGACCTTGATGTCGCGGCCGGCGACGTCGATGGTCTTCTGCTGCGCCTCGATCGGCTGGGTCAGCCGGGTGTTGATGAGGCCGAAGGCGATGCAATTGACGTTGACCTTGTAACGCCCCCACTCCTTGCACAGCGTGCGGGTGAGACCGACCAGCGACGCCTTCGCCGAGGAATAGCTGGCCTGGCCCGCATTGCCGTAGAGCCCCGCGATCGAGGAGATGTTCACCACCTTGCGGAACACCTCGCGGCCGGCCTCGGCCTCCTTCTTCGCCATCACCCGGATCGGCTCCGCCGCCGCGCGCAGGATGCGGAACGGCGCCACCAGATGCACGTCGAGCATGGCCTGGAACTGCTCGTCGGTCATCTTCTGGATGGTCGCGTCCCAGGTGTAGCCGGCGTTGTTGACCAGAATGTCGAGGCCGCCAAACGATTCCAGCGCCGCGCCGACGAAACGGTCGGCGAAGCCGGCCTCGGACACGCTGCCGTTGACGGCGACCGCGCGGCCGCCGGCGGCCTTGATCTCGTTGGCCACCGCGTCGCCGGGGGCGGCGTCGAGGTCGTTGACGACGAGACTTGCGCCTTCGCTTGCCAGCTTCAAGGCGATGGCCCGGCCGATGCCGCGGCCCGAGCCGGTCACCAGCGCGACTTTTCCGTCAAGTTTTCCCATGAGATGTCCCGAATGATTGCGATAAAATCAACGCGCGACGATGGCCTCGCCGAGCAGCTTGGCCTCGCCGGCTTCGTCCTTGGCGACCAGCGCGATCTTCATGCAGGGCTCGCTGTCGTATTCGATCAACTCCGTGACGTGGCCCTCGCAGGTCAGGCGCGCACCGAGTTGGGTGATGGCCGCGAACCGCGTCGAGAAGGTCCGAATATCCTTCGGGCGAACCGCGTCGGTCAGCGCCTGCCCGAGATAGGCCATCACCAGCATGCCGTGACTGAAGACGTCCGGAAAGCCGGCCTTTTTCGCGAAATCGAGGTCGACATGGATCGGATTGTGATCGCCCGAGGCCCCGCAATAGAGCGCGAGAGTATGGCGCGTGATCGGCGGAAAGGTCTTGTGCACCACGCGATCGCCGACCGAGCGGCTTGCCGTTTGTGTCATGTCGATGCCGCCTTCGGATTACGCACCACGACGGTCCGCGTCATGCCGGCGAGATGAACGCCGTCCTGCCGCGTCACGTCGGTGACGACGGCGATCAGCGTCATCGCGCCGCCCTTCTTCTCGGTGACGTCGGTGACGCGGGAGCGGAACGTCAGCGTATCGCCGACCACCGCGGGCACATGATAGGTAAAACCCTGCTCGCCGTGCAGAACCCGCGCCAGATCGATATCAAGCTCCGTGAGGAATTCGAACGGGTTCTCCGCATCCATCATTTCCAGACAGAACAGATAGGTCGGCGGCACCGGAATCGCCGCATACCCCTCGGCCCGCGCGGCTTGCGCATCGCGATAGATCGGGTTGTTCTCCCCGATCGTATCGCAGAAGTAACGCAGCCGGCCCGGCTCGACATGGGCGGTGACCGGCGTGAAGTTGCGCCCGATGGCGGATCGATCGACCATCCGCCTGCTCTCACACGCGCTCGTAAAGTGAGACCACGCAGGCGCCGCCGAGGCCGAGATTGTGCTGGAGCGCCAGACGCGCGCCATCGACCTGGGTGGCTTCCGCCGTACCGCGCAACTGGCGCGTCAACTCATAGCACTGGGCGAGCCCGGTCGCGCCGAGCGGGTGACCCTTGGACAGCAGGCCGCCGGACGGATTGGTGACCACCTTGCCGCCATAGGTGTTATCGCCGTCGTCGATGAAGCGCGCGGCTCCCCCCTCGGGACATAGGCCCAGCGCCTCGTAGGTGATGAGTTCATTGTGGGCGAAACAATCATGCAACTCGACCACGTCGAGATCCTCCGGCCCGACGCCGGCCGCCTCATAGACCTGCCTCGCGGCCGCCTTCGCCATGTCGGAACCGACCACCTGCATCATGTCGCCGGCGGCGAAGGTCGAGGGCGTGTCGGTGGTCATGGCCTGGGCGCGGATGCGAACGTCGGCGCGCAGGCCGTGTTGCTTGGCGAACTTCTCGGACACCAGGATCGCGGCCGCCGCGCCGCAGGTCGGCGGACACGCCATCAGCCGCGTCATCACGCCGGGCCAGATCACCTGATCGTTCATGACGTCGTCGGCGGTGACCTCCTTGCGGAACAGCGCCAGCGGATTGTTCTTGGCGTGGCGGCTGGCCTTGGCGCGGATCTTGGCGAACGCTTCCATCGGCGTGCCGTATTTCTTCATGTGGCTGAGTCCGGCGCCGCCGAAATAGCGCAACGCCAGCGGAATGCCGGGCGCGTCGATCAGCCTGTCGGCGGCGGCGTCGAAATCCTCGAACGCGCTCGGCCGGTCGGTATAGACCGAACCCAGCGCGCCCGGCTTCATCTGCTCGAAGCCCAGCGCCAGCACGCAATCCGCCGCGCCGGAAGCAATCGCCTGCCGCGCCAGGAACAGCGCCGTCGAGCCGGTCGAGCAATTGTTGTTGACGTTGACGACGGGAATCCCGGTCATCCCCACCGGATAGAGCGCGCGCTGGCCGCAGGTCGAGTCGCCATAGACGTAACCGACATAGGCCTGCTGCACGGCGGCATAATCGATGCCGGCGTCATTCAGCGCCCGGCGCAGCGCCTCGCTGCCCATCACGTGATACGGCTCGTTGGCGCCCGGCTTGGTGAAGGGGATCATGCCGACCCCGGCGACATGGACTTGCGACGTCATGGCAATCTCCTTAAGTGACCGTATGGACTTTTTATTACCGGCGGGTAATATACGTAACGCGCCCGGGAGTCAACGCCCGGCGAGGAAAGTGACATGGACACGCGAACGCCGGCCTCCGAACACTCACCCTGGCTGCCCTTCGAAAGCCGCCGCCGCGCCCGCGACGAAAAGCGTGAGGCGGTGCTGCGCGCCGCCGTGCAACTGTTCCTGGAACGGGGCTATCACCGCGCCACCCTCAACGAGGTCGCCGACCGGCTCAACATCACCAAGCCGGCGCTCTACAACTACTTCCGCAGCAAGGAAGACATCCTGTTCGAGTGCTGGAGCATCGGTCAGGAGCGCGTCGAGGACCAGATCGCCGGGATCGAGGCCGCCGGCGAAAACGGGCTGGCCACGCTGCGGCGGCTGGTGCGCACCTATGCCGCCACGATGGCGAGCGACTTCGGCGCCAGCCTGGTGCGCTTCAACGTCGCCGACTTGTCCGAGGCCAACCAGAAGGCCACGTTCGCCGGCAAACGCCGCATCGATCGCGCGTTCCGCGACGCCATCACGCAAGGCATCGCGGACAAGTCGATCAGACCGTGCGACGTCAAGCTGACGGCGTTCGCCATTCTCGGCGCGCTGAACTGGATCGGGCATTGGTACAAGCCGGGCGGCGAACTGTCGCCCGACCAGATCGCGGACGATTTCGCGATCCGGCTGACCGCCGATATCGCCAAATCGTCCGCCAAGCCATCCGCGAACACCAAATCCAAAACGAAGCCGTCCAAACCGAAGGCCGCCAGGGCCATCCGCGATATCTGATCGCGTCATCCATCGGGAGAACGCCATGAACGTCACGCACGGCCTGCGCCGCGCCTTGCAGATCAATCCGCACGGGCTCGCCACGGTTTTCAAGGACCGGCGGCGGAACTGGGGCGACATCGGCGACCGGGTGGCGCGGTTCGCCTCCGCGCTTCGAACGCTCGGCGTGGACGCAGGCGAGCGCATCGCCGTGCTGATGCTGAACTCCGACCGCTATCTCGAACTCTATCTGGCCACGGCCTGGGCGGGCGCGGTGATCGTGCCGCTCAATATCCGCTGGAGCCCGCTCGAAAACGAGGATGCGCTGCGCGATTGTCGCGCCAAAGTGCTGGTGGTCGATGCCGCCTTCGCCGCCACCGCCGACGCGCTCGCCAAAGCCCTCCCCGGTCTGACGCTGGTGTTCGCCGACGATGGCGACCCGCCCGCCGGGATGCAGGGCTACGAGGCGCTGATCGCAACCAGCGCCCCCGTCCCGGATGCGATGCGCGCCGGCAGCGACCTGTCCGGCATCTTCTACACCGGCGGCACCACCGGCCGCTCCAAGGGCGTGATGCTCAGCCATCAGAATCTGATGACCAACGCCTTCAACGCGCTCAGCGAAGGCATGTTTCCGCCGTCGTCGATCTACCTTCACGCCGCGCCGATGTTTCATCTCGCCAACGGCGGGGCGATGTATTCGCTGATGCTCAGCGGCGGCTCCAACGTCATCATTCAGAGCTTCACGCCCGAGGGCGTGATGGCCGCGATCCAGACCGAGCGCGTCACCGACGCGCTGCTGGTTCCGACCATGATCCAGATGCTGGTCGATCACCCGGCCCTGCCATCCTATGACATGTCGTCGCTGCGCGACATCACCTACGGCGCCTCGCCCATCAGCGAGGCGTTGCTGGACCGGACCACCGCCGCGCTGCCGAACGCGCGCCTGACGCAGGCTTACGGCATGACCGAACTATCGCCGATCGCGACGCTGCTGCACTGGAACGAACATATCGGCGACGGCCGCGCCAAGGGCCGCCACCGCGGCGCGGGCCGGGCCGCGGTGGGCTGCGAAGTGCGCATCGTCGACGCCGACGACAAGCCGGTCGCCCCCGGCGTGGTCGGCGAGATCGTCGTGCGCGGCGACGTGGTAATGATGGGCTACTGGGAACGACCGGAGGAAACCGCGAAAGCCGTGGTCGATGGCTGGATGCACACCGGCGACGGCGGCTACATCGACAAGGACGGCTTCATTTACGTCGTCGACCGCGTCAAGGACATGATCATCTCCGGCGGCGAGAACGTCTATTCGGTCGAGGTCGAAAACGCCATCGCCAGGCATCCCGCCGTCGCGCAATGCGCGGTGATCGGCATCCCGAGCGCGCAGTGGGGCGAACAGGTTCACGCCGTGGTGGTCACCAAGAGCGGCGCGACGCTGGCGGAGGACGAATTGATCGCATTCTGCAAGACGCTGATCGCCGGCTACAAATGTCCGCGCAGCGCCGACATCAGCGAAACGCCGCTGCCGCTCTCGGGCGCCGGGAAAATCCTCAAGCGCGAATTGCGTCGGCCATTCTGGGAGAAACAGAATCGTCAGGTCGGCTGACGGACGCGGCCGCGACCGGCCGCCGCCTCGCTTGCGACCGCGCCGGGCGGTGAAATACAATTTGGCGCCAATCGCAAAACCAACGCGGATCAAAGAGGAAACATGCCCGAATTCAAATCGCTGATCTATGACGTTCCCGAACCCGGCGTCGCGCGGATCACGCTCAACAAACCGAACATGGCCAACGCGCAGGACACCGCGCTGCTCTACGAGCTGAACGATGCGTTCGACCATGCCGCCCATGACGACGACATCCGCGTCATCATCCTCGCCGCGAACGGCAAGCACTTCTCCGCCGGCCACGACCTGTCGGAAACCGACGGGCACGGCGCGATGCGAACCCATCCGACGGTCGCGCCGGTCTGCGGCTTCGGCTGCGCGGGCGCGGAGGCGCAGATGGCGCGCGAGGAGGAGATCTATCTCGGCTTCTCGGACCGCTGGCGCAACATTCCGAAGCCGACCATCGCCGCGGTGCAGGGCAAGTGCATCGCCGGCGGCCTGATGCTGGCGTGGCCGTGCGACATCATCATCGCCGCCGACGATGCCGCTTTCGCCGATCCGACCGTGAGCTTCGGGGTCTGCGGCCACGAATACTTCACCCATGTCTGGGAAGTCGGCATCCGCAAGGCGAAGGAGATGCTGTTCACATCCGACGAGATCAAGGCCGATGACGCGCTGCGACTCGGCATGGTCAATCAGGTGGTGCCGCGCGCCGAACTGATGGACGCGACGCTTATAATGGCGCGCAAGATCGCCGCGAAATCGCGGTTCGCGCTGAAGCTGACCAAACTCGCGGTGAACGGCGTTCAGGACGCGCAGGGACGGCAGGTGGCGCTGCGCAACGCCTTCCATCTGCATCAACTCGCCCACACGCACAATCTGAAGGTGTTCGACATGCTGCTTGATCCGAGCGGCCTGCCCGAGGCCACCCGAAAGGCGATGGCGGCGCGCCTCGCCGCGGCCGGCAAGACATGACGCGAGCGAGGGAGAGCGACGTGGCGAAAGTGACGCGAAGCAGGGACGGCGCGGTCGGAATCCTCACGCTGAACGAACCCGAAAGCCTGAACGCCATGACGCCGGACCTGCTCGGCGCGCTGGCGGAGGCCATCGGCGAGATGACCGCCGACCCGGCGATCCGCGCGCTGATCCTGACCGGCGCCGGCCGCGGCTTCTGCTCGGGCCAGAACCTGAAGGCCGCGGAAGTGCTCGGTCCGGATCTGGTCGGCGGCGTGATGAAATTCTACTGGCCGGCCTTCGAGGCGCTGCGCGCGTGCCGTATGCCGGTGGTGGTCGCCGTCAACGGCGTCGCGGCCGGCGGCGGCTTCAGCTTGGCGATGGCGGGCGACATGGTCGTCGCCGCGCGCTCGGCGAGTTTCATTCAGGTCTTCAGCCGCATCGGTCTGGTGCCGGATCTCGGTTCGACATGGCTGCTGCCGCGCCTGATCGGCCGCCAGCGCGCCCTCGAACTGATGCTGTTCAACGAACCGCTCTCGGCCGAACGCGCCAAGGCCTGGGGCCTGGTGCGCGAGGTGGTCGACGACGCCGACTTGATGCCCGAGGCCATCAAGCTGGCGCAACGCCTGGCGCGCGGTCCGACCCGCGCGCTGGTCGCGACCCGCATGCTGCTCGAAGACAGCGAACACGCGACCTTCGCGGATCAATTCCGCCGCGAGATCGAAGTTCAATCCGACATCCGCCAGAGCGCGGACGCCCTGGAAGGGCGCGCCGCGTTCCTTGAAAAGCGCAAGGCGAATTTCAGCGGCCGGTGATCTGAGGCCCCCATCAGGAGAAAGTCATGACCGCACCCCGGATGAACGTGGAGAATCGCGCGCTTGGCAAGATGGTCGTCGGCGGCATTCTCTCGACGGCCGCGCGCCGCTTTCGCGATCGCGAGGCGATCTATTGCGTCGCCACCGGCCGCCGCCTCAGCTTCCGGCAGATCAACCGGCGCTGCAATCGCCTGGCGCACGGCCTGTCCGGCCTCGGCTTCGCCAGGCCGGATGTCGTCGCGTTCCTGAGCAGCAACCGCGCCGAACTGGCCGAAATCTATTTCGCGCTCGCCAAGCTGGGGCTGGTCGGGATCCCCCTCAACTACCGGCTGGCGCCGAGCGAAATCGCCGCGCTGATGCAAGCCATGGGCGCCACCGGCATGATCTTCGACACGCGGTTCGTGGGCGCCGCCGAACAGGCGCGCGCGGCCTTGCCACAGATCAGGCATTTCGTGGCGATCGGCGACGGCGGCCCGGACTGGGCGACCGCCTACGAGGATCTACTCGCCGGATCGACGGACACCGAGCCCGACGTGAGCGTGGAGGAACACGACCCGTTCTATTTCAACCTGACCTCCGGCACCACCGGGCTGCCTAAATCCTACGTGCTGACGCATCTCAACAATGCCGCGGTCGGCCAGATGTTCGAAGCCTTCGACCTCACCCAGCGCGACGTGCTCATGACGGTGTTCCCCGCCTTCGGCCGTGTCGGCTACGCCTGGATCGTCGCCGGGATTCTGTTCGGCGCGCGCAACGTGCTGATGGATTTTCATCCCGGAGAATTCCTGCGCCTTGTCGAGCAGGAGCGCGTCACCATCGTCAATCTCGTCGCCACCATGGCGGCGATGGCGATGGCCGAGCCGGACCTGAAGACGCGCGATTTATCGTCGCTGCGCGGCATCGTCTATGCCGGCTCGATGTTGCCCGCGCCGCTGCGCGAGAAGGCGCAGGCGCAACTTTGCCCGAACACTTATGAATATTACGGCATGCAGGAGACCGGCGTGCTGACCATCTCGACGCCGGAGGACCGCAAGTTTCGCCCGGAGTCGATCGGCACGGCAATGGCCTTCGCCGACGTGCGAATCGAGCGGCCGGACGGCAGCCTCGCCGCGCCCGGCGAAATCGGCGAGATCGTCGGGCGCTCGCCGGCCACGGTGACGCAATATTTCGACAATCCGGCCAAATCGGCCGAGACCTTCCGCGGCGGCTATGTTCATACCGGCGACCTCGGCATGATGGACGAGGAAGGGTTTGTCTTCATCAGGGGACGCCTCAAGGACATGATCGTCACCGGCGGCCAGAACGTGCACGCGGCGGAGGTCGAGGAGATCCTGCTGGCGCTTCCCGGCGTCGCCGATTGCGCCGTCTTCGCCCTGCCGGACGACATGTGGGGCGAACGGGTGTCGGTGCTGATCGTGCGCGATCCGGCGCATGGCGATGTCACGGCGGAGGCGGTCGAGGCGCATTGCCGCGAGCGGCTCGCCGGCTTCAAGATTCCGCGCACCATCCTGTTCGATGAAAACCCCCTGCCGCGCACGCCGACCGGCAAGGTGCAGAAATTCCTGCTGGTCGAGCGGTTCGGCTGACAGTCCAAATGAAAAACGGCGGGGTTTCCCCCGCCGTCTTGGTTTTGAGCAGTCCGGCTTCGCTTAGCGGAGCAGTTGCAGCACGCTCTGCTGCGACTGGTTGGCCAAGGCCAGCGCGGACACCGCGATCGACTGGCGGGTCGACAGCGCCTGGCTGTTCGCCGCTTCCTCGTTGGTGTCGGCCAGCGTCAGGTTCGACGCGCCGGTCTGCAACACGTTAATCAGGTTCTTGTTGAAGTCCTGGCGGATCTGCACCACCGACAGGTTCGAGCCGAAGGCCGATGCCTGTGCGCGCAGCGCGGTCGAGGCATTGCCCAGCGTGTCGAGAACCTTGTTGGTGCCGGCGTTGTCGAGGAAGTCGGTGCCGGCCGTCAGCGACGACAGTCCGAGACCATCCGGGTCGAAGTTCACGCCCTGAACGGTCAGGGTGGACTTGCCGGTTTCGTTGAAAACCAGCTTGAGCTGATCGCCGGCCAACAGGTTGATGCCGTTGTACGAGGAGTCCTGCGCGGTGGTCTTGATCTGGTCGATGACCTGATTGTACTGGGTAATCAGATTCTTGCGCACCGATTGCGAATCAGCGTCAGCGGTCGGCGCGACGGGAGCCGCGAAGGCCAGCGTTCCCGTGCCCGCGAAAGTCACGGCCCCGATGGTGGAGGACGCCGCGTCATTGTTCGTGCTGGTAATGACCAGCTTGTTGTCGCTGTTGATCGATGCCTTGAGGCTGCTCGCCGACAGGGCCGCGTTCAGGTCGTCGAGGCTGGTCGTGGCGGTGAAGGTGAAGGTCACCGCGGGGTTGGCATCCGAGGCGGCGATGGAGAGCGTGTCGCCCGTGGCGATCTGCGTGCCGTCGACCAGATTGGCGGCGGTGCCGGCGAGCGCGGCCGACGAGGTCGCCGACGACTTCGCCGAATAGCCCGTCGAAGCCTGCAACGCCTGATTGGCGATGGATTTCGCGGTGTCGACAAGCTTCTGGATCGAGGTGATGCCCTGGTTGGCGGCCTGGATCACCTGCACGCCGTTGCCGATCGAATCCAGCAGGTTGTTGATGTCGCTGGAACGGTTGTTCAGGCCCTGGGCGGTGAAGAAGTTGGTCGGGTTGTCGAGCGCCGAGTTCACCTTGTTTCCGGTCGCGAGGCGGCTCTGCGTGGTCGAAAGCAGATCGGCGGTGGACTGGAGCGAGAGCAGGTTCTGGCGAACCGAGGAGGAGAGAACGATACCTGACATGATGAAATCCTTCTGATTGTCATGCGTGTGCGCACGGTCAGCTTTCTGACCTGGATGCACCGTATGCGCGCAACCCTGAAAAATTCCTCAACGGAACACGTTAACGCGGCATTACAGATCGCGTTAACGTGGCATTAATCAATCGCATCGCACCCGGATTCGAACCTCGCGCGGGCAATTCTACTGGCGTTCCGGCGTCGCCCTCGCCCGGCGCGGACGACGGCAACAAGGGGCTTGCCGCCAAAATCTTTTCAGCGCACAACCGGCCGCTCAACTCCCTCATCCGGACGGCGGCGGCTCCGGTTCGAGGACGCAGCGGAGGATCGTGCGATGACCATTCCGGCTTTGATGCGTCAGGTCTGCTTCAATGGCGCGGGGGGCCCCGACGTGATCGGTGTCGAAACCGCGCCGGTGCCGCGCCCCGGCGCCGGGCAGGTGCTGGTCGAGGTGGCGGCGGCCGGCGTCAACCGTCCCGACTGCCTGCAACGCGCCGGCAACTATCCGCCGCCGCCCGGCGCTACCGCGATTCCGGGGCTTGAAATTTCCGGCCGCATCGTCGCGGTCGGCGACGGCGTGCCGCAAAGCGCGATCGACACCGAGATTTGCGCGCTGGTATCGAGCGGCGGCTACGCTGAATACGCCCTCGCCGATTACCCGCTGTGCCTGCCCGTGCCCAAGCCGCTGTCGCTGTTAGAGGCCGCGGGCGTCCCTGAGAATTACTACACCGTCTACGACAACATGGTTACGCGCGGACGCCTCGCGCGCGGCGAGAGCGTGCTGATTCACGGCGGCTCGTCGGGCATCGGCTCGACCGCGATCCAGTTGGCCAGGCTGTTCGGCGCGACGGTCTACGCCACCGCCGGCTCGGAAGACAAATGCGATTTCTGCCGCGCGCTCGGCGCCGACGCCGCCATCAACTACCGCACGCATGACTTCGTGCAGGAAGTGGCGCGCCTCACCGATGGCCGCGGCGTCAACGTCATCCTCGACATGGTCGGCGGCGACTACATGCAGAAGAACCTGGCCTCATTGGCGATGGAAGGACGGCTGGTGCAGATCGCCTTCCTGCAAGGTTCTCGCGCCAATCTCGACATGACCCCGCTGATGGTGCGGCGGCTGACCTTCACCGGCTCGACGCTGCGCGCCCGCTCCGTCGCGCAAAAGCGCCTCGTCGCCGACGCCCTGCGCGAAAACGTCTGGCCGCTGCTGGAAAGCGGCGCGGTGAAGCCGGTCATCCACAAGGTGTTTCCTCTGGATCAGGCCGGCGCGGCGCATGCCTTGATGGAATCGAGCGCCCATGTCGGCAAGATCATGCTCGCGGTGCGGCCGTGAGGACAAACACCGCGAAACGTCATTGCCGGACTTGATCCGGCAATCCATCATTTTTCAAGAAGATGGATGCGCGGATCAAGTCCGCGCATGACGACAGTGTTTCCGTAAAGAGCGGAACATCCCTATTTCGCGGGCGCGCGCAGCCGGCCGACGATGCCGGTGGGGAAGAAATAGACGCTGGCGATGAACAACAGGCCGAGCCAGAGCAGCCAGCGGTCGGGATGCAAAAGGCCCGGCAGCAGCGGCAGGCCGATCTCGCCGGCGGCGCGCGACGCCGCGCCCATCAGGGCTTGCAGATAGTTCTGGGCCAGAATGAAGATGGTGGCGCCAAGGATCGCGCCGTAGATCGTGCCCATGCCGCCGATCACCACCATCAGCAGAATGTCGATCATGATCGAAAAGCTCAGCGACGTATCCGGCCCGGCATAGCGTAGCCACAGCGCGTTGAGCACGCCAGCGCAGGCCGCCACCAGCGCCGAGATGCAGTTCGCATAGGTCAGGTGGAACACAGTGCGGTAGCCGAGCGCCTCGGCCCGGAACGGATTCTCGCGGATCGCCTGCAACACCCGGCCGAACGGCGAGTTGACGATCCGCAATAGCGCCAGAATCATCGCCCCCGATGCCGCGAACACAATGTAATAGGTCAGCGTGCGGCCGTTGATCTCGAAGCCGAGCGTATCCTTCGACAGCAACACGGTGCCGGGCCGCAGCAGTTCCGGCAGCCGGAAGCTGCGGCCGTCCTCGCCGCCGGTCAGCCACGACAATTGCGAGGCCAGCACGAGAAAGGCGGAGGCCACCGCGAGCGTAATCATCGCGAAGAAGATCGCCTGCACCCGCAGCGAGAACAGGCCGATGCCGAGCGCCAGCATGGCGGCGACCGGCAGGCCGACCACAAGGCCGACCGCCACCGCGCTCCAGGTCGGCCCCATCCCGTACAGCGCGATCGCCAGCGCGTAACTGCCGATGCCGTAGAACATCGTGTGGGCGAACGACACCGTCCCGGTATAGCCGAGCAGGAGATCGTAGGAGGCGACCAGCGCCGCGAAGATGCAGATTTTGGCGGCGACGTTCATCGCCTTCGCGCCGGGAAACAGGAACGGCGTCAGCGCCAGCGCCAGCACGATGACGATCAGGAGGGCGCTGAGGACGCGGCCGCGCGGCGGGTCGCCGGAAAGAAGCATCATCGCGAGGATCTCACCTGTTCGTCACCGCGTAAAGGCCGCGCGGCCGCCACATCAGGATCGCGACCATCAGCAGAATATCCGAGATCAGCGCCAGTTTCGGCAGCAGGAAGCCGCCGTAATTGGCCACCATCGCCACCAGCACCGCGCCGATGAAGCAGCCGGTGACCGACCCCAGCCCGCCGATGATGACGACAATGAACACCAGGATCATCAGTTCGTTGCCGATCGAGGCGTGGACCTGCTCGCGATACAGCGACCACATCACGCCGCCGAGCCCGGCCAGCGCGGAACCCGCCATGAACACGCCGAGGAACAGCCGGCGGATGCGATAGCCCAGCGCCTCGACCATCTCGCGGTTTTCCACGCCGGCGCGGATCAGGAGGCCGAGCCTGGTGCGGTTCAGCACCAGCATGGTGACGACGAATACGGTCAGCCCCACCAGCATCGCCAGCAGGCGATACTTGGCGATGGCGATGTCGCCGAAGATGAAGGAGCCGCGCAGCGCTGCCGGCAGCGGCAGCGGAATGATCTGCGGCCCCCACAGCGCATAGAGCCCCTGCTCGGCGACGATCAGTCCGCCCATGGTGATGAGGATCTGCTTGAGGTGCTGGCCGTAGACAGGACGGATCAAAACCCGCTCGAAAACCAGGCCGAGCGCGCCGGTCACCGCCATCGCCAGTAGCACCGCCGGCGTCACCGCCGCCAGATTCTGCCACAGCGAATCGGCCTGCACCCAGGCCGCCATCGGCAGCAGGATCAGCGTCGCGACGTAAGCGCCCACCGCGATGAACGCGCCGTGGCCGAAATTAAGCACGTCCATCAGGCCGAACACCAGCGTCAGGCCCGAGGCCATGATGAAGATCATCATGCCCATCGCCAGGCTGGCGACGGTCAGCGTCACCCAGGTCGAGGCGGAGCCGATCAGCGGGATCATCGCCAGCGCCAGGATCACCGGCAGCAGCAGCGGGACGATATCGAGCGGCGGCTTCGGCAGCGCCTCGCCGCCGGCGGTTGCGTCGGTCATTGATGCGCCTCCAGGCTCAGCCCCAACAGCCTCTCCTGCAACGCGCCGTCGCCGGACAGCGCGGCCATCGCGCCGCGATGCACGATGGCGCCGTTGTCCATCACCGCAACGGTGTCGCCGATCGCCTCCGCGACGCGAAAATTCTGCTCGACCAGCAGAATGGTCGCGCCCGACCGCTTGATTTCGGCGAGGCATTCGATCAGCGCCATCACGATGGCCGGCGCCAGCCCCTTGGTCGGCTCGTCGATCAGGAGCAGCCGGCGCGGCTCGACGATGGCGCGGGCGATCGACAGCATCTGCTTCTGGCCGCCGGACAGGGAGCCGGCCCGCGACAGCCAGAATTTTTTCAGCGGCGGGAAGAAGCCGAAAATCCATTCCAGCCGCGTCGGGTCGAACGGGCCGCTACGGGCGGCGAGAACCAGGTTTTCCTTGACGGTGAGGTCGGAAAACACCGCCATCGTCTCCGGCACGTAGCCGACGCCGCGCATCGCGATGTCCGGCGTCGCCCAGCCGCCGATCGATGCGCCGGCGAAATCGATCTCGCCGGCGGACGGCGGCGACAGCCCCATGATGGTGCGCAGCGTCGTGGTCTTGCCGGCGCCGTTGCGGCCGAGCAGCATGGTGGTCTGGCCCTCCGGCACGGTGAAATCAACGCCGTGGAGGATGTGATAGCGCCCGATATGGGTGTGGACGCCGCGCAGCGTCAGCATGTCGCTCATGCGGCGGTCTTTCCGGGCGCGATGCCGAGATAGGCTTCCTGCACGATCGGCGAGGCGATCACCGCCGCCGGCTCGCCGTCGGCGACGAGCTGGCCGTTATGCAAAACGATGATGCGGTCGGCCAGCGAGCGCACCACGTCCATCTTGTGCTCGACCAGGAGGATGATCTTGCTGGTGTCGCGCTTGAGCCGCGCGATCAGGTCGAGCACCACGGGGACCTCGTCGACGCTCATGCCGGCGGTCGGCTCGTCGAACATGAAGACCTTCGGCTCCAGCGCCATCATCAGCGCCACTTCGAGCTTGCGCTGGTCGCCGTGCGACAAGGCGGTCGCGGCCACCGCGCGGCGGCTCGCCAGCGCGACCTCCTCAAGAATGGCGTCGGCGCGCGCGATCAGGTCGGCCCGCTTCATCCACGGCCGCAACATGTCGTAATGCACGCCGGCCGCGGCCTGCACCGCGAGGCGGACGTTTTCCTCGACGCTGAGGTTCGGAAACAGGTTGGTCAGCTGGAAGGCGCGGCCGAGGCCGGCGCGGGTGCGCAGCGGCGCCGACAGGCGGGTGATGTCGTCCCCCGCCAAGAGCACCTGCCCGACGGTGGGCCGCAACTGCCCCGAGATCAGGTTGAAATAGGTGGTCTTGCCGGCGCCGTTCGGGCCGACGATCGCGGTCAGTTCGCCCGGACGAAAGACGCAGCTCACCCGGTTGACGGCGACATGGCCGCCGAACCGGATGGTCAGATCGCGGGTTTCAAGCGTGACAGACATCGGACATTCACCGGGATGCTCATACCGCGTACCGGGCGCGATGCAACACGCAAGCGTTGCTTCGCGGAACCGGGATCGTCACGAATACCGTGGGGGGAACGGCCCCGGCTCTGCGACGCGGCATGAAGAATGCCGCTTCGCGTCCGGGGCACGCCCGCCGTGATGGATCGGCCTTACCGCTTGTTGCGGATCGGGATGTCCATGTCCTCGATCTTGATTTCGCGGACCGGCTCGTTGATCGCCCAGGCGACATTGGGATCGACCTTGACGCGGAAGTGATACATGCTTTGCAGCGCCTGATGGTCCTCCTTACGGAAGATCATCTTGCCCTTCGGGGTATCGAACTCCATCCCCTCCATCGCCGCGATCAGCTTCTCGGTATCGGTCGATTTCGCCGTCTCCACGGCCTTCACCGCCGCCATCGCCGCGGCGAAACCGCCCGCGGTGAAGAAGTCCGGCGGCGAGTTGTAGCGCTTCTTATGCTCGGCCACGAGCCAGTCGTTCACCGGGTTCTTCGGGATGTCATAGTAGTAATAGGTCGATCCTTCCATGCCCGGCAGCCGCTTGTAGGCGGCCAGCGCCGGCAGGATGTTGCCGCCGGTGGACAGTTCGATACCGTAGCGCTTCAGGTCCATGTCCTGGAGCTTGGTCAGCGGATCGCCGGCGCCGGCCCAGATCACCCAGATGATTTTCTTGCCGGGCTTGTCCTTGAGCGCATCGATCAGGCGCTGGCCGACGGCGGTGAAATCGGTGGTGTTGGTGGGCACGTATTCTTCCGCGGCCAGCGTCGCGCCGGTCTTGGCCAGCGCCTCTTTGAAGGCGGCGACGCCGTCGCGGCCGAAGGCGTAATCCTGGCCCAGCGTCGCGACCGTGACGCCCGGCTTGCCGATGGCGACGGCATTGGAAATCGCGTCCTGCGACGAGTTGCGCGCGGTGCGGAAGATGTAGCGGTTCCACTTGTCGCCGGTGATCTGATCCGCCACCGCCGGCTCGACGATCAGGATCTTCTTGTTTTCCTCGGCGATCGGCAGATCGGCCAGCGCCGCCGCCGACGAGGTGGTGCCGATGGCGATATCGACCTTGTCGTCCTGATAGGCTTCGGCGAGCGCCGCCTTCGACAGGTCCGGCTTGCCCTGGTCGTCCTTGGTGATAATGACGATCTTGCGACCGTTCACCATCATGGTCCCCTTCGTGGCATATTCCAAGCCGAGCCGCAGCCCCGTCTCGGTCTGCTTGGCATAGGCTTCGAGCGGCCCGGTCTTGCCGTAGATCAGGCCGATCTTCAGGTCCTCGGCATGGGCCGGCATGGCGGCGCCCGCCAGACACACGGCGGCCAGTGCGAGAAGGGAGTGTGTGCGCATCATTTGTGCTCTCTTTGCGGTCGTGGAGCCGCACCATACCGATCCCGCCGCCCCGGAGCAATCGGGCGACGCGGCTGCTCACAGCCCGTCGATACACTCCCGCACCGTTCAGTAGGAACGCGGCATCCCGAGATCGTGCTGGGCCACGTAGTTCAGCACCATTTCCTCGGAAACCGGCGCGAACTTGAACAGCCGCGCGTCGCGCCACAGCCGCTCGATATGGTATTCCTTGGAAAAGCCCATCCCGCCGTGGGTCTGCATGGCGCGGTCGGTCGCCAGCGCGGCGGCCTGACCGGCCAGCCACTTCGCCATATTGGCCTCGCTGCCGTAGGGCTTGCCGAGGTCGTGCAGCGTCGCGGCCTTGTAGTTCATCACGCGGGCGCATTCCGCCTTGATATGAGCCTCGGCGAGCGGAAACTGGATCGCCTGATAGGAACCGATCGGCGCGTTGGCGAATACCTTGCGCTCCCTCGCGTAGTTCACCGCCAGCCGGATCGCCAGTTCGGCGGTGCCGACCAGCCCGGCGGTGGTCACGATCCGCTCGGTGTTGAGCGTATCGAGAAGCTGGTGGAAACCACGGTCGAGTTCGCCGACCAGTTCCTCGGCTTCGACCCGGACATCGTCGAAGAACACCAGGCTCGACGGCAGCGTGTTGGTGCCGGCCTTCTCGATCGCGGTATGCGTCAGCCCGGCGCGATCGACGTCGATCATGAACAGGCTGATGCCATCGGTCTTGCGCTTGACGTCTTCAAGCTTGCGGGTGCGGGCGACGACCAGCAGCTTGGTGGCCTGCGGCACGCAAGTAATCCATATTTTCTGCCCGTTGAGGCGCCAGCCGTTGCCTTCGGCGCGCGCGAAGGTCTTGAGCGCCAGCGAATTGCTGCCGGCGTCCGGCTCGGTCAGCGCCATGGCGAACCGCGCCTTACCGGACACCAGTTGCGGCAACAGCGCGCGCTTGACTTCGGGCGAGCCGTATTTCGCCAGCGTGATGCCGCCGAAGATCGGGTTGCACATGAATATCTGGCTCAACGTCGAGCCCGCGCCGGTGGCGCACAGCGCCTCGATCGCCATCGCCAGTTCGGCCATGCCAAGGCCCGAGCCGCCGTATTCCTCGGGGATCGCGATGCCGCACAGCCCGGCGTCGCAGATATCCTGCCAGATCGCGGCGGGAAATTCCTTTTTGGCGTCCAGTTCCCGCCAATAGTCCAGCCCGTATTTCCCGCCGACCTGCCGCGCCGTCTGGATCAGCATGGTCTGCTCGTCGCTGTAGTTGAAATCCATCGTCTCGCCTTTTCGATTCAGCCCCGCAACAGGCTGAGGGGATGTTGCAGAATGCCCGTCACGCAATCGAGGAACCGCGCCGCCGCGACGCCGTTGTGGACGCGATGATCGCAGGCGAGCACCAGCCCGATCTCACGGCACAATGTCGGCTGCGCATTGGCATCGGGCCGGAACACCGGCTTGATCGCGGCGACGCCGAGAATCGCCGACTGGCCGGGATTGATGATCGGCACCAGATGCGACGCGCCATGCATCCCGACATTGGAGACGGCGATGGCGCCCCCCGCCAGATCGTCGCCCGACAATTGTCCCGTCCTCGCCCGCGCGACCAGCGCGTCGACATCGCGCGCCAGCGCGTCGAGCGACCGGCCGCCGGCATCGCGCACCACCGGGGCGAACAGGCCGCGTCCGCTGTCGACCGCCATGCCGACATCGCTGCCGGCCAGTTGCACCACCGCGTCCTCGTCCCAGACGACGTTGATCTCCGGCATCCGGACGATGGCGCGGCCGACCGCCGCCATCACCAGATGATTGATGCTGATCCGGGTCAAACCCTCCATCGCGTTCAGGTCGTCGCGAAGCTTGAGAAGCTCGGTGACGTCAGCCTCAGCCAATACGTAGAAATGCGGGATCGTCTGCTTGGCCTGCGCCATGCGGCGGGCGACGGTCTTCTCCATCCCCGTCGCGGCGCGGCGGTCGCCGGCCGCCGGCGCGTCGGAGGTCGCCGGCGCGGCGGCGCGGGCCGCGATGGCGGCTTCGACATCGCGCGCCCGGATGCGGCCGCGCGGCCCGCCGCCGACAAGCGTCGCGAGCGGAACGCCGGCGTCCCGCGCCAGCCTGCGGGCAAGCGGCGTCGCGACGATCCGCTCGCCGCCGCTTGATCGCGGTTGCGACGCGACCGGCGCGGCTTCAGGCGTCGCCTCCGGGACCGCGGCCGCCGCTCCACCGCCGCTCCAGGTCGCGACCACGGCCCCGACAGGAACGGTGGCGCCGGCCGCGACCTCGATGGTCTCGATCCGCCCGTCGCCCTGCGCCTCGATCTCGGTGGCGATTTTCTCGGTCTCGACCACGAACAGAACGTCGCCATTGCGAACCCGGTCGCCCGGCGCGACCCGCCACGACGCCAGCAGGCCCTCCGTCATGGTCAGGCCGAGCTTCGGCATGACGATCGCCGATGCCGCCATCATTCCCGCTCCCGCGCCATCGCCTCGATCCGGCCCATCTCACTGACCCTTGAACTGCGCCTTGCGCTTTTCCACGAAGGCCGAGCAGCCCTCGTGGGCATCGGCGGAGTCGAGGACAAGACCGATCATCGCCTGCTCGTGGCGCAGCGCCGCCCGCAGCGGCATCTCGTCGCCGTCGAGCAGCGTGCGCTTCAACAGCTTGAGCACGAGCGGCGATTTGGCGGCGATCCGTTCGGCGAGCGCCATCACCGTCGCGGTCAATTCGCCCGACGGCACAACCTGATTAATCAGGCCGAGGCGTTCGGCGGCGGCGGCGTCGATGCGATCTCCCGTGAACATCAGTTCCTTGGCCTTGCACAGCGGCAACTGCCGGATCATGCGCTGGGTGCCGCCGGCGCCCGGAAACAGGCCGAGCGTGATTTCCGGGAGACCGAACTTCGCGCTATCGGCGGCGATGCGGATATCGGTGCATAGCAGCAGTTCGGTGCCGCCGCCCAGCGCCCAGCCGTTGATCGCGGAAATGGTCGGCTTGTCGAGCATCTCGATATGCCGGAACACGACATGCAATCGCTCGCCGAGTTCGAGATAGTGCGGCAGGCCCTGCCGCGAATTGAGATCGGCGATATCGCCGCCGGCGACGAAGGCGCGATCGCCGGCGCCGGTGAAAACGATGACGCGCACCTCCGGATCCCGCTCGGCGCGGGTCACCGCGACGTCGAGATCGGCGAGCGTATCCATGTCGAGCGCGTTCAGCGTCGCGGGACGGTTGATGGTGATAAGCCCGACGGCGTCGCGGCGTTCATAGATGATCCGGTCAGACATGTTGTTCTCCCTGAACTATTCGAGGGTCCGGCGAACCGCCGCGACGACCCGCTCGACGGACGGCTGGTAGGCGCTCTCCAGCGCGCGCGAAAACGGCACCGGCATGAACGGCGCGCCGACCCGGACGATCGGTCCGTCGAGTTCGTCGAAGCCGATATCCGCCATCCGCGCCGCGATCTCGCCGCCGACGCCGAACGCCTCCACCGCCTCGTGGACGATCACCAGCCGGTGGGTTCCGGACAATGACGCCAGCACCGCGGCCTCGTCCCACGGCTGCAAGCTGCGCAGATCGATCACTTCCGCCTCGACGCCGTCTGACGCGAGCCGCTCGGCCGCGTCGCGCGCGGTCTTCACCGCCGCGCCATAGGCGACGATGGAAACGTCGCGCCCCGGCCGCACGATCGACGCCTTGCCGATCGGAATCGCCTCCAGCCGCTCGGGCGCTTCCACCTTCATGGCGTAGAGCGCCTTGTTCTCGACCACGATCACCGGATCGGGATCGTCGATCGCCGCGCGCAACAGCCCGTAGGCGCTGACCGGATCGGCCGGGCACACCACTTTCAGGCCGGGTACATGGGCGAACCACGCCTCAAGACATTGCGAATGCTGCGGGCCGGCGCCCAATCCGCCGCCATGCGGGGTGCGCAGCACCATGGGAACGGAGCCCTGCCCGCCAAACATGAAATGCGCCTTGGCGGCCTGGTTGACCATCGCGTCCATGACCAGCGTGGTGAAATCCATGAACATGATTTCGATCACCGGCTTCAGGCCGCTCAGCGCCGCGCCCACGGCCGCGCCCGCGATGGTCGCCTCCGAGATTGGGGTATCGCGCACCCGGCCCGGCCCGTAGCGGTCGCGCAAGCCGCGCGTCACGCCGAACGAGCCGCCGGCCTCGCCGACATCCTCGCCGAACAGCACGACGGACGGATCGGCCGCCATCGCGTCATCCAGCGCCTGATTGACCGCGCGCAGATAGCGTAGCTCAGCCATGACCGCCCCCCGCGCGGGCATAAACGCCCGCCTTCGCCGCCTCGAAATCCGGATCGCGGCCGCCCCGCGCCGCCGCGACCGCCGCCTCGACGCGCCGCTCGACGGTTTCGGCGACCTCGGTCAGTTCGGCCTCGTCAATTCCCGTCTTCAGCAATTGCCGCGCCGCGATTCCGACCGGATCGCGCTCCGCGAGCCGGGCGATTTCATCCGGATTGCGATACTTCTGCGCATCGCCTTCGAAATGCCCGCGCATCCGGGCGGTCACGCACTCCAGCACGGCGGGGCCACCCGCGCGCACCTTGCCGACGACGTCGGCGGCGGCGGCCGCGACCGCGGCGACATCGTTGCCGTCCACCGCGACGTGCGGCAACCCGAACGCGGCCGAGAGTTCACCGAGCTTGAAGGCGATCTGCTTCGAGCTGGGAAGAAACTCGCTCCACCCGTTATTCTCGCAGACGAACAGCAACGGCAGGTTCCACAGCCGCGCGAGATTGAAACATTCGTGGACGACGCCTTCCGCCAGCGCGCCGTCGCCGAAAAACGCCACCGCCACCGCGTCGCGGCCAAGCTGCTGATGCGCCAGCGCCGATCCGAGCGCGATCGGCAATCCGGCGCCGACGATGCCGTTGGCGCCGAGCATGCCGACCGAGGTGTCGGCGACGTGCATCGAGCCGCCGCGCCCCCGGCACAAGCCCTCGTCGCGCGCCAAAAGCTCCAGAAAAAATCCTTCGAGCGGCAGCCCCTTGGCGATGGCGTGGCCATGCCCGCGATGGGTGGAGGCGATGGTGTCGTCGCGGCGCAGCGCGCTCATCACACCGACCGAGACCGCTTCCTGGCCGATGCTGAGATGGATGAAGCCCGGCACCTCGCCGTCCGCGAACAGCGCGCCGAGGCGCTCCTCGCAACGCCGGATCAGGACCATCTGGCCGTAGAGATCGAGCAGGCCGGCCGCATCCGGCGCGCCGGACACGTTCAACTCGCCGCTTGGTCGGGTCGTCACGGTCGCCACTCCTTCCATCGCTCGGGGTCCACAATAGACAATAATGAATTACGAGTCACTATTCATAATAATTTTAAGCGTCTCGGACGGATACATCTGGCGCGGCCTCGCTTGCGGCAACGGATACTCGCCTTCGGTCGGCTCGAAGAACAATTCGACCGGCATGCCGATGGTCACGTCTTGCGGATCGACCTCGCGCAGATTCATCATCGCCCGGACGCCCTCCTCCAGCGCGACAATGGCGATCACATAGGGCACGTCGGCCTTGAACGACTCCAGCGGCGCGCGATGGACCGCCGTGAACGAGTAGACCGTGCCGCGACCGCTCGACGGCCGCCAGCCGAGATCCGCGCCGTGGCAGGCGGTGCAACTCAGGCGCGGTGGAAACTGATCGTGGCCGCAAGCCTCGCAGTGCTGAAATTCGAAGCGGCCTTCCTTGCAGATCGACCAGAAATGCCGGGTCACGACATCGGGTTGCGGAAGCGGTTTCGACATGGCTCAATTCCTTCCCAGCACCAGCGAGCAATGCGCCGACAGGATGCCGCCGTCGCCGTGCACGAACGCCAGCTTGGGCGAGGCGACCTGCCGGCCCTCGGCCTCGCCGCGCAACTGGCGCACCGCCTCGATCACATGGAACATGCCGCCGGCCGCGCCGGAATGGGCATAGGACAACAGCCCGCCATGCGTATTGCAGGGCAGCGCGCCGTCGAGATCGAGCGCGCCGGCGAGAATTGCCGGCCCCGCCTCCCCCCGCGCGAAAAAGCCGATCGATTCCAGTTCGGCCAGCAGGGTGATGGTGAAGCTGTCGTAGATTTCGGCGACGTCGATATCGGCCGGCTTGACGCCGGCGCGGCCGAACGCCTGGGCCGACGCCTGCTTGCAGCCGAAATCCGTCAGCGACGGCGAGGCGATGATGTGCTCATGGGTATTCATCTGCCCCGCGCCGAGAATCTCGATGCCGCGCTTGCGCGTATCGCGCGCGGCGTCGGCGGCGCTGATGACGACGGCGGCGCCGCCATCCGAGATCAGGCAGCAATCGAGCAGGCGCAACGGCGTCGCGATCGGCTTCGACCGCGCCACATCCTCCAGCGTGATCGGCTGGCGCATCTGGGCCTTCGGATTGCGCATCGCGTGCTTGCGGGTCGCGACGGCGATGCCGGCGAGATGCTCCGGCGTGACGCCGTAATCATGCATGTAGCGTTGCGCCACCAGCGCGTAAGCGGCGGGAATGCCGATGCCGTAAGGCCGTTCGAACTGGGCGTGGCCGACTTCCGACAACGCCGCCACCGCCTTGTCGCGCGACATTCCGGTCAGGCGATTGTCGCCGCACACCGCCAGAACATGCCGGCAAATTCCCGCCTCGATCAGCGCCGCCGCCTGCATCACCTGGGCGCAGGCGGTCGCGCCGCCCGCGGACACCGCGACCGAATAGGATGGCATGATGCCGAGAAATTCGCTCACCACCGACGACAGCATCAGATGCGGTTCGGTGAAGGAATAGGCGCATAACACGCCGTCGATGTCGCCCAGCGACAAGCCGGCGTCAGCGACGGCGGCGGCCGCGGCCTCCGCCTGCAAGCCGAGCGAGGTCGAGCCCTCGACCTTGCCGACCGCGGTGTCGGCGACGCCGGTGATGACCGCCTTCGATGCCATGCTATTTGTCCCTGTGGTTGTGGCCGAACCGCGCCCGGACGAAGCCGACCGGCGGCTTTGCCAGAATGCCGGCGACCGCCTCGCGATGAAAGGGGATTCGCGCGCCACCCCGCGGCTGGCGGCCGGCCGCTCACCGCGCCAGCGCGAACGCCCCGATGGCGTCGGCGACGTCGCCGCCCGGCAGACGATCGACGAACGCCTCGATGCGGTCGAAGGCCGCTGGCGCCACGCCCTGTTCGGCCCCGATCCGGCGCAGCATCGTCGAGACGCCGTCGCGGCTGAACGCATAGTCGGCCGGCGTCATGCGCTGCTCCTGCACCCGCACGCCCTCCGCCGTGTCCGCCTCGATCACGGCGCACAGCGTCGGCACCGACGAATCGGCGATCAGGGTCGTCCGCCCGACCAGTTCCGCGACGCTCGGGTCGTCATAAGTGGTCATCCGCTTCATGTCGGGCGCGCCATGAACCAGCGTCGTGGCGATGCAGAACGGAATGCTCATCAGCGTCCCGGAGATCGAGTTGAAGGGGCCCACGGCGTCCATGCCGGCGTAGCCCGTCTCGTACGGATTCATCCGCACACGAACGCCTTGCGGCAACGCGCCGCCGAGTGTCTCGCGCAGTTTCAGCGCCGCCGTCACCGGCGTCTGATTGAAGGCGCAGACCGGGTATGGCTTGAACGTCACCCGCAGCGTCGCCCATTCCGCGCCGAGCGAGGCCGCCAGATCGCGCGGCGCCTCGACGCCCGCGAAGCTGCGCGCGAACCCGACCTTGCCCTCCAGCGCATGCGGCGCGGAGACCGAGCCGGCTTGCGCCAGCGCGGCGGCGGCCATGCCGTTGCGCGCGACGATCCCCGGCTGATAGCGCCATTCGTCGGTGCCGTCGGCGAAGGATTGCAGCACGCCGCCGGTGAACGATACCGCGTTGGCGAGCGCGGCGGCGGTCACCTTCGCGTCGCACCCCGTGAGCCGCGCCGCCGCGGCCGCCGCCGCGATCACCCCGTAAGTCGCCGTCGAACGGAAGCCCGCCGGCGTCGTCCGGCCGGCGAAAGCGATTTCCAGCAATCCGCCGGCCTCATAGCCCGCGACCAACGCCGGGATCAGGCGGTCGAGCGGATAGCGCTTGACCTCAAGCATCGCCGCCAGCATCGGGATCATCACCGTGCCGAAATGGGCCGCGCCGCAGGAATCTTCCTGCGCTCGGCCGTGGAACAGCGCGGAGTTGGCGAGGCAGGCCGCGCCGATCGTGGTCTTGCGGCCGTCGCCGAACAGCGTCGCGCCGTCCCGCACCTCGCCGTCGGTGGCGATCGCGGCCTCGCGCGCGACTGTCGCGTAAGGCGTATCGAGGCCGTTCAGCCCCATGCCGAAGGCGTTGAGGATGCAGCTTCGCGCCTTCTCGACCACCGGCGGCGGCAGAGTATGGAGGGTGAGGGCCGAAGTGAAATCGGCGATTTCCGCAACCAGTGTCGGCATGGCATCCTCCCGAGCAGATCAGGCCCGCGTCACAGCGCGAGATAACGGTGGCGAATGGCTTCGTCGGCCTTCAGTTCCTCGATCGAGGCGCAGTAGACGATATGCCCCTTGTCGATCACGGTGGCGCGGCTGGCGAGCCCGAGGCAGAAGTGCATGTTCTGCTCGGCGATCAGGATGGTCGCGCCCCTGGCGCGCAATTGCCGCAGCAGCGCGCCGATGCGCTGCACGATGATCGGCGCCAGTCCCTCGCTGGGCTCGTCGAGCAGCAGCAGCGCCGGGTTGCCCATCAGCGTGCGCGCGATCGCGAGCATCTGCTGCTCGCCGCCGGACAGCCGGCCGGCGATGCGGTATCGCAGCGGCTCAAGCAGCGGAAACACCTCATAGATGGACTTCAGCGGCCACTCGTCCTGGCCCTCCGGCCCCTTCTTGGCGCCGATGGTGAGATTGTCCTCGACGGTATGATCCGGAAAGATCTGGCGGTCCTCCGGCACGAAGCCGATGCCCGCGCGGGCGATGCGATAAGGTTTTTGGCGCGTCACCGCCTCGCCGCGAAACGTCACGCGTCCGCGCCGCGCCGGCACCAGCCCGGCGATCGCCTTCATCGTGGTCGACTTGCCGGCGCCGTTGCGGCCGAGCAGCGCCATGGTTTCGCCCGGCGCGACGCTGAGATCGACGCCGAACAGAATCTGGCTCGTGCCGTAATAGACGTCGAGATCCTTGACCTCGATGACAGCCTGTCCGCTCACGCCGCGCCCTCATGTTGCTCGGTGCCGAGATAGGCGTCGATCACCGCCGGATTGGCGCGAATCTGCTCTGGCGTCCCGGTCGCCAGCACGCGGCCGTAGCACAGCACCACGATCAGCGGCGCGATCTTGAACACGATATCCATGTCGTGCTCGATGAAGATCAAGGTCAGCTTCTCGCGCGTCCACAGCTCATGAACCTTCTCGATCATGCGCCAGCGTTCCTCCGGTCCCATGCCGGCGGTCGGCTCGTCGAGCAGCAGCACCTTGGGATTGAGCACCAGCGCCAGCGCGATGTCGAGCAGCTTCTGGTCGCCGTGGGACAGCGTCATCGCCCGGCGCTGGCGCTTGTCGGCGAGGCCGAGCATTTCCAGCGTATGCGCGGCGCGCTCGCGCGTCTCGGGAAGCGGAAAGCGCCGATGCAGCACCTCGGCGCGGCGCTGGTCGACGCCGACCGCCGCGAGCATGGTTTCCTCGACCGTCAGCGACGGAAAAATGCTGGCGACCTGAAAGGCGCGGCCGATGCCGTGGCGCACGATTTCCGGCGGCGAGCGGCCGACCATGTCGACGCCGTCGAGCATGATGCGGCCCTGATCCGGCCGGAAGGCGCCGGTGATGAGGTTGAAGAACGTGCTCTTGCCGGCGCCGTTCGGGCCGATCACCGCGGTCAGCGTGCCGTCTGCGAAATCGAGCGACACGTCGTCTGTCGCCTTGACGCCGCCGAACGATTTCGAGATGCGCTGGATCTGGAGCATCGCTCAGCCCTTTGCCTCCCGCAGCCCTCCGTAAGTGTGCCACGGCGTCGCCGCCAGCCATCCGCAATCGACCGGCACATTCACGCCGGTCATCGCCGAGGCGGCGTCGGACGCCAGAAACGCCACCACGCGGGCGACCTCCTCCGGCATCACCATCCGCCGCAACGCGGCGTTGGCCTCCAGCATCGACACGTCGCGCTCGTCGCGATCGATCGCCGCCTGCAACGCCGGCGTCAGCGTATAGCCCGGCGACACCGCGTTGACGCGCACTCCCGCCCAGCCCCATTCGCCGGCCAGACAGGCGGTCATCGAGATCACCGCCGCCTTGGCCGGCGCGTAGGCGTGCAGCGGCAGCGAACGCATGCCGGCGATCGAGGCGATGTTGACGATGCTGCCGCGGCGGCGCGCCAGCATGGCGCGCGCGAACGCCACGCAGGCGACATAGGTGCCGCGCTGGTCGATGCGGACCACGTCGTCCCAGCGCCCCATCGGCAGATCGTCGGGCCGGACCGGCACCTGAATGATCCCGGCGCTGTTGACCAGCACGTTGACGGCGCCGTGCTCGCGCTCGATGCGCGCGGCGCAGGCTTCAACGTCCCGCTCGTCGCCGACATCGAGCCGGCAGGCATGGCCGCCGACCGCGGCGGCCACCGCTTCCGCTTGCGCGAGGTTGATATCGGCGACGACGACCCTGCGGCCGGCGGCGGCGAGTTCGCGGACACAGGCTTCGCCGATGCCGCTGGCACCTCCGGTCACGACGCAGACGCCCGCTTGCACGGTCTCGGTCATGTCGATGTCTCCCTGGTCGATGCCTTGTCGCGGCGCTCCGCGTACCACTCCACCACGAAATCCATCAGCCCCTTGCGCAGCCCCAGCGCGAAGAACAGGATCACGACGCCGAGGATGATGCCGTAGTGCTCGGTCAGACGGGTCGCGGTGTCGTTGAGGATCAGCAGCAGAACGGTGCCGACCATCGGGCCGATAAAGGTGGTGACGCCGCCGAGCATGTTGATGAAGATGCCCTCGCCCGAGATCGTCCAGTAGGCGAACTCGGGATAAGCGCCGGAGACGAACAGGCTCATGATGACGCCGCCGACGGAGGCGAACATGCCGGCCAGCACGAACACCGCGAGCTTGACCCGCCACACATTGATGCCGATGAAGCTGGCGCGCGTCGCGTTGTCGCGGACCATCCGCAACGTGTAGCCGAACGGCGATTGCGCGATCTGCCGCATCAAGAGCAGGCCGACCACCAGCAGCGCGCAGCTCGCGATGTAGAGGTGCAACTGGTTGCCGAGGTCGATGCCGAGGAACACCGGCCGCGGAATGCCGCCGCGCAAGCCCTGGTCGCCGCCGGTCAGCGGCTGCCACGACAGGATCACGCTGTGAATCAGCATCTGGAACGCCAGCGTCACGAAGGCGAAATAGATTTCCTTCAGCCGGACGCAGATGGCGCCGATCACCAGCCCGGCGACGGCGGAAATCAGCAAAGTGAGGACGAACGCCGCCGGAATCGACAACCCGGTCCGCTGCATCAGGAGCCCGAACGAATAGGCGCCGAGGCCGAAAAACATGCCGTGGCCGAACGAGATCAGCCCGGTATAACCGACCAGCAGGTTGAGCGAGGTCGCGAACAGGCCGTAGGCGGCGCAGCGGATCACGAAATCGACCAGCGCCTTGCTGGAAAACAGGAACGGCAGCGACACCAGCACGGCGAAGCCGATCGCCGCGATCAGGAGGTCGGCGCCGGCCGCGCTTCGCCGCTGCCCGGCGCCCGCGACAACACGTCCGGAAGAACGGTCGGCCTGCAATTCACTCATGCGAGATCCTTGCCGAACAGGCCGGTGGGCCGCGCCACCAGCACGATCACCATGAACAGATACATCAGCCCGTCGGTGAACAGGGGAAAGCCGATCGAGCCGAACGAACGGACCAGCCCGAGCAGCAGCGCCCCGATCAGCGCGCCGAGGATCGAGCCCATGCCGCCGATCACGGTGACGATGAACGACTCGATCAGCACCGAAAATCCCATGCCCGGCGTCAGCGAGCGCACCGGCGCGGCAAGCGCGCCGGCGAGCCCGGCCAACGCACAGCCGAGCGCGAACACCGCGCCGTAGATCAGGGCGGTGTTGACTCCGAGCGCCGACACCATCGCCGGATTGTGCGCGGCCGCCCGGATCACCTTGCCGAGGCGGGTGCGGGCCAGCCCGAGGCCGAGCAGCGCCGCCACCGCCAGCGCCACGGCGACCAGCAACAGATAGAACGGCGGCACCACGCCGCCGGCGATGAACAAGGGCGGCACCTGGAACGCGGCCGGCATCCCCATCGACTTGAATTCAGGCCCCCAGATCAGTTTCACCGCATCGTCGAAGATCAGAACGAAGGCGTAGCAGACCAGAAGCTGCATCAGCACGTCGCGCCCATAGACGCGGCTGATGAAAAACCGTTCGAAGATCAAGCCGATCGCCGCCGCGCCGAGCGAGCCGCACAACAGCGCGACGATGAAGCTTCCGGTGAGCTGATAGCCCGACAGCGCGAAATAGGCGCCGAACATATAGAACGCGCCGTGGCTGAAATTCACGATCTTCAGCACCCCGAAGATCAGGGTCAGCCCGACCGCGACCAGGAACAGCAGCATGCCGATGATGAGGCCGCTCGTGGTCTGCGTCACGATACACGCGGAACTGACCAGACAACCCGTGAGCGCGTCGAAATCCAAGGAATTGATCCGTCAAGGTTGGCTGTCGGTTCGATACAAGCACCGTTCGCGCGGGGGGCCGGAGGTCCGGCGCCGCCGCGCGATGAATCAGGCGTAGCCCTTGCTTTTCTTCCACTGGGCTTCGAGTTCGAAGATCTGCTTCCAGTCGCCGGCCTTGACCTCCGGCACGTAGGGCTCGGTCGGGATGGTGGTGCCCCAGCCGATGGCATAGCCGACAATCGTATGATCCTCGGCCCGCATGGTCACGGTGCCGTCCGCGCCGAACGGGCACTTGACCGTCAGTCCGGGCAAGACTTCGGCGAGTTTCTTGCCATCGGCCGAGCCGGCCTTCTTCGCCGCCTCGTTGAGCAGCATGATCGCGGTGGCGTTCTGCCACGACCAGTTGGTCGGATATTCCTTGTATTTCGCCTTGTAGGCATCGCCCCACGCCGCGTTCTCCGCCGTGGCGGGGAAGGTCTTGATGTAGCGGTTTCCGGAGTGGATGCCCTTGGGCAGGTTCTTGACCACCGTCAGCGCGGTGTAGTCGGCCATGTTGACCGCGAACACCTCCATCTGGGTGAACATCGCGTAGAGGTTGGCCTGATCGATGAAGGAGGTCAGGTCGCCGCCCCACAGCGCCGAGTAAAGCGCCTGCGGCTTGGCCTGGAGGATGCGGGTGATGACCTCGGTATAGTCAGGCTGGAACAGTTTCGGCCAGGTTTCGCTGATGATCTCCACGTCCGGCGCGAAATGCTTGAGGTAGGTGACGAACTCCGCCGTGGTGTCGCGGCCGTAGGCATAGTCCGGCGAACAGGTCGCCCACTTCTTCAGCCCCTTGGCCTTGGCGATCGCGGCTGCGTAGTTGCCGCCGGCGATCGAGTCGTGAATGCCCTGCCGGGCGCAACGGAAGGCGTTGGGAATCCGCTGCTTGGGATCCGCCGTCAGCGACGACGCCTCCGAGCAGGTGTGAACGCACAGCACGCCGAGATCGCGAGCCACCTCCTGCACGGCGAACGATCCCGACGACGCCTCGCCGTCGATAATCATCTCACAGCCGTCGGTGTTGACGAGTTCGCGGGCGATGCGCGCGGCTTCCTGCGGCTGGCCCTTGGAATCGCGCACCACCATCTCGATCGGACGCCCGGCGAGGCCGCCGGCGGCGTTCAGCTTCTCGACCTCGATCATCACCCCGTTGCGCGACGACGTCCCGAGTTGCGCGACCCGACCCGACAGGATGGTCGGCATGCCGATCTTGATGGCTTTGGCCTGGGCGCGCGCCACCCACGGCGCGGCGACCGTCATCGCGCCGGCCCCCATCAAGGCCAGCGTCGCGCGCCGGTTGATGCCCATTTTTGACTCGCCAGTTTTTGACTCGATTGTCATTCTGTCCTCCCGCGCACGCCCGTCAGGTCGATCGGTTGCCGAAAACCCGCCGGAGATCGTTTCCCTGACAAAAAGAGTTTCAGAACAACGGGGGTGACGTCAAGAACAAAATGAATTACGAGTCATAGTTCATATAAGCCGATGACCGTTGCCCCGCCCGCCAACCTCAACGCTTGCTCCGTGGTCAAATGATCAATCTCTCCAGCTTCATCGCCTTTCACGCCAGCCGCGCGCCGGAGCGCTGCGCCCTCAAATATCGCGGCGAGGACATCAGCTACGGTGCGTTCTTCGGTCGCATCCAGACGGTCGCGGGATGGCTCGCCGCGCGCGGCGTCAAGGCCGACGACGTGGTCGCCGTGCTGATGAAGAACAGCGCGGCGTTTCTCGACATCGCCTTCGCCGTCAGCCACATCGGCGCGGTGTTCCTGCCGATCAATTTCCGCCTGTCCGCCGACGAGGTCGCCTATATCGTCGAGAATTCCGGCGCGCGCGTGCTGATCGCGGACGAGGAACTGGCCTCAAGCGCCGGCGGCCCGGCTCCGGTGGTCCTGCTCGACGACGCGCGGCAGGCCAACGCCGCGCGGCTCGCCGAGGATGGGGCGGCGGCGCCGATGCACTATCGCAAGCCCGGCGACCTGATGCGGCTGATGTACACCTCGGGCACCACCGACCGTCCCAAGGGCGTGATGCTGACCTACGAGAATTTCTACTGGAAGTCGGCCGACCAGGCGATCGTCCTCGGCCTCGACGCTTCCACCCGCCTGCTGGTGACCGGCCCGCTCTATCACGTCGGCGCGCTCGATCTGCCGGGGATCGCCGTGCTCTGGAAGGGCGGCATGCTCAGCATCCAGCGCAATTTCGACGCCGCGGACACACTCGCGGCGATCGCCGCCGATCGGTTGACCGGCGCGTGGCTGGCGCCGGTGATGACCACGGCCGTGCTCGCCTGTCCCGACCGCGACCGTCATGACGTGTCCAGCCTGCGCTGGGTGATCGGAGGCGGCGAGAAAACCCCGGAGGCCCGCATCCGCGCCTTCTCGCAATACTTCACCAACGGCCGCTATATCGACGCTTACGGGCTGACCGAAACCTGCGGCGGCGACACCTTCATGGAAGCCGGGCGCGAGATCGAGAAGATCGGCTCGACCGGGCGCGCCACCGCGCATGTCGCGATCGAAATCAGGGATGACGACGGCAACACCCTGCCGCCCGATACGCCGGGCGAAATCTGCCTGCGCGGCCCCAAGATCACGCACGGATACTGGAAGGCCCCCGAGAAAACCGCCGCGGCGTTTTTCGGCGACTGGTTCCGCAGCGGCGACATCGGTTATCTCGATGCCGACGGTTTCCTGTATCTGACCGACCGCAAGAAGGACATGATTATCTCCGGCGGCGAAAACATCGCCTCGTCGGAAGTCGAGCGGGTGATCTACGAACTGCCGCAGGTCCGCGAGGTCGCCGTGATCGGCCTCCCCGACGAACGCTGGGGTGAGCGGCCGGTGGCGGTGGTCGCGCTCGCCGACGGCGCGACGTTGGATCTGGCGACGCTCGCCGCCCATTGCCGCACCCGCCTCGCCTCCTTCAAAGTGCCCAAACAACTTCTGATTCGCGAGAGCCTGCCGCGCAATCCGTCCGGCAAGGTACTGAAGCGGGTGCTGCGTGTCGAATGCGAGGGAATCGTGGATGGCTAGAGCCGGAACGGTGCGCGTCAGCCGCAAGGTCGAAAAGCTCAGCCGCGCCGAGCGCAACGAAGCCACCAAACGCCGGCTGTTCGACGCCGCGACCAAGGCGGTCGGCAAATACGGCTACGCGGAGGCGTCGGTGGCGCGCATCACCGAGCTTGCCGGCGTCGCGCAAGGCACGTTCTACAATTACTTCGAGAGCCGGCAGGAGTTGCTCGACCAGTTGCTGCCGACCATCGGTCTCGACATGCTGAAATTCATCCGCGCGCGGACGGCGGAAGTCACGCCGGCGGCGCGACGCGAGGTGACCGGCTTTCGCGCCTTCTTCGAATTCCTACTCGAAGTGCCGGAATTCCAGCGCATCCTCAACGAGGCCGAGTTCTTCGCGCCGGCGGGATACCAGCAGCACCTGGACAACATCGCCGTGCCGTTCGTGCGGCTGTTGAAGCAAGCCCGAAGCCGCCAGGAAATCGTCGACTACAGCGATGAGGAATTCGAGGCGCTGGTGCATATGTTCATGGGCGCGCGCGGCTACCTGAGCCTGCGCTACGCCTACCCCGCCGGCGTCGCCTCGCCGGTGCCGCAGCATGTCATCACCGCCTATGAAAAGCTGGTCACGCGCGGATTGTTTGAACCGGGCGGCCGGCGCAAGACCGGCAAAGCGAGGACATCGTGATGGCGACAAACGACGGCATCACGCTCGTCACGGGCGGCAGCCGGGGCATCGGCGCCGCCACCGCGACCCTGCTGGCCGAACACGGCCGCCGGGTGGTGATCGTCGATATCGCGCCCGAGGCGATCGGCGATCCTGTCATCCTGTGGTCCGATCCGTTCGATGTCGCGGACGCGCAAAGCGTGGCGGTGGGCGTCGCGGCGATCGAGACCGCTCACGGCCCGATCACCGGTCTCGTCAACGCCGCCGGCGTGTTCGGCAAGATGAACCGGATCGAGCGGGTGCGCATGGAAAGCTGGAATCGCGAGGTCGATATCGACCTGCGCGGCACCTTTGTCGTCGCGCAGGCTGTTGGCGTGCGGATGGCCGCGCGGCGGCATGGCGCCGTCGTCAACGTCGCTTCCGTCGCCGGCATGACCTCCGGGCCGATCCATGCCTATACCGCCGCCAAGGCCGGCGTCATCCAGATCACGCAGACGCTGGCGGCCGAATGGGGCGGCGTCGGCGTGCGCGTCAACGCCGTGTCGCCCGGCTTCACCCGCACCGCGGCGCTGCAAGCCGCCATCGCGTCCGGCGCGCTCGACGAGGACCGGCTGAGCCGCAACGCGGCGATGGGCCGGCTCGTCGAGCCCATCGAGGTGGCGCAGGCGATCGCCTGGCTGTTGTCGCCGCTGGCGAGCGGCATCACCGGCATCAACCTCCCGGTCGACGCCGGCTTCATCGCCGGCTCGACATGGGACGCCTATGGCGGCCTGCGCGAACGGCAGACGTCCTGACGCTGGCGCGGACTGTTCAAAAACAGCCCGGTTTGACTTTCAGTTCCGCCGTGTCCCGGGCGCGATGCAGCGTGAAACGCTGCGTCGCAGAACCGGGACCGTCGCGAACACCGGGCGTGGGACGGCCCCGGTTCTGCGCAGCGTCACTTCGTGCCGCAGCGCGCCCGGGGTACGAAGCTATTCTCAACACCCCGCTCAGCGAGAATCCTTCGGGCGGGGCCAGAGGCCGCCGTCCGACCACGCGGCGGATTCCGAGGGCGACAGCGGATCGCCGCCGCCGCCGGTGCGCGCGGGGTCGGTGTTGAGCCAGCGGCGCAGTTCCAGCTTGCCGATCTGGTTGCGGTGAACCTCGTCCGGCCCGTCGGCCAGCCGCAAGAGCCGTGTCGTCGCCAGCGCGGCGGCGAGGAAATGGTCGTTGCTGGTGCCGCCGCCGCCGAACGCCTGGATCGCCCAGTCGACGATGGTCTGCGCCATGTTGGGCGCGAGCACCTTAATCATCGCGATCTCCTGCCGCGCCGCCTTGTTGCCGACGGTGTCCATCATGTAGGCGGCCTTGAGCGTCAAGAGCCGCGCCTGTTCGATCATGATGCGCGCTTCGGCGATGCGCTCCAGCGTCACCGTCTGCTCGGCGAGCGGCTTGCCGAAAGCGACGCGTCCGAGAGCGCGGCGGCACATCCGCTCCAGCACCCGCTCCGACAACCCGATCAGGCGCATGCAATGGTGAATCCGCCCCGGCCCCAGCCGCCCCTGCGCGATCTCGAAGCCGCGTCCCTCGCCGAGCAGGATGTTCGACGCCGGCACGCGCACATTGTCGAAGATCACTTCCGAGGCGCGATCCGGGACGCCGTAGAAGCCGAGCACCGGCAGCGAGCGGATCACCGAAACGCCGGCTGTGTCCTTCGGCACCAGCACCATCGACTGGCGCTTGTGCCGGTCCGGGTTGGCGGGATCGGTCTGCCCCATGAAGATGATGATCTTGCAGCGGGGATCGGTGGCGCCGGTGGTGTACCACTTGCGGCCGTTGATGACGTAGTCGTCGCCGTCGCGCGTAATCAGGCTGGCGACGTTGGTGGCGTCCGAGGAGGCGACGTCCGGCTCGGTCATCGCGAACGAGGAGCGGATTTCGCCGGCGAGCAGCGGCTTCAGCCAGCGCTCCTTCTGCGCCTGCGTGCCATAGCGCAGGATCGTCTCCATGTTGCCGGTATCCGGCGCGTTGCAGTTGAAGACCTCCGGCGCGAGATGCGAGCGCCCCATGATCTCGCACAGCGGCGCGTATTCGAGATTGGTCAGCCCGCCTTCCTCATGCGCCGGCAGGAACAGATTCCACAGCCCGGCCTGCCGCGCCAGCGGCTTCAGCTCCTCGACCACGGGATAGGTCGCCCATGGCCCGAGTCGCTCGGCCTCTTGATAAAAGCGGCGCTCGTGGGGGTAGATATGCTCGGCCATGAAGCGTTGCAGGCGCTCCGCCAACTCCCGGCTGCGTTCGTTCTGGGTGATGTCCATGTCGATGCTCCGATATCGGCGGGCCGCCGAATTGCCGCCACAGCTCCATCGCTATAACCGAGGCGCCCTCCATGGCAAGATCGATTCATGTCGCGGCTGACGACCTCGCGTCGGCCGCGGCGCGCCCGCTTCCGCCGAACCCACGGAATCCCGATGTCCCTCGACGCCATCGCCCCTTCCCTCCTCGAAGCCGATGAGCCCGCGCCGGTGATCGCGCGCAACGCGGACGGCGTATCGCCGTTCTTTCTTGCCTGCGATCACTACGGCCGGGCGATTCCCCGCGCGCTGGGCGATCTCGGCCTCGACGACAACGAGCGGCGGCGCCACATCGCTTACGACCTCGGCATCGCCGGCGTCGCCGAGGCGGTGTCCGACGCGCTTGGCGCGCATCTCGTCGCGCAGCGCTATTCGCGCCTGGTGATCGACTGCAACCGCCCGCCCGCCGCCGCAAGCTCGATTCCGCCGGTGAGCGAGGCGACCGCCATTCCCGGCAATCAGGGGCTGACGCCGCGGGCGGCGCAACAGCGTCGGGCGCACGTCTTCGCACCCTATCACCACGCAATAGCCGAGGCGCTCGACCGCCGCGCGCAACTGAGGCGGCCGACCCTGCTGGTGTCGCTGCACAGCTTCACGCCGGTCTATCTCGGCGTGGCGCGGCCCTGGCACGTCGGCACGCTGTACAATCGCGATTCCCGCCTGCCGAGGCTGATGCTGCGCGAACTGCGCGCCGACGCTACGCTGACGGTCGGCGACAACCAGCCCTATGCGGTGAGCGACCTGACCGACTACACTATTCCGGTGCACGGCGAGGCGCGCGGACTCATCAACACCGGCATCGAAATCCGTCAGGACCTGATCGCGGAAGAAGCCGGCCAGCGCCGATGGGCGGAGCGGCTGGTTCGCGTGTTGCGGAAGCTGGAAGCTGAATTGCTCGCCTGACCCTATCGCGCCCGCGTCAGCGCCAGCCAGACGCCGCCGCCGATCATGCACAGGCCGGACAGCCGCGACACCAGCCGCGTCCGGCGCGCCGAGATCAGCCGGCGCGCGCGGCCCGCCAGCAGCGCATAGACCGCGTCGGTGGCGCCGGCGACCGCCATGAAGGTGACGCCGAGCAGCAGCACCTGCGGCAGATGCGGCTTCTCCAGATCGACGAATTGCGGAATGAACGCGCCGAAGAAGATCAGCATCTTCGGATTGCTCAGCAGCACCAGCAGCCCTTGCAGGAAGAAACCGCCTTTCGGCGGCGGCGGGGCGGCGCCTTCGCTGATGTCGAAGCCCGGCGCCCGCAGCATCTTGAAGCCGATCCACACCAGATAGGCGGCTCCGGCGAAACGCACCCAGTCGAACCAGTAACCCATCGTCGCCATCATCGAGGTCAATCCCACCGCGACGATGCCGATCGAGATCGCGAGTCCGACCTGCGCGCCGGCGATGTTGGTGAGCGCCGCGCGCGTGCCGTGGCGCAGGCCGTTGGCGACCAGCAGCGTCACGATCGGCCCCGGCACCACGGCAAGCACCAGGCAGGCGGCGACAAAGGCGAGATAGAGTTGCAGGGACATCGTCATCGCTCTTTCAGGTCCGTTGTTCCGAGAGCCTGCCTTCGACTTGCCCCGAGGGCAAGCTCCGGCGTGACGAAGATCGACTCTTGACACGCAACCATATGGTTGCCTATTATCCTCGTCATGGATGAGGTCTTCAAAGCACTGGCGGACGCCTCGCGACGCGCCCTGCTCGACAGGCTTCACGCCAGGAACGGCCAGACCCTCGGCGAATTGTGCGAGGGCCTCGACATGAGCCGTCAGGCCGTGACCAAACACCTTGCGATCCTCGAAGCGGCCAATCTTGTCGCCACGATCCGGCATGGCCGCGAGAAGCTGCACTACCTCAACCCGGCGCCGATCCATCAGATCGGCGAGCGGTGGATCAGGAAGTTCGAGCGCGGCCGGCTCGATGCGCTCGGCGACCTCAAGCGACGATTGGAGAAACGTGATGCGTAAACCCGAATTCCTCTATGTGATCTACATCGAAACCACGCCGGACACGCTGTGGCGCGCGTTGACCGATCCCGCGTTCACCCGGCGATACTGGATGAATTGCGAACTGATATCGGACTGGAAGGTCGGCTCGCCGATGACGATGACGCGTGACGGCGAGGTCAAGAACGAATGCGTGATCCGGGAATCCGATCCGCCGCGCCGGCTCGCCTACGACTGGGTGTCGGTTCACGATCCCGAGATGAAACGCGAGAAACCCTCGCGCGTCACCTACACGCTGGAACCGCAAGGCAAGCTGGTGCGGCTCACCGTGACGCATGAGAACTTCACCGACGGCAGCAAGACCTTGCCGAGCGTCAGCTTCGGCTGGCCGATGGTGCTGTCCAGCCTCAAGAGCGTTCTGGAGACCGGAAAGCCGCTCGACCTCACCCCGCCGTTGATCGCGGAGACCGAGGCCGAGCACGGCCGCGCCTGATCTAGCGCGCCTGCGTGGGGACGGCGAGGATGGTTTGCCTTTAACCCGTCAGCGCCGCCTTCACCACGCCGCTGGCCTTGGCGAAATCCATCTTGCCGGCGTACTTCGCCTTCAGCGCGCCGATCACCTTGCCCATGTCCTTGATGCCGGCGGCGCCGGTTTCGGCGATGGTCGCGGCCACGGCGGCCTTCACCTCGTCGTCGGACATCTGCTTGGGCAGATAGGCGGAGATGACGGCGATCTCCTCGCGCTCCTGCGCGGCGAGTTCCGCGCGGCCGCCCTTGTCGTAAAGCTCCACCGATTCCTGCCGCTGCTTTATCATCTTCTGCAACAGGCCGAGCAGATCGGCGTCCGACAGCGGCGGCTTGCCCTGCCCGCGCGCCTCGATGTCGGCGTTCTTGATGGCCGAATTGACCATCCGCAGCGTCGACAATGCCCGCTCGTTCCTGGCCTTCATGGCCTCCTTGACGGCCGTGTTGATGGCGTCGCGCAGCATGTGATCTCCTCTCGCGGCCTCGTCTCGCGGCTTTGGGCCGCCTGTCCTATCGGGCCTGATGTAAGCCGGCCGGACCCGCGAGACAACTCAATGAATCGGCCAAATTCGCCCGACCGGGGTGTGAATCCGTCGTTTGCGGCTTTGACGCGGCCGGGCGGTGGGACTATGTAGTGCGCTCATGACCATATCAGAAAATGTTCCCGCCTGGCCGGACCTCAAACCGACCGCGCTGCTGGTTCTTGCCGACGGCACGGTGTTCGAGGGTTTCGGGATCGGCGCGGAAGGCCACGCCGTGGGCGAGGTCTGCTTCAACACCGCGATGACCGGCTATGAGGAGATCCTCACCGATCCGTCCTATGCCGGGCAGCTCATCACCTTCACCTTCCCGCATATCGGCAATGTCGGCGCCAACGACGAGGACATCGAGACGGTGAACATGGCGGCGACGCTGGGCGCGCGCGGCGTCATCCTGCGCGCCCCGATCACCGATCCATCGAACTACCGCGCCTCGCGCCATCTCGACCAGTGGCTGACGGCGCGCGGCATCGTCGGCCTCTCCGGCATCGACACCCGCGCGCTGACGGCGCTGATCCGCGGCAAGGGCATGCCCAATGCGGTGATCGCCCACGCCCGCGACGGCCGGTTCGACCTCGACGCCCTGAAGAAGGAAGCGCGCGAGTGGCCCGGCCTTGAGGGCATGGACCTGGTGCCGATGGTGACATCCGGCCAGCGCTTCACCTGGGACGAGACGCCGTGGGTGTGGGACAAAGGCTTCGGGCATCAGGACAAGCCGGAGTTCAACGTCGTCGCGGTCGATTACGGCATCAAGCGCAACATCCTGCGGCTCTTGGCCGGCGAAGGCTGCAAGGTGACGGTGGTGCCCGCCACCACCCCGGCGGAGGATATTTTCGCGCTTCAGCCCGACGGCATCTTCCTCTCCAACGGTCCGGGCGATCCGGCGGAAACCGGCAAATACGCCGTGCCGGTGATCCAGAAGATCGTCGAATCGGGAATCCCCACCTTCGGCATCTGCCTCGGCCACCAGATGCTCGGCCTCGCCGTGGGCGGCAAGACCGTGAAGATGCACCAGGGCCATCACGGCGCCAACCATCCGGTCAAGGACATCACCACCGGCAAGGTGGAAATCACCTCGATGAACCACGGCTTCGCGGTGGACAAGACCACGCTGCCGGACAATGTCGAGCAGACCCATGTCTCGCTGTTCGACGATTCCAATTGCGGCATCGCGCTCAAGGAAAAACCGGTGTTCTCGGTGCAGTATCACCCGGAAGCCTCCCCCGGCCCGCGCGATTCGCATTACCTGTTCAAGCGCTTCGCCGACCTGATGCGGGAGAAGAAGCGGGTTTAGTTGAAAGGACCTGCCCGGAAATTCGTTTTGTGGGCGGACTGTCAGCACGACGATCGTCGTCCCCGCGCAGGCGGGGACCCAGACGCCGCAGCGCTTCGGCTCTATCATCGGGGCGAAGTCATTCTATCATAACCGCGTCAGGGGTTATGGGTCCCCGCCTGCGCGGGGACGACGCTGAGAATGTTCAGACATTTGGACGACCAACGGCCGCCGGAAACGCTGATGGATGACAAAGCCACCCCGCCGATCTCCTTCGGCCTGACGCCGCCGGAGGTGCTGGCCGCGATGAGCGGCCTCGATTTCCTGCGCAAGATGTTCGCCGGAGAACTGCCGCACGCCACCATGATGGCGCAGGTCGGCCTCACCGGCGGCAGCGCCGAGCAGGGCTTGGTCACCTTCCGCGCCGTGCCTGGCCCGCAGCACTATAACCCGATCGGCACGGTGCATGGCGGCTTCGCGGCGACGCTGTTGGATTCCGCGATGGGCTGCGCGGTGCAGTCGATGCTGCCCGCCGGCACCGTCTACACCTCGCTGGAATTCAAGATCTCGCTGATCCGCGCCATCACCCGCGAGACCGGCGAGGTGCGCGCCGAGGGCCGCGCCCTCAACGTCGGCCGCCGGGTCGGCACCGCCGAGGGCCGGCTGCTCGACGGCAAAGGCCGGCTGCTGGCGCACGGCTCGACCACGTGCCTGGTGTTCGAGGCGCCGAAGCTTGCTTAACAAGCTGTTGAAGATCGCTCCGTGCCCCGGACGCGGCGCGGCATGAAATGCCGCCCCGCAGAGCCGGGGCCGTTCCAGCCACAGCATTTGAGACGGTCCCGGTTCTGCGACGCAGCGTTGCACGCTGCATCGCGCCCGGGACATAGTGAAGATGCACGCCAAAGCCTGCTGTGCCCAAGCTACTGCTCGTTGCCGCCCTCCTGACGGCTGGCCTCGAACAGGAACCAGGTCCGCCGCTCGGCCTCGTCGATGAAATTTTCGAGGATGCTGGCGGTCGCCACGTCCTCGTATTTGTCGGCGATCTCGTGGGCCTTGCGCATCGCCGCCGCCACCTTCTTGTTATCGTTCATCAGTTCGCGCAGCATCTCGCGCGGCGGCACGTAATTCTCGTCGTTGTCGGCGAGCGTTTGCAGCTTGGCGATCTGGCCGATCGAGCGCAACGTGGTGCCGCCGATCTTGCGCACCCGCTCGGCGATATCGTCGGTGGAGGCGAAAATCTGCGCCGACTGTTCGTCGAGCAGCAGGTGGTAATCGCGGAAATGCCGGCCTGAAACGTGCCAGTGGAAATTCTTGGTTTTCAGGTAGAGCGCGAAGGTGTCGGCGAGCAGGCCGTTCATGGCCGCCGAGATCTTGTCGACGCCTTCCTGCGGCAGGTCGGTCGGCGTGTCGAGGTCGGAGGCGACTTTGCCGGGTGTGGTCTTGGTCTTCGTCACGACGGTATCCTTTTCATGCTGACAGCGTACAAAACAACCGCCGAACCGCCCGCAACGGCGCTATAATCGATCACTACTCCGATCGAATCGTGCTTCGACGGTCACCCTTTACCTTGGGGTGGAAGTCCTGATTGAGATGGAAGTCCTGGACAAAACCGGGACCCCGCTCTAACGCCAACGCAACAATCCGGTTCCATCGACGGAACGCGATTCACTCAAAACGGCCGAGTCCCATGGACGACTGGATCGACTATTACGATTCGACCCATACGATTTACGTCAGCAAGCGGCACCGCGATGTGCATTTCGAAACCATCGCCGCCGACATCATCGGCTATATCCCCTCCCCCGACGCCGTGGTGCTGGATTATGCCTGCGGCGAGGCGCTGTCGGCCCCCAAGGTCGCCGATGCCTGCGGCAAACTGATCCTCGCCGAGCCCGCCCCCGGCGTGCGCGGCCGGCTGATCGCCCGCTTCGCGCCCGACACGAGGATCCGGGTTCGCTCCCTCGACGAGTTGCGCGGCATGGAGGAAGCCTCCGTCGACCTCGCGATCCTGAATTCGGCGGCCCAGTACATGACGCCCGCCGAACTCGACTGGGCGTTCGACACCCTGCATCGGCTGCTCAAGCCGGCCGGCCGCCTCGTGGTCGGCGACATCCTGCACCCCGAGGTCGGCATGGCCCGCGATGTCGCCGCGCTGCTGCGGTTCGGGGCGCGGCACGGTTTTCTCAAGGACGCCCTGGTCGGGCTGGTCCGCACCGCGCTGTCGGATTACCGCGAACTGCGGACCAAGATCGGCTTGCAGCGCTACACCGAGGACGAAATGATCGAAAAGCTGGCGGAGGCGGGGTTTTCCGCCACCCGCGCGCCGGACAACATCGGCCACAACCCGGCGCGAATGACGTTCGTGGCGCGGCGGCTTTGAGAGGCCGCCCCGGCCGGCCGCCGCCATTATCCTCATTAAGAATGAATCGGAGTTCCCGTCGCGCATGGCCGCAAGATCGTTCACAATGGCGGCGGCCCGGTGGCGGAAGTGTACACGCGGGAGTGATGCATCGCTCCTCATCCTGGTTCAAGTCCAGGCTGGGCCTCCAACCGCCGGTTGACGACGCCGTTAAAATCCTTTCCCGCCAAGGCGATCTGGTCTAAACACACTTCGCGCGGGCGTCGTCCCGCGCGCAATCAGCACCCATGGAATGCGGTCTTGCGTCCTGTCGCACTCTGGATTGCTGAGTGATCGCATGACGTTGCTCGCATCGGGCGGATTGCGGTCGCATGGTCCGAGGACGCGCGCCGCGCGTCCTTTTTTATGCCTGGTTTCGAGCCCGTGAGCCGCAATGCCCAAACGCACAGACATCTCCACCATCCTCATCATCGGCGCCGGCCCGATCGTCATCGGCCAGGCTTGCGAGTTCGACTATTCCGGCACCCAGGCGGTGAAGGCGTTGAAGGAGGAAGGTTACCGGGTGGTGCTGGTCAATTCCAACCCGGCCACCATCATGACCGATCCGGAACTGGCCGACGCCACCTATATCGAGCCGATCACTCCGGAGATCGTCGCCAAGATCATCGAGAAGGAGCGCCACGTCATCCCCGGCGGCTTCGCGCTGCTGCCGACCATGGGCGGCCAGACCGCGCTGAACTGCGCGCTGTCGCTGCGCCGACAGGGCACGCTGGACGCCTTCGACGTCGAGATGATCGGCGCCACCGCCGAGGCCATCGACAAGGCCGAGGACCGGCAGTTGTTCCGCGAGGCCATGACCCGGATCGGGCTGGAGACGCCGAAATCGCGCCTCGCCAACGCCTCGGCGCTGAAGAAGCAGTATCGCGAGCAGTATCTTGCCGAGAAGGCCAGGCTCTCCGGCGAGGCGCTGGCCGAACACGAGCGCCAGTGGGCGCTGCATGAAGGCGACCGCCGCAAGCGCTATCAGGAGCACGCGCTCGGTCAGGCGATGATGGCGCTGTCCGAGATCGGCCTGCCCGCGATCATCCGGCCGTCCTTCACCATGGGCGGCACCGGCGGCGGCATCGCCTACAACCGCGAGGAATTTCTCGACATCATCGAGCGCGGCTTGGATGCCTCGCCGACCAACGAGGTGCTGATCGAGGAATCGGTGCTCGGCTGGAAAGAGTTCGAGATGGAGGTGGTCCGCGACAAAAAGGACAACTGCATCATCGTCTGCTCGATCGAGAACCTCGATCCGATGGGCGTGCACACCGGCGACTCCATCACCGTCGCGCCGGCGCTGACGCTGACCGACAAGGAATATCAGATCATGCGCGACGCCTCGCTGGCGGTGCTGCGCGAGATCGGCGTCGAGACCGGCGGCTCCAACGTGCAGTTCGGCGTCAATCCGGCGGACGGCCGCATGGTGGTGATCGAAATGAACCCGCGGGTGTCGCGCTCCTCGGCGCTGGCCTCCAAGGCCACCGGTTTTCCGATCGCGAAAGTCGCGGCCAAGCTCGCGGTCGGCTACACGCTGGACGAGATCGCCAACGACATCACCGGCGGCGCGACGCCGGCGTCGTTCGAGCCGACCATCGACTACGTCGTCACCAAGGTGCCGCGCTTCGCTTTCGAGAAATTCCCCGGCGCCTCCACCACGCTGACGACGTCGATGAAATCGGTCGGCGAGGTGATGGCGATCGGCCGCACCTTTCAGGAGTCCCTGCAAAAGGCGCTGCGCGGGCTGGAGACCGGCCTCACCGGGCTCGACGAGATCGAGATCGAGGGCCTCGGCCAGAGCGACGACAAGAACGCGATCCGCGCCGCGCTCGGCACGCCGACGCCGAACCGCATCCTGCAAGTGGCGCAGGCGATGCGGCTCGGCTGGAGCAACGAGGAGATTTTCGCCTCCTGCAAGATCGATCCCTGGTTCCTCGCCGAACTGCGCGGCATCGTCGCGATGGAAGACAAGATCAAGACCGACGGTCTTCCGCCGCACGCCTTCGGCATGCGCACCCTGAAGGCCATGGGCTTCTCCGACGCCCGCCTCGCGGTGCTCGCCAACACCACCGAGGCCGAGATCCGGACACTGCGGCAATCGCTCGGGGTGCGGCCGGTCTACAAGCGCATCGACACCTGCGCCGCGGAATTCGCCTCCCCCACCGCCTACATGTATTCGACCTACGAGCCGCCCTTCGCGGGCCAGCCCGCAGACGAGAGCGCGCCGTCCGACCGCAAGAAGGTGGTGATCCTCGGCGGCGGCCCGAACCGCATCGGCCAGGGCATCGAGTTCGACTATTGCTGTTGTCACGCCTGCTTCGCGCTGTCGGACGCGGGCTTTGAGACCATCATGGTCAACTGCAACCCGGAGACGGTCTCGACCGACTACGACACCGCCGACCGCCTCTATTTCGAGCCGCTGACCCAGGAAGACGTGCTTGAAATCATCGACCGGGAACGCACGAACGGCACGCTGCACGGCGTCATCGTGCAGTTCGGCGGCCAGACGCCGTTGAAGCTGGCGCGCGCGCTGGAAGCCGCCGACGTGCCGATCCTCGGCACCTCGCCCGACGCCATCGACCTCGCCGAGGACCGCGACCGCTTCAAGCGCGTGCTCGATCGGCTGCGGCTCACCCAGCCGAAGAACGGCATCGCCTATTCGGTGGAGCAGGCGCGTCTCGTCGCCGCGGATCTGCACTATCCGCTGGTGGTGCGTCCGTCCTACGTGCTCGGCGGCCGCGCCATGCAGATCATCCGCGACGACGCCCAGCTCGGCGACTACCTGCTGGAGACGCTGCCGGAGCTGGTGCCGGCCGACGTCAAGGCGCGCTATCCCAACGACAAGACCGGGCAGATCAACACCGTGCTCGGCAAGAATCCGCTGCTGTTCGACCGCTATCTGTCCGACGCCATCGAGATCGACGTCGATTGCCTGAGCGACGGCAAGGACACCTTCGTCGTCGGCATCATGGAGCATATCGAGGAAGCCGGCATCCATTCGGGCGATAGTGCCTGCTCGCTGCCGCCGCGCTCGCTCGACGCCGCGACCATCACTGAGCTGGAGCGCCAGACCCGCGCGCTGGCGCTCGGCCTCGACGTCGTCGGCCTGATGAACGTGCAATACGCCATCAAGGACGGCACCATCTACGTGCTGGAAGTGAACCCGCGCGCCTCGCGCACGGTGCCGTTCGTCGCCAAGGTGATCGGCACGCCGGTCGCCAAGATCGCCGCCCGCATCATGGCCGGCGAAAACCTGGCCTCCTTCAAGCTCAAGCCGCAGCAGCTCAAGCATGTCGGCGTCAAGGAATCGGTCTTCCCGTTCGCCCGCTTCCCCGGCGTCGACACCGTGCTCGGCCCGGAGATGCGCTCGACCGGCGAGGTCATGGGGCTGGACCGCAACTTCGACGTCGCCTTCGCCAAGAGCCAGATCGGCAGCGGCACCCGCGTACCGCGCAAGGGCACGGTGTTCGTCTCGGTGCGCGAGGACGACAAGACACGGATTCTTGAAGCGGTGCGGCTGTTGTCGTCGCTCGGCTTCCGGGTGATCGCGACTTCCGGCACCCAGCGCTATCTCGCCGACAACGGCGTGCCGACCGAGAAGATCAACAAGGTGCTGGAAGGCCGCCCGCACATCGTCGACGCCATCACCAACGGCGAGGTTCAACTGGTGTTCAACACCACCGAGGGCCCGCAGGCGCTGGCCGACAGCCGCTCGCTGCGGCGCGCCGCCCTCTTGCATAAAGTGCCGTACTACACCACTCTGTCCGGGGCCGTGGCGGCCGCGCAGGGCATTCGGGCCTATCTGGGCGGGGACCTTGAGGTCCGCACGTTGCAGAGCTACTTTCCCGATCACTGATCTTCGGCCGCATCCCGCGACTGCGGGTCGGTCCGCCGCAACGGAACCCGCCGCTTTCAGGCGAGTTGCGTTTCGCGGCGCGCCTGACTTCGAGGTGTATTTGCCGATGGCCGCGAGTTGAGTGAGCAATCCGTTTCGCAACTGATTTCCTGAACCGCCGCGGCGGTCGACGCGGAAATCCAACGACGAGGGTAAATGGTGGACAAGGTTCCGATGACCCCCGGTGGTCATGCAGCGCTTGAGGTCGAGCTGAAGCAGCGCCAGTCGGTCGACCGGCCGCGCATCATCGAACTGATTGCGGAAGCCCGCTCGCACGGCGACCTGTCGGAGAATGCCGAGTACCATGCCGCCAAGGAAGAACAGTCCCATAACGAGGGCCGCATCGCCGAGCTTGAGGACAAGCTGGCGCGCGCCGAGGTGATCGACGTCACGAAACTGTCCGGCGACACCATCAAGTTCGGCGCCACCGTGACGCTGATCGACGAGGACACCGAGAAGAAGGCGGTCTGGCAAATCGTCGGCGAAACCGAGGCCGACGCCAAGAAGGGCCGCATTTCGATCACCTCGCCCTTGGCGCGGGCGCTGATCGGCAAGACCGAGGGATCCTCGGTCGAGGTCATGGCGCCGGGCGGCGCCAAGGCTTACGAGATCGCCAAGGTGGAGTGGCGCTGACGCCTTTACACCGGAGCCGGTTCTCAGGAACAGATTTCAAAGGCCGCGCATGGCGCGGCTTTTTCTCGTCGTGAATCGCACCTTAAGCTTCATCAGCCAACATCGGAGAAATCGATATGAACGGAATGCTCGAAAAATTGCGGCCCTTGGTGCTCAGTCTGCTCCGCGTCATGAGCGGCCTGCTGTTTCTTCAACACGGCACCGCCAAGCTGCTCGGCGTGCCGACGCTGGCCAATTTCGCCAACCTGCAAATCACCTCGATGCCGGGAATCGCCGGGATCATCGAACTGATCGGCGGCGCGCTGCTGGTGATCGGCCTGTTCACCCGCGCCACGGCCTTCATCGCCTCGGGCATGACGGCGGTGGCCTATTTCATGGTCCACGCACCGAAGGGCTTTTTCCCGATCGCCAACGGCGGCGAGCTGGCGGTGCTGTATTGCTTCGTGTTTTTCTACCTGGTGTTCGCCGGCGGCGGACCGATCAGCGTCGACGCGATCATGCGCCGGAAATAACGGCCGCAAGCTTCACGTTGTCGTCCCCGCGCAGGCGGGGACCCATACGCCGCAGCGATTCGGCTCCATCAACCAAGATAAGTTTCTTTTTTAACGACCGGCGCGAGGGATTATGGGTCCCCGCCTGCGCGGGGACGACGCCGAGATTGTTTGATCCGTCCCGGCCATTATTTCAGGCGGATGCGCAAGCTCACCCCTTGACGAAAAAGATCACCGTGAGCACCGCGCCGACCAGCACGACGGCGGCGCGGATCACCTTGACCGGCACGTTGCGCGCGACGCTGACGCCCCAATAGCCGCCGATCACCGAGGCGACGATCGTCACCATCGCCTGCGGCCAGTGAACCAGGCCGCCGGCGATCAGGATCGCCGCCGACACGATCTGGATCAGGAACGCGACGACGTTCTTGACCGCATTGTCCTCATGATAATCGCCGCTGCCGATCACGGCGAGCGCGGCCAGCATCATGATGCCCATGCCGGCGCCGAAGAAGCCGCCATAGATCGTCGCCAGCGCCATCACCGCGAAGGCGACGACACGGGTCGCCCCGCCGCCGCCGCCCTGTTGCGCCATCGGCTTGGTGAGCCGGCGAATCTGGTCGCTGAAAGCGAACATCAGCGTCGCGGACAACAACAGCCACGGCACCAGCGGGCGAAAGCCCTGATCGCCGAGCCAGATCAGCAGCAGCGAGCCGATCGCGCCGCCGGCGAGGCCGGTCAGCGCGAACGGCACCATGCTGCGAAAGTGGGTACGGATCTCGGACCGGTAGGCCACCACGCTGGCAAGGTTGGCCGGCGTCAGCGCCACCGCGCTGGTGGCGTTAGCGTCGAGCGTCGGCAAACCGCAGGCGACCAGCGCGGCGAAGGTCGCGAAGGTGCCGCCCCCGGCAATGGCGTTGACGGTGCCGGCGGCGAACCCAGCGGCCGCGAGCAGAACGATTTGAAAGAATGTCACCCCAGCCCCTTTATCCGGTCGCGGCAACGGGACCGATCGACAACTCCGAAGTCGCCCCCAAGACATCAAACCCGCGATTGCGCATAACCCCGTTCGAGGGAAAATGCCATAAGCCGAACGTAGCCATGCCGAAATGCCACGGCTGCGCGCCCGTCAATCACGCGGCGGCTTCAGTTCGAGCGGCACCGAGGCGGCATATTTGGGGTTTTGCAACACCAGCGAGGTGCGCACGTTGCGGACATGCGGCGCGGCGGTCAGTTGCGTGACGAAGGACTGGAACGTCGCCATGTCGGGGGCCACGCATTTGAGGATGAAATCCACCTCGCCCGACAGCATCCAGCATTCGCGCACCAGCGGCGCGCGGCGGACGAAATCCTCGAAGGCGCGCAGATCCGCGTCCGCCTGGCTCGACAGGTGCACCGAGGCGAAAACGGTGACGTCATAACCGAGCTTGCGCGGGTCCAGCAGCGCGCGATAGCCCTGGATATAGCCCTCCTCCTCCAGCGCACGGACACGACGCAGGCACGGCGGCGGCGAAATTCCGACGCGCTTGGCCAGCTCGACGTTGGTGATCCGGCCGTCGGCTTGAAGCTCACCCAGAATTTTCAGATCGATCTCGTCAAGGCGCTTGGACACGCGGCTCAGATCCCCGATGACCGACGCGAAGCGGCGTCGGCGACGGCGACAGCTTTACCGCACCGGCCGGGCGCCACGCAATTTTATTTCGTTAGAGTGCCTTCAGGGGAAGGCCAAGGACCGCCAGGATGGGAGAGCGTGGGGAAAATCGCCGGCGATGTATTGCAATTCTTGCATAGCTGCCCAGATAGCCTACACTGGCTGCCATATCGAGATTCCTAATCAGGTTGCCTGAGCCCCGCGCTGCCGTCGGATGTTTTGTTTTCTGGCGGCTTTTTCTTGAGAAAAGGGGAAAATCCCCCCATGTCGACGCCCATCCACGCCAAGGTTGTGATTATCGGTTCGGGACCGGCCGGCTATACCGCCGCCATCTATGCCGCCCGCGCGATGCTGGAGCCGGTATTGCTCCAGGGCATCCAGCCCGGCGGCCAGCTCACCATCACCACCGACGTCGAGAATTATCCCGGCTTCGCCGACGTGGTCCAGGGACCGTGGCTGATGGAGCAGATGGAGCGGCAGGCCGCCCATGTCGGCACCCGGATCGTCACCGACCTGGTGACCGGGCTCGATCTCGGGCAGCGGCCGTTCCGGCTTACCTGCGACAGCGGCGACATCTATCTCGCGGAAACCGTGATCCTCGCCACGGGCGCGCAGGCGCGCTGGCTCGGGCTGCCGTCCGAGGACGCCTTCAAGGGCTTTGGCGTGTCGGCCTGCGCCACCTGCGACGGCTTCTTTTATCGCGGCAAGGATGTGATTGTGGTCGGCGGCGGCAACACCGCCGTCGAGGAAGCGCTGTTCCTGACCAACTTCGCCGCCAAGGTCACCGTCGTGCATCGCCGCGACCATTTCCGCGCCGAGCGCATCCTGCAAGACCGCCTGTTCAGGAATCCCAAGATCGAGGTGGTATGGGACAGCGCGATCGACGAAATCCTGGGCGACAAGGAACCCGTCAAGGTCTCCGGCGTCCGGCTGAAGAACGTCAAGACCGGGGCGCTCACCCAACTCCCCGCCGACGGCGTCTTCATCGCCATCGGCCATGCGCCGGCGACCGAGCTGGTCGCGGGCCAGCTCAAGCTCAAACCCTCCGGCTATGTCGAGGTGGCGCCGCATTCGACCGCGACCTCGGTGCCCGGCGTATTCGCCGCCGGCGACGTCGCCGACGAGACCTATCGGCAGGCGGTCACGGCCGCCGGCATGGGCTGCATGGCCGCCCTCGAAGCCGAACGCTTTCTTGCCCACAGCGCCACCGAACGGGCCGCAGCGGAGTAGACATGCCTCGATCTCGCGACAGTTTATCGGACATGGACTGGGATAAGTTGAAGGTGTTTCACGCCGCCGCCGAAGCCGGCAGCTTCACCCACGCCGGCGAGCAACTGGGGCTGTCGCAATCGGCGGTCTCGCGCCAGGTCAGCGCGCTGGAACAGGAACTGTCGGTCTCGCTGTTCCACCGCCATGCCCGCGGCCTGATCCTGACCGAACAGGGCGACCTGCTGTTTCGCACCGCGCATGACGTCTTCATGCAGTTGCAGGCGGCGCGGGCCAAATTGACCGACAGCCGCGAGCGCCCCAGCGGCGATCTCAAGATCACCACGACGCCGGGGGTCGGCATTCACTGGCTGATCCCGCGCCTTGGCGAGTTCACCACGCTGTATCCCGAAATTCGCATTTCGCTCATCGTCACCGACGAGGATCTCGATCTGTCGATGCGCGAGGCCGACGTCGCGATCCGCACCCGCAAGCCGACCCAGCCCGACCTGATCCAGCGCAAGCTGTTCGCGATGGGCTTCCACGCCTATTGCTCGCCGGAATACATCAAGCATTTCGGCACGCCGCGCACGCTGGAGGATCTCGACGGCCATCGCATCATCCTGCTCAGCGACATGCAGGTGCCGCAACATCTGCAAAACCGCAACTGGCTGGTCGAAGCCGGCCGCAACGGCTCCGGCCCGCGCGAGGCGTTCTTCAAGGTCAACAACATCCTCGGCCTGGTGCGCGCCTGCCAGCAGGGACTCGGCATCGCCGCGCTGCCCGACTATCTGGTCGAGGAGAACAATCGGCTGGTTCAACTGTTCAGCGAATCGGATTCGATTCAACTCGATACGTATTTTGTCTATCCCGAGGAGTTGAAGTCAGTGGCGCGGGTGCAGGCGTTCCGCGATTTCGTCGTCAGCAAGGCGCAGCGCTGGCCGTCCTGAACACCGGCCCGCACACCTTCGGTCGCCGCATGACTGACATGCGACTTGTGTTGTTGCCGCGACGCGCTGACGAGGCCCATAATCACACCGTACTGAGTGACCGCATCGTGCATCTGTCCCCCTCCTCTAGCGGTGCGGGCGCTCAGTTATCCCTCTTGGAAGGTGATTGTGTCGGCCTCACATGGCCAATGCCTCAAGCCGGGCTCCCTGGAGCCCGGCTTTTTTCTGTGAAGTCCCGTTTTTCCGTCGAATGGCTGCTTTTGCCCGCGTCGTCCGCTTCGGCCTGGATGCGTCGGATCACCGATCACCGACTAGTCCTAACGCAAAAGAAAGCAAGCCTTGGCGCAAAAACAGCAAGTCCTGGCGCGAAAAAGCAAGTCTTGGCGCGAAAGAGAAAACGCACGTCGCGCGTGCGTTTGAAATCGCGGTGGGGCGCGGCGAAAGGTTACGCCGCCTGCTTGTGCATGGCCCCGCTTGCGGAAGCGCTGCCCCGGATGGCCTTGACCGAGCGATCGATCGCCGACCACAGCCGGCTGATTTCCGACGTCGCGCGCCCGTCCGAATCGTATTCCTGCGCGCCTTCGCCATGCGCCAGCGCCAGCAACAGGTCGGCGCGGTTGGTGATCTGACCGCTCCACACCGGCGCGCGGAATTTGGCGAGTTGCTCGCGCGCGACGGTCACGATCGGACTTTCGGAGCCTTCGCGCAGCGCCGGCGCACCGTTCATCACCACGGCGTAGGGCTTGCGCGCCGAACGGCAGATCCGGATGGTTTCCTGCACGGCGTTGACGTCGAACACGCCGGGCCGGGCCGGAACGATCACCATGGTGGCGTTGCGCACCGCGTCCTCGACCACGGCCGAGATATTCGGCGGCGTATCGATGAACACCCACTCATAACCCTCGCGCTTGGCGGCCGCGACGATCTCGCTCACCGAACGGCCGGCGATTTTCAGCGGCGGCTCGTTGGTGCCGCGCAGCTTATGCCACAGCGTCAGCGACCCCTGCGGATCGGCATCGACCAGAAGACATGGACGCGACGGCTTGTGGACCTGAGCCGCAAGATGCGCCGTCAAGGTGCTTTTCCCCGAGCCTCCCTTGCGGGATGCAAAAACAATGACGTTCATACCTTCGTCTCCAGATTGACCTCAGGGGACGAAAGTGAATCAGCTTGCTGATTCGTGAAAGGGAAATTTGGCTCATCCCGCGCCGGGGGCGCCGAATTTGCCGGGTGAGTGAATCTTTCCGGCCACACCTCACGCGACAACCGCGACTTCACTCTGGCCTGCGGCCCCTCGCACGCTGGTATTCCACCCATTTGCGTTCCATCCAGTTCAGCAGACGGATCATCGGCGGTTGCAGCAACGGAATATCCTGCGCGATCAGCATCAGGCCGAGCGGCAGCATCCAGATTCCCAGCACCGGCAAGAAGCTGAAAATACCGCCGAGGATCAGCAGGAGCCCCAACGGCACGCGGATTAGCCACAATGATGGCTGGCGCACCCATCCGGAGAAACGCGCGAGTTTCGGGGGGAGCTTGCTTTCAAGCCGGGCGAAATGGCGATCCAGTTCGACTTGATGGCTATGCACCCGCAACCTCGCTCTCCATTCATGTGGAGAGCAACGGCCGAGGCCGGGCACGGTTCCTAAGTAACAAGTGCGGGGAGAGCGTTTTGCGATTGGAGCGGATCACCGTGATTGCGAGCACCCGGATCAACGCTTCGTGCGTTCTCCGAGCACAAGCTCCGTGAAGCAATCCAGATCTTTTTCTTCACGATAACTCCAGTCAGATCGGATTCCGCCCTGGCGCTACGGCGATGCGGCCGGAACCGGATGCACGATTTCTCACAGCCGTGTGAGCGGTGGAACGCCGCGCACCGCCGTTTGTTATCGAGGCGCCCCGATACGGAAGGAGATTCAGAATGAAGACCATGTTCCTCGCCGCCGCGGCCGCAACGGCGATGTTGGTCGCCGCGCCCGCGCTCGCGGCACCGGCCGCAAATAACAAGACCGCGCAGAGCACCGTCACGCACCCGAATGCGTCGCCGTCGGCAGCCGTCAAGCCGATGAAGAAATCGATGCGGCATACGTCGGCCAATCCGGCGAAACACCCCCGGCACAAGCACGTCAGTCGCATGGAGCGGTCGCGTTATGATCGCGCCGGACATGCGCGCTACGATCGTAGCGCGACGTATCGCGACGAATGGAATCGGCCGATGCACACCGGCTTCGCGCCCCTCGATTTCGCCGGCAACGTGGCGACCGGCGCCATCGGCACCGCGGGCGCGATCGCGGGGGCCGCGGTCGGCACCGCCGGCGCCGTCGCCGCCGCGCCATTCGGCGTCGGCCCCTACGGCTACCGGAACGCGTATGCCTTTGAGCCCGAATACGCCTACAACGACACGTTCGGCGTGCCTTACAGCTATGACGGCACCGCGATCCAGTCTTCGCCGAGCTACGCCGCCCGCAACGGCTTCGTCTGCCATCCGGGCACCTGGTACACGAACTCGTTCGGCCAGCGGCAGCTCTGTCAGTAAACCGGCGTGATATCGCGACATGATCGTGTCTGTCGCAAATCAACGGCGCGCGCGGGACGTTGTGCGGCGCGCGCCGTATCTTGCGCGAATCAGGGCGCGATCAGTTCAGCCGATCAGCTCAGCCAGGTCACCTTGCCGGTCGCGATATCGTGCATCGCGCCGACGATTTTCAGATCGCCCGCCGCGACCAGCTTCCGCATCGCCGGGCTTCGCTCATTCAACGCGGCGACCGTCATCCGGACATTTTTCTCCGCCACCGCTTCAACGAAGGCCGTGTTCTTCGAGTTGCGTTCGCCGCTGGTCTTGGTCGCCTTGACCGCCGGGCGGATATTGGCCAGCGTCGCCGTCAGGTTGCCGAGCTTGGCGTTGTCGATCGCGCCCTTGATCGCACCGCAACTGCTGTGGCCGAGCACGACGATGGCCCGCGCGCCGGACAGCACGGTCGCGAACTCAAGACTGCCGATGATGTCGGTGTTGACGAAATTGCCCGCGACGCGCGCGCAGAAGATATCGCCGATCTTCTGGTCGAACACCAGTTCGGGCGGTACGCGGGAATCGATGCAGCCGACGATCGCCGCGAGCGGCGCCTGACCGGACGCAGTCCCCTTCACCTGCTGCATCAGATCGCATTGAACGATGTTGCCGGTGACGAGACGCTCGTTGCCGGCCTTTAACCGGGCCAGCACGTCCGCCGGCGTCTTGGCGTGTTGACTTTCCCTTGTCGGCACCGCGCAAGCGGCCGACTCCGCCGCCTCGGCCCGCGTCGCCACCAAACCCGACCACACAGCGGCTGACGCGCAGCCACAAAACATCCGACGGCTCAACATCCCATCTTTCCTCCCTTTGCATTGCCCGGCGACAATCCACGTCAGCGCACGCGCGGAACGATGCGATGCAGCCGGTTCCGGATCATACAGAGAGGGTGCGAAAGCTCAAATTAAAGCTTGGCCCGAAAAGCATGACGGGCCCGATCCGAGGATCGAGCCCGCGTTGTGTTTCGCAGCCCACGCGGAGACCGCGGCGGTTGGCATGTCTTGCGGACAGCGCCGTCGGGCGTCGAAGACGGCCTCGTGACGCGGATCCGTAGCCCGCGATGCACGGGCGAGACGGCGATCCGTCAGATGATCCCGCCCGCCTCGCTGACACGCCGCTGGTGATACTCGGTATCGCCCAAGGTGTTTTCGATAATCGACAGCCGCTTGAAATAGTGGCCGATCGCGGCCTCCATGGTCACGCCGATGCCGCCATGCAACTGCACCGACTGCTGGCCGACGAATTTCGACGACTTGCCGATCTGCACCTTGGCGGCGGCCACCGAGGCGGCGCGCTCGCGCGCGTCGTCGAAATCGCTCGCCATGGTCGCCAGCAGCGCCATGCTGCGGGCCTGTTCGGTGAACACGAACATGTCGGCGGCGCGATGCTGCAACGCCTGGAAGCTGCCGATCGGCACGCCGAACTGCTTGCGGGTCTTGATGTACTCGACGGTGATCTTGAGCGCCTCGTCCATCAATCCCACCGCCTCGGCGCACAGCGCCGTGCGCGCCTCGTCCACCACGCGCTCGATCAGCGGCAGGCCGTTCGCCGGATCGCCGATCGCCGCGTCAGCGCCGACCTCGACGCCGGTGAAGGTGATGTCGGCGGCGCGCATGCCGTCCTGGGTCGGATAGCCCTTCACGGTCACGCCCTGGGCCTCGCGCGGCACCAGGAACACGCCGATGCCGTCGCGATCCGTCTGGCCGCCCTTGGTTCGCGCGGTGACCACCAGCGTATCGGCGGCCTCGCCGTTCAGCACCACGAATTTCTCGCCGTCGATCACCCAGCCGTCGCCCTTCTTCTTGGCGGTGGTGGAGACATCGTTGAGGTCGTAGCGCGAGTTCTTTTCGAGCTGCGCGAACGCGAACGTCTTGCTGCCGTCGATGATGCCGGGAATGTGCGCGGCCTTCTGCGCGTCGGAGCCGCCGTGGCGGAGGAAACCGCCGGCGATCACCACGGTGGGCAGATAGGGCTCAAGCACCAGCGCCCGGCCGAACGCCTGCATCACCAGCATGGTCTCGACCGCGCCGGCGCCGAAGCCGCCGTCGGCCTCCGCGAACGGCAGGCCGAGCAAGCCTTGCTCCGCCAGCTTGTCCCAGACCGCCTTGCTCCAGCCGCCCTTCTCGGCGCTGTATTTCTTGCGCTGCTCGAAATCGTAGGACGTCTTCAAGAGTCCGTCGATGCTTTCCTTGAGCAGCCGCTGCTCCTCGGACAGATCAAAATCCATGTTTCGTGTTCCTCGACTGGTCAAAACTGATCGTCATTGCGAGGAGCGAAGCGACGAAGCAATCCAGGCCCCCTTCAAAAGACTGGATTGCTTCGCTTCGCTCGCAATGACGCGGCCGAAGGGATGCACGGCCGGAGCGATCCGGCCGCCGGGCCTTAAAGCCCCAGCACCGCCTTGCTGATGATGTTGCGCTGGATCTCGTTGGAGCCGCCGTAGATCGACACCTTGCGGTAGTTGAAATAGGTCGGCGCGATCTGCGCGATCCAGTCCATGGCTTCGTTGCTGCCGTCGTCGCCGTGGACGTCGTAGGGCGTGGCGAAAGGTCCGGCGACTTCAAGCATCAATTCGGTGAGGGTCTGCTGGATCTCGGAGCCCTTGATCTTGAGGACCGAGGACGCCGGGTCCGGCTTGCCCTTGCCGTGCTTGCCCTCATTGGCGACGACGCGCATCTGCGTCAGTTCGAGCGCCTTCAACTCGACCTCGACGGCGGCGAGCTTGGCGCGGAAGTTGGCGTCCTCGGCGATCGGACGGCCGCCCGACAGCGTTTCCGACGCAAGCTGGCGCAGGCGGCGCAGACGCTCCTTCGACATGCCGACGCGGGCGATGTTGGTGCGCTCGTTGCCGAGCAGGAATTTCGCGTAATCCCAGCCCTTGTTCTCCTGTCCGACCAGGTTCTCCGCCGGCACCTCGACGTCGTCGAAGAACACTTCGTTGACCTCGCGACCGCCGTCGATGGTGACGATCGGACGGATGGTGATGCCCTTGGACTTCATGTCGATGAGCAGGAAGGAAATGCCCTCCTGCTTCTTCGCCGCCGGATCGGTGCGCACCAGGCAGAAGATCCAGTCGGCGTGCTGGCCGAGCGTGGTCCAGGTCTTCTGGCCGTTGACGATGTACTTGTCGCCCTTGCGCTCCGCCTTGGTCTTCAGCGAGGCGAGGTCGGAGCCGGAGCCGGGCTCGGAGAAGCCCTGGCACCACCAGTCGTCGAGATTGGCGATACGCGGCAGGTAGTGCTTCTTCTGCGCCTCGTTGCCGAAGGTGTAGATCACCGGCCCGACCATGTTGACGCCGAACGGCAGCATCGGCGGCGCCGGCGTCGCCTGCAATTCCTCAAGGAAGATGTATTGCCGCACGGCGTCCCAGCCGGTGCCGCCCAACTCGACCGGCCAGTGCGGCACCGCCCAGCCCTTCTTGTTGAGGATCCGGCTCCACTCGACCATTTCCTCCTTGGTGGTGTGGCGGTTCTCCTCAAGCTTCCGCTTGACCGAGGGCGGGACGTTGTCGCGGAAGAAGGCGCGGACTTCGTCGCGAAACGCCAGTTCTTCCGGGGTGAGGCTCAGATCCATGGGACCCTCCGTGTTTGTTTTGCCGCTATCTTGATCTCGTCGTCCCCGCGAAGGCGGGGACCCATAACCACCGGCGCTCCGTTGATTCCGGGCGTTGGCTTCATCACCCATCCGCAGCGCTGCGGCGTATCGGTCCCCGCCTTCGCGGGGACGACGCCGTGCGCGCGGAAAGCGTGTGCTTCACGTCACTGCACGATCTCGAACAGGCCGGCCGAACCCATGCCGCCGCCGACGCACATGGTGACGACCGCGTATTTCGCCTTGCGGCGGCGGCCTTCGATCAGCGCGTGGCCGGCGAGCCGCGCGCCCGACATGCCATAGGGATGGCCGACCGAGATCGCGCCGCCGTTGACGTTGAGCTTCTCGGGATCGATGCCGAGCTTGTCGCGGCAATACAGTACCTGCACCGCGAACGCCTCGTTCAATTCCCACAGATCGATGTCATCGACGGTGAGGCCGTGGCGCTTCAACAGGCGCGGCACCGCGAACACCGGGCCGATGCCCATCTCGTCCGGTTCGCAGCCGGCGGAGACGAAGCCGCGGAAGATGCCGAGCGGCTTGAGGCCCTTCTGCGCCGCGAGCTTGTCGCTCATGATGACGGTGGCGCTGGCGCCGTCCGACAACTGGCTGGCGTTGCCGGCGGTGATGGTGAAGCCGTCGCCGCGCACGGCCTTCAGGCTGGCGAGGCCCTCGGCGGTGGTTTCCGGACGCGGTCCTTCGTCCTGCGACAGGGTGACGTCCTTGAACGAGACTTCCTTGGTCTCCTTGTTCACCACCGCCATCTTGGTGGTGATCGGCGCCAGTTCGTCGTTGAACTTGCCGCCCTGCTGGGCCGCGGCGGTGCGGCGCTGGCTTTCCAGCGAATACTCGTCCTGGCGCTCGCGCGAGATGCCGTAGCGCTTCGCCACCGTCTCGGCGGTGTCGAGCATCGGCATATAGATGTCCTTGTGCATCTTCACCAGTTCGGCGTCGACCGCGTGGAAGGTGTTGGCGTGCTCGTTCTGCACCAGGCTGATCGATTCGCCGCCGCCGCCGACCGCGATCTCGACGCCGTCGAACAGCACCGAGCGCGCGGCCAGCGCGATCGCCTGCAAGCCCGAGGCGCATTGACGGTCGATGGTGGTGCCGCCGACCGTCACCGGCAGGCCGGCGCGCAACGCGGCCTTGCGGGCGATGTTGCCGCCGGTCGCGCCCTGCTGCATGGCGGCGCCCATCACCACGTCCTCGATTTCCTTCGGATCGACGCCCGCGCGCTTCACCGCGTGCGCGATGGCGTGGCCGAGCAGGGTCGCGCCCTCGGTGTTGTTGAGCGCGCCGCGATAGGCCTTGCCGATCGGCGTGCGGGCGGTGGAGACGATAACGGCATCGGTCATGAACGACCTCCTGTTGCGAGTTTGGATAAGCGTTGGACGGTAGGTGAAGGTTGCTGACTGCGCAATTCGTAACGGGACAATTTGCCCACGGCGGTGCGCGGCAGTTCGTCGACGAATTCCAGCGCCGCCGGCAGTTCGTGCTTGCCGAGCTTGCCGGTGAGAAAGGCGCGCAGTTCATCAAGAGTGAATGCGGCGACACCCGGCTTGCGCTTGACGAAGGCCTTGGCGGCCTCGCCGCGATATTCGTCGGCAATACCGATCACCAGCACCTCGTGAACGCCGGGATGGGTATAGATCGCCTGCTCGATCATCTGCGGATAGACATTGAAGCCGCCGGAGATAATCATGTCCTTCTTGCGATCGACCAGATAGAAGTAGCCATCGCCATCCATGTAACCGATGTCACCGGTGAGGAAGCGGTCGCCGATGAAAGCGTCGGCGGTTTCCTGCGGCCGGTTCCAGTAGCCGCGCGTGACGTTCGGCCCCCTGATGCGGATCTCGCCGACCTCGTTCGGCGCCAGCACGCGCGCGGGATCGTCGAGGGCCACCACGTCGAGGTCGATGCCGGGCAGCATCAGTCCGATCGAGCCCGGCTTGTCCGGTCCGGCCGGCGGATGACCGGTGCCCGGCGAACAGGTTTCGGTCATGCCCCAGCCGCTCTTGAGCGTCAGCCCGGTCTTGCGTTCGAACACTTTGGCGACTTCGACGGGCAGCGGCGCGCCGCCGGAGCCCGCCATCACAAGCGACGACAGGTCGCGGCTTTCCAGCGACGGATCATTGGCGAGCGCGATCCACATCGTCGGCACGCCGGGAAACACCGTGGCGCGCTTGGTCTCAATATCACGCAGCACCGCGCCGACATCGAAGCGCTGATGCAACGAAATCAGGTTGCCGTAGCGGATCGAGCCGAGCAGGATCACCGTCAGCGCATAGATATGGAACAGCGGCAGCACGCAGATCACGCGCTCGACCATATTGCGCTCGGCGCGCGCGCCGGCGCCCCAGACATCGTAGATCGATACCGCCGAGGTGAGATTGCGGTGACTGAGCATCGCGCCCTTCGGCAGGCCGGTGGTGCCGCCGGTATATTGCAGCAGCGCCACGTCCTCCACGTCGATCGACGGCCACACGGCGGGCGGTATGGCATCGGCTACGAATTGGCTGAAGGTGATGGCGCGGGAATCGTCCGGCAGCGCCGTCTGCGGCGTGCCGATCGCACCCCAGTCGTCGTCCTCGCAGACGATCAGTCTGTCGAGCAGCCCGTTGGCGAGAAAGCGCAGCGCCATCGGCAACAGCGCCGACAGGTTGCTGGTGACCAGCACGCGCGCGCCACTGTCCGACAATTTGTGCGACAGCGCGATCTCGCCGTCGAGCGGCGACAGATGCACCAGCCGCGCGCCGGCCTTCAGCGCGCCGAAGAAATTGATCGGATGATCCGGCGAATTGCCGAGGAACAGCGCGACCGAATGGCCCTTGCCGGTGCCGTCGCGCAGAAACGCCGCAGCGACCCGATCGACCCGCGCCTGCAAGTCAATGAAGCTGATCGGGCGATCACGAAATTCGAGCGCCGGCCGCGCGCCGTAGTCCACGACCGCCGTGGCGAGCAGATCCGGCAGGGTGCCGCATGCGATCAGGGCATTCCACCGCACGCCTTCCGGATAAAACTGCTCGCCGGGATGAGTCATGTCACATTAGTCATTTCGGTTGAGCCCAATTTCACGACGCCAGCGCGGCGCCTGCTCCCTCTCCTTGCGGGGAGGGAGCAGAGTAGCAGGCAGGGCGATCCGTCCCTAGCTCACGCCGCCTTGTTCGGCGCGGCGAGCGAGGCGAAGGTCTTGCCTTCGTCGGCGAGCTTGCGCAACAGCGGCGCCGGCTCCAGCGACGGATCGTTGGTCTCCTTGGCGTAGAACGACAGCCGATCGGCGATGTGCTTGAGGCCGACATGGTCGGCGTAGAACATCGGGCCGCCGCGATAGATCGGCCAGCCATAGCCGTACAACCAGATCACGTCGATGTCGCTCGGGCGCGAGGCGATGTTTTCCTCAAGAATGCGCGCGCCCTCGTTAATCATCGGGTACACCATCCGTTCGAGGATTTCCTCGTCGCTGACATTGCGGCCCTTGACGCCGAGCTTGGCGCGAGCCTCCTCCAGCATCCTCTCGACCTCGGGATCTGGCAGCGGGGCGCGCGAGCCCTGCTCGTACTTGTAGTAGCCCTTGCCGGTCTTCTGGCCGTGACGGCCGGCCTCGTACAGCGCGTCCCCGATCGGCGACTTGATGCCGCGATCCTGGCGCGAGCGCCAGCCGATATCGAGGCCGGCGAGATCGCCCATCGCGAACGGCCCCATCGGCAGGCCGAACTTGGTCACCACGCTGTCGATCTGCTGCGGCAACGCGCCGTCATACAACAATTTTTCGGCCTGCTTGCCGCGCTGCGCCAGCATCCGGTTGCCGACGAAGCCGTCGCAGACGCCGACCACCGCCGGCACCTTGGCGATGCGCTTGGCGATCGCCACCGCCGTCACCAGCGCATCCGGCGCGGTCTTCTCGGCGCGCACGATCTCGCACAGCTTCATGACGTTGGCCGGCGAGAAGAAGTGCATGCCGAGCACGTCCTGCGGCCGCTTGGTCACCGCGGCGATCTCGTTGATATTGAGATACGAGGTGTTGGAGGCCAGCACCGCGCCCGGCTTGGCGTATTTGTCCAGCGCCGTGAACACGTCCTTCTTGATCGCCATGGTCTCGAACACCGCCTCGATGACGAGGTCGGCGTCCTTGACGTGCTCAAGGCCGACCACGCCGTTGATGAGGCCCATGCGCTTCTCCGGCGCGTCGGCCGGGATGCCGCCCCGCGCCGCGGTGTTCTCGTAGTTCTTCCGCATCACGCCCATGCCGCGCTTGAGTTGCTCGTCGCCGGTCTCGATCAGCGTGACGGGGATGCCGGCATTGGCGAACGACATCGCGATGCCGCCGCCCATGGTGCCGGCGCCGATGATGGCGACGCGCTCGACCTTGCGCGGCTTGGTGCCTTCCGGCACGCCGGCCACCTTGGCGGCCTCGCGCTCGGCGAAGAAGGCGTAACGCTGGGCCTTCGACTGATCGCCGGTCATCAGCTTCATGAAACCTTCGCGTTCCCGCTTCAGACCCTCGTCGAACGGGAAATCGATGGCGGCGCCGACCGCGTCGGCGGCGGCGAACGGCGCTTCCAGCCCGCGCGCCTTCTTGGTCAGCGCGGCCACCGCGCTGGTGAAGATCGAGCGGTCGGCCTTGGCGGCGGCAAGCTTGCCGTCCTCGTCGCGCAGCCGGCGCAGCGGCCGGTTTTCGGCCACCAGCTTGCGCGCGAACGCGATCGCGCCCGGCACCAGATCGTCGACGATCTCGTCGACCAGGCCGGCCTTCAGCGCTTCCGCCGCGCCGATCGGATTGCCGCCGACGATCATCTTCACCGCCAGTTCCGGACCGACCGCGCGCGGCAGGCGCTGCGTGCCGCCGGCGCCCGGCAGCAGACCGAGCTTGACTTCGGGCAGGCCCAGCTTGGCGTCCTTCACCGCGACGCGGTAATGCGCGCCGAGCGCCGTCTCCAGGCCGCCGCCCAGCGCGGTGCCGTGAATCGCGGCGACCACCGGCTTCGGCGCGTCCTCCATCGCGGCGATCACCTCATTGAGGCCGGGAGGCTGCGGCGGCTTGCCGAATTCGGTGATGTCGGCGCCGGCGATGAAGGTGCGCCCGGCGCAGGTCAGAACGATGGCCTTGACCTGCGGGTCGGCGGCGGCGGCTTTGACTTGTTCAAAAATGCCGCGACGTACCGCCGCACTCAACGCATTGACCGGCGGGCTGTCGACCGTGACGACGGCGACATCCCCTTGACGCTCCAACCGAACCACTTCGCTCACATCCATCTCCTTACTGTGCCGATCAGGGCTTCACCCGGCGACCCGATCAACGCTTCCATCAATTCCGCAGTGCGAAATCCAATTCCGCATCTTGACAAAGAGGGTTATTTTGAAGAGCGTCCGTTGTCAACGAGGTGAAATTAGACCACATCATCACCTTCAAACACATTCGGGGGATACGCCGCAACGGTCGATGATCGACGGCCCGTGATCGAAAGATCCGCGGCCGCAGGATCGGATATTACAGGGATCGAACAGATGGCGACAGGCCATATTGACGATCCGATGGAATGCGATCGCGCTCATTCGACCCGGTCACGTGACCAGGTTCAGCCTCGTGAATTCGGACTTAACGGGTCGAAGCCCGCATCGGGTGACGATTCACGGTCGGGATTTGCGGCTTGAATCGCTCGGGCTCGCGCCCGGCGGCGCTTGAGAGAGGGTTCGCGTAGCAGGCCATGAAGCGTCCAGCCAAGAAAGCGGCGGCGGATCGCAATTTTGTCGTCGCTCTTGCCCGCGGCCTTGAGGTGTTGCGCGCGTTCCAGCCCAGGGACGGGCTGCTCGGCAATCAGGAAATCGCCGCCCGTACCAAATTGCCGAAGCCGACGGTGTCGCGGCTGACCTACACGCTCACCAAACTCGGCTACCTGACGCAAGTACCGCGCTTCGAAAAGTATCAACTGACGCCGGCGGCGATGTCGCTCGGCTACGCCGCGCTGGCCAATCTCGGGGTGCAGCATTTGTCGGAATCGTTTCGCGAGGACGTGATGCGCGCGACCGGCGGCGCGGTCGCGGTCGGCGCGCGCGACCGGCTCAACATGATCTATTTCGGCCAGAGCCGCAGCGGCCTCGAACTCGGCGTGCAACTCGACGTCGGATCAAAAGTTCCGATCGCGACCACGGCGATGGGCCGCGCCTACGTCTGGGCCCTGCCCGATGACGAACGCGCGCAATTGCTGCGCGAATTGCGCGAGCACTACGGCAGCCGCTGGCCGCGCATCCGCGAAGGCATTGAACGCGCTGGCGAACTGGTGGCCCGTCGGGGCTTCGCCATCTCCGCCGGCGAATGGCACGCCGACATTCACGCCGCCGGCGTCGCGATCACGCTCAACGACGGTACAGGCCCGTATGCGTTCAATTGCGGCGCGCCCGCATTCCGTTTCACGGAAGATCGCCTGCTGAACGATATTGGACCGCGTCTGGTGACGATGGTAAGAGACATCGAAGCGGCGCTGGGCGGCCGATCGCCGCCGCACACAAAAAAGACCGACATCAAGAAGCCAAGAGGAGGGGGGAAAGTTGCGCGCATGGTTGCGGGGACTCGATAATCGTCACGGTCATGGCGTCCGGCGCTCGTCGCCGGTCGCGATGGCGGGATGGGACTGCGGTCGATGACGCAGGCTCAGCTCGCGCGGGGAGAGGCTGCTTCTTCGGCCGATCCCCTGCTCGCGGTTCGCGACGTCAGCGTCGTGTTCGGCGGCATCGTCGCCCTGAATGGCGTGTCATTCGACATGAAGCGGGGACAAATTCTCGGCCTGATCGGGCCGAACGGCGCCGGCAAGACGACGCTGTTCAATTGCCTGAGCCGGCTTTATCAGCCGAGCAAGGGCGATATCCTGATGGAGGGCGTCAGCATCCTGACGCGCCCGCCGCACAAGATCGCCGAGGTCGGCATCGGCCGCACCTTCCAGAACGTCGCGCTGTTTCCGAACATGAGCGTGCTCGACAATGTCCGCGTCGGCATGCACGCGCACACCACCAGCGACATCATCAGCGACTCGCTGAAGCTGCCGTGGGTGCGGCGGAGCGAGGCCGCGATCAATCGCAACGTCGACGAGATTCTCGCCTATCTCGACCTCACCAGCGTCGGCCACGCCATCGTCTCCGGCCTGCCGTTCGGCACGCAGAAGCGGGTCGAACTGGCGCGTGCGCTCGCCGCCGAGCCGAAGATCCTACTGCTGGACGAGCCGGCGGGCGGCCTCAACCACGAGGAAGTCTACGTCCTCGGCGACCTGATCCGCCGCATTCGCGACGAGCGCGGCATCACCGTGCTGCTGGTCGAGCATCACATGGGGCTGGTGATGTCGATCGCCGATCACGTCGTGGCCTTGAATTTCGGCCGCAAACTCGCGGAGGGGACGCCGTCGCAGGTGCAGTCGGACCCGGAGGTCATCAAGGCTTATCTGGGGAGCAAGGATCAATGAGCGTGTTGCTGAGTGTTCACGACCTGCGCGCCTATTACGGCCAGGTGCAGGCGCTTCACGGCCTGTCGTTCGATCTCAACGAAGGCAGCATGACCACGCTGCTCGGCGCCAACGGCGCCGGCAAGACCACGACGTTGCGGGCGATCTGCAACATGGTGCGCTCGACCGGCGCGATCCAGTTCGAGGGCAAGCCGCTCAACGGCAAGTCGACCGAGAACATCGTCCGCCTCGGCATCGCCCATGTGCCGCAGGGGCGCGGCACCTTCACCACGCTGACGGTGGAGGAGAACCTCCAGCTCGGCGCCATCAGCCGCAAGGACATCAAGGCGATATCGGGCGACATCGAGCGGATGTACGCGCACTTCCCGGTGCTGAAGCAGCGGCACACCCAGCAGGCCGGCACGCTGTCCGGCGGCGAGCAACAGATGCTGGCGGTGGCGCGGGCCCTGATGCTGCGGCCGCGGCTGATGCTGCTCGACGAGCCGTCGTTCGGGCTGGCGCCGCTGATCGTGCGCGATCTGTTCAACATCCTCGGCAAGATCAACCGCGAGGACAAGGTCTCGATCCTGGTGGTGGAGCAGAACGCCCAGCTCGCGCTTGAGATCGCCGACAAGGCTTACGTCATCGAAACCGGCCGCATCGTCATGTCGGGCAACGCGAAAGAAATCGCGAACGACGAGTCGGTGCGCAAATCCTATCTCGGATACTAAGGGGACCGGTCATGGAGCTATTTATCAATCAAGTCCTGGCCGGCATCTCGACAGGCGCGATCTACGCCTGCATGGCGCTGGCCATCGTCATGATCTTCCAGGCGATCGACCATCTGAACTTCGCCCAGGGCGAAATGGCGATGTTCGCCACTTTCATCGCCTGGCAACTGATGCAGTGGGGCGTGCCTTACTGGTGGGCCTTCCTGCTGACGCTGGCGATCTCGTTCGCGGGCGGCGTCATCATCGAGCGGCTGTTGTTCAAGCCGCTGGCGAAAGCGCCGATCCTGACCAACGTCGCCGGCTTCATCGCGCTGTTCGCCATCATCAACAGCGTCGCCGGGCTGATCTGGGACTTCACCATCAAGCAGTTCCCGACGCCGTTCGGCTCATCGCCGTTCCTCGGCAGCCAGCTCATCTCGACCCACCAGGCCGGGATGATCGGCGTCACGCTGGCGCTGCTGATCGCGCTGTTCCTGTTCTTCCGCTTCACCCGGATCGGGCTTGCGATGCGGGCGGCGGCGGCGATGCCCGAATCGGCGCGGCTGGTCGGCATCAACACCGGCTGGATGGTGGCGCTCGGTTGGGGCATGGCGTCCGCCATCGGCGCCATCGCCGGCATCCTGATCGCGCCGGTGGTGTTCCTCGAGCCGAACATGATGGGCGGCGTGCTGATTTACGGCTTCGCCGCGGCGGTGCTCGGCGGCTTGACCAGCCCGCTCGGCTCCGTGATCGGCGGCTTCCTGGTCGGCATCTTCGAAAACCTGGTCGGCACCTACATTCCGGGCGTCGGCAATGAATTGAAGCTGCCGATCGCGCTGGCGCTGATCGTCATCGTCCTGGTTGTCAAACCGACCGGCCTGATGGGCCACACCGTCGTGAAGCGAGTTTGATCATGAGCACCATTCAAGAAACCGCCGCCGAGGCTCATCCCGCCAACATCGACGTCCCGTCCAAGAAGAACATGGGACTCGGACGCACCGCGTCATGGGCGATGCTGATCGTCCTGGCGCTGCTGCCGCTGTTCGTGCGGAACTTCGTCATCTTCCAGATGACGATGCTGCTGATCTACGCCATCGCCGTGCTGGCGCTGAACATCCTCACCGGCGGCAGCGGCCAGTTCTCGCTCGGCCAGAGCGCGTTTTACGCCATCGGCGCCTACACCGCCGCGATCCTGATCGAGCACGGCGGCGTCAACTACGTGCTGACGCTGCCGGCGGCCGGCATCATCTGCTTCGCGGTCGGCTTCCTGTTCGGCTTCCCGGCGCTGCGGCTGTCCGGCATCTACCTGGCGCTGGCGACCTTCGCCCTCGCCGTGGCGATGCCGCAGCTTCTGAAGCTCGGCGTGATCGAGCACTGGACCGGCGGCGTGCAGGGCCTGGTGGTGACCAAGCCCGACGCGCCGTTCGGCCTGCCGATGTCGCAGGACATGTGGCTGTACTACTTCACGCTGGTGGTCTCGCTGGCGATCTACATCGCCTCGGTCAACCTGCTGCGGTCGCGTTCGGGCCGCGCGATGATGGCGATCCGCGACAACGAAATCGCGGCGGCCGCCATGGGCGTCGATCTGTCGATCTACAAGACGCTGGCGTTCGGCGTCTCGGCCGGCATCACCGGCGTCGCCGGCGCGCTCGGCGCCATCGCGGTGCAGTTCGTCGCCCCCGACAGCTACACCTTCCAGCTCGCCATCGCGCTGTTCCTCGGCATGGTGGTCGGCGGCGTCGGCTGGCTACCGGGCTCGCTCGCGGGCGCGGCGTTCATCGTGTTCGTCCCCAACATCGCCGAAGGCATCTCGAAGGGGCTCTCCGGCGCCTTCTTCGGCGTGCTGCTGTTCGTCGTCATCTACCTGGTGCCGCACGGCGCCAGACAGGGGGCGATCTACGCCGAAACCTTGTTCAACAAACTAAAAAGGAGCTGAGAGGAAATGCTTGCAGGACAAAAACTGAGAATCGTCGCGATGTCGACGGTGGTCGCGGCCTTTGCCGTGACCAGCGGCAGTGCCCTTGCCCAGAAAAAATACGATCCCGGCGCGAGCGACACCGAAATCAAGATCGGCAACATCATGCCGTATAGCGGGCCGGCGTCGGCCTACGGCATCATCGGCAAGGCCCAGGCCGCCTATTTCCAGATGATCAACGAAAAGGGCGGCATCAACGGGCGCAAGGTGAACTTCATCTCCTATGACGACGCCTACAGCCCGCCAAAGGCCGTGGAGCATGCCCGCAAGCTGGTCGAGAGCGACGAGGTGCTGCTGATCTTCAGCCCGCTGGGAACGCCGTCCAATACGGCGATCCAGAAGTACATGAACGCCAAGAAGGTGCCGCAACTGTTCGTCGCCACCGGCGCGGCCAAGTGGAACGATCCGAAGCACTTCCCCTGGACCATGGGCTGGCAGCCCAACTATCAGGACGAAGCCCGCATCTACGCCAAATATGTTCTGGCGAACAAACCCGGCGCCAAGATCGCGGTGCTGTACCAGAACGACGACTTCGGCAAGGACTACGTCAAGGGCTTCAAGGAGGGACTCGGCGACAAGGCGAAGTCGATGATCATCGTCGAGGAGAGCTACGAGCTGTCCGAGCCGACCATCGACTCCCATATCGTCAAGCTGAAGGCCAGCGGCGCCGACACCCTGCTGAACTTCACCACGCCGAAGTTCGCGGCGCAGACCATCAAGAAGATGGGCGAGCTGGAATGGAAGCCGCTGCACATCATCACCAACGTCAGCGTCTCGGTCGGCGCGGTGATGAAGCCGGCCGGCTTCGAATACGGTCAGGGCATCCTGTCGGCGGCCTACCTGAAGGACGGCGCCGACCCGCAGTGGAACGACGATCCGGACATGAAGAAGTGGATCGCCTTCATCGACAAGTACATGCCGGGCGCCAACAAGGCCGACAGCGGCCTGGTGTTCGGCTACGGCTCGGCGCAGACCCTGCACAAGGTGCTGGAGATGGCCGGCGACAACCTGACCCGCGCCAACGTCATGAAGCAGGCCGCCAGCCTGAAGGACTTCAAGACCGACGTCGCCCTGCCCGGCATCCTCATCAACACCAGCGCGACCGACTTCGCGCCGATCCAGCAGGTGAAGATGATGCGCTTCAAGGGCGAGAAGTGGGAACTGTTCGGCGACGTGATTAGCAGCGACGCCAAACACTGACCGGCTGACCGATCGCATCCGCGACACGGCGACGGCCCCGTCCATGGCGGGGCCGTTCGCTTTTGCGCCCGACCTCCTGCCGCCCCGCCGGAAACGGCTCCAGGGTTTTCTTTTGCCGCGATCGGATGGATAACCGGTGATCCGTTCCGCGAGCCCGCAGCGCCATGACCGACCGACGCGCCCTTCTTCGCTCCATTTTCGATGCCGCCGTCGCCGCCGCGCATCCGGACCAGATCCTGCCGCGACATCTGCCGCCGCCGCCGGCGGGGCGCGTGATCGTGCTGGCCGCCGGCAAGGGCGCCGCCGCGATGGCCGCCGCCGCTGAGCGGCACTATCTCGACGCGCTCGGCCTCGCGCCGGAACGCCTCGAAGGCATCGCCACGACGCGCCATGGCCACGGCGTTCCGACCCGACGCGTCAGGGTGATCCAGGCCGGCCATCCGGTGCCGGACGAGGCCGGCCTTCGGGCCGCCAGCGACACGCTGCGGCTCGCCGCCACCGCCGCCGACGACGACCTGCTGCTGGTGCTGATCTCCGGCGGCGGCTCCGCCAACTGGATCGCGCCGGTGGAGGGCGTCAGCTTCACGCAGAAGCAGCAGGTCAACCGCGCCTTGCTGCGCTCCGGCGCGCCGATCGGCGACGTCAACACCGTCCGCAAGCATCTGTCGCGGATCAAGGGCGGGCGGCTCGCCGCCGCCGGCAAGGCCGCGCGGATCGTGACGCTGGCGATCTCCGACGTGCCGCGTGACGACCCCGCCGCCATTGCCTCCGGCCCCACCGTGCCGGATCCGACCACGCTGGCCGACGCCCGCGCCATCGTCGCCCGCTACGGTCTCGAACTCGACGACGCGGTGCGCCGCGCGCTCGACGATCCCCGCAACGAAAGCCTCAAGCCGGGCGACGACGCTTTCGCCCGCGCGCGGTTCGAACTGATCGGCCGGCCGCGGGATTCGCTCGACGCCGCGATCGAGGTGGCGCACGATGCCGGTTACGAAGTGGTCGATCTCGGCGCCGACCTCGAAGGTGAGGCCCGCGAGGTCGCCGCCTCGCACGCGGCGCTGGCGAAAAAGGCGCACGACGAAGGCAAGCGGCTCGCCATCGTTTCGGGCGGCGAACTCACCGTCACCGTGCGCGGCAAGGGACGCGGCGGCCCCAATCAGGAATACGCGCTGGCGCTGGCGCAGCACCTCTCCGATCTGCCCGGCGTGTCGGCGCTCGCCGCCGATACCGACGGCGCCGACGGCGGCGCGGGCCACGCCACCGACCCGGCCGGCGCGATCATCGACGCCCGCACCTTCGCGGCGATGAAAACGCGCGGGCTCGATCCCGCCGCCGCGCTTGCCGACAACGACGCGACGGCGTTTTTCGAAGCGACCGGCGATCTGCTCATCACCGGCCCGACACTGACCAACGTCAACGACGTGCGGGTAATCCTGGTGGATTGAACGCGCGCAAACGAATTTGCACCGCAAGAAGCATCGTCCCCGCGCAGGCGGGGACCCATACGCCGCAGCGGTGCGGATCCGTCACCGGGGCGATTTTCTTTACAATAACGAGCGCCAGGAGTCATGGGTCCTCGCCTGCGCGAGGACGACGCCGCAATCGCAATGACGAACGCCCTAAAAATCTCGCGCCAGCGTCGCCAGCATCTCCAGAAGCGCGGCGCGGTTGGCGGGGCCGAGCACCTCGTTGAGGCGCGCCTCGTGCCTGGTCGCCACCAGCTTCTTGGCGCGGGCCAGAATCGTGCGGCCCTTGTCGGTCAGCATCAGGATGTGCGAGCGGCGGTCGTTGGCGGAGCGGACGCGGACGCACAATTCGCGCCCCTCCAGACCGTCGAGCATGGCGACGAAATTCGGCCGCAGGATGCCGAGCGTGCTGGCGATCTCGGTCTGGTTGCGGCCGGGGTTGCGGTCGATCAGGAGCAGCACCGAGAATTGCGCCGGCGTCAGGTTCAGCGAGGTCATGCAGCGGATGAAGTCATCGAAAACCCGAAGCTGCGCGCGCTTGAGCGAATAGCCGAGCAGCTCCGACAGTTCGCCCATCCTGATCCCGCCGGCCTCGGCCTCCGGCGCATCGGCCGGCTCGCGCGCCGCCCTGGCCGGCTTCGAGACGTTCGGGTCGGCCGTTCTCGACACGGTCATCGCATGCTCCGCTCCGGCGCCGCCGCGGGATCGTTCGACCGGCATCCAGCGCACTTGAGATTATATTCGATAATCGTTATTGGTCATATCAAATAGTCACGGCAGATTTCAACTGCCGCCGCGGTTGCCGACGGACGCCAGTCACGGCCACGCGACGCTGGAGGGGGGCCGGCCTTGAACACCACGATCCTGCTGTTCCTGATTCAGGACGGCATCACCAACGGCGCGGTCTACGCGCTGCTCGGGCTGGCGATGGTGCTGGTCTTCGCGGTCACGCGCGTCATCCTGATCCCGCAAGGCGAATTCGTGGCGTATGGCGCCCTGACCTACGCCACGCTGGCCGCCGGCCAAACCCCCGGCACGGCGATGCTCGCGATGATTATGGGGCTGGTCGCCTTCTGCTTCGATCTGTTCGCGGCGCGCAAGGCGTTCCGTCCCAAGGCGATCCTGCGCGCCGCCGCCGTCGATATCGCGTTTCCGGCGATCGTGCTGGCGCTGACCTGGGGACTCGCCGGGCGCGCCAACGCCATCCCCGTCAACATCGCGCTGTCGCTGTTGATCGTCGCCGCCATCGGCCTGTTCCTCTACCGCATCGCGTTCCAGCCGATCGCCCATACCTCGGTGCTGGTGCTGCTGATCGCTTCCGTCGGCGCCCATCTCGCGCTGGAAGGTTTCGGCCTGATCTTCTTCGGCGCCGAGGGCCTGCGCGGCCCGGCGATCTCTGACGCCATGATCTCCATCGGTCAGTTGCAGATCACCGGTCAGAGCCTCGCGGTCTACGGCATCACCCTGGCGTTGATCGTGGCGCTGTGGCTGTTTTTCGACTTCACGCTGTACGGCAAGGCGCTGCGGGCGACCGCGGTGAACCGGTTGGGCGCGCGGCTGGTCGGCATCCGCACCTCGTTGTCGGGGCAGATGGCGTTCCTGCTGGCCTCGGTGATCGGCGCGATCTCCGGCATCCTGATCGTGCCGATCACCACGCTCTATTACGACACCGGCTTCATCGTCGGCCTGAAAGGTTTTGTCGCGGCGATCATCGGGGGGCTCATCAGCTATCCGATCACCGCCGCCGCCGCCATCGTGGTCGGCCTGGTCGAGGCGTTCTCGTCGTTCTACGCCAGCAATTACAAGGAGGTCATCGTCTTCACGCTGATCATTCCGGTCCTCGTGCTGCGCTCGCTCGCCGCTCCCGAGGTCGAGGAAGAAAAGGAGTGACGCCGATGACGCAACGTTGGCCGATCGTTGTTTTCGCGCTGGCGATGGCGGCGCTGCCGCTGATCCCCGACCTTCCGCCGTTCTGGATCGTGCTGCTCAACAATATCGGCCTCGCCGCGCTGGTGGCGATGGGGCTGGTGCTACTGACCGGCGTCGGCGGCCTCACCTCGTTCGGGCAGGCGGCGTTCTGCGGCTTCGGCGCCTACACCACGGCGGTGCTCACCACCGCCTACGGCGTGTCGCCGTGGCTGACGCTGCCGCTGGCGCTGATCGTCAGCGGGCTTGCCGCCGTAGCCCTCGGCCTCATCACCGTGCGCCTGTCCGGCCACTACCTGCCGCTCGGCACGCTGGCCTGGAGTCTGGGGCTCTACTACCTGTTCGGCAAGATGGAGCTGGTCGGCCGCAACGACGGCATCTCGGCGATCCCGCCGTTGTCGATCGGCTCGTGGCGGATGCTCGACGCCGGCGCGATCTACTACGTGATCTGGATCGCCGTGATCCTGTCGGCGGTGCTCACCACCAACCTGCTGGACTCGCGCACCGGGCGCGGCATCCGCGCGCTGCGGCGCGGCCACATCGCCGCCGAGGCCTTCGGCGTCAACACCGCGCGCGCCAAGATGCTGGTGTTCATTTACGCCGCGGTGCTCGCCGGGCTGTCCGGCTGGCTCTATGCGCACTTCCTGCGCGCGGTGACGCCGACGCCGTTCGGCGTCCATGCCTCGATCGAATACCTGTTCATCGCCGTGGTCGGCGGCGCCGGCTACATCTGGGGCGGCGTGCTCGGCGCATTGATCGTCATCGTGCTCAAGGAGATCCTGCAAAGCTACCTGCCGCTGATCTTCGGCGGACAGGGCCAGCTTGAACTGATCGTGTTCGGCCTGGTGCTGGTGGCGCTGGTGCATCTCGCGCCCAACGGCGCGTGGCCGTGGCTGACCGGCCTCTTGCCGTTCAAGCGCCGCCCGCCCCGCATTGACACGACGCTGCCGCTCGCCGGCCGCCCGGCGGCCGAACCGCCGCCGGTGCTGCTGCAACTCGACGGCGCGCGCAAGCAGTTCGGCGGCGTGCTCGCCGTCAACGACGTCTCCTTCGCCGTCGGGCCGAAGGAGATCGTGGCGCTGATCGGGCCGAACGGCGCCGGCAAGAGCACCACCTTCAACCTCATCACCCGCGTGCTCGACGCCAGCGCCGGCCGCATCACCGTGTGCGGCGCCGATATCGCCAGCGCGACGCCGCAGGAGATCGCCCGGCGCGGCGTCGCCCGCACCTTCCAGCACGTCAAGCTGATCCCCGACATGAGCGTGCTGGAGAACGTCGCGCTCGGCGCCCATCTGCGCGGCCGCGCCGGCACCGTCGCCAGCATGTTGCGGCTCGACCGCGCCGACGAAGCCCGGCTGCTGGCGGAAGCCGCGCGGCAGATCGCCCGCGTCGGCCTCACCGATCAGATCGATCAGCCGGCCGGCAGCCTGTCGCTCGGCCAGCAGCGCATCGTCGAGATCGCCCGCGCGCTGTGCGTCGATCCGGTGCTGCTGCTGTTGGACGAGCCGGCGGCGGGCCTACGCCACATGGAGAAGCAACAGCTCGCCGCGCTGCTGCGGCAATTGCGCGACGGCGGCATGTCGATCCTCCTGGTGGAACACGATATGGGATTCGTCATGGACCTCGCCGACCGCATCGTGGTGCTCGACTTCGGCACCAAGATCGCCGAAGGCACCCCCGAGGCGATCAGAACCAATCCGGACGTGATCCGCGCCTACCTCGGAGCCGCCGCATGACCGCCCCCCTGCTCTCGGTATCCGGCGCCTCGATCGCCTACGGCAAGGTGGAGGCGGTGCGCGCGGTGTCGCTCGATGTCGGCCACAACGAGATCGTCACCATCGTCGGCGCCAACGGCGCCGGCAAGACCACCCTGCTCAACGCCATCATGGGGATCCTGCCGCAGAGCGGCCGCATCCGCCTCAACGGCGTCGACATCACCGGCATCGAGATCGAGGACCGCGTCGCGGCCGGCCTGTCGCTGGTGCCGGAGCATCGCGAATTGTTCGGCACCATGAGCGTCGAGGACAATCTGCAACTCGGCGCGTTCCGCAACGCCAGGGCCGCCGCGCAATCGTTCGAACGGGTCTATGCGCTGTTTCCGCGCCTCAAGGAACGGCGGCAGCAGCTTGCCGGCACGCTGTCCGGCGGCGAGCAGCAGATGCTGGCGATGGGTCGCGCGCTGATGGGCGAGCCGCGCCTGTTGATGCTGGACGAGCCGAGCCTCGGCCTCGCGCCCCTGATCGTCGCCGACATCTTCAAGACCGTGGGCGAGTTGCGCGCCGCCGGCGTCTCGGTGCTGCTGGTCGAGCAGAACGCCAAGGCGGCATTGCAGATCGCCGACCGCGCTTATGTGATGGAGCTGGGCCACTTCATCCTCGACGGCGCGGCCGATACGGTGGCCGCCGATCCGCGCGTGGTCGCCAGCTATCTCGGCTTCCAGAACGACGCGGCGGCGCGCGTCTGACGCCACCGTCGCCAGCGGGATTTCTGCCCGAAGCCAAAGCGTCATCGCCGGGCTTGACCCGGCGATGACCGGCTTTGTTTGGCTTCACAGCCGCGATTACTTCACCTGAACGTATTTGCCGTCCTTCACCGTCAGCAGGATGCGCGAGCGGTCGTCGAGGCCGAAGCGGTCCTTCTCGGTGAAGTTGTAGACGCCCTGGCTCGCGGCGATATCGCGCTCGGTCAACAGCGCCTTGCGGATCGCGTCGCGAAATTCCGGCGTGCCGGGCTTGGCCGACTTCAGCGCCACCGGCACCACCCGCTCCAGCACCTTGAAGGCGTCGAACGAATGCGCGGCGAACTGGCTGCGGCTGTGGGGACCGTGCTTGGCCTCATAGGCGGTATTGAGTTCGAGGCCCGGCTTCTTGGTCAGCGCGCTGTCGGCCTGCCCTTCCGGGTCCATCACCGGGCCGGACGCCATCAGCACGCCCTCGGCGGCCTTGCCGGCGATGCGGATGAAATCCATGCTGGCGGCGCCGTGGGTCTGATAGATCAGCCCCTTGTAGCCGCGGTCGCGCAGCGTCGATTGCGGCAACGCCGCCGCGGTGCCCGAGGCGCCGATCAGGATGGCGTCGGGATTGGCGGCGACCAGTTTCAGCACCTGTCCGGTGACCGAGGTGTCGGGCCGCGCGAAGCGTTCCTCGTCGACGATCTTGATGCCCATCGGCACCGCCTGATTCTTGAGGTCGTTGAACCAGAGGTCGCCGTAGGAATCCGAATAGCCGATATAGCCGACGGTCTTCACGTTGTGCTTCTTCATGTGATCGTAGAGCACCTTGCCCATGATCGGAATCGGCTGCGGCATCGACACCGACCACTTGGCGCGTTCCGGCGTGATCGGGAACGGCGCCAGGCCGAAATGCGGCACGGCGGCCTCGTTGGCGACCGTCGACATCGCGATGGTGGGCGGCGTGGTCGAGGAGCCCATGATGACGTCGGCCTTGGATTCCGTCACGAAGCGGCGGGCGTTGTTGGTCGCGGCGGTCGGGTCGCCGCCGTCGTCGAGCACGATCACCTTGAGCGGCACGCCGCCGATCGCCTTCGGCACGAACTCCAGCGCGTTGCGCTCGGGAATGCCGAGCGCCGCCGCCGGCCCCGTGGTGGTGACCGAGATGCCGATAACGATTTCGTTGCTTTGCGCCTGCGCCGGAGCGATCAGGCCCGGCAGCGCCATCGCCGCGGCGGCGGCCGCGGTCAGCGTGAATTTCCTCATTGGTTCCTCCCTGAAGATGATTTTCGTTGCAGTCTAGTCCAGCGATTGGCCGGTTCAGCCCCTTCTTTAGACGGGGCTGTCGCCGAAGTCAGCCCCGCGCGCGCCACGCGGAGACGATGCCGCCTATTTCGGCGCCATGCGCAGCGAGGCGTCGAGCCGCACCACCTCGCCGTTGAGGTAGGGATTGTCGATCATGTGCAACGCCAGCGCGGCGTATTCGTCCGGCGCGCCGAGCCGGTGCGGGAACGGGATCGCGGCGGCGAGGCTGTCCTGCGCCTCCTGCGGCAGCGCGCCGAGCAGCGGCGTCAGGAACAGGCCGGGCGCGATGGTCAGCACGCGGATGCCGAACTGCGCCAGCTCCCGCGCGATCGGCAGCGTCATGCCGACGATGCCGCCCTTCGAGGCCGAATAGGCTGCCTGCCCGATCTGGCCGTCATAGGCCGCGACGGAAGCGGTGTTGACGATGACGCCGCGCTCGCCGCCGTCCAGCGGCGCGAGCTTCGCCATCTCCGCGGCCGCCAGCCGCAGCATGTTGAACGAGCCGATCAGGTTGATACGGATCACGCGGTCGAAATCCGAAAGGCCGTGCGGCCCCTCGCGGCCGACGACGCGCTTGGCGACGCCGATGCCGGCGCAGTTGACCAGCACGCGGGCCGGGCCGTGCGCCTTGGCGGCGGCGACGACGGCGGCCTCGCCCGAGGCGGCGTCGGACACGTCGCAATGCACCGCGACGCCGCCGATTTCCCTGGCCAGTTCTTCCGCGAGCTTGGTGTTGAGATCGGCGACCGCGACCTTGGCGCCCTGCGCCGCCAGTTTGCGCGCGGTGGCCGCGCCCAACCCCGATGCGCCGCCGGTGACGATGGCGGCCTGACCTTGCAACTTCATGACGTCCTCCTGTGAACCGTGATGTAAGCGCCGCGCATTTACGCGACGACAATGACGTGAGCGGGCGGCGGCGATGCGTAAAGATCCTCGATCCATGCAACGCGATGCTCGATCACCGCGCGCTGGTTGATCGAGCCCTTGTCGGTGACCTCGCCGCGATCGATCGACAGCGGCGAGTCGATCAGCATGGCGCGCGTGACGCGGTTGGACGAGCCGGTGGCGGCGGCCGCGAACGTCGCGAGCCGCTCGCGGAACGCTTGCCGCACCTGCGGATCATGGGCCGCGGCGGCGAGATCGTCGGCCGGCAGCGCCGGATTGACGACGCGGCAGCCGTCGAGATCGAGGATCACCAGCGCCGACAGTTCGTCGCGGTTGATGCCGGCGATCACCACGTCGCGCACCAGCGGCGCGCAGGCGGCGATCAGGCGCGCGCGCAGCGGGCCGACGCTGACCCAGGTGCCGCTGGCGAGCTTGAAATCCTCCGAGATGCGGCCGTCGAAATCGAAGCCGGCATCGACATCGGCGGGATCGGCGAAGCGCAGCGCGTCGCCTAGGATATAGAAGCCTTCGTCGTCGAACGCCTTCGCCGTCAATTCCGGCTGCCGCCAGTAGCCCGGCGTGACGTTCGGCCCCTTCGCGCGCACCTCGATCTTGCCGTTGTTGGGAAGGAGCTTGGCGTCGTTGCCCGGCACCGGCAGGCCGACATGGCCGGAGCGGCTCGTCTCCGGCGTCACCGACATGAAGAACGGCGCGGTCTCGGTGGCCCCGAGCCCGGTCAGCATCGGCACCCGCTTGCCGGTCACCTGCACCGCGATCTCGTCGAGGCTGTTCCAGACATAAGGCGACAGCGCCGCGCCCGAGAAGAACATCGCGTGCAGCCGGCCGAAGAATTTTTCACGTAAAGCGCCGTCCTCGCGCAGATAGGGCAGCAGCGATTCATAGCCCTTCGGCACGTTGAAATAGACGGTGGGCGAAATCTCGCGCAGGTTGCGCACCGTCTCGGCGATGCCGGCGGGCGTCGGCTTGCCCTCGTCGAGATACATCGAACCGCCGTTGAACAGCGTCAACCCGATATTGTGATTGCCGCCAAAAGTGTGATTCCACGGCAGCCAGTCGACGATCACCGGCGGCTCGTCCTTGAGGAAGGCGAGGGTGTCGCGCAGCATCACCTGATTGGCGCAGATCATCCGCTGGGTATTGATGACCGCCTTCGGATTGCCGGTCGAACCCGAGGTCAGCAGGAATTTCGCGATGGTATCGGAGCCGATGGCGTCATGCACGGCGTCGAGGCGCGGATGCTCCGGCGTCGCCAGCAACTCAGCGAATGGCGTGACGACGCGGCCGGGGAGTGCGCCGCGCGCCGCGACGATTTCCGCGTCCGCCGGCGCGGTGGCGGCAAGCGCGGCGGCGAACGGCGTGGCGTCGGCGGCGAACACCAGCCCCGGCGTCAGCAGCTTCATCACGAAGGACAGCTTGCCGAAATCCTGCGACAGCAGCGAATAGGCCGGCGACACCGGACAGAACGGCACGCCGGCAACGAGCGCGCCGAACGCCAGCAGCGCGTGATCGATCGCATTGCCGGACAGGATCACCACCGGCCGCTCCGCCGACAGCCCGCGCCCGATCAGGGCGGAGGCGACACGCCGGCTCAGGTCGAGCAACTGCGCATAGGTAACGGTGCGCCAGCCGCCGTCGGCCGCGCGCTCCGCCATGAAGACGCGATCGGGCGCATGCTTCACCCAGTGATGCAGACGATCGGTCAGGCGGCGCGGATAATCGCCCAGCGCGGCGGTGGGGCGGACGTAGATGGTGCTGTCGCCGCGACGTTCGATGCGCACTTTGGGCCGGCCGAACGAAATCGGCCGCAGCGGCGCGTCTGTCGGGATATTGGAAGCTGCCATCGTCGGCATCCGGCCGCGCTCCTCTGCCTCAGGTCGGGCGAACCTTCGCGGTCTTGCGGTCGAGGAACGCCCGGATCCGGTTCTTGGCTTCCTGATCGCTCTGCGCCACCGTCGCCATCAGCGATTCCATCAGCAGGCCGGTCTGCGGATTGGCCTCGGCGATCATCGGCAGCGCCTGCAACACCGCGAAATTTGTCAGCGGCGCGTTTTCCGCCACCCGCTTGCCCAGCTCCATCGCCCTGGCGTAAGCGCCGCCAGCCTCGGTGAGATACTGCGAAAACCCGCAGGCGACGCCCTCGGTGGCGGAATAGACCCGGCCGGTCAGCATCATGTCGGCCATCCGCGCCACGCCGATCAGGCGCGGCAGCCGCACCGAGCCGCCGCCGCCGACGAAGATGCCGCGGCTGCCTTCCGGCAAGGCGTAATAGGTGCTGGCGTCGGCGACGCGGATGTGCGCCGCGCAGGCCAGTTCAAGGCCGCCGCCGATCACCGCGCCGCGCAGCGCGGCGATCACCGGCACGCGGCAATACTGGATCTTGTCAAACACCCGGTGCCACATCTGGGAATGAACGAGACCGCCGGTGGCGTCGCGCTCGGTCAGTTCCGAAAGGTCGAGGCCGGCGGAAAAATGCTCGCCGACGCCGTGCAGCACCACCGCCCCGACGCCATCCGGCAGATGCGAGAAACAGCGCTGGATCTCCGCCATGATGTCGTCGTTCAGCGCATTGCGCTTGGCCGGACGATTGAGCCCGACGCTCAGCACCGCCCCGACCTGCTCGACGGCCAGCAACGACCACGGGGCGGTCGCGGAAGCGGAGGTGGAGGCGTTTCCCATGGGTTATTATGTCCTTGATGGAATAGTTATGTTTTATAACAGATCGGGCAGGAGTCAACCTGATCCGGTGTCACGCCGCCCATCTTCAATAACGCTTTCAAAAACAGCCCGATTCAGCTGTCATCTCGACCGTGTCCCGGACGCGATGCAGCGTGGAACGCTGCTTCGCAGAACCGGGAGCGTCGCAAAACACCGTGGCTGGAACGGCCCCGGTTCTGCGCAGCGTCACTTCGTGCCGCAGCGCGCACGGGGCACGAGGCCATTTCCAACAATATGCCGGAGGTGAGCCTATAATACCTGATGCACGTCGATGACGACGCGGTCGGCGTGGCGCGCGGCGGAGCCGACGAACAGGTGCCGCATCAGCCAGCGGTATTTCTCGCTGCCGGTCTCGAACCGCGGCGTGGTGCGGAAATAGATCAGCGCGGGGTCGACCGGCTCGTTGCGCTTCAGCTTCTCCAGCAATTCCCTCGGCCCGAACCGGATGCCGGTGTTGACGACATAGACCACCGCGCCGTCGTCGGTCTCGAAGGCATACTTGGCTTCGAGATCGATCAATTCGTCCGGCCGGATGATCTGGAAGTCGGCGCCGAACGGCAGCACCCGGCCGTTGACGTCCTCGCCGCGCACCTCGCCGCCGACGATCGGAATGATGCGCCGGACGCCGTGCCCGATATCGCCGGCCGAGGTGACGGCGGCGATCTGCGCGGTGATGGTGAAGACGTATTTCGTCGCGAGAACAGGAGCCATCGGTCTATCCTATCATGTGCATCGGCAGCCAGGTTGCGATCACCGGGAAGGCGATCAGCAGCACCAGCCGCACCAGGTCGGTGGCCACGAACGGCAGCACGCCGGCGAAGATCGTCGACATGCTGACGTCCTTGATGACGCTCTTGATGACGAACACGTTCATGCCGACCGGCGGGTGGATCAACCCGAGTTCGACCGTCATCACGATGATGATGCCGAACCAGATCGGATCGAAGCCCAGTTCGGTGATGACCGGGAACACGATCGGCACCGTCAGGATAATCATCGCCATCGCGTCCATCAGGCAGCCCAGCACCAGATACATCATCAGGATCAGCGCCAGCACGCCGTAGCGGCCGATGCCGAGGCCGGTGAGAAACTCGGTGACGTGCTGCGGCGTCTGGGTGATGGTCAGGAAATAGCCGAAGCACAACGCGCCGATCAGCACGGTGAACACCGCCGCCGTGGTGCGCGTCGCCTGCAACAGCGCTTCGAGAATGCCGGCGCGCGACAGCTTGCGGCGCAGGACGCCGATGACGAAGGCGCCGACCGCGCCGACCGCGCCGGCCTCGGTCGGAATGAAGAAGCCGCCGTAAAGCCCCCCGATGACGAAGAAGAACAGCGCCAACGGCGACCACACGTCGCGCAGCGCCAGCATGCGGTCGTGCCAGCTTGAGCGCGGGCCGGCGGGCAGGAAGCCCGGCCGCGCCGCGCCGATGATGGCGATGGTAATCATGTGCATGGTGATCGCCATCAGCCCCGGCACGATGCCGGCGACAAACAGCTTGCCGATATCCTGTTGCGTGATGATGCCGTAGACCACCAGCACGGTGGACGGCGGCAGCATCGCGCCCAGCGTGCCGCCGACGGCGATGACGCCGGTGGAGAACGACTGCGGATAGCCGAAGCGGCGCATTTCCGGATAGGCCACCGCGGAGAACGTCGCGGCGGTCGCGACCGACGAACCCGAGATCGCCGCGAAGCCGCCGCAGGCGCCGATGGTGGCGATGCCGAGGCCGCCTTTCCAGTGCCCGACGAAGGTGTTGGCGGCGCGGAACAGTTCGCGGCTGATGCCGGACACCGAGACGAAGGCGCCCATCAGCAGGAACATCGGGATCACGCCGAACGAATAATCGGTGACGGTGCGCATCACCGTCTGCGCCACCAGCTTCAGCGCCGGCTCCATGCCGGTGAGGTAGCCGAAGCCGGTGACGCCGACGAGGCCCATGGCCATGCCGACCGGGACCCGCAACAGCATCATCACGAACAGGCTGACGAAGCCGATGACGGCGACGGTCTCGTTGCTCATCGCCGCTTACTCCGCCGTCTTGATTTTGGGTTCGTGCAACTGTTCCGGATGGAAAACCAGACGCCAGGTGCGGATCGCGATCAACAGCACGGCGGAGACGTCGCCGACCCACGCCACCGCGTAGAACGGCCAGATCGGCAGTTGCAGATCCATCGTCAGCACATGATCCTCGCGGGTGGTGATGACCTTGTCGAGCAGGGTGTAGGTCTGCACCGTCACCACGAACAGCAGCACCAGCGTCGCGAATACGTCGATCCAGCGCTGATATTTCGGCGAGGCGTTGGCCCAGACCAGATCGACGGTGATGTGGGTGCCGCGATAGCTGGTGGCGGCGATGCCCCAGAAGATCAGGATGCCGAGCAGGAACTGGCCGATATTGTAGTAATCGGGAATCGTCACCGAAAAGAACTTCCGCATGAACACCGCGACGAAGGTGTTCAGCGCGACGATGCCGACGAAGAACGCCGCCACCCATTCGATCGAGTCGATGAACTTGTCCATATAGTTCTTGGGCGGCGCCATCGATGGCCGCAACGCGCCGTCAGGGGCGACTTCGGGATCAGCGGGCATGGATACGTCTCACGTCATCGCGGGGGGTCTCAACAACATCGGCGTCGTCCCCGCGCAGGCGGGGACCCATAACCCCTGACTTCGATTGTCATAGATGGCGTCGCCTCAGGTGAGGAGCCGAACCGCTGCGGCGTATGGGTCCCCGCCTGCGCGGGGACGACGATTTTCGTATTGAAAATCTGACCACGAAACGAATTTCCGGTCAGCCATGCAAACGAGGCCGGCTTGTCACAGCCCCGCGTTGAATTTCTTGATCGCGGCCTGGAGATCGGCGTCGATCGTGGCCGGATCGCCGCCGGCCTTCTTGACGTCGGCCGCCCAGCTGTCATGCAGCGGCTTCACGGCGGCCTTCCACTTCGCGAGCTGATCCGGGGTCAACTGATAGACCTCGTGATCGGGCAAAGCCTTCATCCGGGCGCGGCCGTTGAACTCGAACTCGCTCCACGGATCGGTGACCTTGGAGGCCCACTCCGGCGTGCAGTGATCGTCGATGACCTTCTTCTGCGCCGGCGACAGCGCGTTGTAGCTCTTGAGATTCATGTTGTAGGTGAACACCGTGGTGTAGAGCGGCGCGTCCATCGCGTATTTGACCGCCTTCTCGATGCCGAACAGGAACATCGAGCCCCACGGGAAGGTGATGGCGTCGGCGACGCCGCGCTCGATGGCGTCGCGCGCCTCGGGCGCCGAAGCCTGGACGTTGGTGCCGCCGTACATCTTGACCAGTTCGCCGATGGTCGATTGCGCCGGGCGCACCTTCATGCCCTTGAGATCCTCCGGCACCACAACCTTCTTCTTGCCGAACAGCGCGCCGGGATCGTGAATGAAGGCGAAGCACAGCTTGGTGTCCTTCATCTCGGTCGGCGCGTATTTGTGATACCATTCGTTCAGCGCCAGCGTGCCCTTCTTGCCGTCGCCGAACACGAACGGAATCTGCCCCGCCGCCGCGATCGGGAAGCGCCCCGGCTGGTAACCCGGATTGACGTAAGTGATGTCGGCGATGCCGTCGCGCGCCATGTCGTAGTGGTCGAACGCCTTGCCGAGCTGCTGCGAGGGGAACACGGTCAGCCTGATGGTGCCGCCCGACGCCTTCTCGATGTCCTTCGCCCAGGCGATGGTCGCCGGCACCAGGGGATGAGCGGGAGGCACCCACAGCGAGACCTTCAGGTTCACGGTCTTGTCCTGCGCCATCGCCGGCGTCGTTACAGGCGTCATGGCGGCGGTCGCGCAGCCGGCCATCAGCAGCGCCAGAAGTGCTTTCCTCATCGTCGTCTCTCCCTCGCCTGGAGGCCGGTTTTCCCGCCGCCAACTTTATTTAACATGTTATCCGACATCGCCCGCGATGCAAGCCGCGATACAGGCGAAGTGTGTCCTGTCCAGGCCCGCGCCGCAACGGCCGCGGTCGGTGAATTGATTATATTCAATAATCATCTGCGTGGAAGGGTTGGCCGCGCCGGTTCACATGAAATTCCGGCGGCCAGACCGGGCACATGATCTCCCCTTGAACGGGATCGCCGCAAACAGGCGTTGCTTCGCGCCTGTTGACCCGGCCATTCCTCCCTTTCTAAAAGATGGCGGCGCGGATTTTGCCGGTCGCGAGCAGAGAGATTCAGGACAGTGAGCCCCTGCCAGAGTTGCGGCGCGTGCTGCGCCTATTCGCGCGACTGGCCGCGCTTCACCATCGAGGACGACGCCGCGCTCGATCTCATTCCGGCGCGGTTCGTCAACGCGCGGCAGTCGGCGATGCGCTGCGAGGGCGAGCGCTGCGCGGCGCTGGTCGGCCGCGTCGGCGAGGCGACCTCATGCGCGGTCTATGCGGTGCGTCCGGAGGTGTGCCGCGTCTGCATGCCCGGAGACGCCGAATGCGCCATGGCGCGGCGGCGCCACGGCCTGCCGCCGCTTCCCGAGAATTGACAGGCTGCTGAAAATCGCTCCGTGCCTCGGACGCGGAGCGGCATTTCATGCCGCGTCGCAGAACCGGGGCCGTTTCAAGCACGGTGTTTGGGACGATCCCGGTTCGGCGACGCAGCGTTGCATGCGGCATCGCGCCCGGGACAAGGCAAAAGGTAGTGGCCCGTCAGGCCAGCGCCGCCTGCTGCGGCTCGTCGTCCTCGATGTCCTCGAACGGCGCCAGCGTGGTCAGCGGCGCGGTCGACAGCGTCACCGGCTTGCGGCCGCCGCCGGACGGCTGCGCCGCGCGCGCCGGCGGCGCGTCGCGCGAGAGGTCGTACAATGCCGCGCCGGGCCGTCCGCCGAGCCGGATCAGATCGCGTTCGGTGCAACTCGATGCGATCGCGATCGCCAGCGCGTGCAGATGGCTGCGCCGATAGCAGAACAGCGCCAGCATCGCCCGCACGTCGGGCGACACGCTTTCCACCAGAAGCGACAGACCGTTCGGGTTGGCGCGATACATCTGTCCCAGCAGATCGTCCTGCACCGGGCAAAAATCGTTCTCAAATGCTTCGCGGCTGGACCACATGGCATACTCCTGGTCGGAGACATCCCCCGATCATGAAAATGCGCCGCAAATTCCTAACGACAGGTTAACCACGCGCGCGGGCGGCGGCCGGGCGTTGTTGCGCCGTTAACGCGAATCATCGTCGCCGCCATCGGGACGACCCCGTTGCCAAAACCACGGCTCTCGTGATGGATGGCGTCATCCCGGACCCCCGAGGTCCATCATGGAAAGACGACGATGCGGGATGCGACCGACGATTACGCCAGCGAACCGATCCTCGAACGGGACGGCGCGCGCGCCACCATTCGCCTCAACCGGCCGCGGCTGTTGAACCGCCTGCAACCCTCCGACCTCGCGGCGCTGATGGCGCTGTTCGACCGCGTCGAGGCGGACGGCGGCATCCGCGTGCTGGTATTGACCGGAACCGGCCGCGCCTTCTGCGCCGGCTTCGATCTCGGCACCATCGCCGAGCGCACCGCAAGCCCGGCCGAGGAGCAAAGCGCCGGCTCGGCGTTCGAGGCCGTCGCCGACCGCCTCGAAGACCTCGCGGTTCCGACCATCTGCCGGCTCAACGGCGGCGTCTACGGCGGCGCCACCGACCTGGCGCTGGCCTGCGATTTCCGCATCGGCGTCGATACCTGCGAGATGTTCATGCCGGCGGCGCGGCTCGGGCTGCATTACTATAAGAGCGGCGTGTCGCGCTACGTCTCGCGCCTCGGCGTCAACGCCGCCAAGGAGCTGTTTCTGACGGCGCAAAAAATCGACGCCGCCGAGATGCTGCGGATCGGCTACCTCACGGCGATGACCAGCGCCGCCGGGCTGGACCGCGAGGTCGAGGCGCTGGCCGCGACGCTGGCCGGCAACGCGCCGGTGGCGATGCGGGGCATGAAGCGCACCATCAACGAGATCGCCCGCGGCAAGCTCGACGAGGGCGCCGCCGACCGTCGCCAGCGCGAAAGCATGCGCGGCGACGAGATCCGGGAGGGCGTCGCGGCCTACAAGGAGAAGCGGCAGCCACGGTTTTGATATCTGCGGGTGAGGACAATAGCCTGCGCAACCCGACAGTCAATTGCGCCAAGGCAGAGCGTCATCGTCCGCGAAGGCGGATGATCGAGTACTCACGGCGAGCGCGGAGAAGCCGATCCCGCACGGAATACTGGATGCTCCGCCGTCGCGGAGCATGACGGCTTTCGTACCTCACATTTGATATCAAACAACCAAGCCGGCGTGGCGCGCGCAAACGTACGGCCCCTCACTCCCCACGAACGTCACCGTCTCCGGGATGCTGGCGCGCGAGGTGCGGTAGCTGTTGACCTTGTGATCGGTGTCGCCGTAGCCGAACGAGATGCCGCACACCACGCGGCGGTCGTCACCGAGCCCGAAATGCCGGCGCACCACGTCGGAATGAAACGCCAGCGCCGCCTGCGGAACGGTTGAGAGGCCGAGCGCCTGCGCCGCCAGCATGAAGTTGCTGACATAGCCGCCGCAATCGATCGCGCCGTAGACGCCGAGCGCCTCGTCGGTATGGATGATCGCGACATGCGGCGCGCCGAAGAAGTGGAAATTCTGCAACGCCTGCCGCGCGTAGCCGGCCTTGTCGCCGCGGGCGATGCCGAGCGTGTTATAGAGCTGGAAGCCGCTCTCGCGCCGCCGCTCCAGATAGACGCCGCGATATTCGCGCGGAAACGGAAAGTCGCCATGCTGCTGGCCGCCGGCCTTGATGGCGGTCTCGACCATCAGCTCGCGAAATTTTTCCTTCTCCTCGCCGCTTGCGATCACAACCTGCCACGGCTGGCTGTTGCACCACGAGGCGGTGCGCTGCGCGGCGTTGAGCACGCGCTCGATGACGGCGCGGTCGACCGGCTTCGGCAGGAAGGCGCGGCAGGAGAAGCGCTCGTGCAGAAGCTCCTCCAGCACGCCGATGCGCTGCTCGGTGGAGTATTTCGCGGGCCTGGGTGTTGCGGCGTCCGACATCGTCATCGCCCCTTGGTCGGAATTCTGTTGAACGGCACGTCCTTATCGACGCGGATGTCGCCCGGCAAGCCCAGCACGCGCTCGGCGATGATGTTGCGCAGGATTTCGTCGGTGCCGCCGGCGATGCGCATGCCGGGGGCGCCGAGTTCCATCGCCTGAAAGCGCCCGGCCGCCTCGGCGTCGGTGCCCGCCAGCACGCCGGACGCGCCTTGCAGATCCATCGCGAAAGCGCCGATGTCCTGCACCATGGCGCCCGCCACCAGCTTGCCGATGGAATTTTCCGGCCCCGGCCGCTCGCCGCGCGACACCGCCGACATCGCGCGATAGGCGGTGTATTTCAGCCCGCTCGCCTTCACCGCCCATTCGGCGAGCTTCGCCCGCACCGCGCGATCCTCGATCGCCGGGCCGTGCTCGGTGACGAAATCGCTGCAAAACGCGAAGATTTCCGGGAAGCCGGTGGCGAGCCGCGCGCCGATCGACATGCGCTCGTTCATCAGCGTGGTCAGCGACACGTTCCAGCCGTCGCCGACCGCGCCGAGACGCTGGCGGTCGGGGATGCGGACGTCGGTGAAGTAGACCTCGTTGAACTCTTGCATGCCGTTCGCCTGCTTGATCGGCCGCACCTCGACGCCGGGGCTTTTCATGTCGAGGAAGAACATGGTGAGCCCCTTGTGCTTGGGCACGTCGGGATCGGTGCGGGCGAACAACAGCCCGTAATCGGAATAATGCGCGCCGGAGGTCCAGATCTTCTGGCCGTTGACGATCCAGCCGTCGCCGTCGGGTTCGGCGCGGGTGCGCAGGCCGGCGACGTCGGAGCCCGCCGACGGCTCGGAAAACAACTGGCACCAGATTTCCTCGCCGGAGGCGATCCTCGGCAGATAGCGCTGCTTGTCGGCCTCGTGGCCGAAGGCCATCAGCGTCGGTCCGCACATGCCCTCGCCGATCGTGAACGGATGCGTCAGCTTGACGTAGACGCCTTCTTCCTGCTGCCAGATCACCCGCATGATCGGCGACGCGCCGTGGCCGCCATATTCCTTGGGCCAGTGCAGGCAAGACCAGCCGGCGTCGAACTTCTTCTGCTGCCACGCCCGGCCGATCTCGACGATATTCGCCGATTTCAGCGCGATGCGCCCGAGCGGGGCCTGCGACAGCTCGGCCTCGTAGTCCTTCGGCGCGTTCGCGGCGATCCACTCGCGCGCTTTGGCGCGGAACGCCGCCTCCTGCGGGGTATCGTCGAAGTTCATGGCAAAATCCTCCGTATCTCGATGTCGTCCCCGCGAAGGCGGGGACCCATATCCCCTGGCCTCGATTGTCCTCCCGAACGCGAGCCGCGAGCGATTCTTTCAATCACTGCCGCTGCGGAGTCTGGGTCCCCGCCTTCGCGGGGACGACCGATCTCCTACCCCCGCCCTCGCGTCGGGATCTTGTTGAACGGCACGTCCTTGTCGACGCGGATGTCGCCCGGCAGCCCGAGCACGCGCTCGGCGATGATGTTGCGCAGAATTTCGTCGGTGCCGCCCTCGACCCGCGTCGCCGGCGAGCGCAGCAGCATCGCCTGGAACTTGCCTTCGACCTCGGCGTGCGCGGGGTCGCTGACGACGCCGGCCGCCCCTTGCAGGTCGAGCGCGTAGGTCGCGACCTCCTGGATCATCGAACCCGCCACCAGCTTGCCGATGGAATTCTCCGGCCCCGGCCGCTCGCCGCGCGACAGCGCCGAGATCGAACGGAACGCGGTGTATTTGAGGCCGGACGCCTTCACCGCCCAGTTGGCGAGTTTGGCGCGCACGGCGCGATCCTCGATCGCCGGCGCGCCGTCGATCACGAGGTCGTTGCAATAGTCGAACAGTTCCGGGAAGCCGGTGGCGACCGAGGCGCCGATCGACATGCGCTCGTTCATCAGCGTGGTCAGCGACACGTTCCAGCCGTCATTGACCGCGCCCAGCCGCTGGCTGTCGGGAATCCGCACGTCGGTGAAATACACCTCGTTGAATTCGGACTGGCCGTTGGCCTGCTTGATCGGCTTGATCTCGACGCCGGGGCTTTTCATGTCGAGGAAGAACATGGTCAGCCCCTTGTGCTTGGGCACGGTGGGGTCGGTGCGGGTAATCAGGATGCCATAGTCGGAATAATGCGCGCCGGAAGTCCAGATCTTCTGGCCGTTGACGATCCAGTCGTCGCCATCGCGCTCGGCGCGGGTGCGAAGCCCGGCCACGTCGGAGCCGCCGGCGGGCTCCGAGAACAACTGGCACCAGACCTTCTCGCCCGAGGCCAGCGGCGGCAGGTATCGGCGCTTATGTTCCTCGCTGGCATAGGCCATCATGGTCGGGCCGCACATGCCATGGCCGATGATGAACATTCGGCCGAGCTTGCCGAACACGCCCTCCTCCTGCTGCCAGATCACGCGCTCGATCGGCGAGGATCCGCGCCCGCCGTATTCCTTGGGCCAGTGCAGACAGGCCCAGCCGGCGTCGGCTTTCTTCTTCTGCCAGGCTTTGGCGACGTCGAGCACATTGGCGCCCGCCAGCGTGAAGCGGCCGAGCGACGCCTTCGCCAGTTCGTCCTGGTATTGTTTCGGCGCGTTGGCCTCGATCCAGGCGCGCGCCTCGGCGCGGAACGCGGCTTCCTGCGGGGTGTCGTCGAAATTCATGGGAAAACTCTTTCACTACACACGACCGTCGTCCCCGCGAAGGCGGGGATCCATGCGCCGTGTCGTTTCAATGGAAGGATCGGGCTGGCCATCGCGACAAACCGCAAGCTCAGGGGTTATGGGTCCCCGCCTTCGCGGGGACGACGACAACTTACGCCGCGTTCTTCTTGCGCATCCGCTCGATCAACTGGTCCTCCCAATAGGACAGGCTGCCGAGCGCCAGCGCCAGCGCATTCGAGCGCCGGTAATAGAGATGGCAGTCGAACTCCCAGGTGAAGCCCATGCCGCCATGGACCTGGATGTTCTGCTTCGAACAATGCTGGAACGCCTGGGTCGCGCTAATCCGCGCGGTGGCGGCGGCCTCGGGCAGTTCGCCGGCGTCGGTGGAGAGCGCCCACGCGCCGTAATAGCAGTTCGAACGCGCCAAGGTCGCGGCGACATACATGTCGGCGAGAATGTGCTTGACCGCCTGGAACGAGCCGATCGGACGGCCGAAGGCGACGCGGTCGAGCGCGTAGTCGCGGCCCATCTCCAGCGCGCGGTCGGCGCCGCCGACCTGCTCGAACGCCATCAGCACGGCGGCGCGGTCGAGCACGCGGGTCAGGATGCTCCAGCCTTCATTGGCCGCGCCGAGCGGCTCCGCCTTGCAGTCGGTGAACGTCAGTTCCGCCTGGTTGCGCGACGGATCGACGCTGGCGAGGGTTTGGGCCGCGACGCCGCCGGCCTTGAGATCGACCAGATGCAGCGCGATGTCGGTTTCGCGGCCGCTCGACCCCACGCGCGCGGCGACGATGGCGAAATCGGCGATGGCGCCATCCGCCACCGGCGTCTTGACGCCGTTGAGCACGCCGTTCGCCGCCCCGAGCCTGATCGCCCGCGGCGACGGGTTACCCGGCCCCTCGAACAGCGCCAGCGTGCCGATCGCCGCGCCCGAGGCGATCTTCGGCAGCCACGCCTGTTTCTGCGCGTCGCTGCCCGCCAGCAGCAGCGCCTCGGCGGCGAGATAGACCGTCGAGGAGAACGGCACCGGCGCCAGCGCGCGGCCCATCTCCTCGGCGATCACGCACAGCTCAAGATGGCCCGCGCCGGCGCCGCCGAACGCCTCGGGAATGGCGACCCCGAGAAAACCCATGTCGGCGAGGCCCTGCCACAGCGCCTTGTCGTAGCCCGCCGCGCCCTCCAGCACCGCCCGCACCGCTTTTGGCGGGCACTGCTCGGCAAGGAAGCGGCGAGCCTGATCGCGAAGCTGCTTCTGGTCGTCGGAGAATTCGAAGTTCATGACGAGTTACTCGTGTTGTTGAATGAGAAGCTAAAGCGACGTTTGAAAGACAGGGTGGCAATGATGCCACAAGATCGGCCGCGCTCCCTCTCCCATGGGGAGAGGGCTGGGGTGAGGGGTTACAAAGCCGCCCCGGTGGTACGCCCTCACCCGGATTGCTTCGCAATCCGACCTCTCCCCACGGGAGAGGTGAAACAGCGCCCATTGTTGATTCGTCCTCATTTCAGCACGATCACGTCGTCCGCCGGCGGATCGGCGTAGAGCCGCTCCACCAGCGCGGCGCGGCGGTCGAGTCCGGCGCGCTGGTTGATGTAGCCCTTGTCGGTCAGTTCGTTGCCGTCGATCGAGGGCGGCTCCACCATGAGCAGGGCGCGGCCGACGCGCAGGCTGGACGCGCCGTTCGCGGCGGCATTGTGCGCCTCCAATCCCTTGCGGACGCAATCGATCACGGCGGGATGCCTCACCACGTCCTCGAACGTCGCGTCCGCCTTGCCGATCAACTGCCGGCAGGCGTGCAGATTGGGCCACGCCAAGAGGCCGACGTAAGCGCGATCCTGGCCCGCCACCAGGGCGTCGTGGATGACCGGCGAGGCCGCCGCGATGGCGTCGGTGCGCAGCGGGCCGACCTGCACGAAGGTGCCGGTGAACAGCTTGAAATCCTCCACCACCCGGCCGGCGAAAATCAAGCCCTGCGCGGGATCGTCGGAATCGACGAACACCCCGGCGTCGCCGATGCGATAGAAGCCTTCCTCGTCGAACGCCTGCGCGGTGAGGTCCGGCTGATCGTAATAGCCGGGGGTGACGTTGATGCCGCGCAGCCGCAGTTCGTATTTCGCGCCGGCCGGCACCAGCTTCAGTTCGACACCGGGGAACGGCAGCCCGATCAGGCCGACGCGCTCGGTGTTCCAATAGGTGCTGGTCGAGGTCGGCGCCGTCTCGGTCGAGCCCCAGCCCGTGGAGAAGACGATGCGTTCGCCGGTGGCCCGCACCGCCAGCGCCTGCATCCGGTCGTAGAGGTCGTCCGGCAGCCGCGCGCCGCCATAGGCGATGATGCTCAGGTTCTTGAAGAAGGACCGGCACAGCGCCTCGTCCTTCTCCATCGCGCTCGCCAGCACCGCGTAGCCGACCGGCGCGTTGGCGTAATAGGTCGGCGAAATCTCGCGCAGGTTGCGCAGCGTTTCCTCGAACTGTCCGGGGAGAGGACGGCCGTCGTCGATGTAGAGCGTGCCGCCGTCGATCAGCACCGGGTTGAACACCGCGTTGCCGCCCATGGTGTGGTTCCACGGCATCCAGTCGAGCAATACCGGCAGCGGGGTGTCCGGCTCGCGCGGCCGCGCCTGCATCATCATCTTGGCGTTGGCGCACATCATGCGCTGGGTGTTGATGACCGCCTTCGGCATGCCGGTGGAGCCGGAGGTGAACAGCAGCTTGCCGATGGTGTCCGGCGTGATCCCGTCGATCGACCGTTGAACCGCGTCGGTCACAGGCGTCGCCGCGAGGTCGGCGTAGGCCCGGCTGGCGATGCCCTGCGCCGGGCGCTCGACATGGACCACGGTGACGCCGCTCAGACCGAGCGCGTTCAGCGCCTTGGCGAAGGTCGGCCCGTCCTGCACCATCACCAGCTTCGGCTTGACCAGGCCGAACAGGTATTTCAGCTTGGCGTGATCCTGGCTCATCAGCGAATAGGCCGGCGACACCGGCGCCGCCGGGTGCCGCGCCTGCATCGCCGCCATCGTCATCAGCGCGTGCTCGATGGAATTGCCGGAGAGGATCGCGACCGGCGCGCCCTCGGGCAGGTTCATGTCGAGGATCGCTTGCGTCAGCGCGTCGACGGTGCGCTTGGCCTCGGCGTAGCTGACGTGACGCCATGCGCGGTCCGGCCCGCGCCGCTGCGCCAGCCAGGTGTGCTCCGGGCGCTCTTGCGCCCAGCGCGCCAGCGCGGTGGGAATGTGCGGCAGGTAATCGCCGAGCGGAATGCGCGATTTCAGCACGATGACGCCGTCCGGCCGGCGCTCCACCGCGATATCGCGCGGCAGCCAGTTCACCTTGCGGAACGGCGGTTTCTCGACAACCTTGTCGTGAGTCTTGTCGGGACTCTTGGCCGCGTTGCCTTCCATGGTCGATCTCCCGTCGTCCTCCGTTGGCCGGAGGTCGATTTAGCGTCGAACGTAAACCGGCTTGCGCTTTTCGAGAAAGGCGCGGATGCCTTCATTGAAATCTTCCGAGCGGCTGCACAACACCTGGTTGCGATCCTCCATCGCGATCGCCGCCTCGATCGAACCGGCATCGACGCTCATGTTGAGGCACTCTTTCGACAGCCGCAATCCTACCGGCGAGGCGGTCAGCATTGCGTCGATATAGGGCTCCGCCGCCGCCTCCAGTTGCAATTCCTCAACGACGTCCGATACCAGCCCGACCGCGAGCGCCCGCTCAGCATCGATGAAACGGCCGGTGAGGATCAGTTCGGAGGCAACCGAAACGCCGACCAGGCGCGGCAGGAAGTAGCTGGTGCCGATGTCGCAGCCGCCGAGGCCGAGCTTGATGAAGGCGCAGTTCATCCGCGCGCCTTTGGCGGCGATGCGGATGTCGGAGGCCAGCGCCAGCGCGAAGCCGCCGCCCGCCGCCGCGCCGTGAACCAGCGCGATGATCGGCTGCGGACAGCGCCGCATCAGCATCACGATGTCGGCGATGCGGCGCTGCGAATCCAGCGATTCGGTCACGCCCGGCGGCTCCTGCTGCCCGGCGCGGCGGCCGATCGCCGCTTTCAGGTCGAGCCCGGCGCAGAACGCCCGGCCCGCGCCCTTGAGCAGCACCACGCGGGTCGCGCGGTCGCGCTGGAGCCGGCCGAAATAATCGTTGAGCGCCTCGATCAGGCCCGGATCGAGCGCGTTGAGGCTGTCGGGACGATTCAGCGTGACGCGGTCGAGGCCGTCGTCATGCTCGATCAGAAGCGGCTGCGCCATGCGTACACTCCCAGTCCTTGCAGTCCTTGAAGAAAATGTCGTCCCTGCGAAGGCAGGGACCCATACGCCCCGGAGTCTCGTTTCAGCATGAAGGCGAGAGCTTGCGCGACACGGACGCCGGTGGTTATGGGTCCCCGCTCGCGCGCGGACGACATCGATTGAAAGTCCTGACGATCGATTATCGCGGCGCCATGCGGATGGCGCCGTCGAGGCGGATGGTTTCGCCGTTGAGCATCGGGTTCTCGACGATATGCACCGCCAGCGCGCCGTATTCGTCGGCCGCGCCGAGCCGCGCCGGATGCGGCACCTGCGCGCCGAGGCTCTTGCGGGCTTCCTCGGACAGGCCCATCAGCAGCGGCGTCAGGAACAGGCCGGGCGCGATGGTGTTGACGCGAATCCGGTGCTGGGCGAGGTCGCGCGCCGCCGGCAGCGTCAGGCCGACCACGCCGCCCTTCGAGGCGGAATAGGCGATCTGGCCGATCTGGCCCTCGTAGGCGGCGACCGAGGCGGTGTTGATGATGACGCCGCGTTCCTCGCCGTCCGGCGGGGTCGGCACCAGGCGGCCGGCGAACAGCCGCAGCACGTTGAAGGTGCCGATCAGGTTGACGTTGATGATCCGCGCGAACCGCTCCAGCGGATAGATCGAGCCGTCCTTGCTGACGATCCGCAGCGAGCCGCCGATGCCGGCGCAGTTCACCAGCACGCGGGCGACGCCGTGCGCGGCTTCCGCCTTGTCGATGCCCGCCTGGATCTGCTCCTCGCTGGTGACGTCGGCATGGATCGCGACGCCCTTGACCTCGGACGCGACCTTCTCGGCGTTGTCCTTGTTCTGGTCGATCACCGCGACCCTGGCGCCCTTGGCCGCCATGGCGCGCGCGGTCGCGGCGCCCAGGCCCGAGCCGCCGCCGGTGATGAGAACGGCCACATCCTTCAACTGCATCTTTCAAGAACCTTTCTGTTGGAAACCGTTCGGGGCATGACCGATTTATGGCGCGGAACGAAGAATGCCGCCGAGCAGCATCGTCTCGATATGGGCGATATACTCGCGGCAAACTTCGTCGGTCACCGGCCCGACGTCGACCACGCGCGACAGCGCGTGGCGGCCGAAGAACAGGTGATCGCAGGCCCCGATCAGGCTGGTGTAGAACAGCACCGGATCGACCTCGCGGAACTCGCCGGCCGCCACCCCCTCCGCCAGCAGGCGACGATGGAAATCCAGGAGCGGCGCGACGAAAAACTTCGAGACCTCGTCGGCGGCCTCCGCGTTGCTCTCATGCAGCAACAAATGGATCAGCCGGTTCATATAGGGAAAGCGGTGATACGCCTTGATGATGCCGGCGATGTGCAGCTTGAGCTTGGCCGTGGGCCGGATCGGCTGCGCCAGCAGGTATTCGAGGTTGGCGGTCTCGGTGGCGGCGTCGCGCGCCAAGAGCGCCAGCAGCAGCCCGTCCTTGTTGCCGAAATGATACTTGACCAGCGCCGCGTTGACGCCCGACTGCTGCGCGATGTCGCTCAGCGAAACGTCGATGGCGTGGCGCGCGATCATCAGCTCGCTGGCGGCGACCAGGAGCTTTTCGGCGGTGGCGTTGCGTGCCGGCGAGCGGTGATGCGCGGTGGCGTTCAGATGCGGTCTCATGCCGCAAGACTAAGCCGATGCGGCGGCCCGGCTCAAGAGTTAATTGATTGATTGACTAAATCCGGCGCCGCCCGTTAAATCCCGCCTCATCCTTTAATCGTCATTCGGGAGACTGCCATGGCCGAAGCCTACATCGTCGCCGCCGCGCGCACCGCCGGCGGCCGCAAGGGAGGCCGCCTCGCCGGCTGGCATCCCGCCGACCTCGCCGCCCAGGTGCTGAATTCGCTGGTCGAGCGCACCGGGGTCGATCCGGCGAGGGTCGAGGACGTCATCATGGGCTGCGTCGGCCAGGCCGGCGAGCAGGCCGTCAACATCGGCCGTAACGCGGTTTTGGCCTCGAAGCTGCCGGAAAGCGTGCCGGCGACCTCGATCGACCGCCAGTGCGGCTCCTCGCAGCAGGCGCTGCACTTCGCTGCGCAGGCGGTGATGGCCGGCAGCATGGACATCGTGATCGCCGCCGGCGTCGAGAGCATGACGCGGGTGCCGATGGGCACGCCGAGCATCCTCGCCGCCAAGGCCGGACTCGGCCACTACAAGAGCCCGAACATGGAGGCGCGCTATCCGAACATCCAGTTCAGCCAGTTCACCGGCGCCGAGATGCTGGCGCGGAAGTACGATCTCTCGAAGGACGAACTCGACGCCTTTTCCTACAACAGCCATCAGAAGGCGATCGCGGCGACCCAGGCCGGCAGGTTCAAGGACGAGATCGTCCCGCTGACCATCACCCGCGCCGACGGCTCCACCGACATCCACCACATCGACGAAGGCATCCGCTTCGACGCCACGCTGGACGGCATCAAGGGCGTCAAGCTCATCAACGAGAACGGCGGCCGCCTCACCGCCGCCAGCGCCAGCCAGATCTGCGACGGCGCCTCCGGCGTCATGGTGGTGAATGAAAACGGCCTTAAGGCGCTCGGCATCGCGCCGATCGCCCGCGTCCATCACATGACCATGATGGCCACCGATCCGGTCATCATGCTGGAAACGCCGCTGCCGGCGACCGAGCGCGCGCTTCAGAAATCCGGCATGAAGATCGACGACATCGACCTGTTCGAGGTCAACGAAGCCTTTGCCTCGGTGCCGGCGGCGTGGCTGAAGACCACCGGCGCGGATCCTTCGCGGCTCAACGTCAACGGCGGCGCCATCGCGCTCGGTCATCCGCTGGGCGGCTCCGGCACCAAGCTGATGACCACGCTGCTGTACGCGCTGAAGCAGAACAACAAGCGCTACGGCTTGCAGACCATGTGCGAAGGCGGCGGCATGGCCAACGTCACCATCGTCGAGCGGCTGTGAGGGCGAGCGAATAGCGAGTAGCAAGTAGCGAATAGAGGGAGCGCCTTTCTATTCGCTACTCACTACTTACTATTCGCTACTCACTACTCGCTCCTATCACCGGAAATCCCCATGACCCACCCCTCGCATTACGCCAAAACCCAGCCCGACAAGATCGCCTATCAGATGGCCGGCAGCGGCAAGGCCATTACCTATCGCGAGCTTGACGCACTCTCCAACCAGGGCGCGCATCTGTTCCGCTCGCTGGGGCTCAAGGCCGGCGACCATATCGCGTTCCTGATGGAGAACCGGCTGGCGTTCATGGAGATCTGTTGGGCCGCGCAGCGCGCCGGGCTCTACTACACCGCCATCAGCCGCTACCTGAAGCAGGACGAGATCGATTACATCGTCAAGGACTGCGGCGCCAGGGTCGTCATCACCACGCCGACCTGCGCCGGCCAGATCAAGGGGCTGGTCGGCGACGCGCCGGGCGCGCCGTTGTTCTACATGACGGACGAGCCGCAGCCGGGCTTCCGTTCCTGGGACAAGGAAACGAGCGACCAGCCGACCACGCCGGTCGCCGACGAGGTGGCGGGCTACGACATGCTGTATTCGTCCGGCACCACCGGGCGGCCGAAGGGCATCAAGCGCACCCACGAATACGGCCCGATCGACGTGCCGAACCCGTTCCTACGGCTGTTGTGCGAGAAAATGTGCGGCATGGGGCAGGACAGCATCTACCTGTCGCCGGCGCCGCTCTATCACGCCGCGCCCTTGCGCTTCAACATGATGGCGATCTCGCTCGGCGGCACCTCGATCATCATGGAGCATTTCGACGCCGAGGAATTTCTGCGGCTGGTCGAAAAGCACAAGGTGACGCAGTCGCAACTGGTGCCGACCATGTTCGTACGGATGCTGAAGCTGCCGGACGACGTGCGCAAGAAATACGACGTGTCCTCGCTGAAGGGCGCGATCCACGCCGCCGCCCCCTGCCCGGTCGAGGTCAAGGCCAGGATGATCGAGTGGTGGGGGCCGATCCTGATCGAATACTACGCCGGCTCCGAGGGCAACGGCGTCACGGTGTCGGATTCGAAACAGTGGCTCGCCCATCCCGGCACCGTCGGCAAGGCGGTGGTCGGCTCGCTGAAGATCCTCGACGAGGACGGCAACGAAATGCCGGTCGGGCAGATCGGCACGGTGTATTTCGCCGACGCGCCGGTGTTCAGCTATCACAACGACCCGGAGAAGACGCAGCGCGCCTTCAACGACAAGGGCTGGTCGACGCTGGGCGACGTCGGTTACGTAGACGCCGAGGGCTTCCTCTATCTCACCGACCGCAAGTCCTACATGATTATTTCCGGCGGCGTAAACATCTATCCGCAGGAGACCGAGGACGTGCTGATTACCCATCCCGCGGTCGCCGACGTCGCGGTGTTCGGCGTGCCTAACGAGGAGATGGGCGAGGAAGTCAAGGCCGTGGTGCAGCCGCACGACATGGCGCAAGCCGGCCCGGCGCTGGAAGCCGAACTGATCGACTATTGCCGCGAAAAACTATCGGCCATCAAATGCCCGCGCAGCATCGACTTCGCGGCGGAACTGCCGCGCACGCCGACCGGCAAGCTGGTGAAGCGCCACCTGCGCGACGCCTATTGGCCGAGGAAGGGATGAACTGTTTGAGCGGAAGCATCCTGCTGATCTGACCGGCAGTCGTTTGACCCACACATTCGCAACACGGCAATCGTCGTCCCCGCGCAGGCGGGGACCCATACGCCGCAGCGGTTCGGCTCCATCATCAGGGCGAGTTTATTCATACCAACCAGCGCCAGGGGTTATGGGTCCTCGCCTGCGCGAGGACGACGCCGCTAACGAAAAAGCCCGCCATGCTCTTGGCGGGCTTTCCCTTACGCAATCCTTCACCACTCACAGCATCGGCACGCCGTAGTACTCGTTCACCTGCCGCGAGCGGCCGGTGTCGCTCCAGTTCCATTCGTTGTCGCTGGCGTATTTCGGCGCGCCCTTGAGTTGATCCTCGGTGATCGCGGTCTGATAGCCGCCGAGTTCGGTATTGTATTTGAGCGATTGCCACGGCAGCGGATAGTGATCGTTGCCGAGGCCGAGGAAACCGCCGAAGCCGAGCACGGCGTAGGACACCTTGCCGCTGGGCTTGTCGATCATCACGCGCTCGATGGAACCGATCTTCTCACCGTCCGCGCCGTAGACATTGGTGCCTTCGACCTTGTCGCTGCCGATCAGGTTGCCTTGTTCCTTCGCCTCAATACCCATTTGACTCCTCCATGGAATGTGCGGGATCAACGAGGCCGCGCCGCGAATGTTCCTGCATCGCGACCGCGTAGCGATGCCGCACCACGCGAAGGATTCGACCATGCCGCCAACGACGTCCCTGCCCGAATTGCCGCTGCCGCCCGGCATCCGCTCGCGCATCGTCGCCGGCGTCAACGGCCTCGCCGTCCACGTGCTGGAGGCCGGATATGAAACCGGCGGGCGACGCTGCGTGCTGCTGCTGCACGGCTTTCCGGAACTGGCCTTTAGCTGGCGCAAGGTGATGCCGGCGCTGGCGGCCGCCGGCTATCACGTCATCGCGCCGGACCAGCGCGGCTATGGCCGCACCACCGGCTGGGATCCGGACTATGACGGCAGCCTGCATCCGTACCGCGTGATGAATCTGGTGCGCGACGCGCTCGGTGTGGTGTTCGCCTTCGGCCATCGCGACGTCGCGGCCGTCGTCGGCCACGACTTCGGCGCCATGGTCGCGCCGTGGTGCGCGCTGGCGCGGCCGGATGTGTTCCGCGCGGCGGTGATGATGAGCGCGCCGTTCGCCGGCCCGCCCGCGATTCCGTTTGATACCGTGAACCATCCGGCACCCGTCGCGGATGATCCGGTGCATCGTGAGCTTGCCGCGCTGCCGCGCCCGCGCAAGCACTATCAATGGTACTATGCGACCCGCGAGGCCGATGCCGACATGCGCCACGCGCCGCAGGGCCTGCATGCGTTCCTGCGCGCCTATTACCACCACAAGAGCGCCGACTGGACCGCCAACGCGCCGCATCCGCTGCAAGGTTGGACCGCGGCCGAACTGGCGAAGCTGCCGACCTACTACGTGATGGACCGCGACCAGACCATGGCGCAGACCGTGGCCGGCGAAATGCCCGCGCCCGACGCCATCGCCGCCAATCGCTGGCTGCCGGACGATGAATTGAAGGTCTACAGCGACGAATTTGCCCGCACCGGATTCCAGGGCGGCCTGCAATGGTATCGTTGCGGCACCGAAGGCGTGAACGCGGCGGATTTCGAAATCTACTCCGGCCGCCGCATCACGGTGCCCGCGTGCTTCATCGCCGGCAGGCAGGACTGGGGCGTCCACCAGCGGCCCGGCGCCTTCGAGGCGATGCAAGGCAACGCCTGCGCCGACATGCGCGGCTGCCATCTGGTCGAGGGCGCCGGGCACTGGGTGCAGCAGGAACAACCCGACGAGGTCAACCGGCTGTTGCTGCGCTTTCTCGAAGATTGCGCGCGGCCGGCATCGGCGGCCGCCGGCGTCAGCGCATCGTGATCGCGCCGCCGCCCCCGCGCTTGACGACGCCGCGACGCGCGGCCCATGCTGTCCCGCAATCCCGCGCCATTCGGACCACCGCGTGACCTGTTGATCGCCCGTCCCTTGAACTCGATGCCTGAATCCGGGCTGCTGCCGAAATTGGCCGCCGCCGCGTCGCTGCTGGTCCACGTCGCCTTGCTCGGCGCGATCGTGTTGTTCGCGGGCGTGCGCCCGTTCCAGAGCGAAGGCACCAAGGCGATCAGCGTCGATCTGGTCACGCCGGACCAGGTCGCGCCGCCGCAACCGGACGCCAAGCCGCCCGAAGCCAAGCCGCCCGAGCCGGACCTGACGTTGCCGGACCTGAAACCGTCGATGGAGACGCAAGCCCGGCCCGAACCTCAAGTCGCGCCGCCGCAACAGCCGCCCGCGCCGCCGCAACAGGCCGCGCCGCAAAAATCCGCGCCGCCGCCCGCCGCACCCGCGACGCCGGCCTTCACGCCGCCGGAGCCGGACCTCACGGTGAAATACGGCGTGACGCTCGGGCTGCCGGAGGCGTCCGGGAAAAGCGATTTCGACGCCGTCGCCACCGACGCCGCCAAAATAGCCTCGACCGATATCGCCGCGTTTCGTCGCCACCTCAGGACCTGCCTGTCGATGCCCGACGGTGTCACGACGTCGGACGACGTCTGGATCAAGCTGCGCGCCGCCTTCACGCTCGACGGCCGCCTCGCCGCGCCGCCGGCGCTGATCGAGGGCAAGGCGTCGCCGAAAGCCGTCGCGCTGGCGCATGCCGCCATCGCCGCGCTGCAAGCCTGCCAGCCCTACGCCATGCTGCCCGCCGCCAAATACAACGAGTGGAAAGTGCTCGACCTCGAATTCACGCCGAAGGATTTTCCGCAACAGTAGCGGATGCCCTCGTCCTTGCGCATCGCGCGGGAACTGCGCATCATCGCGCCGCCATCAACAAGCTCGGGAGACCATCTTGGCCGCATCGCAATGGAGCTTCACGTCCGCCGCCGGCATGTCCGCCGCCCTCGCCGCGAAGAAGGTCTCCGCCGTCGAACTGGCGCAAGCCGCGATCGCGCGCATCGAAAAGCACGACGGCAAGATCAACGCGATCTGCGTCCGCGACTTCGAACGCGGCCTTGAGGCCGCGAAAGCCGCCGACGCGGCGCTGGCGCGCGGCGACAAGAAGCCGCTGCTCGGCGTGCCGATGACGGTGAAGGAATCCTTCAACGTCGCCGGCCTGCCGACCACCTGGGGCTACGTCCAACAGAAGGATTTCAAGGCGGCGGAGGACTCGCTGCCGGTGACGCGGGTGAAGACCGCCGGCGGCGTCATCCTCGGCAAGACCAACGTGCCGGTCTCGCTCGGCGACTGGCAGAGCTACAACGACGTCTACGGCGTCACCAACAACCCCTACGATCTCGGCCGCACGCCGGGCGGCTCCTCCGGCGGCTCGTCGGCGGCGCTGGCCGCCGGCTTCGGCGCGCTGTCGCTCGGCTCCGACATCGGCGGCTCGCTGCGGGTGCCGGCGTTTCACTGCGGCGTCTACGCCCACAAGCCCACGTTCGACCTGTGCGCGCTGCGCGGCCACACGCCGCCGCCGCTGCCGCCGCTGCCGTTCAACCGCGACCTGTCGGTGATCGGGCCGATGGCGCGCAGCGCCGCCGACCTCGGCGTGCTGCTCGACGTCATGGCCGGGCCGGATCCGCTCGAAGCCGGCACCGCCTACCGGCTGTCGCTGCCGGCCTCGCGCCATCCCGAGTTCAAGGGTTTTCGCGTGCTGGTGCTCGACACCCACCCGCTGCTGCCGACCAGCGCCGCGATCAAGGAGGCGATCGCCAAGCTGGCCGCCAATCTGGAATCGCGCGGCGTCAGCATCGCCCGCGAAACGCCGCTGTTGCCGGACCTCGCCGCCTCGTCGCGGCTTTACATGCGGATGCTGCTGTCGTTCCTCGCCGCCTCGTTCACGCCGGAAGTCTATGCCGGCGCGCAGGCCGCCGCCGCGCAGCTTCCGCCGAGCGACATGAGCCTCGCCGCCGAGCGGCTGCGCGGCATCACGCTCAGCCACCGCGACTGGGTGCTGGCCGACGGCGGCCGCACCCGGCTGCGCGCGCAATGGCGCGACCTGTTCAAGAAGTTCGACGCGGTGATCTGTCCGATCATGCCGACGCCGGCGTTTCCGCACGACCATCTGCCGGATCAGGAGCAGCGCCGCATCATGATCGACGGCAAGCCCGCGCCTTACGTCGATCAACTGGTGTGGCCCGGCATCGCCACGCTGCCCGGCCTGCCGGCAACCGCGATCCCGCTCGGCCTCGACAAGGACGGCCTGCCGCTCGGCGCGCAGATCGTCGGCCCGTGGCTGGAGGATCACACCCCGATCCGCCTCGCATCGCTGATCGAGCGCGAATTCGGCGGCTTCACCCCGCCGCCGATGTTCAAGGACTGAGGCGGCTCAGGCGGCGGTCAGCAACTCGCCCGCCGCCGCCATGCCGAGCGCGTCGTCGCCGAGCAGATGCGTGACGATCTCGCGTTCCGCGCCGGTGGTCATCGGCTTGAACGGATCGTTCGGCGTCAGCCGGTGGTCGATCACCGCGCGCGCCAGCAGCACGCGCCGCGCGTCGCCCCGCGCCTCATGGATCCGCGCGCCCTCCCAGGTCATCGCCACCGCGCTCGCCACCTGATACAGCGTCGAGGTGGCGCGGCGCGCGTCCGCCTCGTTCTCGGCGAAGCGCGCGACTTCGCGGGCGAATTCGATCGCCCTGTCGGTCAGGCCGTGCAGCTTGTCGCGCCATGCCTGCGGCACGGCGGCGCTGTCATCGAGCCGGGCGTGCAAATCGGCGCCGAGCGCGGATTCCGCGCCATGGCGGGCGACCGCGCGGGTCAGCGCGTCGAGGGCGACGATGTTGCCGGTGCCCTCCCAGATCGAGCCGAGATGGGCGTCGCGCAACAGCCGCGGCGTGACGAATTCCTCGATGTAGCCGACCCCGCCGCGCATCTCCATGGCGTCGCCGCAGACCTTGCGGGCGTCGCGGGTGGCGCGGAATTTCAAGGTCGGCGTCAGGATGCGCAACAGCGCGGCGGCATCCTGGCTGCCGCCCTCGGCGCGGTCGAGCGCGTCGGCGGTGATGAAGCTCAGCGACAGCCCCTGCTCCACCGCCAGCAGAATTTTCATCAACTGCCGCCGCGCCAGCGGCAGGTCGGAAATCCGCTGCCCGAACACGACACGGCCCCGCGCGACCGCCATGGCGTCGTGCCAGGCGCGACGCATCAGCGCGGTGGACTTGACGCCGTTGGACAGCCGCGAGGAGTTCACCATCTCCGCCATCTGCACGAAGCCGCGATCGAGCCGCCCCACGGAGTAAGCGATCGCGCCTTCCAGCTTGATCTCGCCGGACGCCATCGAGCGGGTGCCGAGCTTGTCCTTGAGCCGCACGATCCGGTAGTGGTTCTGCGCGCCGTTGTCGAGAAAGCGCGGCATCAGGAACAGCCCGACGCCGCGCGTGCCCGGCCCCGCGCCCTCCGGCCGCGCCAGCAGCATCACCACGCGGGCGTCGGCGTTGGAGCAGAACCACTTGTCGCCGTAGAGCCCCCAGTGATCGCCCTCCTTGACCGCACGCGAGGTCAGGCTGCCGACGTCGGAGCCGCCCTCCTTCTCGGTCATGAACTGGCCGCCCTGGGTCAGCTTGCTCATGTCGGTCTGGGTCAGGCCGTCGAGATATTTCGCCTTCAGCGCCTCGTCGCCGAAGCGCGACAGCAGTTTGGCCGCGCCGTCGGTGACGTTGATCGGGCAGCCCATGCCGAATTCGCACTGGTTGAACAGGAACGTGAAGGCGTGCTTCGCCGTCACCGGATAGGTGTCGGGCCAGCCGAGAATGCCCTTGCGGTGCGACATCGCGTGAATGCCGAACGCGCCGAAGGCGGCGTTCTCCAGCTCGCGATAGGCCGGATGGTACTCGATGGTCTGCACGTCGCGGCCGTATTTGTCGCGCGGATGCAGCACCGGGCCGTGGCGGTCGGCCATGCGGCCGCATTCGTCGAGCCGGCCGCCAACCAGTTCGCCGAGCCGGTCGAGATGCGGGTCGATGTGATTGAACAGCTTTTCGGAGAGATGGATGCGCAGCAGGTCGGCCAGCGAGGGATCGGTGCGATAGAAGTTGGTGCCGGTGGTGTCGGGCGCGATCAGGTCGGATGCGATCGGGCTTTGAATATTCATGGCGGCCTCCGGCGACGAACACGTTTGCCGGCGATCATGCGCCTGTTAGACTGGCGAATAAAGCCCACGGACAGCACGGCCGCCAACCATGACGACGACCATCCGATCCATCGACACCGGCACGCATGAACTCATCTGCGAAATCCGCGGCCGCGTCGCGGTCATCACGCTGAACCGGCCCGAGGCGCGCAACGCGCTGTCCGACCGCCTCACGCCGGCGCTGCGCGCCATGATCCGCGTCTGCGGCGAGGAGGCGTCGGTCGGCGCGCTGCTGATGACCGGCGCCGGCGCCGCGTTCTGCTCCGGCGGCGACGTCAAGGGCATGGGCGCGAACAGCAATCCGGCGAAAGCGGCGATGTCGTTCGACGAGCGGGTGGCGGATTTGCAGGAGCGGCAGCGGCTCCTCACCGGCGCGCTGGTGGCGGTGCGCAAGCCGACCATCGCGGCGCTGCCCGGCCCCGCCGCCGGCGCCGGCCTTGCCATCGCCATGGCCTGCGACATCCGCATCGCCGCCGAATCCGCGTTTCTCACCACCGGCTATGCGCGGGTGGCGCTGAGCGGCGATTACGGCATCGCCTGGCTACTGACGCGACTGGTGGGGACGGCGCGGGCGCGCGAACTGATGTTCACCGGCGAGAAAGTCGGGGCGCGGCGCGCCGAGGCCATCGGACTGGTCAACCGCGTGGTGCCGGACGCCGACCTGCGCGACGCCGCCCTGGCGCTCGCGACCTCGCTCGCGGACGGCCCGGCGACCGCGCTGCGCTACATGAAGGACAATCTTGACGAGGCGCTCGCCTTCGATTTCGCCACCGCCCGCGACCACGAGGCGCTGCGGCTAGTCAAGTCCGCGACGACCGCCGATCATCGCGAGGCGGTCGCGGCCTTTATCGAGAAGCGCAAGCCGGTGTTCGGCAAGGGTTGAGACAACATCATCCTGATTTGCACAAAACCGTCAGCACCGTCATTGCGAGCACTCGGATCAATGCTTCGCGTTGTCCGAGCACAGGCTCCGCGAAGCAATCCAGCCTTCCTTGGCGGCTCCTGGATTGCTTCGGACCTCACGCTCCCCGCAATGACGGGGTGATAGCTGCAATTTCATTCCGCCCGGAGCGAGCCGGCATCCCTTTTCGGGATCATGCCTTACGCGCGCCAGAACGGCTTCTCGGCCTCCGCCAGCATCTCGCTCCATGAAATGCCGACGTCGTGGAGATCGCGCTCGGTCCAGTGCGTCAGTTCACGGCGCTGGACCTGCCGGGTGCGCCAGGTGTGCAATGTCGTGTGCAGCGTCTCATTGAGGTGGGCGAGGAAACCTTCCTCATGATGATTTGTCATTGCCTGACGATGATGAGTGGACATTTTCGGTCTCCAAATCTAGCTTTCTGGCTGAAAATATCCACCCGATCCGACATTCTGACAAACGACATCTTGTCCGGTCATACATGACATGAATTCATGAATAAAAGTCCTGCGACATTGTCTCGGCTGCCGTCCCTGAACGGCTTGCGGGCGTTCGAGGCCGCCGCCCGCCACCTCAGCTTCACCGCGGCGGCGGCCGAGCTGAACGTCACCCAGACCGCGGTGAGCCATCAGATCCGGCGGCTGGAGCAGGAACTGGGGATCAAGCTGTTCGTCCGGCAGAACCGGACCATCGCGCTCACCGCCGCGGCGCAGGAATACCTTCCCCGCATCCGCGCCGCCTTCAACGACCTGCGGGCGGCCACCGCGCGGCTGCGGTCGAGGAACGGCGACCGGGTGCTGACGGTGAGCACGCTGGCCTCGCTCGCCGCCAAATGGCTGCTGCCGCGCCTCGTCGCGTTCCAGGAAGCCCATCCCACCATCGACGTTCGCATCACCACCTCCGTCGATCTGGTGGATTTCGCCGGCGGCGACGTCGATGCCGCGATCCGCTACGGCCGCGGCAACTGGCCGGGCCTGCGCGCCGACTGGCTGATGGCGGACCGGATGTTTCCGGTGTGCAGCCCGGCGCTGTTGCAGGGCGAGCGGCCGTTGCGAAGGCCGGAGGACCTGCGCGATCATATCCTGCTGCACACCAGCGGCGCCTCGCGCGACGACTGGCGGCTGTGGCTGACCGCCGCCGGCCTGCCCGCCGACCTGTCCGGCCACAGCGGGCTGACCTTCGACCTGAATTTCGTCACGGTGCAGGCCGCGATCGACGGCCACGGCGTCGCCATCGGCCGCACCGCCTATGTGCGCGACGACATCGCCAAGGGTCGCCTCGTGGTGCCGTTCGACATCACGCTGCCGGTGGAGGCCGGCTTCTATCTGGTCTCGCCGGCGGATCGCGCCGACACGCCCAAGCTCGCGACGTTCCGGCACTGGCTGCTGGAAGCGATCCGCGCCACCGGCGGCGACGGCCCGATCTGAAGATTCTTCCTTGGAACCGTAAGAGGCGGTCGCTGACTGGAGCATGATCCCGAAAAGTGGACACCGGTTTTCGGAAAAGATCATGCTCAAACAAAAAGATGAGCGACGAGCATGATTCAACGCAGTTGAAACATGCTCTAGCGCCGCGTCAGCCGCGCCAGCAGCCAACCCGCGCCGAGCCCGATCAGGCCGCCGATGATCTTCACGGCGGAGTCGAACAGCCGGCCGTGGCGCGACGGCTCGAACACCTGAAACGCCTCAAGCAGCAGCGCGGAGCCGATCACCACCAGCCCCGCCAGCACGATGTGACGCGGATAGGCCGCGGCGAACAGCCCGCCCATCACCATGAACGCCACCAGCCGTTCCAGGCGCGGGGAGTAGCCGGTCTCCGGTCTGAAGTCGATCGGCCCCACGGTGACGAAGGCGATGTAGGCGAGGCACAGCCACGCCAGCACGCGGGTCACGCGACGAACGGCATTGCTCTGCAAATCCATGAATGACCCGACCGATCCGAATCGAACGACGCGACGGCACCGCCGCCACTTGTTATGCCGCGCCGCGCCCGCCTGGCAACCGCGGCCGCCTCGCTCCCACGCCATCCGACCATGCGGCCAATTCCGGTCGCGCGCGCCACGCAATCACGCTACGATTAACAAAATCCATACGCGGGGAGCCGCTGTTCGCCATGCCGATCGATCCCATTGCCCTGTCGCGCGAGCTGATCGCCTTCAACACCGTCAATCCGCCCGGCCGTGAACTGGCCTGCATCGCCCATCTCGAACGCCTTCTCGCCGATGCGGGACTGAAGACCGCGATCCAGAACTTCGCGCCTGAGCGCGCCAATCTGGTGGCGCGGCTCGGCGGCGACGACGGCAAGCCGCCGCTGTGCTTCACCGGCCATGTCGACACCGTGCCGCTCGGCAACGCGCCGTGGCGCGTTGATCCGTTCGCCGGCGAGATCATTGACGGCAAGCTCTACGGGCGCGGCAGCACCGACATGAAATGCGGCGTCGCGGCCTTCGTCGCCGCCGTCTGCAACAACGCCGCGCAATTGCGCGGCAACGGCGGCGTGATGCTGGCGATCACCGCCGGCGAGGAGATCGGCTGCGAGGGCGCGTTCGAAATGGCCAGGGCCGGCATCCTCGGCCGCGCCGGCGCGCTGGTGGTGGCGGAGCCGACCTCCAACGTCGCGGTGGTCGGCCACAAGGGCGCGCTATGGCTGAAGCTGATCGCCAGGGGCGTCACCGCGCACGGCTCGATGCCGCATCTCGGCGTCAACGCCGCCTACAAGGCGGCGCACGCCATCACCTTGCTGGAGTCATTCGAATTCAACGTCGCGTCGCATCCCCATCTCGGCGCGCCCACGCTCAACGTCGGCACCGTGCATGCCGGGCTCAACACCAATTCGGTGCCGGACCGCGCCGAGATCGGCCTCGACATCCGCAGCATTCCGGCGCTGCCGCACGATCGCATCAGGGAGCGGTTCGCCGCCGAACTGGGCGACGACATCGAGATCGAGACCCTCGTCGACGTCGGCGCGGTGTGGACCGATCCGGCGACGCCGTGGATCCGGCATGTGGTGAGGACCGCCGAGGAGGCGCTGGGCGAAAATTTTGGCGAAGCGCCGCGCACCGCGCCGTACTTCACCGACGCCTCGGTGCTGACGCCGGCGCTGGGCAACCCGCCGACCATCATTCTCGGGCCGGGCGAGGCCGGCAAGGCCCACCAGACCGACGAGTATTGCGAGGTCGCGCGCATCCATCAGGCCACCGCCATCTACGCCCGGCTGGCGGCCGACTGGACGGCCTGAAGCGTTTCCTATTTTGATGGAAACATCACGAGACGTCATTTCCGGGCTTGACCCGCCTGCGGGGCCGAAGCCCCTTCGGCGCGGCGAACGCCCGGCAATCCATCATTTTCCGACAAGAAGATGGATGCGCGGATCAAGTCCGCGCATGACGCTGGATGATTCCGTCAAGCATGAAAAACCTCTAATACCCCCGTGCGCGATCCACGACGTTTCGCAGCGGCCCGCCGGCCTCGAACCGCGCGATCTGCTCGGCCACATAGGCCGAGATCGCATCCGGATCGGTATCGGCGGCGTTGTGCGGCGTGATCGTCACGCGCGGGTGCGACCATAGCGGGCTGTCCGCCGGCAGCGGCTCGGTCGCGAACACGTCGAGCGTCGCCGCCAGAAGCGTGCCGTCGTCGAGGCACGACAGGATATCGGCCTCGACCTGCAAGCCGCCGCGCCCGGCGTTAATCAGCACCGGTCCGCCGAGCGGGGAATTGCGCGCGAGCCGTTCGAACAGCCGCCGGTCGAGGATGTGCCGCGTGTCCGGCGTCAGCGGCAGCAGGCACACCAGAATGTGGGTCTTGGCCAGAAACGGCGCGAGGCCGTCGCCGCCGCTGAAACATTCGACGCCGTCGATCGCCCTGGCGCTGTAGCTCCAGCCGACCACGGCAAAGCCGATGCGGCGCAGCACGGCTGCCGCGTCGCGGCCGAGCTGACCGAGCCCCATCACTCCGACGGTGACCGCCGAGGCCGCCCATTGCGCCGGCGGCCGCCAGAGCCTGCGCGCCTGATCGTCGCGCAGGCGGCGCTGCTGGCGGTGATGCATCAGGGTATGCAGCACGACATATTCGGTCATGCGGCCGGTCAGATCGTCCACCGCGACCCGCACGATCGGGACGTCGGGCAGGGTCGGATCGGCCAGCAAGGCATCGACCCCGGCGCCGAGGTTGAAAATAACGCGCAGGTTGCGGAACGCGGCCAGCACGCCTTGGGGCGGCTTCCACACCGCCGCGTAATGCACCGCGTCCGGATCTGCGGCCGGATCCGGCAGCAGCACCACCTTGCGGTCGCCGGCGACGGCATTGAAGCGCTCGACCCAGCGCTGCGGCGACCAGTTGTCGGCGCCGCCCTGAATCGCCAGAACCAGTGTGCCCTCGGTCATGCTCGCCCCGACTGTCCGCGATCCCGCGCCGCCGCGCGTGGAACCGTCGAGAGGTTCCGCCGCGACCCGCGCCGGGATGTAAATTAGGTCTTGCAAATGGGCTACCGCAAGCCGACGCTGTTGTGGCACGATGGGCTTGCGCGCGGACCATCGGCCACCGCGCCGCCGTCGCGCCTCCCGCGACGGAGACCGAGGATACGCAAATCGTGATCAAGGCTTCCGACATTCTGATCGCCCGCCGCGCCGACACCAAGGCGCGCGCCGATTTTCCGACCTGGCGGATGATGGCCAAGCTCAACGCCGCCAGTTCGCTGTCGAGCGACGCCCAGGCGTATCTGGCGGACTACGAAAAGCGGCTCGGCGACATGAGCGAGGCCGAGGCGACCGAAGCCACCATTCAGGCGATCTATCGCAGTTACTACGCCGAAATGGGCGGCGCCGGCACCGCGCCCGACGCCAGCCTGGCGCATTCCAAGGCGCATTCCAAGGCGGCCCATCTCAAGAACGCCCCGCCCGCTTCGCCGGCCAGTGCCGATCCGCGCGCGGCGCGCGAAACGCCGCCGGACAACGTCATCGCCTTGCAGCAAGCGCGCCGCGCGCCGTCCCGGCCGGCCGCCGCTCAGCCCGCGCAAAAGCCGCGCCTGCCGGTGGCGCTGATCTTCATCTGCCTGATCGTCATCACGGTCGGGCTGCGCTACCTGCTCTGAACCGGTTGTTGAATATTGGCTCCGTGCTCCGGGCGCGCCGCGGCGCCATGATGGTCGTCCCCGCGAAGGCGGGGACCCATACGCCGCAGCGTCTCGACTCAATCAGGATGACGCCATTCAAAATTGCGAACGCCAGGGGTTATGGGTCCTCGCCTGCGCGAGGACGACGCTGGATTGGTTTGATCCGGCGTGCTCGATTTCAAGTCAGACTTCTAAGGACGAAACCACGATGGACTGGTCGAATATGTCTCTCCCCGCGATGCGGATCGAAGCTCACTTCGGCGATCGGCTGATTCCGGTGTTCGAGGCGCGGCCGCGGAGCCTCTGGGAGATGGTCGAAGCGGCCGGGCGGCGCAACCCGGACGGCGAAGCCATCGTCTGCGGCGAGGAACGGCTGAGCTGGCGCGAGACGGTGCGGCGCGCCGCGGCTATCGCCGCCGGCCTTGAGAGCCTCGGACTGCGGCCGGGCGACCGGCTCGCCGTGCTGATCGGCAACCGCACCGAATTCGTGCTGACGCTTTACGCCGCCGCCCAGCTCGGGCTGATCGCGGTGCTGCTCTCGACCCGGCTGCAACGGCCGGAGGTCGCCTACATGCTGACCGACTGCGGCGCGGCGGCGATCGTCTACGAGACCGCGCTCGCCGACCGGCTGCCGGACCTCGCCGAGGTGCCCGACCTGCGCCACCGTATCGTCGTGGAAGACCGTGCCGGTACGCCGTCGCTGCCGCAACTCGCCGCGCATCCGCCGCGCGCCGCCGCGGCAGCGGTGGCCGAGGACGACACCGCGCTAATCATGTACACCTCCGGCACCACCGGGCGGCCGAAGGGCGCGATGCTATCGCACGGCAACATCATCCACTCGTCGATGATCTACGAAGCCTGCATGGAATTGACGGCCGCCGACCGCTCGATCGCGGCGGTGCCGCTCGGCCATGTCACCGGCACCGTCGCCAACGTCACGGCGATGGCGCGCTGCGCCGGCACGCTGATTATCGTCGCCGAGTTCAAGGCCGCCGACTATCTGCGGATCGCCGCGCGCGAGCGCGCGACGCAGACCATCATGGTGCCGGCGATGTACAATCTCTGCCTGCTGCAAGCCGACTTCGACAACTTCGATCTGTCGTCGTGGCGGATCGGCGGCTTCGGCGGCGCGCCGATGCCGGTCGCCACCATCGAGAAGCTGGCGCAAAAAATCCCCGGCCTGAAACTGATTAACGCCTACGGCGCGACCGAGACCACCTCGCCCTCGACCATCATGCCGCCGGCGCTCATGGCCGCGCACATCGACAGCGTCGGCCTGCCCTGCCCCGGCGCGACCATCGTGGCGATGGACGACGAAGGGCGCGAGGTGCCGCGCGGCGAGGTCGGCGAGTTGTGGATCCACGGCGGCTCGGTCATCAAGGGCTACTGGAACAAGCCGGAAGCCACCGCCGAGAGCTTTACCGGCGGGTTCTGGCATTCCGGCGATCTCGGCTCGATCGACGCCGACGGTTTCGTCCGGGTGTTCGACCGCAAGAAGGACATGATCAACCGCGGCGGCCACAAGATCTATTCGGCCGAGGTCGAATCGGTGCTCGCCGGCCACGACGACGTCATGGAAAGCGCCATCATCGCCAAGCCCTGCCCGGTGCTGGGCGAGCGGGTTCACGCCGTCATCGTCAGCCGCAACCCGGCGCTCGACGTCGCCGCGCTGCGCGCCTGGTGCGCGGCGCGGCTGTCCGACTACAAGGTGCCGGAGACCGTCACCGTCAGCCGCGACCCGCTGCCGCGCAACGCCAACGGCAAGGTGCTGAAGAAGCAGTTGCGCGAGGCGCTGCTGCGGGAGTTGGCGTAAGAGATCGCGCGATCGGGCGGCGCTCCGCGCCGACCCGTTGGCGAGGACGACGCCGAGGTTGGATGCGACACTCGGTCATGTCTCACCGCACCCGCTTCACCGGGGCCGACAACCTGTCGGTGCGGTCGCGCTCGGTGAGGTCGACCACGGTGGCCATCGGCGCCATCAGTTCGTAGACATAGCTGACGTCGGTGAAGTAGCGCTTGGCGACGCCGCCGAGCGCTTCCGGCGCGACGCGGTCGAGCAGGATCACGCCGAAATCGCTGTCGGCGCTGCGGGTCGCGGCGCTGGTGTTGAACTCCTCCCAGCGGAAATGGAAGATGGCGTCGCGCGGGTCGCCTTCCACCGTCCATTGCGCGACGATATGCGGGTGCTTGCCTACCAGCGACAGCCCCTCGTCGGTGTGCGACGCCAGTTCGAAGAACAACAGCGACAGGCTTTGCGCGGCGCGGGCGCTGACCGAGATATCCGGCCCGTTGACGGTGATCCGCTCGGCGTTGGGAATGGCGCGCGCCTCGAACAATCCCTTGAGCGGCACGCCCTGCCAGCGGCTTTCGCTGAGCAGCGACACCACGTTGGACATGGCGTGGATGCGCCCGATCAGCAGTTCGCGCGCGACGTCGATGTCGGAGCCGTGGCGCATGGTGCGGGTGACGATCGACTGGATCACCGCCAGGATGTTCTTGACCCGGTGATTGAGTTCGTCGATCACCGCCGTCAGCCGGTGCTCGAAGCCGATCCGCATGCGGATTTCGCGGCTCATCCGCACGTTGTTGTAGGCGATATAGCCGAACAGCGCGCAGATGATCGCGGTGAGCGCGAAGCCGATCGCCGCCACCGCCAGCGCCAGTTCGAGCGCGCGTTGCTCGGCATTGGTCTTGGCGTAATAGGCCAGTTGCCAGTCGCGGCCGCCGAAGGTCACGGTGCGGATCACCGACGCCGCCTTGCCGCCGCGCCCGGCACCTTGCGCCTGCGGACGCGCGACCACGCGGTCGTTGGCGTCGAGAACCAGTTCGCTGCCGTTGCTCGCCGGACTTCGCAACGCCACGGAGAACAGCGACATCTCGTCGTTGGTCAGCATCAACGGCGCGAGTTCGTAGGAGAAGGTGACGAAGCCCGCGGGCTCCCCGGCGCTTTCCGGAAGCACCGGCGTCGCCAGCACCACGCCGACCGGACCGTCCGGCCGCAACAGCGGCAACGGCTCCGACGCCGCCGGCTGTCGGGTCTCCAGCGCCCGCCGCAACATCGCTTCGAGCACCGGCTGAGGCTCCATCGCGCGGCCTGGAAAACCCTCGGTCCCGGCGTTGCGGGGCTCGACATCCATCAGCACGTTGAGCGGTTCGCTCCCGCGCGCGGCGAAGTCCAGCGGCTTGTCGTTGAAATTGCGGATCCGCGGGTTCGGGAAGCCGGCGCTCTGCAGCTCGGCCTGGGCTTGCGCCAGTTCGTTCGGTTCCAGCCGCGCGATCCAGCCCGCCACGACGAAATCGGTCTTGAAGGCGTAGATCGAGGTGCGCAGCGGCTTGAGCATGTTGGCCTTGGTCACCGACGGCGAAACGAACAGGCCGGAGGCGACCCGCGCCAGCAGTTCGCGCTCGGTCAGGCGGTCCTGCACCAGGCTGGCGCTGACATCGATGGCGCGCGACAGCGCGATGCGGTTGACCGTCAGTTCCTGGTCATGGGCGCGATACGCGGCGAGGCCCGACAGCAACAGCCCCAGCAGCGCGATGAACCCGATGATGAACCCCAGCCTGACCACGCGCGCTCTCGAAAATCACTTCGCCCGACAATTTCGCCCGAAGACATGCCCGAGCCGCCACGGCCCGCGTCGATGTGCCTTCGCGGGTCGCCGGTCAGCAGACAACCCGCCGCGCATGACGATCCACCATCGCGGCAAGCCCGGTTGGAGTAGGAAAACCGCGTCCCGTTCGGTTTGTTCCGACGGGGGCCGCCGGCGCGGGATCGACCCCGGCGCAGGGTTAACGCGCGTCCACCTTGGCCGGCGTGATGATCTCGATCCGGGCCGGCGCGCTGAGGCACTTGGCGGCGATCCGTCCGAACGCTTTCATGTGCTCGGCCTTGCGGTGCGGCTCCAGCGCCTCGGCGTTGTCCCATTGCTCGACGAAAACCATCTTGGTGGGATCGGTGACGCTCTCGTGCATGTCGTAAGCAATGTTGCCGGGTTCCTGACGGGTGGCCTTGATGCAGGCTTTGGCGCCCTCGATCAGTTCGGCGCGCATTTCGGGCTTCACGGTCAGGGTGGCGACGATATAGATCACGGCGGTCTCCGGGACGGTTGGTTTGGATGGCGGCGACATTAGAGCATGTCGGAGAGGGGTGGGAACCGTTTTCGACGGCTCCCGCGCCTGCCGCCGTCAGTTTGACCTTGAATCCGCCGCGATGCTGCGCCATATCAGCGGCACGATCCTGGGAATCGCTTGCGACAATCCTCAGGTCCCTGCGAGCCGCGTGTTCTGAGCCGGTCAAAAACGGCTTCTGGCTTGCCCCTTCATCCGACCGAAGCCGACGCCCCAAACACGCGGGTGTCCCAAGCCTCCCCCGAGGCATCCGCGCCGACGTTGAACGTCGGGCGCTGGTATTTTGATGGAAAGACCTCTCTTTTGACCTCCTTTCAGGACTTCGGCCTCGCCGATCCCATTTCCCGCGCCCTGGTGGAAGAAGACTACCGGACGCCGACGCCGATCCAGGCGCAAACCATTCCCCTCGCCTTGAGCGGCCGCGACGTCGTCGGCATCGCCCAGACCGGCACCGGCAAGACCGCCGCCTTCGCGCTGCCGATCCTGCACCGGCTGCTGGAGAACCGGATCAAGCCGCAGCCGAAAACCTGCCGCGTGCTGGTGCTGAGCCCGACCCGCGAATTGTCCGGCCAGATCCTCGACAGCTTCAACGCCTACGGCCGCCACATCCGCCTGAGTTCGACGCTGGCGATCGGCGGCGTGCCGTTGGGCCGGCAGGTCCGCGCCCTGATGGGCGGCATCGAGGTGCTGGTCGCCACCCCCGGCCGGCTGCTCGATCTGATGCAGGGTAACGCGCTCAAGCTCGGCCAGGTCGAGTTCCTGGTGCTCGACGAGGCCGACCGCATGCTCGACATGGGCTTCATCAACGACATCCGGAAGATCGTCGCCAAGCTGCCGGTCCGGCGGCAGACGCTGTTCTTCTCGGCCACCATGCCGAAGGACATCGCCGAACTCGCCGAGCAGATGCTGCGCGATCCGGCGCGGGTGGCGGTGACGCCGGTGGCCTCCACCGTGGAGCGCATCGCCCAGCGCGTGATCCAGCTCGACCACGCCGCCAAGCCCGCCGCGCTGGCGCAGATCCTCAAGGACGAGTCGGTCAACCGCGCGCTGGTGTTCACCCGCACCAAGCACGGCGCCGACAAGGTGGTGAAGGGCCTCGCCAAGGCCGGCATCAGCGCCGACGCCATTCACGGCAACAAGTCGCAGAACTACCGCGAGCGGGTGCTGGCGGCGTTCCGCACCGGCGACATCCGCACCCTGGTCGCCACCGATATCGCCGCGCGCGGCATCGACGTCGACGGCGTCAGCCATGTGGTGAATTTCGACCTGCCGAACATCCCGGAAACCTATGTCCACCGCATCGGCCGCACCGCGCGCGCCGGCGCCGAGGGCGTTGCGATCTCGCTTTGCGCCGGCGAGGAAATGGCGTATCTCCGCGACATCGAAAAACTGATCCGTGTCGCCTTGCCCCGAGAAGACCGCCGCACCCCCGGCCAGCGCGATCCCGGCCCGTCCGCACCGCAGCCGCGCGGCGGCAGGCCCGGCCCGCACGCGGCCGCGCATCGCGGCCCCGCCGACGGCGCGCCGAACGGCAAGCGTTCGCGCCGCCGCAGGCATCCGGGGAGCGGCGCGGCCCAGCCGCCCGCCGGACGGCACGAGCCCGCGCGGGCGACTCCCGGCGGCAAGGCTTCCGGCGGCAACCCCGAAAGCATTCAGGGCGTCGCGTTCCTGACCCGCAAGAGCCGTCCCCATCAACCCAAGCGCAACCAAGGCCCGCAGCGATAACAGCCTTTCGACCTGGAGACCCCCATGGCTAAAGAAGAGCTGATCCAGTTCGAAGGACTGGTGACCGAAATCCTCCCCGATGCCCGCTACCGCGTCCAGCTCGACGCGGGGCACGAGATCGTCGCCTACACCGCCGGCAAGATGAAGAAAAATCGCATCAAGACGCTGGCGGGCGACCGGGTGACCATCGAGATGTCGCCTTACGACCTCGAAAAGGGCCGCCTGATCTTCCGCCACAAGGACGAGCGCCCCGCCGGCGGTCCGCCGCGCAGCGGCCCGCCCCGCGGCCAGTTCCGCCGCCGCTGATTTTTGCGCGCCGAGCAGGCGGGGCATCGCGTGCCCCGCCTGGCCGCCGCGACCGGCCGCCGCGACCGGCCTTGGGGCCGGCGCGTCGCAAAAAACGTGCGCGTCAGGATTGTCTCGGCACCGCCTTTCGCATAAGATACCCTGATCGATTTTCGGCCGGACGACACTTGCTAACTACCGGTACAGCCGGTTTAGATGCTGACGACCCTTCCAAAAATTCGATGCCACCAGCCCATGCGAATGGGTTTCGACTATATATTTTTTGAGAAGGGACTATCCCATGAGCATGGGAACCGTGAAGTGGTTTAACGCAACCAAGGGCTACGGCTTCATCCAGCCCGACGACGGCGGCAACGACGTGTTCGTGCATATCAGCGCCGTCGAGCGCGCCGGCCTCGGCACGCTGCGCGAGGGCCAGAAGATCAGCTACGAGATCGTCGCGGATCGCCGCTCGGGCAAATCCTCCGCCGACAATCTGCGCGCCGCCGGCTAAGGCTAAGGCGTCGCCGACCGCGAGCCGGGACGGCTCCACGTCGCGCGATATTGCAGTTTACAAGGCAGAAAGGCCGCGCTTGGGCGCGGCCTTTTCGTTTGCGCCGCTGTTTCCCCCGCGCCGCCGCCCGCGGCTCGGATCAACGCTTCGCGTTGTCCGAGCACAGGATCCGCGAAGCAATGCAGTCTTCCTTCGCGGCCGCTGGATTGCTTCGTCGCTTTGCGCCTCGCAATGACGATCCAGTCGGATCGGATTCCGCTTTAGCTGGTCGGACAGGGCGTCGCCTTGTCCATCCGCACGCAATAGTAATTCGCGGTGACGCGCGGCCGGGTATAGGTCGATTCCTTGAGCGGCACGGCGGCGACGCCTGGCAGGATCGCGGGGGCGTAGCGATAGCTGACCTCGCCCAGGATGAAATACTGATTGGGCAGCACCTTGTTGGAAGCGTCCTTACCGATCAGATTCGCCGGCATCGACGACACCACGTCGCCGACGGAGCGCGCATCGTCGCCCCTGCTCCATTGCACGCGCGCCTGGCCGTTGGCGGGATTGATGTAAAGCTGCGTGATGGTCATCCGCAGCGGCCCGCCGCTGAAGGGATTGGAGGTCGCCTTGTAGGGGGTCAGCATCGCCCGGCCGATGGCGAAGAAGTTCGGAATATCGGTGGCGTCGAGAACGTAGTCGTTCTGCGAGGTCAGGTCCGACAGGGTGCGCGCCACCAGCGTGATCTTGCGATTGAGCGCGATCACCGACGTGACGCTGATGATACCGAACAGCGCCACCAGCATGATCGGCAGGATCATGGCGAATTCGACCGCCGCCAGCCCCCGCGCGTCCGGGCCGAACGCGGCGAACCGGCGCGCCGTCGTGGTGAGATAACGCCTGACGGGATTGCTCATGGTCCGATCACCTCGCCCCCGGCTCGACGCGGAAAGCCGCCATCGCCGACAGCAGATACTTTCCGTTCGGCGTATTGGAATCGACGTTGGCCATGTTAAAGCCCAGTTGCGTCACCACGAGCGGCCACAGATAGTAGGCGCTGACCACCACCGTCTGCTGGGCTTGCGGATTCTGATAATTGAAACTGTCGACGAACGTGCCGCCATCGATCGGATTCAGAATGGTGATCGCGTTACCGGGAGCGGTAATGCTGACATTGACGCGCAGCTTGCTGCAATCCATCAGCACCTTGACCCGGTCGCACAGATCGCTGACGAACTGATCGCGGGTCATGTTGGTGTCCGCGGCCTCATGCGTGAACATCTTTCGCGCGGTTTGATCCAGGCCGTTTTCCAGCACCTGGCCGGCGAAAAAAGTCAGGGCGATCTCAAGGATCGCGAACAGCAGGGCGAAGAAGATCGGCGCGACCAGCGCGAATTCGATCAGCGCGGAACCGCGCTGATCGCGTCGCCATGCGGCGCGGCGCGGCTCGGCAGGTGATTTTTCGGACGACGACATCGGTGCGTCTCCTCGATCGGCAGGAGTGATCGGCCGTCAGGATCTACCCGAAAGTCATTGTCGAAGTGTTTCGGCAGTTTCGGACAACGCGCCGTATTGCGTTAACCGGTTGTTAACGCCGAATGGCGCCGTCGCCTCGGGGCGTACGGGCATCATGCCGCGCGCCGGACTGGAGATGCCGCCCGCGCGCCGGTCAGTTGGCCTTGCCGACGGTGCCGCCGCCCGCGGCCTCCCTGCTCAACGTTCCGGCCTGATCCATGGTGGATTTGAAGAACTTCTCGCTGTCGCCGAGCGTGACACGCCGCTCGCAGTTCGGCTCGCAGCTATAGGATTCGCGCTCGGCTCCGCGATAGATCGTGACCACCTTGTCGGTGGGGCCGCTGACCACAATCGTGCGGTCGATCAGGACTTCACCGGCGCGATCCAGGGCGATGACGTTGGTGGCGCCGTAACCCTTTCCGGTCACCACGACCAGGCCGCCGGATTGCAGGGTGACATCGGCGATCAACGGATTGCCGACCACCAGGGTCGCCACCCGCGCCGGCAGCTTCACCAGCTTGGCCTGATCGACGCTGACCGCGATGGTGTCCTGGTTCGACATTTCGTTGGCAACGGCCCGCCCGAGGCCGGATAGCAGCGCCAGCGCCGCGGCGACGCATGCGAGCGCCGCCAGCCGGGTCAAGGAATTTCGAGATCGGACAATCATGCGCCCACTCCGATACAATCACGGCCCGACCCCGCCTCAAGCGAGGTCCCGGCTGCGGATATGGCAAATATGCCGTTAATTGATGAATGAACTGCAAACGCCGGCGACGGTCGGCGTCCCGGCACGGCGAATGTCATCGCGCGGGCGGGACTCATAGGTGCCGTTCCCGCTGCGGCGTATGAGTCCCTGCGCGCGCCGGGACGACGCCGGAATTGTCGAGACGAGATCGCCCGCACCGATGATATTGCCGCCGCGCGATCGTTTGCGATAGCCGAACCGGACCGGGCCGATTTGCCGGATATTCCGCGACGCTTTTAAGTCGAAGTTTACCGTCCGCGAGAAACGCCTGATACACGCGGGTTTCCGCAATCGAATTAACCGGCCCGAAATTTTCTCCCCCTAGGGTGCAGCCATGGTCACGGTGCTGAGAACGCCGTTTCCACTAGACGTCGAGTTCAACAGCCACGTGCACACATGGAGTTTCCTATGAAGAATCTTGTCAAGCGTTTCGCCAAGGATGAATCCGGCGCCACCGCGATCGAATACGGTCTGATCGCCGCCGGTATCGCGGTCGCCATCATCGCCATCGTGCAGTCGCTCGGCACCACCCTGAACACCCAGTTCGACAAGGTGCAGAAGGGCATCGCGAACACCGGCGGCTAATAGGCGGATCGCCGATCCTATTCTGGAAGGGCCCCGGCATGCCGGGGCCCTTTTATCTTCAGCTCGCGTTTTTCGATTGTTCATTGTTCGTGGGGTAACTTGCCCCAACCCCGCGCGCGATACGGACGGCACCATGATCCTCGATCTCACCCGGCTGATGCTGTTTCCCATGCTGATGGCCTTCGCCGCCTCCAGCGACCTGCTGACCATGACGATTTCCAACCGGGTGTCGCTGGCGCTGGTCGCAGGGTTTTTCGTGCTGGCGCTGGCGTCCGGCATGGGAATGGCCGCGATCGGCCTGCACATGGCCGCGGGCGCCGCCGTGCTGGCGGTGTCGTTCACCTGTTTCGCCCTGGGCTGGATCGGCGGCGGCGACGCCAAGGTGGCGGCGGCCGCCGCGCTGTGGTTCGGCTTCGAGCATCTGCTGGTCTATCTGGTCTATGCCTCGCTGTTCGGCGGCGCCCTAACGCTGGCGCTGCTGGAGTTTCGGCGCTGGCCGATTCCTTACGCGCTGACCGGCCAGCAGTGGCTGCTGCGGCTGCACCATGAGGAGAGCGGCATTCCCTACGGTATCGCGCTGGCGGCGGGGGCGCTGATGGTCTATCCGGAGACCATCTGGATCCGAGCCGTCGATCTCAGCCGCTTCGTCGCCGGGTAATTTTCAAGAAAAGAACTCGTTAAGCCTGTTCCGATACGCGTCATTAACCATGCCTTGACGAATAACTGCTCAACTCCCGCTACGGCGACCATGGCGTCGCACGTCTCATGTTGGTGGGAAGTTGAGGCATGAATACCGCGCGGATCGTTGTCCTGAGCATTGCCATCGGCGCCGGCGGCCTCGCCGCCTGGCTCGCCAGCGGTTCCGACCGCAAGACGCAGCCCGCGCCGGTCGCCAAGATGGAAACGGTCGACGTGCTGGTCGCCAAGGCCGACATCCCGCTCGGCAAGACGGTGACGGCGAGCGACCTGCAATGGCAGACATGGCCGGCCTCCGCCGCCAGCGCCAGCTTCGTGCGGCGCGACACAAGGCCCGACGCGCCGACCAAATTCACCGGCGCGATCGCGCGCTCGCCGTTCGTGACCGGAGAGCCTATTCGCGACACCAAGCTGGTGATGGCCGGCGGCTCCGGCTTCATGGCCGCGGTGCTGCCCGCCGGGATGCGCGCGATTTCCACCGAGATTTCCGCCGAAACCGGCGCCGGCGGCTTCATCCTGCCGAACGACCGCGTCGACGTCATCCTGTCGCGGCGCGACAAAAGTTCGGATCAGGGCAACAGCGAGCCCGCGCTGTCCGAAACCATCCTGACCAACGTGCGCGTGCTGGCGATCGACCAGCAGCCACGCGAGAAGGACGGCCAGAACGCCGTTGTCGGCCGCACCGCGACGCTCGAACTCAAACCCGAGCAGGCCGAGATGCTGGCGCGGGCGCGGCAGAGCGGCGGCACGCTCACCCTCGCCCTGCGCAGCCTCGCCGACGCCAACGCGCCGGTGGTCAGCGACGCGGGAATCGACCGGCGCCAATCCATCGACGTGGTGCGCTACGGCGTATCGACCAAGGCGACAACCCGGCAGTAATCGGAAGGATCATCACATGACGGGTCGGGACAATCGCGAAACGCATCGGGCCGGACGTTTGAAGACGGCGATGAGGCAGGCATTGTGCTTCGCCGCCACCGGCGCGCTGCTGCTTGAGCCGGCGCTGACGCCGGCGGCGCTGGCGGCGGAACGGCCGGTGTTCGCCACGGCGCGCGTCAGCGCACCCCAGACGACGCGCAACCTGACGATCGGCGCGGGCAAATCGATCGTGATCGACCTGCCGCGCGACGCCAAGGACGTACTGGTCGCCAATCCGAAGATCGCCACCGCGGTGATGCGCTCGTCGCGCCGCGCCTATGTCATCGCGGTCGCTAACGGAACGACCAATATCCTGTTCTTCGACGCGGACGGCCAGCAGATCGTCGGCTACGAGGTGAGCGTCGCGCAGGATGTCGGCGTGATCCGCGCCGCCATCAATCAGGCCATCCCCGGCTCGAACGTCAACGTCCAGGCCATCGGCAACGGCATCATGCTGACCGGCTCGGTCGCAAGCCAGGCCGAATCGCAGCAAGCCTACGAAATCGCCTCGCGCTTCATCGAAAGCAGCGCCAGCTTCAGCAGCACCTACAACAGCACCGCCGACGGGGCGAATGCGGCCGTCAACGGTCAGGGTCAAATCAACGTCAATACCGACGGCAAGGGCGGCGCGGCGGCGAACCGAATCGTCAACGCCATCACCGTGCGCGGCCGCGACCAGGTGATGCTCAAGGTGGTGGTGGCCGAGGTTCAGCGCAACGTGCTCAAGCAGCTCGGCGTCGATCTCAGCGCCTCGATGAGCTACGGCTCGACGGTGCTGAACTTCAACAACCAGAACCCGTTCTCCATCACCGGCAAGGCGCTGGTCCCCGACAACCAGCTCTCGGGGACCTTCGGCGGCACCGGAGCCAATGTGCAGGCGACGCTGCGCGCAATGGAGAGCGCCGGCGTGATGCGCACGCTGGCCGAGCCGAACCTGACCGCGATCTCCGGCGAAAGCGCCAACTTCCTCGCCGGCGGCGAGTTTCCGATCTCGACCGGCGGCAGCATCTCCAACGGCGTCTACACCCCGACCGTCACCTTCAAGCAGTTCGGCGTCTCGCTGAACTTCACCCCGGTCGTGCTGAGCGGGGGCCGCATCAGCCTGCATGTCCGGACTGAAGTCTCGGAGCTTTCGCAGGACGGCGCACTGACCACCACCACCGGCACGGTGACGACGACCATCCCGAGCCTGAAAACCCGCCGCGCCGACACCACGCTGGAAATTCCCTCCGGCGGCTCGATGGCGATGGCCGGTCTGATCCAGCAGCAGACCAAGCAGGCGATCAACGGCCTGCCCGGCCTGACGCGCCTGCCGGTGCTGGGGGCGCTGTTCCGCAGCCGCGACTTCGCCAACAACAACACCGAGCTGATGGTGCTGGTGACGCCTTACATCGTCCGCGCGGTGGCGCAGAAGGATCTGTCGCGGCCCGACGACGGCTTCGTCGCCTCGTCCGATCCGCAGGCCGTCCTGCTCGGCAGCATCAATCGTATCTACGGCGTGCCCGGCCGCAATCCGGCGGACCGGAAGTATCGCGGCGCCTACGGCTTCATCACCGACTGAGACGGGACAAGGACAACCGCAATGACCACGCAACGACCCGTCGCGACGCTTCATCGCCTTCGCGCCGCCGTGCTGCTCGCAGGCGTCGCGCTGGCGCTCGGCGCGTGCAACCATACCCGCCCGGCGCCGGACATCACCGGCAGCATTCCCGACGATTACCGGCAGCGGCACCCGATCGCCATCCAGGAAGCCGACCAGAGCATCGCGATCTTCGTCGGCAACGGCCGCGGCGGCCTCAACGCCGGGCAGCGCGCGGAGATCGTCGCGCTCGGCCGCACCTGGATGCAGGAAGGCACCGGGGCCATCGTCATCGACATGCCGACGCAGACGCCAAACGCGCGCGCCGCCGGCGATTCGCTGCGCGAGATCAAGTCGCTGCTGTCGGCGACCGGGATCCCGCCGCGCGGCATCGTGGTGCGCAGCTATCATCCGACCGACGCGCAGGTGTTCGCGGCGATCCGCGTCAGCTATCCGCGGATCACCGCCTCCGCCGGCCCGTGCGGGTTGTGGCCGGAAGATCTCGGTCCCTCGGTGAAAAACAAATCCTATCTTGAAAACACCGACTACTGGAATTTCGGCTGCGCCAGCCAGCGCAACCTGGCGGCGATGGTCGACAATCCGTCCGACCTGGTGCAGCCGCGGCCGGAAACCCCGGCCTACAATCCACGGCGGACGCAGGTGCTCGACAAATATCGCCAGGGCGCGTCCACCGCGACCATCTATCCCGACGCCAACAAGGGCAAAATCAGCGGTGTGGGCCAATGATAAGCTACGAACGCCAGACAAAGGACGAGCCGCCGGCGACGCCCGCGTCGTCTGATAGCGACATCCACATCGCGCCGGCGCCCCGCGTCTCGGTGCAGGCCTTCTGCGAGACGGTGGAAACCGCCGCGGTGGTGCAATCGGCCGGCGAGGACCGCAGGCTCGACAAGGCCCATATCAAGATCCAGATGGGCGGCATCACCGCGGCGATCGAAGCCTATCGCACCGCGCCGACGCCGAACGTCATCGTGCTGGAAACCGAGGGGCGCAGCGACATCCTCACCGGTCTCGACCAGCTCGCCTCCGTGTGCGACGCCGGCACCCGCGTCATCGTCATCGGCCGCGTCAACGACGTCACCCTGTATCGTGAGTTGGTGCGCCGCGGCGTCAGCGACTACGTGATGGGGCCGATCGCCCCGCTCGACGTGGTGCGCGCGATCTGCAACCTGTTCTCCGCGCCGGAAGCCAAGGCGGTCGGCCGCGTTGTCGCCGTGGTCGGCGCCAAGGGCGGCGTCGGCGCCTCGACCATCGCCCACAACGTCGCCTGGGCGATCGCCCGCGATCTGGCGCTGGACACCGTGGTCGCCGACCTCGATCTGGCGTTCGGCACCGCCGGGCTCGACTACAACCAGGATCCCGCGCAAGGCATCGCCGAGGCGGTATTCTCGCCGGATCGCGTCGATACCGCGTTCATCGACCGCCTGCTGTCGAAATGCACCGACCATCTCAGCCTGCTGGCGGCGCCGGCGACGCTGGAGCGGGTCTACGATTTCGGCGCGGAAGCCTTCGACGCCATCTTCGACACGCTGCGCACCACGATGCCGTGCATCGTGCTCGACGTGCCGCATCAATGGTCCGGATGGGCGCGCCGCGCGCTGATCGGCGCCGACGACATTCTGATCGTGGCGGCGCCCGACCTCGCCAACCTGCGCAACACCAAGAACCTCTATGACCTCTTGAAAGCCGCGCGGCCGAACGATCGCGCGCCGATCTATTGCCTCAACCAGGTCGGCGTGCCGAAACGGCCGGAAATCTCGGCCTCCGAGTTCGCCAAGGCGATCGAAAGCCAGCCGGCTGCGATCATTCCGTTCGAGCCGCAACTGTTCGGCTCCGCCGCCAACAACGGCCAGATGATCGCGGAAATTTCGGCCAATCACCGCACCACCGAGATGTTCCTGCAAATCGCCCAGCGCCTGACCGGGCGCGGCGAAACCAAGAAGCCGCGCGGTTCGTTCCTGACGCCATTCCTTGAGAAACTGCGGGCCAGATAAAGCATGATGCCGAAAAGTGGAAACCGGTTTTCGGACGAGATCATGCCCAGGTCGGGCATGCTCCCGAAACGTGGAAATCGGTCTTCGGAAAAGATCATGCTCAAGCAAAGATACCCGACGAGTCTGATTCAACGCGGTTGGATCAGACTCCAACGGTAACCGAGTGGAGTAAAACTGTGTTCGGCAAGCGTAGCGGATCGGAAAACGATAACAAAGCCGCAAGGGCCCCCGAGGTCGTGCGCGAGACGGCGGCGGCCCCGTTGTCGTCGCCGGCCGGCGCCGCGCCGGCGCAGGTCGCCTCGCCGCCGCTTTCGCCCGCGCGCATGCCGACCCCCGCCGCGCCGCCGCCATCGCAGGAGATGCGGCGCTCCGATAATTACTATCAGGTCAAGGCGACGATCTTCGGCGCGCTGATCGAGGCGATCGACCTGGCGCAGCTCGCCAAGCTCGACAGCGAATCGGCGCGCGAGGAAATCCGCGATATCGTCAACGAAATCATCGCGATCAAGAATATCGTGATGTCGATCGCCGAGCAGGAGGAACTGCTCGACGACATCTGCAACGACGTGCTGGGCTACGGCCCGCTGGAGCCGCTGTTGTCGCGCGACGACATCGCCGACATCATGGTTAACGGCGCCGGCACGGTGTTCATCGAAGTCGGCGGCAAGATCGAGAAGACCGGCATCCGCTTCCGCGACAATCAGCAGCTTCTCAATATCTGCCAGCGCATCGTCAGCCAGGTCGGCCGGCGCGTCGATGAATCCTCGCCGATCTGCGACGCCCGCCTCGCCGACGGCTCCCGCGTCAACGCCATCGTGCCGCCGCTGGCGATCGACGGCCCCGCCCTCACCATCCGCAAATTCCGCAAGGACAAGCTGACGCTCGATCAGCTGGTCAAGTACGGCTCGATCACCCCGCAGGGCGCCGAGATCCTGCGGATCATCGGCCGCGTCCGCTGCAACGTGCTGATTTCCGGCGGCACCGGCTCCGGCAAGACCACGCTGCTCAATTGTCTCACGCAGTACATCGATCACGACGAGCGCATCATCACCTGCGAGGACGCCGCCGAGCTGCAACTGCAACAGCCCCACGTCGTCCGGCTGGAAACCCGCCCGCCCAACATCGAGGGCGAAGGCCAGATCACCATGCGCGACCTGGTCAAGAACTGCCTGCGCATGCGGCCGGAGCGCATCATCGTCGGCGAAGTCCGCGGCCCCGAGGCGTTCGACCTGTTGCAGGCGATGAACACCGGCCATGACGGCTCGATGGGAACGCTGCACGCCAACAATCCGCGCGAGGCGCTGTCGCGCGCCGAATCCATGATTACCATGGGCGGCTATTCGCTGCCGTCCCGCACCATCCGCGAGATGATCTGCGGTTCGATCGACGTGATCGTGCAGGCCGCGCGCCTGCGCGACGGCTCGCGTCGGATCACCCACATCACCGAGGTGGTCGGGATGGAAGGCGACACCATCATCACCCAGGACATTTTCATCTACGACATGATCGGCGAGGACGCCAACGGCAAGATCATCGGCCGCCACCGCTCGACCGGCATCGGACGGCCGGCGTTCTGGGAGCGGGCGCGCTACTACAACGAGGAACAGCGGCTCGCGGCGGCGCTGGATGCTTCCGAGGCGGACATCAACGTCTGAGGTGATCCATGAGACTCGAAACCCTGGCGCTGGCGTTTCTCGCGGCGACCGCCATCGGCGGGGTCGCGTGGGTTTTCATCTATCCGTTGTTGTCCGGCGAACGGCAAGCCGAGAAGCGCCGCGCGGCGCTGACGCGACCCGAGCCCATCCGCCCCGGCGCCAACCTCGATCGCAGCCAGCGCTCGCGCCGCCAGCAGGTCGAAAGCTCGCTCAAGGAACTCGAACATCGCAACAAGAAAGAGAAGAAGATCCCGCTCGACAGCCGGATCGCGCGGGCCGGCCTGTCGCTATCGAAGGAGAAATTCCTGGCGCTGTCGATCGCGTTCGGGGTGATCGTCGTCGCGCTCACCTTCATGTCCGGCGGCGGATGGATGGCGGCGGCCGGCCTCGGCTTCGCCGCGGGCTTCGGCGCGCCGCGCTGGCTGCTCGGCTTCCTGCGCAAACGGCGCGAGAAGAAGTTCCTCGCCGCCCTTCCCGACGCGGTTGACGTCATCGTGCGCGGCATCAAGGCCGGACTGCCGTTGTTCGAGTCCATCAAGGTGGTCGCCGCCGACGCCCCGCAGCCGCTGAGGGGCGAGTTTCTCGCCATCATCGAGACCCAGGCCGTCGGCATGCCGCTCGGCGAAGCCTGCTCGCGGCTCTACGAGCGGATGCCGCTGCCGGAAGCCAACTTCTTCGGCATCGTCGTCGCGATCCAGCAGAAATCCGGCGGCAATCTGTCGGAGGCGCTCGGCAACCTCTCCAAGGTGCTGCGCGATCGCAAGAAGATGAACGAGAAAATTCAGGCGATGTCGATGGAGGCCAAGGCTTCGGCCGCGATCATCGGCGCGCTGCCGCCGGCGGTGATGCTGCTGGTCTACATCACCACGCCGCAATATATCGCGCTGCTGTGGAGCGAGCCGGTCGGGCGCATCATGCTGGCTGGCAGCGCGCTGTGGATGGCCACCGGCGTCATGGTGATGAAGAAGATGATTAATTTCGACTTCTAGAGGGCCATGAATTTGGATCGAGCCGTCATTGCGAGCACCGCGAAGCAATCCAGCCGTTTCATGGTCCCTGGATTGCTTCGGAGCTTACGCTTCTCGCAACCACAAGCGGAGTGAGTGATCGGGCTGGAATTCACCCCGCTCTCGTCATTCAGTTCCGGCAGTTTCAAGATATCGCAGGTGCGGTCATGATCGAATTTCTCATCAGCAAGATGCACGACGCGACGTTCATGACCATGCTGCTCGCCGCCATCGCCGCCAGCGCCACCGCCTACACGCTGGTGATGCCGCTGTTCGCCGGGCAGAATCTGGCCAAGCGCATGAAGGCCGTCGCCAACGAGCGCGAACGCATCCGCCAGCGCGAGCGCAGCCATCTGGCGCGCAAAGAGAAGGTGTCGCTGCGCCAGTCTCCCAAGCAAATGGTCTCCCGCGTCGTCGATAATCTCAACCTGCGCAAATGGCTGGCGCAGGAATCCGCGCGCGACAAGCTGGTGATGGCCGGCTATCGCGGGCAGGCGCCCTACATCACCTTCCTGTTCTTCCGGATGGTGACGCCGGTGGTGCTGATGGTGGTGGGAGCGATCTATGTATTCCTGATCGCGAAGACCAATCATCCGCTTCCGATCAAGCTCGGCATCTGCCTGGGCATGGCCTTTCTCGGCCTGCAAGCGCCGATGCTGTTTCTCAGGAACGCGATCACCAAGCGGCAACTGTCGATCAAGCGCGCGTTTCCGGACGCGCTCGACCTGCTGCTGATCTGCGTCGAATCCGGCATCTCGATCGAGATGGCGTTCCGCAAGGTCTCGACCGAGATCGGAACGCAATCGATCCCGCTGGCCGAGGAATTCACGCTGACCACGGCGGAACTGTCCTATCTCCAGGATCGCAAGGTCGCCTACGAGAATCTCGCCAAGCGCACCGGCCTCGAAGGCGTCAAGTCGGTCTGTCTGGCGCTGCAACAGTCGGAGCGCTACGGCACGCCGCTCGGCCAGGCGCTGCGGGTGATGGCGCAGGAAAACCGCGATATGCGGATGAGCGCCGCCGAAAAGAAGGCCGCGGCGCTGCCGCCGAAGCTGACGGTGCCGATGATCCTGTTCTTCCTGCCGGTGCTGTTCATCGTCATTCTCGGCCCGACCTACATCAAGCTGACGACGATGCATTGAGCGGCGCGGGCTGGTGTCCCGGCCCGCCGACCGCCATTGCGAGCGCTCGGATCAAGGCTGCGCGTTGTCCGAGCGCTCGCAATGACGACCGGGGACTCGATCCTGTCCCGATGGATGTCAAACGCCGCCGCGGCGCCTCACGACTGCCGCCGCGATTCCGTCGCCGCCTCGCCGACGCGCGGCGGCTGGCCGCGGTCCAGCATCTGCTTGAGGTAGGCGGCGTTGGCGGCCGCCTCGTCCGGCGGCAGATCGGCCTTGACGATGCTCTCGGCCTCGGCGAAGCGACCTTGCAAGCCGACCACCAGCGCCAGGTTCTGCCGCACCTGCGAACCGGCGCCGGGCCGGGTATAGGCGCGCCGCAGCACCTGCTCGGCCTGCGTCAGTTCCTTGGTGAGGACATAGGACATGCCGAGATTGGACAGCACCGAGGGCTCCTCCGGCACGATCTTCAGCGCGCTCGCGTAATAGCGGCGCGCCTCGTCGTGGCGGCCGAGCTGATCGAGGGCCGCGCCCTGCACCGACAGGATGCGCCAGTCCGGATCGGCCGGCGAGTGGGCGCGGCCGAGGATGTCGAAGGCTTTCTGGTAGTCGCCGTTATCGACCAGCGCCTTGCCGTAGAGCCCGAGCAGCCTGCGGTCGGCCGGATGAACCAGCGCCGCCTGCTCCAGCACCGCCACCGCCTGCGCGCGCTGGCCGGTCTTGCGCAATGCCTGGCCGTAACGCATCGCGGCCTCGGCGCTCTTGGGATTGGCGCGATAGCGCTCGCCGGCGATCTCGGCGGCGCGGGCCGGGTCGGCTGCGGCGCGCGTCTCGGCGCCGCCGCCCAGCGCGCCGGTGATATCGGAAAGACCCGCGGTCTGGCAGCCGGCGAGCGTGAGCGACAGCAAGGCCGCGGCCGTCACCGGCCCGATCCAGCGGAACATCGAAGGCGGTTGACGCATGGCCGATAAACCCGTCAATGCAGGGGACAGATGTCCCGGTTAACGTCCCTCAATAGTCCGTTAACCCTAATGAGCGGTTAATTCGGCCGCCGCCTGCGAGACCACCATGCACGCCGCCTTCGCGCCAGCCCCCGCCACGCCCGCGATCCCGATCCATTTCGTCACCGCCGCGAGCTGGGACACCATCGCGGCCACGCTGCCCGAGCCCTCGCGCCGCTTCGCGCAGGCGCAGAACTTCACCGGCAAGGCGGGCAAGTGCCTGGTGCTGCCGGCGGCGGGCGGCGACATCGACGCCGTGCTGTTCGGACTGGACGAGGCGACCAGCGCCCGGCACGACCCGTTCCAGCCGGGACTGTTGCCCGGCCTGCTGCCGCCCGGCGTCTACCGCTTCGCCAACGCCGCCCACGACGTCCGTCTCGCGACGCTGGCCTTCGCGCTGGGCCACTACCGGTTCGCGCGCTATCGCAAGAACGACGCGCCGCAGGCGCGGCTGGTGCCGCCGGAGGGCGTCGATATCGACGACATCTCGCGCATCGCCGAGGCTGCCCGGCTGGCGCGCGACCTCATCAACACGCCGGCCAACGACATGGGTCCGGCGGAGCTGGAGGCGGCCGCGCGCGACCTCGCCGCCGGCTACGACACCAGCTTCGACTGCGTCATCGGCGACGACTTGCTGCGCCAGAACTTCCCGCTGATCCACGCCGTGGGCATGGCATCGCCGCGCGCGCCGCGGCTGATCGATTTTTCGTGGGGCGATCCCGCGCATCCGAAAGTCACGCTGGTCGGCAAGGGGGTCTGCTTCGACACCGGCGGCGTCGACCTCAAATCCGCCTCCGGCATGCTGCTGATGAAGAAGGACATGGGCGGCGCCGCCAATGTGCTGGCGCTGGCTCAAATGGTGATGGACGCCGGGCTGAAGCTGCGCTTGCGCGTGCTGATCCCCGCCGTTGAGAATTCCGTCGCCGGCGATGCCTTCCGCCCGCTCGATGTATTCCCCTCGCGCAAGGGTCTTTCCGTCGAGATCGGCAACACCGACGCCGAGGGCCGGCTGGTGCTGGCCGACGCGCTGGCGCTGGCCGACGAGGACAAGCCGGACCTCCTGATCGACCTCGGCACGCTCACCGGCGCGGCGCGGGTGGCGCTCGGCCCCGACCTGCCGCCGTTCTACACCGGCGACGAGACGCTCGCCGCCGATCTGGCGCAATGCGCGCGCGAGGAACGCGACCCGTTGTGGCGGATGCCGCTGTGGCCGGCTTACGACGCCTGGCTCGACTCGAAAGTGGCCGACCTCAACAACGCGCCGTCGAACGGTTTTGCCGGCTCGGTCACCTGCGCGCTGTTCCTGCAACGCTTCGTCGCCGCCGCCACGAGCTGGCTCCACGTCGATATCTACGGCTGGACGCCGGTCGCCAAGCCGGCGCGCCCCGAAGGCGGCGAATGCCAGGCCGCGCGCGCCATCTTCCGCCTGTTGAGCCGGCGCTATGGATGATCCGCGCCTCACCCCGGCGCGGCCCGATCTCGCCGCGCGCTATCTCGAAGGCAAGGTGCGCGCCGCGCGCTTCGCCGACGGCGAAATTTTCGAAGTGATCGCGCCGCTGGCCCCGGTGCGCGACGCGCCGCGCGACAACGCGATGCTGCAAACCGAGGCGCTGCACGGCGAGCGCGTCACCATTTACGACCGCCCCGATGAAGGCTGGGCGTGGGGCCAGTTGGAGTCCGACGGCTATGTCGGCTGGCTGCCGGACGCGGCGCTGGCGCCGGCCGGCTCCGCGCCGACCCACAAGGTGACGGCGCTGCGCACCTTCGTGTTTCCCGGCCCCTCGATCAAGCTGCCGCCGCGCGCGGCGCTGGCGCTCGGCAGCCTGGTCGCGGTCGCGCGGACCGAAAGCGATTTCGCGATCACGCTCGACGGCGGCCATCTGCCGGCGCGCCACCTCGCGCCGCGCGACCATCGCGAGCCGGATTTCGTCACGGTGGCCGAGCGCTTCATCGGCACGCCGTATCTATGGGGCGGCAAGTCGAGCCTCGGCATCGACTGTTCGGGCCTGGTTCAGGTGTCGCTGACCGCGGGCGGCGTCGGCGCGCCGCGCGACAGCGACATGCAGGAGGCGAGCCTCGGGGCCGACGTGCCGCTGGCGCAGATCGGCCGGCTGAAGCGTGGCGACCTGGTGTTCTGGAAAGGCCACGTCGCCATCGCCCGCGACGCCGCGACGCTGATCCACGCCAACGCCTTTCACATGGCCACCGCCGTCGAGTCGACCGTCGCGGCGGTGGCGCGCATCGCGGCGGCGGGCAGCGCCGTGCGGCGGATCAAGCGGCTGTAGGGGTTTCGTGCGCGGCTTTGCTGCACGAACAGCGTCGTCCCCGCGCAGGCGGGGACGACGCTGAGTTGATGTGAACGACGAAACCGCCTCACGCTTGCGTCCCATCCCCCGCGCCGCCCGCGGCTTCCAGCCGGAACGCGGCGGCGAACAGCGCGCGGGTGTAGTCCGTCTTCGGATGCTTGAACAATTCCGACGCCGGCCCCTCCTCCACCATCTTGCCGTGCCGCATCACGATGAGATGGCTCGCCAATGATGCCACCACGCGCAGGTCGTGCGAGATGAACATGTAAGTGAGGTCGCGCTTGCGTTGCAGGTCGCGCAAGAGATCGACCATCTGCGCCTGCAACAGCATGTCGAGCGCGCTGGTCGGCTCGTCGAGCACGATGAAGCTCGGCTCCAGCACCACGGCGCGGGCGATGCTGATGCGCTGGCGCTGGCCGCCGGAAAACTCGTGCGGATAGCGGAAGCGCGTCTCCGGATCGAGCCCGGCGTCGATGAGCGCCTTCACCACCCGCGCCTCGCGCGCTTCCGGCGAAAGCTGCGGCTGATGCACGCTCAAGCCCTCGGCGATGATGTCGTTGACCGACATGCGCGGGCTCAATGAGCCGAACGGATCCTGAAACACCACCTGCATGTCGCGGCGGAACGGCCGCATCTCCTTGAAGCGCAGGCCCTGAATGTCGTTACCGAGGAACACGATGGTGCCCTCGGAGGAAATCAGCCGCAGCAGCGCCAGCCCCAGCGTGGTCTTGCCGGAGCCGGATTCGCCGACCACGCCCAGCGTCTCGCCGCGCCGCACCGCGAGGCTGACGCCGTCCACCGCCTTGACGTGCCCCACCGTCTTGCGCAGCAGCCCGCGCTTGATCGGAAACCACACCTTGAGATCGGTTGTCTGCATCACCACCGGCGCGTCGAGCTGCGGCGGCGCGGGGTCCGGCTTCGGCTCGGCGGCGAGCAGCGCCTTGGTGTAGGGGTGTTGCGGCGCGGTAAACACCTGCTCCACCGGCCCCTGCTCGACGATCTTGCCGTGGTTCATCACGCAGACCACGTCGGCGATGCGGCGCACGATGCCGAGATCGTGGGTGATGAACAGCATGCTCATGCCGAGCCGGGTGCGGATATCGGCGAGCAGCCGCAGGATCTGCGCCTGCACGGTGACGTCGAGCGCGGTGGTCGGCTCGTCGGCGATCAGCAGGTCCGGCTCGTTGGCCAGCGCCATCGCGATCATCACCCGCTGGCGCTGCCCGCCGGACAGTTGATGCGGATAGCTGGCGAGCCGCGTCTGCGGCTCCGGAATGCCGACCTGCGTCAGCAATTCCAGCACCCGCGCACGAACCGCCGGCCCGCGCATCGGCGCGTGCAACTGGATAATTTCGGCGATCTGCGCCTCGATGGTGTGGAGCGGATTGAGCGAGGTCATCGGCTCCTGAAAGATGATCGAAATGTCGTTGCCGCGAATGCCGCGCATCTCGCGCTCGGACATCGTCAGCAGATCCTGCCCCTTGAAGCGGATGACGCCGGACGGATGCGAGGCGCCGGGGTAAGGCAACAGCTTCAGGATCGACAGCGCGCTGACCGACTTGCCCGAACCGGATTCGCCGACCAGCGCCACGCACTCGCCGCGCCGCATGGTGTAGGAAATGCGATCGACCGCGAGCGTCGCCCGCTCGCCCTGGCCGAACGCCACCGAAAGATCGCGGACATCGAGCAGCGGCTGGTTGATGGCGTCCATCATGTGTCCCTCAGCCGAACGTCTTGCGCGGGTCGAAGGCGTCGCGCACCGCCTCGCCGATGAAGATCAAGAGCGACAGCATGATCGCCAGCGAGAAGAAGCCGGTGAAGCCGAGCCACGGCGCCTGCACGTTGGACTTGCCCTGCGACAGCATCTCGCCCAGCGACGGCGAACCGGGCGGCAGGCCGAAACCGAGGAAATCCAGCGCGGTGAGCGTCATCACCGAGGACGAGACGATGAACGGCAGGAACGTCATGGTCGCCACCATCGCGTTCGGCAGCAGATGGCGGAACATGATGACCTTGTTGGAGACGCCGAGCGCGCGCGCCGCCTGGATGTACTCGAAGTTGCGCCCGCGCAAGAATTCCGCGCGCACCAGCCCGACCAGCGACACCCAGGAGAACAACAACAGCGTGCCGAGCAGCACGAAGAAGCCCGGCACCAGGATCGACGACAGGATCAGCAACAGATACAGCGAAGGAATCGCGGTCCACACCTCGATGAAGCGCTGGAAGGCGAGATCGACCCAGCCGCCGAAATAGCCCTGTACGCCGCCGGCGGCGATGCCGATCACCGAGGACACCACGGTGAGGCACAGCCCGAACAGCACCGAGATGCGGAAGCCGTAGATCAGCCGCGCCAGCACGTCGCGGCCCTGGTCGTCGGTGCCGAGCCAGTTGCGTTCGAGATCGCGGCAGCCCGTGAGCCCCTTGCGCTCGACCACGTTCTTGCATTCCGCCTCGGTCAGGAGCCAGGTCGGCTTCGATGGCGCGGGCGTCGGCAGGTCGAGGTTGTGGGTGTCGTAGGAATAGCGGATCGGCGCCCAGATCACGGTGCCGCCCTTGGCCGCGATCTGCTTCTGCAAATAGGGATCGCGGTAGTCGGCGGCGGTCTCGAAGTCGCCGCCGAAGGTGGTTTCCGAATAGGTGACGAAGGCCGGCCAGTACCAATGACCGTCATAGGCGATGAACAGCGGCCGGTCGTTGGCGATCAACTCGGCGAACAGCGTCACCACGAACAGCACCGAGAAAATCCACAACGACCAGTAGCCGCGCCGGTTGGCCTTGAAATTGAGCCAGCGGCGGCGGTTGAGCGGCGACAGCGCCAGCGCGCGGCGCGACGGCGGCACGACCTCGCCCAGCGGCGCTTGCGTGGTGGTTTCGACGGGCTCGCGGGCGGACAGCGTCATCACACCTCCCGCGCCTCGAAGTCGATCCGGGGATCGATCCACATATAAGTCAGGTCGGAGGCGAGGTTCACCACCAGGCCGACCAGCGAGAAGATGAACAGCGTGCCGAACACCACAGGATAATCGCGGTTGAGCACGCTCTCGAAGCCGAGCAGGCCGAGCCCGTCCAGCGAGAAGATGGTCTCGATCAGCAGCGAGCCGGAGAAGAAGGCGTGGATGAAGGCGCCGGGAAAGCCGGCGATGACGATCAGCATGGCGTTGCGGAAGATGTGGTTATACAGCACCTGCCGCTCGGTGCAGCCCTTGGCGCGCGCCGTCATCACGTATTGCTTGCGGATTTCGTCGAGGAACGAATTCTTGGTGAGCAGCGTCATGGTGGCGAACGCGCCGAGGATCATCGACAGCAGCGGCAAGGTGATGTGCCAGAAGTAATCGATGATCTTCCAGTACCACGGGAAGTTCGACCAGCCGTCGGAGGTCAGGCCGCGCAGCGGGAACCAGCTGAAGAACGAGCCGCCGGCGAACAGGATAATCAGGAGGATCGCGAACAGGAAGCCGGGGATGGCGAAGCCGATGATGATGACGCCCGAGGTCCAGACGTCGAAGCGCGAGCCGTCCGCAACTGCCTTGCGGATGCCGAGCGGGATCGAGATCAGATAGGTAATCAGCGTCATCCACACGCCGAGCGAGATCGAGACCGGCAGCTTCTCCTTGATGAGTTGCAGCACGCTGACGTCGCGAAAGTAGCTCTTGCCGAAGTCGAACCGCATGTAGTCCCACAGCATCAGCAGGAACCGCTCCGGGGCCGGCTTGTCGAAGCCGAACTGCTTCTCAAGGCTCTTGATGAAGGCGGGGTCGAGCCCCTGCGCGCCGCGGTATTTCGAATTGACCGCGTCGCCCGCCGCCCCGACCTGGGCGCGCGCGCCGAAATCGCCGCCGCTTGAGCCGGAGATGCGCGAGGCGCCGCCGGTGTCGGCGCCCGACAGTTGCGCGATGACGCGCTCCACCGGCCCGCCGGGCGCGAACTGCACCACCACGAAGGACACGAACAGGATGCCGAGCAGCGTCGGGATCATCAGCAGGATGCGGCGCGCGATGTAGGCGGTCATGGCTTGCCCGCCTTGTCGACCGTGCCGTTGACCTTGGCCGCGTCGCTCCACCACAATTCGATGCCGCCGACGCTGCCGAGATAGCGCGGCAAGGTTTCAGGGTGCGCGAACACGTCCCAATAGGCCAGCGGATGGTTGGTGCGATACCATTGCGGCACCCAGTAGCGGCCGGCGCGGAACACGCGGTCGAAGGCGCGGCAGGCGGTAATCAGTTCGGCGCGGCTCGGCGCGTTGATGATTCGCTCCACCAGCGCGTCGATCGCCGGGCTGGCGATGCCGGCAAGATTGTAGGAGCCCTTGGTGGCGGCCGCCTGCGCGGTGAAGAACGGCCGCATCGAGTCGCCCGGCGTCGCCGACATGCTGAAGCGTTCGATGGTCATGTCGAAATCGAAATCCTCCACGCGGGCGCGATATTGCACCGGATCGACCAGGCGCAGCGACGCCGCGATGCCGAGCGTGCCGAGATTCTTGATATAGGGCGCGTGGTGCGCCTGCAATTGCGGCTCGTCGGCGAGAAACTCGATGGTGAACGGCTCGCCGTTCGGCAACAGCCGCTTGCCGTCCTTCACCGCGCAGCCGGCGTCGCGCAGCAGTTGCACCGCCTTGCGCAGCAGCGCGCGATCCTGCCCCGAGCCGTCGGAGACCGGCGGCGACACCGGCGCGCCGAACACCTCGTCCGGCACCTGGCCGCGGAACGGCTCCAGCAGCTTCAGTTCCTCCGGAGACGGCATGCCCTGCGCCATCATGTCGGAATTCTGGAACGGCGACTGCGTGCGCGCATAGGCGCCGTACATGATGGTCTTGTTGGTCCATTCGAAGTCGAAGGCGAGATCGAGCGCCTGCCGCACCCGCGGATCCCTGAACTTGTCGCGCCGCGTGTTGATGAACCAGCCCTGCGCGCCGGACGGGGTCCGGTCCGGCAGCATCTCGCGCTTGACGCGGCCATCCTTCACCGCCGGGAAATCGTAGCGCGTCGCCCACACCCGCGCGGTGAACTCCTCGCGGAACAGATAGTTCCTCGCGGTGAAGCCCTCGAAGGCGACGTCGCGGTCGCGATAGAATTCGTAACGCACGGTGTCGAAGTTGTAGCCGCCGCGCATCGGCGCGAGGTCCGCGCCCCACCAGTCCTTCACCCGCTCGAATTCGATGAAGCGGTTGACCTCGAACCGCGCCACCTTGTAGGGGCCGCAGCCGAGCGGAATCTCCAGGGTGGATTCGTCGAACGGCCGCTCCGCGTAGTAGGCGCGCGCAAAGATCGGCAGCCCGGCGACATAGAGCGGCACGTCGCGCGCGTGGCCCTTGGCGAAGCGCACCACCACGGTCGCCTCGTCCAGCGCCTCCGCGCCGATCACGTCGCGCATCTGTTGCAGAATCAGGGGATGGCCCTTGGCCTTCAGCGTGTTGAGCGAAAACGCCACGTCATGCGCGGTCAGCCGCGAGCCGTCGTGAAATCGCGCCTGCGGCCGCAGCGTGAAGCGCCAGGCCAGCCGATCGTCGGAAACCGCCACCGATTGCGCCGCCAGCCCGTACATCGCGTCGGGCTCGTCATAGGCGCGCACCATCAGGGCCGCGAATGTCAGCTCCATGCCCTGCGCGCCCTCGCCCTTCAGGATGTAGGCGTTGAGCGAGTTGAAGGTCTGGTAGGATTGGTTGTAGGCGCGCGTCGAGGGAATGGTGGAGAACGCGCCGCCCTTCGGCGCTTGCGGATTGGCGTAGGCGAAATGAGTGAAATCGGCCGGATATTTCAGATCGCCGAACACCGACATGCCGTGCTTCGCCGGGCCGAAGGCCGGCGCCTCCGCCCCGCGCGCGACACCGGCCGCGAAGCCCGCGGCGCCAAGCGTGAGGCCGAACACCTGCCGGCGGTTGAAGGTGACAGGGCGGGTCATGGGGAGCGAACCGGGCAGCTACACGGGGAGCGTCGTCCCCGCGAAAGCGGGGACCCATACGCCGTGTCGTTAGTGTTGTGGATTGTGCTCATTCCACCGCGATGGATTGGATCGAACCGCTTCACTCTAATCTTTCACGCTCTGGAATATGGGTCCCCGCCGGAGCCTGTCATCGGGCGGCGCTTCGCGCCGACCCGTTGGCGGGGACGACGAGAGTTTGTTAGTTTCGTTCACAATGCTCCGGTGCAAGACCACCCACCCTCATTTGCCGATTCTCGCGGCCTTCCCGGCGTCATACCACCATATCGTGGGGAACGCCGCCAAGCCGTATCGCGGCATGGTTTCCGGGCGGCCGAAGCGGTCCCAGCGCGCGGTGCGCTGGTACGGATAGGTCCATTGCGGCACGACATAGTAATGATGCAGCAGCACGCGGTCGAGCGCGCGGGTGGCGGCGACCAGGTCGTCGCGGTCGCGGGTGAAGATGACGCGCTCGATCAATTTGTCGATCGCCGGATCCTTGATTCCGATCAGGTTGCGCGAGCCGGGGGTGTCGGCGGCCTGCGAGCCCCAGTATTCGCGCTGCTCGTTGCCGGGCGACAGCGATTGCGGCCACGATGCCGCGATGACGTCGAAATCCCAGGTCCGCAGCCGGTTCTCATATTGCGTCGGGTCGATGGTGCGCACGCTCACCGCGATGCCCAGCCGCTCCAGCGACGGCTTGTAGAACAGCATCACCCGCTCCATGCTGGGATCGTCGGCCAACAGTTCGACGGTGAACGGCGCGCCGCTTTTGGCATCGACCAGCTTGCGGTCGCGCACCTCAAAGCCGGCTTCCTTCAGCAGTTTCAGCGCCTCGCGCAGATTGTCGCGCACCGCCTGCGCATTGCCGCCGACCGGATTGACGTATGGCTTGGTGAACACCTCCGGCGGCACCTCGGCGCGCACGGTTTCGAGAATTTCCAGCTCCTTGCCCTGCGGCAGGCCGGATGACGCCAGTTCGGTGCCGTGGAAATAGCTGCTGATGCGCTGATACTGGTTGTAGAAAATCTGCCGGTTCATTTCCTCGAAGTCGAACGCGAAGTTCATCGCGCGGCGCACCCGCGCGTCGGAAAATTGCGGCCGGCGGATGTTCATCACGAACGCCTGCATGATGCCGGAACTGCGGTTGGGAAACTCCTCCAGCACCACGCGCTTGTCCTTCACCGCCGGGAAGTCGTAGGCGGTGGCCCAGTTCTTGGCGCTGTTCTCGCTGCGCCAGTCGATCTGGTCGGCCTTGAAAGCTTCCAGCGCGACGGTCGGATCGCGGAAATACTCGTAGCGGATTTCGTCGAAGTTGTTGCGGCCGACATTGACGTTGAGCGCCGCGCCCCAGTGATCCTTGACGCGCTCGAACGTTACCGTGCGCCCGGCGACGAAACTCTTGATGCGATAGGCGGCGGAGCCCAGCGGCGGCTCCAGCGTGGTGGCGGAGATGTCGCGCTTGTTGCCGCTGGCGTCGGTGCCCTCCCACCAGTGCTTCGGCAGGACCAGGAGCTGGCCGACGATCTGCGGCAGTTCGCGGTTGCCCGGCCCGTCGAAAGTGAAGGTCACCTCGCGCTCGCCGGTCTTCTCCGCCTTCACCACGTGGCGATAATAGGCGGCATATTGCGGATGATGCTTCTTGAACACCGCCAGCGACCAGACCACGTCCTCCGGCGTCACCGGCTGGCCATCGTGCCAGCGCGCGGCGGCGCGCAGCCGGTAGGTGACCGAGGAATAGTCCTCGGGATAGCGCACCGCCTCCGCCAGCAGGCCGTATTCGGTGGCGACCTCGTCGAGCGCCGGCGTGGTCAGCGATTCATAGATCAGCCCCATCCCGGAGGGGATCACGCCCTTCACACCGGAGACAACCACGTTGAAGCTGTCGAAGGTGCCGCCGGCCCCGGTCTGCCGCACCGCGCCGGCCTTCGGCGCCTGCGGGTTGACATAGTCGAAATGCGGAAAGCCGTCCGGGTATTTGACCTTGCCGAACAGCGACAGCCCGTGCCGCCACGCCGGAGCCGCGGCCGCCTGCGCCGAGGCGCGCGCGACAAGCGGCCGTCCCGCCGCGAGAGGAAGAACCGGGGCGGCGGCCAGCGCGGCGCCGCTTTGCAACAAAACTCGTCGGGTGATGGCCAATGCGTGTTCCTCGTCAATGCCGTCCGCGCGACTTTGGCGAATCGCCGAAATGCCGGTCGACCGATCCTAGAGCGATGTCCTTCCCGATTTGAACCGGGAGCCGCTCGCTTCGCAATCGTCGTCGACGAAATGACACCTATTTGACGGCAAGAGCACGTGAAATCGGTGTCATTTTATGGGGTGGAACGCGAGAGCGCTTACACAGGCCCCAAATGTCGTCATCGCGAGCACTCGGATCAACGCTTCGCGTTGTCCGAGCACAGGCTCCGCGAAGCAATCCGGAAGGCTTTGAGGCAGAGCCCGGATTGCTACGTCGCTTGCGCTCCTCGCAATGACGGGAATCGGCGATCCGCGACCAAACGCCCCACCGCGCGATACCCCGTGCCGGCAACAAAAAGGCCGGGAAAACCCCGGCCTTTTTGTCTCGCTCCGCGAAGCGTTTACTTCGACGCGGCCGGCACCGCCAGCGGATGATCCGACAGCGAATTGAGGTAGGCGATCACGTCGGCGCGCTCGCTGTCCTTGCTGATTCCGGCAAAACCCATCGCGGTGCCGGGGATAAAGCCCTTCGGGCTTTTCAGGAACTCGTTGAGGTCGTCGAAGGTCCAGGTGCCGCCCTTGGCCTTCATCGCCGCCGAGAAGTTGAAGCCGCGACCCTCGCCCCGCTTTTCACCGACGATGCCGTAGAGGTTCGGGCCGACGCGGTTGGGGCCGCCCTTCTCGAAGGTGTGACAGGCGGCGCACTTCTTGGCGACGGTCGCGCCCTTTTCCACCGAGGCGGTCTGAAGCAGCTTCTCGATCGGCTCGGACTTTTCCGCCGCGGCGCCCTTGGCCTCGCCGCCGGTCGCCTCCTTCACCGCCACCTCGAAGCCCGGCTTCGCCGGCACGGCCGGCGTGAAAATCGCATTGGCGGCAAAGCTGGTGACCAGAACGAAAAGGCAGGTGCCGAGGATCGCACCGAGAATCTTGTTAAGCTCAAAGGAGTCCATTGCGGATCAGGCCCCAGACCGGAAAGTCAACTTGGAGGCCGCGAGACGGCGGCCAGGGATTGCGCACCCGGAATCGATCTAAAAAGACCGGGCGATGGCGATGAGATACCGGTTTGCCCCGCCTCTGGCAACCCGTATAAACAGGCCGCCACGGGAAAAAGCCCCGCGTTTCCGGCGCAAGTCGCGCCCTCGCCAGACCGGTCCATGCACCATGTCAGAACCGCTGATCCTGATCCCCGCGCGCATGGCCGCGTCTCGCCTGCCCGGCAAGCCGCTCGCCGATATCGGCGGCGTGCCGATGATCGTCCAGGTGCTGCGCCGCGCCCGCGAGGCGGCGCTGGGCCGTGTCGCGGTGGCGACCGATGCCCCCGAGATCGCCGCCGCGGTCACCGCCCACGGCGGCGAGGTGGTGATGACCCGCGCCGACCACCCCTCCGGCTCCGACCGCATCTTCGAGGCGATGGAAAAGCTCGATGGGGCGGCTGCCCACCCGATCGTCATCAACCTCCAGGGCGATTTTCCGACCATCCGGCCCGGCCACATTCGCGCCGTGCTGTCGCCGCTTAAGGACCCCAACATTCCCATCGCCACTTTGGCCGCCGAAATCCACACCGAGGAGGAGGCGACCAACCCCAACGTGGTCAAGGTGATCGGCTCAAAGCTCGGCGAGGGCCGGCTGCGCGCGCTCTACTTCACCCGCGCCACCGCACCCTATGGCGAGGGGCCGCGCTATCATCATATCGGGCTCTACGCCTACCGCCGCGAGGCGCTCAAGCGTTTCGTCGCGCTGCCCCCTTCCGCGCTCGAACTGCGCGAGAAACTCGAACAGCTGCGCGCGATCGAGGCCGGCATGCGCATCGACGTCACCGTGGTCGACGAGGTGCCGCGCGGCGTCGATACGCCCGCCGATCTCGAAACCGCCCGGCGCATCCTGTCGGCGTGACGCGGTGAAACTTTTCACGTCCCCCACTGGCAAAAGCCGCAACCGCTGTTACAACGCGCCATGATCCAAGCGAAAACCATTTCATTCCAGGGCGAAATGGGAGCCAACTCCCACCTCGCCATCGTCGAAGCCTATCCGGACGCGACGCCGCTGCCATGCGCGACCTTCGAGGACGCGCTGGCGGCGATTTCCTCCGGCGAGGCCGATCTCGGCATGATCCCGATCGAGAACTCGATCGCCGGCCGCGTCACCGACATCCATTATCTGCTGCCGCGCTCCAACCTCTCGATCATCGGCGAGTGGTTCCTTCCGATCCGCCATCAACTGATGGCGCCGCGCGGCGCCAAGCTCGAAGACATCAGAACGGTCGAGAGCCACGTGCAGGCGCTGGGCCAGTGCCGCGACGTGATCCGCAAGCTCGGCATCAAGGCGGTGGTCGCCGCCGACACCGCGGGCTCCGCGCGCGCCGTCGCCGAACGCGGCGACAAAAGCTGCGCCGCGCTGGCCTCGCGCCTCGCCTCGGAGATCTACGGCCTCGACATCCTGGCGAAGGACGTCGAGGACGAGACCAGCAACACCACGCGCTTCGTGCTGCTGGCGCGCGAGCCGCAATGGGCCAAGCCGAACAACGGCCCGGTGGTCACCAGCTTCGTGTTCCGCGTCCGCAACCTGCCCGCCGCGCTCTACAAGGCGATGGGCGGCTTCGCCACCAACGGCGTCAACATGACCAAGCTGGAAAGCTACATGGTGGACGGCAACTTCTTCGCGACCCAGTTCTTCGCCGACGTCGACGGTCATCCGGACGATCGCGGCCTGGCGTTCGCGCTGGAGGAACTGAAATTCTTCTCCAAGGAACTGCGCATCGTCGGCGTCTACCCCGCGCACCCGTTCCGCGCCACCTTCCGCGAGCGCAACGATTGACGCCACACGCCGCCCGACCCCGCACATGAGTCATTAAGCCCAACGCGGCTGGTGGGCGGAAAGATATTAGCCGCACCGAAATAGAAATTTCCCAAAGAAAGACTGCGGTCGATATTTTCCAGAATTTGAAATATTGTCGTATAAACATAATCTTGCTGGAACGATTTAAAAATCGAATGACAGATCATGCTGCCCACTCAATTTTTTCGAGCACGAAAAATCATTGAATTTTGATTGCTATGGGAAACTTCCCAATAAATGACCGTCGCTTTGCCCGCGCCGAAACCGCCGATCTGGCTTAGACTTCACCTTGGACATTTGAAACCTGCGGCGCGGTCGTGTGAACCCGAACCGCCCTCAACCCGAGACAGCCGACGCCATGAGTGCAAGCGCCCGTCAGCCTGAGTCCGTTGCGGCCTCGTCCGGATTGCCGACTATCTCGTTCGAATTCTTCCCGCCGAAGACCGAGGAGATGGAGCGCAATCTTTGGGACACCATCACCCGCCTCGCGCCGCTCGCTCCGAGTTTTGTCTCGGTGACCTATGGCGCCGGCGGCTCGACGCGCGAGCGCACCCACGCCACCATCGCGCGCATCCTCAAGGAAACCGACCTCGTCCCGGCCGCGCATCTCACCTGCGTCAATGCCCCCCGCGCCGCCATCGACGACGTGGTGGCGCGCTATCACGAGGTCGGCGTCCGTCACATCGTGGCGCTGCGCGGCGACCCGACCACCGGCATCGGCACCCCCTATGCCGCGCATCCCGACGGCTACCAGACCTCGGCCGAACTCGTCGCCAGCATCAAGACGCGCTATCCCGACATCGACGTCACTGTATCGGCCTATCCCGAGAAGCACCCCGAGAGCCGCGACTTCGACGCCGACCTCGACACCTTGCAAGCCAAGGTCGACGCCGGCGCGAGCCGCGCCATCACCCAGGTCTTCTTCGATAACGATCTGTACTTCCGGTACCTCGATCGCGTGCGGGCGCGCGGAATCGACATTCCGATCCTGCCCGGCATCATGCCGATGCACAATTTCAGGCAGGCGAAAGGTTTCGTCACCCGCGCCGGAACCACCGTGCCGGCGTGGCTGGAGGAAAAGTTCGACGGCCTCGATGACGACGCCGAAACCCGCAAGCTGGTGGCCGCCGCCGTCGCCGCCGGCCAGGTGCAGAAGCTTGCCAAGCATGGCGTCGAGAACTTCCATTTCTACACCATGAACCGCGCCGATCTGGTGTTCGCGATCTGCCACCTGCTCGGCATCCGGCCCGCGACGCAGAAGGCGGCGTAGGTGCTCGCCCCTCGGCACGCGGCCGCTTCCCCTCACCCCAACCCTCTCCCCGACGGGGAGAGGGAGTAACATCCGAGTTCGCCATGACCTCTCGCCACACCTCCCCCGTCGCCGACCGTATCCGCGCCCTGGCGCGTGAGCGCATTCTGGTGCTTGACGGCGCGATGGGCACCATGATCCAGGCGCTGCAATATGACGAGGCGGCGTTTCGCGGCGAGCGCTTCAGGGATTTTCATCGCGACCAGCGCGGCAACAACGATCTCCTGATCCTCACCCAACCCGAGGCGATCGAGGACATTCACGCGCAATATCTGCGCGCCGGCGCCGACATCGTGGCGACCAATACCTTCTCGTCCACGTCGATCGCGCAGGCCGACTACGATCTCAGCGACATCGTCTACGAGATGAACCGCGAGGGCGCGCGGCTGGCGCGCAACGCCGCCACGCGCGTCAGCGCCGAGGATGGCAAGCCGCGCTTCGTGGCCGGCGCCATCGGCCCGACCAACCGCACCGCCTCGATCTCGCCGGACGTCTCGAACCCCGGCTTCCGCGCCGTCACCTTCGACGACTTGCGCAAGGCCTACGGCGAGCAGATCAACGGCCTGCTCGACGGCGGCGCGGATTTGCTGCTGGTCGAAACCATCTTTGATACGCTCAACGCCAAGGCCGCGCTCTACGCCATCGCCGAAATCGGCGAGCAACGCGGCATCGCCGTTCCGGTGATGGTCTCCGGCACCATCACCGACAAGTCCGGCCGTCTGTTGTCGGGGCAACTGCCGGAAGCGTTCTGGCACTCGGTGCGCCATGCCGACCCGCTGACCATCGGCTTCAACTGCGCGCTCGGCGCCGAAGACCTGCGCGCCCACGTCGCCGATATCGGCCGCGTCGCCGATACCCTGGTGTGCGCTTATCCGAACGCCGGGCTGCCGAACGAATTCGGCCAGTACGACGAAAGCCCGGACTACATGGCGCGGCTGGTCGGCGAGTTCGCGGCCGCCGGCCTGGTCAACATCGTCGGCGGCTGCTGCGGCACCACGCCGGAGCATATCGCCGCCATCGCCGCCGCCGTCGCGCCGCATCAGCCGCGCGTCGTGCCGGCGATCGAGCCGCGGCTGCGGCTGTCGGGGCTGGAGCCGTTCTCGCTGACCGCCGACATTCCGTTCGTCAATGTCGGCGAGCGCACCAACGTCACTGGTTCTGCGAAATTCCGCAACCTCATCAAGGAAGGCGATTACACCGCCGCCCTCGACGTCGCGCGCAGCCAGGTCGAGAACGGTGCCCAGATCATCGACATCAATATGGACGAGGGCCTGCTGGATTCCGAGCAGGCGATGGTCACCTTCCTCAACCTGATCGCGTCCGAGCCGGACATCGCGCGCGTGCCGGTGATGGTGGATTCGTCGAAATTCTCGGTGATCGAGGCCGGGCTGAAATGCCTGCAAGGCAAGCCGGTGGTGAACTCGATCTCGCTGAAGGAAGGCGAGGAGAAGTTCCTGCATGAGGCGCGGATCGCGCGCCGCCACGGCGCGGCCGTGGTGGTGATGGCGTTCGACGAAACCGGGCAGGCCGACACCTATCAGCGCAAGACCGAGATCTGCAAGCGCGCCTACGACATTCTGGTCGAGCAGGTCGGCTTTCCCCCGGAAGACATCATCTTCGACCCGAACATTTTCGCGATCGCCACCGGCCTCGAAGAACACAACAACTACGGCGTCGATTTCATCGAGGCGACGCGCTGGATCCGCGAAAACCTGCCGCACGCGCATATTTCGGGCGGCGTCTCCAACCTGTCGTTCTCGTTCCGCGGCAACGAGCCGGTGCGCGAGGCGATGCACTCGGTGTTCCTGTATCACGCCATCAAGGCCGGCATGGACTTAGGCATCGTCAACGCCGGCCAGATGATTATCTATGACGACATCGACCCCGAACTGCGGCAGGTCTGCGAGGACGTCATCCTCAACCGCGATCCGGGCGCCTCGGAGCGGCTCTTGAACCTCGCGGAGAAATTTCGCGGCCAGGGCAAGCAGGCCAAGGAGGCGGATCTGTCGTGGCGCGAATGGCCGGTGGAGAAGCGGCTGTCTCACGCGCTGGTCAACGGCATCACCGAATATATCGAGCAGGACACCGAGGAAGCGCGCCAATCGGTCGACCGTCCGCTGTCGGTGATCGAAGGGCCCTTGATGGCCGGCATGAACGTGGTCGGCGACCTGTTCGGCGACGGCAAGATGTTTTTGCCGCAGGTGGTGAAGTCGGCGCGGGTGATGAAGCAGGCGGTCGCCTATCTGATGCCGTTCATGGAGGAGGAGAAGGCCCGCAACCAGGCCGCCGGCATCGCCGGGGACGACAGCAGTTCCGCCGGCAAGATCGTGCTCGCCACCGTCAAGGGCGACGTCCACGACATCGGCAAGAACATCGTCGGGATCGTGCTCCAGTGCAACAATTACGAGGTGATCGACCTCGGCGTCATGGTGCCGGCCGCGAAAATCATCGAGACGGCGCGAACCGTGAAGGCCGACATCGTCGGGCTGTCCGGCCTGATTACGCCGTCGCTGGACGAGATGGGCTATTTCGCCGCCGAACTGGAGCGGCAGGGGCTCGATCTGCCGCTATTGATCGGCGGCGCCACCACCAGCCGCGTGCATACGGCGGTGAAGATCGATCCGAACTATCACAGCGGCCCGGTGGTGCACGTCAACGACGCCAGCCGCGCGGTCGGCGTGGTCGCCTCGCTGATGTCGCCGGAGAAGCGCGAGGCTTACGCGCAGGGCGTGCGCGCCGAATACGCGAAGATCTCCGCCGCGCATTTCCGCGCCCAGCAGGACAAGAAGCGCCTGTCGCTCAAAGCCGCGCGCGCCAACGCGGTGCCGATCGACTGGAGCACCTACAGGCCGAAAACACCGAGCTTCCTCGGCACCAAAGTCTTCACCGACTATCCGCTGGAAGAACTGGTCGAGGTGATCGACTGGACGCCGTTCTTCCAGGTCTGGGAACTGGCCGGGCGCTTCCCCGCCATTCTCGACGACAAGGTGGTGGGCGAGACCGCGCGCGCGCTCTACGACGACGCCCGCAAGATGCTGGAGCGCATCGTCAAGGAGAAGTGGTTCACGGCGTCCGCCGTGATCGGCCTCTGGCCGGCGAACGCCGTCGGCGACGATGTCGAGGTCTATAGCGACGAAAGCCGCGCCACAAAGATCGCCACCTATCACACGCTGCGCCAGCAGCTTGAGAAACGCGAGGGGCGCCACAACGCCGCGCTTTCGGATTTCATCGCGCCGAAGGAGACCGGCGTCGCCGATTACATCGGCGGCTTCGCGGTCACCGCCGGGCTCGGCGAGGACGAGATCGCCGCGCGCTTCAAGAACGCCAACGACGACTATTCGTCTATTCTGGTCAAGGCGCTGGCGGACCGCCTCGCGGAAGCCTTCGCGGAACGCATGCACCAGCGCGTGCGCAAGGAATTCTGGGGCTACGCGCCGGACGAGACGCTGGCCAACGAGCAACTCATCCGCGAGGAATACCAGGGCATCCGCCCCGCGCCCGGCTATCCGGCGCAGCCCGACCACACCGAGAAGGCGACGCTGTTCAAGCTGCTCGACGCCACCCGCGCCACCGGCATCGAGTTGACCGAGAGTTTCGCAATGTGGCCCGGCTCCTCGGTATCGGGGCTCTATTACAGCCATCCGGAGAGTTATTACTTCGGCGTCGGCAAGATCGAGCGCGATCAGGTCGAGGACTACGCCGCGCGCAAGGGCCGCCCGGTCGCGGAGATGGAGCGCTGGCTGGCGCCGATCCTCAACTACATTCCAGCGCGCGGCGCGCCGGCCACCAGCATCTCCAGCGGCGACGCGCCGGCGCCGGCCAACGACATCGTCGAAACCGACCCGTCGTCGCATCCGCCGGGCTGCGGCTGCGCGTTTCACCTGCGCTATCGCGAGCGAAAGGCGAACGTCGGCGGCTGACCGGCCGCCACGACGCGGTTGCGCGGTGCGCGATTTGGTGCGTCAATCGACGCGCCTCACGCAATGCGGTGCCAGGATGGTTCCGGAGAAACTGGTCATTCTGCTGTTCGCCGTTCTCGGCCAGGCGACCTGGGCCGATGCCGACGTCGTCGACGTGCGCCACGCCGGGCCGGTCGATCTCGCGCCGTTCGTCTGCACCGACATCACCCGCAGCACCATGATCGGCCGCGCCTGCTACAACGCGGCGACACAATCCGCGATCATCGAGGTCCGCTCGACCTACCGGCAATTCTGCAATCTGCCGAAGCCGACTTTCGACGCGCTGCTCGACGCCCCGTCGATGGGACAATTTTACCGGAAACACATTCAGGGCTCCAAAGCGGCCGCGTCCTATGCCTGCGCGCCTCGGCCGCGACAGCACGGCTAGAACAGAATCCGATCTGACTGGATCGTCATTGCGCGGAGCCTGCGCTCGGACAACGCGAAGTGTTCATCCGAGTGCTCGCAATGACGGCGATTCTCTCCGATCGCTGAACGCCCAATGCCTCAGCGCCGCATATCCGGACGCGCCGGATGAGTGGCCTGCCCTAGACCTTAACGGATTTTAACGATATCGGTGCCTGACGCGGCGGCGATGTTGCCTGCCAGGATACCGACCGATTCCGATGCCCGTGACCCGCACCCGATCCCTCCGCACCGTCTGGCGCATGGCGCTGGTTGTCGCGCTGGGCGGCGCGGTCGCCGGCTGCGTCAGCGACGGTCAGGGGCCGGTTGCCTCCCAATCCACTCCAAATGGCGCGACGGTAAGTGGCGCGACGGTGGCGTTCGAGTCCATCGACGGGCCGCCGCGGCCGGTGTTCGACCGCATGGTCGACATCCTCGACAGCGAGGCCCAATTGCGCAATGTCGCCGTGGTCTCGCGCCAGTCTCAGGCCGCCTACCGCGTGCGCGGCTATCTCGCCGCGCAGACCGTTCGCGGCCGGACCTCGATCGACTGGGTATGGGACGTCTACGACCGCGACCAGCGCCGCGCGCTGCGCCTCGCCGGCACCGAGCCGGTGAACCGGACCGGCGGCGACGCCTGGGCGGCCGCCGACGACGTCACGCTGCGGCGTATCGCGCAAGCCGGCCTGAGCGGGCTCAGCGCGGTGATCGGCGGCAGCGCCGCGCCGGTCGATGCGGCGCCAGCCGCCGCCCCGCCGGCGCGCGGGCCGGCCATCGCCGCCAACACCGATTTAGCCGCGACGCCCCGCGCCGCGCTCGGCTTCGCCAGCGTGGATGACGACCCACCTCGCGCGGAGCGCTGATTTAACCCCCGAAAAGCGCCCGTGACGGGTTGCCATCGCCGGGCCCGCCTTGATATCACCTCGGCCGTCACCCGCGCCCTCGATGTCCGGGGCGGAAGTCCGATAGGTAGCCGATATGCTCAACGTTGTGTCCACCAAAACCGGGGGAAAAGCGACGATGTCGGCCAAAAACGGGGCGATCAAGCTGGTCGCCGGGAACTCCAACCCCGCGCTGGCGCGGCAGATTTCCGCGGTCCTCGACATTCCGCTGACCAAGGCCAGCGTGCGGCGCTTCGCCGACATGGAGATCTTCGTCGAGATTCTGGAGAACGTGCGCGGCTCTGACGTTTTCGTGATCCAGTCGACCTCCTATCCGGCCAACGACCACCTGATGGAGCTCTTAATCATCATCGACGCGCTGCGCCGCGCCTCGGCGCGCCGCATCACCGCGGTGGTGCCGTATTTCGGCTATGCCCGGCAGGATCGCAAGGTCGGCTCGCGCGCGCCGATTTCCGCCAAGCTGGTCGCCAACCTGATTACCCATGCCGGCGCCGACCGGGTGCTGACGCTCGACCTGCACGCCGTGCAGATCCAAGGCTTCTTCGACATCCCAACCGATAACCTCTACGCCTCGCCGGTGATGGTGCGCGACATCCGCGAGCGGTTCGACCTCTCCAAGGTGATGGTGGTGTCGCCCGACGTCGGCGGCGTGGCGCGCGCGCGCGGCCTCGCCAAGCGCATCTCGGCGCCGCTCGCCATCATCGACAAGCGCCGCGAGCGCGCCGGCGAGTCCGAGGTGATGAACGTGATCGGCGACGTCTCCGGCGCCACCTGCATCCTGATCGACGACATCGTCGATTCCGGCGGCACGCTGGTCAATGCCGCCGATGCGCTGCTCGCCAACGGCGCGAAGGAAGTCTACGCCTATCTCACCCACGGCGTGCTGTCCGGCGGCGCCACCGCGCGCATCGCCAATTCCCGGCTCAAGGAAATGGTGATCACCGACTCGATCCAGCCGACCGACGCGGTGCTCGCGGCCAAGAACATCCGCCTGCTGCCGATCGCGCCGCTGATCGCCGAGGCCATCAGCCGCACGGCGGCCGAGGAATCGGTGTCCAGCCTGTTCGATTGATCCCGAGCCGTCACCCGTTTTGGAGGCGGATTTCCAACACGAAAAAGCGTCGTCCCCGCGCAGGCGGGGACCCATACGCCGCAGCGGCTCGGCTCCATTCCTGAGGCGAAGTCATTCGATAACGACTGACGTCAGGGGTTATGGATCCTCGCCTGCGCGAGGACGACGCCGGGGTTTCGGGTCGTGCTCCGCGCAACCTTGAACCGCCTTTACCCCTCCCGCAAGCCGGGAGAGGGTCATCAGCAGGACTCGCACCGCGCGAATCCGCGCGACCGACTCGCGCCCCGCGAATCCGATTCCGTTTTGTTCTCAACGGCCGGCCGACGCGCCGCGATGATCTGTGGACGAGCGGCGGTTTGCCTGTGGATGGAGTCCGCGCGCCGTTGCGCGGATTCGGCAAATCACATCACTTGATCCTCGCGCACCTGATCGAAGCGACTGCATTCCGTCACGGTACGCGACATCCAGCGACGTGTCGGGCCTGGCGCCCATCGTCCTGCCGCGTGCGTATCATAACAAACAACAGCAAGGTCGAGACGGCATGTCCCTCCTCGAAGGCACGTTCGATTCCCGAAACAGTCCGCTGGAAGTGGTCGAGGAGATCGCCGCCACCAACGATTGGTCGTTCGAGCGTTCCGGCGACGACGAAATCACCATCGTCACGCAGGGCGCGTGGACCGACTATCAGTTGTCCTTCACCTGGATGACCGAGATCGAGGCGCTGCATCTGGCCTGCGCTTTCGACATGAAAATTCCCCCGGCGCGGCGCGGCGAGGTGCAGAGACTGGTCGCCGCGATCAACGAACAACTCTGGGTCGGACATTTCGACATCTGGGCGCAGACCGGCACAGTCATGTACCGTCAGTCGCTGCTGCTCCCCGAGGGGCTGACGGCGTCGAGCGCGCAATGCCGGGCCATGTTGTCTGGCGCCATCGAGGCGTGCGAACGTTATTATCCGGCGTTGCAGTTCGTCGTCTGGGCCGGCAAATCCGCCCCCGACGCCATGAGCGCGGCGATGTTCGACACCGAGGGCGAGGCGTAGTCCTTGAGCCGCCCGTCATGCGCGGGCTTGACCCGCGCATCCATCTCACGAAGATGCTGATACGATGGATTGCCGGATCAAGCCCGGCAATGACGTGAAGAAGGCTGTTTCGATGACCGCGTCCCAGGAAGCGCTTAGGGGTCTTGATGGCACCGTCGTCCTCGCCGGCGCCGGCAAGATGGGCGGCGCGCTGCTCACCGGCTGGCTGGCGCGGGGGCTGGACCCTGCCCGCGCCGTCGTCCTCGACCCGCACGTCTCCAACGAGATCCGCGCGCTCGGCGCGGGCCGCCTGCGGATCAATCCGACGCCGTCGGATATCGGACCGGCCGACGTGCTGGTGCTCGCTGTCAAGCCGCAGATGTTTCACGACGCAGCCGCGACCCTGAAGTCGCTGGTGCGGCCCGCGACGCTGGTGGTGTCGATCATGGCCGGCGTCACCGTCGCAACCATCGGCGACGCCTGCGGCGGCAAGGTGGTGCGCGCGATGCCCAATACGCCGGCGGCGATCGGCCGCGGCATCACCGTCGCGGTGCCCGATGGTTCGGTGGGCAACGCCCAGCGCGCCGTCGCCAACGCCCTGCTCGCCGCCACCGGCAAGGTCGAATGGCTCGACGACGAGGCGCTGATGGACGCGGTGACCGCGGTGTCCGGCTCCGGCCCGGCCTATGTGTTTCTGCTGGCGGAGGAGTTGGCGCGCGCCGGCATCGCGGCCGGGCTGCCGGCAACGCTGGCGGCGAAACTCGCGCGCGAGACCGTCGCGGGCGCCGGCGAACTGCTGTATCGCTCCGATCTCGACGCCGCCACCCTGCGCCAGAACGTCACCTCGCCCGGCGGCACCACCGCCGCTGCGCTCGGCGTGCTGATGGCCGACGACGGCTTCCAGCCTCTGTTGCACCGCGCGGTGGCGGCGGCGACCCGACGCTCGAAGGAACTGGCGCGGTCGTGATTTTCACGGTCTCGCAAATGACGAATCGGGGACAACGCGGCGACCCGGCTTGACACCCGTTCCGGCACCCCGGAGGTTGCCGGAACCAACGCGCAACGCATCAACCGGGAGATCGAAATGGCTTACAAATTCGAGGTCTACAAGGACAAGGCGGGTGAGTTTCGTTTTCGCTTCAAGGCTCCGAACGGCGAGAACATGTTCGGATCGGAAGGCTACGCCCAGAAGGCGTCGGCGCTGAACGCCATCGAATCCATCAAGAAGAACAGTCCCGGCGCCACGGTCGACGATCAGACCAAGTAAGGCGCGCATCGTCCCGCGACGGCTCACCCCTCCCCGCGAGCGGGAGGGGATCAAGGCGAGACTGGCGAAGGCAAGACTGACGAAGGTCAGCCGCCGCGCACCGGCGGCATCGACACCGTGCCGCGGCGGCAGGCGCGGCGATTGATCTCGTCACAGGCGCGGAATTGCAGGTCGCGGGTCATGCAGATCCGCACCTCGCTCAGCCGTGCGCGGTCGCAGACCACGGCGATGGCGGCCTCGCTCAAGCCGGGATTGGCCCGGATGAAGGCCGCCTCCACCGCGGCGGGCGTGACGGTTTTAGTCTGGGTCAGGTCCTGAAACTCGGCCGGAATCTTCACCGCCCCGCGAGCCTTGCGGATGGCTTCGAAATACCCGCGCGAGCCAAGGCCCGAGCAGGTGCCATGCTTGTCCCATTCGTTGTAGATCAGCCCCGGCGCCGGCATCAGGTCGAGCATCGACGTCATCAGGTCGCGCGACAGCCGCGGCGCGGGGCGCTGGCAATAGTCCGGAAAGCCGCGCTCGTATTGCGGCCACAACCCATGCACCACGAAGGAAAACGGCCGGCCGCCGCACTGCACCTGCTGCGAGCGGCTGATGCCGCCGCGCTCGCGCGCGGCTTCGCAATAGGACGGCGACCACGACAGCGACAGCACGTAGAAATCGAACTGCCCCGGCGCATTCTGGCGGCGGTCCTGCGCCTCGGCCGGGATCGCCGCAGCCAGCCACAGCGCGGCCGCGACGAGCAGCCATAATCCTGACAGGCGAGACCCCGACCGATCACGACGCGCGAAAAGCCCGGCTTGCCCCAACCCTTGCCTCATCGCCATCGGCCTCAGCGGCGCGCCGCCCGGCAGCGCGGGTTAAAAGCCCAGTTGCGATCGAGCCCGACCACGCACCATTCGACGCCGGGACCGTAACCGGCGATGCCGCCGTCCTCAATGATCGAATAATCCACCGTCCGCGGCTTGCCGTCGCTGAGCATGGCGCGGGCGCTGCAAAAACGGCGCGGAATGCTATCCGACAGCCAGGGCCGGAATCCGGTTTCCCGGACCCGGTCGTAACCGGTGATCTGCAAGGCCGAATTCCAGAACGTGCTTTCCCTCTCGGCGAACTGCGCGGTGATGGTGCCGAGCGCCGATTCGCAAGGCGGGAGCACGCCGTCGTAGCGCGGGCCGAACAGCCCGAAATTCATTTCCAGCGGATTGGCGGCGTTGGCCGCGGGCGAAAGCGCCATCACGCCCAGCAATGCGCCCAGCACGGCGCCGGCACCACGTTTTCCAAAAGGCACGACAAAGCCGCTCATCGCATCATCCACCACATCATGACGGCGGGGACGGTGCCGCGATCGCCCCGCGAGGTCAAGTGCGGCATGGCAACACCGGCGGAAAACCGCCAAATTGCGGCGCGTCGGCGCTTTCCTCCACGCCCCGCGCCGCCTAGATTGGGTTTGGATGAATCGGAGATACCCATGCGAACGATCGGGGCGGCCGCTCTCGCGGCAACGGCAATCATCATGGCGTGCGCGAGCGCCCGCGCCGATATCGTGCCGCCCTTCAAGGGCAACGACACCGGCGGCATCATTTCCACCAGCCTGAACAGCCGGACCGATATCCGCGCGCTCGCGGCCAACCACTGCGCGCAATTCGGCAAGACCGTCAAATGGCTGTCGATCCAGCGCAGCTATGGCCAGTACAGTTCGTTCGCCTGCCGCTGGACCCGCCATGGGATTCGGGCCGGCAGCTATGAGCATCCGCTGCGCGTCCGCTACTGAGGCGGCGGCCGGTCCGCGTCCGGCCGCCCAAAACTAGACCACGCCGAAGCGCGCGTTGAAATCGGCGATGTTGACAAGGCCGCGGCCGTGCCGTCCCTCGCCGATCCGGCGGTCGCCGTCGAACGCCTCGACCTCGAACCGCACGCCCCGCCGCAGCACTTCGACGACCCGCGCGGTGGTGCGCACCCGGCGCCCGACCGGCGTGGCGGCGAGATGCCGGACATCGACCTCGGTGCCGACCGTTACCCAGCCCGCCGGCAGCGCGGGCGCGATCGCGTCTCCCGACGTCAATTCCATTTCGAGAATCATCATCGGCGTGCCGTAAACCGCCGGCATCGCCGGGATGACGTGCTGAACGGTCAGGTCATGCGTGACCGTCAGCCACCGCTCGGCGCTCATGCCGATCTTGAAAAAATCGTGTGCATCCATGCGCCTGTCTTAGGACCGGATCGGATGCGCGTCCAGTCCCGCCCCTGTCATCGGCCTCCCCTCGCTCGGGCTTTTCAACGTCGTTTGTATGATGATAATCATACATAACGAAGCGACGGAGGATTGGAATCAGGATGACCGAGTTCAGCGCGTTGATGGACAGCATGACACAAGCGGCGGATGGCTGGGCCATCACCGTCAGCGAGGATTGGCTGCAAGGCCGGACGGTTTACGGCGGCCTCGGGGCCGCGCTTTGTCTCCAGGCCGCGCAGCGCCAGTTCGGCGACCTGCCGCCGCTGCGCTCGGCGCAGATCTCCTTCATCGGCCCGGCATCCGGCGAACTGAAGCTCACGCCGGTCGAATTACGCAAGGGCAAGTCCACCGTGTTCGTCGGCGTCGATCTGTCCGGCGAGAGCGGCCTCGCCACCCGCGTCACGTTCTGCTTCGGCGCGGGCCGCGCCTCGAAAGTCGCGCTCGCCGCGAAAGCCGCCGCGCCGGCCGACAAGCCGGAGGCCGGCCCGAGTTTCTTCGATAACGCGCCCCCGCACCTGCGCTTCCTGCGACACATCGAGGGCCGCAACGCCGGGGGCGCGCTTCCGTTCAGCGGCGCGAAGGAGCCGATGATGACGCTGTGGCTGCGCCATCGCGACACCTCGCTGAAACCGTCGCTGGTGCCGCTGCTGGCGCTCGCCGATGGTCCGCCGCCCGCGATCGCCGCGACGCTGACGACGCCCGGCCTCATCAGCACCATGACGTGGTCGATCGACCTGTTGACCGACACCATCGACACCACGGACGGCTGGTGGCTGATCCGCACCGAAGCCGACGCCGCGGCGGACGGCTACACCAGCCAGGTCATGACGGTCTGGAACGCCGCCGGGCAAGCGGTGATGACCAGCCGGCAGAACGTCGCCGTGTTCGGATAAGGCGCGCGCCTGGACGAACCTGATTCAACGCCGTTGAATCAGGTTCTCGTCGCCGGGTTGCGCTCGGCGTAGGTCTTGCCGCCCTTCATCTTGTGGTGCAGCGGCGCTTCGTTGATCTGGATGACGACGGCCTCGGCGTCGACGCCGAGGTTCTTCACCAGCGCTTGCGTGATGTCGCGCATCATGGCGGCCTTCTGTTCGTCGCTGCGGCCTGCGGCCATGCTGATGGTGATCTCGGGCATTCGTGGCTCCCTGGTGTTATTGTCGGACTATCCCCACCTCACGTCATGACGCGCCAGCACCTCGCGCACTTTCGCTACCAGATCGGCCTCCGTGCAAGAAAACTGCGCCGGCCGGCTCTCGCGCCATTCGGCGTTGGAGGCGATCGCGGCGGCGGCTTTCGCGCCTTCGATCAGGTCCTTGATCTGCACCTCGCCGCGCGCCTTTTCATCGGAGCCCTGAATGATGACGCAGGGCGCGTTGCGGCGGTCGGCGTATTTGAGCTGGTTGCCCATGTTCTTCGGGTTGCCGAGATAAAGCTCGGCGCGGATCTTCGCGTTGCGCAAGGTCGCGACCATCTTTTGATAGTCCGCGACGCGGTCGCGGTCGAACACCATCACCACCACGGGGCCAAAATCCGGCCTGGCGTCGATCTGGCCCAGCATCGTCAGCGCCGCCTGCAAGCGCGACACGCCGATCGAGAAGCCGGTCGCCGGCACCGGCTCGCCACGGAAGCGCGACACCAGCCCGTCATAGCGCCCGCCGCCGCCGACCGAGCCGAACCGCACCGGGCGGCCCTTCTCGTCTTTCGTCTCCAGCAGCAGTTCGACCTCGTAGACCGGGCCGGTGTAATATTCGAGGCCGCGCACCACCGACGGATCGATGCGGACGCGGTCATCCCCGTAACCGCCCGCGCTCACCAGCGCGCGAATCTGTTCGAGTTCGTCGCGGCCCTCGTCGAGAAGCTTCGATTCGCCGGCCGGCTTGCCCTCGGTGAAGGCGATCACCTGTTCAATCGCCGCGCCCGCCAGCCCCGCCCCCTTGGTGAAGTCGCCGCTTTCGTCCTTGCGGCCCTCGCCGAGCAACAGCCGCACACCGTCCGGCCCGAACTTGTCCAATTTATCGATCGCCCGCAGCACCGTCAGCCGGCGACCGGCGTTGGCGTCGCCGCCGAGTCCGATGCTTTCCAGCACGCCGTCGAGCAGCTTGCGATTGTTGACCTTGACCACGTACTGGCCGCGCGGGATGCCGAGCGCCTCCATGGCGTCGGCGGCCATCATGCACATCTCGGCGTCGGCGGCCGGCGAAGCGCTCCCCACCGTGTCGGCGTCGAACTGCATGAACTGGCGGAAGCGGCCCGGCCCCGGCTTCTCGTTGCGGTAGACGTAGCCGGCGCGATAGCTGCGATAGGGCTTCGGCAGGTGGTCGAAATGCTCGGCGACGTAGCGCGCCAGCGGCGCGGTGAGGTCGTAGCGCAGCGAGATCCACTGCTCGTCGTCGTCCTGGAACGAGAACACGCCCTCGTTCGGCCGGTCCTGATCCGGCAGGAACTTGCCCAGCGCGTCGGTATATTCCATCGCCGGCGTTTCCACCGGCTCGAAGCCGTAGCGCTCGTAAACCTCGCGGATCACCTCGGTCATCCGCCTCGTGGCGGCGATCTCCGGGGCGGAGCGGTCGACCAGCCCGCGCGGCAGGCGGGCCTTCAGTTTCTGCGGTTTTTTCGGTTTGTCTGCCATGCGGCGGGTGGTATCAGCCGCCGCGCGAGGCGGCAAGACGGCTTCCCCTGCCCGCGCCCGCCGGCGTCAAAATATCCGGCGCGCGGGCGCATCGCGTTTCCCCTTGCCGCCGAAACGGTCTAGTGTGGCCGCAACCGTCAATCCGTCAGAAAAGCAGCCGAGGCACCCCTATGTTGGACAAGAGCCCGAACCAGCGCAGCGTCAACGTTCCGAACGATCTCGCCGCGTACTGGATGCCGTTCACCGCCAACCGCGCCTTCAAGAAGGCGCCCCGCCTGCTCGCCGCCGCCGAGGGCATGCACTACATCACCACCGACGGCCGCAGGGTGATCGACGCCGCCGCTGGCATGTGGTGCAGCAATGCCGGCCACGGCCGCAAGGAAATCGCCGCCGCGGTCGGCAAGCAGGCCGCGGCGCTCGACTACGCGCCGCCGTTCCAGTTCGGCATTCCGCAGGCGTTCGAACTGGCCAGCCGCATCGCCGAACTGGCCCCCAAGGGGCTTGAGCAGGTGTTTTTCTGCAACTCCGGCTCGGAAGCCGCCGACACCGCGCTGAAGATCGCGCTGGCCTATCATCAGGTTAACGGACAGGGCGGCCGCAGCCGCCTGATCGGCCGCGAGCGCGGCTATCACGGCGTCGGCTTCGGCGGCACCTCGGTCGGCGGCATCGTCGGCAACCGCAAGATGTTCGGCACCCTGCTCACCGGCGTCGATCATCTGCAATCGACCTATAACCGCGACAAGCAGGCGTTCAGCAAGGGCGAACCGGAGTGGGGCGCGGAGCTGGCCGACGAGTTGGAGCGGCTCGTCAACCTGCACGGCGCCAACACCATCGCCGCCGTCATCGTCGAGCCGATGGCCGGTTCCACCGGCGTCATCCCCGCGCCGAAGGGCTATCTCAAGCGCCTGCGCGAGATCACCCAGAAGCACGGCATTCTCTTGATCTTCGACGAGGTCATCACCGGCTTCGGCCGGCTCGGCCACGCCTTCGCGGCGGAGCGCTACGGCGTGCTGCCCGACATGATCACCTTCGCCAAGGGCGTCACCAACGGCGCGGCGCCGATGGGCGGCGTGATCGTCCGCGACACCATCTATGAAACGTTCATGACCGGCCCGGAGCATGTCATCGAACTGTGTCACGGCTATACCTATTCGGCCCATCCGCTGGCCTGCGCCGCCGGCCTCGCCACGCTGGACATCTACCGCGACGAAAAACTGTTCGAGCGCGCCCACGCGCTCGAGCCGAAATTCGCCGACGCGGTGATGAGCCTGCGCGACGAGCCGAACGTGGTCGACATCCGCACCGTCGGCATCACCGCCGGCATCGAGCTGTCGCCGAACAAGGACGGGCCGGGCAAGCGCGGCTTCGAAGCCCTGCAAAACGGCTTCCACGACCACGACATCATGGTCCGCGTCGCCGGCGACACCATCGCGCTGACCCCGCCCTTGATCGTCAGCGAGGCCGAGGTCGGCGAGATCATCGAGAAGGTCGGCAAGATCATCCGCGCCGTCGCCTGACCGGGCTCCCGGATCCCGCCGGGGCGGCGCCTCGGCGGGACCCGATCAGCTTTTGCCGGCCGCCCCAATCCGGCGGCCGCCGCCTTCCAACTGCGTTGTGGAGAGATGACGGGTTCCGAATCACCCGCAAGACGCCCGCTCGAATCAGGTCTAAGGATACGAGTAGCCTTGGCCCGGTGATCGGGTCCGGGCGCGGAGCCACGGCCGGAGGCGCGCCGGGAAAGACACGCGGAGCATGATTCGGGCATCCACGATTTTCGTCGGCATCTGCATGGCGCTGATCGCCGCGTCGCTCGGCCTGGTCCTTCACGCCGTCGCCGGGATCGACGGTCCGCAATCCGCTCTCGTCGCGCTCGTCGCGCTGATTTTCATGACCCTCTACGGCGCGGTGTCGATGCGGCTCGCCGCCCGACCGAAAATCGCAAGCCAGATCGCGGACCTGTCCCAGGGCACCGCGGATCTGGCCCGGCAGGTCGGCGAGTTCGGACGCCGGCTGAGCGCGATCGAAGGCCGGATGACGGCCGCCACCTCGGCGTCACAGGATCGCCTCAACGCGATGCACGACGAAATCAGCGAACTCGGCGGGCTGGTCAGCCAGTTGGCGGAAGCGGTCGCGGCGCATGATGACCAGATCGCCGACGGCCTGATCGCGGCCGCCATGCCGGAGGCCGCGCCGCCGTTTCAGGCGCCGCCGCCACCCGCCCTGGCCCGACCGACCGCGCGCCCGGCGATCGTGGCCGATGCGCGCGCCGTCGTCGCCGACGACGACTATCTCGACATCGACGCGCCGCAACCGCGCAACGACGCGGCGCTGATCGACGCCGTCCGGGCCGCGATCGACGCCAACCGCGTCGATATCTATCTGCAACCCATCGTCACGCTGCCCCAGCGCAAGGTGCGCTTCTACGAAGCGGTGACCCGGCTGCGCGACGACGGCGACAACGTCATCGCCGCCGAGGATTTCATCGCCCCCGCCGAGGCCGCCGGGCTGATCGGCCGCATCGACCACGGCGTGATCCTGCGCAGCGTCCAGGTGCTGCGCAGGCTGACGACCCGCAACAAGGACGTCGGCGTGTTCTGCAATATCGCGCCGGCGACGCTCGCCGACCCGTCCAGTTTCGCGCAATGCCTGGACTTTCTCGACGCCAACCGCGCCAATGCGGCGTCTTTCATTCTCGAATTCCGGCAGAGCGCGTTCGAGCGCCTCGGCGCGGTGGAGCGCGAACATCTGGCGGCGCTGGCGCAACGCGGCTATCGCTTCTCGATCGACCATGTCGAAAGCCTGCGCATCGAGCCGCGCGAACTGGCCGACCGCGGCGTGCGTTTCATCAAGGTGTCGGCGGCGCTGCTGCTCGACCAGAAGCATGCGGCGGCCGCCGACATCCACGCCGCCGACCTCTCGGACCTGCTCGGACGCTTCGGCATCGACCTGATCGCCGAGCGCATCGAGGGCGAGCGCGCCGTCGTCGATCTGCTGGACTACAATGTGCGGTTCGGGCAAGGTTTCCTTTTCGCGGCTCCCAAACCGCTGCGGCCCGAGACGACGCCCGTCCCCCAGGGCCATACCCACGCGACAGCCGCGCCGGACCCATCGAAGCAGGAGGCCCTCGTTGCTGCTCAGACCATCGAACCCCGACGGATCGATCCGTCGCGCGGCAACGCCGCTCTGGCGCGGCGGGCCGTGCGCCCCCATTGACCCCTCGCGGCGGTACGATCGATGACCACCCTGCGCTTCGTCGAAAACCTGCGTGACCTCACCGCCAATGTCGACGTGCTGCTCAGCGACATCTGGGGCGTGGTCCACAACGGGCTGGTGGCCTTTCCCGAAGCCTGCGAGGCCCTCCGCACCTTCCGCCGGCGCGGCGGCACCGTGGTGCTAATCACCAACGCGCCGCGCCCCGCGGATTCGGTGCAGCGGCAATTGCGCAAGCTCGGCGTCGCCGACGAAACCTACGACGCCATCGTCAGTTCCGGCGACCTGACCCGCCTGTTCGTGGCCGAGCATCCCGGCAAGTCCATGTTCTGGCTCGGGCCGGAGCGGGACAACTCGATCTATCGCGGGCTGGAGGCCGCGTTCGCGCCGATCGAGCGCGCCGATTATATCGTCTGCACCGGCCCGTTCGATGACGAAACCGAAACGCCGGAAGACTATCGCGCCATGATGGAGCAGGCGCGGACGCGAAACCTGCCGCTGATCTGCGCCAACCCCGACATCGTGGTGGAGCGCGGCGACCGGCTGATCTACTGCGCCGGCGCGATCGCCGAACTGTATCGCGAATTGGGCGGCGAGGTGATCTTCTACGGCAAGCCGCATCGCCCGATCTACGAGCGCGCCATGGCGCTCGCGGCGGCGCGCCGCACAGCCGGGATCTCGCCCCGCCGGGTGCTGGCGATCGGGGATTCGGTCCGCACCGACCTCGCCGGCGCCCACGATTTCGGGATCAATTGCCTGTTCGTCACCCGCGGCATCCATGCCGGCGAATTTCAGGGCGTCGATGCGCTGGATGCGGCCACGGTCAAGCAGTTGTTCGGGCACCCGCCGCTGGCCCTGACAAGGGAACTGCGCTGGTAGGCCATCGCGGCCCCGAACCGCCGGTTCCGAAAAGCACATGCCGCAGACGATCCGGGCGCCGGCCCCAAGACACCGGCTTGACTTCCCGGCCCGCGAGACGTCACTTCCAGCGGCAATCCCGGCCAAACCACGAATTCATCAATGTCTTCCAGCTTTTCCATCATCCGCGACCAGACGCCGGCGACCGCCATTCCGAGAGGGGCGGTGGTCGCCATGGGCAATTTCGACGGGGTGCATCGCGGCCACCGCGCCGTGATCGCGGCCGCCACCGCGATGGCGAAGCGGCTCGGCCGCCCGGCGCTGGCGGTGACTTTCGAGCCGCACCCGCGCAGCTTCTTCAGCCCGCACACCCCGCAATTCCGCCTCACCGACGAGCGCGGCAAGCTCCGGCTGCTGGCCGGCGCCGGCCTCGACGGCGCGGTGGTGATGACCTTCAACGCCGAGCGCGCCGGCACCAGCGCGCAGGACTTCATCCGCAACGAGTTGATCGGCCGGCTCGGCATCAGCGGGATTTCGATCGGTTACGATTTCCATTTCGGCAAGGGCCGGGTCGGCTCGGCGGCGCTGTTGCAAAGCGAAGCGTCCAGGCTCGGCATCGAGGTCCACGTCCAGCCGCATATCGATATCGACGAGCGGCCGGTGTCCTCCACCGCCATCCGCATGGCGCTGGCCGAAGGCCAGATCGCGGACGCCACCGCCATGCTCGACGGTCCGTGGTTCGTCACCGGCGAAGTGGTCCACGGCGCGAAGCGCGGGCGCGACCTCGGTTTTCCGACCGCCAACATCCGGCTCGACCCGCAATGCGGCCTGCGCCATGGCATCTATGCGGTCCGCGTCGGCCGGGGCGAGCGCCGCATCGACGGCGTCGCCAGCTTCGGCCGCCGCCCGATGTTCGACAACGGCGCGCCGCTGCTGGAAATCTTCCTGTTCGACTTCAAGGACATCCTTTACGGCGAGACGCTGGACGTCGCCTTCATCGCCTATATCCGCGACGAGTTGAAGTTCGACGGCCTCGACGCGCTGATCCGCCAGATGGACGATGACAGCGCCAAGGCGCGCGCCGCACTGGCCGCCGCGCCGGACGCATTCCCGAAATTCGGACGGCTGGATTGACCTTTTCGGCTGTCCGCCCGCGAGAGCGAGAAACCCGCTTTCCCCTCCCGACCAAAACGCGCTATTGACCCCGCCATGACCGAAAAGCCCAAATCCGACGCGCCCGACTATTCCAAAACCCTTTTCCTGCCGCAGACGGAATTTCCGATGCGCGCCGGCCTGCCGCAGCGCGAGCCTGACATCCTCAGGCGCTGGAACGAGATCGACCTCTACGGGAAACTGCGCGAGAGCGCGAAGGGCCGCGCGAAGTTCGTGCTGCATGACGGCCCGCCCTATGCCAACGGCAACATCCACATCGGCCACGCGCTCAACAAGATCCTCAAGGACGTGGTGACCAAGAGCCAGCAGATGCTCGGCCACGACTCCAACTACGTGCCGGGCTGGGACTGCCACGGCCTGCCGATCGAATGGAAGATCGAGGAGGAAAACTACCGCGCCAAGGGCAAGGCCAAGCCGAATTTCCGCGATCCGGCCGCGATGGTGGCGTTCCGCAAGGAATGCCGCGCCTACGCCAACAAATGGCTCGACATCCAGCGCGAGGAGTTCAAGCGGCTCGGCGTCATCGGCGACTGGGATGGCCGCTACGCCACCATGGATTACTTTGCCGAGGCGCAGATCGCGCGCGAATTGATGAAGTTCGCCGCCAACGGCACGCTCTACCGCGGTTCCAAGCCGGTGATGTGGAGCGTGGTGGAAAAGACCGCGCTGGCCGAGGCCGAGGTCGAATACGAGGACCACACCTCGGACACGGTGTGGGTGAAGTTTCCGGTCACCTCGCCGGCGCACGGGGCGCTGGCCGACGCCAGCGTGGTGATCTGGACCACCACGCCGTGGACGCTGCCCGGCAACCGCGCCATCAGCTTCTCGTCGAAGATCGGCTACGGCCTCTACAAGGTCACCGACGCGCCGGCCGACAACTGGACCAAGACCGGCGACCTGCTAATCCTCGCCGACAAATTGGCGGCCGACGTGTTCAAGCAGGCGCGCGTCACCGCTTACGAGAAAGTCCGCGACGTGCCCGCCGATGCCATGGACACAATCGAGTGCGCGCATCCGCTCAAGGGACTCGACGGCGGCTATCTATTCACCGTGCCACTGCTCGACGGCGATCACGTCACCGACGACACCGGCACCGGCTTCGTCCACACCGCGCCCGGCCACGGCCGCGAGGATTTTGACATCTGGACCGCGAGCGCGCGCGATCTCGACGCCCGCGGCATCTCGACCGCGATCCCCTACACCGTCGACGAGAACGGCGCGCTCACCGCGCAGGCGCCCGGCTTCACCGGCAAGCGCGTGCTCACCGACAAGGGCGAGAAGGGCGACGCCAACGAGGCGGTCATCAAGGAACTGGTCGCGCGCGGCCTGCTGCTGGCGCGCGGCCGGTTGAAACACCAGTATCCGCACTCATGGCGCTCGAAGAAGCCGGTGATTTTTCGCAATACGCCGCAATGGTTCATCGCGATGGACAGGGATATCGCGGATGACGGCAAGGCGAAATCCGGCGACACCCTGCGCGCCCGCGCGCTGCAAGCCATCCGCGTCACGCAATGGGTGCCGCCGCAGGGGCAGAATCGCATCACCGGCATGATCGCCGGCCGTCCCGACTGGGTGATCTCGCGGCAGCGCGCCTGGGGCGTGCCGATCGCGGTGTTCGTGCGCGAAAAGAACGACGGCTCGGCCGAGGTGCTGATCGACGACGCCGTCAACGCGCGGATCGGCGCGGCGTTCGAGAAGGAAGGCGCCGACGCCTGGTACATGGAGGGCGCGCGCGAGCGCTTCCTCGGCTCGCGCGCCGCCGAGGACTGGCAAAAGGTCGACGACATTCTCGACGTCTGGTTCGACTCCGGCTCGACGCATGCCTTCGTGCTGGAGGACCCGGTTCATTTCCCCGGCCTCAAAGGCATCAAGCGCAAGATCGACGGCGGCCGCGACTCCGTGATGTATCTCGAAGGCTCCGACCAGCATCGCGGCTGGTTCCATTCCTCGCTGCTGGAAAGCTGCGGCACGCGCGGCCGCGCGCCCTACGACGTGGTGCTGACGCACGGCTTCACGCTCGATGAGAACGGCCGCAAGATGTCGAAGTCGCTCGGCAACACCGTCGAGCCGCAGAAGGTGATCGCGCAATCCGGCGCCGACATCCTGCGGCTGTGGGTGTGCGCCACCGACTACGCCGACGATCAGCGCATCGGCCCGGAAATCCTCAAAAACACCATCGAGACCTATCGCAAGCTGCGCAATACCATCCGCTGGATGCTGGGCACCCTGCACCACTTCCACCGCGCCGACGCGGTGGCGCCCGCCGACATGCCCGAGCTTGAGCGGCTGATGCTGCACGAACTCGCGGAAACCGACGACGTGGTGCGCAAGGCTTACGCGGCGTTCGACTACAAGACGGTGATCGCCACGCTCGCCGCCTTCATGAATTCCGAACTGTCGGCGTTCTATTTCGATATCCGCAAGGACGCGCTGTATTGCGATCCGCCGTCGTCGCAAACCCGCAAGGCGGCGCTGACCGCGATCGATATCCTGTGCGACGCGATCCTGAAGTGGCTGGCGCCGGCACTGTCGTTCACCGCCGAGGAAGCATGGCGGCTTTACAAGCCGGACGCGGAGCCGTCGGTTCACCTCACGCTGTTTCCCGACGGCTTGCAGCAATATCGGGACGCCGGCCTCGCCGCGAAGTGGGACAGCATCCGCAAGGTCCGCCGCGTCGTCACCGGCGCGCTCGAACTTGAGCGCGCGGCCAAGCGGATCGGTTCGTCGCTGGAGGCCTCGCCGATCGTCTATGTCTCAAGTCGCGAATTGCTCGCCACGCTGTTCGACGTCGATCTCGCGGAAGTCTGCATCACCTCGAACTCCGAGGTGCGCGAGGGCGACGCCCCGGCGGACGCGTTCCGTCTTAGCGACGCGCCCGGCGTCGCCGTGGTGGTGGAGAAGGCCGCCGGCGCCAAATGCGCGCGCTCGTGGAAGATTTCGCAAGAAGTCGGCGACGACAAGGACTATCCCGACGTCACCCCGCGCGACGCCCAAGCCCTGAGGGAATGGAAGGCGCTGGGGGTGACGGCGTAACCTGCGTTTCGTCGTCCCCCTATCTTTATCTTTCGTCGTCCCCGCGAAGGCGGGGACCCATAACCCCTGGCATCAGTTTTAAGTGCGAGATTCAAATCGATTGACCGCCGCAGCCAAATATCAGCGACACGGAGTATGGGTCCCCGCCGGAGCCTGTCATCGGGCGGCGCTTTGCGCCGACCCGTTGGCGGGGACGACGCGGCGTGTTGGAGCGAGCGCGGTCGCACACGTCAAATGCCGGGCGGCCGGCCGATGACCCCGCTTCGCGCCGGCATCGTCGCGGCCACGGTCGCGCTGCTCCTCGATCAGGCCAGCAAGCTGTGGCTCCTGTTCGTGTTCGACCTCGGCCATCGCGGCGCGGTGGCGGTGACGCCGTTTCTCGATCTGGTGCTGACCTGGAACACCGGCATCAGTTATGGCTGGTTCCAGCAGGACGGCCCCTGGGGGGCGGCGATGCTGCTGGGCTTCAAGGTCGTCGCCGTGATCGCGTTGGCGATCTGGATGGCGCGGTCGAAAACCCGGCCCGCGACTATCGGCCTCGGCCTGATTATCGGCGGAGCGATCGGCAACGCCATCGACCGCGCAGCTTATGGCGCGGTGGTCGATTTCGCCCTGCTCCATTTCCGATGGGGCGAAAAAACCTTTAATTGGTATGTATTTAACATTGCCGACGCGGCCATCGTTGTCGGCGTGGCGCTGCTGCTGTATGACTCCTTCCGCGGGCCCGACGCCGTAAAAGCGCCCTGATCCCGGCCGATATGCTGTTGGAATGCACAAAGCTGACTTTGCCGGTCAGGACGCTTGCGGACGCCGCATCCGGAAGCGGTGCGGAGCGCGACCGGCCCGATTGAAGCAGATTTGAACAGGATCCTCGTGATGCGCAAAGCCGGAACCAGCCGCCCGACCATGCTCAATCCCTTCCGGGGAACGATCGCGCCGACCCGCTTGTCTCGCGCCGTCCGGATCGGCGTGGCCACGCTTGGCGTCGGTCTGGTGCTCGGCGGCCACATCGCCCACGCGCAGGACTCCGACGACGATGATTCGACCTTCGAGGAAAAAATTATCCGGAATATCATGAGCGGCATCGGCGCCACCAACGGCACCGAATCCGGCATCGAATATCGCGAGCGGTCGCCGCTGGTGATCCCGCCCAAGATCGATCTGCCGCCGCCGCAGTCCGCCGCAGCGGCGACCCCCGCGAATTGGCCGAAGGATGTCGACGCCGCCGAGCGAAAGCGCATTCGCGCCGCCGAGAAGAAGCGCGTGATGGGCGCCGAGGGCGCGCGTCCGCTGACGCCGAAGGAACTCGCCGTCGGCACCACCAAGCACGTCGCGGCCACCGAGCCGCTCCAGCCGGGCGTCACCTCGAATCCGGTTCTGATGCCGTCGCAGCTCGGCTACAAGGGGACCCTGCTCGACACCATGTTCGGCGGCTCCAAAACCCAAAGCGCGCCGTTCACCGGCGAACCGGAGCGCGAGCAATTGACCCAGCCGCCGCCGGGCTACCAGACGCCGTCGCCGAATTTCGCCTATGGCACCGGCCCCAAGCAGCCGCTGGCGCAACAGGGCGTCTACGACATCCAGACCGGCAAGGAAGTCAAATAAGCGCGACCTTGATGGCAATGCTGCCGGCGACGGGACGAAAGCCCGCCGCATGGCTTCGTCGCGGTGGACGAGCTTGAACCTCGGCCGCGCCGGAATCGTCGATCCGCCATTGGTCCCGCCAATAGTCGTTTGAGTCTCGACAGTCGCGGCGCGGACCGTCGCAACGGGAAGCCCGTGTTCGAATCGAACCATGGCTGCGCGATTGTGATCCAATATGACTTTAATTTAACGGGCTTTCCTCACGCGAACTGTTATTCACTTTATTGTTCACTTGGCCCGGAGATGCTTGCTCCCTTTTTTTGATCGAGCATGATCTCATCCGAGAACCAGTTCCCGCTTTTCGGGACGATGCTTCAGCTCTCGCCAAAGGACAGGCCGCCTCCCATGACGCTTCATCGCAACCGGCACCCCTCATGATCCCCATGCTCCCCCGCGCCGCGCAATGTCTCGCCGCGGCGGCCATGCTGCTGACGCTGGTCGCCCCTGGCGCCGTCATCGCCCAGACCGACGCCTCTCCGCCGCCGACCACCTTCACGCTCGACAACGGGCTGCAAGTGGTGGTGATCCCCGATCACCGCACGCCGGTCGTCACCCAGATGATCTGGTACAAGGTCGGCTCCGCCGACGAGACGCCGGGCAAGTCGGGGCTGGCGCATTTCCTCGAACACCTGATGTTCAAGGGCACCGCGAAACATCCGGCCGGCGAATTCTCGCAGACCGTGCTCAAGGTCGGCGGCAACGAGAACGCCTTCACCTCGACCGACTACACCGGCTATTTCCAGCGCGTGCCGCGCGACCAACTTGGCCGCATGATGGAATTCGAGGCCGACCGCATGACCGGCCTGGTGCTGAAGGACGAGAACGTCCTGCCCGAGCGCGACGTCGTGCTTGAGGAATACAACATGCGGGTCGCCAACAATCCCGACGCGCGGCTGTCCGAACAGATCATGGCCGCGCTCTATCTCAACCATCCCTATGGCCGCCCGATCATCGGCTGGCATCATGAGATCGAGAAGCTCAACCGCGAGGACGCGCTGGCGTTCTACCATCGCTTCTACGCGCCCAACAACGCGACGCTGGTGATCGCCGGCGACGTCGAGGCGGCCGACGTGCGCAAGCTCGCCGAGCGCACCTTCGGCCCGATTCCGGCGCAACCCTCGATTCCGGCCAAGCGCGTCCGGCCGCAGGAGCCTGTGCCGGCCGCGCCGCGCACCGTGACGCTGGCCGATCCGCGCGTCGAACAGCCGGTGTTGCGGCGTTATTATCTGGTGCCCTCGGCGGTCACCGCGCAGAAGCAGAGCGCGGCGCTGGAAGTGCTGGCCCAGTTGCTGGGCTCCGGCAGCAATTCCTATCTCTATCGCGCGCTGGTGGTCGATCAGCCGCTCGCGGTCAGCGCCAATGCCGGCGTCCAGAGCACCGCCATCGATCCGACCCAGTTCATGGTGGCGGCGGCGCCGAAGCCCGGTGTGGATTTCGCCACGGTCGAGAAAGCCATCAACGAGGTGATCGCCAAACTCAAGCGCGACACCGTTCCGGCTGAGGAACTCGAACGCGCCAAGACCCAGCTCGTGGCGCAGGCGATCTACGCCCAGGACAGCCAGGCGGCGCTGGCGCGCTGGTATGGCGCGGCGCTCGCCGTCGGCCTCACCGTCAGCGACGTCCGACACTGGCCGGATCAGATCCGCGCGGTCACCGCCGATGAGGTGCGCGAGGCGGCGCGAACCTGGCTCATCCCCAATCGCTCCGTCACCGGCTATCTGGTCAAGGACACCACGCCGAAGGAATCCGCCAGTAGCGGTCAGGATTCCACCGGCGACAAGGGCCATCCCGGCAAGGAGAAACGCTCATGATCGCGATTGCGCGCGTCGCCGCCACGGCCGTCGGCGGCCTGATGCTGGCGATCACCGCCGTGCTGCCGGCGCAGGCCACCGCGAAGATCCAGCACCTGGTGACGCCGGGCGGCATCTCGGCGTGGTTCGTGCAGGACGCCACGGTGCCGGTGATCGCCATGCAGTACGCCTTCGCCGGCGGCGCCAGCCAGGACCCGGCCGGAAAGCCCGGCGTCGCCACGCTGGTCGCCAGCACGCTCGACGAAGGCGCCGGCGATCTCGATTCCAGCGCCTTCCACGAGCGGCTCGACCGCCGCGCCATCGACCTCTCCTTCAACGCTACGCGCGACGAACTGCGCGGTTCGCTGCGCATGCTGAAGGACGACCGCAATGAGGCGTTCTCGCTGCTGCGGCTGGCGCTGACCGCGCCGCGTTTCGAGGCCGCCGACATCGAGCGGATTCGGGCGCAGATCATGTCCGGGCTGCGACGGGAGACCAGCGATCCCGGTTCGCTGGCGGGCCACAAGTTCATGGCGGCGGCGTTCGGGAATCACCCTTACGGGCGGCCGACCAGCGGCACCTTGGAGAGTGTCCCTACCATCACCGCCGACGACCTGCGTGACTACACCCGCCGCGTGGTGGCGAAGGACCACCTGACGATCGCGGTAGTCGGCGACATCGATGCGGCGTCGCTGTCGAAACTGCTCGACGACACTTTCGGCGCGCTGCCGGCGAAAGGCGATCTCACGCCGGTTGCCGACGTGACGGCGTCAAGCCCGCCGCAAAGCTATTTCATCCCGCTCGACGTGCCGCAGACCGTGGTGATGTTCGGCGGCCCCGGCATCAAGCGCGACGATCCCGATTTCATGGCCGGCTACATCGTCAGCCACATTCTCGGCGGCGGCGGGCTGTCGTCGCGGCTCTATCACGAGGTGCGCGAGAAGCGCGGCCTGGCCTATTCCGTGGTGCAATACCTGTCATGGATGCGGCACTCGGCGCTGTTCCTCGGCAACACCGCGACCCGCGCCGACCGCGCCAACGAGACCGTCGACACCATCAAGGCCGAGGTCAAGCGGATGGCCGACGGTGGCCCGACGCAACAGGAACTCGACGAGGCCAAATCCTATCTCAAGGGCTCGCAGATGCTGGCGCTCGACACCTCGGTGAAACTCGCCTCCGCGCTGCTGCAATTCCAGCTCGACAAGCTCGGCATCGACTATATCGAGAAACGCAACGCCATGGTCGATGCGGTGACGCTGGACGACGCCAGGCGCGTCGCCAAGCGGCTGTGGGGCAAGGGCCTGATTACCGTGGTGGTCGGCCGCCCGCAACAGGCCGCGGCCCGACCCGCCGCGGCGACCGCGCCGAAGGCGGATTGAGCGAAGCGTCCCCCGCCCCGGCCCGGAAGCAACCTGAACGCCGTCACGTTCATGCCTTCCGGGCACGTAGCCTACCCTTCATTTTCAAGCCATCACGCATATTGAGCCCCAGCAGAGTGAGATTCGCCGCGCCCGCGACCAGTTCGAGCGCCTGCACCGCGTAGAAAACGGTATCGAACGCACCGGCTCTGGCCTTGAAGGCAAGGAACAGCGCGGCTGGAATAAGAACCAGAACGCCGTTGATGGCGATCAGCGGCATACGCTTGATTTTTGCACCGACCAATCCGGCCCGCCGTCCCTTAGCCAACGCAAATCCCGTTCCACCGGTCGCGGCCAGCGCCGGAATCAGCACGAGGAAACCCCATGGAATAGCGATCTTGACGGCCGCAATGGCAGTTTCGGAGAGGAACAACTCAGAAATCGTCGTCGATAGCCAGAAGGTTGCGATCGTCAGAATAGCAATCAGACCGGCGACCGGGTGAATAATACGTGGCATGGCGCGCTCCCTATGAGCTACATTGTCATCATCATGTCAAATCGGTGCGACACAAATATATAATTGACACTATAGTGTCAATATAAATTTATGGTGACAAATGGATGAGATAGACTCGACGTCGAAGGGCGAGGCTTTGACCGACCTGATTCTGACGATGTTTCGGGCGAACAACCTGACGCTCACCTGGGGCGACAAGCTCGTCGCCCCGTTCGGGCTGACTAGCGCCCGATGGCAGATTCTCGGTGCCATCGTACTCTCGGAGCGATCACAGCCGGTGGCGTGGATCGCCCGCGATCTTGGTGCGAACCGGCAAAACGTGCAGCGCATCGTCAACGACCTGCACAAGGAAGGGCTGGTCGAGTTCCGGCCCAACCCGCACCATCGCCGGGCACATCTGGTGGTGCTGACCGACAAGGGCCGCCGCGCCTACGAAGCCGCGATCAACGCATACAATCCCAAGGTGAAAGCGTTGGCGGCGGACCTTTCCCTTGAAGAAATCAGGACGGCGCACCGCGTGATCGCCACGCTGCGAGAACGGCTTGAGCGCGAGATCGACACCGGAAAGCAGCCTTGACCGACGGTGTTCCCACGGCCCTCCATTCATCGATTGAACGCCGTCGTCCTTCCGACACTCACTATGGCGTTGACGGCCATGCCGCCGCATGGTGTCCCACAACGACTTTCATTCACCGGTGCCCCCATGCTGCGGATCACGCGCGACATCACGCTCCATGAGGACGATATCGAGATCGGCTTCGTCCGCGCCTCGGGGCCGGGCGGGCAGAATGTCAACAAGCTCGCCACCGCCGCGCAACTGCGCTTCGACACCAACCGGCTGACGCTCCCGGACGACACCCGCGCGCGACTCGTCCGCATCGCGGGGCAGCGCATGACCAAGGACGGCGTCATCGTCATTCACGCCCAGCGCTTCCGCACCCAGGAGCGCAACCGCGCTGACGCCATCGACCGGCTGGTGGCGATGCTGCGCGAGGCTGCGGTCCGGCCGACGCCGCGCCGCGCCACCAAACCGACGCTCGGCTCCAAGCTGCGCCGGCTCGACGGCAAGAAGCGCCGCGCCGATGTCAAGGCGAAGCGCGGGCGAACGAGGTATGAGGAATAGATTCAGTTGGTCGTCCCCGCGCAGGCGGGGACCCATACGCCGCGGCAGCAGCGAGACGAAAAGCGCCTGTTGCTACACCCATGATAACAACCAAGGCCAGGGGTTATGGGTCCCGCCTGCGCGGGGACGACCAATATAATTACTCCGGGACAATCCGCCCTCGCCCCATGCAATCGCGGCGGCGAACGCCTAAACTGGCCGCTCTCCCGAATCGAGTCACTGCCGCGATGCCCGTCCGCCAACTGCCCGAAGCCATCGTCAACCGCATCGCCGCCGGCGAGGTGGTGGAGCGGCCGGCCAGCGTGGTGAAGGAACTGGTGGAGAACGCGCTCGACGCCGGCGCGACCCGGATCGACGTCTTCACCGATGGCGGCGGGCGGCGGCGCATCGGCGTCACCGATAACGGCGGCGGCATGGCCCGCGCCGACCTGGCGCTCGCGGTCGACCGCCACGCCACCTCCAAGCTCGACGACGAGGATCTGCTGCGCATCCGGACGCTGGGTTTTCGCGGCGAAGCGCTGCCCTCGATCGGCGCGGTGGCGCGGCTCGCGATTACCACGCGGCACGCCGGCGAGCCGCATGCCTGGAGCATGAACGTCGAGGGCGGCGCGAAATCGCCGATCGTCCCCGCCGCGCTGACGCAAGGCACCCGCGTCGAGGTCGGCGACCTGTTTTTCGCGACGCCGGCGCGGCTGAAATTCCTCAAGACCGACCGCACCGAGGCGGAGGCGATCCGCGAGGCGGTGCGGCGCCTCGCCATGGCGCGGCCTGACGTCGCCTTCACGCTGGCCGGCGAGGAACGCGCGCCCGTGACATGGGCCGCCGCGCTGCCCGGCGCGCCGGGGCAGTTGACGCGGCTCGGCGACATTCTCGGCGCGGATTTTCGCGCCGCCGCCATTCCCGTCGCCAGCGAGCGCGAGGGCGTCCGGGTCGAGGGCTATGCCGCGACGCCGTCGCTGACCCGCGCCAACGCGCTCGGGCAATACCTGTTTGTTAACGGCCGCCCGGTCCGCGACAAGCTGATCGTCGGCGCGGTGCGCGCGGCTTACGCCGATTATCTGCCGCGCGACCGCCACCCGGTGCTGGCGCTGTTCGTCACGCTCGATCCGCGCGAGGTCGACGCCAACGTGCATCCGGCCAAGACCGAGGTGCGCTTCCGCAACGCCGGCCTTGTGCGGGCGCTGATCGTGCATGCGCTCAAGGACGGTCTCGCCCGCGAGGGCCAGCGCACGGCGGCAAACAGCGACGGCGCGGTGTTGTCGTCGTTCCGGCCGGCGTTCGCCCCGCGCCCGGCGAACTGGGACTGGCGGCGCTCGCCGGCCTCGCCCGCCTTCGCCTATGATCGCGCGCCGGGATTTGACGAGCGCACACAAGCCGCGTTCGACGTCGGCGCGCCCTCCGCCGACGTTCGGTTCGAAACCGCGCAGCCCGCGCCCGACCTGCTCGACCGCCCGCTCGGCGCGGCGCGCACGCAAATCCACGAGAACTATATCGTGGCCCAGACCCGCGACGGCCTCGTCGTGGTGGATCAGCATGCCGCGCATGAGCGCATCGTCTACGAGCGGCTGAAGGCATCGCTCGCTGCAAGCGGCGTGCAGCGGCAGATGCTGCTGATCCCGGAGATCGTCGAACTCGACGAGGCCACGGTGGAAAAGCTGATCGCGCGCGCCGACGAACTCGGCCGCTTCGGCCTCGCCATCGAATCGTTCGGTCCCGGCGCGGTGGCGGTGCGCGAGACGCCGGCGCTGCTCGGCAAGACCAACGCGGCGGCGCTGCTGCGCGACCTCGCCGAACACATGGCGGAATGGGACGAAGCGCTGCCGCTGGAACGGCGGCTGTTGCACGTCGCCGCAACCATGGCCTGCCACGGCTCGGTGCGATCGGGGCGCATCCTCAAGCCGGAGGAAATGAACGCGCTGTTGCGCGAGATGGAATCGACGCCGAACTCCGGCCAGTGCAACCACGGGCGGCCGACTTATGTCGAACTCAAGCTGGCGGACATCGAGAAGCTGTTCGGGCGGAGGTAGGATTACCACCTCCCCATGTCCCGGATGCGATGCCGCGCGAGCGCAAGCAACCTGCCGCTTCGCTGATCCGGGACCGTCGCGGACGGTGCCTTTGATACGGTCCCGACTCTGCGGCGCATCACGACGTGCTGCGTCGCGTCCGGGACACGGACCTCACACCGCGCCGTCGACCATCACCTCGATCAGCTTGGTGCCGGGGCGCGCGAAGGCGTCGGTGAGTTGCGGCTTCAACGCGCGCGGATCGTCGATGCGCAAGGCTTCGGCGCCGAGCGACCGCGCGAGGCCGACGAAATCCACCGGCGGATCGGCGAAATCCATGCCGATGTAGTTGTCGTCCTTGTGGAACGCCAACAGCCGCTGCTTGATGATGCGGTAGCCGCCATTGTTGACGATCACCACGTTGAGCGGCAGCTTGTGGCGCGCCGCGGTCCATAGCGCCTGAATCGAATACATCGCGCTGCCGTCGCCGGAGAAGCACACCACCGGCCGAGCGGGCTGCGCCAGGCTGACGCCGACCGACGCCGGCAGGCCCCAGCCGATGCCGCCGGAGGCCAGACCGTGATAGCCAAAACGGTCGCAATGCGCGCGCAGCGCCGGCATGTAGCGCGACGAGGTCAGCGCCTCGTCAACGAGGATAGCGTTCGCCGGCATCGCATCGACCACCTGCAACGCCAGCCATTCCGGATCGATCGGCGTGCGGTCGCCGCGCGCGGCGATCTCCGTCACCAGTCGCGCGCGCCGCGCCGTCCAGTTCGTCCCGGCCAGCGCCGCGCTGCTCGCTTTCGCGCGCGAGGCCAAAGCCGCGCCGCCGGCTTCGACCAGCGCCGGTGTCACCGCGCGCAAGGTCTCGCCGACGTCAGCCTTCAGCGCGATCTCGGCGGGAAAATTCTTGGCGATGTCCCAGTCCACCAGGCCGATCTGCACCAGCGGCATGTTCGCCGGCAGCGGCTCGATCTCGCTGTGCACCGACATTCGCAGCGGATCGCCACCCAGCACGATGACCAGATCATGGGCCGACAGCAATTCGCGCACCTGCGGCTGCACCCGCGCCAGCGCCCCCATGAAGCAGGGATGCGCCGACAGGAAGTGCGCTCCATAGGGCGCCGACTGCTGATAGACCGGCGCGCCCAGCGCGGCTGCGAAATCCGCCGCCGCGCGCAAGGCGTCGCTTTTCACGATCTCGTCGCCGACGATAATCACCGGCCGCTCGGCCTTGAGCAACCGTTGCGCCAGCCCCCGCACCGCATCGTCCGACGGCCGCGTCCGCGCGTCCAGGCGCGTCGAGCGCCCGAGATCGATGCCAGCCTCGGCGTTGAGGATGTCGCCCGGCAGCGAGATGAACACCGGTCCGGTCGGCGGCGTGGTCGCGACCTTGGCGGCGCGCCGCACGATCCGCGGCAGGTCCTCCAGCCGCGTCACCTCGACCGCCCATTTCACCAGCGGCTCCGCCATCCGCACCAAGGGGCCGTAGAGCAGCGGCTCCATCAGGCCGTGGCCCTGCTCCTGCTGGCCGGCGGTGAGGATCATCGGCGTACCGGTGAACCGCGCGTTGTAAAGCGAGCCCATGGCGTTGCCGAGCCCCGGCGCGACGTGAACGTTGCAGGCCACCAGCCGCCCGGACGCGCGGCTGTAGCCGTCCGCGATGGCGACCACGAGGCTTTCCTGCATCGCCATCACGTAAGTCAGGTCCGGGTGGTCCTTCAGCGCGTGCATGATCGGCAGTTCGGTGGTGCCGGGATTGCCGAACAGGTGGGTAATGCCCTCGTCCTTGAGCAAGGCCAGAAAGGCGGAACGGCCGGTGATGCGATTCATGAAGGTCTCCGGTGATGCGGCGGACGGCCATCATGGCCGAACCGGATTCGCCGGCGCAAGAAAGACCGCTCATGGCTGCCCTGCGCCCGCCGGCCGCCACCCGCCGGATCCTGGCTGCCATGTCTTAAAAGATATATTTATAATATTGCTTTTAGCGGCGGGCGGGATTAGGTTGCGGTCATGAAGATGAAGGAGAATGCCATGTCATCTGGCTCATCGATCGGCGCAGCACTCGCATGGCCGTTTCTGCTGCCGGGTAACATCGCCTGCGAGGCGCTCGGCCTGCCCCGCTCCGAATACAGCGACCTGATCCGGATGCTGGTCAATTCGCTGGTATGGACCGTGCTCGGCGTCATCATCGTCGCGCTGGTCGTGTAGTTTAAGCACGACGTCATTCACAGCCGCAGGGCCGGTCCGGCCGGCGTGAGAGCGGCCGTGTGTCTCACTTCCCGAACAGCAACCCGAAAACGGAGTCGCGCCGATGACGTTCGTCGTCACCGACAACTGTATCAAGTGCAAGTATATGGACTGCGTCGAAGTCTGTCCGGTGGACTGCTTCTACGAAGGCGAGAACATGCTGGTGATTCACCCGGACGAATGCATCGACTGCGGGGTCTGCGAGCCGGAATGTCCGGCCGAGGCGATCGTGCCGGACTCGACGCCGGGGCTGGAAAGCTGGCTGCAACTCAACGCCGAATACGCGCCGCAATGGCCCAACATCACCCAGAAGCGCGAGCCGCCGCCGGACGCCAAGGACTTCGACGGCGTCAAGGACAAGTTCGACCAGTTCTTCTCGCCGAAGCCGGGGCAAGGGGATTGAGGAACGGACGCGGTCGTGGCCCGGCAGGCCAATAAAAACCGGGGCCGCTCCAGCGACAGTGTTTGCGACGGTCCCGGTTCTGCGACGCAGCGTTTCACGCTGCATCGCGCCCGTGACACGGGAGGTGAAAGCCGAACCCGGTCGCTTTTCAAAGAATCAGCCCGCCGTCCACCACCAGGGTGTGGCCGGTGACGTAGGCGGCCAGCGGCGAGGCGAGAAATAGCGCCGCGCCGGCCATGTCCTGCGGCGTGCCGAGCCGCTTCAGCGGAATGCGGGCGACCGACGCCGCCAGCCGCTTGGGGTGATCGGTGGTGACCTTGGTCATCTTGGTGTCGACCAGCCCCGGCGCGATGCCGTTGACGCGAATACCGTCCTCGGCCCACGCCTGCGCCAGCGTACGCGTCAATCCGTAAGCGCCGGTCTTCGAGGCGTTGTAGGCGGGGTTGCCCTTGGTGGCGTGAAACGCCGCCGTCGAGCTGACGATAATCAGCGTGCCCCGGCTCGCCTTCAGCATGGCGTGGAATTTCGCGGCGCAGGCCATCAGGCTCATCAGGTTGACTTCCAGCACCTTGCGGAAGCCGTCCATGGCGAATTCGCCACGGTTGTAGATCACCGCGCCCTGCGCCAGCACCACGATATCGAGGCCGTCGAAATCCGGCGCGAAGGCATCGACCGCGCGGGAATCGCCGACGTCGAGAGGCGCGTAGGCGAGGCCGTCGAGATCGGAGCCCTCGACGCCGCGATAATCCGCCGCGCGCGCCTTCGTCCCGCAGACCTGAACCCGCGCGCCGTGGGCGCGATAGGCTTGCGCGATGCCGTTGCCGATGCCGCTGGAGCCGCCGACCACCAGCACGCGCTTGCCGCCGAAATCGAGTTCGTTCATGGCTGCGCCCTGCTCCCTTGCCGCGCGTTTGACCTTTGCCGGCGTTGATGCAAGCCTGCCGGGCCGACATTGTCAAACGGAACGCACGGATCAAGGGCATTGGGATGACCGATTTCAAGCAGCTCAGCCGCTCGGTTAAGAGCCTCACCGTCATCGTCACCGGCGCGGCGAGCGGCATGGGCCGCGCCACCGCGCGGGTGTTCGCCGCCGAAGGCGCGAACGTCGCGGTGACGGACTATGACCAGGCCGGCGCGAAGGCGGTGGCCGACGCCATCGCTGCCGATGGCGGCAGCGCCCGCGCGTGGCGGCTCGACATTGCCGACGCGCAGGCGGTACGCGATGTCGTCGCCGAGGTCGCGACGCATTTCGGCGGGCTCGATATCGTGGTCAACAATGCCGGCATCTCGACCGTCAGCGCCATCGACGGCCCAGATTACGACGCGCTGTGGGACCGCGCCGTCGCGGTGCTGCTCACCGCGCAGCAGCGCGTCATCCGCGCCGCGCTACCACATTTGCGCCAATCGAAGTGTCCGCGCATCGTCAACATCGCCTCCACCGAAGCGCTGGGCGCGACCGCGCTGCACAGCCCCTATTCGGCGGCGAAAGCCGGCGTCACCGGGCTGACGCGTTCGCTCGCCGTGGAACTGGGCCGCGAGGGCATCACCGTCAACTGCATCTGTCCGGGGCCGATCACCACCGGCATGACCGACCGGATTTCAGCCGAACACAAGGCGATCTATGCCAAGCGCCGCACCGCGCTCAATCGTTACGGCGATCCCGAGGAGGTCGCGCACATGACGCTGAGCCTGTGCCTGCCTGCCGCCTCGTTCCTCACCGGCGCGGTGATCCCGGTGGACGGCGGGTTGATGGCGAGGAATGCGTGACCGGCGAGCTTCATGGAAGCGGGGGGGCCCCCCCCCGGGGGGG